>NZ_JAODTZ010000007.1 GCF_025399795.1 Streptomyces rhizosphaerihabitans | reverse complement strand
CCAGCGTCGCGACCAGCGCGAGCAGTACCACCGCCGCCAACGCGAGCCACCAGGACGTGTCCATAGCGTAGAAGGTACCGGCGCGCATGTGCCCCCGCCCGCCCTGCGCGGACCCCAGGCGCCCCAAGGTCCATCCGAACCGGTGACACCACAGGTGAGTTCGCCCACAACAGCCCCTGGCGGAGGAGCGACCGGCCCTTTTGCGCCTTACGCTCGATGGACCGCACGACCCCCGTTCCCGTATCTGCAACCGAGTACCTGCACCCCGCATCTACTCTCTCTGCACGTCCTGCCAGCGCGGAGGTTCCAGCTCTTATGAAGCTCACCGTCGTCGGCTGCTCGGGGTCGTTCCCGTCCGCGGAATCGGCCTGCTCGAGCTACCTCGTAGAGGCCGACGACTTCCGGCTGCTTCTCGACATGGGCAACGGTGCCCTGGGCGAGCTGCAGCGCCACTGCGGTCTCTACGACCTCGACGCGATCTTCCTCAGTCATCTGCACGCCGACCACTGCATCGACATGTGCGCGTACTTCGTGGCGCGCTACTACCGCCACGACGGCGGCCGCTGCGACCCGATCCCCGTCTACGGACCCGAGGGAACGGAGCACCGCCTGACCACGGCCTACGCCGACACGCCGTCCGCGTCCTCGATGAGCGAGGTCTTCGACTTCCACACCGTCAAGCCGGGCACGTTCGAGGTCGGCCCGTTCACCGTGCACACGGAGCGGGTGAGCCACCCCGTCGAGGCGTACGGCATCCGGGTGGAGCACGGCGGAAGTTCACTGACGTACTCCGGGGACAGCGGGGTGACCGGGACGCTGGACGAACTCGCCCGCGACACGGACCTGTTCCTGTGCGAGGCCGCGTTCACCCACGGCAAGGAGAGCATCCCCGGCCTCCACCTCAACGGCCTCGAGGCCGGCCAGACCGCCGCCCGCGCCGGCGCCCGCCGCCTCGTCCTCACCCACATCCCCCCGTGGACGGACGCCCAGACCAACCTGACGGACGCCAGCTCGGCGTACACCGGTCCGGTGGAGCTGGCGGCGCCGGGGGCTGTGTACGAGATCTGACGCCGTCCGCGCACACGAAGGCCCCCGGAACCAGGCGGTTCCGGGGGCCTTCGTTCGTATGGATGGACGGCTCACGCCTTCGTGAGGTCCTCGATCTCCTCCTCGGGCTCACGGCCCGGGGTGGCGAGGTTGAACTTGACGATCGCGAAGCGGAAGACGAAGTAGTAGACCGCCGCGAAGACCAGGCCGATGGGGATGATCAGCCATGGCTTGGTCGCCAGGTTCCAGTTGAGCGCGTAGTCGATGGCTCCCGCGGAGAAGGTGAAGCCCGCGTGGACCCCGAGCGCCCAGGTGATCGCCATGGACAGCGCGGTCAGGATCGCGTGGATCGCGTAGAGCACCGGCGCGATGAACATGAACGAGAACTCGATCGGCTCGGTCACACCGGTCACGAAGGAGGTCAGCGCGAGCGAGACCATCATGCCCAGCACGGCCTTGCGGCGCTCGGGACGGGCGCAGTGCGCGATGGCGAGCGCGGCGGCCGGGAGGCCGAACATCATGATCGGGAAGAAGCCCGACATGAACTGGCCGGCGGTCGGGTCACCGGCGAAGAACCGGTTGAGATCGCCGTGGACGACCTGGCCGGCCGAGTTCTTGAAGTCGCCGATCTGGAACCAGGAGACGGTGTTCACGAACTGGTGCATACCGACCGGGATCAGTGCACGGTTGATGAGACCGAACAGGCCCGCTCCGACGGCGCCCAGACCCGTGATCCACTCGCCGAAGTTCGAGATTCCCTCGCCGATCGGCTTCCAGACCAGACCGAAGAAGACACCCATCGCGGTACCGACGAAGGCCATGACGATCGGCACCAGGCGGCGGCCGTTGAAGAAGCCGAGCCAGTCCACCAGTTGCTTGCGGTGGTAGCGCTTCCACAGCACGGCGGCCAGCAGGCCCATCACGATGCCGCCGAGGACGCCGGGGTTGTTGTAGGTCGCGGCTATGTCCGCGCCCTTCTGGATCTTCGCCTCGGTGACCGGGAACGCCTTCAGCACGTTGCTGTAGACCAGGAAGCCGACCAGCGCGGCGAGGGCCGTGGAGCCGTCCGCCTTCTTGGCGAAGCCGATCGCGACACCGATGCAGAACAGCATCGGGAGGTTGTCGAAGATCGCGCCACCGGCCGTGGCGAACACTGCCGTGACCTTGTCGGGCAGGTTCAGCTTGTCGTGCACGTCCTGCTGGCCGAGCCGGAGCAGGATGCCCGCCGCCGGCAGCACGGCGATCGGCAGCTGCAGGCTGCGGCCGACTTTCTGCAGGCCCTGGAACAGGCCGGATCCCCGCTTCTTTGCGGGTGCCGCCGATGCGGTGGCGGTGCTCATAGTTCCTCCATGTGCTGGCACTGCCGAGGGACGGGAAGGGCGAAACAGGGGTGGGCAGCACCGCGTGGTCTACACCACTCAGTGGTGTAGACCTGTTTCTAGCACGGTGAAGGCTGGATAAGGAACCCTCGAATTTTGTGGCCTCGGCCATAACGGGAACAACTGGTTCCGGTCATGACGAAGGGCCCCCGGACCGGCTGGTCCGGGGGCCCTTCGTGGAGCGGTCCAGGCCGAGGAGGCCTGCGACTTCATGCGGAGCTTGCAGAGGTCTACGCCTTGGTCGTGTCCTCCACGTCCTCCTCGGGCTCCCGCCCCGGGGTCTTCAGGTCGAACTTCGTGATCGCGAACCGGAAGATCGCGTAGTACACCGCGGCGAAGCCCAGCCCGATCGGCACGATCGCCCACGGTCTGGTCGCCAGGTTCCAGTTGATGATGTAGTCGATCAGACCGGCGGAGAAACTGAAGCCGTCGTGCACCCCGAGCCCCCATGTCACCGCCATCGAAACGCCGGTGAGCACCGCGTGCACAGCGAAGAGCAGCGGCGCGATGAACAGGAACGAGTACTCGATCGGCTCGGTGATGCCCGTGACGAACGACGTCAGGGCGACCGAGAGCATGAGGCCGCCGATCTCCTTGCGGCGATGCGGCTTCGCGCAGTGCGTCATCGCCAGCGCTGCCGCCGGCAGCGCGAACATCATGATCGGGAAGAAGCCCGTGAGGAACTGCCCCGCGTTCGGGTCGCCCGCCAGGAACATGTTGATGTCACCGTGCACGACCTGCCCGTCCGGCTTGGTGTAACTGCCGAACTGGAACCAGATGGGCACGTTCAGGAACTGGTGCAGACCGATCACCAGCAGCGCCCGGTTGGCCAGGCCGAACACACCCGCACCCCACGCCCCCAGCCCCACCAGCCAGTCACTGAAGTTCTCCAGTGCCGTACCGATCGGCGGCCAGACCCACACGCACAGCGAGGCGAACGCGGCGGCCACGAACGCCATGATGATCGGCACCAGGCGCCGCCCGTTGAAGAAGCCGAGCCAGTCCACCAGCTTCGTCCGGTGGTAGCGCTTCCAGAAGTACGCCGACAGCAGTCCGATGACGATCCCGCCGAAAACCCCTGGGTTCTGGTAGGTGAACTCCACGACGGAGTTGTCCTCCAGCTGGCAGCCCAGCTTGATCTTGAGGCTCCCGCCCGGACAGGTCTCCGGGAACGCGCGCAGCACGTTGTAGTAGACGAGAAAGCCCACGACCGCCGCGAGCGCCGTGGAGCCGTCCGCCTTCTTCGCCATGCCGATGGCCACGCCGACACAGAACAGCATCGGCAGCCCGAGCTGACCGTCCAGCAGCGCGCCGCCCGCCGCCCCCATCACCTTGGACAGGTTGTCCCAGCCCAGCCCGTCGGCGCCGAACACATCCGGCTGACCCAGCCGGTTGAGGATGCCGGCGGCGGGCAGCACGGCGATCGGCAGCTGCAGGCTGCGGCCCATCTTCTGCAGCCCCTGGAAAACCTTGTTCCAGCGGGCGCGCGCTGGTGAGACGGCGCTGACGGCACTCATGGGCGTCCTCCGGGCCAGGCCGGTTTGGCGACTGCCCGCTGACTGGTGTAGACCAGTTGACGACGCGTCGCTCTGTCGTGAACGCCATCCTTCGGCACCTACGACATGACCGCTCGCGAAGATGGGCCAACTGTGGGTTACTGCGACAAAGCGGTTCTGATCAGGGAGTAGGACATGGCCACCAAGGCTGAGAAGATCGTCGCCGGGCTCGGCGGCATCGACAACATCGAAGAGGTCGAAGGCTGCATCACCCGGCTCCGCACCGAGGTCGCCAACCCGGACCTGGTGGACGAAGCCGCCCTGAAGGCCGCCGGCGCGCACGGAGTCGTCCGGATGGGAACCGCCATCCAGGTCGTCATCGGCACGGACGCCGACCCCATCGCGGGCGAGATCGAAGACATGATGTGAGCGACGGGACCCACTGAAGCCGGCCCGGCCCCCCGCGAGCCGCACACCGCTTCAGAACTCCGGCTCACCCGTGAGGGGCTGTTTCCGCCACCGGCGGGCAGCCCCTCACGCCTGTGCGGATAGGCTCGACGCCATGTCTCGAATCGACGGCCGCACCCCCGAACAGCTGCGCCCCATCACCATCCAGCGTGGCTGGAGCAAGCATGCCGAGGGCTCCGTCCTCGTCTCCTTCGGCGACACCAAGGTCTTCTGCACGGCCTCCGTCACCGAAGGCGTCCCGCGCTGGCGCAAGGGCAGCGGCGAGGGCTGGGTCACCGCCGAATACTCCATGCTGCCCCGCGCCACCAACACCCGCGGCGACCGCGAATCGGTCCGCGGCAAGATCGGCGGCCGCACCCACGAGATCAGCCGCCTCATCGGCCGCTCGCTGCGCGCCGTCATCGACTACAAGGCGCTCGGCGAGAACACCATCGTCCTCGACTGCGACGTCCTCCAGGCCGACGGCGGCACCCGTACCGCGGCCATCACCGGCGCGTACGTCGCCCTGGCCGACGCCGTCACCTGGGCCCAGGGCAAGAAGCTGATCAGGGCCGGCCGCAAGCCGCTCATCGGCACCGTCTCGGCGGTCTCCGTCGGCATCGTCGGCGGCGTCCCCCTTCTCGACCTCTGCTACGAGGAGGACGTCAGGGCCGACACCGACATGAACGTCGTGTGCACCGGTGACGGCCGCTTCGTCGAGGTCCAGGGCACCGCCGAGGCCGAGCCCTTCGACCGCAAGGAACTCAACGCGCTGCTGGACCTGGCCGTCGCGGGCTGCGACGAACTCGCCGCCATCCAGCGCGCGGTACTTGAGTCGACCGGTGAGGCAACCGCGGGTTAAGCCTTCGCGTTCTTATGGGTACGGGCGTACGGTCCAGCCGTGCGCCCGCCGGCCCCTTCGGGCGGATCGGGCCGACCGCGCAGCGGGCCGGTGCGGTCCGCCGACGCGGCCGCACCACATCATGCCCACGGGGAGGGACCGTTCCATGGCCGCGCGCCACCGCAATCGCCGCCGTACCGCCGCACTCGCCGTCGTCGCCGCACTCGTCGCCCTGCCGGCGGCCGTCGGCTGCGACGCGGTCAGCAAGGCGCTCGACTGCGTGCAGACCGCCGACTCGATCGCCGACAGCGTCACCGCGCTCCAGCAGGCCGTCGAGAACGCGGCGGACGACCCGACGCAGACCGACGCGTCCCTCAATTCCATAGAGAACAACCTCGCCAAGATAGGCGACAAGACCGACAACGCCGACGTCAACAAGGCGGTCGACGACCTCAACAAGGCCGTCGACAACGTTCGTACGGCCGTGAAGAACGGCGACAGCACCCCCGACATCAGCCCCGTCACGGCCGCGGCGGGCGAACTGACGAAGGTGTGCACGCCGTAACGGGTGCGGGGTGGACCGGGCGGGGCCCGGCTCGGGACCGGACGGAGGGGCCGACCTGGGACCGGGCGGGGCCGGACTCGGGACCTGGCAGGGAGCCCGACTCGGGACCGGACCGGACTGAGGGCCTTGGCCGGAGGCCCGACGCGGGACGGGACAGGGGCCGGACGGAAGGACCTTGGCCAGGGCCGGACTCGGGACGGGACAGGGGCCGGACCCGGGCCCGGACTCGGAGATACTGGCGACCATGACCCGCCTGATCCTCGCCACCCGCAACGCCGGAAAGCTCACCGAGTTGACGGCGATCCTCGCCGACGCAGGGCTCGCCCATGAACTCGTCGGCGCGGACGCCTACCCCGACATCCCCGACGTCAAGGAAACCGGCGTCACCTTCGCCGAGAACGCCCTGCTGAAGGCCCACGCGCTGGCGCAGGCCACCGGCCTGCCCGCCGTCGCCGACGACTCGGGCCTGTGCGTCGACGTCCTGAACGGCGCGCCCGGCATCTTCTCCGCCCGCTGGGCCGGCCGCCACGGCGACGACCGGGCCAACCTGGACCTGCTCCTCGCCCAGCTCTCCGACATCGACGCCCCGCACCGGGGCGCCCACTTCGCCTGCGCGGCGGCCCTCGCCCTGCCGGACGGTACGGAACGCGTCGTCGAGGGCCAACTGCGCGGCACCCTCCGCCACACCCCCACCGGGACGAACGGCTTCGGCTACGACCCGATCCTCCAGCCCGACGGCGACACGCGTACCTGCGCGGAACTCACCCCCACGGAAAAGAACGCGATCAGCCACCGGGGGAAGGCGTTCCGGGCGCTGGCACCGGTGGTGCGGGAGTTGTTGGGCTGAGGGGTGCGCACCACTTACCGACAAGGTCCGGCTTGCGGAAGTCGCAAGCCGGACCTTGCAAGTGAAGGTGAGTGCGGCCTGAGGGATTCGAACCCTCACGGGATTTCTCCCATCGCGCCCTAAACGCGAGGCGTCTGCCGTTCCGCCAAGGCCGCTGGCCTGCCCGTCGTCGAGCGTGGCGGGCGGGTGCAAGTGTACGGCGATCCGTGGCTGTCCGGCGAGCGGCAGTCTTTCCTTCTGTCGGCACCACGTATCTGCCGGCGGGTGGCAGTTCGGGCACAGGTACCGCAAGTTTCCCGGCGGTTGCCGTGCCGGTCTCCGTTGATGTGGTCGAGTCGATCTGCAGGGTGATGCGGCGCCCCCGCCATTCACCAGTGTTGCCGCAACTCGCGCATGCGTACAGCACTCCGACTTCCGCCAGGGCTCTGTGCAGTTGGGTCCTGCTGGTTCGACCGGCGTGCTCGGGCAGGGCGACGAGCACGCGGTGAGCGGTCGGCGCGGGGGCCGATCTCTCCGGCTCTGCTGTGTTCCGCATGCCCATGTCCCCTGTCTCGACTGCACGTTCGCAGCCCCGTACGGAGTGGCGAAGGGGTTATCGGATGGTCACGTCCGCCTCTTGGTAACCTGTTGATCAGCAGTCAGGCCTTCCGGGCTCGGACCTCTGTCCGCGCGGGAGGCTTTTTTCATGTCTGCGACCAAGTTCGAGAGAGAAATTCTGCCCGGCGACGTCACCGTCCGTCGGGTGACCGATGGCGACCGGCCGGCAGTGGAGCGGCTCTGGCTGCTGTTCCGGCACGATCTGTCCGAGTTCGGTGGTCAACTGCCCCGACCGGACGGGACGTTCCGCGACGAGCGGCTCCATGCGGCCTTCACCGACCCCGACGACTGGTCCCCGTATCTCTTCACGGCCGGTCGGCATCCGGTCGGGTTCGCGTTCGTGCGGGCCCTGGCCGGTCCCACGCGGGTACTGAACAGCTTCTTCGTCGTGCGTGGGGTCCGGCGGACCGGTATCGGACTGCGGGCCGCCTGCGAGGTCGTCGCCCGGCATCCGGGGCCCTGGACGGTCGCCTTTCAGGACAGCAACCCGGGCGCCGTGCGTTTCTGGCGTCGGGTCGCCTCCGAGATCGCCGGTGACGCGTGGACGGAGGAGCGCAGGCCCGTCCACGGGCGGCCGGACCTGGCTCCTGACGTGTGGATCTCGTTCTGACGCGGGTGCTGCGGCCACGGCTGCGGCGGGCGGGTCAGTGGCCCGACGTCGCCTTCAAGCCCACCACCGACACCAGGAGCAGGCAGACGAAGAAGATGCGGGCGGCTGTTGCCGGTTCGCCGAGGATGGTCATGCCGAGGATCGCCGCGCCGGCCGCGCCGATGCCGACCCAGACGCCGTAGGCGGTGCCGATGGGGAGTGACTTGGCGGCGTACGACAGCAGGATCATGCTCGTGACGATGCCCGCGCCCGTGAGCACGCTCGGGACCAGGCGTGTGAAGCCCTCGGTGTACTTCATTCCGATCGACCAGCCCACTTCGAGCAGACCGGCGAGGATCAGTAGAACCCAGGCCATGGGGGCACCTCCGGGAGACAACGGCTTGACGGGGGTGCGTCGTCTTTGCGGTGCCCGGTACGGCGCGTCTCGTCGGGGGTCCTTCCACCGTAGCAAAAGAATGGCAAAGGGGCCGGTGACCATGGTCACCGGCCCCTTCGGGTGGCGTATGCCCTACAAATACAGGCCGGTGGAGTCCTCGGACCCCTCGAAGCGATCCGCGGCCACGGCGTGCAGATCCCGCTCGCGCATCAGCACGTAGGCGATCCCGCGCACCTCGACCTCGGCACGGTCCTCGGGGTCGTACAGGACCCGGTCTCCCGGCTCCACCGTACGGACGTTCTGCCCGACCGCGACGACGTCGGCCCAGGCGAGGCGACGGCCGACGGCCGCCGTCGCGGGGATCAGGATGCCGCCGCCGGAGCGCCGCTCGCCCTCGGCGGCGTCCTGCCGTACCAGCACACGGTCGTGCAGCATCCGGATGGGCAGCTTGTCGTCATGGGTGCTGTGCGTTTCACGATTGGCGCTCACGCCCCGAACCTACCTGTCCCGGCCTGTTTCGTACGCGGGCGGGTCAGCGCTTGCGGCGCCGCGTGCCCACCACGAGCAGTCCGACGAGTCCGACCGCGACCAGAGCCACCGGCACGATGCGCTCCAGCCGGGGCGCGCCCTCCTCGGTGACGAACTGCCCCTTCACATCGCCGACGACGCGGTTGACGCCGACGTAGGCACGTCCGAGTGTGTGATCGATGTTGGAGGCGACCTTCGCCTTGGCGTCTCCGACGATGGTCTTCGGGTGCACCCGTACGCCGATCTCGTCGAGCGTGTCGGCGAGTGTTGTGCGGCGGTGCTTGATGTCCGCCTCGATCTGCGCCGGAGTCCTGGTATCCGGCGTTCTCGACGTATCCGACACCGCGCTGCCTCCGTGGTCGTGTAGTGACTCCCTGATTCGGACAGTCTGTCAGTTCGGACCGGACCGCACCCCTCGGGACCCCCCATTACGCTCGTTCCGTATCCATTCCATCCACCCCGGCCACGTGAGGTTCAGATGAGCGAGCGACTCCAGCCCGGCGACACCGCCCCCGCCTTCACCCTGCCCGACGCCGACGGCAACGAGGTCTCCCTCGCCGACCACAAGGGCCGCAAGGTCATCGTCTACTTCTACCCGGCCGCCCTCACTCCCGGCTGCACGAAGCAGGCCTGCGACTTCACGGACAACCTCGACCTGCTGGCGGGCGCCGGTTACGACGTCATCGGCGTCTCCCCGGACAAGCCCGAGAAGCTCGCCAAGTTCCGTGAGAAGGAGTCCCTGAAGGTCACCCTGGTCGGCGACCCCGACAAGACGGTCCTGGAGGCGTACGGGGCGTTCGGCGAGAAGAAGCTGTACGGCAAGACGGTCGTCGGTGTCATCCGCTCCACGGTGGTCGTGGACGAGGAGGGCAAGGTCGAGCGGGCGCTGTACAACGTGAAGGCGACCGGGCACGTGGCGAAGATCATCAAGGACCTGGGGATCTGACCGCCGGAACGGCCTCCGGTCCGGCTGTCGGTACGGCGGTCGGATCGGCCTCTGGTCCGGCCGTCGGTCCGGCGGCCGGACCGACAGCCGCCCTTGCGGTCCTGAGCCCGGTCAGTGTTTCTGTTTCCTGGGTGCGAGGCCGCTCAGTGGTCCCTGGCCGGCTGTCGTGCCCATGATGCTGCCGTCAGTGGTGCCGCCATCGGTCGTGGTGCCGCCGGACGTCGTGGATCCGGTGGTACCGCCGTCCGTGGTGGTGCCACCGGTGGTGCCGGTCGTGGTTCCGCCGGAGGCGTTGGTGCCGCCGGTGGTCTGCCCCTGGGTCTGGCCCTGGGTCCGGCCGCTGGTCTGGCCCTGGGTGTGGCCCTGGCCCTGCGTCTGACCGTTCGTCGACGCCGGTGTGCTGCCGTTGGCCCCGCCCTGGGTGCCGTTCTCGTCCTGGCCGCCGTCCGTGGTGCCGCCGGCGTCCTGGCCGTCGGTGACGGCCGGATCACCGGGGTCGTACTCGGTGCCGTCCGGTTCCTCCGAGCCCGGCTGGAGCTGGAGGTCGAAGTCCGAGGCCTCGGTTCCGTCCAGGGCGTCCTGGGTGAACTGGGCCCAGATCTGCGCGGGGTAGCCGCCGCCGTTGATGCGGGACTGTCCGAGGGCGCCGTACAGGGACTTGTGGGCCCCGGTGTCGGGGTCCTGGCCCATCACGGAGACGACCGTGGCGAGGTCGGGGGTGTAGCCGGCGAACCAGGCGGCCGTGTCCTCCTCCGCCGTGCCGGTCTTGCCCGCGGCGGGCCGGCCGGCGTCCTGCGCCGCCTGCCCGGTGCCGCCGTCGACGACGCTCTGGAGCATGGAGGTCGTCGTGTCGGCGGCCTCGCGGCTCACCACCTGCCGGGCGCTCGGCCGGACGTCCCGGGCCGGCAGCTTCACGTCCTCCGAGCCGTCCTTGGTGATCTTCCCGACGAGCGTGTACGTGCCGTGTCTGCCGTGGTTGGCGAGCGTGGCGTACGCCTCCGCCATGTCGAGGACACTGGCGGTGGCCGGACCGAGCGCGATGGACGGGGAGGCAGTCAGGTCGGGGGTGCCGGCGGGGAGGCCGAGGGCCACGGCGGTCTTCTCCACCTCGGCGGGGCCGACGTCGACGGCCATCTGCGCGTACACCGAGTTGACGGACTTGTCGGTGGCGGTGCGGACGGAGATGCCACCGTACGAGACGCCGTCCTCGTTCTCCGGTGCGTAGGAGCCGCCGTTCCAGCCCTGCACGGGGCGCTGGTCGGTGCCGTCGTAGACGGTGTTCGGGGTGATGGCGCGGCCGTCCTGGGTCCCCGAGCCGTTCTGGACGGCCGAGGTGAAGACGAACGGCTTGAAGGTGGAGCCGACCTGGTAGTCGCGGCGGGTCGCGTTGTTGACGTACTGCTTGGTGTAGTCGATTCCGCCGTACATGGCGAGGACCTTGCCGCTGGAGGGGTCGATGGCGACGCCGCCGGCGCGGACGTAGGTGTCGGCCTTGCGGTTCTTCTTGTCGAGCTGGTCCATCACCTGGTCGTCGACGGCCCTCACGAAGGCGTCCTGCTTGGACTTCTGGAGTGTGGTCGTGATGCGGTAGCCGCCGCTGGTGAGAGTGTCCTCGTCGACGATCTTGTTCGAGGTCAGATAGTCGTTGACGGCCTGCACGAGGTAGCCGCGCTGGCCCGACAGGCCCGCCGAGCCCTTGGCCTGTCTGGGCGCCGGGAAGGCGACGCGGTCGCGCGCGGCCCGGGTCAGCCACTTCTGCTTGACCATGCCGTCGAGGACGTAGTTCCAGCGGGCGAGGGCCGCGGCCTTGTTCTCGGGGTGCGCGATCACGTCGTACTCGCTGGGCGCGTTGAGCAGGGCGGCGAGGTAGGCGCCCTGGCCGACGGTCAGGTCCCTGGCGTTCACGCCGTAGTAGGCCTGGGCCGCGGCCTGGATGCCGTAGGCGTTGCGGCCGTAGTAGCTGGTGTTGAGGTAGCCCTCGAGGATGTCGTCCTTGCTCTTCTCCCGGTCGAGCTTGATGGAGATGAAGAACTCCTTCACCTTCCGGGTGACGGTCTGTTCCTGGCCCAGGTAGTAGTTCTTGACGTACTGCTGGGTGATCGTCGAGCCGGACTGCCTGCCCTTGCCGGTGGCCGTGTTCCAGCCGGCGCGGAGCATCGCCTTGGGGTCGATCGCGGACTCGCTGTAGAAGTCGCGGTCCTCGGCGGCGAGCGTGGCGTGCTGGGCGTCCTTGGAGATCTGCGCGAGCGAGACGTTCTCGCGGTTGACGTCTCCGTCGCGGGCGAGCTGGCTGCCGTCGGCGTAGAGATAGACGTTGCTCTGCTTGATCGCGGCGGCGTTCGCGGACGGGATCCTGACGAGGAAGTAGCCGAGCGCGAAGAGGCCGGCCAGGAGCAGCACCGTGCCGAGGACCGTGCCGAGCAGCATGCGCCAGGTCGGGACGAGCCTGCGCAGACCGGTCCGCTTCGGCCTCTGTTTCCGCTTCGGATTCTTGCCGGGCTTGCCTGTCCGCGGTCCTGTCTGCGGTCCCGCCGCGGTGGCCGGGGCCGGGCGGGGGCCCGTTTCCGGTTCCCTGGGTGCCCAGCCCTGGCTGCGCTGCTGCGGCTCGTCGCTCATCTGTTCGCCGGACTCCTGTTTCGCGTCGTACGTTCCCATACGCCCTCGTACGCCTTGTACGTCCCCTCCTGAAGACTCTCGCACCATGCGTTCCGTTCCCCGATCCCGGCACGCGTCGCGCCGGAAAATGCCTGGCGGGCCTCGCCGGGCCGGGGCTAGGCTCCTGCGTTTTGGCTCAACGCTCAGGAAAGGGACGGGTTGTGGGCACAGCGCGGCTGTACGCGGCTGTCGTGGGAAGCGGGTTCCGGCGTTACGCCACCTATCGGACGGCCACCGCGGCGGGTGTCTTCACCAACACGGTCTTCGGGCTGATCCTGGCGTACCTGTTCATCGCTCTGTGGGACACCAAACCGCACCTCGGCGGCTACGACCAGGCGCAGGCACTGAGCTATGTGTGGGTCAGTCAGGCGCTGCTGATGGTGGTCGCGGTGTTGGGCGGCGGCTTCGAGGACGAGCTGATCGAGCGCATCCGTACGGGTGACATCGCGATCGACCTGTACCGGCCGGCCGACCTCCAGATGTGGTGGCTCGCGCAGGACGTCGGCCGGGCGCTGTTCCACCTGCTGGGCCGTGGAGTGGTTCCGCTCGTCTTCGGTGCGCTCGTCTTCGACCTGGCGCTGCCCTCGAATCCGCTGGCCTGGCTCGCCTTCCTGGTCGCGGTCGTGCTCGGGGTGGTCGTCGGGTTCGCGATCCGTTTTCTGGTGGCGCTGTCCGCGTTCTGGCTGCTCGACGGCGCGGGGGTGGCGCAGTTGACCTCCATCGCCGGGATCTTCTGCTCGGGGATGCTGCTGCCGCTGAACGTCTTCCCGGGCGCCCTCGGCGAGGTCGTACGGGCACTGCCCTGGTCGTCGCTGATCCAGGCGCCCGTGGACGTCCTGCTCGGCACGGCCGACCCGCTGGGCACGTACGCGGTTCAGGCCTCCTGGGCGGTGGGACTGCTCGCGGCCGGGCGGCTGGTCCAGTCGGTGGCCACACGGAGGGTGGTGGTGCAGGGTGGCTGACTCGGTGGAGCACGGGACGCGGGTCGTGGCCGGCCCCCTGGGCGAGACGGGCCGCGCGGCGGATTCTCACCCCTTCGAGCGGCAGGGGGCGTACGAGCGGCTGCGGGACGGGCTGCGTGCCTACCGGCTGATCACCGCGATGTGGATCCGTTCCACGATGGCCTACCGGGCCTCCTTCGCGATGACCGCCTTCGGGAACTTCGCGGCGACCGCCCTCGACTTCGTGGCGATCCTGCTGATGTTCTCGCAGGTCGACCGGATCGGCGGCTACAGCCTGCCCGAGGTCGCCCTGCTCTACGGGCTGTCCGGTACCGCCTTCGGGCTCGCGGACCTGGGGCTCGGCTCGATGGACCGGCTCGGGCGCCGGGTGCGCGACGGCACCCTCGACACGCTCCTGGTGCGTCCTGTGCCCGTGCTCGCGCAGGTCGCGGCGGACCGCTTCGCGCTGCGCCGCCTCGGCCGGATCACCCAGGGGCTGCTCGTCCTCGGATACGCCCTCGCCGTCCTCGACATCCACTGGACGCCGCTCAAGGTGCTGATGATCCCGATGACGCTGCTCAGCGGCGGAGCGATCTTCGCGGCGGTGTTCGTGGCGGGCGGGGCGTTCCAGTTCGTCGCACAGGACGCCTCCGAGGTGCAGAACTCCTTCACGTACGGGGGCAATACGCTCCTGCAGTACCCGCCGAGCGTCTTCTCCAAGGACCTGCTGCGCGGGGTGACCTTCGTCCTTCCGCTCGCCTTCGTCAACTGGCTGCCCGCGCTGTATGTGCTGGGGCGGCCCTATCCGCTCGACCTGCCGACGTGGGTCGCGTTCGCACCACCACTCGTGGCGGCGGGCTGCTGCGCGCTGGCCGGGGTCGCCTGGCGCGCGGGGCTGCGCGCGTACCGGAGTACGGGAAGTTAGGGGAATGGGCGTGGCCATCGCCGGAAACAGCGAATTCACCACTCCGGGCGGGGAAGCCGGCCCGGAGACAGGCGGGGAAACGGGCCCGGAGACAGGCGGTGCAGTGGGCCCGGGGACGGGCGGGGCAGCGGGCCCGGAGGCCGGTTTCATCGAGCTCGACGGCGTCGAGAAGGTCTTCGACGTGCGCAAGAAGACGGGCTTCCTGCGCAGTGAGCGCCGTCAGGTGCGGGCCGTCGACTCGATCTCCTTCACCGTGGCGCGCGGCGAGATGGTCGGCTACATCGGGCCGAACGGCGCCGGGAAGTCGACCACCATCAAGATGCTCACCGGCATCCTCACCCCGTCCGGCGGCCGGCTGCGGGTCGCCGGTCTCGACCCGTCCCGCGAGCGCACCCGTGTCGCCCGCCGGATCGGGGTCGTGTTCGGGCAGCGTACGACGCTGTGGTGGGACCTCCCGCTGATCGACTCCTACCGGCTGATGCATCGCATGTACCGCGTCCCGGACGCGCGTTTCCGGGAGAACCTCGACCGCTGTGTCGAACTCCTCGATCTGGGCGCCCTGTTGGACGTTCCCGTGCGGCAACTGTCGCTGGGGCAGCGGATGCGCGGCGACATCGCGGCGGCCCTGCTGCACGATCCCGAGGTGCTCTACCTCGACGAGCCGACGATCGGGCTCGACGTGGTCAGCAAGGTGCGGGTCCGGGAGTTCCTGCGGGACCTGAACGCCGAGCGCGGCACGACCGTCCTGCTCACCACGCACGATCTCACCGACATCGAGCAGCTGTGCCGGCGGGTGATGGTCATCGACCACGGGCGGCTGATGTACGACGGTGCGCTGAGCGGGCTGCACGAGGTGGGGGAGAGCGAGCGGACCCTGGTCGTGGACCTGGAGCGGGAACTGCCGCCGATCGAGGTGGAGTCGGCGCGGGTGGTGAAGGTGGAGGGGCCGCGGCAGTGGCTGGCCTTCCCCGCCGCCCGGTCGGCGGCTCCGCTGGTGGCGCGGATCGCGGCGGAGTACCCGCTGGTGGACCTCTCGGTGCGGGAGCCGGACATCGAGGCGGTCATCAGCCGTATGTACGCCGGGAAGACGGGCTCGTAGCCGGGAAGAGGGTCTCGTGGCGGAGGCTGCCGGAAGGGTGGGCCGGATGGCCCGCGGGCGGGGGAACTCGTAGGCTGCTGTCCATGACCGACGACGAACTCCCGGAGCTGCGCGCCTCCGACGCCGATCGTGAACGAGTCTCCGAACAGCTGAGGGACGCCCTCGCGGAGGGCCGTCTCGACATGGAGGAGTTCGAGGAGCGGCTGGAGGCGACGTACGCGGCCCGTACCTACGGGGAGTTGGCGCCGATCACCCGCGATCTCCCGGGCGCGGCCCCGACCGCTCGTGTCTCCATGGTCAAGCAGCCGGTGGACGATGGGAGTTGGGGCTCTCGTATCGTCGGTGGCGAGGGCTCGTCCTCGTGGGGCGTGGCGATCCTGTCCGGCTTCGAGCGCAAGGGCCGCTGGACGGTGCCGAAGCGCTTCAACACCTTCGCGTTCATGGGCGGAGGCGAGATCGACCTGCGCGAGGCGAACTTCGCGGACCGCGAGGTCGTCATCAACTGCGTCGCGGTCATGGGCGGGATGAACGTGATCGTGCCGCCCGGCGTCGAGGTCGTCGTCCGCGGCATCGGCATCATGGGCGGTTTCGACCACCGCGAGTCGGATCAGGCCGGCGACCCCGGGGCGCCCCGGGTGATCGTCACGGGCTTCGCGTTCTGGGGCGGTGTCGGCGTCGAGCGCAAACTCACCCGTGCCGAGCGCCAGCGCCTCAAGGAGGAGCGCCGCCAGGAGAAGCTGGAGCGCAGGGAGGCCCGCAAGGAGCTGCAGGGTTCGCAGGGCGGGGGCCTCGGCGACGCGTACGACGCGCTCGACGACGTCCGCGACCTGATCCGCGATCGCCACGAGGACCGCCGCCAACGCCATGAGGAGCGCAGGGAGCGGCACCGGGAACGCCGGGAGGACCGCCACCGGCGGCGCGACGGCAACTACTGAACTCCGGTACCGGGACGGCGACCGCTGAACTCCGTTGGCGCACAGGGCCGTTGGCTGCAGGCGGCATCCGGGTTCGCTGACGTCCGGGTATCTCCGGGGTCTCAGCCGTCCGGAGCCGGTACGGGGCCGCTGATCTTCCGTTGGTCGTGGGCCGTCGGCCTCCGGCGATCACAGCTCCGCCGGGGCCGACCGATCACAGCTCCGCCGGGGCCGACCCCTTCAGGTCCGACAGGTCGAACACGTCGGCCATCCGCCGGAACCCCTTGTCGCTGGGGTGCAGGTGATCGCCCGAGTCGTAGTCGGTCCGCAGCCGGCGCGGGTTGTACGGGTCCCGCAGCGCGAGGTCGAAGTCGACGACGGCGTCGTACACCTTCCCGGCCCGGATCTCCGCGTTCACGGCCTGGCGTACGGCCTCCCGCGCGTCCGTGTACCCGCGGTGCCCCTGGAAGGGCATCAAAGTGGCGCCGACCACCCGCAGTCCGTGGGCGTGCGCCCGGCGCACCAGGGTCCGGAGGCCGTCGGTGACGGTGCGTGGGTCGACCTGGTTCGGGTTGCGCAGGATGTCGTTGACACCGAGGTCGATGACGACGGCCCTGACGTTCGTCCGGTCGAGCACGTCGCGTCCGAACCGGCTCAGCCCGCTGGGGCTGTCGGCCCGCTGGCCGGAGCCCGCGGCGAGGACCCGGTTCCCGCTGATGCCCTGGTTGACGACGCTGTAGCGGGGCGTGGCGCCGGATCCGGCCGACGCGTGCAGCCGCTCCGAAAGGACGTCCGTCCAGCGGCGGTTGGCCCCCACGGTGGAGGTGACGCCGTCGGTGAGCGAGTCGCCGAGGACGACGACGGTGCCCGTGGCCTCGTCGCTGAGCACGTCGAGCGCGGTCAAGTAACGCCAGTACGGGCTCTGTTCGGTGTACGGGGCGGCGCTCACGTCCTCGGTGCGGTCGCCGGCGGCCACGTACGAGATCTGCCGTGCGCGCGGGTGGTAGGTGACCGGACCGGACGGGGTCGGCGAGTACGTCGTCACGAGGACGTCCACCCCGTGCGGGATACGGACGGGCACGGCGTCGCTCTTCACCTGTCCGCCGGACGGGACCACGACCGCCGTGGCTCCGCCGAAGGTGAGGCGGCGCATGGTGTCGGCCGTGGCGGCGGCGTTGTTCGCGGTCGCGGCGACGGCGATCGTGGCGTGCGTGATGACCAGCGGCTGCCGCCCGTAGAGATTGGACAGCGTGATGCGGGCACTCGTACCCCCGACGGCCGCGTGGACCACGTTGCGTACGGAGCGGCCCGCCAGTCCGCTCGACTCCGTGCCGGGCTCGGCTCCGACCGGGGAGGCCGCCCAGGCACCGACCCAGGTGCCGGTGGAGGCGGGGGCGGCGGCGTTGTGTGACGTGCGGCCACCGGCGACGTCTGTCCTCGCGGCACTGCCGTCGCCGGCCGCGACACCGAAGTAGATGGCCGCGGAAAGGACCACGACCACGGCGAGGACCGCGGCGAGCAGGCCATAGCCGTGACGCTTGGTCATGCGGTGCGTTTCTCCTCGAACGAGGGAGCCCCGGGCTCCGATGCGATCACCCCATGATGGGTCATGGGGTGGCAGAACTCCGACACGCCCCCTAGGGGACCCCCTGGTCGATTCCCCATCCGAACAGACGCCGGGAACTCCTGTGTCGTTCCAGGAGTCGGTCAGGAAGAGAGGGAGAAAGGGACAATGTGTACGGGGCGCGACGGGGCCTGCGAAACGGGTGGAGTGAATGGAACGCACGAATTCGGGTGAAGCGGACGACATGGAGCAGCATGCCCGTCCCGGCACCGCCACGAACGCCGTGAACGCGGGGCCGGCCGCCGGACCGCCGGGCAGGGCGATGAACACCTTCAGCCCCGCCGACGAGGAGAAGCGCCGCGGAGTGCGCCGGATGAAGGCGACCGCCACCGGCCTGCTGCTCTTCGTCGCCCTCGTCTACGTGCTGGCCAAATGGGCCTCGCACGAAGGCGCGGGCGCCTGGGCCGGCTATGTCGCGGCGGCCGCCGAGGCGGGCATGGTCGGCGCGCTGGCCGACTGGTTCGCGGTCACGGCCCTCTTCCGGCACCCGCTCGGCCTGCCCATTCCGCACACCGCGATCATCCCCAAGAAGAAGGATCAGCTGGGCGTCTCGCTGGGCGAGTTCGTCGGCGAGAACTTCCTCTCCGAGGAGGTCGTCCGGCAGCGGCTGCGCGCGGTGGGCATCGGCAGCAGGCTGGGAGCCTGGCTCGCCGATCCGGACCACGCGGACCGGGTCACGGCCGAACTGGCCGCCGCGCTCAGAGGCGCGCTGACCGTCCTCAGGGACTCCGACGTCCAGGCCGTGGTCGGGGAGGCGATCACCCGTCGCGCCGACGCCCAGGAGATCGCCCCCGGCATAGGGAAGATGCTGGAGAAGATCGTCGCGGACGGCGGGCACAGACGGTTCGTCGACCTGGTGGTCACCCGCGCCCACGACTGGCTGGTGTTCCACGACGAGCAGGTGATGGACGCGGTCCAGGGCGGCGCACCCGGCTGGACCCCCCGCTTCGTCGACAAGAAGGTCGGCGAGCGCGTCTACAAGGAACTGCTCCGCTTCGTCACCGAGATGCGCGACTCCCCGTCCCATCCGGCCCGCGGCGCACTCGACCGGTTCCTCACCGACTTCGCCTCCGATCTCCAGTCCGACACCGACACCCGCGCGCGCGTCGAGCGACTCAAGGGCGAGGTGCTGGGCCGCGGCGAGGTCCAGGACCTGATCGCCTCCGCGTGGACGGCCGTACGGTCGATGATCGTGTCCGCGGCCGAGGACGAGCGCAGTGAACTGCGGCTGCGCGTGCGCGCCTCCCTGCTGTCCCTCGGCGCCCGGATGGCCACCGAGCCCAAGCTCCAGGCCAAGGTCGACAGCTGGGTGGAGGGCGCCGCGGTGTACGTCGTGACGACGTACCGCAAGGAGATCACCTCGCTCATCACGGACACGGTCGCGGGCTGGGACGCCGAGCACACGACCCGGAAGATCGAGGCGAACATCGGCCGCGACCTGCAGTTCATCCGGATCAACGGCACGGTGGTCGGCTCACTGGCCGGACTGCTGATCTACGTGGTGTCGCGCGCGCTGGGGGCGTGACCGGCCGGTGGGCGGGAACCCGGGGCGGGTTCACCCGAAGGAACCTTTCCGTCCGGAGCCGGACGGTCTCCGTCCGGACCGGACGCGTTCCGTCGGGCGCGGGGCGTCTCCATCCGGAGCCGTACGCGATCTGTCGGGCGCCGGGCCCTTCCGGGTTCCAAGTGGTCCGTTCCGGGCGGGCCGTTCTGAGTACGCGTACTCTGTCGCGCCCCCGCCGGGCGCGGAATTCTCGTACGCATGACCGAGAAGCTGCTCCGCCCTCTGCGAACGCGCCCCTGGCCGGAACGCTGGCTGACGCGTGTGCTCGGCGCCGCCCTGTCCTGCGCGGCGTACCTCGTCTGCCTCCCCTGGGACCTGCGCAACCGCCCCGAGACGCCGGGATCGACTGTGGAGACCACCCCGGTGAACGGAACGGGCGTCCTCGCCCTCGCCGCGGTCCTGGTGCTCCTGGCCGTCCACTTCGGCCTCCGGGACGCGCTGGCCTGGCCGTTGCTCCTGGTCGCGGCGCCTCCGGCGGCCCTGCTCCACGTGTCGCTGCGGACCCATCCCGCCGCTCCGGACGGCTTCGCCGACGTGTGGCCGCTGACGTGGGCGGCCGTCACCCTGCTGGGGGCCGCCGCCGTGCTGGTCGTGGCCTCGGTGGCACGGCAGTTCAGGGCAGACTTGGCGGACGCCGTGGAAGAGGAATGGGCCCTGGCCGCCGACCGGGGCTGAGACGCCGGCTCACCGGTCGCGGCGGGTGCGGGCCCACTGTCGATGACGAGAACCGCCCCGTTCCGAAGCGAGAACCGGCTCACCGTCCGTGGGCCGCGAGGAGGCAGGCCCATGACCATCCGCAGGATCGTCCCCGACATCCGGATCGAGTCCGAGAAGGACATGGCGACGAACCGGGACTTCTACGGCCTCCTCGGCTTCGAGGAGGTCATGAACCAGGGCTGGGTCATGACCCTCGCGTCCCCGTCCAACCCCACCGCGCAGATCAGCTTCCTCACCGAGGAACGCACCGCCCCCGTCGTCCCCGACCTGAGCGTGGAGGTCGAGGACGTCGACGCCGTGTACGCGCGGGTGACCGCGTCGGGTGCGGAGGTCCTGCGGGAGCTGCGGGACGAGGAGTGGGGCGTACGACGGTTCTTCGTACGGGATCCGAACGGGCGGGTGGTGAATGTGCTGGGGCACCGGAGGTGAGGTGCGCCGGAAGCGAGGGCGCACCGGAGATGGCCGTGCGCCGGAGATGGCCGTGCGCCGGAGGTGGGGGCGCACTGGAGTTGAGGTGCGCCGGAGTTGAGGTGCGCCGGAAGTGAGGTGCGCCGGAAGTGAGGGCGCACCGCTCCCGCACTGGAGGTGAGGGTGCGCTGCCCCCCGCATCGGAGGTGACGGCGCACCGCCCGTGCCCTCACTGGCCGTAGAAGTACCGAGAGCCTTTCTCGTTGAAGTACGAGGCGTAGACGCGCCCGAGAACCGGCTTGCCGCGGTACATGCCCACGTACTGGCGCGAGCTGTCGACCACGACGGGCCGTGTCATGCAGGCGAACTTGACCCGCTGCTGCGCCTCCGCCCACTGCACGGCCGCCGGATCGACCCGGTCGCTGACCAGGAGCGGGAAGGCACCGATGCCGTTCTGCAGGCCGACCGGCAGACCGCCCTTGGTGTCCTTGGCGTAGCGCATCACCTGGTCGGTGAAGCCGGAGACGACCGGCACGGTTATCTCCGGGACGGCCGCGGCCACGGTGAACAGATGCAGCTTCGTCGCCATCCAGCGCATCCGGAACTCGGCCCGGCGCCCCACGAGTACGGGCACCCCGGCCCAGTCCTCCCACCGCACGGCACATCCGTCGGCGGTCAACTGCCGCTCCAGGAGGGTGAGATAGGCGCCCGGCGCCGACTGGTCCTGCTGTGAGTCCATGGGCGGGATTTTAGGTGGTCGACTCCTGCGTGTCGTCAGGCGACGCGGAGGACGCTCTTGCCCAGGGTCGTGCCCTCGGCGAGGCGCTGCACGGCCAGGGCCAGGTCCCCGAGGGCGTACTCGGCGGTGATGTCCACGCGGACCTTGCCGTCGGCGACGAGGCCGAGTGCGCGGCGGGCACTGTCGGCGAGCCGCTCGGGGTGGGTCCGGCTGAGCAGGTTGCTGTTGTAGGTCAGCAGAGACTTGCCGTGCATGAGGAGGTCGTTGGTGTCGGCGCGGACGGGTTCGTACGTGGCGAGGTTGCCGTATGCCACCAACCGGCCGTGCGCTGCGAGCTGTTCGAGCCCGGCGGTGCATGTCGGACCGCCGACCGGGTCGAGGATGACGTCGGGCTTCTCGTCGCCGAGCTTCGCCGGGAACTCCTCGCGAAGCAGGAGCCGGTCGTACCCGAACCGCGCGGCGTAGCCGGCCCTGTCGGCGGTGCCGACCACACCGACGATCCGGCCCGCACCGGCCAGTCGGGCGAACTGGGCCGCGAGCGTGCCCACCGAGCCGGCGGCAGCGTGGATCAGCACGGTCTCGCCGGGTCGCACACGCGCGGCGGTGTTGATCAGGTCGTAGGCGGTCGGTGCGCCCCACCCGAGACCTGCGGCCGTCCTCAGCGGCATGCCGCCGATGTCGAACGTGAGCGGGGCGGGTGCCAGGACCACCTCGGCGCAGGCGCCCGAGGCGGTCAGCGCGGTGACGGGCGCACCGACACGGCCCGCGTCGACACCCGCGCCGACCGCGACAACGTGTCCGGATGCCTCGAACCCGGGGACGAAGGGGCGCGGTACGGCGAAGTGACCGTCCCTGACCATCGTGTCGCCCCACTGGATCCCGGCGTAGGCCACACGGATCGCCACCTGGCCGGGGCCGGGGACGGGCTCGTCGAGTTCGGTGACCCGGTAGCGGTCATCGGTGTCGAGAACGACAGCCTTCATGGTTACAGCCTCCTGCGTTGACTCAGTATCCTTATAGTCGAGAACCTATGTATGTAAGGTTCCTGAGTCAACCCATGAAGCTGTCAATGAGATGAGGGTGCGCGGTGGAGATCCCGATCGAGAACGACCTCTGCGTCCGGATCAGGCGGTCGGAGCAGGCGTTGATGGCGCACCATGAGGCGGTACTGCGCGCCTATGGGCTGACCATGACGCAGTACACCGTGCTGTTGATCATCTCGCGCGAAGGCGGCATGTCCGGCGCCCAACTGGCCCGCTCCTGCGGGGTGACGCAGCAGAGCATGGGCAGCGTGCTGACCAATATGGAGAACAAGGAACTCATCCGTCGCGAGACGTCCCCCGTGCACGCCAAGGTGCAGATCGCCACCCTCACGGCCGAGGGTCAGACGCTGCTGGACCGTGCCTACCAGGAGGTGATCATCCTTGAACGCGCGCTCACCGACGCGTTCACGCCCTCCGAGCACACCGCACTCTGCGAACTCCTGGAACGCGCGACCACCGTCCTGATCCAGCAGACGCGCCACGCAACGGCCCCGCCCCCCGCCTGAGCCCGCCGCCACGTTGTTCCGTTGTTCCGTTGTTCCGAGTGCTGCGGGTGTTCCGGGTATTCCGGGTGTTCCGGGCGGGCGTACGGAACGCTCGCGGGCGGTCGTGCTAGGCCCCCGTGGTGGACCCCGGCCGGATGATCATCAGGACGGTGACGGTGGCCCACAGCAGGTTGAAGATCCCGGTGAACATCGCGAGCCGTACGGTCGCCGTACGGTCCACCGCCCTCTCCGGGGCCGCGCCTTCCTGGGCCGCGCCCATCTGGACGGCCCCCGCCTGGAGCGCACCTTCCAGGATCGCGCTCTGCCGGGGCAGTACCAGAGCGGCGAGGACCACGGCCGCGAGCGCGGTCAGCGCGATGGACGCGATCAGCCAGGTGTCGCCGAGCACGCCCATGTCGCTCGCCGTGGCGAACCCGAAGACGGGGACGACGACACCCGCCACGGCGTACACCTGACAGATGCGGTGCAGCAGCCGCGTGGTGGCGAGCGCGCCCGCGTCGTCCGGCGCTTCGAGCATCTTGCGCGCGGCCGGCGGGAACATGCTCGCGGCGACGGTGACGGGCCCGATGGCGACGATCGCGGCGATGACATGGACGGCGAGGAGGAACTTGGTCACGGGGTGACGCTAGAGGCCGGGGCGGATCTTGGAGAAGTGGCACTTCTGCCAGGGGCCAACGGATTCCGGCCAGCAGCCATCACCTCACTGCTGGTAACGCCAGGGGTCCGGATCCTGCCGACCACTGCCGGATGCCGGATCCTGTCGGCCACTGCGGAGCACTGTCGGCCGCATGACGGGAATCCTGTCGGCCACCGCGGAGCACCGCCGGCCGCATGACGGGAATCCGGCGTATGCCTAGGCTCTGGCCATGCACACCGTGGCCGTACTGGCACTCGACCAGGTCATCCCGTTCGATCTCGCCGCCCCGATCGACACCTTCGGCTGGGCCCGGCTGCCCGACGGCCGGCCGGCGTACCGGACCCGGGTGTGCTCGGTCGCGGCGGACACGGAGGTGAGCGCGGGCGCCTTCACACTGCGTGCCCCGTACGGCCTGGAGGCGCTGGCCGACGCGGACACGATCGTCCTGCCCGGCGTCGCCGACCCGTCCGCACCTCTCCCTCCGGGCGTCGCGGAGGCGCTGCGCGCGGCGGCCGGGAACGGCACCCGGATCGCCTCGATCTGCGTCGGCGCTTTCGTCCTCGCCGCCACCGGCCTGCTGGACGGACTGCGCGCGACCACGCACTGGGTCGCGGCCCGGGAACTGGCGGCCAGGTACCCGGCGGTGACCGTCGACCCGAACGTGCTCTACGTCGACAACGGCCAGTTCCTCACCTCGGCGGGCGCGGCGGCGGCCCTGGACATGTGCCTGCACATGATCCGCAAGGACCACGGTTCGGCGGTCGCCGCGCACGCCGCCCGGCTGTCCGTCATGCCGCTCGAACGGGAAGGAGGCCAGGCCCAGTTCATCGTCCACACCCAGCCGCCGGTACCGGCGGGCACGACCATGGAGCCGCTCCTCGACTGGCTGGAGGAGAACGCGGACCGGGAGCTGACCCTGGAGGACATCGCCGGCCATGCCGGTATGAGTACCCGCACCCTCAACCGCCGCTTCCGCGAACAGACCGGCACGTCACCCCTCCAGTGGCTGCACCGGGCCCGGGTGCGACGCGCCCAGTACCTCCTGGAGACGACCACGTACCCGGTCGAACGCATCGCCACCCAGGCGGGGTTCGGCTCACCGACGGCATTCCGGGAGCGCTTCAAGCGGGTGGTGGGGACGAGCCCGTACGCATACCGGCGGGCGTTTCGGGGAGTGGGGGAGGGGGTCCTCTGAGGGCCGGTTCTCCGAGGGCCGGTTCTCCGAGGGCTGCCGAGGTCTTGCGGACGCGCGAGGTCAGGGCGCGGCCGGGAGGGAGAGCCTCATGCGCAGACCCTGGTCCAGGGGTTCGGTGGCCACGGTGCCGCCGTGGGTCTCGGCGACCTGTTTGACGATCGCGAGCCCGAGGCCGGATCCGGGAAGGGCGCGGGCGGTCGGCGAACGGTAGAAGCGGTCGAAGACGAAGGGCAGGTCGGCCGCCGGGATGCCCGGGCCCTCGTCGGTGACCGTGACCGTGCCGTCGGGGAGCACCGCGACCAGGACCTGACCGCCCGCCGGGCTCCACTTGACGGCGTTGTCGACGAGGTTGCCCACGGCGCGCTCCAGGGCGTCGGGGTCGGCATGCACCATGCACGCGGAGAGATCGGTGCGCAGCGCCACCTGCGGGCTGCGGCGGGCGGTCCGGGCAACCACCCGCTCCGCGAGCAGATCGAGGCGGGTGTCCTCGGTGTGGGCGTCCTGCTGCCCGAACCGGGCCAGTTCCACCAGGTTGTTGACCAGGGACCGGAGCTCCTCGGCCTGGGTGCGGGCCTGTTCGACCAGCGCGGGGGCCTGCGGATCGGCCACACCGGGGCCTTCGCTCAGCAGCTCCAGATTGGTGGTGATGCTGGTCAGCGGGGTGCGCAGCTCGTGCGAGGCATCGGCGACCAGCTGCCGCTGCGCTCGTACCGACTCCTCCACGGCCGTCATCATCGCGGCGAAGGAGCCTGCCAGCCGGGCGATCTCGTCGCGTCCCCGTACGTCGATCCGGGCGGTGAGGTCCTGGGTGGCCGTGATGTGCTCGACCGTCTCGGTGAGCCGCCGTACGGGGCGGAGCACCCGGCCTGCCACGAGCCGCGCGCCGAGGACGGCCAGCAGGGTGCCGCAGGCGGTGATCACGATCAGCATGACGGCGAGCGGGCCGAGGGTGGAGTCGACCACGGACTGCGGTATCGACGCGCGGACGAGCGCGCCCTTCCAGCCGGACAACGGCGCTGTGTAGACCCGGTAGTTCACCCCCTTGAACGTGGCGTCCTGGAAGTAGGCAGGCGCCGCGCCCCGGGCGACCTGGACATCCTTCGCGGTGACGGGGATGAAGTCGCCTTCGGTACCGGAGACGACCGGCGGGACGATGAACTGGAGCTGTGTGGAGCCGACGGTGACCGGCGAGGTCGGCGCCGCCAGAGGCGTGCCTTCCCGCTCCAACGCCTGCATCTTGGTCTTGAACCCCGCCAGCAGCTTGGAGGCGTCCTTGTCCGCGGCGGTGATCAGCACGGAATCGTGTTGCTGGTGCAGGCCGGCGCTGAGCGACGGGTAGATGATCAGCGAGGCCAGCAGCAGCGCCGCGAAGACCACGGCGCCGCCGGCCAGCGCCACCCGGTTGCCCAGGGTCACGGCTCCTCCCGCAGTACGTATCCGAGCCCGCGCACGGTCTGGAGCAGCCGGGGCTCGCCGCCCGCCTCCAGCTTCGCGCGCAGGTAACTGACGTAGACCCAGAGCGCGTTGGAGGAGGGCCCGAAGTCGTAGCCCCACACCGCCTCGAAGATGAGCGAACGGCTGAGCACGCGCTGCGGGTTGCGCAGGAACAGTTCCAGGAGGGCGTACTCGGTGCGGGTGAGTTCCAGCGTCCGCCCGCCGCGCCGCGCCCGGCAGGCCGCCACGTCCAGTTCCAGGTCGGCGAAGCGGACGACTTCCTCCTGGGTGGCGCCGCTGCGCCGCAGCAGGGCGCGGATCCGAGCCCGCAACTCGTCCAGCGCGAACGGTTTGACCAGGTAGTCGTCGGCGCCCGCGTCCAGCCCGGCGACCCGGTCCTCGACCAGGTCCCGGGCGGTCAGCATGAGGATCGGCACGCGGTCGCCCCGGGCCCGGATCCGGCGGCACACCTCCAGGCCGTTGGGCTCGGGCATGAGCACGTCGAGGATGACGGCGTCGGGCCGACTGCCTCCGAGCGCCGTCAGAGCCGCTGTTCCGTCGCTCGCCTCCGCCACCTCGTGGCCGTCCCGGACCAGAGCCCGGGAGAGCGCGAGGCGCACCGCGTCGTCGTCGTCCACCACCAGCACACGCATGGGGGTAATCGTCCTGTTCGGGGGTCGGATCGGATAGGGGGAGAGGGGCAGGGGGTGAGGGCTGTCCGGGAGGCGGGGACGGACAGGGCGGGACGAATGGGTGAGAGAGGGTGACGTGGGCGGCAAGGGTGGTCGGCCCGGGGGCGCCGGACCGACCGTCACGCTGCTGGATGAGCTGGATCAGCCGTCACGCTGCTGGATCAGCCCTTCAGGGACTGCTCCTCGGCGATCGTGGCCTGCTTGGTCGCGGACAGTGCCTTCTCGAACTGTCCCGGGGTGACGCCGAGGCGCTTCGCGATGGCCGCGAACTCCGTGCTTCCCGCGTCGACACCGCCCGGCCGGTCGGAGAGCGCGAACAGCTCCTTGACCGCTCGCTCGGCGGCGGACGTGCTCACTCCCAGCCGATGGGCGACGCCCAGGGCGACACTCCGCATGTCGGCGGGGTCGTCGGGCCCTTGGTGCTTGATGACGGGTTTGTCGCGCCCGGGCTTGCCCTTGTCCCTGCCCTTCCCCTCCCCGGGCTTTCCGGGGCCCTGCTGCTTCCCGATGGCCTGCTTGGTCGCGGACAGCGCCTTCTCGAACTGTCCGGGGGTGACGCCGAGCCGCTTGGCGATGGCCGCGAACTCGGGGCTCCTCGGGTCGACGCCGTCGTGCCGGTCCGCCAGCGCGAACAGCTCCTTGACCGCCTGCCGTGCAGACGCCGGGCTCACCCCGAGCCGAGCGGCGATCCCTTTGGCGAAAGCCTCCACGAGCCGCGCCTGATCCTCCACCGGCTTGCCCTTGCCGTTGGCCTTGCCTGCCGCCTTGGCGGCCGCGACTGCCCTGGCCTTGGCGGACTTCGCCCCGTCGACCGACGCGGACGTGGTCGGCTTTCCACCGGGCGACGGGTTCGAGGACGCGGCTGCCGACCCGGTCAGACAGATCGCCGCGGTGGCCGCGGCCGCCACGGCGGTCCACCGTGCCCTGCTCTTCATACGTGACGTGCGTGGCATACGTGGCATACATGCTCTCCTTCGAGCTCGCGGGCGGTCGGCGGCTGCCGTCACCCACGGCCGAGAAGACCACGCGGAACTCAAGGAAACTCTCACGAAAGCTTAGGCGGACCTTAGAGCCCGCCTGCTCCGGCCGACGGGCCGCTGCCGGGTGCTCCCCGTGCGGCCCGTACTCCTCGTACCCGCCAGGCTGCCGTGCCGGCCGGCTGCTCCCCGGGCCGGCCGATCGTCGCTCAGGCGTGCCGGTCGGCGACGGCCCAGGAGGCGAGGGCGACGGCACCGGCGACGCCGAAGACGGCGGGCCAGGCGCCCACCTTCTTGGCCAGCGGATGCGACCCGGCGAAGGCGGCGATGTACGTGGCGGTCAGCGCCCCCGCGGCCTTCCCGCCGGCCTGCTGCTTCCACTGCCGCGCGGCGACAGCCCCGGCGCCGACCAGTACGACCCCGCCGAGCTGCCGCTTCCTCGTCCAACGGGCGACGCCGTACCCACCGACGAGCCCGCCGGCGGCGACCACTGCGCTGGGAACCTTCGCCATCACTGCCTCCTGCTCACGGGGTCGTTCCGAATGGATCGAGGCTAACGCGAGTACAGGATTGAGTGGACCAATGTCAACTTTTCCGGCCTGTGAGTGGCATCCGCTTGGACGCGCGGTGTGACCGTTCACGATGTCGCCCGGGCACTGCCCGACATCGAGTCCGTGAGGGACCTCTGCCGCTCGATCGCCGTGACGGAGACCGTGCTACATCGACGAGCCCGCCTTCACGGACAAGAACGACTGCCCGTGGTGACGGTGTGCCTGTGGCGCGACAAAAGAGCCCCGTCCTGGGAGACCGGCCCTTCGGGGAGGCGGCGTATGAAGGCCCGCCAAGTCGAGGGGCGCACTGTGAGGGTAGGGCTGTTGGGGGTCTTGGAGTCGCGAATCAGCGTGCCCTCGTCCGTGTGGGCGCACTCGACGCATTCGGTGCCGCTACCGCCGCTGTAGGAGGACTTGAACCAGAGGGGCGCCAGCGGTTCAGGCATTACGACTCCTTGCTTATGCGGCCGATGAGCGCTGCCGAGGACTCCAGATCGAGTGCCTGTGCGCTGAGGTACTGGAACGCCAACCTATAGCGCTCCAGTTCTTGCGGCTTCTCCATGAATAGGCCACCGCTCAGGACGTCCACGTACACCACGTCCAGCTCAAGGGTCGGGCCGCGCAGGATTGCGAAGCTGCCAACCGCGGCTGCATGAGCACCGGTTGAGAACGTCAGCACCTGGATGGTGATGTGGGGTTGTTCCGACATGGTCAGGAGGTGCTGAAGCTGCTCGTGCATGACCTTGCGTCCGCCGACGCTACGACGGATCGCCGCTTCGTCGATCACGCACCAGATGTGCGGGGGCTCGTCCCGGTGGAGGAGATCCTGACGCTTCATACGGATGTCGACCATGTGCTGCACCTCCTTCTCCGGACACTGCATCTCCGAGGCGCGGTGGACGGCTTCTGCGTAACCGCGCGTCTGGAGCAGACCGGGGATGTACATGCAGGCGTAGTGGTCCTCGCGCACCACCTCGTCCTCAAGCGTGAGCATTAGGTTCATGGACTCGGGAATGGGATCAGCGAGGGATCGCCACCAGCCTTGAATCTTGGCTCCCTTGGCGAGCTCCACGAGGGCGAGACGCTCCTCGTCGGTGGTGCCGTATTCCCGGCAAAGAGCATCTACGGCAGGCCACTTGACTGTGCCCTCTTTGGTTTCGTAGCGGCTGAGCGTTGCCTTGGAGATCCCGACGCGTGCACCTGCCTCCTCCAAGGTCAGTTTTTTACGTTCCCGTAGGCGCCGTAGATCGGCGCCGAGTTGGCGCCTGCGAGTGGTAGGTCCAACTGCCATGAGTGCGGCCCTCCGTATGGATCTCTCAGATCGTGATGGCTGCCCGACGGTGGTGGCAAGGTCGCGTACGCCGGGGCGTGCGACTGCAACCGTGCTCCCGTTTGCTGCCTGAATTCACAAGATGAGAGTTCCATTTTGAGAGTTCCACTGCAACTCTCAGTGATGAGCCAATCGCGGAAGGCGATACATCTAGCGAGCAGGGGCGAGGCATGGAGTGCACGAGGTGTGTGCCGAGGAAGCCATGGGACATCCCTTTCGTAGCGGAACCGAGAGAGGTGCCAGCTCTCCGCCGCATCATGCGGCTTCATCTGGGCCTGTGGGGTCTGTGCGAGGTCAGCGAGGCGGCCCAGCTGTGCGTCACCGAACTCGTATCCAACGTCATCACTCATGTGGGTTCGGGTACCCCGGCCACGCTTGCCGTTTCGATGAATGGCACGCACCTGCGCATCGAGGTCCATGACCCAGACGCTCGCGCCTTGCCAACTCTCGTGCAGGCGGCAGCCGATTCTGAAGGTGGGCGAGGTATGGCGCTCGTGGACGCCGTCGCGGACCGCTGGGGTGTACTGCTCCACCCGGATCGAAAAGTCACGTGGTGCGAGCTGTCTACTCAGTTGAGCTCATCCGACGGTCATAGCGGTGGCACTCGTGTGGCAAGAGCGGGAGCCATGCTCGGTTTCTACGGTATGGCGCAATCGTCCCGAGCGACGGCTCCGAGCATGTTAAGCGTCGCCGTAGCGGAAGAGGTGGCCATCGACGTCATCGCCGACCTCCTCCACTGGCTTCAAGCGCATGGTCGTGACGTGGACGAGGCGCTGGATCGCGCACAGATGCACTTCGAAACGGAGTTGGGTACGGGTGGGGAGTAAATCTCACCCTGAAGCAATGGCCGAGTACGTCCACACGTCGGCGGGGAGCTCATGCTGAAGACGCCATGTGATGGCCATCGGCTTACTGCCGGTGTGCTCCACGTACGTAGCTGGTCCTAGCAACATCCATGGCTGAGATTTTCCGATGTCGGTGTACTTGTAGCGGCGCATAAATAGGAGCATGTGGCTGCCCTGCTGTTCATGCTGCTGATAGCGAAGGCCAGTGGGGGAGGTCGCAGCAATCGCACTCTGTGACTCCCAGTGGAAGAGCGTGGGGCTCAGAGCGTAGTCCTTGTATCGAACGGTGGGAGAGAAGTCTTTCTCGTTCTTCTCCAAGGTGATCAACAAGGCGTCCGTCTTGACGTCCTCCACCCATTGGACGCCCTGCGCGAATGACCGGGGCATCTGGCCGCCGAACCGCGCAATACCCAGAGCAGCAAGGATCTCTGACCGGTTGTAGGAGCTGTGAACCTTGAGCGGGATGCCGCTGTGTGAGCCCGATAGTGGGACCGGAAAGTGGTCGTACTGCTCCATGGCATACGACAGCACCTGTCGGAGTTCGTCGCGGAGCACTCGCTGATCCTGCAGGGATTCGAGTCCCTCTCGGAAGCTGGTGAAGCCGCCGGCGTTATCCCAGAGGTTGAAGAAGAGCATGTGGGCATACGTTTGCTCGGTCTGGGTGAGTGATGCGTACGAGGGCGCATCGTCTGTGAGAAGGCGAAGGTACGTGCGGGCGCGGTCAGGGTCATCGACGTGCAGGAATGCGTGGACGCGCTTGAGTAGCTCCGCCTCTCCTGACGGAACTGCTTCGTCCAGCAATCCTGACCTACGGAGAATTGTCGTCCAGGAGTTGCCGCTCTTGTAGATCTCCTTGATCTCACGTCGGCTCTCGCGAAGGTAGTCAGCGAGGCGCGGCGTGTCGTAAGCCTTCGCTTCCTTCGCCAACGTCTTGACGGTGGCACCCAGCTGAGTGCGGATGTTGTCGAGGACGAGGTCCTTGGACTTGCCCTCCAAGAGGATCTGGCAACCGGAGGGCAGCTGCGGAAAGTCGTGCTCGATGTGTTCGACGAGTCGGTTGCGGGAGAGGTTCGTCATCGCCCGGAACTGTTCCTCGAAGCGGAACTCAGCGCGGTGCTGTCCGATGAAGTCCAAGACGGTGAGGACTGGCTTCGTCTCCGTGCGACGGAGACCTCTCCCCAACTGCTGGAGGAAGACCGTGGCGCTGTTCGTGGGGCGTAGGAGCAGCAGCGTGTCGACGTCTGGGATGTCTAGACCCTCGTTGAAAAGATCGACAGAGAAGATCACTTGGAGCTTCCCGCTCCGCAAGTCGGAGAGGGTTTGTGCGCGCACGCCAGCAGGTGAATCACTGTCGAGTGCTGCGGCCTGGAAGCCAGCCTCCTGGAAGAAGTCCGCCATGAAGTGTGCATGAGCCTTGCTTACGCAGAAGCCAAGCGCGCGCATCGCCCCGGGCTGGGAGACCTTGTCCTGAATCTGTTTGACCACGATGCGTGCGCGGGCATGGTTGCCGGTGTACAGGTTTCCAAGGTCTCGATCCGCGTATGCGCCTTGCTTCCATCCGATGCTCGTGAGGTCTGTGCCATCGGGAATGCCGAAGTAGTGGAAGGGGCAGAGTAGATCGTTCTCAAGAGCTTCCCACAGCCGCATTTCGGCTGCGATGCGCCCCTCGAAGAACTCGTCCTGGACATTGAGCCCGTCCATCCGCTCTGGTGTAGCGGTGAGGCCGAGTAGTTGCTTCGGCTTGAAGTGATCAATGACCCGCCGGTAGGTGGCCGCCGTCGCGTGGTGGAACTCGTCGATGACGATGATGTCAAAGTGATCGGGGTCAAGTCGCTCCAGCCGCTGGACGTTCAACGACTGGACGCTGGCAAACACATGCTGCCAGTTCTGAGGATCCTGACCGCTGTGAAGCAGCTCGCCAAAAGACGCGTCATCGAGGACTTCTTGGTACGTACGCAGGGACTGGTTGAGGATCTCCTTGCGGTGCGCCACGAACAGTAGCCGGGGGGTTTCAGTATCGTGCTTTTTGCGCAGTGCTCGATAATCCAGGGCTGCCATTACTGTCTTGCCCGTTCCGGTGGCGGCGACCAGCAGGTTGCGGTTGCGGCCATGGATTTCGCGCTCAACACGGAGACGCTCGAGCATGTCGCGTTGATGAGGGAAGGGGCGTACCTCAAGTCCTGACAGGTTGATCTTCAGATCACCTGGCCCGCTGGTGCCACCTGCTTGTGACAGGGCGCGATCGAGCCGGTCCCTGTCGTTGTCCGGGTCGTACGACTCGAAGGCGATGTCATTCCAGTACGCGTCGAAGGTTGCCTCGAACTTGTTGAGTACGGCGGGAGTTGCGACTGACGACAGTCGTACGTTCCACTCCAGACCATCGAGCAATGCGGCCTTGGATAGGTTCGAGCTGCCGACGTACGCTGTATCGAAGCCGCTATTACGCCGGAAAAGCCATGCCTTCGCATGCAGTCGGGTCGAGCGAATCTCGTAGTTGACCTTCACCTCGGCCCCGAAGTCGCGCACGAGGCGATCAAGGGCGTGCCGATCGGTTGCACCGATGTACGTGGTCGTTATCACCCGAATGGGAATGTTTCGCGCTCTTGCGGCGCGGAGTGCATCCTCCAGTACGCGCAGGCCGTACCACTTGACGAAGGCGCAGAGCAGGTCTACACGGTCTGCCGTGGCCAGTTCGGCGCGCAGCTCGCTCCCGAGACTGGGATCCTCCGACGAGTTGGTGATCAGCGCAGTCTCGGAGAGTGGGGTAAGCGGCCGCACGGCGTAGACGCCTGGGGCTTCCTGCTCTGCGAGAGCCAAGAGTTGACGAGGTCCGTCAGCGATGAGCTCGACGGTGTCGCCGGCGCTGAGCCCGCCGGGAGCGGTGGTGTCGAAAGCGAGCGATTGGATGACCTGGTTCGCGACAGCCACGCGTTGGTCGTGGGGTACTTGGGCGAGTCTGCGCCCTATGGCCTGACTGAGATGCCGAGCGATCACATGAGGGGAGGACTCCTCGCTGACATCGGCATCGATGGCTTTCCAGCCAGCCGAATCCAACTCATCCATCTGCGCCTGCATGCGCTGGGTGATGAGTTCCTCGTACACACCCGCGACAGGCTGCGACAGATCCCCTGGTTGAGTCACGCTGGTCCCCCTGATCACTGATGCGGCTATGACCAGTTGTAACAGGGGCCACTGACAGGCGGATGCTGATTCTCGTATGGCCGTGAGCAACGGCTAGGGGGTCTGACCCCAGCCGCGAGTAGGGCTGGGGTCGCTGCCGTCACAGATGGTGGGGCCTGGTTGGTTACTCCGTCCCGTGACACTCGCCGTAGGGGGCTTCTGACCCGCACCAGCACCCTGCCCCCCGCTGCGGCGGCCAAGCAACCGCCAACCCCCGCGCCGCCAGCGTCGTCGCGTACTGGGGGAGCAGGATCGTGTCCGACGGGGATGCGGCCTCCGAGGCGGCGAAGGCCTCGTAGGACGGGACCGTGGCGGTGACGATGCCGAGGTTCGGGGTGCCGGAGGCGGCCAGTTCGCGCAGGGACGCCTCTATCGTCGCGAGGTGCTCGTCGTGGGAGGGGTACTCGGTGGTGAGGTCCGGGTACGCGGCGGTCAGTTCCGCGAGTTCGGGGGCCGACCAGTGCAGGACCGCCACCGGGAACGGGCGGGAGAGCGCCTCGCGGTAGGCGCTCAGTTCGGCCTGGAGGCGGCTGATCTCGGCCTGGAGTTCCGCCGGGTTGTCCGAGCCCAGGGACCAGACCCGCTTCGGGTCGTGGAGCTCGTCCAGGGAGATCGGGGACGAGTGCAGGGTGTCGGCCAGGGCGTCCCACTCGTCGTGGGCCGCGCCCAGCATGCGGCGTACGCGGTGGCGGCCGACGAGGAGCGGGAGCGTGGAGTACGGGGGCTCCGGTACGTCCGTCAGGAGCAGCACCGTTCCCTCGGTGAACGTGTCCTGCGCCGCTTCCAGTTCGTCGTGCGACTCCAGGGCCTCCGCCACGATCACCCAGGGGGCCGGGTCACGGGGGGCCGCGGCCCTGACCCCGTCGATGATCGCGCGGGCCTCGGCCTCGTGGTCGTACTCCCACAGGTTCGACGCCTTGAGGGCGCGTACCAGATACGGCTTCTCCAGGGGAGCGTCCGAGGCGAGCAGGCGGTCGTAGAGAGTGGTGGCGCCGGGGCGGTCGCCGGACAGTTCGAGGTGGGCCGCGGCCTGCAGGAGCAGGTGCTCGGCGTCCTCCGGATACAGGCCGGCGGTCCGCTCCAGGCGAGCCGCTTCGGCGGTGTGGTCGACGTTCTCGGCAGGCGTGTCGGGGCGCATGGGGGACACCGTACTGCCGTCGGGCCGCCAAGGAGAGAGACCTGCAGGCCAGAGACGCGGGAGTCCCCGACGGCATATTCAGGGACGCGCGGTCGCGTCCGCCGAGCGCCCGGTCGGCCGACGGGCGCGGCGGCACGAGCCACCGCGCCCCCTCAGGGCCGTCTCACGCCACCACTCCGTCCACCTGCACCGTCTGCACCGCACCCGCCGCGAACGGCACCGCGAGGGACTTGCCGCTGAGGTGGGTGTCCGAGTGGGATGTGTAGAGGTCGCCGCCGCCGGAGGTCAGGGTGTTCCAGCGGGGGACCAGGCCGCCCGTGCCGCCGGTGACCGTGGTGAAGCGGGAGAGGTCGAAGGTCAGGGTCTGGGCGGACGTCGCCTTGTTCGCCGCGACGATCACCAGGCGCTTGGCCGTCGCGTCGTAGGCCGCCACCGCGTAGTCCACGCCCGTGTCCACGATCGTCATGCCCGGACGGATGTGGCGGCTGAACTGCGCCATCACATAGAGCTTCGTCTCGACCGCGCCGGCCGTCAGGGTGCTCGCGTCGTACTTGATCATGCCCCAGCCCGCCGTCGGGTCCATCACCTGCCAGTAGACCCATGCGGTCGGGTGCAGCCAGCGGAAGTCGAGGAGGAGGTTGCTCGCCAGGGTGAGGCCGGTGCCGTCGCCGTCGCCGTACTCGGAGTTCCAGAGCGCCTTGCCGGAGGACGTCACGGCGTCCGTGTAGAGGAGGTCCCGGCGGCCGCCCGAACCCTGGTAGCCGTGCACGTTGACCCGGTTGACCAGGCCCTTGGTCGTCGAGCTGAAGGAGCTCCACGTCGTACGGGCCAGGTCGTAGCTCGTCTCGTCCGACGCGGAGATCTTGGTGCCCGTCAGGCCCCGCTTGTCCAACTCGCTGCGCAGATAGGGGAGTACGGCGGACTGGACGGACGCGTCCACGTGGCAGCCCTCCTGGGAGCCGGTGGACGTCCACCAGCTGGAGGAGGGTTCGTTGAACGCGTCCACGGTGGCGAAGTTCACGCCCCAGTTCGCCTTCGCGTAGAGGGCGACCGCCGCGAGGTGGGAGGCGTGCTGGCGGTAGTTCCAGGACTGGAGGTTGTTGCCGCCGCCGGACGCACCCGAGGGGTTGTGGTTCGAGCACATCCACCACATCGGGGAGTTGGCGAACAGCTCGCTCGTCGCGCCGCGCGCCGTCGCCTTGGTGAGGGCGGCGCGCTGGGTGGCGTCCGCCGTCCACTTCCAGGCCGAGGACGTCGGGTCCTCGTTGTTCCAGTCCTGCCAGTAGCCCTCGATCTGCTTGAAGGAGGGGATGTTGGCGGACGCGGTCATGCTCTCGCCGCCCACGGTGTTCCAGCTGCACGCGCCGAGGTTGTAGCGGGCGATGGTCATACCCAGACCGGGGCGCGAAGCGCCGTTGTACGTCGTCGACCTGGTGGTGAAGAAGAGGTCGGCGAAGTCGTCGCGGGCGCCGAAGACGTTGGCCCACCACGCCAGGGAGGTTCCCCACCCCTCCCATTTCCCGTACGTCGTGGCCGGGTTGACGGCGATCGTCGCGTCCGCGCGGGCGGTGCCCGTCGCCAGGGCGCCGCCGAGGACCGTACCGCCCGCGGCGGTCAGAAGTGTTCTGCGTCGGATCATGGCTGGCTTCTCCGTCCGTCTCGGCGCAACTCCCGGTCTTACAAACGGAGTTGGCCGTCAATGTCGACTCGACTTCGAACTCGGTCGCCGGCTCGTCCCCACCGGCGCTTGCCCGTCCCGCTGATGCCATCAGGAAGCATCGGGTGTGGCGTGTGGGGTTGTCGAGAGTTGTGACAGCCCTTTCTAAAACCAGTGGAGGAAGCCCTCGGCCGGCGCGATGGGCGGTGACCCGGTGGGTGCGCTGTCGGTGAACTGTCGATGCGATGAGGGACCTTGGTGCGTACGGAAGCCGCGCGGGGCTGGCGAGTTGGCGGGGCGGCGCTTATCGTGCGCCCGGCGAAGGGGGCGTACGGATGCGGGCTCCGGGGGTCGTGCACCACGGCACGCGGCGACGGCGGGCCGCGTACCGGCGCGTGGTCTGGAGTGGTGCCGAGGTGCTCGTCACCGTCGGAGTGGTGCTGCTCCTCCTGGTCGTGCACCAGCTGTGGTGGACCAACCGGCAGGCGCAGCACGGCGCGGAACGCAAGGTGCAGGCGCTGGAGCGGGAGTGGGGGACCCCGGCCCCGGGGAGCGCCGCACCCGACGCGAGCACCGCCGACGGCGCGAGCGCCGGTACCGGCACCGGGAAGACCGGTGGCGGCAGGACCGGCGACGGCAAGACCGATGCCGGGGCCGCCGGACAGTCCTCCTCGTCCGGCGGCAACAGTGGTCAAGTGCGGCCCCGTTGGTCCCAGGCCTACGCCGTCCTCAGCATTCCCCGGCTCTCCCTCCGGGTGCCCGTCGCCGAGGGCGTCAGCAAAGCGGACGTCCTCAACAAGGGGTATGTCGGCCACTACAAGGGCACCCAACAGCCGGGACAGGCAGGCAACTTCGCGCTCGCCGGGCACCGGAACACGCACGGCGAGCCCTTCCGGTACCTTCCGAGGCTCCGGCGCGGCGACACGATCACCGTCGAGACGAGGACCGCCGTCTACACGTACACCGTCGACCGGACGCTTCCGCAGACGTCCCCGCGGGACGGCGGGGTGATCCGACCGGTGCCGCGCAGCACCGTCCGGCCGGCGTACGGGTACAGCCGACCCGGGTACTACATCACGCTCACCACGTGCACCCCCGATTACACCTCCCGGTACCGCATGGCGGTGTGGGGGAAGCTCACCGCCATGCGGCCCCGCTGACGATCAGGGTTCACGCCCGGTCCCGCAGGACCAGAACGCTCGCCGCGGCCAGTGCGGCGAGGCCCGCCGAGACGGCGATCGCGATGTCCGAGCCGTGTGCCGGTCCGCCGGTGGAGGTGACCAGGGCGATCGTTAGGGCGACCCCGGCGCACGAACCGATTTGACATGCTCCTCGCCCTGAAGGGCGAGGATTCCGGCCTTCCTTGACTGGTTGCAGTGCCGCTACACGGCACGGTTTCCGGTCGGGATTCCGTGGCTTCCTGTTTCTTCGCGCTGTGCCGGGATTGCTCCTGGTCTTACCGGCGCTCCGCAGGCCGATGCCGCCAGTCCGGCGGCCGTCTTCACGTTGATCGCGGCGTTGGTGTCCCGGTCGTGGTGGGTGCCGCAGGCGGTGCAGGTCCATTCCCGCACGTTCAGGGGTTTGGGTCCGTCCTTGACCCCGCACGTGGAGCAGACCTGGCTCGTCGGTTCGAACCGGCCGATCCTGACCAGGGTGCGCCCGTATCGGGCCGCCTTGTACTCCAGCATGCCGATGAACTGTGCCCAGCCCGCGTCATGCACGCTCTTGGCCAGCCTGGTGCGCGCCAGTCCCTTGACTGCCAGGTCCTCCACGCCGATCGCTTGGTTCTCGCGGATCAGCTTGGTGGAGAGCTGGTGGTGGAACTCGCGGCGCGCGTCGGCGACCTTGGCGTGGGCGCGGGCGATCTTCAGGCGGGCCTTGGCGCGGTTCTTGCTTCCCTTCTGTTTGCGGGACAGCTCCTTTTGGGTCTTCTTCAGTTTCTTCTCCGCCCGGCGCAGGAACCGCGGAGAGTCGATCTTCGTGCCGTCGGAGAGGACCGCGAAGTGGGTCAGGCCGAGGTCGATGCCGACCGTCTGATCGGTGTCGGACATCCGGGTGGCGTCGACAGCCGGGTCGGTGTCGATGACGAAGGAGGCGAAGTACCGTCCGGCCGCGTCTTTGACCACGGTGACCGAGGACGGCCGTGCGGGCAGGGTGCGGGACCACTTCACCTTTACCGCGCCGATCTTCGGCAGGTTCAGCCTCCCGGAACCGGTGATCGACCAGCGGGCATTGGCGGTGAACCGGATCGACTGACGGCGGTCCTTGCAGGACCTGAACCGCGGCGCCCCCATCTTCGAGCCTTTACGGGTGCCCTTGAGGGAGGCGAAAAAGTTGCGGTAGGCAGCCTCGGCATCCCGCAGGGACTGCTGGAGCACCACCGCGGAGACCTCGCCCAGCCAGGACCGCTCGGGTGTCCGCTTGGCCTGGGTGATCAGGCGCGTGGACAGCTGGCCGGCCGTCGGGAACGGCTGCTGGGCCTTGCGGGCGTCCTCACGGGCACGCACCGCGTCGTTGAACACAACACGTGCGCACCCGAACGCCTTCGCCAGCGCGGTGCGCTGACCGGCGTCCGGGTACAGCCTGAAGGCGTACCGGAGCTGCATGACGATCACCCTAGGCAAGTCGAACCCGCATCGTCACCGGGAACATGTGAGCGACCCGTCACCGTCGCGAAGCGGGGTCCGGCTCCGCCGGAACGCCACTGCGACGCGCCGCGTCGCGACCACAGGATTCGCTTCACCCCCGGTTTGAAGGCCGGAGCACTGCGAATGATTACCGGTAGCGGAAGGTCTGCTGGGCGCCCGAGTCCATCGCCGCACGGGTCGGTGGCACGGATTCGACGGCCAGCAGCGGCAGCGCGGCGTTGAGCAGGCCACTGCTCGCCCCACACCCCCGTCGTGCGTAGCCGCCCGCGCAGGGTCGAGAAGGTGTGCACGATCAGTCCCAGGCTGCTCGCGAGGATCGCCGCGTTCGCTGCTCCCTGCGCGACGCGGGTCAGACGGGCCCGCAGAAGCCGGTGGCCGCCGAATCCGGCGGGCTGGCCGGGGCGGACTTCCGAAGGTCCGCCGGGACGGACCGCGGTCCGCACGGTGTGGCGGACGCCGCGTCCGATCCCGGGCGATCCGCCGAGAATCATCCTGTATAACGAACGGAGGGACACGCGCACCGCGTACGAGACGCGCGCACCACGTACGAGAGGAGGAGCGGTCGATGACCCGGACCTGGGCCGACGCCCGCCCCGCCGCCGTACTGCTGCTCCTGCTCCTTCAGGTCGCCCTGCTCGACACGGGCACCCTCACCGCCACCGTCGCGGTCGCCGCGACGGCCGCGGCCGGGTCCGCCTTCGCGGCCTGCTCCCTCATCGTGGCGCGCTGCGCGCCCGTCGTGCCGCCCACCCGGGTCCGTACGGCCATCCGCGACCGCGACCGCCGCACGGCCTTCCTGCCGCAACGCGATCCCGACGCCAGCGGACGGCCGCGCCCCAGGGCGCCCGGACACGCCCTCCCGGCGACCGCGTAGGACACACCCCTCCACTCCACCCGGACGGCTTCCGTCCGGGTGGCCCCCGCTCCTGGTGACCCACCCCGAGACTTCCGGTGGTTCGCCCCGAGTGGTACTCCGTCACGGGTGACCCGCGCGGGTCGTCATGCCGCATTCCGTACTCCCGGCACGACGAGACCCCCGGAGGGCTCACCCATGTCCACGTTCATGTCCGCGTTCGCACACCTGGTCGAGCACATCGCCGACCTGCTCCAGCCGCTGTTCCACGGCTCGGCGGCCGCCGCGGCGATCGTCCTGTTCACCGCGCTCGTACGACTGCTCGTGCATCCCCTGTCGCGGGCGGCGGCGCGCGGACAGCGGGCGCAGGCGGCGCTCCGGCCGCGGATCGCCGAGCTGAAGAAGGAGCACGGGAAGGACCGCGAGAAGTTCCAGAAGGCGCTGATGGAGCTGCACGCCGAGGAGAAGGTGTCGCCGCTCTCCGGATGCCTGCCCAGCCTGTTGCAGATGCCGGCCTTCTTCCTGCTCTACCACCTGTTCTCCAGCTCGACGATCGGCGGTGGGGCCAACACCCTGCTCGGGCACAAGCTGTTCGCCGCGCCGCTCGGAGGCCGGTGGGCGGACGCGCTCGGCGACGGCGGGCTCTTCGGGCCGGCCGGCCTCGTCTACCTGGCCCTCTTCGCCGTCGTCGCGGTCGTGGCGAGTTTCAACTACGTGCGTACGAAGAAGATGACCGCCGCCGCGCCTCCGGTGGGCGAAGGCGAGCAGGCGGCCGCCCTCGCGTCGGTCGCCAAGCTCATGCCGTTCATGTCCTTCTTCACGCTGTTCACCGTGGCCGTGGTGCCGCTGGCGGCCGCGCTGTACGTGGTGACCAGTACGACCTGGAGCGCCGTGGAGCGGGCGGCGCTCTACCGGGACATGCCGGGGGCGGCGCCCGCGGCCGTGGCTCTCGCCTGACAGGCTTACGGCCACAGCTTGCGGTCGGTCCAGTCCGTGAACGGGGTCTTGCGGACTGGACGGCGAGCTTGGAGGATCGGCCGGTCCTCCGACGGCCGCACCCGTCGGTCGACGGCCCGCGATCGAGGGAGATGGTGACCATGAAGCTGCTGCGAGTCGGTACGGCGGGGTCGGAGCGGCCCGCGCTGCTCGACGCCGGGGGAACTCTGCGGGATCTGTCGGACGTCGTCGCGGACATCGACGGGGCACTGCTCGCCGACGACGCGGCGCTCGGCCGGATCCGGTCCGCGGCGGCGGCCGGTGAGCTGCCCGCGCTGGACGCGGCCGGACTGCGTGTCGGTCCGCCGCTGGCCCGGATCGGCAAGGTCGTGTGCATCGGGCTGAACTACCACGACCACGCCCGGGAGACCGGGGCCGAGCCGCCCGCCGAGCCGGTGATCTTCTTCAAGGCGGCTGACACCGTGGTCGGCCCGGACGACACGGTGCTCGTGCCGCGCGGGTCGGTGAAGACCGACTGGGAGGTCGAGCTGGCGGTCGTCATCGGCCGTACCGCCCGCTACCTGGAGTCCGAGGAGGAGGCGCTCGCGCATGTAGCCGGGTACGCGGTGGCGCACGACGTCTCCGAGCGCGCGTTCCAGATCGAGCGCGGCGGCACCTGGGACAAGGGCAAGAACTGCGAGACGTTCAACCCGCTGGGTCCGTGGCTGGTGACCGCGGACGAGGTCCCGGACCCGCAGGCGCTGTCGCTGAGGCTCTGGGTGAACGGGGAGCTCAAGCAGGACGGTACGACGGCCGAGCAGATCTTCCCGGTCGCCGAGGTCGTCCGGTACGTCAGCCAGTTCATGACGCTGTACCCCGGCGATGTCATCAACACCGGTACGCCGGCCGGGGTGGCACTCGGCCGGCCCGAGCCGAAGCCGTATCTGCGGGCGGGGGATGTCGTGGAGCTGGAGATCGAGGGGCTGGGGCGGCAGCGCCAGGAACTCAAGAACGCGTAGGCGCTCCGCTTCGTTTGCGGTTGGGGTCCGCTGGGGGCTGGGGTGACTTTTTTGCCGCGGGTGCGTCGTTGTTGCCCGCGCCGTTCCTCACGCCGTTCCTCGCGCCCCTGGCGGGGCTGTGCTGTCGTTGTTGGCCGCGGGTGCGTTGTGGTTGTTCGCGCGGTTCCCCGCGCCCCTGACGGGGCTCTCCTGTCCGTCGTTCACCGCGGGTGCGTCGTGGTTGCCCGCGCAGTTCCTCGCGCCCCTGATGGGGCTGTGCTGTGCGTCGTTGGCCGCGGGTGCGTCGTGGTTGTTCGCGCGGTTCCCCGCGCCCTTGACGGGGCGCGGGGAACCGATTCGCTAGGCGGCCAGGAACTTTTCCAGGGCCTCGACCACCATCTTGTGGTCCTCGACCTGGGGCAGGCCCGACACCACTACCGTGCCGATGACGCCCGCGTCCGTCACGGCGATCGGGAACGCGCCCCCGTGGGCCGCGTACGCGTCGGGGTCCAGGCGCGAGGACTCCTCGAAGGTCGTGCCCTTGGCGCGGAAGCGCGAGCCGACCAGCAGCGAGGAGCAGCCGTACCGCTCGACGACGCGGCGCTTGCGCTCGATCCAGGCGTCGTTGTCCGGGGTGGAACCCGGCAGCGCCGCGTGGAAGAGCTGCTGGCCACCGCGGCGGATGTCGACGGCGACCGGCGCGCCCCGCTCGCGGGCGAGCTCGACGAGGAGCGTGCCGAGGGCCCAGGCGTCGTCGTGGGTGAAGCGGGGGAGCGTCAGACGGCGCTCCTGTTCCTCCAGCTCGGCGATCTCCGGTGCGACGGGCGCGCTCACAGGGACACCACGACACCCTCGTGGGCGGAGCGGCGGGCCGCCTCCAGGACGTCGAGGGCGGCGGCGGCCTCGTGGGCGCTGACCGGGTTGGGGCCGCCGTCACGGATGGCGGCGGCGACGGCCGCGTAGTACGCGGGGTACGCGCCCGGGACCGTGGGCTCGGGGCGGCCCCCGCCGGTCAGCGGGGACTCGCCGGAACCGACGCGGCCCCACAGGGCCTCGGGCTCGATGCCCCACTCGGCCGTGGCGCCGGGCCGCTTGCCGTCGCGCAGCTCGGCCTCCTGCGGGTCGAGGCCGTACTTGACGTAACCCGCCTGCGAGCCGAGGACGCGGAAGCGCGGGCCGAGCTGGGCGGTCGTCGCGGAGACGAAGAGGTGGGAGCGGACCCCGCTCTCGTGCGTGATCGCGATGAACGTGTCGTCGTCCGTCAGCGCACCCGGACGGCGGATGTCCGACTCGGCGTACACCGAGGCCGCGGGGCCGAAGAGGACGAGCGCCTGGTCGACGAGGTGGCTGCCGAGGTCGTAGAGGAGACCCCCGATCTCCGCCGGGTCACCGGACTCGCGCCAGCCGCCCTTCGGCTGCGGGCGCCAGCGCTCGAAACGGGACTCGAAGCGGTAGACGTCGCCCAGCTCGCCCTCGGCGAACAGCTTGCGCAGGGTCAGGAAGTCGTTGTCCCAGCGGCGGTTCTGGAAGACGGAGAGCAGCAGGCCGTGCTCGTCGGCCAGGGCGGCCAGCTCGCGGGCGTCAGCCGCCGTACCGGCGATGGGCTTGTCCACGACCACGGGGAGGCCCGCCTTCAGGGCGGCGGTCGCGATCGGGACGTGGGTCTTGTTCGGGGACGCGATGACGATCAGGTCGAGTTCGTCGGCGCGTGCCAGCAGTTCGTCGGGCGTGGCGGCGAACCGGAGTCCGTCGCCGAACTCGGCGCGGGCCTGCGCCTGGCGCTCCGGATGGGTGGTGACGACCGTGTCGAGGGCTAGCCCCTCGGTCGTGGCGATCAGCGGGGCGTGGAAAACGGAACCCGCGAGGCCGTAGCCGACGAGACCCACGCGAAGGGGCGTACCTGTACCAGTCATGCCTGTCATGGGTCCTACTTTGGCAACGCTGTTGCCAAAGTGCAAGCGCGGGAGACAATGGGTGATGTGAACAGGACCGATGTGGGTGGGGGCGGGATGCCGGAGACCCCTGGGAATCCAGGTGTACCCGGGACCTCCGGCGTTTTCGCGAATCAGGGTGTACCCGGGGCTTCCGGCGTTTTCGCGAACCAGGGTGCGGCCGGGGCCGGGGCCTCCGGCGTCTTCGGGAACCACGGTGTGCCCGGGAGTACGGGAACCGGCGCGGGTGCCGGGGCGGCCGGGGTGAACCTGCCCGCCCTGCGCAGTCACAACGCCGCGCTGGTGCTCGATCTGCTGCGCACGGCGGGGGCCGCCGGCATCAGCCGCCTGGAGCTCGCCGAGCGGACCGGACTGACCCCGCAGGCCGTCAGCAAGATCACCGCGCGGCTGCGGGCGGACGGTCTCGCGACGGAGGCGGGGCGCCGCGCGTCCACCGGCGGCAAACCCCGTACGGTCCTGCGGCTCGTACCCGAGGCGGGGCACGCGGTCGGGCTGCACCTCGACCGGGACGAGCTGACCGTGGTGCTCTGCGATCTCACCGGGGCCGTGGTGGCCGAGCGGCGCGCGCCGCTGGACCTGGGGGCCGGGGCCGACGCGGTGGTCGAGGGGGCGGCAGGCGAGGTGTCGGCCCTGCTCGGCGGGGTGTCACCGCTGGGCGTGGGGGTCGCCCTGCCGGGGCCCCTCGATCACACCCTGGGGGTGCTGCACCGGGTCACGGGCTTCCCCGAGTGGGACGGGTTCGCTCTGCGGGAGGCGCTGGCCGCGAGGCTCGGGCTGCCGGTGGTCGTGGACAAGGACACCAACGCGGCGGCGCTCGGGGTCGCGGTGGGGACCGGCGCCGCGTCCGGCTCCGGCTCCGGCTTCGCGGGCGGCGGGTCTTTCGCATATCTGCATCTCGGTACGGGACTGGGAGCCGGGCTCGTGATCGGCGGGGTCGTGCACCGGGGGGCCCGCACCGGGGCCGGGGAGTTCGGACATCAGGTCATCCAGCTGGACGGGCCGTTGTGCGAGTGCGGGAACCGGGGCTGCATCGAGGTGCTGTGTCTGGACGCGGTGGGGCGGGGGGCCTTGGCCGAGGCGGCCCGGGTGCTCGGGGCCGGGGCGGGGAATCTGGTGGGGCTGCTCGACATCGACCTCGTGCTGCTGGGCGGTCGTACGGTCGCCGCTCACGAGGAGGTTTTCGTACGCGGCGTCGGGGCCGTCATGGAGGAACGGGCCCGACGCGAAGGGGGCGGCGCCCCGGTGCCGGTCCTGGTGGCCCCCGGCGGAGCACGAGGAGTGGCCGAGGGCGCGGCCCAACTGCTGCTGGCCCCGCTGTTCGGGCGGGGAGAGGGCTGAACGAAGGGGATGCGGGGCGGGGCAAGGGAACGCACCCTTGGCGACATGAGCGCCCGCCGGGCTTCGGGAGCCCGTGCCGGGCCAGGGAACTGCGGGCCCGGCGAGGGCATGCGGGCTTGGGGAAGGGGGCTCGCGCCGGGCCGAGGAACTGCGGGCCTGGCGGAGGGAGTGCCGGCCCGGTGAGGGAACTGCGGGCCGGATGAGGGAATTTCGCGGCCGAACGGGGGGCGCTTCACGGATGGCGGTCCGTCGGCGGGGGTGGTGCGTGGCAGGGTCACGAGGCCATTGCCCGGCACCGACTGACGCTTTCGATCCTCCCGATCCCCGCCCCCTCCCGATCGGCCAAAGGCTCCTCATGCGACTGCGTACGTCCCATCCGCTCGCTCCGACCGCCCTCGCCCCGACCGCTCTCGCCCTGTGCGTGACGCTCACGCCGACCCCGGCGCACGCGCAGGACCCCCGCCCCGCCTGCGTCTCGTCCGACACCCGTGACTTCCCGATCAAGACCCGTATCCACGGCGGCCCCGACGTCTACCGGGCCGGTGGCGACTCCGGGACCTGGTACATCGACCTCACCAACACCACGGCGCACATCTGCGGCGCGATCCACCCGGTCGTCGTCCTCGTGGACGAGAAGCGGACGCTGCGGCCGGAGCAGGCCCGGCTGGAGTTCTACGAGGGGGAGCGGGCCCACCCGGTGAAGTTCGAGAGGAGCGACGAGGCCGAGAACGCGGGGCCGTTCGACGACGGCTTTCCCGGGTTCACCGTGGCCCCCGGCCGCACCCTCACCGTGAAGGTGCGGCTGTCCCTGACCTCCGACGCGACCGCCCCGAACGCCGTCGTCGCGAACGCGGCCGTCGTGCAGAAGCACGACGGCGACGGCGACTGGGTGGGGGAGTCGAACGCCTACCGGTTCGGCGTCGAGGGCGACGGCAAGGGCACGTCCGCGGAGACGGGCAGGGAGGCGGGCCAGGGCGAGGAGCAGGGCGCCACCGTGGACAGCGGGACCGACGCCGGCGCGAGTCCCGGTGCGAGCGCAGGCCCCGGCGCCCGTACGGGCACGGCGAGCGGGACCACGGTCGGCGGCACCGCCGGGACCGGGACGACCGCGCCGTACGCGGACCAGCTGGCCAGTACAGGACCCGGCAGGCCGAACCGGCTGGGACTGGCCGCGCTCGCGCTCGCCCTGGGCACCGCCGGAGCCGGACTGCTCGTCCTGTCACGGCGGGTGCGCCCGCGCCGGCGCTGAGGCCTGGAGGGTTGCCGGGAACGCGGGTTGCGACGGTCGTTTCCGTGGGCTGCCCGAACGGCCGGGCGCCAGCTGCAGCTCGACAGGAAGACGCGGTGGCAGGGCCGTGGCAGCACGGAGTCCGCAACCGTTCCGGCCGGTCCGGGATCGTGCGGTCCTGACTAGGCTGGGGGCGTCGGCACAATGTCGTTCCGGCGTCCCCGGATCGAGTGCGTACGTACGCCAGGACGGCAGGAGACCCAGCACATGTCAGAGCGCAAGCCGATCGAGTCGTGGCTCACCGACATGGACGGTGTCCTCATTCACGAGGGGGTGCCGATCCCCGGCGCCGACGCCTTCATCAAGAAGCTGCGGGAGTCCGGCAAGCCGTTCCTGGTCCTGACGAACAACTCCATCTACACGGCCCGCGACCTGCACGCCCGGCTCAAGCGCATGGGCCTGGACGTGCCGGTCGAGAACATCTGGACCTCCGCCCTCGCCACCGCCAAGTTCCTCGACGACCAGCGGCCCGGCGGCACGGCGTACGTCATCGGCGAGGCGGGTCTGACCACCGCGCTGCACGACATCGGATACGTCCTGACCGACCACGAACCGGACTACGTGGTCCTCGGGGAGACCCGTACGTACTCCTTCGAGGCCATGACCAAGGCGGTCCGGCTGATCAAGGGCGGCGCCCGGTTCATCGCCACCAACCCGGACGAGACCGGCCCGTCCACCGAGGGTCCGCTGCCGGCCACCGGCGCGGTCGCCGCGCTGATCACCAAGGCCACCGGCAAGCAGCCGTACTTCGCGGGCAAGCCGAACCCGCTGATGATGCGGACCGGCCTGAACGCCATCGGCGCGCACTCCGAGTCCAGCGCGATGATCGGCGACCGCATGGACACCGACGTGCTGGCCGGTCTGGAGGCGGGGATGCAGACCTTCCTCGTTCTGACCGGGCTGACCACGCCGGAGGAGATCGAGCGCTACCCGTACCGGCCGTCGAAGATCGTCGACTCGATCGCGGATCTCGTCGACCGCGTCTGAAGCCCGGATCTCGTCGACCGCAGCGGAAGGCGCGGATCCCGCCGACCGCATTGACGGCGCGGATCTCGTCGACCGCAGCGGAGGGCTCTGGGGCGTGTCGACCGGATCGGAGGGCTCTGGGGCGCTTCGACCGCGTCCGAATCCCCGGCGCCGGCCGCGTTTCGGTCTGCGGGCGCGCCGAGAGCGTCGGAGCTCCGGGGCGTGCCGAGTGGACCCCAAACCCGAGGCGCCGCGCACAGACCCGTACGGAGCAGTGGCGGCCTCCTGAAGATGCGGGCCGCCGCCCCGAGGGGGAGTCTCCAGATATCTGGAGGTTTCACGATGCGCTCAATGCGACTCACTCTCTGCGCCGGGGCGGTGGTCGCTGCCGCGTTCACGCCCGCCGCGTACGCGGCCGACGCGGGACCGGCCGGTATCTCCGTGACCCCCGCGTTCCCCGCCGCCGGCAGCGACGTCCAGTTGCGGGCCATGGGCTGCGCGGGCCGGACGGGCACCGCGGCCTCGGACGCGTTCGTCTCGGACGCGCGGCTGACCGGCGGGGGCGGCGGCGGACTGGTCGGCGAGACCCGCGTCCGTACCGCACTGCGCCCCGGCAGCTACGACATCCGGGTGGACTGCGACGGCCACCGCGACCGGGTCAAGGGCACGGTCACCGTCCCGGTGCCGGACTCCGCTCAGAGTGTCTCCGCGCCCGCCTCGCCGATCGCGCCCGTGCGCGCGGGCGGCGGCGGAACCGCCCGCCTCGCCACGGTGGATGACGCCCGTGTGGCCGGACCCGGCACCAGACAGGCCGTGGTCGGCCTGGTCCTCGCGAGCGTCGCCGTGGTCGCCGTGGCGGTCCGCAGCGCGCGCCGGGGCCACGACGGCCGCGACTGACATGGCCGAACGGGAGCGTTCCCCGGGCACCGGCCGGCTGCTGACCGGTGTGGCCTGGATGGTGCTGCTGCTCGGGCTGTGGCTGTGGGGCCGTGAGGTGACGGATCTGCGGCTGGGCACATCGGCGCCGACCACGGGGGACATCGCGGCCGTCGGACGGCCGCCGGAGGTACGGCTGCCGCCCGCGCTCAAGCCCCTCGGGAACGCCAGGCCGCAGCGGGTCGACATTCCCTCGATGGGCGTGCAGGCCCCCGTCGTGGCCCGCGGGCTCGACGGCCGGGGCGCGATCGATCCGCCGCCGTTCGATCAGCCGGGTGTCGTCGGCTGGTACGCGGCCGGGGCGCAGCCGGGGGCGGTCGGGACCGCGCTGATGGTCGGCCACGTCGACACCCGGACCCGGCCCGCCGTCTTCTACAGACTCAGCTCCGTCAAGCCCGGCGACACGGTCCGGGTCATGCGCGACGACGGGACGGTCGCCGAGTTCACCGTGGACGATGTCCAGGTGCTGCCGCGCGACCATTTCGATGCCCAACAGGCCTACGGAGTACGGAAGTCGGGGCGGGCCGAGTTGCGGCTGATCACCTGCGGCGGGACCTTCGACCGGACGAGCGACAGCTACACGGCGAACGTGGTCGTCTCGGCGTATCTGACGGGAAGCGGTCTGTGAGGCGGGAAGCGGTCTGTGAGACGGGGCGCCGGTGTCGCGCCGGTGGCGGTGTGGGCGCCGGCGCGGTTACCGGGCCCGGTCGACGACCCGCTCCCCCCGGAGCCGCCGACCGGGCTGGTCCTCGACCGCGGGCGCACGGGTTGCGGGAGTAACCCGGCGCCGACGCGGGAGGCTTGGGGACCCGCTCGCCGGGGTGGGGCGATCGGGCCGGGACAATTGGCCTGGTACCGGGGCCACTTGAGGCCACCTTAGAACAGATGAGCGGTACGGTTCATAGACCCTTTGGCGCCAAGTCCACGACGGCCGCAGGTCCCCTCGCGGCGCGTGCGCCCGCGATGCCGGGGCTGCGACAGCTCTGCGGCAGGGGTCGCGCGGTGAAATGAGGGCACCTTGGCCCACTGGCCTTGCTCGGGGTGCCCTGGTCGTCCGTGGTGCGGGCATCGGTGAGCGGTTTCCCGGGCATGACGAAGGGCCTCCCCGTTCGTCACGAGGAGGCCCTCCGGTCGGTGCGCCGCCAGGGACTCGAACCCCGGACCCGCTGATTAAGAGTCAGCTGCTCTAACCAACTGAGCTAGCGGCGCCTGCTGACGCGAAAACTCTACCCGACCCGCGGGGGTGCTCCTGACCGGGCGGGAGGCTCCATGGCAGGTGGGGGCGGTCCCGTACATCATTCGGACCGTCAACGTGCGGCACCGGATGACAGTTGAGAAACTGACGAATGTGCAGAATTGCGGACATTTCCATCTGGAGTGTGAGGGGCATCGCATGAAGACTCCGGTATTCGAGGAACTCGATCCCGCGAGTGACTGTGATTGCCCCGGATGCGTTCACTCGCGGCGCGTCCTGCCCTTTTCCTCACGGCTCGGGCCGTCCGGCCTCCTGGGCCGTCCGGCTTCGTCCCTCTCCCACGTCCTCGGTCTCGCGGGGGTGGCGCGAACCCCCATGGCCCTCGCACTGGCCGCCACGGCGGGCACCGTCCTCGGCGCGGTGCCGGCGGTCGCCGCCGTGCACGGACCCGCCCGGCCCGGCCTTCCCCCGGCCGACGGGCACGACACCACTCCCCAGGGCCGCCGGGCACCGCTGCACGGCCCGGCGGGGAAACCGGCGCTGCCGGTCAGGCCGGGGGAGGCGGTCAGGGCACCCGCCACCACCCGGGCCGAGATCTACAAGCGGGTCATGACATGGATCAATGCGCAGGTGCCGTACAGCGTGGACGACTACTGGCGGGACGGGTACCGGCAGGACTGCTCGGGCTTCGTCTCGATGGCCTGGAACCTGCCGGGCAACGAATGGACGGGCAGCCTCGACAGCTTCGGGGTGAAGGTCACCCGGGACCGGCTCCAGCCGGGCGACATCCTGCTCTTCCACAATCCGGACAATCCCGAGAAGGGCTCGCACGTCGTCATCTTCGGAGGCTGGACGGACTACACGCACACCCAGTACATCGCCTACGAGCAGACTCCGCCGCACGCCAGAAAGCAGTCCACCCCGTACGCGTACTGGACGAACTCCGACCACTACGTGCCCTATCGCTACAAGGGGATCACGGAGGGCGCGGGCGGTCCGCTGCCGTCCACGTCGACCCGCTATCCGGGGGCCGCTTACTTCGGGACCGGCGCGAACAACGCGTACGTCACCCAGCTCGGCCGGCTCCTGGTGGACCGGGGCGCGCGCCGCTTCTACCCCAAGGGGCCGGGGCCGCGCTGGTCGGCCGCGGACCGGCGGGCGACCCAGGCGTTCCAGCGGGCGCAGGGCTGGAAGGGGGCGGACGCGGACGGGATGCCGGGGCCGAAGACCTGGTCGTACCTGGTCGGGAAGAAGGGCAGGAACATCCCCGCCGCGACGGCGGGCCCGGGTTCCTCGCACACCGTGCCCGGCTATCCGGGGCGCGCGGTGTTCCGGCCCGGGGCGAACGACGCCCATGTCACCCAGCTGGGCAGGCAGCTGGTCAAGAAGGGGTTCGGCACCTACTACAAAACCGGCCCGGGGCCGCGCTGGGGCGAGGCGGACCGGCGCAATGTCGAGGCGTTCCAGCGGTCCCAGGGCTGGCGCGGCGGGGCGGCGGACGGCTATCCGGGACCGGAGACCTGGCGGCGGCTCTTCTCCTGAGCGGGCCGGGTCCGGTACGGCGGGGCAGATCGGGTCCGGTACGGCTGGGCAGATCGGGTGCGGTACGGCTGGGCAGGCCGGGTCCGGTACGGCTGGGCAGATCGGGTGCGGTACGGCTGGGCAGGCCGGGTCCGGTACGGCTGGGCAGATCGGGTGCGGTACGGCTGGGCAGATCGGGTTCGGTACGGCTCGTGAACACACTTCCAGGCGCGGAGGCATGGAGGCAGCTATGAGTGCGACGACGTCAGACACCCCGGAGTCCGAGGGGGCGCCCTCGGCGGAACCCCGGTCCGACACGGCGGCCGAGTGCGGCGGTGGTCACCGGCCCGCCCGGCTCATCCGCAACGAGGTGACCACCGAGATCCCCGTCCACCTGCTCTTCCGCGACGACCCCGACCCGGTGTCCGTGCCGCTCGCGCCCGCCGTCGTGGGCCGCAGGCGCGGCACCGGCGAGCAGCCGAGGATCCGGCGGCCCACGCCCGGCAGACCTCCGCGCCCGGTGCCGGAGGTCGACCCCGATCTGGTGGAACGGCCCGCACGGGTGCTACCCGGAGCGGCCGGCGTGCTGGCCGGGGCCTGTGGTGTGGCCGGATGTGCTCTCACCACCTGGTGGGCGGGTTTGCTGCCGCCCGCCGTGGCGGCGGCGCTGGAGCTGCACGGGTCCGCGGGCGCCGGGCTCGGGCCCGCGCAATGGGCGGCGTACGCCGGGGCGGGCGCCCTCGGTCTGTTCGGCTTCGGCGGTCTCGCCCGCGGCCGGACCGGCCGGGCCTGGGTGCTCGGTCTGTTCGGGCGCTATCGCGGCACGGTCCGGCGCACCGGGCTGATGTGGATCAACCCGCTCGTGCTGCGCCGCCGGGTCGACGTACGGCTGCGGCACTGGCGCAGCGAGCCGATGTCCGTGGTCGACGCGAACGGGGTCGAGCTGCGCGTGGTCGTGCTCGTCGTGTGGCGGGTCAAGGACAGCGCGCGGGCCACGCTCGCGGTCGACGACCACCGGACGTACCTGGGCGAGTGCGTGGAGGCGGCGCTCTCGCGGGTGCTCTCCCAGCTGCCGGCCGAACTTCCGCCCGCCGTGATCAGGGACCTGACCCTGCGCAACACGGACGCGGTCGGCGAGGCGCTGACCCGGATGGTGGCCGCGGACACGGCCCCGGTCGGCCTGGAGGTGTTCTCCGCGCAGCCGACCCGGATCGAGTACGCGCCGGAGATCGCCGCCGTGATGCAGCGCCGCCGGATCGCGGCCCTGGACGCACAGCACCGCGACAGCGTGCTCGGCTCGGTCGTCGACTCGGTGGAGGACACGGTGACCCGGCTGACCCTGCGGGGGCTGGTCGAACTGGACGACTACGAGCGCAAGGCGTTGGTGAAGGACCTGACGGTGGCGTTCTGCACGGGGCGCGGGGAGGTGTCCTCGTAGGCCCCCGCCCGGGGCCCTGTATGCCCCCGGGCGGGGCGGACAGGTCCGCTATTGGTATGGACATGTTCAACTACCCGCAATAATCTGGGACTTGGTCTAGACCTGAACCTTGCGCGCACGGCTCACGGGAACATCCCCCACGTCCTCCAGGAGCGGCAGCATGCGCACACGGACGAACCAGTCCCGCACCAGCAGGAAAGCAAAGATGTACGCGGCGGCACTCGGCCTCGCCACGGCGGGCACCTTCGTGCTCTCCACCGGCGGAGCCAGCGCCCACGGCTACACCGACCAGCCTCTCAGCCGGCAGAAGATGTGCGCCGCGAACGGCGGCATCGTCGCCAACTGCGGTGACATCCAATGGGAGCCGCAGAGCGTCGAGGGCCTCAAGGGCTTCCCGGCGGCAGGCCCGGCCGACGGTCGGATCTGCTCCGCGAACCACACCAACTTCGGCCAGCTCGACCAGCCCAGGACCCCCGCGGGTACGGCCTGGCCGACGACCAAGGTGACCGCGGGACAGACCTACACCTTCCGCTGGCAGTTCACCGCGATGCACGCGACGACCGACTTCAAGTACTTCATCACCAAGACCGGCTGGAACCAGAACCACGCGCTGACCCGCGCGGATCTGGAGACCACACCGTTCCTGACGGTCCCCTACAACGGGCAGCGCCCCCCGTCCACGCTCTCGCACACCGGCATCCTGCCGAGCGGCAGGACCGGACACCACGTCATCCTCGGGGTGTGGACGGTCGCGGACACGACGAACGCGTTCTATTCCTGCGCGGACGTCACCTTCTGAGGGCCCTCGGTCCGGACCCGGGATTCCTGGGCCGGGAACTCTTGGGCCGGGAACTCCGAAGTCACGGGTTCTGAGCCTCACTTGAGGCGCTGACGCCACCGGCACGGGTATGTTCCCCGCACGTCGACATGACCACGTCGGCGTGCGGGGAGCAGTATCCGACCACCGGGGGACCGTCGTGAGTGTGTTCTTCTATGCCCTGCCCAGCCTGATCATCATCGTGGTGCTGCTCGCGGCGGCCAGGGTGGTGCGCCGCTCGCTGGAGCTGCGAAGCGCCTGGAACAGCGGACTGACCGCGGAGGCGCACTGTCTGCGCTCGTACACGACGGTCGGCGGGGGCGGCAACGACAGTCCCGTCACCACGACACTGCACCACGTCTACGAGTTCACGACGCGCGACGACCGCGCGATCCGCTTCGAGGAGGCGAACGGCCGCCCGACGACCGTCGAGGGCGACATCGTCACCGTGCACTACACCGCCCGACACCCCGAGAAGGCCACGGCACACGCGCCGAGCCCGGCCAGGGCGGCCGCGAGCACCATCGGCATGCTGGTGTTCTGCGGTGTGATCGTCACCTTCTGCGTCGGCTTCATGATCACCTACCACCAGGCCTTCGCGGGCGACGGGTTCTTCGACAGGCCCTAGAGGGCTGGTCCAGCCGGCGGGAGCGCGGGAGTCGGCGGCGGCCAGGGGAGCCTGCTGCGGGCCACGAACCGGTGGCCCGGCAGGAGCGCGGTGGCCAGGGAGGCGACGGCCGCCGTCGGGGGCCGACAGGAGCCGGGGCGCCGGGGGAGTCGGTGGGGTCGGCTGGAGTCCGAGCGCGCAGGGCCCTCCCTATCTGACGATCCGTCAATTAACGTACGCCCCCATGGGGTCCAGTAGGCACACCGTCGGGGAGCTCGTGCGGGAGCGGTGGGGTGACCACCGGCCGGGACTGTGGTTCGAGGGCCGGGTCGTCAGCCACCACCAGGTGGCGGCGGGCGCGGCGGCACGGGCGGCACTGCTCGCCGAACTGCTGCCGCCCGGCGCGGAGCCGCATGTGGGGGTGCTGCTCGACAACACCCCTGAATATCCACTGTGGTTGAGCGCGGCCGCCCTCGCCGGTGCCGCCGTCGCCGGCATCAACCCGACCCGGCGCGGTCCCGAACTGGCCCGCGACATCCTGCACACCGAGTGCCGTGTCCTGGTCACCGAGCGGACCCACCTGCCCCTCCTCGACGGACTCGAACTCCCCGGCGTACGCGTCCTGGTGACCGACACGGACGCCTACGCCGAGCTCCTGAAAACCTACGAGGGCGCTGAGCCGGACACCGGCGGGGTGAGCCCGGACAGCCGCTTCCTGCTGCTCTTCACGTCCGGTTCGACCGGCGCGCCCAAGGCCGCGATCTGCACCCAGGGCAGGATCTCCGCCGCCGGGCGCTCGCTCGTCGACCACTTCGGGGTGCGCGCGGACGACACCCACTACATCTGCATGCCGATGTTCCACGGCAACGCGCTGATCGCCGACTGGGCCCCCGCGTTGGCGGCGGGTGCGGGGATCGCGCTGCGGCGCCGCTTCTCGGCGTCCGGATTCCTTCCCGACGTACGGGCCTGCGGGGCAACGTACTTCACCTACGTCGGCCGTGCCGTGCAGTATCTGCTGGCCACGCCCGCCCGTCCCGACGACCGCGACAACCCCCTGCGCAGGGGATTCGGCACGGAGGCCGGCGCGGTGGACGCGGCCGCCTTCGAGAAGCGCTTCGGGGCGCGGCTGATCGAGGGGTACGGGTCCTCGGAGGGCGGCGCCGCCATCCAGCGCACACCGGGCACCCCGGCAGGGGCGATCGGACGGGCGGCTCCCGCCGACGACCTCGCGGTGATCGACCCGAGGACCCGGCGAGAGTGTCCGCCCGCCGTCTTCGCCGAGGACGGGCGACTGCTCAACGGCGCGGAGGCGATAGGGGAGTTGGTGAACCGCGGTGCCAGTCCTTTCGAGGGGTACTGGCGCAATCCCGACGCCGAGGCCGCCCGGCGCCGGGGCGCGTCCCCTCGGCCCGGAGAGGGCGGAGCGGGGGACGGTGAGGCAGGGGGTGCTGAGGCAGGGGGTGTTGAGGCGGGGAAACCCAAGGCGGGGAAACCCAAGGCGGGGAAAGGCGAGATGGGGAACGGTACGGCGGGGAGCAGTCCTGCCGGGAAGGGGAGGGCGGGGACAGGTCGGGCGGGAGAAGGTGAGGCGGGGCAGGGCTGGTACTGGACCGGGGATCTCTTCTACCGCGACGCCGACGGCTTCCTCTACTTCGCCGGACGCACCGACGACCGGCTCCGCGTCGACAGCGAGAACCTCGCGGCCGCGGTGATCGAGAACATCCTCGCCCGGTACGAGGACGCCGTCGCCGTCGCCGTGTACGCCGTGCCGGATCCGGTGGCGGGCGACCAGGTGATGGCGACGCTGGCCCTGAAGGAGGGGACCCGCTTCGGCCCGCAGTCCTTCGCGGAGTTCCTGCTCGCCCAGCCGGACCTGGGCACGAAGATGGCACCCCGGTTCCTGCGGATCGTGGAGCGGATGCCGGTCACCGCCACCAACAAGATCCACCGGGTGGGCCTCAGGCGCGAGGGCTTTCGTTGCCCGGACCCGGTGTGGTGGCGGCCGCCGGGCGAGTCGGCGTACCGGACGCTGACCGCGGCGGACGTGGACGGGCTGGTGGCGCAGTACCGGGCGCACGGCCGCGTGGAGTTGCTGACGCGATAGACGTCCGGACGGGCCGCGCACAGCACCCCCGCGCCCACCCGACGGGGTCCCCCCGCTCCACGCCGTGCCGCTTCTCGTCCCCCTGCGAGCTCGCCCCCTGCGGCCGCTCGACTCCGCGCGGGTCGCCGCGCCGCCGGCCCGGCGTCGGTCGTACCGGACTGTCCGTGTCGCTGGGCGACTCCCGTCGGCGTCTTTCGAACGACGGCGGAGGAGTGAGGCATCCCGGCCGCTTTCCGCGGGGAGGATATCCGGGCACGTGTGCCGAGAGGCCTGTGCGCCAGAGGCCCGAGCCGAGGGAAGAAGGGCGTTGCGTTGCCTGATCCGGGTCGCGGACACGGAAGCCGCGGGGCGGTGTCGCCCCGGCTCACGTTCGCGTCGGTGGCGTCGGGGTTTGGGCCCAGCTGGGAACTTGTCATGCCCCTGCGGTCCAGGTCGCCTCCCGGGCGGACCGTCCGGCCGCACCGTGCGCCCGGCCGGGCAGTCCGACGCCCCCCACCCCGACTCTCGACAGCACCCGAAAGGCACTCATGTCCCCCACGCATGACACGCTCGACCGCGGACACAATGACGACCTGCTCGGCTTCGTCAGAGCCAGCCCCTCGCCGTACCACGTGGTGGCGAGCGCGGCGCAGCGTCTGGAGAAGGCGGGTTTCGCGGAGTTGCGGGAGCGGGACGACTGGACGGCCGGAGCCGAGGGAGGCCGCTACGTCGTCCGCGGGGGAGCGCTGCTCGCCTGGTACGTTCCGCCGGGTGCCCCCGCCCGCACCCCGTTCCGGATCGTCGGCGCCCACACCGACTCACCGAACCTGCGGGTCAAGCCCAAGCCGGACACCGGCTCGGCCGGGTGGCGGCAGATCGCCGTGGAGGTCTACGGCGGTGTGCCGCTCAACACCTGGCTCGACCGCGATCTCGGCGTCTCGGGACGGCTGGCCCTGCGCGACGGTTCGACCCGGCTGGTCTGCGTCGACAAGCCGCTGCTGAGGGTGCCGCAGCTCGCCATCCACCTCGACCGCACCGTCAACGAGGGGCTCGCCCTGGACCGGCAGCGGCACATGGCCCCGCTGTGGGGGCTGGGCGGCACCCGGCCCGGCGCCCTGCTCGGCCGGATCGCGGACGAGGCGGGCGCCGACGCCGCCGAGATCCTCGGCTGGGACCTGATGCTGCACGACATCCAGCCGCCCGGTTACCTGGGCGCGGACGAGGAGTTCATCGTCGCGCCACGCCTCGACAACCAGATCTCGGTGCACGCGGGCGTCACCGCCCTGGTCGCCGCGGCCGGCGCCGCACGGCCGCCCGCGTCCATACCGGTGCTCGCCGCCTTCGACCACGAGGAGGTCGGCAGCGGGTCGGAGTCCGGCGCCCAGGGCCCCATCCTGGAACGGGTGCTGGGCCGCACCGTGACCGCCCGGGCCGGCGGGGCCGAGGACTTCAACCGTGCTCTCGCCGGCGCCCTGTGCGTCTCCTCCGACATGTCCCACGCCGTCCATCCCAACTACGCCGAACGTCACGATCCGGACCACCGGCCGCTGCCCAACGGCGGCCCCGTGATCAAGGTCAACGTCAATCAGCGGTACGCCACCGACGGCACCGGTGTCGCGGCCTTCGCCGCCGCGTGTGAACGGGCCGAGGTGCCGTGGCAGCCGTTCGTCTCCCACAACGCGATGCCGTGCGGGACGTCGATCGGCCCGATCACCGCGGCCCGCCTCGGCGTGACGACGGTCGATGTGGGCGTGGCCGGGCTGTCGATGCACTCGGCGCGCGAGTTGTGCGGGGCGCGGGATCCGGGGCTGCTGGCGAGGGTGCTCACCGAGTTCGTCACGTCGGAGTAGGTCTGGTTCCGGCGTCCCGGGTGGGCAGGAATCGCGCGCGACTCCCGGGACATGCGTGAAGGCCCCCCACATGCGTGGAGGGCCTTCACCAAGGTGCGCCGCCAGGGACTCGAACCCCGGACCCGCTGATTAAGAGTCAGCTGCTCTAACCAACTGAGCTAGCGGCGCATGACTCTCGCCTCCCGCTTCCGCGGGCGGCGACAAAAGAAATACTACCTGGTCCGCTGGGGTGCTTCCGACCACCCGCCCGACCACCTGCGCGGCCGTCCGTCCGACCGCGCGACCGGATCCCGTCCCGGCCGGCGGGCGGATCGGCCCGCCGGCCCCGTGCGGGCCCGGTATGCGCCCTGTGCGGGCCCGGTATGCGCCCTGTGCGGGCCCGGTGCGGCGGCTGTCAGATCGTGAGGGAGAGCAGTACCGGGGTCGCTCCGCGGTTCAGCGTGTCCGCGGCGCGGCGGAGCCGGTGGGCGTGCTCGACCGGGAGGGAGAGGGCGAGGCAGCCGACGGAGGAGCCGGCGGTGATCGGGACGGCCGCGCAGACCGTGCCGATCGCGTACTCCTGGAGGTCGAGCACGGGCACGGTGGCCGGCTGGGAGTCGAGGCGGGAGAGCAGAAGCCGCTCGCTGGTGATGGTCCGCGAGGTGAGGCGGGCCATCTTGTGGCGGGCGAGGTGGTCCCGGCGGCCGTTGTGGTCGAGCTGGCCGAGCAGGCTCTTGCCGACGGCGCTGGCGTGCGCCGAGGAGCGGAAGTCGACCCATTCGTTGACCGCGGGGGTCGACGGGCTCTCCGCGTACTGGGTGACGTGCACCTCGCCGTCGATGTAGCGGCTGATGTAGATCGCGGCGCCGACCGAGTCGCGGAGCCGGTCGATCGTCTGCTGGAGTTTGTCGCGCAGGGCCTGCTCACGGCCCTGCGCGGAACCGAGACGGCTGAGGGCGGCGCCGGTGACGTACGCGCCGTCCGTGACCTGCTCGACGTAACCCTCCCGGCGCAGCATGCGCAGCAGTGCGGTCAGCCGGTCGGCGCCGAGGCCGGCCTGGCGGGCGAGTTCGGCCTCGGTGACGCCGGTGGTGTGTTGCGACACCGTCTCCAGGACGCGCAGCGCGTCCTGGACCGAGTGGTACGGCGCGGTCGGCTCGTTCATCAGCGCCACGGTTTCCCCCTGCGCTTCATGGCCCGGCTCAAAAATGACGTCGGTCCGGACAGCTGGGCTCACTCCACGATAACCGTCAAGCAGCCATCTGTGGGCGTCTGTTGACGAGATTGGTGGCGCGCTCCATGCCTCTCAGCAGGAACGCACCACCCTGGCATATGCCAAGGGCATGGACCCTCGGGCATGCCCCAATGGCCGGACCTCACGCCTTCCCGTATGTGCTCCCCCTCCGCCCCTCGTTCACTCCCGGACTTCAGAGGACCGCGCCGAGGAATTCCCTGGTCCGTTCGTGCTCCGGATCGCTGAAGATCCTCTCCGGTGGGCCGGATTCGATGACATGGCCGGAATCGAACATCAGGACCTGGTCCGAGATGTCCCGGGCGAAATTCATCTCGTGGGTCACGCAGAGCATCGTGATGTCCGTGGTGTGGGCGATGTCACGCAGGACGTCGAGGACCCCCGCCACCAGTTCGGGGTCGAGCGCGGACGTCACCTCGTCCAGCAGCAGAATCTGCGGTCGCATCGCCAGGGCGCGGGCGATGGCCACGCGCTGCTGCTGACCGCCGGACAGCCGGCCGGGCCGCTCGTCGCACTTGTCCGCGAGCCCGACCAGGTCGAGCAGTTCCCGGGCCCGCTCCTCGGCCTCGTCCCTGGACAGGCCGAGGACGGTGACGGGCGCCTCGGTGACGTTCCTCAGCACGCTCATGTTCGGGAAGAGGTTGAACTGCTGGAAGACCATCCCGATCTTCTTGCGGACCTCACGGACCCGCTTCTCGTCGGCGGGGAAGAGCCGGTCCCCGGCGACCGTGATCGTGCCCTCGTCCGGCCGGGCCAGGGTCATCAGCAGCCGCAGGATCGTCGTCTTGCCGGAACCGGACGGACCGATGAGCGTGACGTGCTTTCCGGAGTCGACGCGGAAGTCGAGCCCGTCGAGGACGGTGTTGTCCCCGAAGCGCTTGGTGACCTTGTCGAAGCGGATCAGCTCGCTGCCGTCCACCGGGGGATTGGCGAGATCCTTCAGGGGGTCGGTCGCGGTATTCGGTTCAGTGTTCGGTTCAGTGTTCGGGGCAATGTTCGTGCCGGCGTTCGTGCCGTCGTTCGTGTCAGCGGACAAGGCGTCGCTCCAGGGCTCGCAGCAGCAGGGAAGCCGGGTAGGAAATGAGGATGAAGGCCACACCGATGACCGTGAGCGGCTCCGTGAACTGGAAGTGCTGCTGCGAGTACAGCCGCGCCTCGCCGAGCATCTCCAGCACGGTGATCGTCATCAGCATCGGCGTGTCCTTGAGCATCGCGATGACGTAGTTGCCGAGCGCCGGCACCACACGGCGGACCGCCTGCGGAAGGATCACCGCCGTCCAGGTGCGCCGCACGGGCAGGCCGAGCGCCGTGGCCGCTTCCCACTGGCCGGCGGGTACGCCCTCGATACCGGCCCGGTAGACCTGCATCGTGTACGTCGAGTAGTGCAGCCCGATCGCGATCACACCGGTGGTCAGCGCGGAGAACGTGATGTTCCACTCGGGCAGCACGTAGAAGAGGAAGAACAGCTGCACCAGCAGCGGGGTGTTGCGCACGAACTCGGTGGCCGCTCCGACCGGCCAGCGCACCCAGCGCGCCGGCGCCCGCATCGACAGCGCCCACACCAGACCGAGGGTGAACGAGATCACCGAGCCGAGGGCCAGCGCCTGCAGGGTGACCAGCAGGCCGTCCCAGAAGTGCGGCATGAAGTCGCCGACGGCGTTCCAGTCCCACGTCATGAGGCACCTCCGATCGTCGTCTCCATGGGATCCATGGCGTCCACGGCGCTCATGAGGCACCTCCGCCCGCGGCGGCGCCGGCACCGGCGCCCACACCCGTCGTTTCGGCCTGCTCCGGCTCACGCGCCGCCTTGCCGCGCGCCGGCTCCTTGCCGATCCCGGCCTTGAGCCGCCTCTCCAGGCCGCGCATCAGCCGCGTGAGGAGGAAGGCGATCACGAAGTAGATGAGCAGGACGTACGTGTAGACCTCCGCGCTCTGCTGGAGCGCGAGCCGCACCAGATTGGCGCTGAACGTCAGATCGCCCATGCCCATCACGGAGACCAGCGCCGTGCCCTTGAGGAGCTCGACCAGCAGGTTGGAGAAGGGCGGGATCATCTCCGGCACCGCCTGCGGCAGCAGGATCAGCCGCATCCGCTGCCAGGGTGTGAAGCTGAGCGCGATCCCGCCCTCGCGCTGCGCCGGATCGACCGCGTTCAGCGCGCCGCGCACGATCTCGGAGCCGTACGCCCCGTACGTCAGTCCCAGCGCCAGCGTGCCCGCCCACAACGGGACGAGCTGCCAGCCGAAGGCGAGCGGCAGCACGAAGTACACCCAGAAGATCATGATGAGCGCGGAGGTACCGCGGAACACCTCGGTGTAGAAGCCCGCGAGGAAGCGGACGGTCCACCGCCGCGAGGTGCGCGCGATTCCGGCAAGGAAGGACATGGCACCGGCCAACAGGGCGCTGAAGAACAGCAGTTGAACGGTGACCCAGATTCCTTCGAGTACGAGTTTCCAGAGTCCCGATGTCATCCGCGGCACAGCTCCTTCGCGGTCATGTCGGTCATCTCGGCCTTGGTGAAGCCGAACGGCCGCACGATGCGGAAGAGTTCGCCGCTCTCCTTCATCTTCCGCAGCTCGACGTTGAAGGCGTCCCGCAGCCTCGTCTCCGGCGAACGGAACGCGAAACCGCCGCCGTCGACGTGCGGCTTGCCCTTGACCAGCGGCGCGAAGGGCTTCGTGCTCTCCGCCTTGCTGGACTTCCTCACCACCTCGCGGGTGGTCAGAGCGGTCCCCGCGAAGACGTCGGCGCGCCCCGCCTCGACCGCGTTCAGCCCGGCCACCTGGTCGGGCACGATCAGGATGTCGCTCTCCTTGTAACCGGCCCCGACCGCGTACTCGATCTCCGCATAGCCGGTCCCCGTAGCGAACTTGGCCTTCTTCGCCACGACGTCCTTGTAGTCGTGCAGCCCCATCGGATTGCCCTTGCGCACGATGAACGCGTCGAGCATCCGATAGTCGGGGTCGGCGAAGATGACCTGCTCGCAGCGTTCCGCGTTGATGTACATCCCGGCGGACACGACATCGAACTGCTGGGAGTTGAGCCCGGGTATGAGCGAGCCGAACTCGGTCGGCACCGGCTGCACGCGGTCGACGCCCAGCCGTTTGAAGACGGCCTTCGCCAGTTCCGGTGCCTCGCCGGTGAGTTGGCCGTCCCGGTCGATGTAGCCGAAGGGGATCTCGCCCGCGATGCCGAGCCGTACGACGCCCTGCGCCTTCAGCCGGTCGAGGAGATCACCGCCGTCCGTCCCGGACGCCGTGGCCACGCGGCTGCAGCCGGCGGCGCCCAGCGCACCGAGCGCCGCGACCCCCGCGAGCAGCGACCGGCGGGTGGTCCCGGACGACTGTCTGCCCTTCCCGTGTTCGTTTCCCTGTTCGTTTCCACGTGCGTTCCCAAGAGGTGGAGCCATGGCCGCGCGGCTACCCGGGACCATGCGATGTATTCGGACCGGTTCCGGCCCCGTACGCGGCCGGTGCGCTCTTGACCGCCGCGGGACCATGGAGTGCATGGCTGATCGATTCATCGAAGTCTCGCTGGTCAAGCGTGGTGTGCACGGCACCGCGAAGCTCCTCGACGACCGCGCGCCGATCACCTGCGCGACGGTGTGGGACGCGCTCCCGCTGAGCGGCGACGTCTACCACGCGAAGTACGCGCGCAACGAGATCTACGCGCTCTTCCCTCCATTCGCGACATCAGAACCACCACTCGAGAACCCGACGGTCACCCCCATACCCGGAGATCTCTGCTATTTCGCCTTCGCGGGCACGGAGTTGGGCACCAAGGCCTACGGGTACGACGCCGACGTCCGCCCCGGCACCACCGTCGTCGACCTCGCGCTCTTCTACGAGCGCAACAACCTGCTCCTCAACGGAGACGTGGGCTGGGTACCGGGCATCGTCTGGGGCCGACTGGTCGACGGCCTCGACGCGATGGCCGAGGCCTGCAACGACCTGTGGCGTTCCGGCGCCGCGGGGGAGACGCTCAGCTTCCGGCGGCTCTAGGGCTCAGGACGAAGGCAAGGGCGAGGGCAAGGGCGAGGGCAAGGGCGAGGGCAAGGGCAGCGGCGATGGAGGTGCCACCCCCGCCACCCCCGCCTCGTACAGCGCGTGCGCCGTCCGCAGGACGAGGTCGTCCCGGTGCCGGGCGGCGACGATCTGCAGGCCGACCGGCAGTCCGTCGCCGTCCACACCGACCGGGACCGTCGCCGCGGGCTGCTGCGTCAGATTGAAGGGGTACGTGAACGGGGTCCAGCCCGTCCAGCGGCGCAGGCCCGACCGGTCCGGGACCTCGGCGCCCGCCCCGAAGGCCGTCAGCGGCAGGGTGGGCGTGACCAGCACGTCGTACGAGGTGTGGAACAGGCCCATCCGGCGGCCGAGCGCCATCCGGACATCCGTCGCGGCGAGATAGTCCAGCGCGCTGAAGCGGGCGCCCGTGCCGCAGATCTCCCGCAGTCCCGGATCGAGCAGGGCCCGCTGCTCCGGGCCGAGCCGCTGGGTCACCCGGGCCGCCCCGCTGAACCACAGGGTGTGGAAGGCGTCCACCGGATCGGCGAAGTCGGGGTCGGCCTCGGTGACATGGGCGCCGAGGTCCGCGAGGCGCTCCACCGCCCGCCGTATCGCCGCCGCGACGGCCGGGGCGATCGCGACCTGCCCGCCCAGGGAGGGCGAACAGGCGACCCGCAGACCGCGCACCCCACCGTCGAGGGCGTCCACGAAGGAGCCGCCGGCCGGCCCCAGAGCCGACCAGTCGCGGGCGTCCGGTGCGCCGATCACGTCCAGCATCAGTGCCGCGTCGGCGGCGTCCCGGGCCATCGGGCCCACGTGCGCGAGCGTCCCGAAGGCACTCGCCGGATACAGCGGGACCCTGCCGTACGTCGGCTTCAGCCCGAAGATCCCGCAGAAGGCGGCCGGAATACGGACGCTGCCGCCGCCGTCCGTGCCGAGCGACAACGGGCCCGCGCCCAGCGCCACGGCCGCCGCGCTGCCACCGCTGGAGCCGCCCGCGGTGCGCGTGACGTCGTACGGATTGCACGTCACCCCCGACAGCGGCGAGTCCGTGACGCCCTTCCAGCCGAACTCGGGCGTCGTCGTCTTGCCCAGGAACACCGCGCCGTGCTCGCGCAGCCGGGCCACGGAGGGCGCGTCCTCCTCCCAACGGCCCGCCGCGCTCGTGGTCCTGGAGCCGCGCAGCGTCGGATGGCCGCGCAGCAGCAGGATGTCCTTCACCGTGACGGGCACGCCGTCCAGCAGGCCCGCGGGTTCGCCCCGCCGCCAGCGGTCCGCCGACTCACGCGCCCGGGCCAGGGCTTCGTCCGCGAAGAGACCGACGAACGCGTTCACGGCCGGCTGCACGCGGCAGGCTCTCTCCAGGGCCGCGCGCGTCGCCTCCGCGGGGCTGAATTCGCCCTTGCGGTATCCGTCGACGAGTTGTACCGCCGTCAGCTCGGTGAGTTCCGGCATCGGTCCCTCCCAAGGCAGTTCAGTGTCCTGGTACGTACCCGCGCTTCTTGTCGACCACGTTCGGCAACGGCTTGCCCGCCGCCCAGCGCTCGTACAACTCCACGAACTGCGAGCCCAGTTCGTCCCGCCAGCCGACCGTGTCCCCGCTCATGTGCGGTGACACGATCAGCCCCGGGATCTCCCACAACGGGCTGTCACGAGCCAGCGGTTCGTGCTGGAAGACATCGAGGGCCGCACCCGCGATCCACCGCTTCGACAGTGCCTCGGCGAGCGCCTCCTCGACGACGAGCTGCCCGCGCCCGACGTTGATGAAGCGGGCCGAGGGCTGCATCATCCCGAAGCGCCGTGCGTCGAACATGCCGTGTGTCTCGGCGGTGAGCGGCGCCGCGGACACCACCCAGTCGGCGCGCGCCATCAGCCGGTCCAGCTCCTTCGGACCGTGGATCCCGGTGCGTGGGACGCGCCCCACCAGGGCCGTGATGACACCGAGCGCCTTGAGGGTGCGGACGATCGCCCGCCCGATCGGTCCGGAGCCCACCACGCAGGCGCGGGTCCCGGCCACCCGCTGCGACTCGCGGTGCCGCCACTCGTGGCGCCGCTGCAGGTCCCAGGTCCGCGGCAGGTCCTTCGCCATGGTGAGGACCAGGGCGGCGACGTACTCGGCGATCGGCCGGTCGAAGATGCCGCGCGCGTTGGTCACCACCGTGTCGGAGGCGGCGAGCTCGGGACACATCAGATGCTCCACGCCCGCGCTGGCGGTGTGCACCCAGCGCGGCCGCGGCCCCTCGCCCGGCCAGGCACGGCGCACCGCGTCCGAGGTGAAGTCCCACACGAGCAGCGCGTCCGCGTGCGGCAGCCGCTCCGCGAGCGTGGACTCGTCGGCGTGCTCGATCCGTACGCGACCGGTGAGCCGGCCGAGCCGGGGGAGCGGGTCGGCGTCCAGGACGAGGAGGGTGGCCGGGGCCGACGGGTGGGGCGCGCCGGTGGACATACGGGCGTTCATCGGTGGAAACCGTTTCGCAATGCGGGTCCGCTTCTCTGGGGAGATCCTGGGGCGACATGACCGGGGAGACGTGCGGGCGAACGGGGCCGAGCCGTCTGAGATGCGCGGATTGACCACGCTCGCACCCGAACCTACCTTCGTCAACACGGGCTCGCATACGGTCCGTTGCCCGCCTGTTTCCCTCTCCGAGGCCGGTGCCTGCCATGGACGTTTCCTTTCTCGGCGGTCCGCATCCACAGCGCGGGGTCGGCGTCGTGGCCCCCTTCGACTTCGCCCTCGACCGTGAACTGTGGCGGTGGGTCCCGGACGACGTCTCCCTGCATCTGACCCGCACCCCGTTCGTGCCGGTCGAAGTGAGCCTGGACCTGGCCCGCCTGGTCTCCGAGCACGAGACCCTCGGCGACGCGGTCCGCGCCCTGAACGCGGTCGCGCCCGAGGTCGTCGCGTACGCGTGCACGTCCGGCAGTTTTGTCGGCGGGGTCGCCGGGGAACGGGCGATGTGCGAGGCGATGACCCGGGCGGGCGGGCTGCCCTCGCTCACCACCTCCGGCGCCCTCCTCGCCGCACTGGAGGACCTCGGTGCCCGCCGGATCGCCCTGGTCACCCCGTATACGGTCTCGGTGACCCAGTCCCTGGAGGAGTACCTCGCGGAGGCCGGCATCACCGTCACCGAGCGCGCCTTCATGGGGCTGACCAGGCACATCTGGAAGGTCCCGTACCGCGATGTGGCCGACATGGCCCGCCGGGCGGCGCGGGGCGCGGCGGACGCCCTCTTCATCAGCTGCACGAATCTTCCGACGTACGACGTCATCCCCCAGCTGGAGGCGGAACTGCGGATCCCGGTGATCTCGGCCAACCAGGTGACGATGTGGGCGGCACTGCGCCAACTGGGTACCCGAGCGGTGGGCCCCTATCAGCGGCTGATCGACCGAGCCGCCCGCCGGGGACCCGTACTGCCCGAAGAACAGGAAGGTTGGGCATGACCGCACTCGGATTCCTCTACCCCGGCCACTCGGCCGAGGACGACTACCCGCGCATCGAGCAGCTGCTCGGCAGCGACATCCGCCTGACCGTCGTCCACACGGACATCGGGGAGGACGCACACCGCGTGGACGCGCTCATCGAAATGGGCTCGGCGCAGCGCCTCGCGGCGGGCGTCGAGGAGCTGCGCCTGTCCGGCGCGGAGGCCGTGGTCTGGGCGTGCACCAGCGGCAGCTTCGTGTACGGACTGCAGGGCGCCCACGAGCAGGTCCGCGGCCTCGCCAGGGCGGCAGGCCTGCCCGCGTCCTCGACGTCCTTCGCCTTCGCGCATGCCGCGCGGGAGATCGAGGCGCAGCGGGTCGCGATCGGGGCGACCTACCCGGACGACGTGGCCGCGCTCTTCGCCGCGTTCCTGAAGGAGGCCGGCACGGAGGTGGTGGCGGTGCGCGGCTCCGGTGTCGTCACCGCCGCCGAGGCCGCCGGCTGGGACTACGACCAGGTCCTCGCGCTCGCCCGCGAGGCGGACCGCCCGGACGCCGAGGCGATCCTCCTCCCCGACACGGCCCTCCACACCGCCTCCCACCTCGCGGCGCTGGAGAAGGACCTCGCCAAGCCGGTCCTCACCGCGAACCAGGTCACGGTCTGGGAAGCCCTGCGCCTGGCCGACCGCCGAGTGAACGCCCCGGAACTAGGCACCCTTTTCACGAGGGAACCGATCGTCCAGGCGTAGATCCAGAAGGGTTCAGCCCCTCCGGCAAATTCCAGCCCCTCCGGCAAATTCCGGCTCCTCGGCAAATTCCAGCTCCTCCGGGAAAGTCCAGCCCCTCCGGCGTTTGAGGAGCGGGGGTTCGGGGGCGGAGCCCCTGAGGACGGGAAGGGGCGGAGGGGGCGAAACAAGTCGCCCCCAGCCCCGGCCGGGGAAGCCTCGGCCGGAGAAGCCCCTGACGGGGAGAGTCCTGGCGGGGCGGGGCGCCGGCCCGGGTGAAGCCTTTTCACTCGGGCCGGCGCCCCGCCCCGGGGAATAACCGGAGCCACCCTCCTGTTCGTACTCGGCGGACACCAACGCGTACGCAACAGGAGGCACCCGGTGGACGAGACGGCCGAGACGGGCGAGATCCGAGGCACGGCACAGGGCACCGCCCCCGTACCCCTCTCCGTACTGGACCTGGTCACCGTGGGCGCGGGCCGCACCGCGACCGACGCGCTCCGCACCAGCGTCCAGATCGCCCGCCTCGCGGAATCCCGCGGCTTCCACCGCTACTGGGTGGCCGAACACCACTCGATGCCCGGCGTGGCCAGCTCCTCGCCCGCGGTGATCCTCGCCCACCTGGCCGCCCACACGGACCGTGTCCGGCTGGGCTCCGGCGGAGTGATGCTCCCCAACCACGCCCCGCTGGTCATCGCGGAGCAGTTCGGCACCCTTGAGGCGATGGCTCCGGGCCGTATCGACCTGGGCCTCGGCCGGGCCCCGGGCACGGACGGTGCGACGGCCGCAGCGCTGCGCCGTACCCAGCGCCTCAACGAGGGCGCCGACGACTTCCCCGAGCAGCTCGCGGAACTCACCCGCTTCCTGGACGACGACTTCCCCGACGGTCACCCCTACGCCCGTATCCACGCCGTTCCCGGGCCCGTCCAGTCGACCTCGCCGGGCGGGGTCCAGTCCCCGCACCGGCCCCCGGTCTGGCTGCTCGGCTCCTCCGGCTTCAGCGCCCGTCTCGCCGGAGCCCTCGGTCTCCCCTTCGCCTTCGCTCATCACTTCTCGGCGCAGAACACGATCCCGGCGCTCGACCTCTACCGCGAGTCCTTCCGGCCGAGCGTGGTCCTCGACGCCCCGTACGCCCTCATCGGTGTGTCCGCCCTCGCCGCGGACGAGGAGAAGGAGGCCCGCCGCCAGGTGCTGGCAGCCGCGCTGAGCATGGTCCGCCTGCGCACCGGGCGCCCCGGTCTCGTGCCGACGCCGGAGGAGGCGGAGGCCTACGAATTCAGCGCCATGGAGCGGGAGTTCGTCGGATCCTGGAACGCCAACGTCATTCACGGCACCGCCGACGAGGTGCGCGCAGGCCTCGACGACCTCCAGAAGCGCACCGGCGCCGACGAGTTGATGATCACCGGCAACGCGCACAGCGGTGACGTAAGGCTGCGCTCGTACGAACTGATCGCGGACGCCTACGGGTTGCCGAAGGAACAGATCGCTCAGGTCTGAGGACCAGGGCGATCGGGCCTGTGGACCGGAACGCTCAGGTCTGAGAGCCAGGGGACTCGGACCCGAGAACCAGGGCGCTCGGACCGAGAACCGGGTACTCGCCTCCGAGGGCCGGGCCCTCAGGTCCGAGGAAGTGAGAGGTGCTCAGGCCTGAGGACAGGTGGCCGACATGAGCAGCGCGGAGATGCGCTCCGGCGCCACCGGCCGGGAGTACAGCCAGCCCTGGCCGGTGTCGCAGCCGATACCGCGGAGCCGGGACGCCTGTGAGGCGGTCTCCACGCATTCGGCCGTGACGGTCAGGCCGAGCCGGTGGGCGAGTTGGATGAGTGCCTCGACGATGACCTCGTCGGCGGGGTTGGGGTGGGCGGACGAGCCGTCGGCGTTCTCGTACTGGAAGCCGCGGACGAAGGAGCCGTCCAGCTTCAGCACGGACACCGGGAGCCGGCTCAGGTAGGCGAGGTTCGAGTAGCCGGTGCCGAAGTCGTCGATGGCGATGCGGACCCCCATGTCGCTGAGGGCCTGCAGTGCCTGGAGCGGCCGGCCCGCCGAGCCCATCACCGCCGACTCCGTCAGCTCCAACTGGAGGAGATGCGGGGCCAGTCCGGTCTCCGCCAGGATCTCCGCCACGTCCGCCACCAGGTCCGAGTCCCAGACCTGACGCACGGCGACGTTGACGCTGACGAAGATCGGCGGGGCGTCCGGTCGGTCCGCCTGCCAACGGCGGGCCTGGCGGCAGGCGGTGGCCAGCACCCAGCGGCCGAGCTGGACGATGGAGCCGTTCTCCTCGGCCAGTCCGATGAACCGGTTCGGCGTGAGCATCCCGAACCGCGGGTGGTTCCACCGGACGAGCGCCTCCACCCCGTGCACACCGCCGTCCTCCATGCCCACCAACGGCTGGTACTCCAGGGCGAATTCACCCCGCTCGACGGCCGCGCGAAGGGTGGACGACAGGGCCTGGCGCGTCATGCGGTGCGCGTTGCGCTCCGGGTCGAAGAGCGTCCAGCGGCCCTTGCCGTCCGCCTTCGCCCAGTACAGCGTGGTGTCCGCGGCCTGCATCAGACCGGTCGCGGTCGTGCCGGTGGCGCGCCGCTCGACCACCCCGATGGACGCCGACAGGGACAGCCGCTGCCCCGACAGGTCGAACGGTGCCTGGAGCGCCTTCAGTACGGACTCGGCGAGGTCCGCCAACTGGTCGGTGCCCGTGGAGTCCTCGACGAGCAGCGCGAACTCGTCCCCTCCCAGCCGTGCCACCAGGGGAGTGGCAGCCCTGGTGAGACCGGCCTCCTCCGCGCAGCGCGTCAGGCGCTCCGCGACGGCCGCGAGCAGTCGGTCCCCCACCCGGTGGCCGAGTGTGTCGTTGACCGCCTTGAACCCGTCCAGGTCCAGATAGCAGAGGCCGATCCGGCCGGTGCCGACCTCGTCGTACGCCTCCGCCTCCAGAGCGGCCGACAGGCGCTCGAAGAACAGTGTGCGGTTGGGCAGCCGGGTCACCGGGTCGTGCATCTGCAAGTGGCGCAGCCGCGCCTGGAGTTCACGCCTCGCTCCGATGTCGGTGACCGAGATCAGGACCGCCCGCTCCTGCGGCGGCAGAGGCGTGACCGTGACCTGCGCCCAGATCGCATGGCCGTCGGGGTGCTTGAGCCGTCGGGTGCAGCGCAGCCGGCCCCGGCTGCCGGCCAGCACCTCGCGGTACGCGTGCCAGGTGCGGGCGTCGGAAGCCAGGTCCACCAGGTCGGCGGCGGCCCGCCCGACGAACGTCCGCGCCCCGGCGCCGAGCAGCGTGCCCAGCGACTCGTTGGCGGTGATGACGAGACCGTCGTGGTCGACGACGGCCATCGCGAGCGGAGCGGTGGCGAAGGCCGCGTGGAACGTCCGGGGTGACGTTCCGTCGGGAACCGCCATGGACGCGGGCGCCCCGGAAGACGAGCCCGGCGTTACGGGCGACACGGAGGGGACGGGTGGGCCGGGAGAGGTCCCGGCGGACATACGAGAAGACGTGTCGACGTGACGTTCTGTGACGGTCGGCCGGACGAGGTCTCCCGCGGGCGCCGGCCCTTCGGACGTTCCGCTCACCGCTCGCTCCCGCAGTGCACTCGTTCTTCGTATGGGTCTCTCGGGGCGGTCGGCCGGTGATGGACCGCCGCACAAGCCGTGTCCGTGCAGGAAAGTGTGCCGATCATAGTGGCTGGCCTCGAAACGGTGCGGCCACTGTCCAGTGTCCAGGAACAACCACCCGTTCTGACAGATCGTTTCTGCCTGTATCTGGACGGGTTCTCTTCCCCGTCGACCGCATGTGACGTTCCGTGAAGGTCCGGGGGTGTCGGCCCGTAGGCCCCCTCACTCTTCTGGTGCAGACAAACAGGGCGAAGTGTTACAAATTGAATCAGGCTGGGTGCGGTGTCCCGAAATCCGCATCCGGAGGTCGACGTGCCGCGTCCGCTCCCCCTGAGGGTTCTCGCTCGCGAGGCCCCGCGCGGCCTCGCCCGTGACGGTGTACCGCGCTGGCGCAGCACCGCGGCCGTGTTCACCTCGATGACCGCGCTCGCCGCGACCTCCCTGGTGCCGGGCCACGCGCTCGCCGAACCCCTCGCGTCCCCCTGCGCCCTGACGCGGACCACGGCGCACCACTCGGAGGGCGTCGACACCTGGAACTCCTCCTACGAGCGCCCCACCCGTCCCCTCGACGCCGTGATGGTCTTCCTGTCCTTCCCGGACTCCACCCCGACCACCACGCCCGCCGAGCTGACGGGCGACTACTTCCCCGCCACCAGCCGTTTCTTCGAGCGTGCCTCGTACGGCAGGTTCACGGTCCGCCCCCATCCGCAGCGCACCTGGATCCAGATGCCGCACGCCTCCACGTCGTACGCCATACAGCGGGACTGGAACGCCGCCGACCGCGCCGCCTATCTGCGCGACGCCCTCGCCGTGGCCGACCCGCGGGTCGACTTCTCGCGCTACGACGTCGTCTACTTCATCGCGGACCCGGACGCGCCGGGTGTCGACTCGGACGCCACGAAGGTCGTCAACCTGGACACCTCTCTGCGCGCGGACGGCAAGGCCATCCGACGCGTCGTCACGGTCTTCGAGAAGCATCCGCCGGACCGCCTCGTCCTCGCGCACGAGACCGGCCACGTCTTCGACCTGCCCGACCTCTACCACCGCCCTTCCGACGGCAAGGGCGACTGGGACACCTATGTCGGCGACTGGGACCTCATGGGCAGCCAGTTCGGTCTCGCCCCCGACCTCTTCGGCTGGCACAAATGGCGGCTGGGGTGGCTGGAACCGCACCAGGTGGCGTGCGTCCTGGGCACCGGCACCACCCGTCTGACGCTGGAGCCGCTGGAAGCCGGACCCGTCAACTCCGCGGTCGGTTCGGCCGGCGCGAGCGCCCGGGGGGCGGCCGGCTCCGGGGTGCTGGCGACCCGTTCGGCCGCGCCGAGCGGGCCGGGGGCGGCCCTGCAGGGGCCACGGGTGTCCGCGCGCCGCGCGGATGCCTCCGTCCTCGGGCCACGGGCCTCCTCCCGCGGGCCGCAGCCGTCCGCGCGCGGCTCGGGCAGGTCGGGCACATCCTCGGGTGCGGTGGGCGTGGCGGCACCCCCCGGCTCGCAGACCTTCGGGGTCGGCCGGGGTACCAAGCTGGTGGTGGTCCCCACGGGTCCGGACAGCGCGGTCGCCCTCGAGGCGCGCGGCTCGGCGGGCAACGACGGCTCGACGTGCGAGCAGGGCGTCCTCGTCTACCGGGTCCGCAGTGAGACCGAGTCGGGCAGCGGCCCCATCCAGGTGCTCGACGCCCACCCGCACACGGAGTCCTGCTGGGAGGACTCGGTGTACCCGCCGCTCGCGGACGCGCCGGTGAGTCTCGGCGAGAGCTTCAAGGCGCCGGGCGTGAAGGTTCGGGTCCAGGTGGAGGACCGGACGGCTTCGGGGGCCTGGACGGTGAAGATCACGACTGGCTGAGCCGCCTTGGGTGACACCGGGCGCTGCCGTACGGATTCCCGGGTGGGCGGGTGGCCGGTGACAGGGCAGGCGACGGGTGGTGGGCGACGGCCGACAGCCAGCGGGCGGCGGTCGATGGGGCGTCCGTGGTGCCGGAAACGACGAGAGCGGGATGCTCGCGTTTCCGCGAATCATCCCGCTCTCGTTGGCGTGCGCCGCCAGGGACTCGAACCCCGGACCCGCTGATTAAGAGTCAGCTGCTCTAACCAACTGAGCTAGCGGCGCCTGCTGACGTCGTAGACCTTAGCATCCTGATCGGCGCGAGGAAAAATCGATATCCGTACCGACGCCGACGCCGCGGCACGGGCCGCTCGTACGGCCGCCCAGAGCAGGATTTCGGGGCCGGGGAGCCAGGGCTGCCGCGTGTCGGGGGCGACCAGCCAGCGGGAATCGGACCGGACGGCCTCCGGCCCGCCACCGCCGCCGCTCAGCGCGGGCACGGTGACCGCGTCCCCCGTACCGTGGCAGAGGAGCGGCGGCACCTCCCGGCACCGGCCCACATGCCCGCCGTGCCCCACGGCCTCACGCCCGTCGTGCCCGCCGTGCCCGCCGTGCTTCGCGGCGGCCTCGGGTTCCACGACCTCCCGCCCCGCGCGGGCGCCCGAGCCCCACTCCTCCCACTCCATCAGCGAGGGGAGCCGCTGGGCGGTGCCGGGCGCAGCGAACAGCAGCATCCGCCCGCGGTGCGCCGCCACCGGGCCCGAGCCCGGTCCGTCGTCCCAGAGCCGGTCGAGCATCCGCCGTCCGAAGAGCGCCGGCGCGCTGACGACGTCGAAGGTGCTGCCGCAGGGCAGGACGACCGGTGCGTTCGGCCGTTCGCGCCAGAGGGCGAGCGTGCTTCGCGGATACGCTCCCGCCGAGGCGAGCCAGGCGGCTCCCTCGGACGTGACACCCGAGACGTCCAGCCGCTCGGCAGACGGCGCTCCGGGGCTGCGAGGGGTGCTGCTCGGCGGGTTCCGTGTGCTGCTCATGCCGGATACATCTACCGGTGGTGAGCGCTCCGTCCCGGAGGGTTGCCGGAAATCGGGACAGGAGCGGGTGAGGTGGAGTATCTTGCCCGGCTGGCATATGCCAGATGGGTCTGGGGCGGTGGCGGAACTTTCCCGGTGCAGGGTTCTCCACCGGTGCCTGTGTCGGTTCGTTCCGCCGGTCCGTCCGCCGGTCGCAGTACCGCCGCCGGTTCTGGTCTCCGGCCTCCGGTCCGGGTCTCCGGTCCTGGTTCTCCGGTTCGGCTCCGGTCCCGTCCCGGTTCCGGTCCGGCCCCGTCCCTCGGTTCGGCCCCGGTTCAGGCCCCCGGTTCCGGTCCGGCCCCGCCCCCGGTTCCGGTCCGTGGCGCGTGCGGCCGGGTGCGTGCGGCCGGGTGCGCGCGGCGGGTGCGGCGGAGCCGGTCAGAGTGGGTCGGTCACCCCGTGACCCTGTCCGTTGCCCTCCGTGCCCCGCAGCAGGTCCTGGCCGAACTCGACCATCTTCTTCGCGTAGTCCTCGGTCCACTCGGCCCGCTCGGCGATCGAGGCGGCGGTCAGCCGGTCGAAGCGGCGCGGATCGGCGAGCTGCGCGGCGGCGATGGCCTGGAACTCGACGGCCCGGTCGGCGGCGGCCCGAAACGCGTGCGCCAGCTCCGTGGACCGGTCAAGCAGCGCGCGCGGATCGTCGATCGACTCCAGGTCGAAGAAGTGCTCCGGATCCCCGGCGGCTTCCGCGGGCTCGAAGAGCAGGGGCGCGGGGCGTAGCCGCGGTTCGTTCCGACGCGGCGTGGGCTCCGCCATGTCTTCTCCTCCTCGTACGGTTCAGGGGCCCCTGTCGGTAAAGGGCCACCGTCCATTGTCTCGCGCCCGCGCAAGTGGGCCCGAAGGGTCGAGCGCGCCCAGCCCCGGGACGTCGCCGGGCCGGGTGCGCCCGGAGCGGGGCTCAGGGCCGCCACGTCACCCGATGTTCCGCCAGATGGGACAACACCGAATGATTGGCCTCCCAACCATCCGGAAACTTCACGGTCACTCCCAGCTGTACGGGCTCGGTCGACGGGTGGTCGTCCAGCAACTCCGTGATTCCTTCCCGGCAGATCACGATGCACGCGTGCCGGTGCCGGGAAGCGAGCACGCACAAGCGTCCGGTCTCCAGATGGAACGCCGTGGCGTCGGGCCGCCCCGACAGCGGATGCAGGACGACCGTGACGTCGAACTCCCGTCCCTGGAGCCGGTTCGCCGTGTCGACGGTGACGTCCGCGACGCCTAGGCCGGTCAGCGCCGCCCGCACGGCAGCGGCCTGGTCCCGGTGCGCCGTGCCGACGGCGATCCGGTCGGCCGTCAGCGGCACCGGATCCTCGGCCCGCTCCGACGTGGCCGCACCACCCCGGTCGAGCAGCCGCCGTACGACCCCGGCCACCGCGTGCACCGCCTCCGGGTCCGTGCGCGGTGTGTGCCGGGCGGGCAGCTCCAGCAGGCCCCAACCGGACTCGGCCGCCTCGTCGATGACCCGGTCGGTGCCCGAACCGTCCGACGGGACACCGAAGTTCAGCCGCCGGTCGTCGTGACCGGTGCCGCTGCGGAACGGCGTGTACGGATAGAAGGCGTGCGAGACCAGTGGCGCGGCCGACGCGGGCAGCCGCCAGGACACCGGCAGCCGGTGCTGCGGCAGATGCGGATTGTGCGCGAGCAGCGTGGTCACCGCGGACGCGGACGGGTCGTAGGACAGACCCGCCCACTGCTCCGAACCGACGATCGAGAACGGGTCCAACTGCCCGGGGTCGCCCACGAACAGCGCCCGCTCGAAGAGCCCGGCGACGGCGAGCAGCGCGTCCGAGCGCATCTGGTAGGCCTCGTCGACGATCGCGTGCCGCCAGGGCTCGACGCCCTTGACGTGCGCCCACTTCGCGGCGGTGGAGATGACGACGTCCAGGCCCGCGAGGTCGGCCGCCTTCGTCGACTTGCGCACTTGGCCGAGACCGTCGAGCGCCTTGTCGTACGGGTCGGAGTCGCTGCTGTGCAGCCGCCCCACGGGCAGCTCCGGGGCCTTCTCGGCGAGCCGCAGCACCAGGTCGTCGACCTGGGCGTTGGTCTGCGCGATGACCATCAACGGGCGTCCCGCGGCGGCCAGTTCGAGTGCGGCCCGGACGACGAGGGTCGACTTGCCGGCGCCCGGCGGGGAGTCGACCACGACACCGTGGTCGGTGCCGTGCAGGGTGTCGCGCAGGATCGCGTCGGTGGCGCGGGCGGCCTCGGCGCCCGGGTCGAAGACGGCGGTCACAGGGTTCCTCCGAGGTGGACTGCATGCCGTGCGGTGCGAGAACCAAGCGCGCACACCGTGCTGATCGAGAGCCAGGACAGCACATGCACCTCCAAGCTTTGCCGTATCAAACCGGGCTGGTTTCAACCCGGCTGGTGTTGATCGCAGAAGACCTGCCGGGTTGCTGACCCGCAGGCGGCGTGAGCCAGGAATCCCCCTTTGGCCGGGGGAGGATTCAAAGGACGTCCTCCTCGGTCACCGGGTCCGGCAGCGGCAGGGCGCCTGGCTCACCCGGCGGCCCTCCGTGCGTCCACGGTGTCTCCTCCGGCTCGGGCAGCTTGGCGCCGCCGCGCTGCTCGTGCTCGAAGAGGGTGAAGCAGACGAGGTCCCCCTTCTCCGGCAGGGACCCGGCCTCGGGTTCCCTGCCGCGCCCCATCTTGTCGACGATCCGCAGCACCACGGCGGCGCCCTCGTCGTCGAGCCCCACGAACTCCGCGGCCTGCGGCTTCCCGCCGAGCGAGCGGTACACCCTGGCCCGTTCCCCCAGGTGCGGGCGGTCGTCCGTGCGGACGGTCACCAGCGGGCGGGGGCTCGGCCGCTTGCCCTCGCTGTACGCCATCACGACATCGGTGACCTCTCCGGCGAACGCCTCCCCGGCCAGCCGCCGGCCGGCCATGACCAGCGGGTCGTCGAGGGCCTCCTGTGCTTCCAGGCGGGCCTGTTCGCGCTCGCGGGTGGCCAGCTTGTTCGCGGCGGTGACCGCGTCGTCGCGGCGCGGCTGCGGCGGCTCGCCCGCCACGACCCGGTCGCGGTGTCCGGTGAACGACCAGCGGTCGCGGGTCCACCGGTCGGTGGCGTGCGCCCCTTCCGGCAGCGTGCGCAGCAGGTCGAGTCCGCGCCAGACCGCGTCCCAGGTGGGCCGGGTGACGCGCTCGACGAGTCTCCGGATGTCCCGCTCCGCGGCGGTGAGTTCACCGAGCCGGTCGTCCGCCTCGATGCCGTCCTCGGCGGCGGCCAGCGCGGTGCGCGCGCGGTCGTAGCGCTCGATGGCGGGGGCCAGCAGCTGGTTGTCGAAGGCGGGGTCCGTGGCCGGTCCGGCGGGCGGGCAGACGAGCTGGCCCCGGGCGTCCCGCTGGAGCTCGGCCCGCACCGCGGCCTCGGCGCCCGGCTCGCCCTCGGGCGGATCGAGCCAGGCGAGCAGCGCGCCGAGATGCTGGTCCTCCAGGCTGCTCTGGCCGGTGGCCCAGTGCCGGGACAGCACGTCGGTGAGGGCCAGGAGCAGTGCGGAGCCGGGCACGCGGGCGCGCTCCCCGAAGTGGGTCAGCCAGCGCCCGAACAACGGCACCCGGGGCGGTGCCGGATGCGGTGTCTCGGGATCCTGTTCCGCGGTGCGGCGAAAACGGGTGGAGCGCCCGAGGAGGCGGACGAACTCGATGCCCGCGCGGCCCGGCACGATCAGCTGCGGCGCGTCCGCGCACAGCTCTACCTCGACCTTGACGCGCTTGCCGGTCTCCGGGTCGGTCTCGCTGCGCTCGGCGGCCTCGACCACGTCCGCGTACGAGTCGAGGTAGGGCAGGACGATGTCCGCCAGCTCCGCGAGGAAGGCGAAGCGCAGGTCGCGGTCGCGGGGCTGCGGTACGACCAGCAGCCGGGGCGCGTCCCGGTCCGTGCCGACGAGCGCGCCCAGCGGGGCACCGGCCTCGCCCGCGGTGGTGAGCGGCACGAACACCAGCGGCCGTTCGACGAGATGGCGGTGGAGCACGGTGGCGGCGGGCTGCGCCCGCCCGCTCTCCACGGCCTCCAGCCGCGCGAGGGTGGCGATCAGAGACATACGCCCGCCTCCCGGCCGTCCGAGGCGCCGGGCGCGGGCACAGGGTCTTCCGGAGCGGAGGCTCCGGGCACTGGGGTTCCGGGTGCGGATACTCCGGGTCCGGGAACCCCGGACGAGGGAATTCCGGGTTCGGAGGCTCCGGGCACCGGTGCTCCGGGTGCGTCGGTTTCCAGCACCGCGGCTCCGGGCAGCGGGGTTCCGGGCGCGTCGGCCTTCAATACCGCGGCTCCGGGTGCGGGCAGTCCGGGTGAGGGAACTTCGGGCCGGGCGGCTCCGGGCAGGGGCGTTTCGGGTGCGGCGCCTTCCGGAACCGGGGCTCCGGGCGTGGGCAGTCCGGGCGCCAGGTCTTCCGGCCCACGGGTCCGCGCCGCCGGAGCGACCGGCACTCGGGGCTGGTCGGCTCGGGCGCCGGCGGCCGTGCCGCGCAGGGCCTCCGCCCGCAGCAGGGTGGCTCTCCGGAGGGCCGCGACAGCCGGGTCCGCCGGATCGCCGGCCTCGCCATGCGCCGCCGCCAGGACGTCGGTGACCGTCGCCAGACCGCCCAGCTCGGCGCGCAGGGAGCGGCCCATGGACGTCACCGCGCCCCGCGCGCGTGAGCGGGCCCGGCAGTGGAAGGCCAGTTCGCAGGCGGACAGGCACTCGGGGGCGTAGGTCGCGGGGACCGCCTCGACGGCCGTGATCAGTTCCTCCGCCGGGAGAGCGGGGGAGAAGCAGCTGCCCTCGGGGAGGGCGGCCGCGATGTCCTCGACGCGGGTGAGCCGGGCGAGCTGGCGGCGGGTGACCGCGCGCTGCTTGCGGACGTCGACGGCCGAGGCGGTCGGGAGGTTGGAGAAGTCCTTCGGGCAGACCAGCAGGACACGGTGGCGGACCTCGGGGGCGGGATCGAGGCGGGCGGCGACCTCCTCCAGGGCCAGGACGTACACCGCGGACTGCCGGGCGGCGGCGCCCACCTTGGCCGGATCGGCCGAACCGTCCAGCATCGGGAAGGACTTGATCTCGACGACCGTCCAGCCGCCGTCGGGGTGCACGACCACGGCGTCCGGCTCCAGGAAGGCGGCCGAGCCCGCGACGTCGAGGGCGAGCATGGGGTGGTCGAGCAGGGTCCAGACGCCGGCCTCGGTGGCCTCGCGCAGCGCCAGCGCCGTACGCGCGGCGCGTCCCTCGGGGCCGATCGCGCTCAGGTCGGGCACGGCACCGGCGCCGGGCGGCTCGGCGCCGGGGTCCAGCTTCTCGTGCACCAGCCGCAGCAGCTCGGCACCGCCGTCGGCCTTGACCCGAGCCTCGAACGCGTTGCCCCGCATGAAGGCGAACTGCGACATCCCGAACGCGGAGGGCGCGCCGAGCGCGCTCGCCAGCTTCGCCTTGTCGACGCCCGCTCCGTCCAGCAGGGCGCGGCGGTCGCACCCGGGGTTGGCCGCGAGCGCCGCGAGGGCGCGCGCGTCGAGCGCCTTCGGCGCCACGTCCGGACCGCGCAGCTCAGCGAGCTGCTGTCGCAGCGCTGTCCCCCGCGTCCGTGGGAGAGGCACCCTGCTCGGCTCCCGGCCCGGTTCGGGACTCGCGCTGTCGGGGAATTCGTTCACCCGTGGAAGTCTGGCACCCCGCACTGACAATCGTGGAACCCTCGCCCCGCGAGGCACCCGGGACCCAGGGGACGCGGCCCTTGAGAAGGGTCCGCAGACGGTTCGCAGCCCGGATCACGAACGGGGTCAGCAGCAGGCCGGCCCCCATCACCGCGGCGCCCGCGACGGCGTCCAGGAAGTAGTGGTTGGCCGTGCCCATCACGACGATCGTGGTGAACAGCGGATAGACGACGGCGGCGACCTTGGCGGCCGGTGTACGGCCGTGGCGCCACAGCATCACTCCGCACCACAACGCCCAGCCCACGTGCAGGCTCGGCATCGCCGCGTACTGGTTGGTCATCCCGCCCATACCGCGCGGCGCACTCGCCTCGCCGCCCCACCAGCCGTAGGAGCTGTACTGGGCCATCGTGTCGACGAAGCCGTGACCGGGCGACAGCAGCCGGGGCGGGCAGGTCGGCAGCAGGGTGAAGCCGATCAGGCCTATGAAGGTGGAGGTCATCAGCCAGGTGCGGGCCGCGCGGTAGCGCACGGTCCGGGAGCGGAAGAGCCAGATCAGGATCGCGGGCGTCACCAGGTAGTGCAGCGACGCGTACCAGAAGTCGGCGGGCACGCCGAGCCAGGCCTCACGCGTGAACAGCCGGTTCAGCGGATGTTCGGCGTTGAGGTGGAGCGACTTCTCGATCCGCAGGATCGACAGGCCGTGGCCGACGGCGCCGTCGGTGTCGCCCCGGGCGAGCAGCCGGCCCGCCGTGTACGACGCGTAGACGAGCAGGATCAGCGGAACCTCGGTCCACCAGCGGAGCCGTGCCCGCTCCGCCGCGGACGTGTGCGGCTCGGTCCACCGGCGCGACCGGGCGCGCGGTGCCGCTTCGGTACGCGGTGCATCGGTCTGCGGCATCCGATCGCCCTCCCCCATCTGCTCGTGCCCATCTGCTCGTGATGACCCGACGGTCCGCTGTCCGTTGACGACGGTCCGTGGCCACCCCGGGATTTTACGGTGTGCGCGAATGCCCCGAAGGGGCGCCCCGGATCTCAAAGACGCGGAGATCGCCCCCCGGGTTGCCCGGAGTAGTGGTGAGCGATGATGGAATGACCCCCTCCTCAAGTCGTCATCGAGTGAGCCATCTCTCACTCGTGCCGCCCCGTTCCGGAAAGGCTCTTCTCCATGGCACCGCGCATCCTGCTGGCCCGGCACGGACAGACCGAATGGTCGCTGTCCGGAAAGCACACCGGCAGGACCGACATCCCACTCCTGGAAGAGGGGCGGCGCGGAGCCAAGCTGCTCGGCGAGCGGCTCCACCGGGCGCCCTTCGAGGGGCTCCCCGGTGTCGAGGTGCGCACCAGCCCGCTCGCGCGCGCGCACGAGACGTGCGACCTGGCCGGTTTCGGGGAGCGCGCGAGCACCTGGGACGCGCTCTTGGAGTGGGACTACGGCGCCTACGAGGGCATGACCCCGGCGGAGATCCAGGGCATCCGGCCCGGCTGGTTCATCTGGCGCGACGGCGTCCCCGAGGGGGAGACCCTGGAGCAGGTCACCGCGCGCGCGGACGAGGTCGTGTCATGGGCCCGCTCCGAGGACCGGGATCTGCTGATCTTCGCCCACGGCCACATCCTGCGTTCCATAGGCGCCCGCTGGCTGGGCCTTCCGCTGGACTTCGCGGCCCGCATCCGCCTCAACCCGACCTCGTTGTCGGTGCTCGGCTGGGCCTACGGGGAGCCCGCCGTCGAGGTGTGGAACGACTGCGGACACCTGAGCGCCTGACCGGCGGCACCTGAGCGGCCGACCGGGCCCGCGGTGACCCTCACGCCGTGCGCGGCAGGCTCGCGTGGCGGTCGAGGAACGCGGAGACGCCCGAGGCCCTGCGGTGCGGGAGCAGCACGCGGGCCGTTCCCGCCAGCATGGTCTGGATGCGGGAGGACTGCACCTCGTTCAGCAGGTCCAGGACGCGCAGACCGGCGAGGGCGGCCTCGTCGGGGCGACCGCCGCGGGCCAGGTCGTCGGCGAGTTCGGCGGTGTAGAGCGCGATGTTGCGGGTGAAGTGCGGGTCCTGGAGGTGGGCGGCGCGGCGTGCGTGGCGGGCCGCCCGGGGCCAGTCGCCCAGCGTCGACCAGCACTGCGCTTCGAGACCCTCCAGTTCGGCCTCTCCGTAGAAGGTCATCCACTCGGGGTCGGTCTCCGAAGGGCCCCGCTCGTAGAGGGCCTGTGCGCGCGCCATCGCCTGCTCGCATCCCCTGCGGTCGGCGAGCCCGGCCCAGCCGCCCGCCTCGCGCAGCGCGAGCAGGGAGAGCAGGCGGGGGGAGCCCAGGGGGCGTGCGGCGCGCTGGGCCGCCTGGGCCGCGCGCACGGCCTCGCGGGGGCGTCCGGCGTCGCGCGCGAGGAACGCCGTGTTGCAGAAGGCGTGTGCCTCAAGACCCGGGTCGCCCGCCATCCGGGCGGTCGCGATGGCCTCCGCGTAGTGCGAGCGCGCGTCGTCGAAGCGCCCGGAGTCGTGTGCCAGCCACCCCACCGAGATGGCCAGTTCGCCCGCGCCGGAGTACAGCCGGTCGGCGGTGGCCTGCCGGGTGGTGCCCGCGTCCAGCAGGGCGTACGCCGTGCGCAGGGGTGCCGCGGCGCGTCGGTAGAGGCCGTCGGCCCCGTGCCGGTCGTCGAGCAGCCGGATCTTGCGGACGGCCTCTTCGAGGGCGCCCGCCTCGGACGTACCCGCCCGGTGGACGTGTCGTCCGGCCGCTGCGGCGCTGCCGCCGAAGGCGCCCGCGAAGGGTCCCAGCGAGGCCGCCGCCATGGTGGCGGTGCCTCCGGTCATGAATGCGCGACGCTGCACGTCGCTCTCCTCGTGGTTCTGATCGTGTTTCTCGTACGGGTCGTACGGGTCGCACGAGTGGTGCGGGTCGTACGGATCATGGGGGCCGTACGGATCATGGGGGTCGTGCGGGTCGTGCGGGTCGTGCGGGTGGTGCGCAGTGTGCGGGGCCCGGGGGTGGTGTGGCCCCGGCGTCTCATACGTCTCGCGCGCCCCGTCCGTCTCATATGGGGCGTGCGAAGGGGTCGTGGGGTGCGCGAGGGGTGCTTCGTCCATGTCGCGCGCCCCACGTCCGCGTACCCATGAGCGGGGAGTGAAACCGAGGTCGGTCAGCGTGCGGCCGGGGAACATGTGCAGGAACACCCGCTCGTACGCGTAGTTGGGGCAGCGGATCTCGCCCGCCTCGACGCGCCCGATGTAGCGCGCGTCGCAGCTGACCCGCTCGCCGATCTCGCGCGCGGCCCTCCGCACCGCCGCGGCGAACTCGCCCGGGGAGCGCTGGCCGCGCAACCGCCGGAAGGCGAGATTCGGCCGGGGTGGCCGGGGGGACGGGGACGAGGTCACCGTTGACGACGCCATGGCCGGGCCCTCTCTTGCGAACCGTCGAACCATGCCGGAATTCGGGCCGAGTTGACCGGGTTGTGCCCAGTAGGTGCCCTGCTTCCGGCGGGGCAAGAACGTACCTGCTGTGACAACGCCGCCACGCTGGGTTTGGCTACAAACCGGATATCTCATCCACGATCTGCCATGAACTGCCATCCTTTGTGGCGGAGTTTCGCCGTAGCCGTTGACGTTCTGGCGCGTTGAACCGGGTGGACCGGGAGCCGCCCGAACTCCCGACCCACTCGTCATGAGGAGGGGTTCCGTTGGAGGCCGGGATGCAGATCACGCAGAGCACCGATTTCCGTACGCCGCCGTCGACCGCGCAGCACAGGCCGTCCCAGGAGTGCGGTGTTCCGCTGCGGCCGGCCACCGAGTGCGACCTGGTGACCGTCCCGGCACGCCAGGGGCTGGAGGCGGTCGACATCCTGCGCCGGGTCGCGGCCGACTTCGTGGGGTCCGTCCTGCACGACGGCGGCTGCGACACCCTCGGCTTCCTGGTGCCGCCCGGCACCGCCGCAGCCTGGGACGTGCCCGGCAGCACCTGTACGCAGACCGACGGCCGGGGTCTGCGGCCGGTGCCCGAGCCCCCGGTCGAGGGCTCGGACTGGCTGCTCCCGCCCGGCGATGCGGATCTCGCGACCGATCCGGCGGTGCTGCGGGCCGCGCTGGGCGAGGCCGCGCGGCTGATCGAGGCGGCGGACGGCTGCCGCTGACCCGGCCGGGCCGCGACCGGTGACCGCCGTTTCCCGAGGCGGGTGCGCGGCGGGGGAGCGGACCGGGACCGGCATCCGTGAGCCCTGCTGACGCCGGTCCGGGTACTCCGCGGGCCGCACTGGTGAGGCCTGCCGACCCTCGTCCGTGCACGACGGTGACGGCATCCGTGAGCGGTTCCCGGTGCCCGGCCGGGCACCCCGATGACCGGCCGCTGAGCCGACCCGTCGCCGCGCCCCGATAATGGCGGGATGGCAAGGGCGAGGAATCAGCGGGCGGACGAGGGCCGCGACACCGGGCGGGGCGGGCGGCGCGGGCAGACGGCGGCCGAGGCGGTCGTGGAGGCCGTCGACGGCGGGCTCGCCGAGCTGCTGCCCGACCGCGACCGGGCGCGCGCCTGGACCCTGCTCATCGACGGCGCCCCGCAGTCCCACGTCGACCTCGACGACCCCGCCTATCTGAGCTTCGAGTACCAGCGCCGCCTCGGCCATGTCATCGACCTCGTCGCCCCGCCCGGCAAGCCCGTGCAGGTCGTGCACCTCGGCGGGGGCGCCCTCAGCCTGGCCCGATACACCGCCGCGACCCGCCCCCGGTCCACCCAGCAGGTCGTCGAACGTGACGCGGCCCTCGTCCAACTGATACGCCGAGAGCTCCCGTTGGATCCGAACGCCCGGATCAGGGTGCGTTCCACGGACGCCCGGGAAGGCCTCGCCAAGGTGCCCGACGGCTGGGCGGACCTGGTCATCGCGGACGTGTTCAGCGGCGCGCGCACCCCGGCACACCTGACGTCCGTCGAATTCGTCTCGGAGGTCCGCCGGACGGTGAAGGACTCCGGGGTCTACGCCGCGAACCTCGCCGACGGGCCCCCGCTCGCCCACCTCCGCGGCCAGATCGCCACCGTGGCCTCCGTCTTCCCCGAACTCGCCCTGGTCGCCGACCCGACGGTGCTGCGCGGCAAACGCTTCGGGAACGCCGTCCTCGTCGCCTCGGGACGGCCGCTGCCGGTCACCGAACTGACCCGCCGCGCCGCCTCCGACCCGCATCCCGCCCGGGTCGAACACGGCAGGGAGCTCATGGACTTCACGGGTGGCGCTTCCCCGGTCACGGACGCGGTGGCGGTCGCCTCACCCGCGCCGCCGCCGTCCGTGTTCCGCTGACCCGGCCTCGCCGCACCCCGGTCCGCGGCTCCGGCACGCACACCCGCTCGTCCGCTCCGGCCGCGTGTGTACGCCCGCTCGCCGCGTCCGCCCGGTCAGTACGTCCCGATGTCCACATGCGGCGGCCCGTCGTGCCAGTCGCAGAACACCGACACCCGGTCGGCGCCCGAGGTGAACTCCACGCGGATATAGGTGTCCGTCTTCCACACCTGCATGGACCAGCCGGTGTTCGGTGTCGCGGACACCAGCGTCCCGTACGTGGCGGCGATGTCGAAGACGACCCGGCCGCCGTCGGAGTCGTAGCTCTTGACCTGCCCGGAGGGCGTCGGCGCGGAGGACGGGGCCGGGGAGGACGGCGTCGGACTGCTGCTCGCGGGCGCGGACTTCGAAGGTGCCGTGCTCGGCTTCGCGCTCGGGGAGGGCCTGTTCGGCGCGCTCCGGGACGGCTCGGGGCGCTGTGTGGAGGACGCCAACGGCCGCGTCTCCTGCGCCGTCGCACCGGCAACCGTGATGGGCAGGGCCCGCGGCGGGTCGTACGCCGTCCCCGTCATGACGGTGTGGACACCCCACCACGACAGCGTGACCGCCGCGCCCGTGGCGAGCAACCACGCGAGTACGTGTACGAGTCCTCTGCGCATCGCGGCCATACTGCACCACGAGCACCACGGGTGTCTCACGGCCCTGGCAAGATCCGGAATGTCCGCGGAGATCGGGCCGGGATTGTCCACAGGTGCCCAATCAGGGTTGTCCACAGGCACCGGACGGCCTCGCCCGGATGGCGTACGGTGCCGCCCATGGCAAGTGTGCTCGTTGTCGAGGACGATCAGTTCGTACGCTCGGCCCTCATCCGGCATCTGACCGAGGCCGCGCACATCGTGCGCAGCGTCGGCACCGCCCTGGAGGCGCTGCGCGAGGTCGCCCATTTCTCCTTCGACGTCGTGATTCTCGATCTCGGACTGCCCGATTTGGACGGGTCCGAGGCGCTGAAGATGCTGCGCGGAATCACCGACGTCCCGGTGATCATCGCCACCGCGCGGGACGACGAGACGGAGATCGTCCGACTGCTGAACGCCGGCGCGGACGACTATCTGACAAAGCCGTTCTCGGTCGAGCACCTTTCGGCGCGGATGGCGGCGGTGCTGCGCCGTTCGCGCACCACCGTGGGCGACGCGCCCGTGTCGACGGTCATCCGCGTCGGTGGGCTCGCCATCGACCCGCTGCGCCGCCAGGCGGAACTGGACGGCGTACGACTCGACCTCACCCGGCGCGAGTTCGACCTGCTCGCCTTCCTGGCCGGGCGCCCCGGCGTCGTCGTGCCGCGCAAGGAACTGCTCGCCGAGGTGTGGCAGCAGGCCTACGGCGACGACCAGACCATCGACGTCCATCTGTCTTGGCTGCGAAGGAAGTTGGGCGAGACGGCGGCGCGTCCGCGCTATCTGCACACCCTGCGGGGCGTCGGCGTGAAGCTGGAGCCGCCGAGAGTGGAGCGGCCGCTATGAGGTGGGCACTGGTCAAGGTGTGCGTGGCGGTGACGACGATGGTCGTGGTCGCCTTCGCGGTCCCGCTCGGCCTGGTGATCAAGGAGATGGCGCGCGACCGGGCGTTCTCGAACGCCGAGCGGCAGGCCGCCGCCATCGCGCCCGCGCTCTCCATCACCACCGAACGGGACGAGCTGGAGCGCGTCGTGGCCTCGGCCGGTTCGGACGCGGGGATAGGCGTGCACATCCCCGCCGCCGACGGCAAACCGGCGGTCGAGATCGGCAAGCAGCGCGCCGACGGCAGGGACATCGCCATGACCCGGCGGCTGGGCCGGGCCTCCACCGCGGAAGTGCCCGGCGGCTCCACGCTGCTCCAGCCCATCGCGCTCAGCTCCGGCGAGATCGCGGTCATCGAGGTGTACGTCCCCGAGGCCGAGGTCAGCAACGGTGTCGGTACGGCCTGGGCGGTCCTCGCCGCGGTCGGCGTCGCCCTCGTCATCGGCTCCGTCGCGGTCGCCGACCGGCTGGGCGTGCGGATGGTGCAGCCCGCGCAGCGCCTCGCCGAGAGCGCGCACGAGCTGGGCGAGGGGAAGCTGGGCTCCCGCGTGCCCGAGGAAGGGCCGACCGAACTGCGGCTGGCCGCCATCGCCTTCAACTCCATGGCCGACCAGGTCGTCCAACTGCTCGCCAACGAACGGGAGCTCGCCGCCGACCTTTCGCACCGGCTGCGTACACCGCTGACCGTGCTCCGCCTCAACACCGCCTCGCTCGGCGACGGTCCGGCCGCCGAGCAGACCCGGACCGCCGTCGCGCAGCTGGAGCGCGAGGTCGACACGATCATCCGGACAGCCCGGGAGGCCAAACCGCAGACCGCGGCGATCGGCGTCGGTGCCGGGTGCGACGCGTCCGAAGTCGTCCGGGAGCGCATGGACTTCTGGTCGGCGCTCGCCGAGGACGAGGGCCGCAAGGTGCGGGTGGCCGGCGTGGACCGGCCGGTCCGCATACCCGTGGCCCGCGCCGACCTCGCGGCCGCGCTCGACGCTCTCCTCGGCAATGTCTTCCGCCACACCCCCGAGGGCACGGCCTTCGCGGTCGACGTGCACAACGCCGAGGACGCTGTGATCGTGCTGGTGTCGGACGCGGGCGCGGGGATAGCGGATCCGGTCGCGGCGATGGCGCGCGGACGGGGTTCGGGCAACGACGGGTCGACGGGTCTCGGCCTCGACATCGTGCGGCGGCTCGCGGAGTCGACGGGCGGGGACGTGCGGGTCGGTTCCTCCGTGCTGGGTGGAACCGAGGTGCGCATCTGGATCCAGCTGGACGGAAGAGCACCGGTCCGGAGCGGGCACCGGGGCAGCGTACGGCGCCGCAGGCGTGGCGCGGGCGTGCGCTGAGCAACGGCTGTGCGACGCGCCAAACCGCCCACATTGGTCTCGACCTTTAACGGCTCCCGATGCCTTCCTTAAGCGCACCCTAAGATCCTCAACCTGCGCCCGGATCAAGCGGTTTGACCGATTCCGGATCGCTAGCGTGATGCCCGCACCCCCTGGGACGTCCCCAGCGAACCCCCCGTGAATCCGCGAAGGCAGGCACACGCGATGAGCAGTACGCACCGGCGCAAAGTCAGTGGCAGGAACAAGGCGATAGGCGGGATCGTCGCGGCGGCCGTGGCCGGCGGTGGCGCCCTCCTGTTCACCGGCATCGCGAACGCGTCGAGCGTCGGCGCCGCGTACACCAGGACCAGCGAGTGGTCCACGGGGTACACCGCGCAGTACGTCGTCTCCAACGACACGGGCCAGGCGAAGCCGGACTGGACGCTGGAGTTCGACCTGCCCTCGGGCTCCAAGCTCAGCTCGCTGTGGGACGCGACGTCGACGGTGAGCGGGCAGCACGTCACCGTGAAGCCGCCGTCCTGGGACAAGGACGGTCTGGCGGCCGGCGAGTCCGTCACCGTCGGCTTCGTCGTGAACGGCACCGCGAACCCCACCGGCTGTGTCATCGACGGCACCAAGTGCTCGGTGGACGACGGCGCGACGCCCGAGCCGAGCGGCCGTCCGACGCAGACCGCGACCCCGACGCCCACGCCCACCCCGACCGCGACGCAGAGCGCGACCCCGAAGCCGACGGCGACCGCCACTGCCACCGCCACCCCGTCCCCCACGCAGACCTCGGGCGGCGGCACCACGACCTCGGCGGGTTTCGCGCCCTACGTCGACACCTCCCTCTTCCCGGCCTTCGACCTGGTCAAGGCGGCCGACGCCACCGGCGTGAAGAACTACAACCTCGCCTTCATCACCGACGGCGGCGGCTGCACGCCGAAGTGGGGCGGCGTGAGCGACCTCGCCAGTGACGCGGTGGCGGCGCAGATCGGCGCGCTGCGCGCCAAGGGCGGCGACGTCCGGGTCTCCTTCGGCGGAGCCTCCGGTTCGGAGCTGGCCACCACCTGCTCCTCGGCCGACACGCTGGCGGCGGCGTACGGCAAGGCCGTGGACGCCTACAAGCTCACGAAGGTCGACTTCGACGTCGAGGGCGGCGCGCTTCCCAACACGACCGCGAACTCCAACCGCGCGAAGGCCATCGCCAAGCTCCAGCAGCAGCACCCGGGCCTGGACGTCTCCCTCACCCTGCCGGTCATGCCGCAGGGCCTCACCCAGGACGGCGTGAACCTGCTCTCCGACGCCAAGTCCAACGGCGTGAAGATCAGCGCCGTGAACATCATGGCGATGGACTACGGCCCCGCGTTCAGCGGCGACATGGGCGACCTCGCCCAGCAGGCCGCCACGGCCACGCAGGCGCAGATCAAGAGCGTCCTCGGCCTCTCCGACAGTGCCGCGTGGAAGACGGTCGCCATCACCCCGATGATCGGCGTCAACGACGTGTCCTCGGAGATCTTCAAGGTCGACGACGCCTCGCAGTTGGTGGCCTTCGCGCAGTCCAAGGGCATCGGCTGGCTCTCGATGTGGTCCGCCGCCCGTGACAAGCAGTGCGCCGGCGGTGCCAAGAACACCGCGGACGCGGTCTGCAGCTCCATCGTCCAGAGCGACGGCGCCTTCTCGAAGGCGTTCGCGGCTCTCAAGTAGCCGTATCGCCAAGTAGCCATTGTGAAACGGGGGTTGCGCGCCCCGGCCGGACTTCTCCACCCCCCACCCGGCCGGGGCGTCGTAGTCGGTTCGCGCAAAGGACCTGGGCCGCGTCCGGTGATCTTCCGGACGCGGCCCAGGCCCTTTCTCTTCCTCACTGTCTCCGGGGCGGCGCCCATGAGTCGTCCTTGAGCGCGCGGAGCAGACCGGCCAGCGCGTGGGGTGTGGAGGTGGCGACGTCGTAGGGCTGGTCGCTCTCACGGAGGTGGATGTGACCGGACACCGCCGCCGCCAGTTCCACGCAGTTGCCTTCGCCGCCCGTGCTGAACGATGACTTCTGCCAGACGAGTCGGGGCATGGGGGGTTCCTTTCACAGGGCGTACATGACGTGCTGGATCAGGCTCAGTGAGTCACGTGACGCGTGCGACTCCGGTGCCGACTCGGGGTCGACCGGCGCCAGCGCCAGCTCCGACAGCCGCTCGAACATTTTTGTGTACTCATCGAGATGGTTCGCATCCCGGAGAAAGAGGGAGTTCGTCGGGTGCTCCAGGTAGACCGTCTCCAGTTCGGGCGCGGCGCTTGCGTAGAGGACGAACGACTGGGTGTGGGCCGCGTAGATCCCCGCCTCGAACGGGTACACCTGGACGGCCACGTTGGGCAGCCTCGACATCTCCATGAGGCGCAGCAGTTGCCGCCGCATGACCGCCGCGCCCCCCACTCGGGTGTGCAGCGCGGCTTCGTGAACGACGGCCCGGTACGTCACGGGTGACGCGCCGGTGAGTACGCGTTGGCGGGCCAGGCGGAACTCCGCGTAGCGGTGGGCGCGTCGGCGGTCTCTCTCGGTGGCTTCCAGCACCGCGCGGGCGTATTCCTCGGTCTGGAGCATTCCGGGGATCACGAGCGGCTCGTGCGTCCGCAGCACCGTCGACCGGGATTCCAGTTCCGCCAGGTCCCGGGCCCCCGGTCCGATGGTGTCGTTGAACTCGTCCCACCAGCCCTTGCCGCTCTCCTGGGCCATCGCCATCAGCGCGTCGAAGTAGGGCCCGGCCGGGCAGCCGTACTCCTGGAGAACCTTGTGCAGGCGGTTGCGCGAGACATCGATGCGTCCGGTCTCGATGTTGCTGATGCGGGCACGGTCGGCGTCGAGGATGGCCGCCGCGCGCTCACCGGAGAGCCCGGCGCGGACGCGCAGTTTGCGCAACTCCGCACCGAGCCTGCGCTGGCGCTCGCTCGGGTTGCTTCTGGGTGCCATGGCCGACCTCCTCGCGGAGCAGTCTGCCGATCTCGGCGCCCGCGAGTCGGCGACCCGTCGGCACGTCACCCGCGTGGGTGACATAAGGGGGAGACGCTTGCGCCGGAGGAAAACATTTCCCTACCGTCGAGGCGATCCACCTCGCCTCCGCGCCCCGAGGAAGTACCCCCGATCTCAACGGAGTTGAGGACCCGGGACCTGGTCACCGCGGCCGCGCGCAACCCGAAGGAGCCCCCTCCGATGGAGGATCACCGACGCCCCACCGACGTCTCCCTCGTCTTTCCGCCCCACCCCGTCTGGGTGCGCACCGCACGGGAGACCGTCCGCACCCTCCTCGCCGCGTCCCACCGGCCCGAACTCACCGACATCGCGGTGCTCCTGACCTCCGAGGCGGTCACCAACGCCGTCAACGCCTGCACCGGCCGCGGCTGTTCGGCTCCGGTCACGCTGCGCGCCGGCTGGGCCGGCCCCCGTCGCCTCCGTGTCCTCGTCCACGACGAGGCTCCGGGCCTTCCCGACTGCCGCACCCCTGGCCCCGATGAAGAGGGAGGCCGGGGGATCCAGCTCATCTCCAAGGGGGCCGACGCCTGGGGCGTGTGCGGGCACGGGCCGGGGCGGGGCAAGGCGACCTGGTTCGAGCTGGGGCGGTCAGACCTGCGCGGGTGACCGTCCCGGGGAGGCGGCGTCCGTGTCCTCGGGAGACGAGACCTCGCTGAGGCCGAACCGGCCGTGCACCGCGCGCAGGGGTTTCGGCGCCCACCAGGCGGCGCGGCCCAGCAGCCGCATGGCGGCCGGGACGAGCACTCCCCGTACGGCCACCGCGTCGATCAGGATCGCCAGACCGCTGCCGAGGCCGAACATCTGGATGAAGCTGACGTGCGCCGTGCCGAAGGCGAAGAAGCTGACCGCGAGCAGCCCGGCCGCCATGGTCACGATCCGGCCGGTGTGCGAGAGCCCGCTGGTGACCGCGGTCTCGGTGTCGGCGCCCGCGTCGTGGAGCTCCTTGATACGGCTGGTCACGAACACCTCGTAGTCCATGGACAGACCGAAGGCGATGCAGAACATCAGCACGGTCATCGAGGTGTCCATCGGCTGCGGCGTGAAGCCGAACAGGGAGGACAGATGACCGTCCTGGAAGATCCACACCATGACGCCGATGGCCGCGGTGAGGCTGACGGCGTTCAGGACCAGGGCCCGCAGGGGCTGGACCACGCTGCCGGTGAAGAGGAACAGGATCAGGAAGGTGCTGCCCGCCACCAGGCCGATGGCCGCCGGGAGCCGGTCCGCGATCGAGGACTTGGAGTCGACCAGCCGGGCGTCCGTGCCGCCGACCAGCGCCTCGGTCCCGCCGGGCGCGTCGACGGCCCGTACGGCCTTGACCAGGTCCTGGGCCTGGTCCGACTTGGGGATGAGGCCCGTGACGACGGTGACCCGCTGGGCGTCGGGGCGGCCGAGCGCGGCGGCGGCCGGTCCGGGCGGACCTGACCGGCCGGCGGTGTAGGTGCCGGCGGAGGTCTCGACGCGGGTCGCGCCGTCGAGCCGCGAGAGAGTGGTCGCGTACGTACTCAGCTCGCCGGGTGACACCGGCCCCGTCGTCACGATCTGCACCGCCGACTCGTCGCTGCCGGTGAAGTCGTGCTGCACCGCGGTGGCGACCTGCCGGCTCTGCGCGCTCTCGGGCAGGACCCGTTCGTCGGGTGTGCCGAAGACGACGCCGAGCAGCGGGGAGGCCGCGAGCAGCAGAACGGCCAGGACCGGGAGCGCGGTCAGGGCGGGCCTGCGCATCACCGTGCGGGACAGCCTGGCCCAGAGCGGGGCCTCGGCGCTGCGCACGGTCTTCGCCCAGGGCAGCCGGCCCTTGTTGACGCGGTGGCCGAGCAGGGCGAGCAGGGCCGGCATGACCAGCAGCGCGCTCAGGGCGGCGATGATCACCACGCCGATGCCCGCGTAGGCGAAGGAGCGCAGGAAGAACTGCGGGAAGACCAGCAGCGCGGCGAGCGCGGCGGCGACGGTCGCGGCGGAGAAGGCGATGGTGCGTCCGGCGGTGCGGACCGTGTGCCGCAGGGCGTCCGGGACGTCGGCCCCCTCCGCGAGGTGTTCGCGGAACCGGCTGATCATGAGCAGTGCGTAGTCGATGCCGAGGCCCAGGCCCAGCGCGGTGGTGAGGTTGATCGAGAACACCGACACGCTGGTGAGGCTGCCCAGTACGTAGAGCTCGGCGAAGGTGCCGACGATCGCGATCAGCCCGATGGCCAGCGGCAGCAGCGCCGCGACGACACTGCCGAAGGCGATCACCAGCAGGACGAGGATCAGCGGTACGGCGATGGCTTCGGCCACCGCCAGGTCCTTGGCGACCTGGGTGGGCACCTCGTCGCCGACCGCGGCCTCGCCGCCGGCCCGCACGGTCAGCCCGTTCCGGTCGCCGGTGTAGCGGCCGATGACCGCCGAGGCGTTGTCGCCCCGCTCGGTGTCGTCGCCCTTGACGTGGGCCAGTACGAGCGCCTGTTCGCCGTCCCGGGAGGTCAGCGCGGAGGCACCGGTGTCCCAGTACGAGATCACGTTCGACAGGGCGGGCTCGGCCTTGAGCCGGGAGGTCAGGTCGCGCCCGGCGCGGTCGGCGGCCGGGGAGCCGATGGCCCCGCCGTCGTCGGACCGGGCGAGCAGGACGAGGTTGCTCTCGCCGCCGAACTTCTGGTCGATGAGGGTCTGAGCGCGGGCCGAGGGGGCGCTCGGATCCTCGAAGCCGCCGCTCTGGAGCTTGCCGAACGCCCCGAGCCCGACGGCCGCCATGGCGACCACGGCCACCGCGGCGAGGATGAGCAGAAGTCGGCTCCGATGGAGGGCCAGCTGTGCGATGCGGTCGAACACGGGGATCGCCTCCGAATGTTTACGCCGTTAACATCGACGATGGCATAGGATGTTAACGGCGTCAACTTCGAAGGGGTGGCACAGGGAGACAGGGTCGGACGGGGGTGCGGGTGGAACCACCGGTTCGGGCAGGATGGGGTCATGGAATCGATCACGGGCGGCAGAGCGGGCACCGGCGGTGACGCGAGGGCCGAGGGTGACCCCGGCTCCGGCGCGGGAGCCGGCGCCGGCTTCCGCGCGGGTGGGACGGGCGCCCCGGGCGCGGATGCCGGCTCGGGGGTGGAGCTCGGCTCTGGCGTGGGTGCCGGTGGTGGCGGTGTGGGCGCAGGCTTCCGCGCGGGTGGAGACGACGCCTCCGGTGCGGATGCGGATGCCGGTTCCGGACTGGATGCCGGTTCCGGCGGCGACAGTGGCTCCGGTGCCGACGACGGCTCGGACGACGGCTCCGGAGCGGACGGCCGGGGGAGAGCGGGTGCCCGTACACGGACCGGTGGCGGCAGATCGCGGTACCACCACGGCGATCTCCGCAACGCCCTGATCGAGGCCGCGGTCGAACTCGCGAAGGAGGGCGGCCCCGAGCGGGTCGTGCTGCGGGAGGCCGCCCGCAGTGTCGGCGTGTCGCCCACCGCCGCCTACCGCCACTTCGAGGGCCAGGGGGAACTGCTGGAAGAGGTGAAGAGCTACGGCCAGCAGGCGCTCGCCGCCTCGATGAAAGCGGCCGTACGCGCCCTGCCCGCGTCCGACGACCCTGGCGAGGCGGCGGTGCGCAGGACCAAGGCCGTCGGGCGCGGCTACGTCCGCTTCGCGATCGAGCACCCCGGCCTCTACCGCGCCGCCTTCTGCCGCACCGCGGCGGCGGCGGAGCACGACTTCACCGGACTCGAAGTGCCGGACACCGGGGCCGAGTTCGCCGCGTTCAGGGAACTCTGCGACACCCTCGACGTGCTGGTCGCGACGGGCCGGATGCGGCCGGAGAACCGTCCCGGCGCCGAGGCGGCCGCCTGGGCGACCGTGCACGGCCTGTCCCTGCTCATCCTCGACGGCCCACTGGCCCTCCTGCCCCCGGGCGAGCGCGACGCGGTGGTGGAGCGGACCCTGACCACGATCGTCGCGGGACTCGTCCGCTAGAACCTGTCCCCGGGAGTGACCGACAGCCGGGCGCCGCCATCGGCCGGGTGCGATGCGTGCTCGTAAGGACAGCGAGGCCGGGTGGTGCGACAGGCGATGCGGCAGGTCTGTGACTCAGCTCACCAGGAAAAGGTGACAGGACGTTGTCGCGGACGGCTGCGACTGTCGACAGCATGACGATCACAGACGAGGACTGCCTCGCCGAGACCCTGAAGTTCAACGAGTGCTTCGCCGCCGCCGCTGCGAGCCGCCCGGCGCGCGAAGGGGTGCCGGACGCAACCCTGCTGGCCGCCCTGCGGCGCAACCGGCTCGCCGGCGACACGCCACCGGTGAGACTGCCGCAGGGCCAGGACCGCGTCGTTGCGGGCGGGGTGAAAGTCCGCGTGTTCGTACCCGACCACGTCGACGGCGTGTACCTGCACATACACGGAGGCGGCTGGGCGTTCGGCTCCGCGGACGGGCAGGACGAGAGGCTGTGGCGGCTCGCCGAGCAGGCACGGCTGGCCGTGGTCGGCGTGGAGTACCGCCTCGCGCCGGAACACCCGTTCCCGGCCGGGCCCGACGACTGTGAAGCGGCCGCCCGATGGCTGGTGGACCACGCCGCAGCCGAGTTCGGCACTCGACGGCTCCTGATCGGTGGTGAGTCGGCCGGTGCCCACCTGAGTGTCGTGACGCTGCTGCGCCTTCGCGACCGGCACGGCATCACCGGCGCGTTCCGGGCGGCCCACCTGCTTTTCGGCCCCTACGACCTGTCGATGACGCCGAGCCAGCGATTGTTCGGATCGAAGCGGCTGCTGAGCAACACCGAAACACTGCGCGGCAGTTATGAGCTGTTCACACCGGAAATGGGGACGGAACAGCGCCGCGATCCCGAAGTCTCACCGTTGTTCGCCGATCTGGCAGGCTTGCCGCCCGCCCGAATCGTCGTCGGCACCGAGGATCCGCTCCTCGACGACTCGCTGTTCCTGGCCCAACGCTGGCAGGCGGCAGGTGCGCCTGTGCAGCTCGGTGTCGTCGCCGGCGCGATGCACGGCTTCACCCTGTTCCCACTGACCATCACCGAGCGGGAACTGCGGCGCGAGCGGGACTTCCTGTCCACCGCCGGAAGGTAGCGTCGGCCACGTGAACCGCACTACTCGGCTCTACGCGCTGGTGGAAGAGTTGCGCGCGGCTGCGCCGCGGCCGCTGACGGTCGCCGCGCTCGCCGCGCGATTCGAGGTGAACACCCGCACGGTGCAGCGTGACCTCCAGGCGCTGATGGAGGCCGGTGTCCCGGTGCGCGCCACACCCGGGCGGGGCGGTGGCTGGTCGATCGACCCGGAGATGACCCTGCCCCCGATCCGTTTCACCGCCGCCGAAGCCTCGGCACTGGCCGTCGCGCTCGCCGCGGCGGACGCCTCCGCCCCGTACGCCGGTGCGGCCCGCACTGCGGCCCAGAAGATCGCGGCTTCGATGACCGGTCCCGCCTCGATGGCGGCACAGCGACTCGCCGAACGGATCGTCACACTGCCCTCCCCGACCGACTCCACGGTCCGCGCCGCAGTGGAGCAGGCCCTCACCGCGAACTCGGTCCTGCGGCTGTCCTACATCGACGCGGCGGGACGCGAAAGCGACCGCGTGGTGGAGCCGGCCGGACTGCTGACCGCCGACGGCCGGTGGTACCTCATCGCCTGGTGTCGCACGCGACAGGCCGGCCGGGGCTTCCGGCTCGACCGCATCACAGCGGCGGCTCCAGCCGATGAGCGGGCGCAGCCCCATGATCTGACCCGGCTGCTGCTCGGCTCGGCCGCAGCCGGCGCGGTGCGGCCCACCGCGCTGGCCTCGCTCACGTACCCGCCCGGGAAACGGAAGGCACCGCCTCGGTGAACCTTCCCGTCACCGCACCAGGGGTGTCGTTCGGATCGCCCGGGGCCGTGAGAGGGACCGCGCGTGGGCGAGGTCCGTGCGGTGGGGGAACGCGGTCGAGCGCGGCGGGGCGCGGCACCCCCCTCGGGTGTCGCGCCCCGTCCCCCGTGTTCCCCCGGCCGGTGGCCTACTCGGCGGGCGTCACCGGCGCCAGTGTTCCGGTGCGGGCCGCCTGGCTGTACCAGTGGGCGCTCGACTTCGGGGTGCGGATCTGGGTCGCGTAGTCGACGTAGACCGCGCCGAAGCGCTTGCCGTAGCCGTAGGCCCACTCGAAGTTGTCCATGAGGGACCAGAGGTAGTAGCCGCGGACGTCCGCGCCGTCGGTGATCGCGCGGTGCACGGCGGACAGGTGGCCGTTGAGGTAGGCGATGCGCTCGGGGTCGTGGACGCGGCCGTCCGGGTCCGGCTTGTCGTCGTAGGCCGCGCCGTTCTCCGTCACGTACAGGGGCAGGCCCGGCGCCTCACGGGTGTACCGCATGATCAGGTCGTGCAGACCCGTCGGGTCGATCGTCCAGCCCATCTCCGTGCGCTCGCCCGGGGTCTGGTGGAACGCGACGTCGTCGGCGCCCGGCCAGGGGGAGTGCGAGCTGGCGCCGTGGCCGTCCGCGCGCGGACCGTCCGCGGGCGCGGCGGCGGCCGAAACCAGCGTCGGCGTGTAGTAGTTGAGGCCGAGGGCGTCCAACGGCTGGTGGATCGCCGCGAGATCGCCGTCCTGGACGTACGACCAGTCGGTGATCGACCGCGTCGCCGTGAACAGGGTCTGAGGGTAGGCGCCGTGCAGCATCGGGCCGTGGAAGACGCCGTTGGCCAGGTCGTCGATGCGCTGGGCCGCGTCCAGGTCCGCAGGGCCCTGCGAAACCGGCCTGACCACGGAGGAGTTGAGGCTCACCGCGACCGAGTTGCGGGACGGCATCACGGAACGGAGCGCCGAAGTGCCGAGCCCGTGCGCGAGGTTCAGATGGTGGGCCGCGCGCAGCGCGGCCGCCGGATCCGTCCGGCCGGGGGCGTGCACCCCGGAGCCGTACCCCAGGAAGGCGCTGCACCAGGGCTCGTTCAGCGTGATCCACTGCTCGACGCGGTCGCCCAGCGCCTCGCCGACGATCTGCGCGTACTCGGCGAAGCGCAGCGCCGTCTCGCGCTCGGGCCAGCCGCCCGCGTCCTCCAGCTCCTGCGGCAGGTCCCAGTGGTAGAGGGTGACGGCCGGCTTGATGCCGTGCGCCAGCAGCTCGTCGACCAGGCGCCGGTAGAAGTCGAGGCCGCGCTGGACCGCGGGGCCCCGGCCGGTCGGCTGCACCCGCGACCAGGAGACCGAGAAGCGGTACGCGCCCAGCCCGAGCCCGGCCATCAGGGCCACGTCGTCGCGGTAGCGGTGGTAGTGGTCGACAGCGATGTCACCGTGCTCGCCGCCGGCCGTCTTGCCGGGTGTATGGCTGAAGGTGTCCCAGATCGAGGGCGTGCGGCCGTCCTCCCGTACCGCCCCCTCGATCTGGTACGCGGAGGTCGCCGCGCCCCAGAGGAAGGCCGGAGGGAAAGTCACGGGCGTTACGGACTCAGGCATGGAAGCGCTCCCAAGGGGGTCGTGAAGACCGACGGGTTGGAGGAGGGGAGGAGAGGCGGGACAAGGGGGGCCGGGGCGGCGGTGACCCGGCCCCCTGGAGGGGAGGTCAGCCCTTGATCGCGCCCTGCATGATCCCGCCGACGATCTGCTTGCCGAACAGGAGGAAGGCGATGAGCAGCGGCAGGGTGCCGAGCAGCGCGCCCGCCATGATCACGGCCTGGTCGGGCACATAGCCGGTACCCAGCGCGTTGAGGGCGACCTGCACCGTCGGGTTCTGCTGGTTCAGGGCGATGATCGGCCACAGGAAGTCGTTCCAGGCCATCACGAACGTCAGCAGGCCGAGTACCGCCATCGCGGGGCGCGCCGCCGGGAAGACGACGTGCCACACCACCCGCAGACTGTTCGCGCCGTCCACCCGCGCCGCCTCGATCAGCTCCGAGGGCAGCGCCTGGACCAGGTACTGCCGCATGAAGAACGTGCCGAAGGCACTCACCAGGGTGGGCAGGATGACTGTCTGCAGCTGGTTCGACCAGCCCAGGTCGCTCATCCACAGATACAGCGGTACGACGGCCAGCTGCGGCGGGATCATCATCGTGCCGATGGTCAGCAGCAGAAGAAGACCGGAGAACTTGAACCGCAGTTTGGCGAAGGCGAATCCGGCGAGCGTGGAGAAGACGACCGTACCGACGGTGATGGTCCCGGCGACGATCGTGGAGTTGACCATCGCGGTGCCGAGCCCGGCCTGTTCCCACGCGGCCTGGAGGTTCTTGAACAGGTTCCCGCCGAACCACAGCGGCGGCGGTGTCTGCGCGAGCCGCACGTTGTTGCGTGAGGCCGCGATGGCCGTCCAGACCAGCGGAGCCAGGGAGACCAGCGCGAAGACGATCAGGACGACATAGGTGACCGGACCCGCGTGCAGCTGCTTGCCCGCGCCGAGCACCCGGCGGCGTCCGGGGCCCCGGCCGTCCGGGGTTCCCTTCGCCTCCGCCTGAGAGACAGTCAGTTCAGTGGTGGTCATTGGGATTTCCTCAGCCGTCGGGTGATCAGCAGGTTGATCGCGGCGACGATCAGCAGGATCAGGAACATCGTCCATGCGATCGCTGACGCCTTGCCGAGGTTGCCGATGCCCCAGCCCTGGTCGTACATGTACAGGCCGAGCGTCTGATACTGGTGCGCGGAACCGCCCTTCGAGCCGCTGACCCCGCCGAACAGGAGCGGCTCACCGAACAGCTGCGTCGCGCCGATCGTGGACACGACCACCGTGAACAGGATCGTCGGCCGCAGCATGGGGACCGTCACATGGCGGAACTGCTGCCAGCGGCCCGCGCCGTCGAGAGCCGCCGACTCGTACAGGTCGGTGGGGATCGCCTGCATCGCCGCGAGGTAGATCAGCGCGTTGTAGCCGGTCCACCGCCAGATCACGATCGAGGAGACGGCGAACTGACCGCCCCAGTCGGACTCGCGCCAGTTGATCGGGTGGACCCCGACGAAGTGCAGCAGCCAGTTGACCATGCCGCCGTCCCACGAGTACAGCAGCGTGAAGACCAGCGTCGCCGCCGCCACCGAGGTGGCGTACGGGGTGAGCATCACGACCCGCCACACGGTCGAGCCGCGCAGCCGGTAGTTGAGCAGGTGGGCGATGCCGAGCGCCATGAGCAACTGCGGCACCGTGGAGATCACGCCGATGGTGAAGGTGTTCCCCAGGGCGTTCCAGAAGAACTCCGAGGACAGCAGGTTCTTGTAGTTGTCCAGGCCGGCCCAGGTCTGGTGGTCCAGGCCGGACAACTGCACGTTGTGCAGCGAGTACCAGGCCGTGTAGAGCAGCGGCACCAGCCCGAAGGCCCCGAAGATGATGAAGAAGGGGGAGATGAACGCGTACGGCGACGCCTTCATGTCCCAGCGGTACAGCCGGCTGCGCCAGGAACCAGGGCCCGACGGCGGCGTACCGCGACCCTGAGCGCCCCGGGCCGCGCCCGGCTGTGAGCCGGGCGCGGCGTCGGCGCTCGTCGCGAGGTGCGCGAGAGCCTGCTTGGAGCTGGTCACTGGCCGAGCACGTCCTTGATCTCAGCCTTTGCCGCGTTCCAGCCCTGGTCGGGGGACTTGCCCTTCTGCTCGACCTGGAGGATGCCCACGTCGGAGATCGCGGTGTTGATCGGCTGGTCCTTGACGCCGAAGTACTGGACCGGGATGGTCTTCGCCGAGTCGCCGAAGATCTGCGTGATCGGCGCGTCGGAGAAGTACGCGGTGGTGTCGGCGGCCGGCTTCAGGTCCGCGTACGCCGCCGGGGTCGACGGGAAGCTGGCCTGCTTGGCGAAGACCTTCGCCTGCTGCTCGGGCGCGGTCAGCCACTTGGCCAGCGCGATGGCCTCCTTCTGGTGCTTGCCCGCCGTCGGGACACCGATGAACGAGCCGCCCCAGTTGGCCGCGGTCGGCGCCGCCGCCACGTCCCACTTGCCCTTGCCCGAGGCACCGGACTTCTCCTGGATGTAGCCCATCATCCAGGCGGGGCAGGCCACCGTCGCGAACGAACCCTTGGCGAAGCCCTGGTCCCACGTCGGGTCGAACTGCTTCAGCTTCGCCGACATGTTGCTGGTCGCCACCGTCATCGCGGCGTTCCAGGACTTCTTCACGCCCGAGGACTTGTCCCAGATGACGTTGCCGTCCTTGTCGTAGTACCGCTCGCTCTCGCCACCGAGCGCCGCGTTGTAGACCGAGGAGGCGGAGTCCACGAACTTGGTGCCGCTCGGCGCCTTCTTCATGTACTGCTTGCCGAGGTCGACGTACTTGGCCCAGTCGCCCTTCCACTGCGCGGCGAGCTTGGTGCGGTCCGTCTCCAGGCCGGCCTTCGCGAACAGGTCCTTGCGGTAGCAGATCGCCATCGGACCGATGTCGGTGCCGAGCCCGATCGTCTTGCCGTCCTTGGTGGTGGCCTGGGAGGTCTTCCACTCCAGCCACTGCGACTTGTCGACCTCCTTGCCGAGGTCGACGAACTTGTCGGCCTGGGTCTGGACGGCCTCGGCGATGTTGCCGATCTCGATCGCCTGGATGTCGTCGGTGCCGGCCCCGGCCTGCAGACGGGTGAGCGTCTTGGGCCAGTAGACGTCGGTACGGGTGGTGACGTTCTCCTTGATGGAGATCTCGGGGTGGAGCTTCGTGTACTCGTCGTAGAGGCCGGCCTGCTTGTAGCCGAAGACGCCGAAGGTGCCTATGGTCAGGGTCGTCTTGCCCTTGCCACTTCCACCGTTGTTCGTGTCCGACGAGCCGTTGTCCGGGTCGCTGGAACAGCCGGCCAGCAGTCCCGTAGCCAGCGCGGCGACGACCGCGATGGCCCCCAGCCTGCGGGACCGGCGGGTACTCGTGCGCATTGCGTCCTCCTGTTTCCTGACGTGCCGACCCCCCGGCCAACTGCATTGGTGGCGCCCGTTGTTTCTCGCTGCGGCTCGGGCGGGGAACGTGCGGGATGTGTATGTGTCAGGTACTGTGGGAGCGCTCCCACAGGTGATGTGTTGAAGGGTCGTCGGTTCGAGCGGGGGTGTCAAGGGTGGGAGAGCGGAGAGATGTGTTCAGTTATCGGCCTGTTAGCTGAAGATGTCATTCCGCCACATGGCCAGAAGAGTCTTATAGCCCGTGCGGCGCTCGAGGACGAGCGCCCCGTGCGACAAGGGCTCCCGGGGGTGGCGGCCCAGTGTCGCTCGGTTCCCCGGACGAGGCTGTTAGATTCCAGGCCAACTTGGTGTCGACGGGAGGCGGAGCCCATGGCAGTCCACGGAGCGCGGGGCCGCAGCGGTGGGCGGCCGACCCTCGAAGAGGTGGCAGCGCGCGCAGGAGTGGGCCGCGGCACGGTCTCCCGGGTGATCAACGGATCCCCGCGGGTCAGCGACGCGACCCGCGCCGCGGTCGAGGCGGCGGTCGCGGAGCTCGGATACGTTCCGAACACGGCGGCCCGCGCCCTCGCGGCCAACCGCACGGACGCGATCGCCCTGGTCGTACCCGAACCCGAGACCCGGTTCTTCGCGGAACCGTACTTCTCGGACATGCTGCGCGGTGTCGGTGCCGAACTCTCCGAGACCGAAATGCAGTTGCTGCTGATATTCGCGGGCAGCGACCGGGAGCGGCAGCGCCTGGCCCAGTACCTGGCGGCGCACCGGGTGGACGGTGTCCTGCTGGTCTCGGTGCACGCCGACGACCCGCTCCCCGACCTGCTCTCCCAGCTGGAGATCCCGGCGGTGATCAGCGGCCGGCGCTCGGCGGCGGAGACGCTTCCTTCGGTGGACTCCGACAACTACGGCGGCGGGCGCGCGGCCGTGGAGCACCTGATCGCCCGGGGGCGCAGCAGAATCGTCCACCTCGCCGGCCGTATGGACGTCTACGGCGCCCAGCGACGCGTCGACGGCTACCGCCAGGGCCTGCTCGACGGGGGTCACCCAGTGGTCGACGATCTGATCGTCCCCGGCGACTTCACCGAGGAAGGGGGCCGGCGCGCCATGTCCCTGCTGCTGGAGCGCTGCCCCGACCTCGACGCGGTCTTCGCCGGCTCCGACGTCATGGCGGCGGGCGCCCGGCAGGTGCTGCGCGAGAGCGGCCGCCGCATCCCGGACGACGTGGCGCTCATCGGCTACGACGACTCCGCCATCGCCCGGCACATGGATCCGCCCCTCACCAGCGTGCGCCAGCCCATCGAGGAGATGGGCCGCGCGATGATCGACCTCCTCCTCGGCGAGATCGCGGACCGCCGTCCTGCGGTCTCCCGGGGGCTGGAGAAGCGGCAGCTGGTGCTGCCGGCGGAGCTGGTGGTGCGGGCTTCCTCGTAGAGCCCGTCCGCCCGTCCGTCAGTCGGTTCGCGTCGGATCGGACCGCGGCGTCCGGTGCCGTGCGTCGCAAGGCGGACGGTCGCCCTCGTGCTGGGCGTACTCGGGTGTGCCCGACGACGCGGCGGGTGTGCCAGGCGTCGCGGCGGGGGTGCCAGGCGTCGCGGGCCCGGCGGGAACGGCCGGACGGGCCCTGTGCCGTCCGGCTTCGCCACGAACGTCCGGCCTGCGGCTTCTGTCTTCCGGAGGCGCCCGGGTAGGGCAGGCTGGCGTCCATGGTCCTGCATCCCTTGCTGGGAGTCGATGAAGTGCCCGCCGTGGAGTCCTATCTGGGCCGGGTGGGCGAGGTGTTCAAGGTGTTCGGGGAGCAGGACTCGGGGTGTGTGTCGTACGGAGTGCGGCTGCTCGACGGCGCCCGGTGGTTCGTCAAGGAGGCGGTCAACGAGCGCGGTCGCTGCTCACTCGAACGAGGGTGGGCATTTCACCGGGCCGTCCGGCACACGGCGATCGTCCCGCAGGTCCACCGGATCGCCGTGGGGGACGACTGGGCGGTGGTCATGCCCTGGCGCTCCGGCGAGGTGCTCTACCACCCCACCGCGGGCGGGTCCCGTGACCGTATGGGTCCGGGCAGTCCGATGTCCCGCTTCCGGTCCCTTCCCGCCGCCGATGTGCTGCGCGCCTTCGACCGGGTCCTCGACGCGCACCTCACCGTGGAGTCCGCCGGCCATGTCGCCGTCGACCTCTACGACGGCGCGCTGCTCTACGACTTCAGCGCCGGCGCCGTCCACCTGATCGACCTCGACGAGTACCGGCCGGGCCCCTTCGTCCTCGACGACGAACGGCTGCCGGGCTCACGCCGGTTCATGGCCCCCGAGGAGTTCGTCCGCGGCGCGGTCATCGACACCCGTACGACCGTGTTCACCCTCGGCCGCACCGCCCGCCTCCTGCTCGACGCGGGTGACGCCGAACGCGCCTGGCGCGGCACCGCGCAGCAGTTGGCGGTCGTCGAACGCGCCACCTTCCCCGACCCGGACGACCGCTACGCCGACGTGCACCGCTTCGCGGCCGCGTGGCACGCGGCCGGGGCGTCCCCGGAGCGGTGAGGTCACCGTCGTACCGTCAGCTCCCAGCGGACCTCGCCGTCCTGGAGGGTGCCGGTCGCGGTGAGCCCCGCCGCCGCGGCGACGGCGGCGGACGCGTGGTGAGCGGGGTGCACATGGGCCACGACCGTGCCGACGGGGAACGCGTGGACCACGTGCCGGACCAGCGACCGCGCCGCCTCGACCGCGTATCCCCGCCCCTGCCAGGGCGTGCCCACCACCCAGGCGACCTCCGCGGCCTCTCCCGAGACGGTCGCCTGGACCGTCCCCACCAGGCATCCCTGCGTACGCTCCCGCAGCACCCAGTTGCACCAGAGCACGGCGGGATCGGGTGAGCCCGCGACGAGCCGCTCGTACCGTGCCCGCAGCGCCCGCGGAGTGTGGGGCGCCCCGCCGATGAACTCGTGCAGCGCCGGATCCGACAACACCTCGGCCATCTCCTCGGCATGCTCGACACGCAGCGGGAGGAGATCGAGCCGGGCGGTGGCGACCGTGGGCCCGGTGGCCAGGCCGGCCACCGGCGCGGCGGGCTCCGGCGCGGCCGGGTGGCCCCGGCGGAGGGCTTCGGGGGCGGAGGGTTCTTCGGGATGGCGCACGAGGGGAGCGTACGGGTCCCGGGCTCGCGCCTGCTTCCGCGGAGTCCCGGCGGATCGGCGACGTAACGGCGGATCGGCTGCCGGGGTGCCCGGGAACGCAATCAGCCGGTGACCTGTTCAACAGGTCACCGGCTGATTACTCAGGGTGAGTGACGGGACTTGAACCCGCGGCCACCTGGACCACAACCAGGTGCTCTACCAACTGAGCTACACCCACCATGTCCGGTCTTCGTGCTTCTCCGACCGGCCGAGAAAAAGTGTACAGGGTCCGAAGGGGTGCTCGCGCACGGCTTTTTCCGGGGCCCATCAGGGCCCCGTCAAAGGCCTATTCGGCGGGCAGGACGTGCTTGGCCGCGATGGTGCGGGCGGTGTCCGAGTCGGGGCCGGGCTGCGGGACGAAGACCGCCTCGCGGTAGTAGCGGAGCTCGGCGATGGACTCGCGGATGTCGGCCAGGGCGCGGTGGTTGCCGTTCTTCTCCGGGCTGTTGAAGTACGCCCGGGGATACCAGCGGCGGGCCAGCTCCTTGACGGAGGACACGTCCACGATCCGGTAGTGGAGATAGCCCTCCAGCGTCCCCATGTCGCGCAGCAGGAAACCGCGGTCCGTGCCGACGGAGTTCCCGCAGAGCGGGGCCTTGCCCGGCTCCTTGACGTGCTCACGTACGTACGCCAGGACCTGCGCCTCGGCGTCCGCCAGGGTCGTGCCCCCGGCGAGCTCATCGAGCAGGCCGGAGGCCGTGTGCATCTGGCGCACCACGTCCGGCATCGTCTCCAGGGCCGCGTCCGGCGGGCGGATCACGATGTCCACACCTTCGCCGAGCACGTTCAGCTCAGAATCGGTGACCAGCGCGGCCACTTCGATGAGCGCGTCATCCGACAGCGAGAGTCCGGTCATCTCGCAGTCGATCCACACCATGCGATCGTTCATGTGTCTCACCCTACGGCCCGCCCCGGTCCGGTGGACCCGCCCCTGCGCCCCGCCGGAGCGGCGGATCGCGTCGGGGCCCGGCCCACGTGCGAAGAGGCCCGCACCCGAAGGTGCGGGCCCCGCGCGTCATCCTGCCACCGGACTACGGCGCGCTGCGCTGTCCGGGCAGGCTCGGCCTGCTCGCCGCGTACAGCTCCGCCCGCTCCCGCATCGCCTCCGCGGAGAGCGACGCGGTCGCGCCCAGGGAGCCGGCCGCCGCGGTGCGGCGCGTCTGCATCGGGACCGGGCCCGAGTGCTCCTGGTGGAGCGACGGTGGCGGTCCGACCGGACCTGCCGGGCCGTCCGGATCCGTGGACCGGTCGGCCTGCGGCCTGCGAGCGCGGTACGCCGCCCGGTACGCGGCCGGGGACGAACCCAGCTGACGCCGGAAGTGACCCCGCAGCGCGACCGGCGAACGGAAGCCGCAGCGGCCCGCCACCTCGTCGACCGAGTAGTCGGACGTCTCCAGGAGGCGCTGCGCCTGCAGCACGCGCTGAGTGATCAGCCACTGCAGGGGAGCACTTCCGGTGAGCGAGCGGAACCGGCGGTCGAAGGTGCGGCGGCTCATATAGGCGCGAGCCGCCAGGGTCTCGACGTCGAACTGCTCATGGAGATGCTCCAGCGCCCAGGCGACGACCTCCGCGAGGGGGTCGGCGCCGATCTCCTCCGGCAGCGACCGGTCGAGGTAGCGCTCCTGGCCGCCGCTGCGCCGTGGTGGGACCACCAGGCGCCGGGCGAGCGCGCCGGCCGCCTCGTTGCCGTGGTCCGTCCGCACGATGTGGAGACAGAGGTCGATTCCGGCCGCCGTACCCGCCGATGTCAGCACGTCGCCGTCGTCCACGAAGAGCTCGCGGGGATCGACGTGCACCGACGGATAGCGCTTGGCCAGGGTCGGTGCGTACATCCAGTGGGTGGTCGCCGGACGGCCGTCCAGTAAACCGGCCGCCGCGAGCACGAAGGCGCCGGTGCACAGCCCGACTATGCGGGCGCCTTCCTCATGAGCGCGGCGCAGTGCGTCGAGCGCCTCCTCCGGTGGTGGCGAGGTGATCGACCGCCAGGCGGGCACGACCACCGTGCCGGCCCTGGAGATCGCTTCCAGGCCATGTGGTGCGGTGAGTTCCAGGCCCCCTGTGGTCCGCAGCGGGCCTTCCTCGCCGGCACACACCAAAAGGCGGTAGCGCGGCACGCCGGCGTCCTGGCGGTCAATCCCGAACACCGACAGCGGTATGGAACTCTCGAAAATGGGGCCGCCGCTGAACAGCAGCACCGCGACGATCTCCTTGCGGCGTCGCCCGGACAGCTTCCGGGCCGCGGCTTCCGGCGCGGCAGTGGAGTCGTGGCTCATCCTGCTAAGCCCCCCTCGGTGGTCGCGGCTCCTCGGTTGTGTCGCTCCTGCACGTTTCCCCTCGGTCCTGCACGAGTCCCCCGCCGTAAGACAAGATCGAATCTACTGTGTCCGCTGACGCCAAGGTGACCAGTTCGGTACTCCGCAGAATGTCGACATGGCAACTTGGCGTGAAGCATTCGATCACGAAGCGTTGCACTCGTGGGCGCCACAGGGAAGTGCGCCTTGCGGCAGTGGCCAATCCACGTAGGGTGCGCGCGCCCTCCGTACCCCTTTAGGTGCAGGTCGAACGGGGGTTGGGGGGTCGTTCGAGCAAGGGATGGGCCACAGCCAGAAGTTGGCTGAAAAGAAGCGTAGCTGTACGCGCAAACCGGTCAGTCGACCGGCTTGTTTCCCCCACTGTGACGACCGCCTCGGTGAACTCCCGTGCCGCTTCCGCCACGCGGGTCGGCCCCCGGTCCCGCTCCTCTCCCGCGCCCCGCACCTCCCGTGCTCCCCGGGCCGGTCCTCCCGTGCCGTCCGCGCTGCCGCGGGGTTCGCCGACGCGCGCGAGAGCGTGACGCGCCCTGTTGCTCCTCGGCCAGGAGCGCCGCCCCCCGCTCGGACTGGCGCAGCAGGACCAGACAGGCCCCGGTCACGGCCGCGAGACCCAGGGCCGTGCCGGACGCGCCGGCGAGCGAGGTGCCGTACCAGAGGAGAACCACCGGGACCAGGACGCAGCTGAAGGCCGCCCAGCGGACCACATCGCTCACCGTGTCCGCCGCGGGGGGCGCCGAGGGGCGTGACCCGGAGCGCGATCCGGATCGTGTTCCCGATCGCGATCCGGACGGGGGTGCCGCGTGCGACGGGGAGGGGTCGGAGGGGGCGGACGGGTTGGAGGGGGCGGAGGAATGGGGGGCGGTGTCGGGTCCGGGCACGTGCTGCTCCCTGGTGCTCCGTTGTTCTCCGTGTTCTCCATGGGGTGTGGTTCTCCATGGCGGTGGCTGCGACCGGTTCAACGCGTGTTCGACCGGCCGGTCACTGCCCGGTCGGTGGTGTCCGTGTCCGGATGGGGGCCGCCCGGTCTCGTACGGCGACGGGAGTGCCCGGTACCGGGTGGCCTGAGCAAATTCCCGGGGGGCCTTGCGCAAACCGCCTGTACAGGGCAGCAACCATTGCGTTACGGGCGCCCTCTCGTGCATGCTCCCTGGAATGCCGCGTAAGGCGCGCGGGATCTGGGCAGAGGAGGCGTGCCGCCGTACCCTTGGGGGTATGGGGTTGGGAAGATGTTTCCCAGACACAGCTCTGCCGTTCGTTGTCGTCCCCACCACGAGGATCCAAACGCCGAGACACCCATGGCCGGTCACGAATTCTTCGATCCCGCGGACCGCAAGCGCCCGCTCGCCGATCCCACGGCGGCCGAGCCCCTGGCGGCGGAAGAACCCCGCCAGTCCTGCGATCCCGCTTTCAAGCACGGCGTCGTCGTCGGTTTCGACGGTTCGACGTCCAGCGAGCGTGCCCTCGCCTACGCGATCGGGATGGCGCACCGCTCGGGCTCCGGCCTGATCATCGTCCATGTGGCCAACCGGCTGCCCACCACGGTGTGGGCGGGCTGTGAGCCACCGGTCTTCGTCGACGTTCCCGACCACCGCACCGAGGTGCTGGGGCTGGAGCTCGCCTGCGCCGAATACCTCTCCGAGGTGCCCTGGATCCTGGTCGAGCGCGGCGGTGACATCTGCCACGAACTCGAAGAGGTGGGACGGGAGTACGAGGCGGACGCGATAGTCGTCGGCTCCACCCACGGCATCGTCGGGCGCATCTTCGGCTCGGTCGCGGGACGGCTCGCCAAACGCGCCAAGCGCCCTGTCATCGTCATTCCGTGACGCACCGTCATCCCAGGTGGGACGGCCCCGGGGGAAGTGTTCGGCGTTCTGTGTGCGGTGCGTAAACCTACTGGCGCGTAGAGGTGTTTGTGCCTTTGTGAAGGGCATATACCGGACGCCGGTCCTACGCGGCGACCGGTAAGGCGCAGCACAACCGCACTGGCATGAAGGGAGCCCGCCGTGGACAACGACGTCTCTGCGGGAAGCACCACCACGGTCGTAGGAAGACTCGCGCTCGGCGTCACCCTGCTGGCCTTCGGCCTCGGGTACACCGACTTGATCGACGGAGTGACGGCGGCTGACGCCGTGTCACTGGCCCACTACGTAGGCGGCGTTGCGCTCTTCGTCGCCGGCCTGCTCGCGTTCCGCGACCGTGACACGGCCAACGGCACGGCCTTCACGGGACTCGGTGCCCTCTGGTTCACCTGGGCCGTCTCGGCCGGTGGCCAGGTCTCCGACAACGCGGCGGGACTCTTCCTGCTGCTCTTCGCACTCGTCGTGCTGTCGCTCGCCCTCGCGGGCGGGGACGTGCTCGGCCAGGGCACCTACGGACTGTTCTTCGTCTCCCTGCTGCTTCTCGCCGTCGGCCGCTTCGCGGACAACGGCGACCTGGCCAAGGCCGGCGGCTGGTTCGCCGCCGCGGCCGGCGCTGTCGCCTGGTACGCGGCGACCGCGGCGCTCGCCCACTGGCCCACGGCACTTCCGCGACGCGCCGCCGGCCGGGGAGTGACGGCCACCGGCTGACCTCGGCGCGGGCCGGGGTATTGGGCGGCTCCGGCCCTTGAAGAACGATCCCCGTGCGCGGGTGGTTCGCACGGGGATCGTTCATGTCCGGCCGTCGGCAGGGGACATGCGCGACGGCGGATCATTCGGTGGTGGATCTTCAGTGGTGGATCTTCGGCGACGTACCGCCCGGCGGTCGGCTACTCGACGGTGACCGACTTGGCCAGGTTGCGCGGCTTGTCGATGTCCCGGCCGAGCGCCAACGCCGTGTGGTAGGCGAGGAGCTGGAGCGGGATGCCCATCAGGATCGGGTCCAGCTCGTCCTCGTTCTTCGGGACGAGGATCGTCTGGTCGGCCTTCTCCTGGTGCCGGTGCGCGACGGCGAGGATCTTGCCGCTGCGGGCCTTGATCTCCTCCAGGGCGGCGCGGTTCTTCTCGAGCAGGTCGTCGTCGGGGACGATCGCGACGGTGGGCAGCGCCGGCTCGATGAGGGCCAGCGGGCCGTGCTTGAGCTCGGAGGCCGGGTAGGCCTCGGCGTGGATGTACGAGACCTCCTTGAGCTTCAGCGAGGCCTCACGGGCCACGGGGTAGCCCCGGACGCGGCCGATGAAGAGCATCGAGTGGGCCTCTGCGTACTCCGCGGCCAGCTTCTTGATCTCGTCCTCCTGCTCCAGGATCTCCGAGATCTGCGCGGGCAGCTTGCGCAGGCCCTCGATGATCCGCTTGCCGTCGCGGACCGACAGGTCACGGGTGCGGCCGAGGTGCAGGGCGAGCAGCGCGAAGGCGACGGTGGTGTTGGTGAAGCACTTCGTCGAGACGACGCAGACCTCGGGGCCGGCGTGGACGTACATGCCGCCGTCCGCCTCGCGGGCGATCGCCGAGCCGACGACGTTGACCACGCCGAGGACCCGTGCGCCCTTGCGCTTCAGCTCCTGGACGGCGGCCAGTACGTCGTAGGTCTCACCGGACTGGGAGACCGCGATGTACAGGGTGTCGGGGTCGACGACCGCGTTGCGGTAGCGGAACTCGGAGGCCGGCTCGGCGTCCGCGGGGATACGGGCCAGCTCCTCGATCATCTGGGCGCCGATCATGCCCGCGTGGTACGAGGTGCCGCAGCCGAGGATCTTCACGCGGCGCACGGCGCGCGCGTCGCGGGCGTCCAGGTTCAGGCCGCCGAGGTGGACCGTCGAGAACCGGTCGTCGATGCGGCCGCGCAGCACGCGGTCCACGGCCTCGACCTGCTCGTGGATCTCCTTGTGCATGTACGTGTCGTGGCCGCCCATGTCGTACGAGGCGGCCTCCCACTCGACGGTGGTCGGCTCGGAGGTCGTCCGAGTGCCCTCGGTGGTGTACGTCCGGAAGTCGTCGGCCTTGAGCGTGGCCATCTCGCCGTCGTCCAGCGTGACGATCTGGCGGGTGTGGGTGACCAGGGCGGCGATGTCCGAGGCGACGAACATCTCCTTCTCGCCGATGCCGAGCACGACGGGGGAGCCGTTTCGCGCCACCACGATGCGGTCGGGGAAGTCGGCGTGCATCACCGCGATGCCGTAGGTGCCCTCGATGACCCGCAGCGCCTCGCGGACCTTGTCCTCCAGCTTCTCCTGCTGGGAGCGGGCGACGAGGTGCGTGAGGACCTCGGTGTCGGTCTCGGAGAGGAACTCGACGCCGTCGGCCTCGAGCTTCTTGCGCAGGTCGGAGGCGTTGTCGATGATGCCGTTGTGCACGACCGCGACCTTGCTGTCGCCGGACATGTGCGGGTGCGCGTTCACGTCGGAGGGGGCACCGTGCGTGGCCCAGCGGGTGTGGGCGATGCCGGTGGTGCCGGCGAAGCGCTTGGGGACCTTGGCCTCCAGATCGCGGACCCGGCCCTTGGCCTTGACCATCTTCAGGCCGGCCGACTTGGGGGAGGTCACGACTATGCCCGCCGAGTCGTAGCCGCGGTACTCCAGGCGCTGAAGGCCTTCGAGGAGCAGCGGGGTCACATCACGCCTGCCGATGTATCCGACGATTCCGCACATATACGTAGAGTCCCTCAGCCGTAAACGATGCGGCGCAGCTGCCTGAGCGTGAGCTCCGGCGGCGCGACCGCGCGATATTTCAGGTCCGCCTCGATCCGCTCGAAGATCGACGTGTTCACCAGGCCCTGGGCCTGGAGTTCGCGGTGGCGGCGACGGACGAAGTCCTGGGTCGTCTCGTCGAAGTAGGCGAGCACGTCCTGGATCACTCGCAGCGCCTCGCCCCGGTTCAGGGGGGTCGACCGCGTCAAATGATCAACGAGTTCGTCGTGCACCCGTTGATCCTGAGGTACCGGAAGACGATTCGCAAGAATCCTGCCCGATATCGGGCAAGCGGGTGTTGAATCTCTTATGGGCCGCTGTTTACAGGCTGTCCATCCAGCGTCTTGCGCCGCGTCGATTGCCAGGAGCAACTTCTGGTGCCATGGACACTCCACGCATGGGCGTACCCGAGCAGCTCGCCGAGAAGATGACCATGGCCGAGCAGCACGAGTACCTTCGCGCCAAGTTCTCGCGGCGCAACATGATCAGAGGCGGCGCCGTGACCCTCGGCGCCGTCGCCGGCGGAGCCTTCGTGCCCGGCGCCGCACAGGCCGCGGTCCCGACGCAGCGGACGGCCGCCCCGACCTCGACGCAGAAGGTGGACGGCGCGCTCGTCGCCCCCTTCGGCCGCCACCTCGCCTTCGGCAACGACCCGCGCACCGAGATGACCGTCTCCTGGCAGGTGCCGGCCGCGGTCAGCAAGCCCTACATCCGTATCGGCGCCCACCCCTGCGACCTCTCCCGCAAGATCGAGGCCGAGGTGCGCACCCTCTACACCCCGGCCGGCGTGGGCGCGAGCGGCGACCACACCCAGTACTACCTGCACGCCAAGCTCACCCACCTGCGCCCCGGCAGGACCTACTACTACGGCGTCGGCCACGCGGGCTTCGACCCGGCCGAGCCCCACCTCCTCGGCACGCTCGGCACCTTCACCACCGCGCCCTCGCACGCCGAGCCCTTCACCTTCACCGCCTTCGGCGACGAGGGCGTCGGCTACCACGGCCTCGCCAACGACGCCCTGCTGCTCGCCCAGAACCCCGCCTTCCACCTGCACGCCGGCGACATCGCCTACGCGGACCCGTCCGGCGCGGGCAAGAAGGAGGACACCGGCTTCGACTCGCGCATCTGGGACCAGTTCCTCGCCCAGACCGAGACGGTCGCCAAGCAGGTGCCGTGGATGCCGGCGTACGGCAACCACGACATGGAGGCCTGGTACTCGCCCAACGGCTACGGCGGCGAGGAGGCCCGCTGGACGCTGCCCGACAACGGCCCCGACAAGGCCAACCTGCCCGGCGTCTACTCCTTCGTCCACGGCAACACGGCGATCATCTCGCTGGACGCCAACGACATCTCCTTCGAGATCCCGGCCAACCTCGGCATCTCCGGCGGTACCCAGACCAAGTGGCTGGAGGCCCAGCTCAAGAAGTACCGCGCCTCGCGGGACATCGACTTCGTCGTGGTCTTCTTCCACCACTGCGCGTACTGCACCTCCACGGCGCACGCCTCGGAGGGGGGCGTGCGACAGGAGTGGGTGCCGCTGTTCGAGAAGTACACCGTCGACCTGGTGATCAACGGCCACAACCACCAGTACGAGCGCACGGACGTCATCAAGGCGAACACGGTCACCAAGAAGCTGCCGATCGGCGGCACGGCGTACCCGGAGACCGACGGTGTCGTGTACGTGACGGCGGGCGCGGCCGGCCGCAGCCTGTACGCCTTCACCGCCCCGGAGTCCTACGAGGGCAAGGAGAACGAGGTCGAGTCCGTCGCCTCCTTCATCAACCTCAAGGACGGCAAGCAGGCCGAGACGGTCGCCTGGTCGCGCGTGCGCTACCTCAACTACTCGTTCCTGCGCGTCGACGTGACCCCGGCCCCGAAGGGTCGCCTGGCCACCCTGACGGTCCGCGGCATCGCCGAGACCGGTGCGGAGGTCGACCACTTCACGGTCGCGCGCCGGGCCAAGTAGGCCCTGGGCGGACAGGCGGACAGGCGCGCAGGTGTCCAGGTACGCGGAAGGCGGGGTGTACCGCTTCCCTGGCCGGCGGCCGGTTCCCGCGAGCGGCGGTCCTCGAATGCCCGTTCCTACAGGCGCTTGAGGACCGCCTGCTTGGCCAGGGTGAACTCCTCGTCCGTCAGGACGCCTTCCCGGTGCAGCTCGCCGAGTTCGCGCAGCCTGCGCAGGAGGGCGTCGTGGTCGGCCTCGGGTCCGGGCTCGGGGGCAGCCTCCAGGACCGGCTGCTCCGCGAGCCGGTCCTCCACGGGCGCCGCCGGATGCGGCAGCCTCGCCTGCACCGCCGCCGCGACCAGCGCCATCAGCGGGTCCTTCTTGAAGCCCCACAGCTCCACGGAGTTGGGGTCGTACTTCGGCGGCGCCTTGGTGTCGGCGCCGCGCACGGTGAAGCGCAGACAGCCGTTCTCCAGCCCGGCCGCCGGACGCCACTCGACGGCCGTGATGTTGCCGAGGGCGAGGGTCCGGGCGCCCGACGCGGACTTCGCGTCCTCCGTCTTCCAGTTCCACTCCAGGCGTACGCGTTCGCCGTCGAAGCTCGCCGTGCCGTCACCGGCGGAGGCGGACAGCGGCACCGGCGGACCGGGCAGCAGATAGCCGTCGACCGGATCGGACGGAACCCGGTCGAGGAGCAGCGCGCCCCGGACCTCGTCCACGAAGTACTCGGCGACGCCGAAACGGTCGGCCTCCACCGTGAGCTGGTACGGGTCGTTCGGCTCCGCGAGCTTGCCGCCGGTCGCCTGGAGCAGCGGGTCCGCGCCGTCGCGCAGCCGGAGCCTGAGCCGCCCGGCCTTCCTGCCCTGCTCCAGCGAGACACCCGCCAACGCGTCGAGCGGCACGGTGAGTTCACCCAGCGTCCTGCGCAGCAGGCTGACGTTCTTGTCCCGCCCGGGGGTCAGCCGCAGAGCGTCCCCGTCGAAGATCCACGTGCCGTCCCGCTGGATGATTTCCGCCATGACGGGGATTGTTCCACCGCGTCTGCGGGAGAGTGGTCTCGACCAATTCGAAGGGCACGGTGAAGGGCGCGGCCGAGGACGGGCCGAGGGCCTTCGCCGGGCACCGAAGGGAGCGCATGTGAGACAGCACCACAGAACGCCCCGCCTTCTCGGTACGCTGCTGCTCGTGGCGGCGGCCGGTATCTCCCTCGTCGGCGCGGCACCGCACACCGAGGCCGCCGCTCCGCCGGTCCGCGTCGTCCCGGCCCCCGCCTCCGTCGAGCCGGGCGGATCCCCGTACCGCATCACCGGCGACACCCGCATCCGTGTCGACGACTCGCGCGAGGCCCGCACGGTCGGCGACTACCTCGCGGACATCCTGCGGCCCTCCACCGGCTACCGGCTGCCGGTCACCTCGCACGGCGCGGGAGCGATCCGGCTCCGGCTCGGCGGCAAGGGACTGGGCGCCGAGGGTTACCGCCTCGACAGCGGCAGGTCGGGCGTCACGATCACGGCCGGACGGCCCGCGGGCCTCTTCCACGGCGTGCAGACCCTGCGTCAGCTGCTCCCCGCAGCCGTCGAGAAGGACTCCGTCCAGCGCGGACCCTGGCTGATCGCCGGTGGCACCATCGAGGACACCCCGCGCTACGCCTACCGCGGCGCGATGCTCGACGTCTCCCGGCACTTCTTCACCGTCGCCCAGGTCAAGCACTACATCGACGAACTGGCGCTCTACAAGGTCAACAAGCTGCATCTGCACCTGAGCGACGACCAGGGCTGGCGCATCGCCGTCGACTCCTGGCCGCGGCTGGCGGCCCACGGCGGCTCCACCCAGGTCGGTGGCGGACAAGGCGGCTTCTACACCAAGGCCGACTACCGCGAGATCGTCCGGTACGCCTCCTCGCGCTATCTGGAGGTCGTCCCGGAGATCGACATGCCCGGACACACCAACGCCGCCCTCGCCTCGTACGCCGAACTGAACTGCGACGGCGTCGCGCCGCCGCTCTACACCGGCACGGACGTCGGTTTCTCCTCGTTGTGCGTGAACAAGCCGCTGACATACGACTTCGTGGACGACGTGATCCGCGAACTGGCCGCGATCACCCCCGGCGGGTACCTCCACATCGGCGGTGACGAGGCGCACTCCACCAGCCACGCCGACTACGTGACCTTCATGGACAAGGTGCAGCCCCTGGTCGCCAAGTACGGCAAGAAGGTGATCGGCTGGCACCAGCTCACCGGGGCCACCCCGGCGAAGGGCGCCATCGCGCAGTACTGGGGGCTCGACGACACCGGCGCCGAGGAGAAGGCGCAGGTCGCCCGGGCCGCCCAGAACGGGACCGGGCTCGTGCTGTCGCCCGCGGACCGGCTCTACCTCGACATGAAGTACACCGCCGACACCCCGCTCGGCCAGGACTGGGCCGGTCTGGTGGAGGTCCGGCGGGCGTACGACTGGGACCCGGGCGGCTACCTTCCCGGCGTGCCCGCCTCGGCCGTCAAGGGCGTCGAGGCGCCGCTGTGGACCGAGACGATCGTGACCTCCGCCGACATCGACGTCATGGCCTTCCCGAGGCTGCCGGGGGCCGCCGAACTCGGCTGGTCGCCCGCGTCGACGCACGACTGGGACACCTACAAGGTGCGGCTGGCCGCCCAGGGGCCGCGCTGGGACGCCCTCGGCATCGGCTACTACCGCTCGCCGCAGGTCCCCTGGCCTGCCCGCTAGCGGGCAGGCCGACGGGCGCCCCGGAGGACCGTCTCCGGGGCGCCCGCCCGTACGCAGGGGCTCCTGGAACGCGCCAGGAGCCCGGTGCTCAGAACCCGGCGATGGGGTTCTTCAGGGTGCCGACCAGTTGCAGCGCGCCCGACGGGTCCGCCAGGTCGACCATCTGCCGGTTGTCGCGCAGCTGGAGCCGGTTGAGGCAGGACAGCGCGAACTCGGGCGCGAACAGGTCGAACTGCCGGAACTTGTCGTCGAGTTCGGGCGTCGACTCCTGGTACGCGCGCACCGACTCGGCGACCGTACGCCAGAAGTCCTCCTCGCCGAGGACGCCCTCGTCCGCCAACTGGGCTGCCAGGAAGCGGAAGAAGCAGTCGAAGACGTCCGTGAAGATGGACAACAGCTTCGTGTCCTCGGGGACTTCGACCCGGATCCGCTCCACCGGCGGCGGCAGCACCGCCTGCGGGTCCATGACCGCGATCTCCTCGGCGATGTCCTTGTAGACCGCCCGCCGCACGACCCCGTCCTTCAGGACCAGGATGACGTTCTCGCCGTGCGGCATGTAGACCAGGTCGTACGCGTAGAAGCTGTGCAGGAGCGGGGTGAGGTAGGCGCGGAGATAGCGGCGCAACCACTCCACCGGCGTCAGGCCCGACCGCTCGATCAGCGCACCCGCGAACGAGGCGCCCTCGTGGTCGACATGGACGAGGGACGCCATCGTCGCCAGGCTCTCGCCCTCCTGGAGCGAGGGGACCGGGCTCTCGCGCCACAGCGCGGCGAGCATCTTGCGGTACGGGGAGTACCGGTCGGTGGCCGCCTCGTACTCCAGGTGCCGGTAGCCGACGGCCGCCCGCTCACGGATGATCGACAGACCCGTCGACTTCAGCACCGGGTCGTTCTCGACGAGCTGGGCCAGCCAGTCGTTGATGGCCGGGGTCGCCTCCATGTAGGCGGCGGACAGGCCCCGCATGAAGCCCATGTTCAGCACGCTCAGCGCCGTCTTCACATAGTGCTTCTCGGGGCTGGTCGTGTTGAAGAACGTCCGGATGGACTGCTGGGCCAGGTACTCGTCGTCGCCCTCGCCGAGACAGACCAGGCGCCGCTCGGCGACCTCGGCGGCGAACGTCACCGACAGTTTGTTCCACCACTGCCAGGGGTGCACGGGTATGAGCAGGTAGTCCTCCGGGTCGAGTCCCTGGCCGGTCAGCGTCCGGGCGAACCGCTCGACGGTCTCCGCGCCCAGTTCCTCGCGCACGAAGGACTCGTACTCGATGCCGACTCCCGCCGTGAACGCGGCCCGCGAGCGGTGCGCGGCCAGCCACACCAGCCGGACCGGGCTCGCGGTCTCGGGCGCGTAGGCCAGGTACTCGTGCACCCCGAAGCCCAGCCGCCCGTTGTTGGCGACGAAGCAGGGGTGCCCTTCGGTCATGCCGGTCTCGATGGCCTGGAAACCGGCGCCGGCCAGTTCACGGACCGGGATCCGCGGCTTGGTGAGTTTGAAGCAGGTGCCCGAGAGGGTGGAGGAGATCTCCTCCAGGTAGACGGGCAGAACCTCGTCGCTCAGCCCCAGCGCCTCCTTCAGCTCGATGAAGAAGTCCAGTGCGGACAGCGGGAGTTCGCTGCCGTCGCGGTGCCGGGTGATCGACTCGGCGTCCACCTGCCAGTGGTCGAGGGAGCGCAGCACGGCGGTGAAGCGGTAGCTCGTCAGCCCGTCGTCGCCGCGGACCTCGTACCGGCCGTCCGGCAGGCTCTGCGGGGTGATCAGCCGCTCGTGGGCGAACTCGGCGAGCGCCTTGCGCACGAGGAGGCGGTTGGCGAGGGCCCAGCGCTCGGGGGAGAGGTGGGCGACGCTCTCGGCGTGGCTCATGCCGCCACCGCCTTCGTGAACTGCTCCCGGGTGCAGAAGCTCAACAGCGCCTTCTTCTCCGGCTTCTGGATCTCCCGCTCGGGCACGAAGCCGACGGCCTCGTTGAGGGCGTGCACGGCCGTGTTGCCCACGTCGGGCTCGACGACGACCCGGCGGGTCGCCGGGTCGGCGAACAGGGTCTCCATCACCGCGGTGATCACGGCCCGGGTGAAGCCGTGCACGGGCGTGTCGCTCGGCGCGACCAGGAAGTGCATGCCGACATCGCCCGGCTCCGGCTCGTACAGCCCGACGAGTTCGACGTACCCGGGGTCGTAGCGCTCCATCAGGAAGACGGGCTCGCCGTCCAGCAGTCCGATGAACGCGTCGTGGTGCTCGCTCGCCGCGATGGCCATGTACTCGCGCTCCACGTCGTGCAGTCTCGCCTCCTGCATCATCCAGAAGGCGGACTTGGGGTGGGTCACCCACCCGTGCAGCAGTGGGGCGTCCTCGACGGGGTCGAGGGGGCGGACCGTGAAGGTGCCGATGGCGGTGGCGGTGGTCATATGGCGAACTCCTGGAACGCGATGGTCTTCTCGACCGGGTAGTACTCGGTGCCGAGCAGCTCACGGATGATGGACGCGTTGCGGTACGGGCCCATGCCGAGGTCCGGTGAGGTGATCGAGTGGGTGTGGACGCCCGCGTTCTGCAGGAAGATCCCGCTCCCCGTGGTGTCGATGGCGTAGTTGCGGGCCACGTCGAAGTTGCCCCGGCTGTCGTAGCGGAGCCGGTCGCGGACCGGTGCGAGGAACGCGGGCTCGGCGTAGCGGTAGCCCGTGGCCAGGATCAGGCCCGCCGAGCTCAGCTCGTAGTCCTTGCCCTGTTCCTGCTGGCGGAGGCCGAGCGTGTACGTGCCCTCGTCGTAACGCGCGCTTTCGAGCGAGGAGTTGGTGAGGAGCCGGGCGGGAACCGGGCCGCCGAGGTTCTTCTGGTAGAGCAGGTCGAAGATCTCGTTGATCAGTTCCCCGTCGATGCCCTTGAACAGGCCCTTCTGTTCCGACCGGAGGCGGTAGCGGGTCGCTTCGGGAAGCGCGTGGAAGTAGTCGATGTACTCCGGGGAGGTCATCTCCAGGGTCAGCTTGGTGTATTCGAGGGGGAAGAAGCGCGGCGAGCGGGTCACCCAGTTCAGCCGGTAGCCGTGGACGTCGATCTCGCTCAGCAGGTCGTAGAAGATCTCGGCGGCGGACTGGCCGCTGCCGACCAGGGTGATCGAGTCCTTGGCCTGGAGCTCCCGCTTGTGCTGCGTGTAGCGGGAGTTGTGGATGAAGTCGCCGCCGAGTTCCGAGCAGGCGTCCGGGACGTGGGGCGAGGTGCCGGTGCCGAGGACCAGGTGCCGGGCGCGGAACACCTCGCCGGCCTCGGTCCGTACGGAGTACACCTCGTCCTCGTAGGTCACCTCCGCGACCGTCGTGGAGAAGCGGACGCTGCTCAGCTTGTCCGCTGCCCAGCGGCAGTAGTCGTCGTACTCGACCCGCAGCGGGTAGAAGTTCTCACGGATGTAGAACGAGTAGAGACGGCCCGATTCCTTCAGGTAGTTGAGGAAGGAGTAGGGGGAGGTCGGGTCGGCGAGGGTGACCAGGTCCGACATGAAGGGAGTCTGGAGGTGCGCGCCCTCCAGGAACATGCCGGAGTGCCACTCGAAGTGGGGTTTCGACTCCAGGAACACGCCGTTCAGTTCGGCGATCGGCTCGGTCAGGCAGGCGAGGCCGAGATTGAAGGGCCCGAGCCCGATGCCCACGAAGTCGTAGGTCGTGTTCGTGGATTCAGCAAGCGCGGTCAAGGGACTCTCCCAGGTACTGCTCGGCGTGGCCGGCGATCAGATCGAGGACGGCGGCGATGTCGTCCGTCGTGGTCTCGGGGTTGAGCAACGTGAACTTCAGGTAGTGGCGTCCGCCGACCTTGGTGCCCGCGACGACGGCGTCGCCGGAGGCGAACAGGGCTTTGCGGGCGTACAGGTTGGCGCGGTCGATCTCGGCGGGGTCGGTGACGGCGGCCGGGATGTACCGGTAGACGAGGGTGGAGAGCGAGGGCTGCACGACGACGTCGAAGCGCGGGTCGGCGGCGAGCAGTTCCCAGCCCTCCGCGGCCAGGGCGCAGACCTCGTCGAAGAGTTCGCCGATGCCGTCGGCGCCCATCACGCGAAGCGTCATCCACAGCTTCAGCGCGTCGAAGCGGCGGGTGGTCTGGAGGGACTTGTCGACCTGGTTGGGGATGCGCTCCTGGACCATGCGGCGCGGGTTGAGGTACTCCGCGTGGTAGGTGGCATGGCGCAGTGTCGAGGCGTCCCGGACCAGCACGGCCGAGGAACTCACGGGCTGGAAGAAGGACTTGTGGTAGTCGACGGTGACGGAGTCGGCCCGCTCGATGCCGTCGATACGGTTCCGGTTCTTCAGCGAGGCGAGCAGCCCGCAGCCGTAGGCGGCGTCCACGTGCATCCAGGCGCCGAACTGGGAGCAGAGCTCCGCGATCTCGGGCAGCGGGTCGATGGAGCCGAAGTCGGTGGTGCCCGCGGTGGCGACGACGGCCATCGGGACGAGGCCGTCCTGCCTGCAGCGTTCCAGCTCGCGGGCGAGGGCGACGGTCTGCATGCGCTTGTCGTGGTCGACGGGGATCAAGACGACGGCGTCGGCGCCGAGTCCGAGGAGTTTGGCCGACTTCTTGACGCTGAAGTGGCTGACCTCGGAGGCGAAGATCCGCAGTTTGCCGAGGTCGGCCCCCGTTCCCTCACCCTCCCAGCCTTCGCCGCCGGGCTTGGCCTCCTCGCGGGCCAGCAGCAGGGCCTGGAGGTTGGACTGGCTGCCGCCGCTGGTGAACACACCGTCGGCGGCCGGGCCGAGGCCGATCCGCTCGTTGGTCCAGTCGATGAGCTTGCGCTCGATGAGGGTGCCGCCGGCCGACTGGTCCCAGGTGTCCAGTGAGGAGTTGACGGCGGAGAGGACAGCCTCGCCGAGCACGGCCGGGATGACGACCGGGCAGTTGAGGTGGGCGAGGTAGCGGGGGTGGTGGAAGTAGATCGCGTCCTGGAGGTAGACCTCTTCCAGCTCGTCGAGGACGGCCGTGGTGTCGTGCAGGGGCTTGTCGAGGTCGATCCGCTCGATGCGGGGAGCGAGGTCGTCGACCGTGACACCCGTGAACGGGCGGTCGGTGGTGGCGAGTCTGGCCGCCACCCGCTCGACGCCTTCGGTCACGGAGCGGCGGTACCGGTCCGCGGTGGTGTCATTGAGCAGGTGCGAGCGCATGTGGGGGTCCTCCGTGCGGGGGAGAGTCCGAGCGGGACAGGAGAAGGGGCGAAGTCGCGACGTTCAACTTAGGTTAGCCTAACCTAAGTCGATCGTGCGACCCCGCCCCACCTGGGTCTTCTTGACGCACGCCCCGGGACCGGCGCCGGACCGTTCCGGACTTCCGGCAGACCCTGCGGGGCCCGCGAACTACTCGCCGCGCTCCCGCAGTTGCTCCTCGTTCAGGCCCTGCCGCCAGTAGCCCACGAAGGTGACCCGCCCGCGGTCGATGCCGCGCTCGCGCACGAGATGGCGGCGCAGCTCCTTCACGCGGCCGGACTCGCCCGCGATCCAGGCGTACGGGGCCTGCGAGGGCGGGAGTTGGGCGGTCCGCAGGGCGTCGAGAGCCATGGAGGGACCCGGGGAGTCCGCATCGGAGCGCTCGTCCCGTACGAGCCAGGTGATCTCGGCGTCCGCCGAGGTCGCCAGATCCTGGATGTCGGCGGCGTGGTGAACCTCCAGCCAGGCGCGGACGCGCTGTCCCGCCGGGAGTGATTCGAGGATCGCGGAGACGGCGGGGACGGCCGTCTCGTCGCCCCACAGGACGACGAGGTCGGTGTCCGCGGGCGGCCGGAAGCGGATGGCCCGGTTGTCCTCGACGGCGGGACCGAGCAGGACGACGCGGTCACCGGCCCGTGCGCCGGACGCCCAGCGTGAGGCGGGCCCCGCCGGGGCGACCGCGCCCGGCTCCAGGCCGTGCAGCGCGAAGTCGATGTCGATCTCGTCGGGGCCGCGGCGCAGTTCGCGCAGGGTGTACGAGCGCATCACCGCCCGTACGCCGTCGGGCAGTTCACGCCAGCCCTGCCACCATCCGTCGCCGAGTTCGATAGGAACGGCCGGCTCGCTCTGGCCGGGGTGCGGCAGGAACAGGGACAGGGACTGGTCGCGCCCATGGGAGTGGAACGCCTGCAGATCGGGCCCCGTGAAGGTCACCCGGAGCAGCGACGGACCGAGCCGCCTCGTCCGTACGACCTGGAGGGAGAAGAAACGGAACGGGGCGGCTACGGCCGTCGTCATGAGTGCTCCTGAGTCAGCGTCAGGGGGTCGCGGACGGGGTCGCGAAGGGGGTCTCAGGCGACCTTCTTCGCGTTCTCGATGGCCTCGGCGAGCTTGTCGAGGATCGGGGTGCACTTGTCGTACGACAGGATCGGCTCGGGCGTCCGGGCGATGACCTGGCCGGCCTTGACGGCGGGCAGCTTCTTCCAGGTGGCCTCGGTGATGTCGGCCGGCTGGATGGTCGAGGTGCGGTCGTCCATGATGACGATGTCGGCCGGGTACTTGTCGACGTTCTCCCAGCTCAGGTTCTCGAACCAGCCGCCGCTGGCCTTCAGGGCCTTGGCGGAGGGCTCGACGATGTTCACGCCGAGCGCCTTGAAGTACTCCAGGTCGATGGAGAGGTTGGAGCCGGAGACGTAGAAGATGTCCTGGCTCGCGCTGCCGGCGAGCACCTTGATCTCGGGGCGGGCCTTGGCGGCCTTGCGCAGCCGTTCGGCGGCCGTCTCGAACTTCTTCTTCGCCTCGACGATCTTCGCGGACTTCACGTCGGCGCCGAGGGACTCTGCCAGCGCGAGCATGTGCTCCAGCGGCTGGGGCATCTGGACGTCGTAGACGGAGATTCCGACGCTCGGGGCGAGCTTGAGGATCTTGTCCTTGGACTCCTCGGGGACGTACCAGAGGGTGCCCGCGGTGTCGAACATCGTCGAGACCAGGACGTCGGGGGCGAGGCCCGCGTACTTCTCGATGTTGAACTGGCCCCACTCGTTGCCGAGGATCGTCAGCTTGCTGATGTCCATGTCGCCGGCCTGGACATCGGCCTTGCCGTCCTTGGTCTTCGTCGGGCCGAACACGCCCTTGACCTCGATGCCGTAGTCGAACAGGGCGGCGGCGACACCGGTGAAGGCGACGATGTTCGCCGGAGCCCTGTCCAGCTTCACCGTCGTGCCGCGGTCGTCCTTGAACGTCCACGGGCCGGACTTCTCGGCGGCCTTCGTCGAGTCCGAGCCACCGTTTTTCGAGGCGTTGTCGTCCCCGCAGGCGGCGAGGACGGCGCCGAGGCCGAGGGCGCCGCCCGCGGCGAGGATGCCGCGGCGGGTGAGGTGGGTGGCGCGGGCGTTGGGCATGAGTGTGGCTGCTTTCGGCACGGGGCGGGAGCGCCCGCCGGACGAGTTCGAAGATAGGTTAGCCTAACCTCAGTACTTGTCCAGGGGGTGGGTGTCGCGGCCGGGTCCGCGATCCGCCCGTGGGGTACGGCCGCTGACGCGACGACATCGCCGCTCCCGGTCCGGGGCCGGGTGTCGTGAGGGCTCAACTCGCTTGTGTCTCGGCCCGGTTGGCTGCCGCGCGGGCGTGCCGACCACGGTGCGGTCCCGCAGAGGTGGTGAACGCGGTGCGGGCGTCGGGGGCTCCCGGACCAGCCGCAGTCCCGCAGGTGGTGCCGAACGCGTCGCGGCCACCGGCGGGTGGGTGCCCGGCGGTGGCCGCGGTGTACTGGTGGTGCGCGAAGGGTCAGCCCGTGAGCCCCAGCTCACGGGCGATCAGCATCCGCTGGACCTCGCTCGTGCCCTCGCCGATCTCCAGGATCTTGGAGTCGCGCCACATACGGGCGACCGGGTACTCGTTCATGAAGCCGTAGCCGCCGTGGACCTGGGTGGCGTCACGGGCGTTGTCGACGGCGATCGTGGAGGAGTACAGCTTGGCGACCGCCGCCTCCTTCTTGAAGGGCTCCCCCGCCACGAGACGGGACGCGGCGTCGCGCCAGCCGACGCGGGCCATGTGTGCCTTCATCTCCATGTCGGCGATCTTGAACTGGATCGCCTGGTTGGCGCCGATCGGGCGCCCGAACGCGTGCCGCTCCTTGGCGTACTTGACCGACTCGTCGACACAGCCCTGCGCGAGGCCCGTGGCCAGCGCCGCGATGGCGATGCGGCCCTCGTCCAGGATGCGCAGGAACTGCGCGTAGCCGCGGCCCTGTTCGCCGAGCAGGTTGGCCGCCGGGACGCGCACGTCCGCGAAGGACAGCTCACGGGTGTCGGAGGCGTTCCAGCCGACCTTCGAGTACGGGGCCGCGACCGTGAAGCCCCGGGTGCCGGAGGGGACGATGATGGCCGAGATCAGCGGCTTGCCGTCGGGCTTGCGGCCGGTGACGGCGGTGACCGTGACCAGGCCCGTGATGTCCGTACCGGAGTTGGTGATGAAGCACTTGCTGCCGTTGATGACCCACTCGTTCGTCTCGGGGTCGAGGCGGGCCGTCGTACGGGTCGCGCCCGCGTCCGAGCCGCCGTCCGGCTCGGTCAGGCCGAAGGCGCCCAGGACCTCGCCGGAGCACAGACGGGGGAGCCACTCCCGCTTCTGCTCCTCCGTACCGAAGAGATGGATCGGCATGGCGCCCAGCGAGACGCCCGCCTCCAGGGTGATGGCCACGGACGAGTCGACCCGGGCCAGCTCCTCCAGGGCGATGCCGAGGGCGAGGTAGTCGCCGCCCATGCCGCCGTACTCCTCCGGGAACGGCAGCCCGAACAGGCCCATGCGGCCCATCTCCCGGACGATCTCGTACGGGAATTCGTGCCGCTCGTAGAAGTCGCCGATCTTCGGCGCCACGACGTCATGGGCGAACTCCTCCACCGTACGGCGGAGTTCTTCGAGTTCGGGGGAGAGGCGGTGGTCCAGGGACATGCGGATCACTCCTGGTGGGACTGAGTCGTTGTACCGAGTGCTTTGACGGTGCGGGAAGGGCTGGGTCGGCCCAGTTGTCCGGCCATCCACACGCTCGTGGCGGTGAGGCGGCCGAGGTCGACCCCGGTGTCGATACCGAGGCCCTGGAGCATCCATACGAGGTCTTCGGTGGCGAGGTTGCCGGTCGCGGACTTCGCGTACGGGCAGCCGCCGAGGCCGCCCGCGGAGGCGTCGACGGTGGTGATGCCGTGCTGGAGGGCGGCCAGGGTGTTGGAGAGCGCCTGGCCGTAGGTGTCGTGGAAGTGCACGCCGAGCGCGCTGGTGGGCACGCCCTCCTCGTTCAGTTCGGCGAGCAGGGCCTGCACATGGCCCGGCGTCGCCACGCCGATGGTGTCGCCGAGGCTCAGCTCGTCACAGCCCATGTCCATCAGCGCCTTGCTGACGCGGACGACCTGATGGACCGGCACCGGACCCTCCCAGGGGTCGCCGAAGCACATCGAGATGTAGCCGCGGACCGTGAGGTTCGCGGCCTTGGCGCGGTTCACCACCGGTTCGAACATGGCGAGCGCCTCGTCGACCGTCCGGTTGAGGTTGGCCTTGGCGAAGGACTCCGTCGCGCTGGCGAAGACGGCCACGTGCCGGGCGCCGAGCACCAGCGCCCGCTCCAGCCCGCGTTCGTTCGGGACCAGCACCGGAAGCGCCACCGGCAGGTCGGCCACCTGCGGGAACAGCTGCTCCGCGTCGGCGAGTTGGGGAACCCACTTGGGGTGGACGAAGCTGGTGGCCTCGATCGTGGCCAGCCCCGAGTCCGCGAGGCGCCGGATGAACTCCGCCTTGACCTCGGTCGGAACGGTCCCCTTCTCGTTCTGCAGCCCGTCACGCGCGCCGACCTCGTAGATCCGCACCCGGGCGGGTAGGTCCTGGGCCGGTACGGCCATCGGCAGGCCCAGTTCGGAAGTGCTCATGCCGTCTCCGCCTCCTCCACGGGGGTGATGACCGCCAGTACCTGATCCATGGCGACCGCCGTGCCCGGTTTGACGTCCAGCTCGCTGACGGTCCCGGCGTGCGGCGCGGAGATGACGTGCTCCATCTTCATCGCCTCGACCACCAACAGGCTCTGCCCGGCGCTCACTTCGTCGCCGACGGCGACCTTCACGACGGTCACCGTGCCCGGCATGGGGGCGGTCAGCGAATCGGCACCGGAGTGCGCGGCGCCGGTGAGCGACGCGGCCACCGGGTCGTGATCGCGCACATGCCAGGCGTCACCGTCGCGGCCGATCCAGTCGGCGGCGCGGTGGAAGGTGTGGCGCACCCCGTCGAGGGTCACCGCGACCCGGCCGGCGGTGACCGTGTGGGTGCCGCGCGGGGTGTACTCCACGGGGTCGAGGACCCGCAGGGAGAAGCCCACCGGTCGGGGGGTGCCGCCGAGCCTCCAGCCGCTCGGCACGGAGAACGGGTCGGTCCAGCCCTCGTCCGGCGGAGCCAGCTCGGCGAGCCGGACGGCCGCCGCCGCCTCGTACACCTCCTCCGGAACCTCCGCGGTGACCAGCCCCGCCGCCTCCCGCTCGACCAGACCGGTGTCCAGGTCGCCCGCCACCACGTCCGGGTGGGCCAGCAGACGGCGCAGGAATCCCGCGTTCGTCTGCACCCCGAGCGTGACCGTCTCGGCGAGGGCGGCCCGGAGTCTGCGCAGCGCCGTCGCGCGGTCGGGGCCGTACGCGATGACCTTGGAGAGCATCGGGTCGTAGAGGCTGCCGACCTCGGTGCCCTCCGAGAGGCCCGAGTCGGTGCGCACTCCGTCGCCCTGCGGCTCGTGCAGGGCGAGCACGGTGCCCCCGGAGGGGAGGAAGCCGCGCGCCGGGTCCTCGGCGCAGATGCGGGCCTCCACCGCGTGCCCGGTGAGGGTGATGTCCCGCTGCTCGTAGGGCAGGCGCTCGCCGGCGGCGACGCGCAGCTGCCACTCGACGAGGTCGAGGCCCGTGACGAGCTCGGTGACCGGGTGCTCCACCTGGAGGCGGGTGTTCATCTCCATGAAGTAGTACGAGGACGGGTCGCCGCCGGGGACGATGAACTCGACCGTGCCCGCGCCCCGGTAGCCGCAGGAGCGGGCCGCCTGGACGGCCGCCTCGCCCATCGCGGCCCGGGTGGCGGGGTCGAGGAGCACGCTGGGCGCCTCCTCGATGATCTTCTGGTGGCGGCGCTGGAGCGAGCACTCGCGCTCGCCCAGGTGTATGACGTGGCCGTGCCCGTCCGCCAGGACCTGGATCTCGATGTGCCGGGGCCGGTCGACCCAGCGCTCGACGAGAAGCGTGTCGTCGCCGAAGGAGGCCCGCGCCTCGCGCCGGGCGGCGGCGATCTCGTCGGCCAGGACCGCGGTGTCGCGCACCAGGCGCATGCCCTTGCCGCCGCCGCCCGCGCTCGGCTTCAGCAGCACCGGCACGCCGATCTCGCGGGCCGCCGCGATCAGCTCCGCGTCCGTCAGACCGCTGCCCGAGGAGCCGGGCACGACCGGGACCCCGGCCGCCTTCACCGTCTCCTTGGCGCGGATCTTGTCGCCCATCAGGGAGATCGCCTCGGGGGACGGCCCGATGAAGACCAGTCCGGCCCCCGCGCAGGCCCGCGCGAACGCGGCGTTCTCGGCGAGGAAGCCGTACCCGGGGTGCACCGCCTGGGCGCCGGTCCGGGCCGCAGCCTCCAGCAGCCGCTCCACCGACAGATAGCTCTCGGACGCGGGCGCCGGTCCGATCCGTACGGCCGTGTCGGCCTCCCGGACGTGCCGGGCGTCCGCGTCCGCGTCCGAGAAGACGGCCACCGAGCGCACGCCGAGCGCACGCAGGGTACGGATGACGCGGACGGCGATCTCGCCCCGGTTGGCCACAAGCACCGTGTCAAACATGGGTGGGTCCCCTCACATCCGGAAGACGCCGAACTGGGGGTCACCCAGGGGCGCGTTGGCGCAGGCGGTCAGGGCGAGTCCGAGGACCTGCCGGGTCTCCATCGGGTCGATCACGCCGTCGTCCCAGAGCCGGGCCGTCGCGTAGTAGGCGTTGCCCTGCCGCTCGTACTGCCGGCGGATCGGGTCCTTGAAGTCCTCTTCGTCCGAGGCCGGCCAGGATTCGCCCCGCGCCTCGATCTGGTCGCGCTTGACGGTCGCGAGGACCGAGGAGGCCTGCTCGCCGCCCATCACGGAGATCTTGGCGCCCGGCCACATCCACAGGAAGCGCGGCGAGTACGCCCGGCCGCACATCGAGTAGTTGCCCGCGCCGTACGAACCGCCGATCACGACGGTCAGCTTCGGCACGCGGGTGCAGGCGACGGCCGTCACCATCTTCGCGCCGTGCTTGGCGATGCCGCCGGCCTCGTACTGGCGCCCCACCATGAACCCGGAGATGTTCTGCAGGAACACCAGCGGGATGCCGCGCTGGTCGCACAGCTCGATGAAGTGGGCGCCCTTCTGGGCCGACTCGGAGAACAGGATGCCGTTGTTGGCGACGATCCCGACCGGGTGGCCGTGGATCCGCGCGAAGCCGGTGACCAGGGTCTGCCCGAACTCCGCCTTGAACTCGGCGAAGCGTGAACCGTCGACCACGCGTGCGATGACCTCGCGCACGTCATAGGGGGTGCGGGAGTCGACCGGCACCGCGCCGTACAGCCCGTACGGGTCGACCTTGGGCTCGGCCGACGGCTCCACGGACCAGGGGAGCGCCCCGCGCGCGGGCAGGGTGGCCGCGATGTTCCGGACGATCCGCAGCGCGTGCGCGTCGTCCTCCGCGAGATGGTCGGTGACGCCCGACACGCGTGCGTGCACCTCGCCGCCGCCCAGCTCCTCGGCCGTGACGACCTCGCCGGTGGCGGCCTTCACCAGCGGTGGCCCGCCGAGGAAGATCGTGCCCTGGCCGCGCACGATCACGGCCTCGTCGCTCATCGCCGGCACATAGGCGCCGCCCGCCGTGCAGGAGCCGAGGACGGCCGCGATCTGCGGGATGCCGGCGCCGGACATCCGCGCCTGGTTGTAGAAGATCCGCCCGAAGTGGTCGCGGTCGGGGAACACCTCGTCCTGCATGGGCAGGAAGGCGCCTCCGGAGTCGACGAGATAGACGCAGGGCAGGCGGTTCTCCAGCGCGACCTCCTGGGCGCGCAGGTGCTTCTTCACGGTCATCGGGTAGTACGTGCCGCCCTTGACGGTGGCGTCATTGGCGACGATCACGCACTCGCGCCCGCTGACCCGGCCGATCCCGGCGATGACGCCGGCGGCCGGGGCCGCTCCGTCGTACATCCCGTCCGCGGCGAGCGGCGCCAGCTCCAGGAACGGTGAGCCGGGGTCGAGGAGGGTGTCCACACGGTCGCGGGGCAGCAGTTTTCCGCGCGCGGTGTGCCGGGCGCGCGCCTTCTCGCCGCCGCCGAGCCGCGCCGCGGCCAGCTTGAGGCGCAGCTCCTCGCCCAGCGCGCGGTGTGCCGCCTCGTTGGCCCTCCAGGCCTCCGACGCGGGGTCTGCCGCGCTCGTCAGCTCCGGTGCCTCTTGCATCCTGCGGTCCCCTCACCAGGTGGTCGACCAGTTAATGAGCGTTAACGCAACTCCTTCAGGTTAACGACCGCTAACCCCCGTGTCTAGAATTGTTTTCATGGCCACCAGAACCGACGCCCCCACCCGGCGCGAGCAGATCCTCAGGGAAGCGGCCCGGCTCTTCGCCGAGCGCGGTTTCCACGGCGTGGGAGTGGATGAGATAGGAGCGGCGGTCGGCATCAGCGGCCCCGGTCTCTACCGGCACTTCGCCGGCAAGGACGCGATGCTCGCCGAGCTGCTGGTGGGGATCAGCGGGCAGCTGCTCACGGGCGGCAAGCGCCGGGTGGCGGAGGCCGACGGGAGCGCGGAGGCGCTCCTCGACTCGCTCATCGAGGGGCACATCGACTTCGCGCTCGACGACCGCCCCCTGATCACCCTGCACGACCGCGAGCTGGACCGCCTGCGGGACAGCGACCGCAAGCTCGTGCGGCAGCTCCAGCGCCAGTACGTCGAGCTGTGGGTGGAGGTGGTCCGCGAGGTGTACCCGGAACTGACCGAACCCGCCGCCCGTTCGGCCGTGCACTCGGTCTTCGGCCTGCTGAACTCGACCCCGCACCTGGGGCGCCCGGGCGCGCTCCCGGGGCGCACGGGGACGGCGGAGCTGCTGCACCGGATGGCACGGGGGGCCTTCGGAGCGGCTGCCGTGGCCCCCGGGACGCCCGTGGCCCCCGGGGTGGCAGCAGTGACCTCCGAGGCTCCCGTGGCTCCCGGGGCGTGACGAGCGTCTCGGGGGTTGACCTCTGGACGGCGCTCGTGACCGACGGGTAACCTCGTATCTGAGCAAGCGCTTAGAAATGACCCAGGTATCCAGGCGGAGGTGGCGGCGGTGCGCCGTACTGTGTTCAACGAGGACCACGAGGCGTTCCGGGAGACCCTGCGCGCCTTCATCGAGGCCGAGGTCGTCCCGGTCTACGACGAGTGGTTCGCCGCCGGCCAGGCGCCGCGCGACTTCTACTACAAGCTCGCCGAGCTCGGCGTCTTCGGCATCCGCGTGGACGAGGAGTTCGGCGGCGCCGGCATCGACTCGTACAAGTTCGAAGCCGTGATGTACGAGGAGACCTCGCGCGCCGGTGTCCAGTTCGGCGGCTCCGGTGTGCACGTGCTGCTGGGCCTGCCCTACATCAAGTCGCTCGCCACCGACGAGCAGAAGAAGCGCTTCCTGCCGAAGTTCGTCAGCGCCGAGGAGATGTGGGCCCTCGCGATGACCGAGCCGGGCACCGGCTCCGACCTCGCGGGCATGAAGACCACCGCCAAGCTCTCCGAGGACGGCACGCACTACGTCCTCAACGGCTCCAAGACCTTCATCACCGGTGGCGTCCACGCCGACCGCGTGATCGTCTGCGCCCGCACCTCCGCGCCCACCGCCGAGGACCGCCGCCACGGCATCTCCCTCTTCGCCGTGGACACCAAGTCCGAGGGCTACTCCATCGGCCGCAAGCTGGACAAGCTGGGCCTGAAGACCTCCGACACCGCCGAGCTGGCGTTCGTCGACGTGAAGGTGCCCGTCGAGGACCTGCTCGGCGAGGAGAACAAGGGCTTCTACTACCTCGGCCACAACCTCGCCTCCGAGCGCTGGGGCATCGCCTTCGGCGCCTACGCGCAGGCCAAGGCCGCCGTCCGGTTCGCCAAGGAGTACGTCCAGGAGCGGACCGTCTTCGGCAAGACCGTCGCCTCCTTCCAGAACACCAAGTTCGAGCTGGCCGCCTGCCAGGCCGAGGTGGACGCGGCCGAGGCCGTCGCCGACCGCGCCCTGGAGGCCCTCGACGCCGGTGAGCTGACCCCGGCCGAGGCCGCCAGCGCCAAGCTGTTCTGCACCGAGGTCGCGCACCGCGTCATCGACCGCTGCCTCCAGCTGCACGGCGGCTACGGCTTCATGAACGAGTACCCGATCGCCCGCCTGTACGCGGACAACCGTGTCAACCGCATCTACGGCGGGACCAGCGAGATCATGAAGACGATCATCGCCAAGGACATGGGCCTGTAAGGTCCGAGAAAAGACTGCGCGGTACAACTGCCTTATGAACGAGGCACTTCAGTCCCTCCTCGATCTCCTCGATCTCGAGCGGATCGAGGAGGACATCTTCCGCGGCCGTTCCCGGTCCGCCGTCGTCCCTCGGGTCTTCGGCGGACAGGTGGCTGCGCAGGCCCTCGTGGCCGCCGGGCGCACGGTCCCCGAGGACCGGCTCGCCCACTCCCTGCACGCGTACTTCCTGCGGATCGGTGACCCCGGGGCGCCCATCGTGTACTCGGTGGACCGCATCCGCGACGGCCGCTCCTTCACCACCCGCAGGGTGGTCGCGGTCCAGCACGGACAGCCGATCTTCCATCTCTCCGCGTCCTTCCAGGCGTACGAGGAGGGCATGGAGCACCAGGCGCCGATGCCGCCCGCGCCCGACCCGGAGACGCTGCCCACGGCCGCCGAACTGCTTCCCCTGTACGCCGACGTCTTCACCGACGCCGAGGTCGTGGAGCGCATCCTGGAGGCCCGGGAGTCCGTCGATCTGCGCTATGTCGACGCGCCGCCGTACGCCACCGTCGGCGAGGCCCGCGAGCCGCGCTCCCAGGTGTGGTTCCGCACCAACGGCAAGCTCGCCGACGACCCGCTGCTGCACGTCGTCCTCGCGACGTACGTCTCGGACATGACGCTCCTCGACTCCATCCTGCTCGCCCACGGGCGCGGCGGCTGGGTGACCGGCGATGTCGTCGGCGCCTCGCTGGACCACGCGATGTGGTTCCACCGCCCGTTCCGCGCCGACGAATGGCTGCTGTACGACCAGGAGTCACCGTCGGCATCCGGCGGCCGCGGCCTCGGCCAGGCCCGGATCTACACCCAGGACGGCCGGCTGGCCATCTCGGTGATCCAGGAAGGCGTGGTCCGCGTCCCGCGATAGCGACGTGTTCCGCGGCGACGACCCGTTCCTCGGTCAGACTGAGGCATGACCGAAGCAGCAGCACGGGACGAGGGCAGCGGCGACAGCGGCGGCGAGAGCGTCTTCACGGTGATCGTCGCCGCCGCCGCCAATCTCGGGATCGCCCTCGCCAAGGCGGTCGCCGGCGTCATCAGCGGCTCCAGCGCGATGCTGTCGGAGGCCGCCCACTCCGTCGCCGACACGGTTACGGAACTGCTGCTGCTCACGGCGCTCAAACGCAGCGAGAAACCGGCCGACGAGGACCATCCGCTGGGCTACGGCCCCGAGCGGTACATCTGGGCGCTGCTCGCCGCCGTCGCCACCTTCGTCGGCGGCGCGGTCTTCTCGATCTACGACGGCATCCACACCCTGGTCGCGGGGGAGGAGCTCGGCGACCCGCTCGTGTCGTACATCGTGCTGGCCCTCGCCTTCCTCCTGGAGGGCTTCTCCCTGCGGACGGGGCTGCGGCAGGCGCGCGGCGAGGCCGCCCGGGTCGACGCCTCCTTCAAGACCTACCTTCGGCGCACTCCCGACACCGCCGTGAAGGCCGTCGTCATGGAGGACTCGGCGGCACTGGTCGGACTGGTGTTCGCCGCGGGGGGCCTGCTGGGCGGCCAGCTGACCGGATCGGGTGTCTGGGACGGCATCGCCTCGCTGCTCATCGGGCTCCTGCTGCTCTACGTCGCCTGGGTGCTCGGCCGTTCCAACGCGGAGCTGCTGATCGGACGGCCGCTGCCCCGGCCGATGCGGGAGCGGATCCGGGCGGAGCTGCTCGCGGTGGAGCACGTGGAGGCCGTACTGGAACTGATCACGCTCATGCAGGGGCCGCGAGAGGCGCTCATCGCCGCCAAGGTCGACTTCCGGGACGCGTCGACAGCGGCCGAGATCGAGTGGGCCTGCGAACAGGCGGAGGACCGGCTCCGGGCGGTGTTCCCCTCGGTGAGCAGGGTGTACCTGGACCCGACACCGGGGTACGCCCAGCGGCGGGACGAGGGGTTGAACCCCTGGCCGTGAAAGGCAGTTGAGGCGGTTCGGGGGCGAGGGGTTGGATGGCGGCCATGACCTACGTGGAAGAGTCGTGGAACTGGCGCGGGGCACGTATCCGGGAAGTCTTCCTGGAAGCCGCGGACACGGTCGCCGCGCTGCTCGCCGAACCCGCCGTCGCCGTCGCCTGGGGAAAGCCCGGCGCGCTGCGGGACTTCAGCGTCGGCGGCCTCGCGGCGCACACCGTCTGGCCGGAACTCGCCCTGCCGGACCTGCTGGCACGGCCGCTGCCGGAGGAGCCGGTGGTGTCGCTGCGGGAGTACTACGTGGAGCGGGTGACCTGGCTCGACGCGGGTGTCGACGGCGCGGTCAACATCCGTATCCGGCGCGGCGGGGAGGCGACGGCGGCGGACGGGCACGAGGTGCTCGTGGGACGCGCCCGCGAGGCCCTCGAACGGCTGCGGACCGCGCTGCCCGAGGCCCCCGCCGTGCGGCCGGTCCGGATGCCGTCCTGGGGCGACTGGTCCCTCGGCCTCGACGACTTCCTGCTCACCCGGCTGATGGAACTCGTCGTCCACGCCGATGACTTGGCGTACGGCGTGGGCCTGCCGGCACCGGACTTCCCCGAGCGGGTGACCGCGCCGGTGGTCGATCTGCTCGCCCGCCTCGCGGTCCGGCGGCACGGGCCGGTGAACGTCGTCCGGGGGCTCGCCCGCGCCGAGCGCGCCCCCGGATCGATCGCCGGGATCTGACGGGACCCAACGGACCCAGAGGGTCCGAGGCGGAGCCGGGGCTCAGGCGAGGCCCGCTTCCTTGAGCAGGTACGCCGTCATCGGGTCGTAGTGGCGCGGGCTGAGGACGTGGTCGTCGAGCGGGACCACGGCCTGGAGCGTGCCCTCCGACTCGGCGAGGAAGAGCGCCGGGTCGTTGCTGTCGGCGTATCCGACGGAGTCCAGGCCCTGCTGGCCTGCGAAACCGGCCCAGCCGTGGTCGGCCACGACCAGGTCGGGCAGTGGGCGGCCCTCCCGCTGCAGACCGGTGAGGATCGCGCGCATCGGCTCGCCCGAGTGGGTGTGCCACAGCGTGGCGCCGTGCTCCAGGACCGCGACGTCCGCGAACTGCATGACGTAACCCTCGTCCGTCTGCAGGCCGTCGGGGATCACCACGATCTCGCAGCCGGCGGCGCGCAGGGCGGCGGCCGTGGCGCGGTGCACGTCCAGCAGCCCGCCCGGGTGGCCGGTCGCGAACAGCACCCGCTGCCGGTCCTCGGCCGCCTTGCGCAGCCGGGCCGCGAGACGGTCCAGCGCGTCCACGGTCAGCTCGGGGTCGATGGTGTCCTGGCCGTACCGGTACTCCGGGTCGTCGTTGACGCCGACCCGCTCCGCCATCACCGCGAGCACGTCCTGCTCGTCGCTCCAGCGGTCGCCGAGTTCCAGACCGAGCCACCAGTTGCGCTCGCCGTTCGCCAGTTTGCGGTAGTGGGAGAGGTTGTTCTCGCGGGGCGTGGCGACATCGCCCGCGATACGGGTCTTCACGAGATGGTCGACAAGTTCGGCGCGGCTGGGAGTCCCGGGTATCGGCATACCCCCATTGTGCCGGTGCCCTCCGGCCGGGAGCGCGGCTGTCCCGGTCGCTGGGATGTGCGTCACTCAGGTGTACGGGACCCGGGTCCGTCTTGTGTTCAGTCGTCCCGGAGGGCGAACCACAACTCCATCCGTACGTCCGGGTCGTCGAGGTCCGCCCCCAGCAAGGCCGAACAGCGGGCGATGCGTTGGCGCACGGTGTTGCGGTGGACGGAGAGGGCCACCGCGGTGCGGTCCCAACTGCCGTGCAGGGAAAGCCAGGTGCGCAGGGTCTCGGTCAGCGCGGGGGTTCCGGCGACAGGGGCGAGCAGGGCCTGGGCGTGGGCCTCGGCGTCCGCCGGGGGGACGAGGTCCGCGAGCGCGGGACGGTCGCCGTGGCGGATCAGGGGAGTCCGGGTGGCGCGGGCGCGGGCCAGCGCGCGGGCCGCCTGGGTGTCGGCCGCCGCCCACGCGTGCGGGCCCGCGGGCGCGCTGACCCCGCAGATCCAGCCGGGCTGCGCGGTGGGCTCGCGGTCCCCGGGGACGAGGACGCGGACGACGTCGTCGCCGACGTCCACCAGCGCCGAGCCCAGCGTGGCCGCCAGCGCGGACGCGGAGACGGCGTCCGGGGCGGGGCCGTCCCCCGCGGGGCGCGCGTGCACGACCACCCACCGCTCGCCGCCGAGAAGCGGCGCCACCGTCCGCGGCGCGGCCCCGAGCAGCAGCCGCACCAGCGCCGCCGACCGCGCGGCCCCGCTTCCGCTCTGGTGCTCCCCGGTGAGCAGGGAGAGCAGCACGGACGCGACGGAGGCGATCGTGTGGTCGCCGGGGTCGCGGCTCGGCGCGGCGACACCCAGGACGAAGCCCTGGCCGCTGCCGAGGGCGTAGGCCGCCAGATGGACGCCCCCCACGGTGTCGGTGGCGGAGGACGGGGCCGGCCCCTGGGCTCCCCGGGGCCGCACCACACCGGCAAGCTCGGCGAGCGCCTCCGCGGGAGACAGCGTGTCCGCCCGGTGGGCCGCGTCCGCCGGCCCGGCCCGGTTCGCCGACCGCGCCGCTTCCTGCGGGCCGGACGGCGGGAGTCGCCCGGCGTGGGCCAGTTCCGTGCCCTCCGGGCCGTACAGCACCGCCCGGCCGCCCACCCGCTGGGCCAGCTGCCGGAGCACCGCCGGTACCGGATCGGGGCGGGCGGCGGCCGCCGCCAGGCTCTGCTGGGCCTCGGTCACCCGGCGCAGTTCCGCCAGCCGGGCCTGCGCCATGAGCTGCCACACCGCGCGGGCGACCCCGGAGAACGTCGTCTGGGGCGGGACCTCCAACAGGGGCAGCCCAAAGGCGTCGCAGGCCGCGACGAGGGCGCGCGGGACCGTGTCGTGGACCGGCGCCAGGCCGAAACCGAGCGCCGCGCCGCCCGCCGCGACGATGCGGGAGACGTAGTCGTCGAAATAGGTGCCCGAGCCGGCCGCCTCGGGGATGTGGACCCCCGCCGACAGCAGCAGCTCCCCGCCCAGCAGGTACGGGTAGGGGTCGGCCATCTCCGAGGTGTGCGCCCAGTGGATCACCGTGTCGGGCTCCGCGGGACCGGCGATCAGGCGCAGGGCCAGGTCCTCGCGGGCGAGCAGTGCCGACAGCGGCACCGGAGGAGTCGGTGGTACGGCCGGGGCGGACGGTGACGGTGATTCCGGCATGGTGGACAGATCCTCCATCCCGTTCGGATCGAATGGATGAAACGTACACTTCGCAGCCGCTTTCCGGCCACCTAATGTCGGTCCCGACCGGCAGCCACGGGTACGGGCGGATGTCCCCGCGATCAGTTGCCGGCTCGTCCCCCACATCCCCGCACGACACGCCACAGAGCACCCCGAGGAGACCCATGGCCGTCGACTACGCAGTCATCGTCGTCTATCTGGCCGGCATGCTGGCCATGGGCTGGTGGGGCATGCGCCGCGCCAAGTCCAAGAGCGACTTCCTCGTCGCGGGGCGGCGGCTCGGGCCCGTCATGTACTCCGGCACCATGGCCGCCATCGTCCTGGGCGGCGCGTCCACCATCGGCGGTGTGGGCCTCGGCTACCAGTACGGACTCTCCGGAGCCTGGATGGTCTTCACCATCGGCCTCGGCCTGCTGGCGCTCAGCGTCTTCTTCTCGGCCCGCATAGCCCGCCTGAAGGTCTACACCGTCTCCGAGATGCTCGACCTGCGCTACGGCGGCAGGGCCGGCGTCATCTCCGGTGTCGTCATGTGGGCGTACACCCTGATGCTCGCGGTCACCTCGACCATCGCGTACGCCACGATCTTCGACGTCCTCTTCGACATGAACCGGACGCTCGCGATCGTCCTCGGCGGCTCGATCGTCGTCGCGTACTCGACGCTCGGCGGCATGTGGTCGATCACCCTCACCGACATGGTGCAGTTCGTGGTCAAGACCGTCGGCGTGCTGCTCCTGCTGCTGCCCATCGCGGTCGTCAAGGCCGGCGGGTTCAGCGCGATGAAGGCCAAGCTCCCCACCGAGTACTTCGACCCGCTGGGCATCGGCGGCGAGACGATCTTCACCTATGTGCTGATCTACACGTTCGGCATGCTGATCGGTCAGGACATCTGGCAGCGCGTGTTCACCGCGCGCGGTGACAGGACCGCCAAGTGGGGCGGCACCGTCGCCGGCACCTACTGCCTGGTGTACGCCCTCGCCGGCGCCGTCATCGGCACGGCCGCCAAGGTCCTCTACCCGAAGCTGCCCAGCGCCGACACCGCCTTCGCGACCATCGTCAAGGACGAACTCCCGGTCGGTGTGCGCGGACTGGTGCTCGCCGCGGCCCTCGCCGCTGTGATGTCCACCTCCTCCGGCGCCCTGATCGCCTGCGCCACCGTCGCCAACAACGACATCTGGTCGAGGCTGCGCGGCGCTGTGAAGCGCGACACCGAGGACCACGACGAGGTCAAGGGCAACCGCCTCTTCATCCTGGTCATGGGCATAGCCGTCATCTGCACGGCGATCGTGCTCAACAACGTCGTCGAGGCGCTGACCGTCGCGTACAACCTGCTCGTCGGCGGCCTGCTCGTCCCGATCCTCGGCGGTCTGCTGTGGAAGCGCGGCACGGTGCACGGCGCGCTCGCCTCCGTCGTCGTCGGCGGTGTCGCGGTCATCGGCCTGATGGCGACCTACGGCATCCTCGCGAACGAGCCCGTCTACTACGGACTGCTCCTCTCCCTGGCCGCGTACGTGATCGTCTCGCTGGCCACGCCGGCGACCGATGCCGCGGTGCTGGCCGCCTGGCGGGAGCGGCTCGCGGGCCGTGACGCCGAACCCCTGTCCGAACCGGTCCCGGTTCACCAGTAGAGTCGTAGTACTTGTACTTAGTTGTACATACGCGACGAAGCGTAGGAAAGAAGGCAATACCCCATGAGCAGCAACGAGACGCCCCGCGGTCCCGTCGACTCGTCCCGCATCCCGCGGTACGCCGGCCCCGCGACCTTCGCCCGGCTGCCCCGTCTCGACGAGGTCGGCACCGCCGATGTCGCCGTCGTCGGTGTGCCGTTCGACTCCGGCGTCTCGTACCGGCCGGGCGCCCGCTTCGGCGGCAACGCGATCCGCGAGGCGTCCCGGCTGCTGCGCCCCTACAACCCTGCGCAGGACGCCTCCCCGTTCGCCCTCGCGCAGGTGGCGGACGCCGGTGACATCGCGGCGAACCCGTTCAACATCAACGAGGCCGTGGAGACGGTGGAGGCCGCCGCCGACGAGCTGCTCGGCACCGGCGCGCGCCTGATGACCCTCGGCGGCGACCACACCATCGCGCTGCCCCTGCTGCGCTCGGTCGCCAAGAAGCACGGTCCGGTCGCGCTGCTCCACTTCGACGCCCACCTCGACACCTGGGACACGTACTTCGGCGCCGAGTACACCCACGGCACCCCGTTCCGCCGCGCCGTCGAGGAGGGCATCCTCGACACCTCGGCGCTCTCCCACGTCGGCATCCGCGGGCCGCTCTACGGCAAGCAGGACCTCACCGACGACGAGAAGATGGGCTTCGGCATCGTCACCTCGGCGGACGTCTACCGCCGCGGCGCCGACGAGGTCGCCGACCAGCTGCGCCAGCGCATCGGCGACCGCCCGCTCTACATCTCCATCGACATCGACTGCCTCGACCCGGCGCACGCGCCCGGCACCGGCACCCCGGAGGCGGGCGGCATGACCTCCCGCGAACTCCTGGAGATCCTGCGCGGCCTCTCGTCCTGCAACCTGGTCTCGGCCGATGTCGTCGAGGTCGCCCCGGCGTACGACCACGCCGAGATCACCGCGGTGGCGGCGTCCCACACCGCGTACGAACTGACCACCATCATGTCCCGCCAGATCGCGGAGGCCCGAAGCAAGTGACCCACGACCACGACCTGGTCCTCCGCCCGTCGGCGGCACAGACGGAGGCCGCGCTCAACCCGCCCCCGGGCCGCAACGGCGGAGACCTGGTCGTGGAGACCCTCTCCGGTCTCGGCGCGACGACCGTCTTCGGACTGCCGGGCCAGCACGCGCTCGGCATGTTCGACGCGCTGCGCCGCTCCTCGCTCCAGTACGTCGGGCTGCGCGTCGAGAACAACGCCGGGTTCGCGGCGGACGCCTACGGCCGGATCACCGGTGAGGCCGCCCCGCTGCTGCTCTCCACCGGTCCCGGGGCGCTGACCTCGCTCGCCGCGCTCCAGGAGGCGCGCGCCGCCTCGGCGCCCGTCCTCGCGATCAGCAGCCAGATCCCGACCGCGGGACTCGGCGGCGGACGCCACGGCTATCTGCACGAACTCCCCGACCAGCAGGCCTCGTTCCGTGGCGTGGTGAAGTCGGTCCACACGGTCCGTACGCAGTCCCAGATCCCCTCCGCCATCGCGGCGGCCTGGGAGTCGGCGCTGACCGCCCCGCACGGGCCGGTGTGGGTGGAGATCCCGCAGGACGTCCTCCTCGCCGAGACGAGCCTGCCGATGGTGACGGCGATGGACGCGACCCCCGAGGACGTCGTCCCGCGCCCCGAACTGACCGCGCTGGCAGCCCACTTGCTGTCCTCGGCGGCCCGCCCCGCGATCATCGCGGGCGGCGGTGTCGTACGGGCGGACGCGTCCGGCAAGCTCCGCGCGCTCGCCGAGAAGCTGAACGCGCCGGTCGTCACCACCTTCGGCGGCAAGGGCGCCTTCCCCTGGGAGCACCCGCTGTCCCTCCAGTCCTGGCTGGAGGACCGGTACACGACCGACTTCCTGGAGGACGCCGACGTCCTGCTGGTGGTCGGCTCGGGCCTCGGCGAACTCTCCTCGAACTACCACACGTTCAAGCCCCGCGGCCGGGTGATCCAGATCGAGGCCGACCTCGGCAAACTGGAGTCCAACCACCCGGCGCTGGGCATCCACGCGGACGCGCGCCTCGCGCTGTCCGCGCTCCTGGAGACGGTGCAGGAACGCCCGGACCCGGCGGCGCCGGAGCGCGTGGGCACGGTCCTCGCCCGGGTCGCGGAACGTATCGCCTCCCAGGAACTCACCCTGGAACAGGGCGTGCTGGCGTCCGTCCGCCGGGCCCTGCCGGCCAGCTCGCCGTCCTTCTGGGACATGACGATCCTGGCGTACTGGGCCTGGTCGGCCTTCGACCCGCGCGGGGCCAACACCATGCACTCCGCCCAGGGCGCCGGCGGTCTCGGCTACGGCTTCCCGGCGGCGCTGGGCGCGGCGGCGGCCGACCCCTCCCGCCCGGTGCTCGCGGTCTCCGGCGACGGCGGCGCGCTGTACTCCATCGCCGAGCTGGCCACGGCGAAGCAGTGCGGTCTCCCGGTCACCTGGCTCATCGTCGACGACGGCGGATACGGCATCCTGCGCGAGTACATGACCGGCGCCTTCGGCCAGGCGACCGCCACGGAGCTGTCCCGGCCGGACTACGTGGCCCTCGCCGAGTCCTTCGGGGTGCCGGGCGTGCGTACGACCCCCGAGACGCTGGAGGAGGACCTGGCCAAGGCCCTGGCCGCTCCCGGCCCCTCGGTGGTCGTACTCCCGGCGGTACTGCGGATGTTCGCGCCTACCCACCTGGGCTGAGCGCCCACGCCCGCCTGGGCTGAGCGCCCACGCCCGCCCGGGCTGTAGCGCCCACGCTCGCCCGGGCTGAGCGCCCACGCCCGCCCGGACCGGGAGCTCACGCCCGCCCGGACCGAGCGCCTGCCCCAGGACCCCTCCCGCAGGGGAGAGGTCCCGGGGCGCCCCGTCTACCAGATCGCCTCGACCCACTCCGGGTGGTCGATGAACGGGTTGCGGTTGTGCTGGTAGGTGTCGTAGATGACCTGGTTGCGCTTCTCCTCGAAGGCGCTCGGCGGGTCCGCCTCGCTCCACGCCTTGAGCACGGACAGCTTGCCGATGTACGGGGTGCTGCCGTTGTTGACCTTCTCGTCGGGCTCCAGGTTGGCGAAGCCGTCGTCGCCCTCGTAGCGGACCGCCATGTAGAGGATCATGCGGGCCACGTCGCCCTTGTCGGCGTCGCGCGGCTCGAAGGAGTCGGAGTCGACCTTGCTGCCGCCCCCGTTGGTGACCGCGCTGCCGCCGTTGTCGAAGTCCAGGTTGCCCCGGATGCTGTTGACCTGGACGTCCGCCGGGCGCAGATGGTGCAGGTCCGTGCCGGGGCCGGTCACCTCGCCGAAGTCGCCGTGCGACTTGGCCCAGGTGTGCTCGCGGTTCCAGTCGCCGACGTCGCCGCCGTTGAGGGACTTGGCGCGCGAGACGCCGCTGTACAGCAGGATCACGTTGCTGCTGTTGTTCGGGTCCTGGTCGGTGGCCATCAGCGCGTTCCAGACCGCGGAGTACGAGATCTTGGTCTGGCTGCTGATGATGGTGTGCAGCGAGGACTTCAGGCTCGTGCCGGACTTGCCGACCGCGTTCTTGTAGTACGTGGCGTCGTACGCGGTCGTCGTGGCGCTCGCGGGGGTCGCGGTCATCGTCGGCAGGGTGAGGCCGACGAGAACCGCGGACGTACTCAGCGCCAGGGTCTTCCAGCGGCGAATGTGCGTGGCGGGCATCGTGGGGTGTCCGTTCTACGCGGGTTGAATGGAGCGGATAACCGGGATCGTGACATGAACATGAGGTCTCTGGGGTTAAGGGGAGGTGTCAGTTCCGTGTCGGGATTCAACAACTCGGCTGCCGTGCGCGAGACATGACATAACGGGCGCCTCCGGCCGGGATCGGCGAGCGGCCCCTGACCGGGTGTGGTCAGGGGCCGCCGGGTGCCGGGAGCGGGGTCAGCCGAGGTCGGAGGGGTCCAGTCGATAGAGCGTCGAGGCCGACTGGCCGTTCTGGGCCTCGGAGCTCGAACCCGACTCTGACGTCGTGGTCTTGCTGTACTCGCTCTCCTTCACCGCCGTGGCGTTCTTCTGCACCCAGGCGGTGACCGCAGAGCTGGCGCTGTTGCCGCCGCCCATACCGCCGCCCATGCCGCCGCCGACCTGGATGTAGTGCAGCTCGCCCTTCTTCACCAGTTCCTTGAGCTTGGCGACCGTCATGCCGTTGTCGCTGCCGGTGAAGCCGAACATGGAGATGACGGGCTTGTGGGTACTCAGGATCAGCTGTCCGGCGCTCTGTGAATTGGACACCGCGAGCAGCCACTTGGCGCCGTCCTGGTGCTTCTCCAGGTACGAGATCAGCTCGCTGCTGGTGCCGCCGCCCATCCCGCCACCGCCGCCCATCCCGCCCCCGCCGCCGGGCTGACTGCCCGAGCCGTTCGGGGCCGTACCACCGGGGGCCGTACCGTTCTCGCCACCGGGGAAGCCGCCGGCCTGGCCGCCTTCGCCGCCGCCCGGGAACCCACCGTTCCCGCCGCCCTGCGGGGTACCGCCGGGCAGCTCGCCGTTCGCGCCGCCGCCGGGCATCGTCCCGCCGGCTTCCTGGTTGCCCTGCCCGGTGCCGCCGGGCAGTTCGCCGCCGCCAGGCCCGCCGCCGAAGCCGCCCCGGCCGCCACCGCCCCCGCCGCCGAATCCGTTGCCGGTCGAGGGGCCGGCGGTCGGGTTGGTGCCGCCCATGCCGCCGCCACCGGAGCTCGCGGGCACGGCGACCGCGTAAGCCGTCGGGCCCGCGAGGGCCGCGACGATCGCGGCGGTCACGGACGCGGCCAGCAGCCGGGCGCGTCGGCCGGTACGGAAGAGGACCAGGCCCACGATCGCCAGTGCCATGACCACCGCGACGGCGGGCCACAGCCAGGCGTTCCAGTCGGTGGCCCGGCGCAGCAGCACGACCGCCCAGACGCCGGTGACCGCGAACCCGGCGGGCAGTACCCACGACCAGCGCACGTCGCCGCCCCGGAAGGCGCGCAGCAGCATGGTGCCGCCGCCCCCGCACAGCACCGCGATGCCCGGGGCGACCGCGGTCGTGTAGTACGGGTGCATGGTGCCCTCGGCCATGGCGAACGTCAGGTAGTGCAGGAGCAGCCAGCCGCCCCACAGCACCAGCACGGCGCGCGTGAGATCAGTGCGCGGGGCGCGGCCGCACAGCACCAGACCGCCGATGAGGGCGATGGCCGCGAAGGGGATCAGCCAGGAGATCTGGCCGCCCAGGATGTCGTTGAACAGCCGGCCGAGACCCGCGGTACCGGAGAAGCCTCCGCCCCCGCCGCCTCCGCCCCCGCCGTTGCCCTCGCCGCCGAGGACCCGGCCGAGGCCGTTGTAGCCCATGATCAGGTCCCAGGCGCTGCCGTCCGTCGAACCGCCGATGTAGGGCCGGTCGTCGGCAGGCACGAGGGAGACGGCCGTCGCCCACCAGAAACTGGAGACGGCCAGGACCACGCCCGCGAGCAGCAGGTTCACGATCCGCTTCCTGAGCTTCGGCGTGGCCGCGTAGAGGTAGACCGCGAAGACGGCGGGCAGCGCGATGTAGCCCTGGAGCATCTTCGTGTTGAACGCGAGGCCGAAACAGGCGGCCGAGCCGAGCAGTGGCAGCAGCCTGCCGTTCGTGGTCGCCCGCAGGGCGAGCGCCGCACCCGACACCATCAGGAACACCAGCAGGGTGTCGGGGTTGTTGTCCCGGTTGATGGCGACCGTGATCGGGGTCAGCGCGAGCACCAGCGCGGCGACGGTCGCCGCTCCGTGGCCCCACACCCGTTTCACGGAGGTGTGCAGGATCCAGATCGTCGCCAGCGCGACGAGGATCATCGGCAGCATCATCTGCCAGGTGCCGAAACCGAGGATCCGGCAGGACAGGCCCATGACCATCAGCGCGAACGGCGGCTTGTCGACGGTCATGAAGTTGCCCGCGTCCAGCGAGCCGAAGAACCACGCCTTCCAGCTCTGCGTGCCGCTGAACACGGCGGAGCTGTAGAAGCTGTTCAGGCCGGAGGCCGACAGGTTCCAGGAGTACAGGACCGCGGCCAGTACGAGGATCGCCAGCAGCGCGGGCAGCGACCAGCGGGGTGCGGCCGGCGCCGTCTCCGTGGGCCAGGCCGGCGCGGGAACCGGCGGCGGGGCGGGGGGAGTCGTGGGGGCGTCGGGAGATGGGTCAGTGGCAGACGTCACCGTCGCACCCTGACGCGAGGTGATGGGTGCGCACTGTGCTCCACCTGGGGGTGAGCTGTGCATCCGGGCCTCCGCATCCGGGGCCTCCGCACTCCGGCCCTCCGCACTCCGGCCCTCCGCACCCGGTCTCCGTGCCCCGGGCCTCCGCACCCCGGGCCTCCGCACCCCGGGCTCCTGTGCCCCGGGCCTGCCTCGATCATCCGCGTCCCGGGCCCCGGGTCTCCGCCCCCCCCGAGGTCTCCGCGCTTCGCGCCCGCGGGTCTCCTCCCCGGGGTCTCCGCGTCCCGTGCCCGGGTTTCTGCGTTCCGGGGCTGTGCTCCGAGGCTTTGGGCTCGAACCCCCGTCCGCAGAACACCCGTACAACCATCGATCGCCCTTGTGAGTCATCAGAGAGCGCGCGCCCTTGGGCGCGTTCGTATCGCTTCAAGGGGATGGGAAGCCTCCATGATTCACCGGATATCCCGGGGTGCCCGTGTGCTCGCAGTGAGCCTCGGCGCCGGGGTCATCGTGCCGCTCGCGGTCGCCGCGACCCCCGCCGCCGCCGCGCCGGCGCCGACGGTCAGCTGTACGTCGGGGAAGGCCGGTCTGGCCGCCAAGCTGCAGAAGGACATCACCGCGGCGCTCGCGAACCGCAGGGGCACCGTCGCGGTCGGCCTCTACGACCGCACCACGAACACCACCTGCACACTCCGCGCCACCACCGCCTTCGACTCGGCCAGCACGGTGAAGGTCACCGTCCTCGCCACGCTGCTCTGGGACGCGAAGAAGCACAACCGCTACCTGACGAGCACCGAGACGTCGCTCGCCACCAAGATGATCACCCAGTCGGACAACGCCTCGACGACCAAGCTGTGGAACCAGCTCGGTCTGACGAAGATCAAGGGCTTCCTGACCGCGGCGGGGATGACGAAGACCACGCCGGGCACCGGCGGCTACTGGGGTCTGACGCAGATCAACGTCACCGACGAGCAGAAGCTGCTGAAGCTCATCACCGCCAAGAACGCGGTGCTGAGCGACAACTCCCGCGCGTACGTCCTGAAGCTCATGGGCCAGGTCATCTCCTCGCAGCGCTGGGGGACACCGGCCGGGGCGCCCTCGACGGTCGCCGTGCACGTCAAGAACGGCTGGCTCTCGCGCTCCTCGAACGCCTGGCGGGTGCACAGCCTCGGCACGTTCAACGGCGGCGGCCACGACTACATGATGTCGGTGCTCACCGTCGGCAGCAGCACGATGGACTACGGCGTCGCCACCATTCAGGGTGTCGCCAAGGCCATCCACAAGGACCTCGTGCCGGTCACCGCCAATGTCCAGCGGTTCACGCCGACGTCGACGCCGACGGAAGCGTTCCCGGCCGTCCCGGCGAGCTGACCGGGGCCGTAGTCCCTCACCTCATTCGTTCGGACACCGTCGTCCGCCCGCTCGGACACCCTCTCCGCACGCCCCTGCGCACTCATCCGCCCGCCCGGCCACCCGGCCCGGCGGGCGGATGATTGTTGCGGAGGGATGAAATCCGCTTCGCCCGGTGTTGGTGCCTTCCGGCGGAGTGAGATCTACGGAAGGTACCGGAGTGGCGACGGAACGGGGATGGGCGCGGCGGCTCGCCGGGTACGCGTGGCGGTACCCGAAGGACGTGGTGCTCGCGCTCGGCTCCTCGCTGGGCGGCATGGCCCTCATGGCGGTGGTCCCGCTGGTCACCAAGGTGATCATCGACGACGTCATCGGCGACCACAGCCGGGGCATGGCCCCCTGGGCGGGCGCACTGCTCGGCGCCGCCGTCCTCGTCTACGCCCTCACCTTCGTCCGCCGCTACTACGGCGGCCGGCTCGCACTCGACGTCCAGCACGATCTGCGTACCGACATGTACGGGACGATCACCCGGCTGGACGGGCGGCGCCAGGACGAACTGTCCACCGGGCAGGTCGTGGGCCGCGCGACCAGCGACCTCCAGCTGATCCAGGGCCTGCTCTTCATGCTCCCGATGACCATCGGGAACGTCCTGCTCTTCCTGATCTCCCTCGGGATCATGGCCGCGCTGTCCCTGCCGCTCACCCTGGTCGCGCTGGCCGTCGCCCCGGCCCTCTGGTTCGTCGCCAGGCGCAGCCGCTCCCGGCTGCACCCCGCCACCTGGTACGCGCAGGCCCAGGCCGCCGCCGTGGCCGGGGTGGTCGACGGCGCCGTCAGCGGCGTCCGCGTGGTGAAGGGCTTCGGCCAGGAGGACCAGGAGACCGGCAAGCTGCGCGAGGTCGGGCGGCGGCTCTTCGCGGGCCGGCTGCGGACCATCCGGCTCAACGCCAAGTACACCCCGGCCCTCCAGGCCGTGCCCGCCCTCGGCCAGGTCGCGATGCTCGCGCTCGGCGGCTGGCTGGCCGTGCGCGGCCAGATCACGCTGGGCACCTTCGTGGCGTTCTCCACCTACCTCGCGCAGCTCGTCGGGCCGGTGCGGATGCTGGCCGTCGTCCTCACGGTCGGACAGCAGGCCCGCGCCGGCGCCGAGCGGGTCCTCGAACTGATCGACACCGAGCCGTCGATCAAGGACGGCACCAAGACCCTGCCGGCCGACGCGCCCGCCACCGTCGAGTTCGACGACGTGTCCTTCGGGTATGTGGAGGGCCGGCCGGTCCTGGACGGGCTGAGCTTCGAGATCCGGCCCGGCGAGACCCTCGCCGTCGTCGGCTCGTCCGGCTCCGGCAAGTCGACGGTCTCGCTGCTGATGCCCCGCTTCTACGACGTGACGCACGGCGCCGTCCTCATCGGCGGCCACGACGTCCGCGAGCTGACCACCGAGTCGCTGCGCGCCGCGATCGGGCTCGTCCCCGAGGACTCCTTCCTCTTCTCCGACACCGTGCGCGCCAACATCGCCTACGGCCGCCCCGACGCCACCCAGGACGAGATAGAGACCGCGGCCCGCGCCGCCCAGGCGGACCGTTTCATCGCCGAGCTGCCCGGCGGCTACGACACCACGGTCGGCGAGCACGGCCTCACCCTCTCCGGAGGCCAGCGCCAGCGTGTCGCGCTCGCCCGCGCCATCCTCACCGACCCGCGGCTGCTCGTCCTCGACGACGCCACCTCCGCCGTGGACGCCCGGGTCGAGCACGAGATCCACGAAGCGCTGAAGCACGTCATGGAGGGCCGTACGACCCTGCTGATCGCGCACCGCCGCTCCACCCTCAATCTCGCCGACCGCATCGCCGTCCTCGACGGCGGCCGGCTCGCCGACATCGGCACCCACGAGGAGCTCCAGGCCCGCTCGGCGCTCTACCGGCGGCTGCTCACCGACCCCGACGAGCTGGGCGGTGTCTCCCCGGGACACGCCCTGCCGGCGGCGCCGCCGGAGGACACCTCCGTACGTGACGAGCTGGACGCCGAGTTCGACGCCGAGCGCGGCGTGACGCCGCACCTGTGGACCGGCGACCGTGAGCCCCGGGACAACGCGCTCGAAGGAATGCCGGCCACCCCCGGACTCCTCGCCCAGGTCGAGGCGCTGCCCCCGGCCACCGACGTCCCGGACGTCGACGAGGCCCGCGCGGTCGGGGCCGAGGACTCCTACGGACTGCGCAGGCTGCTGCGCGGCTTCGGGGCCCCACTGCTCATCAGCCTCGCGCTGGTCGCCGTCGACGCGGTGATGACGCTGCTGCTGCCCATCCTGATCCGGCACGGCATCGACCAGGGCGTCACCCGGCTCGCGCTCGGCGCGGTGTGGGCGGCGGCCGCGCTCGCGCTGGTCACCGTGCTCGTGCAGTGGGCGGCGCAGATCGGCGAGACCCGGATGACGGGCCGTACCGGCGAGCGGGTTCTGTACGCGCTGCGCCTGAAGATCTTCGCGCAGCTCCAGCGTCTCGGGCTCGACTACTACGAGCGGGAGCTCACGGGCCGGATCATGACCCGGATGACCACCGACGTCGACGCCCTGTCGACGTTCCTGCAGACCGGGCTCGTCACCGCGTTCGTCTCCGTCGTCACCTTCTTCGGCATCATGGTCGCCCTGCTGGTGATCGACGTGCAGCTGGCGCTGGTCGTCTTCGTGACGCTGCCGCCGCTGGTCATCGGCACGTTCTTCTTCCGCCGGGCGAGCGTCAAGGCGTACGAACTGGCCCGCGAGCGGGTGTCGCTGGTCAACGCCGATCTCCAGGAGTCGGTGTCCGGGCTGCGGATCCTCCAGGCGTTCAGGCGCGAGGAGGCGAGCGGGCGGCGGTTCGCGGAGGGCAGCGACAGCTACCGCAGGGCGCGCATCCGCGGGCAGTGGCTGATCTCCGTCTACTTCCCGTTCGTGCAGCTGCTGGCCTCGGGGGCCGCCGCGGCCGTGCTGGTCGTGGGCGCCCACCGGATCGACTCCGGCACGCTCACCACCGGCGCGCTGGTCGCCTACCTCCTCTACATCGACCTGTTCTTCGCGCCCGTGCAGCAGCTCTCGCAGGTCTTCGACGGCTATCAGCAGGCCACCGTCTCGCTGGGCCGCATCCAGGAACTGCTGCGCGAGCCGACCTCGACCAAGGCCGCCGCCGAGCCGCTGGAGGTGCCGTCGCTGCGGGGCGAGATCGCGTTCGAGGACGTCGACTTCGCGTACGGACCGGCGAGCGAGGCCGAAGAGGCGCTCAGCGCGGTGTCGTTGCGCATCCCCGCCGGGCAGACCGTCGCCTTCGTCGGGGAGACCGGCGCGGGCAAGTCGACGCTCGTGAAGCTGGTCGCGCGGTTCTACGACCCGACGGGCGGGCGGGTGACGGTCGACGGCAAGGATCTGCGCGACCTCGACATCACCTCCTACCGGCACCGGCTCGGGGTTGTCCCCCAGGAGGCCTACCTCTTCCAGGGGACCGTCCGCGACGCCATCGCCTACGGCCGTCCGGGCGCCACCGACGCCGAGGTGGAGGCCGCCGCCCGCGCGGTCGGCGCGCACGAGATGATCGCCACGCTGGAGGGCGGGTATCTCCACGAGGTCGCCGAGCGCGGCCGCAACCTCTCCGCGGGACAGCGCCAGTTGATCGCGCTGGCCCGCGCGGAGCTGGTCGATCCGGACGTGCTGCTGCTCGACGAGGCGACGGCCTCGCTGGACCTGGGGACGGAGGCCCTGGTCAACCAGGCCACCGACCGGCTGGCGGGCCGCCGTACGACACTGGTGGTCGCCCACCGGCTGACGACGGCCGCCCGCGCGGACCGGGTCGTGGTGATGGACCACGGTCGCGTCACCGAGGACGGCACCCACGACGAACTGCTCCGCCTCGACGGCCGTTACGCCGCGCTGTGGCGGACCTTCGTGGGTTCCCCGGAGCCCGAGGAGCCCGTCAGCTCCTCGGCTTGATGCCGGAGATCTTCTTCGTCGCCAGATCCGACTGCACCGTCAGATAGGTGTACGTCGGATGCTGAGCGGAGCCCCAGGTCAGCCGGACCGTCGACCAGGTGTGCCCGGCGCCGCTGTCACCCGGTGTCACCTTCCAGGCGCTCGGCACGTCCTGGGCGCGCAGCACCCCGTCGGCGTGCTGGCGGTGCTCCCACGTGGACAGGCTGCTGCGGAGCCCCGGGGTCAGATAGAACGAGCGCAGCTGGGTGCTGAGTCGGCCGGAACCCGTGTCGGTCACGGCGTCGATGTAGGCGCCGTAGAAGTCGGCCACGCGGTCGTATGCGGGACCGCTGCTCCCGCTGCGGGCGGGCGGTGGAGCGGTGGAACTCGCGACGGCCGGCACCGAGGCGCCGGCGGTGATCAGAAGGGCCGCGGCGACGAGTGCGCGGCTGGTCGTGCGGGATGACTTGATGCCGGACATGAACTACCGCCTTTCGTTTTCTGACCAGTTGGACCTCGGGTAAACGGGCACGGTTGCCCTGAAAAAGGAAAAAACCTCTCACGGGTGAAGCGGGGATGGACAGCGATGTCGTAGCGGTACGCAACCATCCGCCGCATGTCCTGCGTCCGTACACCAGTACGCTGATTGCTGCGGGAGGGACAACAGTGGACAGTGGTGCGATACGCCGACGGCTGGCGCTCGGCCTTGCCGTGCTGACCGCGGCCGGACTGCTCGCGTTCATGAGTCCGGGCAGCGCCCAGGCCGCCCCCTCCTCCTGTTCGGGCCGCAAGGTCCGCACGCTGCCTTTCACGACCGGCTCCGTGCAGGTGTACAAGCACAGCGGCTATGTCTGCGCCGTGACCTTCCCCGAGGGGCGGGGTTCTCGCAAGCGGATGTCCGTCAGCGTGCAGGCGCGCGGGGGCCGACCGGTGGTGGACTCCGGGCGCTTCGCGCATCACGCGGGCCCGGTGACCCTGTACGCGGGCCATCGCTGCGTCCGGATCAAGGGCTCGGTCGGTTCGGGATCGGTGAGTTCCGGCTGGATCCTCTGCTGAGCCGTACATGACCCAAGAACCCCTGGTGTCACGGGAGTTGCTCCGTTAGGTTCCGGCGGACATCCGCGTAATCCCAGGGGAGGGTGCATGCGCAAGGCGCTCAGATGGCTGATCGCGCTCACGGTGCTCATAGGCACGCTGAGTACGGCCGGGGCGGCCACCGCGGCCCAGCCGGAAGCCCACGGAACCACCACCGGCAGGACAGGAACGACCGACGGGGACATCCTGGACCGGCTTCTCGCGATCCCGGGCATGAGCCTGATCCAGGAGAAGCCGTACACCGGCTACCGGTTCTTCGTCCTGGACTACACCCAGCCGGTCGACCACCGGCACCCGTCCAAGGGCACGTTCCAGCAGCGCATCACCGTGCTGCACAAGGACACCGCGCGCCCGACGGTCTTCTACACCGGCGGCTACAACGTCTCCACCACCCCGAGCCGCCGCGAGCCGACCCAGATCGTGGACGGCAACCAGGTCTCGATGGAGTACCGCTTCTTCACTCCGTCCCGGCCCGACCCGGCCGACTGGTCCAAGCTCGACATCTGGCAGGCGGCCAGCGACCAGCACCGCATCTTCGAGGCCCTCAAGCCGGTCTACGGCCAGAAGTGGATCTCCACCGGCGGCTCCAAGGGCGGCATGACCGCCACCTACTACGAGCGCTTCTACCCGCACGACATGGACGGCGTCGTCGCCTACGTGGCGCCCAACGACGTCGTGAACGACGAGGACTCGGCGTACGACCGCTTCTTCACGCAGGTCGGCACCAAGGAGTGCCGCGACAGGCTGGACGCCGTGCAGCGCGAGGCCCTTGTACGCCGCGAGCCGCTGGAGAAGAAGTACGCGGCCTACGCCGCCGGCAACGGCTACACCTTCACCACCGTCGGCAGCCTCGACAAGGCGTACGAGGCGGTCGTGCTCGACTACGTGTGGGGCTTTTGGCAGTACAGCCTGCTGAAGGACTGCGACACGATCCCGGCGAACGCCACGTCCGCCACGGACGACGAGATCTGGGACTCCGTCGACACGATCTCCGGCTTCTCCTTCTACACCGACCAGGGACTGGAGCCGTACACCCCGTACTACTACCAGGCGGGCACCCAACTGGGCGCGCCCACCATCCACTTCCCGTACATCGAGAAGAAGTACGTCCGCTACGGCTACCAGCCGCCGCGGAACTTCGTGCCGCGCTCCGTCCCCATGAGGTTCCAGCCGTCGGCGATGCGTGACGTGGACGGCTGGGTCCGCCACCACGCGCACCACATGCTGTTCGTCTACGGCCAGAACGATCCCTGGGGCGCCGAGCGGTTCCGCCTCGGCTCGGGGGCGCGCGACGCCTACGTCTTCACGGCGCCGGGCCTGAACCACGGTGCCAACGTCGCGGGGCTGGCCGCCGACGAGAAGGCGCTGGCCACCGCCCGCATCCTGCAGTGGGCGGGCGTCGCCTCCGCGACGGTTCAGGCGGACCCCTCGGCGGCCAGGCCGCTCGCGCGGTTCGACGCGGGGCTGGACCGGCGTGACGTCGAACGCGACATGACGCTCCGTCCGTAGCATCCCGGTCCCGGCTGCGTCCGCCCCCGTGCACACCGGGCGGACGCAGCCCACCGGCCAGGTGCCGCCGGGATCGACGTGGAGCTCCGCGGCGGACGGCCCGGCGTGACCCGCCGAGGCGGGCACACGCCGGACATGCGGGGCTCTTCGGCTCACTCGGGGGTGGCGCGCCGGGTGGGCCGCGTACGGCTAGTACGTCAACCCGTACCCGATCGGATACAGCACCTGCGCCGGGTCGTCCGCCCGCTGCACCGCGACCGGCAGCCTGCCCCGCGGGTCCACCCGGCCGGCGATCGCCCGGGCGGCGGCGCGCACTTCGACATCGGTCCAGGAGTACGAGGCCAGGCAGGCGCCGACCCCGGGGAGCAGGGCGACGTCGTACGGGTTGCGGATGGCGACGGCGATCACCGGGACACCCGTGGCGAGCAGACGTTCCACCAGGGTCTTCTGGGACCCGGTCGCCGTCAGGTTGTACGTCAGGGCGACCACCGCGTCCGCGTCGGCCGCCGCCGTGACGGCCTTGGTGATCGTCGCCGCCGAGGGTGCCGTACCCGTGGACAGAGCCGTCGCCGTGAAGCCCAGCTCGGTCAGCGCGCCGGCGAGAACGGTGGTGGGCGGCCCGTCGGACAGCGAAGGCGAGGCGGGATCGGCGCCCACCACCAGCACCCTCGGGGTGCGCAGCCGGGACAGCGGCAGGAGCCCCTCCTTGTTGACCAGCAACGTGGTGGTGCGCTCGGCGATCCGGTCGGCCGCCCGGAGATGTGCCGGGATGCCGACCACCCGGTCGACGCACGCGTCACGGACGTACGGGTCGCTCAGCAGCCCGTGCTTCGCCTTGAGCCGCAGGACACGCAGGATCGATTCGTCGAGGCGGGCCTCGGTCAGTTCGCCGCCGCGCACGGCGTTCAGCACCGCGTTCCACGCGACGTTCAGGTCGGGCGGGTTGAGGAGCTGGTCGACACCGGCCTTGAGGGCGAGGACGGGGACGCGGTCGTCGCCGTACTTCGTCCGGACGCCCTCCATGCCCAGCGAGTCCGTCACCACGACGCCGTCGTAGCCCAGTTCGCCGCGCAGGATGCCGGTGAGGATCGGGTGGGAGAGGGTGGCGGGGTCACCGGCCGGGTCGAGCGCCGGGACCATGATGTGCGCGGTCATGATCGAGTCGATGCCGGCGCGGATCGCCGCCCGGAAGGGCACCGCGTCGAGGGCCGACCACAGCTCGCGGCTGTGGGTGATGACCGGGAAGCCGAAGTGGCTGTCGACGGCGGTGTCGCCGTGGCCGGGGAAGTGCTTGGCGGTGGCCGCGACGCCGGAGCTCTGGTACCCCTTCACCTCGGCGGCCACCAGGCCCGCCACCGCGTCCGGGTCGGCGCCGAAGGAGCGGACGCCGATCACCGGGTTGGCCGGGTTGACGTTCACGTCGGCGTCGGGGGAGTAGTCCTGGCTGATGCCGATCGCGCGCAGTTCGGCGCCGCTGATGCGGCCCACCGTCCGGGCGTCGGCCCGCGAGCCGCCCGCGCCCAGCGCCATGGCGCCCGGGAACAGCGTCGCGGGCTTGCCCACCCGAGCCACTATCCCGTGTTCCTGGTCGGTGGAGATCAGCAGCGGCAGTCCGCGCGGCTGCTCCAGCGAGGCCCGCTGGATCCCGTTCGACAGCTCGGCGATCTGGTGCGGATCGCGGGTGTTGTGCGCCCAGGCGAAGTAGATGATGCCGCCGACGCGGTACTTGGCGATCAGTTCGGCGGCCGTGCGGACACCGATCTCCTTGAGGTTGGCGTCGATGTCGGCCTGGTCGGGCGCGGTGGCCGAATGGCCGTACACCCGCATGACGAAGAGCTGGCCGACCTTCTCCTCCAGTGTCATACGGGAGATCAGGGCGCGCAGAGCCTTGTCGGTGCCCGGGCGGGCGTCGGCCGCGTGGGCGCGGGGGCCGGCGGCCAGCGCGGCGGTGATGCCCGCCGTGGCGGCGAGAACCGTACGCCGGGCGGGCCTTGACGGTCTGTCCGGCTCGGTCGGCCCGGACGGTCTTGCGGTGCTTCCCGTGCTGGAGTCGCGCACGAGCGCTCCTTCCCTCGTGAAGGAAACTTCCGAGGAGTCACGAATATCCGGGAAGTTTCTTCCAGTCAAGAGTGTGCACAGTATCCGGGAAGGGGCCGCCACCGGCGCAGTTGGAGGGGGCGCGCCGGTGACGGCGTGCGGTCGGCCGCAGCCGGCAGAGAGGGTCGGTCAGTGATCGCAGCCGGCGGCGAAGCCGGCACCGCCCCGCGCGGACTCGCCCGGCAGCACGCGGATGTGACGAAGCGGAGGGGGCCGGGGTTCCCGGGATCCGGGCGAACGCCGGAAGCCGGTGCGGGTGGGATGGACGAGCCCCCTGGACCCGCTCCGCTGCGTCCAGCGCCCCGCCCAGGGGCGTTCCTGGCTCGGCCCGCCCCGGCTCAACGGCGTTCCTGGTCCGGCTCGACCGCGCCCCTGGACCGGCTCGACCGCGCCCCGGACCCGTTCCGCCGCGCCCTTGGACCTGCTTCATCGTGCCTGGGGTGCGCCAGGGCCCGCGCAACGGCGCCCCTGGACCGGGTCGACCGCGCTCTCGGACCGGCTCCCTTGCGCTCTCGGACCCGCTTCATCGTGCCCGGGGCGCGCCCGGGCCCGCTCAATCGCGCACCGCCGCCGCCGGCCAGTGCGTCTGGAGGGTGCGGACCGTCTCGGCGATGGCAGGCCGGCGCGCCGCGCCCGAGCGCCACAGCGCGTACAGCCGGCGGACGGGCAGCGGGTCGAGCGGTACCTCCACCACGCCATCGGGAAGGGGGCCGCGGCCGAGGCGCGGTATGAGGGCGATGCCGAGGCCGGCGGCGACGAGAGCGACGAGGGTCGGGTTCTCCTCGGCCTGGTGGACGATGTCCGGCTCGCAGCCCGCCTCGCGCAGGGTGCGCACCAGCCAGTCGTGGCAGACCCGCCCCGGCGGCTGGCAGATCCAGCGCTGGCCGCCCAGGTCCTCCCGCCGTACCGAGGCCCGCCCGGCGAAGGGGTGCCCGGCGGGGACGAGCAGATCGCACAGGTCGTCCCCGATCACCGCCTGCTCCACCCCCGGCGGAGCGGGCAGCGGGGCGATGTCCCAGTCGTGAGCCACGGCCATGTCGACGGCGCCCTTGGCGACCAGGTCGACGGACAGATGCGGGTCGATCTCCGTCAGCCGGGTGTCCAGGGCCGGGTGCCGGGCGGCCAGATCGGCCAGTACGGCGGGCATCAGACCGCGGGCCGCCGAGGCGAACGCGGCCACCGTCAACCGCCCCGCCGGCCTTCCCCGGCGCTCCTCCAACTCGGTCTCCGCCCGCTCCACGATCGCCAGCAACTCCTGTGCGGTGGACGCGAGTTGTTCGGCCTGCTCGGTGAGCCGGACACCACGTCCACGCCGTTCCAGCAGGACGGTCCTGGTCTCCCGCTCCAGTTTCGCGATCTGCTGGGACACCGCGGACGGCGTGTAGCCGAGGGCGGCCGCGGCGGCACCGACCGTGCCGTGCACCGAGACGGCGTGCAGGGCGCGCAGGCGCTGGAGATCGAGCATGGGGCCTCCCGGGTCGCGGCTTCGCTCGCCTCCAGCTTACGTAAGCATCGCTTCATCCATCCCTGCAGATATTCGCGCTGGTGCTACACGGTGGCGGCATCCGATGCTCGACGCATGCGACCCACCCACATCAGCCTCGCCGTCCTCGTCGCCGCCGTCTGGGGCGTGAACTTCACCGTCATCGAGGTCGGGCTCGCCCACTTCCCGCCTCTCCTCTTCTCGGCCCTGCGCTTCCTGGTGGCGGCCCTGCCCGCCGTGTTCTTCGTGGGCCGCCCCAAGGTGGCCCGGAAGTGGATCGTGGCGGTGGGACTCACCCTCGGCGTCGCGAAGTTCGGGCTGCTGTTCATCGGCATGGACGCGGGGATGCCCGCCGGACTCTCGTCCCTCGTGCTCCAGATCCAGGCTGTCTTCACCGCGGTCATCGCCTTCGCCTTCCTCGGTGAACGCCCCACCCGCGTCCGGCTGGCGGGCATGGCGGTGGCCCTCGGTGGAGTGGTCCTGGCCGCCGTCGACGAGGGCACGGCCGGTCCCCTCGGCGCCTTCGCCCTGGTCATCGCGGCGGCGGCCTGCTGGGGCCTGTCCAACGTCCTCACCCGCAAGGCGTCCCCGCCCGACCCGCTCAACTTCATGGTGTGGGTGAGCACCGTCCCCGTCCTCCCGCTGCTCGGCCTGTCCCTGCTCACCGAGGGCCCGTCCCGCGACCTCGACGCCCTGCGCGCCCTGGACTGGCAGGGCGCGGCCGTGGTCGGCTACGTCGCCTGGGTCACGACCGTCTTCGGCTTCGGTGCCTGGGGCTGGCTGCTGCACCGGCACCCCGCGTCCACCGTCGCGCCCTTCTCGCTGCTCGTCCCGGTCTTCGGGATGTCGTCGGCGGCGCTGTTCCTGCACGAGTCGGTCAGCCCGTTGCGGTGGGCGGCGGCGGCCCTGCTGGTGGGCGGGGTGGCGCTCACCTCGCGGGCGCCACGGAAGGTCCAGCCGGCGGACGTTCCAGCGCCGGAGCGGGCCGGGGCGCCAGCATGACCCCATGGCCGTTGTCGACATTCCCGGTTCCAAGTCCATCACCGCCCGCGCGCTCTTCCTGGCCGCGGCGGCCGACGGGGTCACCCGCCTGGTCCGCCCGCTCCGCTCGGACGACACCGAGGGCTTCGCGGAGGGCCTGACCCGGCTCGGCTACCGCGTCGGCCGGACCCCGGACAGCTGGCACATCGACGGCCGTCCGGGGGGTCCGGCCGTGGCGCGCGCCGACGTGTACTGCCGGGACGGTGCCACCACGGCCCGCTTCCTGCCGACCCTCGCCGCGGCGGGCCACGGCACCTACCGCTTCGACGCCTCCGCCCAGATGCGCCGGCGCCCGCTGGGACCCCTGTCGCAGGCACTGCGCGACCTGGGCGTCGACCTGCGGCACGAGGGGGCGGAGGGCCACCATCCGCTGCGTATCGAGGCGTCCGGGGTGGAGGGCGGCACGGTCATCCTCGACGCCGGCCAGTCCTCCCAGTACCTCACCGCCCTGCTCCTGCTCGGCCCGCTGACCCGCAAGGGCCTGCGCGTCGAGGTCACCGACCTCGTCTCCGCCCCGTACGTCGGGATCACCCTCGCGATGATGCGCACGTTCGGAGCGGACGTACGGGTGGAGGGCGACGTCTTCGAGGTGGCGTCCGGCGGCTACCGGGCCACCACCTACCCCGTCGAGCCCGACGCCTCCACCGCGAGCTACTTCTTCGCGGCGGCCGCCCTGACCGGCCGCGAGGTCACCGTCCACGGCCTCGGCGCGCGGGCACTCCAGGGAGACCTCGGCTTCGTGGACGTCCTGCGCCGGATGGGCGCGCACGTGGAGACCGGGCCCGACCGCACGACCGTGCGGGGCACCGGTGAACTGCGCGGCCTCACCGTCAACATGCGGGACATCTCCGACACCATGCCGACGCTCGCCGCCATCGCGCCCTTCGCCACCGGCCCGGTCCGCATCGAGGACGTCGCCAACACCCGGGTCAAGGAGTGCGATCGGCTGGAGGCCTGCGCCGAGAACCTCCGGCGGCTCGGCGTCCGCGTGGAGACCGGCCCCGACTGGATCGAGATCCACCCGGGCGTCCCGTCCCCGGCCGAGATCAGGACGCACGGGGACCACCGCGTCGTCATGGCCTTCGCGGTGACCTCGCTGCGCACCCCGGGCATCGGCTTCGACGACCCGGGATGCGTGCGCAAGACGTTCCCGGCCTTCCACGAGGTGTTCGGGGCCTGGGCGGCCGCCGGAGCCGCCGGGGAGGACGGCTGAGCCGGACCGGTGAGCGCCGCGGGCGTCTTGTCGCGGAGATCCAGGGCGGCTAGCTTCGCGACGGACAGCGCCAACCGCGCCTGCGACCCGACTGGGAAAGCGGTCCACAGATGTCCTCCGTCGCCTCCGTTGTCACACTCGCCGTCGTCGGTGCCGGGGACCGGGGAACCGGTCACGCGCGCTGGGCCCTGGACCGTCCGGACCGGGCCGAGGTGGTGGCCGTGGCCGAACCTCGGGAGATCCGGCGGCGCCGGTTCGCCGCCGCCCACGGCCTGGAGCCGGACGCCGCGGTGGACGACTGGCGGGTGCTGGCCGCCCGCGGCCGGATCGCGGACGCCGTGCTGATCTGCACCATGGACCGCGAACACCTGGAGCCGGTCCTGGAGTTCGCGGCCCTCGGCTACCACATCCTGCTGGAGAAGCCGATGGCCCTGACCGAGGACGAGTGCCGGCGGATCGTCGACGCCGTGGAGAAGGCCGGGGTGATCCTCGCGGTCGGGCACGTCCTGCGCTACACCCGGTACACCCGCGCCGTGAAGGAGGTCGTGGACTCCGGCCGGATCGGGGACGTCGTCAATGTCCAGCACCTGGAACCCGTCGGCTTCTGGCACCAGGCCCACTCCTTCGTCCGCGGCAACTGGGGCCGCACGGACCGGGCGACATCCATGCTGATGGCCAAGTCCTGCCACGACCTGGACTGGTTGCAGTACGTCCTCGGGCAACCCCCCGTCCGCGTCTCCAGTTTCGGACGTCTCTCGCACTTCCGGCCCGAGAACAGGCCCGAGGGCGCCGCCGACCGCTGCCTGGACTGCGCGGTGGAGAACACCTGCCCCTACTCCGCCCGGCGCGAGTACGGAGACCGGCTCGCCCGCGGCGAACACCACTGGCCGCTGAGCGTGCTGGTCGACGACTTCACCCCCGAGGCACTGGAGACCGCCCTGCGCGAGGGCCCGTACGGGCGGTGCGTGTACGCCTGCGACAACGACGTGGTGGACCACCAGGTGGTGTCGATGGAGTTCGCCTCCGGGGCCACCGCCTCCTTCACCATGACCGCCTTCACCGAACAGGCCGACCGGCAGACCCGGATCTTCGGGACGCGGGGCGAACTGCGCGGCGACGGCGAGAGCTTGAGCGTCTACGACTTCCTGACCCGGACCGAGGAGGCCGTCGAGCTCACCGCCGTGGGCGCCATGGACGCGGCGGGCGGCCACGGGGGAGGCGACGCCGGTCTGATGGACGCGTTCGTCGCCGCCGTCGCCACCGGGAACCCCCACCTGGTGAAGTCCGGCCCACGGGAGTCCCTCACCAGCCATCTCACCGTCCTGGCCGCCGAACGCGCCCGCCGCGCGGGCACCGTCGAGGACGTATAACCGCTGGACACGCGCCGCCCCGGCCGCATAGGAATCGCAGCGGACACATACCGGGCGGCGAAGGGGTGCGGGGCAGTGGGTTTCCAGATGAAGGGGCCGGTTCTCGAAGGCGAGCTGGTACGGCTGGAGCCGCTCGGCCACCGGCACGCGGCCGACCTCGCCGAAGCCGCCGAGGAACACCGGGACACCTACGCGTTCACCTGGGTGCCCCGGGCCGACGAGGTCGGGGACTACGTCGACGCGCAGCTCGCCCGCGCCGCGACGGGCATGCTCGCCCCCTACGCCCAGGTGTCCCTGGCCTCCGGACGGGCGGTCGGCGCCACGTCGTACTGGGAGCCGCGGTGCTGGCGCACGGACGACCGACTCGACGCCGTCGAGGTCGGGTTCACCTGGCTCGGGTCCTCCGCGCAGGGCACGGGCCTGAACGCCGAGTCGAAGCTCCTGCTCTTCCGGCACGCCTTCGAGGAGTGGCGCGTCTCCCGCGTGGACCTCAAGACCGACGCCCGCAACTCCCGCTCCCGCGCCGCGATCGAGCGCACCGGCGCCCGCCTCGAAGGCGTCCTGCGCAACTGGTCCCGCTCCTGGGCGCCGGGCGAGGACGGACTGCTGCGCGACTCCGCGATCTATTCGGTGACGGCGGCGGAATGGCCCGAGTGCCGGGACCGGCTGGCCGCGAGGGTACGCAGAGCGACCTGCGCGGCCACGGAGACCGTGCGCTAGGGCCTGTCCGACCAGGCGCGTCGGGATCGGACTGCGGCGTCCGGTGCCGTGCGTCGCAAGGCGGAGGGCGGAGGGGCGCCCTCGTACCGGGCGTACTCGGGCGTGCCCGACAACGCGGCGTGGGGGTCCCCCTGCTCGAAGAGCTCGGGGGAGTGCGGTGCCGGACGCCGCGGGCCCGGCGGGCATGGTCTGACAGGCCCTGCGGCGACACCTCGCCACGGCGCCCACCCGGCCAGGCCGGCTGCCGTGGCGCGCGGTCCCGCTCACCCGGTCCACCAGGGGAGATCGACTGGACCGAAAGGCCGGCGATCGGAAACGATCGACTCATGACCTCGTACGACACCGAAGACATCGCCGGAGCCCCGCGCGCCTATCTGATCCTGCACGGCTGGCAGAACCACCGCCCGGAAGGCCACTGGCAGCACTGGCTGGCCGGACGGCTCGGCGAGCTGGGCCAGCACGTCGTCTATCCGCAGCTGCCGGACCCCGACGACCCGGACCTGGAGGTGTGGCTGGCGGAAGTGGCCCGCCATCTGGGCGCGTTGGACGGTGCCGAACGCGTGGTCGTCGCCCACAGCGCCTCGGCCGTGCTGTGGCTGCACGCCGCCGCGCGCGGACTGCCGGGCCTGGCCGGCGTCGACCGGGTGCTGCTCGTCGCCCCGCCGTCCGCCTCCGTCCTCGCGGGGCTGCCGGAGATCGCCGGGTTCGCCCTGGCCGAGCTGGACTTCACGCTTCCCGGGCACACCCGGCTGGTCGCCGGAGACGACGACCCGTACTGCCCCGAGGGCGCCGACACGGTCTACGGCGACCCCCTGGGCGTACCGACCCGGATCCTGCCCGGGGCCGCGCACCTCGATGTGGACGCGGGTTACGGCCCGTGGCCCGCCGTGCTGGAGTGGTGCCTCGACGGGACGGTGGAGCTCACCGCCCGCGCGGGGTAGTGTGCCGGCCCGCCTGCTGGCCCCGGGAGTCGAAGAGGGAGCCGGTGCGCGGGGAGTGCGTGGGGCGCTCGGGGACGGCGGCCGCGGCGCGGCGCCGACGCGGGGCGGTCCGGCTCCAGTCCCCGTCGCCGAGGACGAGCTGGGGGTCGAACATGACCACCACTCCGGCCAGGATCAGGAAGACGACCGGTCCGATGAGCATGGGGAGCAGGATCGAGGTCGGCGACGCGTCGCCGTACATCCCGGTGATGTACGACGCGTCGGTCGCGCCGTGCAGGTGTACTCCGAGGGCGGCCATGCCGGTGTAGTGCATGCCCGTCAGGGCGACGCCCATGGGGAGGCTTGCGCCGAGGGCGGCCAGGAAGCCCCGGTACGAGGCCGCGGCCCACAGGGCGGCGGTCGCCGCGACGACCGCGATCAGCACGGAGGCCCCGACCGTGAGCGAGTCGTACCGGAGGGACCCGTTCAGCTGGAGCGCCGCCATGCCCAGGTAGTGCATCGCGGCCACGCCGAGCCCGGTGAAGATCCCGGCGGCGGTCAGCGTGGTGGCGGTGGCTCCGCGATATCCCACGGCGAAGACACCGATGCCGACCACCGCGATCGCCACGACGAGGCTGAGCGCTGTCAGACGCGCGTCGTAGTCGATCTGGATCCCCTGGATCCGGAAGCCGACCATCGCGACGAAGTGCATGGTCCAGATGCCGCAGCCGATGGTCGCCGCCCCGAGCGCCAGCCAACCGGGCTTCCACGACTGCCGGTTGTTCAGGGAACGGACGACGCAGCGCAGCCCCAGAGCGCTGCCCAGACAGGCGATGAGGTAGGAGGCCACCGGAGTCACCACCCCGTATCCGAAGCCGTCCACGGTGCCTTGCATATATGCCAACTCCCCCTGAGAACGGGTCACTTGGGGAAGCACGGTCCCGCACTCAAGTTGCGTGAACGGTCACGTACGGTAGGTATTTGAGTTAACTCTGTGATGCGGTTTCGTTCAGCGGGCGGACGGGCCGCTCACCACTCGTGACCGGCGGACCTCTCCCCGAGCCCCGGCGGACGCCCGCCCGAGCCGTGGCGGACGCCCGCCCGAGCACGTCGGCGGGCGTCCGCTCCGTGTCACTCCGGGCCGGCGCGCAGGTCCAGCCGCCAGTCCTGGCCCACCAGATCCGCCCCGAAGGACCGGTGCGGTTTCTCGGCGACCAGGACGAAGCCGTGGCGCTGGTAGATGCGGCGGGCGGCGGCCAGGACGTCGTTGGTCCACAGGACGAGCTCGTGATAGCCGACACCGCGCGCGAAGTCGGTGACGGCCCCGACGAGACGGTCGCCGATGCCGAGCCCGCGCGTCTGTGGCTCGACGAGCAGCAGCCGGAGGCGGGCCGTGCCGGGAGCGTCGTCCCGTACGCACATCACGCATCCGACGGGCCGCCCGTCCAGCTCGGCGATCCACACCCGCTCCAGGTGGGGGTCGTGATCCTCGGCGAAGTCGGCGACGATCCTCGCGACCAGGCCCTCGTAGTCGGTGTTGAAGCCGTACTCGGCCGCGTACAGCGCCGCGTTGCGCTGCACGATCCAGCCGAGGTCGCCGGGGCCCGGTTCGCGCAGGACGACATCCTCGCGGCGGGGCGCGACCCGCCCGTCACCCAGAAGCGTCCGCACCGTGCGCATCGCCTCGGCGAGCCGGGGCCGGTCGGCGGGGGCCACGGTCGCCAGCAGTGAACCCACGGTCTCGCGCGCCCGCTCCTCGAGCAGACCGGCGGCCTCCCGGCCGCGCGCGGTGAGTGTGATCCGGCGACGCCGGGGGTCCTTCTCGGACGCGGCGCGCTCGACCAGCCCGTCCTGCTCGAACTTGTTCAGGATCCGGCTCAGGTAGCCGGAGTCCAGCGAGAGTTCGGACCGGAGATCGGCGGCGTCCGACTGGGGCATGTGTGCCAGCTCGTAGAGGACGCGGGACTCGGTCAGCGTGTACGGCGCGTAGAGATGGCGACCGTAGTCGAGCGCGTCGATGACGTTCGTGTAGAAGCGGTTGAAGGAGCGGATGTCCTGGACGGTCATGATCGGCCCCCGGAGGTCGGCTCTGGATGGGCACCGCGGCCTGCTCGGCCCGGATGACTGACTCAGTCAGAGAAGCAGCCATCCCGAGCATAGAACGCCCCAACGCGCCCTGCCTATCCCGCCACCCGGCCGGCCCCGCCCTCAGGACCCGCCTCCGGCCACCTCGCAGCCAGGTCGGGAGCGCACGCCGACCCCGGCAGCCCCGAAAGGGCGCCCGTCAGGTGCGTCGGCCCCGGGAAAGGGAGGTCGGCCCGAGGTGTCCGGGGTGCTCCGGCTGGGGACGTCAGCCCCGGGGTGTTCCAGGAAGGGAGGTCAGTCCCGGGGGTGTTCCGGGGAGGAGAGGTCAGTCCCGGGGAACCCCGGTGGACCCCCGTACCATCAGCTCCCCCCGAACCGTGGCGATCCCGCCCGGCGGCGGCTCCTCGCGGCCCATGGCGATCCGCCCGGCGCGGGCGCCCGCGTCGGAGAGCGGCAGCCGTACGGTGGTGAGGGCGGGCACGGCGTCGATGCTGAACGGCAGATCGTCGAAGCCCGCGACGGACACGTCGTCGGGGATGCGCAGCCCGGAGTCGCGCAGGGCGGCGCAGGCGCCCAGCGCCACGGTGTCGTTCGCGACGACGACGGCCGTCAACGACGGGTCGCGGCGCAGGAGTTCGAGCGTCGCCTCGTAACCGGAGCGGCGGTCGTAGCGGCCGTGCACGGTGCGCCTCGGGTCGTCCTCGATGCCGTGGGCGTCGAGCGCGGCGCGGTGGCCCTCCAGCCGGTGGCGGGTCGTCGTGCGTTCCTCGGGGCCCGCGATGTAACCGAGTCGCCGGTGGCCGAGGCCGATCAGATGCTCGGTGAGCTGCTTGCCGCCGCCGCGGTTGTCGAAGGTCAGCGCGATCGCCTCGGGCGCCTCGGGCGAGGGCGGCCGTCCGCACAGCACGACCCGGGTACCCGCCTCCGTCAGCCGGCGCAGTTTCGCGGCGACGGCGCCGGCGTGGGCGGTGTCCTCTATGGCGCCGCCGGTGAGCACGACCGCGGCGGCGCGTTGGCGCTGAAGGAGCGTGAGATAGGTGAGCTCACGCTCCGGGGAGCCGCCGGTGTTGCAGACGACCCCGAGCCGCTCCCCGCCCGCGCGCCCCCCGGGACCGCCGATCTCCGACTGGATCGCGGCAGCCATGATCCCGAAGAAGGGGTCGGCGATGTCGTTGACCAGGATGCCGACGAGGTCGGAGGTCGCCGCGGCCAGCGAGCTCGCGGGACCGTTCAGTACGTAGTCCAGCTCGTCCACCGCGCGCAGCACCCGCTCACGTGTGGAGGAGGCCACGGGATAGTTCCCGTTCAGTACGCGCGACACCGTCGCGGGAGAGACCTGCGCGCGGGCCGCCACGTCCGCAAGGGTCACCGTCATCTCGTCGTCCTCCGGTCGCGCGTCTCGTCGTACCACTTCGTACGTTTCGTCGTACCACTTCGTACGTCTCGTACGTCGTCGTGCCTGGTCATGCCTCGTCGTACGGCGTCGAACACGGAGCCGAAGGCCGGGTGCGCCGCTTCCTGTGGGCAGGGTCCGTGCAGACCATACGGCCAACGGCCCCCGTTGTTCGCCCCCTCGAACAACTCGACTTCACGGTGGTCTTGTCCGGACCGCTGCACAGAGGCTAGCTTCTCAAGAGATAGAAAGCGCTTGCTGTCGCGCTCACCTGTGAGCGTGCTCGGCGCCTGACGCGTACGAAGGGAATGACGTGACACGCAAGACGGTGCGGATCGCCATGAACGGCGTGACGGGACGCATGGGCTACCGCCAGCACCTGGTCCGCTCGATCCTCGCCCTGCGCGACCAGGGCGGCCTCGATCTCGGCGACGGCACCGTGCTGTGGCCCGAGCCCGTCCTCGTCGGCCGCCGCGAGCACGCCCTGAAGGCGCTCGCCGAGCGGCACGGCCTGGACCACTGGTCGACCGACCTGGACGCGGTCCTCGCCGATCCGTCCGTCGACCTCTACTTCGACGCCCAAGTGACGTCCGCCCGCGAGGAGTCCCTGCGCAAGGCCGTCGCCGCCGGCAAACACATCTACACCGAGAAGCCCACCGCCACGGGCCTCGACGGGGCGCTCGGACTGGCCCGCCTCGCGCACGCCGCCGGCATCAAGCACGGCGTCGTCCAGGACAAGCTCTTCCTCCCCGGCCTGCTCAAGCTGAAGCGGCTCGTCGACGGCGGCTTCTTCGGGCGGATCCTGTCCGTCCGCGGGGAGTTCGGCTACTGGGTCTTCGAGGGCGACTGGCAGCAGGCCCAGCGGCCCTCCTGGAACTACCGCGCCGAGGACGGCGGCGGCATCGTCGTCGACATGTTCCCGCACTGGGAGTACGTCCTGCACGAGCTGTTCGGCCGCGTCACCTCCGTGCAGGCACTCACCGCCACCCACATCCCGCAGCGCTGGGACGAGCGGGACAAGCCCTACGACGCCACGGCCGACGACGCCGCCTACGGCATCTTCGAGCTGGAGGGCGGCGCGGTCGCCCAGATCAACTCCTCCTGGGCCGTGCGGGTCAACCGCGACGAACTGGTCGAGTTCCAGGTCGACGGCACGGAAGGCTCGGCCGTCGCCGGTCTGCGCAACTGCCGTGTCCAGCACCGCAGTTCCACCCCCAAGCCGGTCTGGAACCCGGATATCCCGGCCACCTACTCCTTCCGTGACCAGTGGCAGGAGATCCCCGACAATGCCGAGTTCGACAACGGCTTCAAGGCCCAGTGGGAGCTGTTCCTGCGGCACGTCTACGCCGACGCCCCCTACCGCTGGGACCTCCTCGCCGGTGCCCGCGGCGTCCAACTCGCCGAGCTGGGCCTGAAGTCCTCGGCCGAGGGCCGCCGCCTCGACGTACCGGAGATTGCGCTGTGACCATCCGACTCCCGGGCGCCGACGGCCGGTTGTGTACCTACGAGCCGCGCACCGAGCCTCTCGCCATCGCCCCCGCGGGCGAACCCCTCGCCTCCCGTACGGTCTTCTCCGCCGCGCATGTCGTCGCCGACCCCCGCGCGGACGTCTCGCCCGACTCGGCCGCCGCCGTCGACTGGGACGCCACGCTCGCCTTCCGGCGCCATCTGTGGTCGCACGGCCTCGGTGTCGCCGAGGCGATGGACACCGCCCAGCGGGGGATGGGCCTGGACTGGGCCGGGGCGGCCGAACTCGTGAGGAGGTCCTCGGCCGAGGCCAGGGCCGTCGGCGGCAGGATCGCCTGCGGTGTCGGCACGGACCAGCTCACGGGCCCGGCCACGCTCCACGAGGTGCGGGCCGCCTACGAGGAACAGCTCACCCTCGTCGAGGAGTCGGGCGCGCAGGCGATCCTGATGGCCTCCCGCGCGCTCGCCGCGACCGCCGCCGGACCCGAGGACTACCTCGACGTCTACGGCCACCTCCTGCGCCAGGCCGCCGACCCGGTGATCCTGCACTGGCTGGGCCCGATGTTCGACCCGGCCCTGGAGGGCTACTGGGGATCGGACGACCTGGACGCGGCGACGGAGGTGTTCCTGCAGGTGATCGCCGCCCACCCGGACAAGGTGGACGGCGTCAAGGTCTCCCTGCTGGACGCCCGCCGGGAGGTCGAACTGCGCCGCCGCCTCCCGGACGGCGTCCGCTGCTACACCGGCGACGACTTCAACTACCCCGAGCTGATCGCGGGCGACGAACGGGGCTTCAGCCACGCGCTGCTCGGCATCTTCGACCCGCTAGGCCCCCTCGCCGCGCGGGCCGTACGGGTCCTGGACACCGGTGACGTCAAAGGCTTCCGCGAACTCCTCGACCCCACCGTCGAGTTGTCCCGACACCTCTTCCAGCCCCCGACCCGCTTCTACAAGACCGGTGTCGTCCTGCTGGCCTGGCTCGCGGGCCACCAGGAGCACTTCGCGATGGTGGGCGGCCTCCAGTCGGCGCGCTCGCTGCCGCACCTCGCGCGCGCCTATGAACTCGCCGACGGACTCGGCCTGTTCCCCAGCCCCGAACGCGCCGAGACCCGGATGAAGACCCTGCTCGCCCTGTACGGAGTGACCTCATGAGCGGCCTCGCCCGCTTCTCCGTCAACCAGATGACGGTCAAGCAGCTTTCGATGCCCGAACTCGTCGAAGCCTGCCTGGAGACGGGCGTCCCCGGCGTCGGCCTCTGGCGCGAACCCGTGCGGTCCTACGGCCTCGACGCCACCGCGAAACTCGTCCACGACGCCGGCCTGGCCGTCACCACCCTCTGCCGGGGCGGCTTCCTCACCGCGATCGACCCGGGGGAGAGACAGCGCGCCCTGGACGACAACCGGGCGGCCGTCGACGAGGCCGCGACCCTCGGAACCGACACCCTCGTCCTGGTCTCCGGCGGCCTGCCGTCCGGCTCGAAGGACCTGCACGGCGCCCGAGAGCGCATCGCCGAGGCGCTCGGCGAGCTGGGCCCGTACGCCGCCTCCCGCGGCGTACGGCTGGCCGTCGAACCGCTCCACCCCATGTACGCCGCCGACCGCTGCGTGGTCTCCACGCTCGCCCAGGCGCTGGACCTCGCGGAACGCTTCCCCGCGGACCAGGTGGGCGTCACCGTCGACACCTACCACCTCTGGTGGGACGACACGGCTCCCGCCCAGATCGCCCGCGCGGGGGCCGGGGGCCGCATCCACACCTTCCAGCTCGCCGACTGGACCACCCCGCTTCCCGAAGGCGTCCTCAACGGCCGCGGCCAGCTCGGTGACGGCTCGATCGACCTGCGCGCCTGGCGGGGTCATGTCGAGGCGGCGGGCTACACCGGACCCATCGAGGTCGAACTCTTCAACGACGCGCTGTGGGCCCGGGACGGACGCGAGGTGCTGGCCGAGACGGCGGCACGGTTCCTGGAGCACGCCGGGGACCGCACCGAAGCACCGCCGGACCAGCGGTGATTTCGTACGGCCGCGGTCGTCCGAAAAAATCTTTCGAAGTCCGTGCAACCCTTCCCCGACCTCGAGTGTCGTACGTGGCATCAGGACCTTTGGAGGGGGATCCGGGGGGATCGCGGGGGTTCTGATACGGAGGGGAAAGCCGAGGGGCCCGGTCGACTGACCGGGCCCCTCGAAATTTTTCGCGGGCCCCGGTCGGGTGAGTTGTCCACAGCGACGGAGCGCTGTCGGAGGCGGGCGGTACCGTCGGATCATGACCGATCAGGCGGGGGCCGCCCAGACGGGTGAGCGGCGACTGGCCACGCTGGAAGGCGTGCTCGAACGCATCACGTACGCCAACGAGGAGAACGGATACACGGTCGCCCGGGTCGACACCGGCCGCGGCGCCGGCGATCTGCTCACCGTCGTCGGCTCGCTGCTCGGCGCCCAGGTCGGCGAGTCCCTGCGCATGGAGGGCCGCTGGGGCTCCCACCCGCAGTACGGCAAACAGTTCACCGTCGAGAACTACACGACGATGCTCCCGGCCACCGTCCAGGGCATTCGCCGCTATCTCGGCTCCGGCCTGGTCAAGGGCATCGGCCCGGTCTTCGCCGACCGCATCACCCAGCACTTCGGCCTGGACACCCTGCGGATCATCGAGGAGGAGCCGAAGCGGCTCATCGAGGTCCCGGGACTCGGCCCCAAGCGCACGGGGAGGATCGCCGACGCCTGGGAGGAGCAGAAGGCGATCAAGGAGGTCATGCTCTTCCTCCAGACCGTCGAGGTGTCCACGTCCATCGCGGTCCGCATCTACAAGAAGTACGGCGACGCGTCGATCTCGGTCGTGAAGAACCAGCCCTACCGCCTGGCGTCCGACGTCTGGGGCATCGGCTTCCTCACCGCAGACAAGATCGCCCAGTCCGTCGGCATCCCGCACGACAGCCCGGAGCGCGTCAAGGCCGGCCTTCAGTACGCCCTGTCGCAGTCCACCGACCAGGGCCACTGCTACCTCCCCGAGGAGCGGCTGATCGCGGACGCCGTGAAGCTGCTCCAGGTCGACACCGGCCTGGTCATCGAGTGCCTGGCCGAGCTCGCGGCGCCCGCGGAAGAGGGCGAGGACCCCGGTGTCGTACGGGAGAGGGTTCCGGGCCCGGAAGGCGGTGACCCGGTGACGGCCGTCTACCTCGTCCCCTTCCACCGCGCCGAACTCTCGCTCTCCGCGCAGCTGCTGCGCCTGCTGCGCAGCGACCGGGACCGGATGCCCGGCTTCCACGACGTGGTCTGGGACAAGGCACTGGCCTGGCTGAGAGGGCGTACGGGCGCGGAGCTGGCCCCCGAGCAGGAGGCGGCGGTCCGGCTCGCGCTCACCGAGAAGGTCGCCGTGCTCACCGGAGGCCCGGGCTGCGGCAAGTCGTTCACGGTCCGCTCGATCGTGGAGCTGGCCCGCGCCAAGGGGGCCAAGGTGGTTCTCGCCGCGCCCACCGGCCGGGCCGCCAAGCGCCTTGCCGAGCTGACCGGAGCCGAGGCCTCCACCGTGCACCGGCTCCTGGAGCTCAAGCCGGGCGGCGACGCGGCCTATGACAAGGACCGGCCGCTGGACGCCGACCTGGTCGTCGTGGACGAGGCCTCCATGCTCGACCTGCTGCTCGCCAACAAGCTGGTCAAGGCGGTGCCCCCGGGCGCCCACCTGCTCTTCGTCGGCGATGTCGACCAGCTGCCGAGCGTCGGCGCGGGCGAGGTGCTGCGTGATCTGCTCGCCGACCGCGGCCCGGTCCCGGCGGTGCGCCTCACCAAGGTCTTCCGCCAGGCCCAGCAGTCCGGGGTGGTGAGCAACGCGCACCGGATCAACTCCGGGCAGCACCCGGTCACCGACGGCATGAAGGACTTCTTCCTGTTCGTCGAGGACGACACCGAGGAGGCCGGGCGGCTCACCGTCGACGTGGCGGCCCGGCGGATTCCGGCCAGATTCGGTCTGGACCCCCGCCGGGACATCCAGGTCCTCGCTCCCATGCACCGGGGCCCGGCCGGCGCGGGTCACCTGAACGGACTGCTCCAGCAGGCCATCACCCCGGGCCGCCCCGACCTCGCCGAGAAGCGGTTCGGCGGCCGGGTCTTCCGGGTCGGGGACAAGGTCACCCAGATCCGCAACAACTACGAGAAGGGCGAGAACGGCGTCTTCAACGGCACCGTGGGCGTCGTCACCTCGCTCGACGAGGTCGAACAGCGTCTGACGGTGCGCACGGACGAGGACGAGGAGGTGCCGTACGAGTTCGACGAACTCGACGAACTGGCCCACGCCTACGCGGTGACCATCCACCGCTCCCAGGGCAGCGAGTACCCGGCGGTGGTGATCCCGGTGACCACGGGCGCCTGGATGATGCTTCAGCGCAATCTGCTCTACACGGCGGTCACCCGGGCCAAGAAGCTGGTCGTCCTCGTCGGTTCGCGCAAGGCGATAGGCCAGGCGGTGCGTACGGTGTCCGCGGGACGCCGGTGCACGGCCCTGGACTTCCGGCTGTCCGGCTCGTGAACCACCGCCTCCTCGCGAGGCGAACCGGCCTGTTCGAGCGCTGAACGGGGCCTTTCGGGCGCGAGACGCGGTTCATCGCAAAAAATGATCGATCAAACGAGTCACGAAGGTCACAGAGCACTTCCAGTTGCGTGGCGAACGGGGCAGGATGAGCAGGTTGGCGGCACTCAGTGCCGCCAATAGGCCCAATGGTCGACCCCGAGTGCACTCTCCAGGGCCAAATGGGGGATGGTAGAGACAGTCAGGGCACCTCGAAGAAGAGGCACAACGTCGGTGAGGGATGACGTGAGCGACAACTCTGTAGTACTGCGGTACGGCGATGGCGAATACACCTACCCGGTGATCGACAGCACCGTCGGCGACAAGGGCTTCGACATCGGCAAGCTCCGCGCCCAGACCGGTCTGGTGACGCTGGACAGTGGGTACGGCAATACCGCCGCCTACAAATCCGCGATCACCTATCTCGACGGTGAGCAGGGCATCCTCCGCTACCGCGGCTACCCGATCGAGCAGCTGGCCGAGCGTTCCACCTTCCTGGAGGTGGCCTACCTGCTGATCAACGGCGAGCTCCCGAACGTCGACGAGCTCTCCACCTTCAAGAACGAAATCACGCAGCACACCCTGCTGCACGAGGACGTCAAGAATTTCTACAGGGGCTTCCCCCGTGACGCCCACCCGATGGCGATGCTGTCGTCGGTCGTCTCGGCGCTGTCGACCTTCTACCAGGACAGCCACAACCCGTTCGACGAGAAGCAGCGCAACCTCTCCACGATCCGGCTGCTCGCCAAGCTGCCGACGATCGCGGCGTACGCGTACAAGAAGTCGATCGGCCACCCCTTCGTCTACCCGCGCAACGACCTCGGGTACGTCGAGAACTTCCTGCGCATGACCTTCTCGGTCCCCGCGCAGGAGTACGAGCTCGACCCGGTGGTCGTCTCCGCGCTGGACAAGCTGCTGATCCTGCACGCCGACCACGAGCAGAACTGTTCGACCTCCACCGTGCGTCTGGTCGGCTCCTCGCAGGCGAACATGTTCGCCTCGATCTCCGCCGGCATCTCCGCGCTGTGGGGCCCGCTGCACGGCGGCGCCAACCAGTCCGTCCTGGAGATGCTCGAGGGCATCAAGGCCAACGGCGGCGACGTCGACTCCTTCATCCGCAAGGTGAAGAACAAGGAGGACGGCGTCCGCCTGATGGGCTTCGGCCACCGGGTGTACAAGTCGTTCGACCCGCGCGCGAAGATCATCAAGGCCGCGGCGCACGACGTCCTCTCCGCTCTCGGCAAGTCCGACGAGCTGCTGGACATCGCCCTCAAGCTGGAGGAGCACGCGCTCTCCGACGAGTACTTCGTCTCGCGCAACCTCTACCCGAACGTCGACTTCTACACGGGTCTGATCTACCGGGCCATGGGCTTCCCGACCGAGATGTTCACGGTCCTGTTCGCCCTCGGCCGGCTGCCGGGCTGGATCGCCCAGTGGCACGAGATGATCAAGGAGCCCGGCTCCCGCATCGGCCGCCCGCGCCAGATCTACACGGGTGTCGTCGAGCGCGACTTCGTGCCGGTCGAGGCCCGCTGAGGCTCGCACGCGATCACCGGGCTCCGTAGGCGGGGCCCGGTGAAACCCGTACCAACGCAAAAAACGGAAAGCGCCCTGCTACTGGTCCCCCCACGGGCCGGCAGTCAGGGCGCTTTCCTTGTCCCGGTGCGGATTCCCCCCACGGGATCCGGCCGGGCGTCTGTGGGACAGCGCCTGAATCGCTGTGTGCCGGCACGGGGCCGGCGGTGTAGCCGGGCGAGCGGAACTCGCCGTAGTGCGGTGGTGCGGTGCGATCTGCCGGGACGCGTACGGATCGGGAGGGCCGCTCAAAGCTCCCCGCTGTACGTGCCCCGGCGACGCAATTTCCGGGAACGTCCCCCAAGACATCCCCAGATGCCAGTCGCGCCCCCCAAGACGCTTCTGACATCGCCAACTTAGACTGACGAACCCCTTCGGTGGTTACGTTCACATCACTGTGATCTGAGTCTCTTGCATATGTCCTGAAGATAGGCAAGAGACCCGGTATGGGAATCGAGGACCAAGCGTAAGGAAGATGCGCGAGCCTTGTGAAGAGCTTATGTGAGGCTCGCGTTGGACTCTAGGGGGACTCATGGTCCGTCGTCACGCGAATGCTCTCAGTCGAAGGCTGTTCGTGACCACGAAGACGGACGAGAAGGCCATCGCCGCTCCCGCGATCATGGGGTTCAGCAGGCCGGTGGCGGCCAGCGGAAGCGCCGCCACGTTGTAGCCGAAGGCCCAGACCAGGTTTCCCTTGATCGTCGACAGGGTGCGGCGCGCCAGCCGGATCGCGTCGGCGGCCACCCGAAGGTCCCCCCGCACGAGCGTCAGATCGCTCGCCTCGATCGCCGCGTCCGTCCCCGTTCCCATCGCGAGGCCCAGATCCGCGGTGGCGAGCGCCGCCGCGTCGTTCACCCCGTCGCCGACCATCGCGACGGTCCGCCCCTCGCGCTGCAGCCGCTGGACCACGGCGACCTTGTCCTCGGGCAGCACCTCGGCGATCACGTCGGCGGAGCCGATGCCCACCGCCCGTGCCACGGCCTCGGCGACCGCCCGGTTGTCCCCGGTCAGCAGCATCGGTGTGAGCCCGAGGGCGCGCAGTTCGCGTACGGCCTCGGCGCTGGTCTCCTTGACCGTGTCGGCGACGGTCACGACACCCACCGGCGCGCCGTCCAGGGCGACCACGACGGCCGTGCGGCCCGCCGCCTCGGCCGCGTTCTTCGCGTCCGCAAGCGCTTCGGGGAGCGCGCCCGGGAACCGGCCGACGGTGACGTCGTGGCCGTCCACCCGTCCGTGTACGCCTCGGCCCGGCACGTTCTCGAAGTGTTCCGGCGCGGGAAGGCCGCCTGTGCGCTCCTGAGCGCCTGCCGCGATCGCTCGGGCAATCGGATGCTCCGAGGCGTGTTCCAGGGCTCCGGCGAGCCGCAGGACGTCCTTCTCGGCGGTGCCGTCGACGACGTACACCTCGTGCAGGCTCATGCGTCCCGTGGTCACCGTGCCGGTCTTGTCCAGCAGGACGGTGTCGACGCGGCGAGTGGACTCCAGGACCTCGGGTCCCTTGATGAGGATCCCCAGCTGGGCGCCGCGGCCCGTGCCGACCATCAGGGCGGTCGGGGTGGCCAGGCCGAGCGCGCACGGGCAGGCGATGATCAGCACCGCCACGGCGGCGGTGAAGGCCGCGACCGTGTCGCCGGTGACCGCGATCCAGGCCGCGAACGTGCCGAGTGCGACGATCAGCACGATGGGCACGAAGACCCCGGAGATGCGGTCGGCGAGACGCTGCACCTCGGCCTTGCCGTTCTGCGCGTCCTCGACGAGGCGGGCCATCCGCGCGAGCTGGGTGTCCGCGCCGATCCGGGTGGCCTCGACGACGAGCCGGCCCCCGGCGTTCACGGTCGCACCGGTGACGGTGTCCCCGACGGTCACGTCCACCGGCACCGACTCGCCGGTCAGCATGGACGCGTCCACGGCCGACACGCCCTCGACGACGGTCCCGTCCGTGGCGATCTTCTCGCCGGGCCGTACGACGAAGCGGTCGCCGACCGCCAGCTGTGCCACCGGGAGGCGGACCTCGCGGCCGTCCCGCAGGACCCGGACGTCCTTGGCGCCGAGCTCCATCAGCGCCCGCAGCGCCGCCCCCGCGCGCCGCTTGGAGCGGGCCTCCAGGAAGCGGCCGAGCAGGATGAACGCGATGACGCCCGCGGCGACCTCGAGGTAGAGCGTGGACGCCCCGTCCGTACGGGAGACGGTGAACTCGAAGCCGTGCCGCATGCCCGGCATCCCCGCGTCGCCGAAGAACAGCGCCCACAGGGACCAGCCGAACGCGGCGAGGGTGCCGACCGAGACCAGGGTGTCCATGGTGGCCGCGCCGTGCCGCGCGTTTGTCAGGGCGGCCCGGTGGAAGGGCAGCCCGCCCCAGACCACGACAGGCGCGGCGAGCGTCAGCGAGAGCCACTGCCAGTTGTCGAACTGGAGGGCCGGGACCATCGACATGAGGACGACGGGCAGGGCGAGCAGCGCGGAGACGGTCAGCCGCCGGCGCAGGGAGGCCGTTTCGGGGTCGTCGTCGGCAGGCGGTGCCGCCTCCTGGGGCGCCGCGGGCGGCGGGGGTTCCTCGGCGGTGTAGCCCGTCTTCACCACCGTGGCGATCAGATCGGCGACCTGTACCCCCTCGGGGTAGGAGACCTTGGCCTTCTCCGTCGCGAAGTTGACGGTGGCGGTGACGCCGTCCATGCGGTTGAGCTTCTTCTCGACGCGGGCCGCGCAGGAGGCGCAGGTCATCCCGCCGATGGAGAGTTCGACGTCCGAGGTCGTGCCTATGGGCGTCTCGGGTGCTGCGGTGGTCATGGTCCGGCTCCAGGAATGAGCCGGGCCGCGCGGAGCCGGTATCAGCCGGTCGGCACGGCCCGGTGCGAAGGAGAAGGGGTGCTGGTCCGCTCAGGCCAGGCCGACGAGCTCGAAGCCCGCCTCGTCCACCGCGGCGCGGACGGCGCTCTCGTCGAGCGCGGTCCCGGAGACGACGGTGACCTCGCCGGTCGAGGCGACGGCCTTCACTGAACTCACACCGGGGATCCGGGAGATCTCGCCGCTGATGGAGCCTTCACAGTGTCCGCAGCTCATGCCGCTCACCTGGTAGACGGTGGTGACGGAACCCGGGGTGCCGGTCTGGGCGGTCATGGCGTTACTCCTCGTCGAGGCGTCCGGTGCGTGCGTGTACGGGAGGGATCTCTGGGATCCCAGGGTTCCCCTCCATGTTCACCACACTATACCCCTAGGGGGTATTTCTCCAAGTGGCGTCGCGGCGCGCCAGCGAGCGCGCCCAGGCCACCCCCGCGAGCGCGACGAGGAACAGGCCGCCCACCGAGAGCAGCGTGAAGAGGTGGTCCTGTGCGCCGGTGGGCCGCGGCAGCCGGCCCGGACCGAACAGCGTCCGGTCGAGTCCCGCGCGGCTCAGCCGCGCCACCAGCCACAGAGCGATCCCGTCCGTGGAGTCCCGCAGCGCGTGCAGCAGGGAGACGCCGAGGCAGGTGCCGAGCACCGGAGCGGTGAGCCGGAAGCGCCCGTCCGGGCGGCGGTAGGCGAGCAGCACCGCACCCGTGACCGCGGTCCACAGGCCGTGCCCGAAGGGGGTGAGCACCCCGCGCAGGACCTCGGCCCCCAGGAGCGTGCGCAGATCGACGCCCTGCAGGGACACGGCCGCGTCGAAGGCGTGGCCCGCGCCCTCCAGGGCCGCGAAGCCGAACCCGAGCGTCGCGCCGAGCACCAGGCCGGCCCGCGGCCCGCGGATCCAGGGTTGGCGGCGCAGCACGTACACCAGCGCGCCGAGCTTCACCGCCTCCTCGATCAGGCCGGCACCGGCGTACATCCACAGCGAGGGGTGCGGCAGTTGGTACTCCGTCACGGACGCGCCGAGCGCTCCGAGGGTGCCACCGGTCAGGAAACAGCCGAGGATCAGGTTCACGCCCAGGTCGCGGCCGTGCCGCTCGTACGCCCGGAGCACGAAGGCCACGGGCACCGGAAAGCTGCCGAGCAGGATCAGGGCCGGCAGCGGTGCGGCGCTTGTCGCGGCGTACGTGACGATCGCGGCCAGAGCCCAGAGGGCCAGCCCGATGCCCAGGCAGCGCTTCCAGAGGCCGACGGGGATCCGAGGGTGGGACGGCGGGGGCTGCTGCGGCCCTGGAACGCGGGCCCGGGGTGTGCCCGGTGGCTGATTCTGGGTCACGGCCACCCCTTTGCCCCTCCGGGCGGACCCGCGGGCTCGGACGGGTGACCCGCGTTCCGACGCACCGGGGCGTCCCGTGGGTGCGTGACACGGGGACGCGTGGATGGATCGATCCGCGGATCACTGATCGATTTGTCCGAACCTTATGGCATATGTCTCCGATGTTGCAGGTCGGAGCGCTGGCGTCGCCCCCGCCCGGCGCGGCTCAGCGGCCGGCGGGCAGCCCACCTTCGAGGAGCGGCTCCAGATAGCGGTGCATGACCGTTTTCAGCTCCGCGACGTAGGCGTCCCGTTCGGCGCCCTCGTGGGACATGATCAGGGTGAGGCCGGCCTTGAAGAGGTGGAGCGCCATGTTCGCCGTGCGCGTGCGCTCGTCGGACGGCATGTCCGGCAGGCGGGTCGCGATCATCTCCTCGACGCGGGCGAGGAGGGTGCAGTGCACGGTCCCGATCTCCTCGATGATCGCTCCCGGGGTGTCCGGGCCGTGCATCAGGACGGCGAAGGCCGGGTTCTCGACGTTGAACGCGATCAGCGGGTCGAGGATCGCGTCGAGCATCCGGTCCAGCGGGAGGCCGATGTTCTCCGGGGCGAGCGCCTGTCCGTGCGACTGTGCCCAGTGCTCCAGCAACTGGTCGCTGAGGCCGACCGCGATGGCCTCCTTGTTCGGGAAGAACTGGTAGAGCGTGCCGGGCGATACGCCGGCCTCGCGGGCGATGGCGTTGGTGCTCGCCCCCGTGTAACCGGACCGGCAGAACACCGAGGCCGCCGCTTCCAGGAGCTGGGCGATGCGGCGCTCGCCGCGGGCCTGGCGGCGACGCGGCTTTTCTTCGGCGCGCTGCTGCAGCGTCGGCGACTCCTCGGTCTGCTGATTCTCGGGCACGGTTATCCCCAGCTTCTCGGGACGCGATTGACAAACACGAGTGGTCGCTCGCATTCTTGAAAAACGCGAGCGCCGACTCGTGTTTGCCAGTCTATGGCAATGGGCGATCCATGATGCCTGCACGGATGCGGGTCATCGGGTCACGGTGAAGGGGACACCGCATCATGTCCGAAGTCGACGACGCGGATGACGGGCCCGGGGCGAGGCCCGGCGAGGGCGTGGGTGAGGGCTCGGGCGGGGGTACGGGCGAAGGCCCGGGTCGAGGTGCGGGCGGGGGCTCGGGTCGAGATGCGGACGGGCGCGCGCGGCTCGGCGGATGGACCCGGTTCGTGACCGCGCGGCCACGGCTCTCCCTGCTCGTCGCCCTCCTGCTGACCGCGCTCGCCGTGGTCGCCGGCAGCGGGGTCGCGGACCGGCTGGGCAGCGGCGGCTGGGAGGACCCGACCGCGCAGTCGACCTACGCGACGAAGGCGCTGGAGCGGGAGTTCCCCGCCTCGCAGCCCAATCTGCTGCTCCTCCTCGACGCGGGCGGAGCCTCGGTCGACGACCCCTCGGTCGCCGCCGAGGCCAGGCGGATAGCGGCGCGCCTGGCCGCCGAGCACGGCGTCACCGGCGTCGGCTCCTACTGGCAGTCCGGTTCACCCGCGCTGAAGGCACGCGACGGTCACGAGGCGCTGATCGCCGCCCGGATCACCGGCGACGAGACGGCCGCGGCCGACACCCTGGACCGCCTCGCACCCTCCTACCGAGGGAAGAGCGGTCCCGTCGAGGTCGAGATCGGCGGACCGGTCGCCGTGCGGCACGAGATGCAGACGACCATCAAGGAGGACCTGACCCGGGCCGAGATGATCGCCCTTCCGGTGACCCTCCTGCTGCTGGTCATGGTCTTCGGGAGCGCCGTCGCGGCCCTGCTCCCGCTCGGGGTCGGGATCATCGCGATCCTCGGTACCAACGCCGTGCTGCGCGGACTCACCGAGGTCACGGACGTCTCGGTCTTCGCGATGAACCTGACGACGGCCCTCGGCCTGGGTCTCGCCATCGACTACGCCCTGTTCATCGTCCGCAGGTTCCGCGAGGAGCTGGCCACCGGCGCCCCACCGCGCACCGCGGTCGGCACCACCCTGCGCACCGCGGGCCGGACCGTTCTCTTCTCCTCCCTCACGGTCGCCGTGTCGCTGGCCGCGATGCTGGTCTTCCCGCAGTACTTCCTGCGTTCCTTCGCCTACGCGGGCATCGCCGTCGTACTGCTGGCCGCGGCCGCCGCCCTGATCCTGCTCCCCGCCGCGCTGGTGCTTCTCGGCGACCGGGTGAACTCCCTGGACCTGCGACGCCTGTTCCGGCGCGGAAGGCCGGATCCGGCCGACGGCGGGGCCCTCTGGGGACGCATGGCCTCCCTCGTGATGCGCAGGGCACCGCTCTTCGCGGTGGCCACCACAGCCGGCCTCATCGTCCTCGGACTGCCCTTCCTGGGCGTGAAGTTCGGGACGGCCGACGACCGGCAGCTGCCCTCCGGCGCGGAGTCGCACATCGTCCAGCAGCACATCCGCGACGGCTTCCCGGGCAGCCCCGGCGGCGCTCTGGAAGTCCTGGCCGAAGGTGCAGCCACCGACACCCAGTACGCCCGGTACAGGGAGCGGATCGCCGCGCTGCCCGAGGTGCTGCGCGTGGACGGGCCCCTGGTGAAGGGCGACACCGCGTACTTCTCGGTGCTGCCGAAGGGCGAGGCCGTGGACGAGGGCGCCCAGCAGCTGGTGGGCGCCCTCCGGGCGGCGGACGCTCCGTTCGACACCTCCGTGACCGGCACGGCGGCCGTCCTGGTCGACTCCAAGCACGCGATAGCCGACCGGCTCCCGTGGGCGGCCGCGTTCATCGCGATCGTCACGCTGTTCCTGGTGTTCCTGCTGACCGGGAGCGTGCTGATCCCGGTCCAGGCGGTGCTGCTCAACGCGCTCAGCCTGACCGCGATGTTCGGCGCTGTGGTCTGGGTCTTCCAGGACGGCCACCTCTCCGGCCTCCTCGACTTCACCAGTTCCGGTTCGATCGAGACGACCCTCCCGGTCCTGATGTTCTGCGTCGCCTTCGGCCTCTCCATGGACTACGGCGTCTTCCTTCTCTCCCGCATCAAGGAGGAGTACGACCACACAGGCGATCACCGCGAGGCGGTCCGGTTCGGGCTCCAGCGCACCGGCGGGCTGATCACCGCCGCCGCGGTCATCCTCGCGGTGGTGATGGTCGCCATCGGCACCTCCAGGGTGGCCAACACCAAGATGCTCGGACTGGGTGTCGCGCTCGCTGTGCTGATGGACGCCATGGTCGTGCGCAGCCTGCTGGTCCCGGCGGTCATGCGTCTGACCGGCAGGGCCACCTGGTGGGCGCCCGGACCGCTGCGGCGCTTCCACGACCGGTTCGGACTCAGCGAGGGGGAGACACGGGAGCCGGCCCCGGACGCGGCATCGGACGCGGAGCCGGCACCGGCGGCCGAGCCGGGACCGGACGCAGAGGCGGAGCGCGGCCGGGACAAGGCCGAGGCGCGCGGCTAGCGTTCCCCGCGGAAGCTGATCTCCGAGCGGAGGGCGGGAGCCGATGAGGGCAGTGGTGTTCGAGCGGTACGGGGAGCCGGCCGAGGTACGGGACGTGGTGGACCCGGCGCCCGCGGAGCACGGGGTCGTGGTGCGGGTCGAGGCCACCGGGCTGTGCCGGAGCGACTGGCACGGCTGGATGGGCCACGACCCGGACATCACACTGCCGCATGTGCCGGGGCACGAACTCGCCGGGGTGATCGAGGCGGTGGGCGCCCGGGTGACCGCCTGGCACCCCGACGACCGGGTCACCGTCCCGTTCGTCTGCGCCTGCGGAAGCTGTCCCGCGTGCGCGGCGGGCGACCAGCAGGTGTGCGAGCGGCAGACTCAGCCGGGATTCACGCACTGGGGCTCCTTCGCCCAGTACGTGGCGCTCGACCACGCCGAGGTGAACCTGATCGCGGTTCCGCCGGAGTTGTCCTTCGCGACGGCGGCCTCGCTGGGCTGCCGGTTCGCCACGGCGTTCCGTGCGGTGGTCGCGCAGGGGAGGGTGGCCCCGGGCGAGTGGGTCGCGGTGCACGGCTGCGGCGGCGTCGGCCTCTCGGCGGTGATGATCGCGGCGGCGTCCGGCGCGCGGGTGGTGGCGGTCGACGTGGCACCCGCGGCGCTCGACCTGGCACGGAAGTTCGGGGCGGCGGAGTGCGTGGACGCCTCGGGCGCGGCGGATCCGGCGCAGGCGGTCCGTGAACTCACCGGCGGTGGCGCGCATGTGTCGCTGGACGCCCTCGGTTCGCCCGCCACCTGCGCGGCCTCGGTCAACGGTCTGCGCCGTCGCGGCCGGCACGTCCAGGTCGGCCTGCTGCCCTCGCCGACCGGCGCCACCCCGGTCCCGATGGCCCGGGTGATCGGCCTCGAACTCGAACTCCTCGGCAGCCACGGAATGGCGGCCCACGCCTACCCGGCGATGCTGGAACTGGTCCGGGCCGGCGTCCTGCGCCCCGACCTTCTCGTGACGTCCACCATCACCCTGGACGCGACCCCCTCCGCCCTGGCCGCCATGGGATCGGCGCCGGGGCCGGGGGTGACGGTCATCGAGCCCTGGGGGTGAGGTCCGGTCGTCCGTGGCGGTGACGGGAATCAAGTCCGCGCGAGGACACGGTGGTTGGGCGGTGCCCCGCCCCGGGGTGGGGCACCGGTCGCCGGGACTCCGTCCTGGGGTGGGGCACCGGTCGTCGGTATCCGGTCAGGCGTCCCTGCGGCCCCGGTTCCCCGGGCGGGAGGCGACCCAGGAGCGGACGGTGTCGGCGTACCAGTAGGGCTTTCCGGCCTCGACATGATCGGGCGGCGGCAGCAGCCCGTGCTTGCGGTAGGACCGGACGGTGTCTGGCTGCACCTTGATGTGCGCGGCGATCTCCTTGTACGACCAGAGTCTGCGGTCGGTCATGGGTGGCACCTCCCTGCGCGCACCGCGGCGGCGGCCTGGGGTGGTCGTCGGGGGAGCCGGGCGCTGCGCTGGTGATCACAAAGCGTGTGCCCCGTGAACGACGCAGCGTGAGCGATGGGCTGTGGCTGTTGACCGGGTGTGACGCAAGACCCGCGTATACGCGACATGTGTGACACGGAGGGGTTTTTTGTGACACGAGTGACGCATTGGCCGCCCAGAGGCGGAGAGTTGCCGGTGCGGTTCCGGGCAGGACGGTTTCTGCGGCTGCCCGCGCAGGGCTCGCCGGACCCGCCGGGCCCCGAGTGCCCGGCGGGTCGTCGGGGTGCGGCCCTCACGCCCCGCAGGACCTCAGGAACGCCCGGGTGCGCCGGGCGATCGGGAGCGGCTTGTCCGGCGGGCACGGGTACATGTCCTGCTCGACGATCGCGAAGAGTTCGACACCGAGCTGCTGCGCGGCGGCGAGGACCGGCTCCAACGCCGGTACGCCGGACGGCGGTTCGCACATCACGCCGCGCGCGACGGCGGGCCCGAACGGCAGCTCCTCGGCCCGCACGCCGGCCAGCACCAGCGGGTCCACCTGCTTGAGGTGGAGGTAGCCGATGCGTTCGCCGTACGTCTCGATGAGCTTGACGCTGTCGCCGCCGCAGTAGGCGTAGTGGCCCGTGTCCAGGCACAGCGACACCAGTGAGGAGTCGGTCGCGTCGAGGAAACGCGTGACGTTCTCCTCGCTGTCGATGTGCGTGTCGGCGTGCGGATGGACCACGATCCGCAGCCCGTAGCGCTCCCGCACCTCATGGGCGAGCCGCTCGGTCTGGGCGGTCAGATGGCGCCACTGGGTCGGCGTCAGCCTGCTGTCCTCCAGTACCGCGCCGGTCTTGTCGTCCCGCCAGAAGGCCGGGATGACGACGAGATGCCCGGCGCCCGTCGCCTGCGCGAGCGCCGCGATGTCCGAGACGTGCGCCCAGGTGGACTCCCATACGTCGGGACCCCGGTGCAGCCCGGTGAAGACCGTGCCCGCCGAGACGCTGAGCCCGCGCCGCGCGGTCTCCTCCCGGAGGATGTCCGGATCGGTGGGCAGATAGCCGTAGGGGCCGAGCTCGATCCACTCGTAGCCGGATCCGGAGACCTCGTCGAGGAAGCGCTGCCAGGGGACCTGCCGAGGGTCGTCGGGGAACCAGACGCCCCAGGAGTCGGGAGCCGAACCGATCCGGATGCGCGACAGTGAGGACGGAGGCGACGAACGCGGTGACGACTTCGACGAGGGCTCGGGCCGTGACCGCGGCGATGACTGTGGTGGCAACGACGTCATGGGCGCCAGCTTCGGGCGGCTCCGGAGAGGTGTCAAGCGTCGTCCGAATGTCTGGACAAAACGTTGACAGGCTTCGCGCGCGGCACTAGACCTGGGGACAGCCGTAGAGACCGCAGGGAAGGGAACTCGATGGCGTACGAGCTGATCACCATGGGGCGGATCGGTGTGGACCTCTACCCGTTGCAGACGGGGGTCCCACTGTCCCGGGTGACCTCCTTCGGCAAGTTCCTCGGCGGCTCGGCGACCAATGTCGCGGTGGCCGCCGCGCGGCTCGGACGCCGTACGGCCGTCATCACCCGAACGGGTGCGGATCCCTTCGGAACCTATCTGCACGAGGCGCTGCGCGACTTCGGCGTCGACGACCGCTGGGTCACCGCGGTCCCCGGACTGCCGACCCCGGTCACCTTCTGCGAGATCTTCCCGCCGGACGACTTCCCGCTCTACTTCTACCGGCAGCCCAAGGCCCCCGACCTGGAGATCGAGGCGCGCGAACTCGACCTCGACGCCGTGCGCGACGCCCGCGTCTTCTGGATGACGGGCACGGGGCTCTGCGCGGAGCCCAGCCGCACGGCCACGCTCGCCGCACTGGCCCACCGGGCCCGGTCCGGCACGACGGTCTTCGACCTCGACTGGCGCCCCATGTTTTGGAACGACACGGCCTGGAACAACACTGCCTGGAACAACACGGCCCCGAACGGCACGACCCCGAACGGCACGGCCTCGTACAGCGCGGTCTCGCGCAACGCGGTCCGGGGTGATCCCGAGGCCGCGCGTCCCTTCTACGCGGAGGCCCTGCGCCACGCCACCGTCGCCGTCGGCAATGTCGACGAGGTCGAGATCGCCACCGGAGAGCGCGAACCGCACGCCGCTGCCGCCGCCCTCCTCGAAGCCGGTGTCGAACTCGCCGTGGTGAAGCAGGGACCCAAGGGCGTCCTCGCCGTCCATCGCGACGGCACCACCGCCGAGGTCCCGCCCCTCCCGGTCCAGGTCCTCAACGGCCTCGGCGCGGGCGACGCGTTCGGCGGCTCCCTCTGCCACGGACTGCTCGCCGGCTGGGACCTGGAACGGATCATGCGCCACGCGAACGCGGCGGGCGCCATCGTCGCCTCCCGCCTGGAGTGCTCCTCCGCGATGCCCACCCCGCACGAGGTCGAGCGGGCCCTCACCGCCGGAGCGGTGCGGTGAGGGCGGGCCACGTCGGGGGAGCCCACCACGAACAGGGCGGCGACACACCTGCGGCCGCCGAGACGGCCGATTCGGCCCGCACGACAGCTCCCGCGCACGAGGAGCCTTCCGGCACCCCCGCGCACAGCGCCTCACCCGCCACCCCCGCGCGGCGGACCGCCGCCGGTACCCCGCCCACCGAACCGCTCACCGCCACCGCCGTCACCCCCGTCACCTACGACCGTCTGCGCCCACCGTCCCCCCGCGTCGACGTCCTCGCTCTCGTCCAGGTCCGGGCCCGTCACCCCGAGGCGATCGCGGAGGCCGCCGTGCGCCGGGTGCGCCGGCCGCTGCTCGACGGCTCCGGGCGGCTGATGATCGTCGCCGCGGACCACCCGGCGCGCGGCATGCTGGCCGTCGGCGACCGGAAACTGGCCATGGCGGGGCGCGTCGATCTGCTGGAGCGGCTGTGTCTCGCGCTCTCCCGCCCCGGAGTCGACGGTGTGCTCGCCACCGCCGACATACTCGACGACCTGCTGTTGCTCGGCGCGCTCGACGGCAAGGTGGTCATCGGGTCGATGAACCGGGGCGGACTCGCGGGCTCCGCCTTCGAACTGGACGACCGCTTCACCGGGTACCGCCCGAAGGACATCGAGCGGCTCGGCTTCGACGCGGGCAAACTGCTGCTGCGCATCGACTACGACGACCCGGGCTCGCTGCGCACCCTGGAGTCCACCGCCCGGGTGATCGACGAGATGGCCGAGCGGCAACTCCCGGTCTTCGTCGAACCGTTCCTCTGCCGTCGCCGGGACGACGGCACCCTGCGCAACGATCTGAGCGCCGAGGCCGTCACCAAGTCCATCGCCATCGCCGGCGGCCTGGGCGGCAGTTCGGCGTACACCTGGCTGAAGGTCCCCGTCACCGAGAACCCCGACGACATGGCCCGCGTCATGGAGACCTCCACGCTGCCCGCCGTCCTGCTCGGCGGCGACGTCGGCGAGGACCAGGAGGGTGCGTACGAGAAATGGCGCGGAGCGCTCCAACTCCCCACCGTGCAGGGCCTGGTGGTGGGCCGTTCGCTGCTGTACCCCGCGGACGGCGATGTCGCCGCGGCCGTGGACACCGCCGTAGGACTTCTGTGAGGGCCGCATGAGTCGTCCGAGGAACGAGCTGTACGTGCCCAAGGGCACCACCGCCGACGCCTATTACGCCCTCGACATCGCCCCGGAACGGGCCGGCTGGACGTACAGCAGTCTGCGGATCGTGGAGCTGGCGCCCGGTGGCACCCACATGTTCACCACAGGGGACAGTGAGTGGATCGTGCTCCCGCTCGCCGGCGGCTGCACGGTGCGCACCAAAGACGGCATGGAAGAGGAAGAGTTCCAACTCCTGGGCAGACGGAGTGTGTTCGACGGAGTCTCCGACTTCGCGTACGTTCCCCGTGAGGCCCGGGCCCAGATCGCCTCCGGCGCGGGAGGCCGCTTCGCCCTGGCAGGAGCGAAGTGCGAGCGCCGACTCCCCGCTCGCTACGGCCCCGCGCCGGAGGTTCCCGTCGAAGACCGCGGCAGCGGCAACTGCGCACGCCAGGTGCGCAATTTCGCCGCCGCGGACGTCTTCGACTGCGACCGGCTCATCGCCGTCGAGGTGATCACCCCCGGCGGCAACTGGTCCTCGTATCCGCCCCACAAGCACGACGAACACCTGCCCGGCGTCGAGTCCCGGCTGGAGGAGATCTACTACTTCGAGATCGACGGCCCGAACGGTTTCGGCTATCAGCGCGTATTCCCTTCCCGTGAGGGCGGTTCGGACGTCCTCGCCGAGGTCCGCACCGGCGATGCCGTCCTCGTCCCCGACGGATGGCACGGCCCGTCCATCGCCCAGCCCGATCACGCCATGTACTACCTGAACGTCATGGCGGGACCTGGCGGGGACAGGGAGTGGCGGATCCGTTTCCACCCGGGACACGCAGAGAGCACAGGGGGATACCGATGACCTCGACGACGAGGCTGACGGTCGCACAGGCGCTGGTGCGGTTCCTGGCCGCGCAGTACACCGAACGGGACGGCGCGCGCCGCCGGCTGATCGGCGCCACCTGGGGCATCTTCGGCCACGGCAACGTCGCCGGGATGGGCCAGGCCCTCGTCGAGTACGCCGACGAGATGCCGTACCACCAGGGACGCAACGAACAGGCCATGGTGCACGCGGCGGTCGGCTACGCGCGTCAGTGCGGCCGGCTGTCGGCGCACGCCGTGACCACCTCCATCGGGCCCGGCGCCACCAACCTCGTCACCGGCGCCGCGCTCGCGACGATCAACCACCTCCCGGTACTGCTCCTGCCCGGCGACGTCTTCGCGACCCGCCCCGCCGACCCGGTGCTCCAGCAGCTCGAGGTCCCCTTCGCCGGGGACGTGTCGGTCAACGACTGTCTGCGCCCGGTGTCGAAGTACTTCGACCGGATCACCCGCCCCGAAGCCCTGATCCCGGCGGCCCTCCAGGCGATGCGCGTGCTCACCGACCCGGTCGACACCGGCGCCGTCACCCTCGCGCTGCCCCAGGACGTGCAGGCGGAGGCGTACGACTGGCCCGAGGAGTTCTTCGCCGAGCGGACCTGGGCCGTGCGGCGCCCGGCGGCCGACGCCGGCGAACTGGCCCGCGCCGTCGCGGCGGTCCGCGAGGCCCGGCGTCCGCTGATCGTCGCGGGCGGCGGCGTCCACCACAGCCGCGCCGAGGAGGCGCTCGCCGAACTCGCCTCCACCACCCGTATCCCCGTCGCCTCCACCCAGGCGGGCAAGGGCTCGCTGCGCTGGGACCATCCCCAGGACGTCGGCGGCGTCGGCCACACCGGCACGGCGACCGCCGACGAGCTCGCCCGCACCGCCGACCTGGTGATCGGAGTCGGCACCCGCTACACCGACTTCACCACCGCCTCCGGCACCCTGTTCGGCGCGTCGGGCGTCCGTTTCCTCAACCTCAACATCGCTCCGTACGACGGCCACAAGCTCGCCGGCATACCGCTGATCGCCGACGCGCGCGCCGGTCTCGAAGCCCTCACCGAGGCGCTGCTGCTGCACCGCCACCGGGCGGAGCCCGCGTACGTCACCGAGTACACGGACGACAAGGAGCGCTGGGAGTACCGCGTCGACGCGGCCTACGAGGCCGAGGACATCGACCTCCGGCCCACCCAGCCACAGGTCCTCGGCGTTCTGGACGAGCTGGTCACCGAGGACGACATCCTGATCAACGCGGCCGGTTCGCTCCCCGGCGACCTGCACAAACTGTGGCGGGCGCGGTCGCGGGACCAGTACCACGTCGAGTACGGCTACTCGTGCATGGGTTACGAGATCCCGGCCGCGATCGGCGTACGGATGGCGGCCCCGGACCGGCCCGTGTGGGCGCTGGTCGGCGACGGCACGTATCTGATGATGCCGACCGAGATCGTCACCGCCGTCCAGGAGGGCGTCGCGATCAAGGTGATCATCCTGCAGAACCACGGGTACGCCTCGATCGGCGGCCTCTCCGAATCCGTGGGCGGCGAGCGGTACGGCACGGCGTACCGCTACCGGGCCGAGGACCGTACGTACACGGGGGCGCCGCTGCCGGTGGATCTCGCGGCCAACGCGGCCAGCCTGGGCATGCGGGTCCTACGCGCGAAGACCGTGCGTGACCTGCGGGCGGCCCTGGCCGAGGCGCGCGGGGCGGACACTCCCACTTGTGTCTACGTGGAGACCGAAACGGCAGACACAGTGTCGGGCGCGCCTCCGGCCCAAGCCTGGTGGGATGTACCTGTGGCCGAGACCGCGACCCGATCGTCGGCGGTCAAGGCACGTGAGGAGTACGACCGGCACGTCGCCGCCCGACGCCGCCATCTGTGAAGGAGTGCATGGCCATGACGAAGACCGTCGACCACTGGATCGCCGGCAAGACCGTCGAGGGTGCGTCGGGTACGTACGGGCCGGTCACCGACCCGGCGACCGGCGCCGTGACCACGAAGGTCGCGTTCGCGAGTGTCGAGGAGGTCGACGCCGCGGTCGCCGCCGCGAAGGACGCCTACGCGACCTGGGGACAGTCCTCGCTGGCCAAGCGGTCCACGATCCTGTTCAAGTTCCGCGCGCTGCTCGACGCCAACCGGGACGCGATCGCCGAGCTGATCACCGCCGAGCACGGCAAGGTGCACTCGGACGCGCTGGGCGAGGTCGCCCGCGGTCTGGAGATCGTCGACCTGGCGTGCGGGATCACCGTGCAGCTGAAGGGCGAGCTGTCGACCGAGGTGGCCTCCAAGGTCGACGTGGCGTCGATCCGCCAGCCGCTCGGTGTCGTCGCGGGCATCACGCCGTTCAACTTCCCGGCCATGGTGCCGATGTGGATGTTCCCGCTCGCCATCGCGTGCGGCAACACCTTCGTCCTCAAGCCGTCCGAGAAGGACCCGTCGGCCGCCATGAAGCTCGCCGAGCTGCTGGCCGAGGCCGGTCTGCCCGACGGTGTCTTCAACGTCGTGCACGGCGACAAGGTGGCCGTCGACCGTCTCCTGGAGCACCCGGACGTCAAGGCGGTGTCCTTCGTGGGCTCGACGCCGATCGCCCGCTACATCCACACCACCGCCGCCGCGAACCACAAGCGGGTCCAGGCCCTGGGCGGTGCCAAGAACCACATGCTGGTCCTGCCGGACGCCGACCTGGACGCGGCAGCCGACGCCGCCGTCTCCGCCGCGTACGGCTCGGCGGGCGAGCGCTGCATGGCGATCTCCGCGGTCGTGGCGGTCGGCTCCATCGGCGACGAGCTGGTGGCCAAGATCCGTGAGCGCGCCGAGAAGATCAAGATCGGTCCCGGCAACGACCCGACGTCCGAGATGGGCCCGCTCATCACGGCCGCCCACCGCGACAAGGTGGCGTCGTACGTGAAGGGCGCCGCCGGTCAGGGCTCCGAGGTCGTCCTCGACGGCACGGGCTACACGGTCGAGGGGCACGAGGACGGCCACTGGATCGGCCTCTCGCTCCTGGACCGCGTTCCGGTGACGGCGGACGCGTACAAGGACGAGATCTTCGGCCCGGTGCTGTGCGTGCTGCGCGTGGACACCTACGACGAGGGCGTGGCGCTGATCAACGCGTCCCCCTTCGGCAACGGCACCGCGATCTTCACCCGGGACGGCGGCGCCGCCCGCCGCTTCCAGCTGGAGATCGAGGCGGGCATGGTCGGCGTGAACGTGCCGATCCCGGTGCCCGTCGGCTACCACTCCTTCGGTGGCTGGAAGGACTCCCTTTTTGGGGACCACCACATCTACGGAAACGACGGCACGCACTTCTACACCCGCGGCAAGGTCGTCACCACCCGCTGGCCGGACCCGTCGGAGGCACCGGCGGGCGTCGACCTGGGCTTCCCGCGCAACCACTGAGGCGTGACCCGGTGCCCCGCCCCTCGTCCGGAGCGGGGCACCGTCGCGTTTCGGCCCTGCCGCCGTCCTGGCCTACTGCTGCTGCTGCTGCGCGGCGGCCTTCTTCATCAGCTCGGTGACGTCACCGGTCTGCGCGGCCGGCGGGGCCTTCACATCGGCGGTGGCACCGAACTTCTCGAAGTCCATGGTGACCGTCATGGTGCCGATCACCTCCTTGAGGCGGACCGGCAGGTCCTTGGCCCCGACCCAGATGTCCATGGTGATGGAGTCGGCGCCGCCGGTCACCGAGTTGAAGAGGGTGTCCTCGTCCCCGGATGCGAAGGCGTCCTTGGCCCTGCCCATGTGGTCCTTGTCGATCACGGCCCGGTAGTGGGTCGCGCTCTTTCCGCCGACGGTCTCCTTGCCGAGGTCCTCGACGTCGTTCGCGTACTTCAGGCTCCTCATGGTGGCTGCCGGGCTGCCGCTGTTCGAGCTTCCGCTCAACGCCTGGGCGCCCTTCTCGCCGAAGACGGCCGACCCGTCGACCTTCATCCACTCCTTGCCCTTGAGCGGGCCGGAGGGCTGCGGGTCGGTGTCGTAGTAGTAGGCGCCGTCCACGAAGAGCGTGCGGATCGAGGGGGCGTCCGTCAGCGTCTGCATCTTCGCGGCCTTGGTGTCCATCTCGACGTCGTACGCGTAGCCGTCGCCCCAGGAGTAAGTGCCCTCCATGGATATGGGGGCGCCGCCGTTCACCTCGGTGGTCATCCTGACCTCGGCCGAACCCAGGGACTCCGTCCGGTCCGTCGCCCGCCCCAGTGCCGCCATGATCGCGTCGGCGTGGCTGACCACCTCGGCCGTCTTCTTCGTGGTCTCCGCACTGCACCCGGTCGTCCCGGCCAGTGCCGCCGCGGCCACCCCGGCCCAGACCACGCCTCGCAGATAACGCATGTTCCCCACCCCTGTCCGCGCTCCTTCTGTGGATCAGAACTCTATGGGCAGGCAGTGACACGGTTACGCGCCGGTAGCCGTCCGGAGTGCGGACCAATTCAGGCGAGTTTCAGCACCGTGACTGCTGTTCTCGTCATGTGGTGACGAAACGGGTGATGCAGGTTGTCTATCGATACAACCTGCGAAAGCAAGGTCGTGCTCCAGTAATTCTTGATGATTGCAACATGTAGGCGCCACGACCTGGGAAAGCGATGTGATGTGCGTCGCTCCGCTACTGCGGATTCCGTAGGTGAACGGCCATTGACGCAACGGTTTCCGTCAAGGTTCCATCAACGCGGGAGCGGACGGGAAAGAAGTACGACGCGAGCCGCCGGAGGCGATATCGCTCCCGCCCGAACACCTGACGCACGAGTCGATCGGAACCGCTTCATGACCGACACGCTCCGCCCTGTCGAGACCGCCGTCCTGGATTCCGCCCCCACGGAGACCGGGAACCCCCAAACGCTCAAGCGCTCCATCGGCGTGGTCGGCGGCACCCTGCTGACCCTCTCGTGCGTGACACCCGCCTCGACCCTGTTCGTCGTGGTGCCCGACCTGTTCTCCTCGCTCGGCACGGCGACCGCGCTGACCATCGCGATCGGCTCGCTCCTCTGCGTCGCCGTGGCGTTCTGCTACTCGGAGCTGGGCACCCTCATCCCCAGCGCGGGCGGCGAGTACGCCATGGTCTCCACGATGGCCGGACGCCTCGCGGGCTGGCTCGTCTTCGTGCTCTCCCTGCTGGTCGTCATGATCGTGCCGCCGGTGATCGCGATAGGCACGGCCGACTACCTGTCACCCATCGTCCATCTGAACCCGGCGATGGCCGGTGCCGGCGTGATGCTCCTGGCCACCCTCGCGGGCCTGCTCGACCTGCGCGCCAACGCCTGGATCACCGGTATCTTCCTGGTCCTCGAAGTCATCGCCGCGGCGCTCGTGGCGGTCCTCGGCTTCGCCCACAGCCACCGCGGCGCCGGCAGCCTGGTCTCGATGCGGGTCGCGGACTCCGGCGGCCACACGAACACCGTGACGGCCATGATGGTCGTCTCCGGGCTCGCCATCGCCCTCTTCATCACCCAGGGTTTCTCGACCGCGGTCTACCTCTCCGAGGAGCTGGAGAACCCGCGCCGCAACGTCGCCCGTACGGTCCTGGCCACCCTCGCCATCTCCACGGTCATCATCCTGGTCCCGGTCGTCGCGATCACCATGGGCGCCTCCGACCTGTCGGCGCTGAGCGGCGGCGACATCAGCAGCATGGTCACGGCCTGGTCCAACTCGGCCGTCAGCACCTTCGTCAGCCTCTGCGTGGCCCTCGCGATCATCAACGCGGGCATCGTCATGGTCATCCAGAACTCGCGCGTCCTGTTCGCCTCGGCCCGTGACAAGGCGTGGCCCGGACCGGTCAACAACGCCCTGTCCCGGCTCGGCCGGTTCGGTTCCCCGTGGGTCGCCACGCTGCTGGTGGGCGTCCCCGGCGCCGCCCTCTGCTTCGTCAACCTCGACACCCTGTACGGCGTGACGGGCGTGTCGGTGACGGCCATGTACCTGCTCGTCGCGGTCGCCGCCCTGCTCTCCCGGCGCGGCCACCACCGCCACACGCCCGCCTGGCGGATGCCGCTGTGGCCCGCGATGCCGATCCTGCTGATCGCGGTCCTCGCCTACGTCCTCAGCCAGCAGGAGACGGTCTACCTGGTGTGGACCGGCGGCATCACCGCCGTCGCCACCCTGTACTGGGCCTTCTACCTGCGACCGCGCCGCGACACCCGCTGGCTGGTGTCGATCCCGGAGGACGCGCAGACATAACCGCGCGGTCCGCCCTGCGGGGCGCGGTCCGGTCCGGCTCGGCAGCGCCGGGTCCGCGCCCGCGCCCGCGCCCGCACGAGAACCTCAGCCGAAGTCCCACGTCACCACCGTGCACGTCCCGTCGTCCTTGCCACCCGCGCTGCGGTAGGTGGCAAGGGCGACGTCGTTTCCGGTCTCCACCCCCACCCACATCCCGTAGCAGCCGCGTTCCCGGGCCAGCGCGGCGAGTTCGCCGATCAGTGCCCGCCCGGTGCCGCGCCGCCGGAACGGCTCGGCCACCGCCAGCTCGTACAGGAACATCTCGGTGCCCTTGTCGGGGTGGACCGTCTCGACGCCGCTGATGAAGCCGACCGGGAGTTCCCCCTCGTGGGCCAGGTACAGGTGATGGCCCTGGGCGTCCAGGAACCGCCGGGCCCACTCGGGGCGCACGGGATGGTCGAAGAGGTACTCGGCGGCGGTCAGTTCCCCGACGGTGGTGGCGCGGCGCAACTCCATGGGGCGTTCGTACCACGGACGCGGTACACGGGACCCGTGCCGTACTCCCGTGGGAGGGGTGCGGGTTCACCCCGGCGGCTGCCCCGGTTGTCGGTGGGCGCCCGTACCGTTGAGGCATGGATCTTCGACTGCCCCGGCCGCGCGAGCCGCGCCGGGGGCAACTCCCCGCTCGCACGACGGCGCGAGCCCGCGGGAGATGGGCGGCCGCCGCCACGGCCGTCGTGCTGCTCGCCGGCGCGGGCACCTGGACCGCCGCCGCCTCCGGCGGCGCTCCCGCGGTGCACCGCGCCGACCGCGTCATGGCCATGGACGGAGTGCGGCTCGACACCTCGTACTTCACCGCGGGCCCGTCCTCGCGCCGTCGGCCCGCCGTCCTCCTCGCGCACGGCTTCGGCGGCAGCAAGGCGGATGTACGCGACGAGGCGGAGAAACTCGCCCGCGACGGCTACGCGGTACTGACCTGGTCCGCCCGCGGCTTCGGCAGGTCCACCGGAAAGATCGGGCTGAACGACCCCAAGGCCGAGGTGGCCGACGTCTCCCGGCTCATCGACTGGCTCGCCCGGCGGCCCGAGGTCCGGCTCGACGGGAGCGGTGACCCGCGCGTGGGAGTGGCGGGCGCCTCGTACGGCGGCGCGGTCTCCCTGCTGGCCGCCGCGAACGACCCGCGCGTCGACGCCATCGCCCCGTCGATCACGTACTGGAACCTCGCGGACGCCCTGTTCCCGAACGGCGTGTTCAAGAAGCTCTGGGCGGGCATCTTCATCAACTCCGGCGGCGGCTGCGCCCGGTTCGAGCCCGAGCTGTGCGCGATGTACAACCGGGTCGCGGAGTCCGGGAAGCCGGACGCGGCGGCGACGAAGCTGCTCCAGGAGCGCAGCCCCTCCGCCGTGGGCGATCACGTCAAGGTGCCCACCCTCATCGTGCAGGGCCAGTCCGACTCCCTCTTCCCGCTCGGCCAGGCCGACGCGATGGCCGAGGCGATCAAGGCGAACGGCGCACCCGTGGACGTCGACTGGATCTCCGGCGGGCACGACGGCGGCGACCCGGAGACGGACCGCGTGACCTCCCGCGTCGACTCCTGGTTCGACCGCTACCTGAAGGACGACAAGAGCGCCGACACCGGTCCCGCCTTCCGCGTCACCCGCACCGGAGGCATCGACTCCACCGACGGCGCCGCCCTGCTGCGCGGCGCGAGCGCGGACACCTACCCCGGACTGGACAGCGGCCGGCACACCGTCGCGCTGTCCGGCCGCGAGCAGAGCTTCCAGAACCCGGCGGGCGCCAGCCCGCCCGCCATCTCGGCCCTGCCGGGACTCGGCGGCTCGGGCGGCCTCGCCCAGCTCTCCACCCTCGGCGTCGGAATCTCCCTCGACTTCCCCGGCCAGTACGCCCGCTTCGAGTCCGCGCCCTTCCGGGACGACCTGCGGATCACCGGCTCGCCGACCGTCACCGTGCACGTCCGGTCGAGCACTGACGACGCGGTCCTCTTCGGGAAGGTCTACGACGTCGGTCCGGGCGGCACCCAGCAGGTGCTGCCCTCGCAGCTCGTCACCCCGGTCCGTGTCGAGGGCGCGAAGAGCGGCAAGGACGTGTCCCTCACCCTTCCCGCCATCGACCACGAGGTCCAGAAGGGCCACCGGCTGCGCCTGGTCCTCGCCTCGACCGACCTCGGTTACGCCTCACCGGCGGCCCCGGCGACGTACACCGTGTCCCTCAGGAGCGCCCTCCAGGTGCCGACGGCCCCCGCGGTGAAGACCGCCGCCTCGTCGCTTCCCGCCTGGGTGTGGTGGCTGCCCCTCGCCGGCGCGCTCGCCGCCCTGGCGCTGCTGGTGACCGGCCGCCGCCGCACGAGCGCCCCGGCACCCGATCCCGTGCTCGCCGAAGTCCCGCTCCAGATCACCGGCCTGAGCAAGCGCTACGCCAGGTCCGCCGACCGGTACGCGGTACGGGAGCTGTCGTTCCGTGTGGAGAAGGGCCAGGTCCTCGGCCTGCTCGGGCCGAACGGCGCGGGCAAGACGACCACCCTGCGCATGCTCATGGGCCTCATCAAGCCCGACGAGGGCGAGATCCACGTCTTCGGGCACGCGATCCGCCCCGGCGCGCCGGTCCTCTCCCGGGTCGGAGCGTTCGTCGAGGGCGCGGGCTTTTTGCCGCACCTCTCCGGCCGCGAGAACCTGGAGCTGTACTGGCTGGCCACCGGCCGTCCCCCCGAGGACGCCCACCTGGAAGAGGCCCTGGAGATCGCCGGACTCGGCGACGCCCTGGCCCGCGCGGTGCGCACCTACTCCCAGGGCATGCGCCAGCGCCTCGCCATCGCCCAGGCCATGCTCGGCCTCCCGGACCTGCTGATCCTGGACGAACCGACCAACGGCCTCGACCCGCCACAGATCCGCGAGATGCGCGAGGTGATGATCCGGTACGCCGCCGCGGGCCGCACGGTCATCGTCTCCAGCCATCTCCTCGCCGAGGTCGAGCAGACCTGCACCCATCTCGTGGTCATGGACCGCGGCCGGCTCGTGCAGGCGGGCCCGGTGTCCGAGATCATCGGCTCCGGCGACACCCTGCTCGTCGGCACCGCCTCACCCGTCGACGAGCCGGTCGTCGAGAAGGTGGGCGCCCTGCCGGGCGTGCTCTCGGCCGTCGCGACCGAGGAAGGGCTGCTGGTCCGCCTCGACGCCGACGGCAGCGCACAACGCCTGGTCGTGGAGCTCGTACGCCTCGAAGTACCCGTAGCGGCGGTGGGCCCCCACCGACGTCTGGAAGACGCGTTCCTCACCCTGATCGGAGGCTCCGCATGAGCACGCTTGTCGAGCGGACCGGGACGGCGGACGGGTACCGGGCACGCCGTACCCTGCCGCTGCGCGTCGAGCTCGTCCGCCAGCTCAAGCGCCGCCGCACCCTCGTGATGGGGGCGGTCCTCGCGGCCCTGCCCTTCGTCCTGCTCGTCGCGTTCGCGATCGGCGGCCAGCCGGGCGCGCGGAACGGCCGGATCACCCTGCTGGACACGGCCACCGCCTCGGGCGCCAACTTCGCCGCGGTGAACCTGTTCGTGTCGGCGGGCTTCCTCCTGGTGATCCCGGTCGCGCTGTTCTGCGGCGACACCATCGCCTCCGAGGCGAGCTGGTCCTCGCTGCGCTATCTGCTGGCGGCTCCCGTGCCCAGAGCCCGGCTGCTGTGGTCCAAGCTCACCGTCGCGCTCGGTCTCAGTCTCGCGGCGATGGTCCTGCTGCCGGTCGTCGCGCTGGCCGTGGGCACCGCCGCATACGGCTGGGGCCCGTTGGAGATCCCCACCGGCGGCGCGCTCTCCGCGGGCACCGCCGCACAGCGGCTGCTCGTGGTGATCGTGTACATCTTCGTGTCCCAACTGGTCACCGCCGGGCTCGCGTTCTGGCTGTCGACGAAGACGGACGCCCCGCTCGGAGCGGTCGGCGGAGCGGTCGGTCTGACGATCGTGGGCAACGTGCTGGACGCGGTCACCGCCCTCGGCCACTGGCGCGACTTCCTGCCCGCCCACTGGCAGTTCGCCTGGGCCGACGCCGTCCAGCCGACGCTGGAGTGGGGAGGGATGATCCAAGGCGCGGCGATTTCGGTAACGTACGCGCTCGTCCTGTTCGCCCTGGCCTTCCGCGGTTTCGGGCGAAAGGACATCGTGTCGTAGGTCTCCGGAAGATCACCCACCGGTCTCGACGGGCCCCCGCCGTGGCCGCTTCGAAATCCTTCCGCAACGCATCCGAGCGCTCATCCCGGCCCCCTCGGCCGTCACAGTCACATATATCGGCCCGCACAAGGGCCGTACGCCGAGGGGGCACAGATGGGGATGAACCACATACGGACGGCGGCCGACACGGGCCGCCCATGCGACGGCGCACGGACGGCGGCCCGTCGACGGATCGGCGGCCCGCTGCTCGCCCTGACGTTGGCCGGCGCGGTACTGCTCACCGGATGCGGCGCGGGCGGCAGCAACAACTCCTCGGACGGCGCGGACAAGTCCGGCGGCCGCAACCTCCCGCTGCCCGCCCCCGTCCAGCCCACGGGCGGCACGGCCAAGGGCGACCAGCGGGGCGAGCAGTCGGACGCCCCCGATATCGCACCGTCGCCCGACTACCTCTCCACCTTCGCCCTCGACGTCGACACCGCGTCGTACGGATACGCCCGCCGCACCCTCGCGAGCGGCCGTACCCCCGACCCCGCGACGATCCGCCCCGAGGAGTTCGTCAACAGCTTCCGCCAGGACTACGAACGCCCCGAGGGCAACGGCTTCTCTGTCACCGTCGACGGCGCCCGCACCGATGACGGACGCTGGTCCCTCGTCCGGGTCGGCCTCGCCACCCGGGCCGCCGAGAGCGAGAGCGAACGCCCGCCCGCCGCCCTCACCTTCGTCATCGACATCTCGGGTTCCATGTCCGAGCCGGGCCGCCTCGACCTGGCCCGGGAATCCCTCGACGTGATGACGGACCGGCTGCGCGACGACGACTCGGTCGCCCTGGTCACCTTCAGCGACGAGGCCGAGACCGTGCTGCCGATGACCCGGCTCGGCGACCACCGCGCCCGCGTCCACCAGGCGATCGACCGGCTGGAGCCGACCGACTCGACCAACCTCGGCGCGGGCGTGAAGACCGGGTACGCGACCGCCGTCGAGGGTCTGCGCAAGGGCGCCACCAACCGGGTCGTCCTGATCTCCGACGCCCTCGCCAACACCGGCGACACGGACGCGGACAGCATCCTCGAACGGATCTCCTCCGCCCGCCGCGAGCACGGCATCACCCTCTTCGGCGTCGGCGTCGGCAGCGACTACGGCGACGCCCTCATGGAGCGCCTCGCCGACAAGGGCGACGGCCACACGACGTACGTCTCCAGCCGTGACGAGGCCTTCACCGTCTTCTGCGACCAGCTTCCGCAGAACATCGACCTCACGGCACGCGACGCCAAGGCGCAGGTCGCCTTCGACCCCGAGACGGTCGAACAGTTCCGGCTGATCGGCTATGACAACCGCAAGGTCGCCGACCAGGACTTCCGCAACGACCGGGTGGACGGCGGCGAAGTGGGCCCCGGCCACACGGTCACCGCGCTCTACGCCGTCCGCACCCGCCCCGGCGCCTCCGGTCATCTGGCCACCGCGACCGTCCGCTGGCTCGACCCCGACTCCCGTGCCCCGCACGAGGAGTCGGGCAGCCTGGAGACCGGCTCCCTGCGGTCCGGTGTCTGGACCGCGTCCGGTTCCTTCCAGGTCACCGCGGTGGCCGCCTACTTCGCCGACGTCCTGCGTTCGGGCGATGCCCGCTGGAGCTCGCTGCCCGGTGTCCCCCCGCTCGGTGAACTCGCCTCTCGCGCCCGCGGTCTGGCCAAGGACACCGAGGACAAGGATGTCGCGTCGCTCGCCACCGCCATCGGTCAGGCCGACGATCTGGACATCTGCTCCGGGGACTGCGCGCAGTAGCCGGCCGCCGCGCGCGGCGGCGCCCCGCGCGGCAGCTGCCCGTGCGACGTCAACCTGTCGTTCGGCAGGTTGACGTCGGCCGCCGCTCCGTACGCCGCCGGTCCGCCGGCCACCCGTCCGGCGCGGGACCGGCCCGCAGGGGACCGATCGTGTACGACCCATTGAAATTCTGTTACGCGCGAGTAAGTTAGCTCGGCGGTGAGGACCCTGCGACCGGGAGCCGTGATGGGCGTACGCAAGGATCTGAGACGGGCGAAGCGGCACGCGGACCTGGCGAGCCGCAGCCGGGTGGAGCTGGTCAGGGACGAGAGCGGTACGGTCCGCGAGGCCCGCACTGCCCTCCTGGCACCCACCCCCGTCTCCGGCAGCACGGCCGATCTGCCGTTCACCAACGCGGCCGAGGCACCCGACGCCGTCGTGTTGCGCCGGCCGCTGAACGGCGGCTGGACCCCGGTGACCGCGGCCGCCTTCGCCCGCGAAGTCACCGCCACGGCCAAGGGGTTGATGGCGGCGGGCCTCGAACCGGGCGGCCGGGTCGCGGTGATGTCCCGCACGCGCTACGAATGGACGGTCCTCGACTTCGCCGTCTGGGCGGCCGGCGGCCAGAGCGTCCCGGTCTACGCGACCTCCTCCGCCGAACAAGTGGATTGGATCGTCCGCGACTCGGGGGCGCGCTTCGTGATCGTCGAGACCCCCGGGAACGCGGAGACCGTGGCCACCGGCGTCACCCGCCACCCCGACCCCCCACGCGTCTGGCAGCTGGACGCGGACGCCCTCGCCGAACTCGCCGCCCTGGGAAGGGACATCACCGACGAGCAGGTCGCCGAGCGGCGTGCCGCGCTCACCCCCGAAACGGTCGCGACGGTCTGCTACACCTCCGGGACCACCGGCAGACCCAAGGGCTGCGTCCTCACCCACGCCAACCTGCACGCCGAGGCCGCCAACACGGTCGAGCTGCTGCACCCCGTCTTCCAGCAGGTCACCGGCCAGGCCGCTTCGACGATCCTCTTCCTCCCGCTCGCCCACATCATGGGCCGAACCCTCCAGATCGCCTGCCTGATGGCCCGCATCGAGCTGGGCCACTGCCCGAGCATCAAGCCGGACGAACTCCGGCCCGCACTGCGGGAGTTCCGGCCCACCTTCCTGGTCGGAGTCCCGTACCTCTTCGAGAAGATCCACGCCACCGGGCGCGCCACGGCCGAGAAGATGGGCCGCGCCGCCTCCTTCGATCGCGCCCATCGCGTCGGCGTGCGCTTCGGCGAGGCGTATCTGAACCGGTTCCTCGGCACGGGCAAGGGCCCCGGGCCCGGCCTGTACGCGGCCTGGGCACTGTACGACCTGCTGGTCTACCGCCGTATCCGCAGGGAACTCGGCGGCCGCGCCCACTACGCCATCAGCGGCGGCTCCCCGCTCGACCGCGACCTCAACCTCTTCTTCTACGCCGCCGGAATCATCGTCTACGAGGGCTACGGCCTGACCGAGACGACCGCCGCCGCCACCGTCGTCCCGCCTCTCTGTCCCCGCCCCGGAACGGTCGGTCTGCCGGTCCCGGGCACCGCCGTCCGTATCGCCGACGACGGAGAGGTGCTGATCAAGGGGGGTGTCGTCTTCGGTTCCTACTGGAACAACCCGGCGGCGACCGACGCCGTCCTGACCGAGGACTGGTTCGCCACCGGCGATCTCGGCGCCCTGGACCAGGACGGCTATCTCACGATCACCGGCCGCAAGAAGGACATCCTCATCACCACGGGCGGCAAGAACGTCTCGCCCGCCGTCCTGGAGGACCGGCTGCGCGGCCGCGCGCCCGTCGGACAGTGCCTCGTCGTCGGCGACAACCGCCCGTTCGTCGCGGCCCTGATCACCCTCGACGCCGAGGCGGTCGCCCACTGGCTCGCCGTCCGCGGACTTCCCGCGGACACTCCGCTGTCGGATGTCGTCCGCGACCCCAGGATGCGAGCCGATGTCCAGAAGGCCGTGGACCACGCCAACCAAGCGGTCTCCCGGGCCGAGTCCATTCGCGCGTTCGCCTTGGTGGAGGGGGAGTTCGCCGAGGACAACGGTCTGCTCACCCCGTCCCTGAAGGTGCGGCGGCACGCGGTGACGGCAGCGTACGCGGCCGAGATCGAGGCGCTGTACGGGAGTTGAGCCTGCCCCCGGCACCGGACGCTGAGAAGACCCTGGGACCGGACGTTGAGAAGACCCCGGCACCGGACGCCGAGAAATCCCCCGCGCCTGACGCCGAGCAGGACCGCACGTCGCGTTCGGACGGGCGGTCCGGCCCCGGGGTGTGTTCTCGTCGTACATATGAATTCTGTTTCTGCCGAGTCGACTTTCCCGTCCCCGGTGAAACGCTTCTTCTTCAGGAGGAGCGTTTCGCCTGTTGTGAAGCTTCCGTGCCGATTCCATGCAGGGCGATTCGAGTGAATTCCCAATTGGCGTACGTTCCGCAGTTTCTTCGGTCGTCCGTCCCTCGTTTACAGCCTGCAGGTCATGGTGCGAGCCGATCAAGTTGTGCTCGCTCGGTTTCGGCTGACAAATGGGCATGACCCAGAGAAGGGAAAGCACGTGAAGCACAAGAAGAGCGCTGCTGTCGTCGCCGGCGCGATCATGGCTCTGGGCCTGGGTGCCCCGGCCTTCGCGGACGCGGGTGCCGAGGGCGCTGCCGCCCACTCTCCCGGCGTCCTTTCCGGCAACGTGATCCAGGTTCCCGTCCACATCCCCGTGAACGTGTGCGGCAACTCGATCAACGTGATCGCCCTGCTGAACCCGGCGATCGGCAACTACTGCGCCAACCACTGACGTTTCGGCACTTCAGCCGCCTCCGGCTGTGCCACGGCCGGCTTTGGACCGCCTCGCGGACCCCAAGGTCGGCTTCCTCACTTCTACCAGCAGGAAGACAACAAGAGTGCGACAGAACCTGAGTAGGGGAGTGGTCCTGGCCGCGGCTGCGACGGGCATCATGTCCCTGTACGCCAGTCCGGCCTTCGCGGACTCGACCACGACCGCGACCGCTTCGGACTCACCCGGCGTGGCGTCGGGCAACAACGTCCAGGTTCCGGTGAACGTGCCGCTGAACGTCTGCGGCAACACGGTCGACGTCGTCGCCGCCCTCAACCCGGCCTTCGGCAACTCCTGTGCCAACGGCTCGGGTTCGCACGGCCGGCACGCCGCGCCGCACCACTCCGCCCGGCACGACACCGGCTCCGCGCAGGGCGCGGGCCCCGCCGTCGGCCACCGCGGCGCCGACCGCTCGGGCGGCGGCCACGGCAGCCACGGCGGTGAATACGGCGGCTACGGCAGCCACTCGGGCGGTGGTCGCGACGCAGAGCACGGTGGCTACGGAGACTCGGGATACGGCCATTCCGGATACGGAGGTTCAGGGTACGGCGACTCGGGTCACGGAGGTTCGAGGTACGGCGACTACGGTCACGGAGGCCGGGGGTACGGCGACTCGGGTGCTCACCACGGCGGTTGGAGCGGCTCCTCGTCGTACGGCGGGACGTACGGTTCGCCCGGCGTCCTGTCGGGCGACCAGACCGCGGCTCCGGTGGACGTTCCGGTCGAGCTCTGCGGCAACAGCGTGGACGTGATCGGTCTGCTGAACCCCGTGTTCGGCAACGAATGCGGCCATCACCACACGCCGGAGGGCCACGCGACGACCCCGCACCACTGCACTCCGCCGTCGACCCCTGTGCACACGCCCCCGCGGACTCCGCACACGCCTCTCGTGCACACCCCGCCCGTGAAGGTCCAGCCCCCCGGCATCGTGCACCAGCGGTACACCCCGCCCGCGACGATGGCGGAGACCGGCAGTGAGGGACTGCTCGCCACCACGGCGGCCAGTGCCGCACTGCTGGCCGGCGGCGCCCTGCTGTACCGGCGAAGCCGGCCCGCGTCCCGCCCGTGACGCTCCGCTCCGGGTGCCGGACGCGTCCCCGCGCCGGCGCCCGGAGCGATCCGCGCGCCCGTCCTGTGCGTCGCCGGAGTCAGCGCCCGGCGCCCAGCCCCTGGTCCGATCCCTGCCGACGGCGTTCCCCAGGTGCCGGAATCCGTCCGCTGCCCGGCCCCGTGCGCAGCCGCCGCCGTACACCGCGTACCAGCGTGTCGGCCGTGAAGCCGGCACCGTGCACGAAGCGCATGGCCGGACCGAAGCCGGAGGCGGTGATCAGACCCGCCATGAAGAGGCCCGGCACCGACGACTCGAAGTCCCGGCCGATCTCCGGGGAGCCGTCGGGCACCGCCGCGATATGGGCGCGCAGCTCGTCGGCGAGCAGGCCGAGCCGCTCGCGCCGGGCGCTGAACCCCGTGGCCGCGATGACGTGGTCGGTCTCCAGACAGGTCGGCGCGCCGTCCCGGTCCACCGTTTCCAGCCGTACGCCCATGCCGGAGGTGTAGGCCGACGTGACCTCGTGCCCCAGCATCGGCTCGACCACCCGTTCGACGCGGTCGCGTACCCACCAGGCACCCGCCGGGCCCAGCGCGGTGCCGCGATCCGAGTCCGGGTGGGTTCCGGGAGCCGGCGGAAGAGTCCGGGGCGCTCGGCGTAGAACCAGTTGCGCCAGCCGCAGCCCAGACCGCTGTGCGGGGCGCGGGCCGACCGCCACCACGGCCGCTCCCGGGCGGGCGGCAGGTCGTTCCAGTACAGCCGGTCGGCACGGGCCACGACCCCTGCCCGGGTGCCCTGTTCGGTGAGCAGGGCCGCCGTCTCCAGGGCGGCCTGGCCGCCGCCGATCACCGTGACGTCACGGCCCCGGAAGCGGGAGAGCTCACCGTGGTGGCTGCTGTGCGACACCTGCTCCGGTCCGAGTGACCTCAGCGCGGCCGGCACTTCGACGAAGGGCATCACGCCGAGGGCCAGGGCGACCTTGCGGGCACGCAGCACCCCGCCGTCGTCGACCAGCGCTTCGAAGCCCCCGGGGCACGCCCGCATGCGGACGACCATGCGTTCGTCGACCTCGGGCACGGCGTTGCGGGCGAACCACAGTCCGTAGGAGGCGAACCTCCCGACCGGGATCGGCTCGCCGTGCCGGGCCGCGACACCCCGGCCCGCGCAGTACGTCTCCAGGCGCCACCGGCCCCCGGGGCCGGAGAGGCTGGACGCCCACGGCTCCGACTTCAGGAACATGCCGCGCGGCATGTGGTCACGCCAGGACGCCATCGGGCGCCCGAGGACGCGCAGGCTCAGCCCGGCCGCCGCGGCATGGGACGCGATGGACAGGCCGTACGGGCCGGCTCCACTTGGCCACCAGCGGCAGCCCCAGTTGCCAGGCCGCCGCGCCCGCCTGCGCCGGGCTCTGCGGAATCAGCGTCACCGGGTGCGGAACGCCCACGCTCTCGCAGACGGTGGCCAGTTCGGCCTTGTCGGCGACGCGTCCGGCGAGGGTGCCGGACTGCCGTGTGGCAGCAGGTACCCGGCGGCGAGCCCCTCGCCCAGACGGCTCACCGCGAGGGCGCTCGCGTCATCCATCGGGACCAGTACGGCAGGTCGGGAAACCCGGGCGGCCACTCGGCGCAATACCGCGGCGATGTCCGCGACGGACGAACCGGGCGGGGGTGGAGGGTGCATCTCGCTCACAAAGCGCGATCTGCGGACGGGACTTCCCGCGTAGTCGGCGACGAGGTGCACCTCCACACCGGCTCGGCCGAGCGAGCGTACGGCTCCCGGCGTTCCGTGGTGAAAGGGATTCCGGTCGATGCGCAGCAGCACGGCGGGGACCCGGTTGTCGAGGTTCGGCACGGGCTTTTCCTTCGGATCGGTGACTGGGCCGGCGAAGTGGACGGGATCAGCGACGGGATCGGTGACTGGGTCGGCGATGGGATCTGAATGGCAATCAGGATAGGGAAGCAGGCTCAGGACCGGGATTGGGATCGGGAGCCGGGAGCCGGGAGCGGGATTGGAATCGGCGACCGGGTCGGGCGGAATCGGGACGAGTGCGGTGATCAGGTGGATCACCCTTGCGAGTGATCATCAGGACTGGAGGCCGGAACCCCGGTTGGCTGAATGAGTATTCATATGACTGAGTGTCAGTAATCGGAAATGGAAATCCGAGGATCAAGAGGGAGAGAGGAGCAGGCATGGCCCCACAGCAGCAGCGGCCCCGGAGCGGAAGACTGGCGTTCATCGCGGCCGGCATCGTCACGTCGGTGGCCCTTGCGTCCGGCCCGGCATACGCCGTGGGCGCTGGGGCGGTGCGGGTCGGTGACCCGCCGGCTCCGACACCCACGGCGGCGACACCGCCCGCGAACTCCTCGGCCACCGGCGGCGTTCCGACTCGGACTCCGGCCCCGACTCCGACCCCGATCCGGTCGTCGGGGTCGGCGCCCACCGAGCCGACCAGGACCGCCGCCGTACCCGCAGGGCCCGGCGCGACCGGGGTGAGGCCCGTGCCGCCCGTCAGGCAGGCCCCCGCTCAGCCGCCCGCCTTCGGCGCCTACCTCGACTACGGCACCGGGGGTATCGCCCGCATCGAGCAGTTCAGCCAGTGGCTGGGCGGTACCGAACTGCGGGTCGGGCACACGTATCTGCCCGGCGACCGCTGGAGCAACATCGAGGGTGCGCCCGGATTCCTGGACGCCTGGGCGGACTGGCGCCTCCGACGGGACGACCGGATGCTCGTCCTCAACGTCCCGATGATGGAGCGCAACGAGGAGGGGCTCTCCGACAGCCAGGTCCGCCGGCTGCTGCGTGAGGCCGAGGCCGGAGCCTTTGACCACCATTTCCGCGCGCTCGCCGAGCGGCTCGTCGAGCTGAAGGTGCCCGACACCGTCATCGTGCTCGGCTGGGAAATGAACGGCGTCACGTACACCCATCGCTGCGGTCCCGACCCGGAGGCCTGGAAGAAGTACTGGAACAGAATCGTCACCGCCATGCGGGCGGTGCCGGGACAGAAATTCCGGTTCGACTTCGCCCCCAGCCGCGGCCGGGACGGTATTCCCTGGACCCAGTGCTATCCGGGGGACGACACGGTCGACATCATCGGCATGGATTCGTACGACCAGCCGTCGGGGCTCTCGTTCGACGAGCAGGTGAAGGAGCCGTACGGGCTTCAGGAGCAGGTGGACTTCGCGAAGGCCCACGGCAAGTTCATTTCCTATCCCGAATGGGGTCTTTACCACAACGGAGACAACGCGGCGTACATGAAGGACATGCTCGCGTGGATCGACGAGCACAAGCCGCTGTACAACACGCTCACCGACTACTGTCCGCACGGCGTGTGGCAGTGCGAGGACAATCCATTGGCGGCCCAGGCCTACCGCGCCGCGCTGTCCCACTTCTCCGATCCGGAGACGACCGTTCCGGCGCCGGACGCGACGCCGACATCCGACCAGACCTCGACGCCCACATCCGAGTCGACGCCTACGTCTGAGCCGGTCTCGACGCCGACGCCCGAACCGGTTTCGACGCCGACGTCTGAGCCGGTTTCGACGCCTACGCCCGAACCGGTTTCGACGCCGACGTCTGAGCCGGTTTCGACGCCTACGCCCGAACCGGTTTCGACGCCTGAGTCGACCCCGACCCAAACGCCCAAGCCGGTTTCGACGCCGACGCCTGAGCCGGTTTCGACGCCTACGCCCAAGCCGTCTCCGACGCCGACGTCCGAGCCGGTGCCGGTCAAGACCCCGACGCCCAAGCCGGCCTCCACGCCGACACCCGAGCCGGCCCCGACAGCCGAGCCGACCCCGACGCCCGAGCCGGCCCCGGCACGTGAGCCGGCCTCGAATGCGACGCCGGATCCGGACACGTCCGTGTCCCCGGCCACCTGTTCGTCGCTGGAGCTCGGCGACTGGGTGGAGTACTGGATCGGCGGGAAGGTGTGCATGCCCGTCGACCTGTCGAGCGACTGGTGGTCGCTCGACTGGTGACACCCCGGTGGCGGCGGGTCGTTCAGGGCCTGCCGTCACCGCGCTTCTTCCAGCTCCGCAGCAACTCCTTGCCCCGTCGGCGCGCGGCGACGTCGCAGACGACCACCGACATCAGCGGCGCCGTACGCCGACGGGCGAGAAGGAGCCGCTGGTTGACGACGGGATCCGGGCGCCAGTGGTGCTTGTAGGGTTCGTCGCCGCGCAGCAGGCTCAGCGTCCCGCGGCCGCCCGCCTCGGTGTGCCGGGAGCAGGCGTCGAGCAGTATCACCGCCACGTCCGCCTTGCGTTCACGCAGCTGCGGATGGGCGCCGTAGAGATAACCGCCTGCCAGGCGCGGCGACAGCAGGGTGAGGTCCACGGCCATCACGGTGTCGTCGAGCCGGAACTCGGTGACCACCGCGTCCCCGGACCGCACCATCGGACCCACCGAGCGGACCAGATGCTCCGAGAACCGCTCGTGGAGGTGTTCGGACGTCACCTTCCGGCCCACCCACTGCAACCGGTGCAGTTCGAGCAGCCGGCCGAGGGCCGCGTCCACCTCGTCGTGGGCCACGACCCGTTGTTCGACTCCGAGCGCGGTGTGCTTGCGCAGCTTGGCCCGGACGCGCTGTTGGGCCTTGGCCGAGGGGAGGCGTTCCACCAGCTCGTCCATCGAGGTGGCGGGCAGTTCCAGGCAGAGGGAGTCCTGGAGTCGGCGGCGCGGCCCGTGCCAGTGCTCGTAGATCCGCTCCACCGCGGCGCCGGGACGGACCTCGCGGAAGTCGATCAGCGCAGTGCGGGCCACGGCCGACAGGCCCTCGGAGAGCGCCGCCGCCGCCCGGTCGGCGTGCTCGTCGTCGAGGAGCACGTCCGCGTAGTCGGAGATCGCCCCGCCGAGCGGCACGAGCGTCGGCAGCGGACGGCGGGCCCGCATCAGGGGTGCGACGGCGAGCAGTTCGTCGCCCTCGCGCACGACCACCAGACGCAGTCGCCCCGGTGTCCCGTACGACAGCCACCAGGAGTGCAGCCAGGCGTGGCTCTGGAACGCGGTGGCGGCGCCGCACCGGCGGTACAGGCGCCCCCAGGCCGCCGCCAGCCCGGCGAACTCCCGCTCGTCGGTGACGAGTTCGGCTCGCGCGGTGCTCCGTACACCGGTGTGGAGTGTCCCGCTCACAGCTGGCCGTGCACATCGACGGCAGTGGCCGGGCCCGGCACCGAGGCCGGACGGGCGGGTTCGCCGGACCGCCGGGGACGGACCAGCAGCACGAGTCCGCCGATCAGCCCGCCCGCGCTCGCGCCGACCAGACCTGTCACCGTCGGGGACGCCGAGGACGCCGAGGTCGGCTTCACCGCGCGGGAGAACGACAGGAGTTCGACGTGGGTGCTCTTCTGGCTCGCGTTGGCGTGCTGGGTCAGTGAGCGGGTGACGGCGTTGGCCATGTCGGCGGCCCGGTCCGGCCGCGAGGAGGTCGCCGAGACGGCGACCATCGGAGCGTCCGGGGAGGTCGCCGTCCGCACGCTCGCCTCCAGGGTCTTCACCGGCACACCGGCCCACACCTGCGCGTCCCCGAGCACCGCGAGCTGCGTGGCGACCCGGCCGTACGCCTGGGCGAAGCCGAGCGCGGCCGACGGATCGCCCTTCTCCGTCGGTACGGCGATGACATAGCTCGTGGCCGTGTAGGTCGGGGTCTTCACCACGCCGTACGCGCCGCCGAGCGCGCCGCCGAGCACGGCTCCGGCGACGAGCAGCGACCACTGCGGCATGGTCCTCGCCCGGGAAAGGGGCGAACCCGAGGAGCGGTGGCCCCTGGTGAGGTTTTCGGACATGTGGAACTCACTCCAGTCAGGTGCGCGAGACAGCGGCCGCGTACACGTCCATGAGTTGTGCGGCGCTGCGGGTGATGCAGTAGTGGTGGGCCGCCTCCGCGGCCGAGCGAGGGGCGGGACCCTCCGCTCGGACGCCGGTCAGGGCGCGGGCGAAGGAGTCCGCGCCGCCCCGGACCCGGACGGCACCGCGGGCCGCCTCGGGCGGCAGGTCCTCGACGGCCGGGCAGGAGACGTACAGCACCGGCAGTCCGGCCGCGAGCGCCTCCACGACGGCCAGCCCGAACGACTCCTCGGGGCTGGGCGAGGCGAGGACGTCCATGGCACCTATCAGCGACGGCAGATCGGCGCCGGGAAGGCCGCCGGTGGGGCGCTCGCCGGTGAACAGGACCCGGTCCGCGACCCCGGCGTCGTGCGCGGCTCGCCGCAGCACGCTCTCCTCCGTGCCCCCGCCGACCAGCAACAGCCAGCAGTCGCCGGGCAGTTCGGCCAGTGCGCGGATCAGGACGTCGAACCGTTTGCCCGCCGCGAGCCGGCCGACGCCGCCGATCACGTACGCGCCCTCCGGCAGCCCGAGCCGGCGGCGGGTGCGTTCGCGCAGCACCGGGTCGAAGTGGAAGCGGGCGAGGTCGACGCCGTTCGGCACGATCTCGATGCGCGGTCCGGGCACGCCCCAGCGGCGCAGCCGTTCGGCGACCGTGGGCGAGACGGCGACGGTGGAGCGGCCGAGCCGCTCACTGGCCAGATACAGGGCGCGTACGCCCGGGCTGAGCCGCCGTCCCTCCATCTGCGAGTCGCCGAGCGAGTGCTCGGTGGCCACGACGGCCTTCACCCCGGCAAGCCGGGCGGCGAGCCGTCCGTACACGCAGGCCCGGTAGAGGTGGGTGTGCACGAGGTCGTAGCGGCCCGCGCGGATCACCTTCACCAGGCGGGGGAGCGCGCCGAGGTCGCGGTTGCCGGTCATGCCGAGATGGATGACGCGCACACCGTCCTCGGTGAGCCCGTCGGCGACCGCGCCCGGGTTGGTGAGCGTGACGACGTCGCATTCGACGGGCAGATGCCGTAGCAGCAGCCGCAGTTGCTGCTCGGCGCCGCCGACGCCGAGACCGGTGATGATGTGCAGCGCCTTCATCGGCCCGCCTCGACCGGGCGTCGGCGCAGGCGGTGCAGCCTGTGCTTCAGGAACAGGCGTACGAAGGTGTCGTTCTCGCCGATGTGCACGCGGGGAAGGGCGTAGGTGCCGGTCAGCGGGCCGGGGTCGATCGCGCAGCCGTAGCTGTATCCGGCCTGGCGGACGGCGTCGACGACCCGGCGGTCGACGGTCCCGTACGGGTAGCAGAAGCCGCCGACGGGAGCGCCGATCAACTCCGAGAGCACCGCTCTGCTGTCCGCGACCTCGGCATGCAGCACGGCGTCGTCGGCCTTCGTCAGATCGACATGGGTGAGTCCGTGCGAACCGACCTCCATGCCCTCGGAGGCGGCGGCGAGCCGGATGCCCTGCTTGCTCAGCAGCGGCTTGCGGGGACCCAGCGGATCCCAGGCGTTGTCGCCGCCGAGTCGCCCGGGCAGGACGAAGAGGGTGGCGCCGAAGCCGTGGCGCTGCAGGAGAGGGAGAGCGGTCCCGACGAAGTCGGCGTACCCGTCGTCGAAGGTGAGGCCCACCAGATCGCGCCCCTGGCCGCGGGCGCGCGCCGCGAGCAGGTCCGTCATGCGCACCCCGCGCAGACCACGCCGACGCAGCCAGCCCAGCTGCTGGTCGAGCCGGTCCGGGGAGACCGTGATGCGGTACGGGTCCTCGGAACAGTCCCCGACGGAGTGGTACATCGCCACCCAGGGCGGTGCGTCGAGGGAGCTCGTGCCGGTACGTCTGCTGCTGTCAGCGGAAACGGGCATACGGAACCCTTCGTTTGACGGAACGGAGTGCGGATGCGAATCCCTCGACCCGGAAGACCCAGGCCAGCAGGACGAAGACGACGGTCACGACCGTGCCGCCGCCGACGAGTCCGAGCAGCGGGGAGTCGGCGCGGCTCGCGCACAGGTCACCGGCCGCCGCGGCGACCAGCGCGGCCCGCAGCGGTTTGCCGATCTCGGTCACCACCTTGCGGGTGCGGATCGGCACACTGCGCGGCCCCATGCCGTACAGCAGGAGCAGGGCGCTGAGGGTGATGCCGGTCGCGTTGGCGGCGGCGATCCCGCACACCCCCCAGCGACCGACGGCCAGCACGCCGATCCAGCAGGTCGCGACGATCCCGGCGGTCATCGCGAACAGCGGGTACCAGGTGGGCCGCCCCGAGGAGAAGTACGAGCGGATGAGCGCGCCGACCAGGGTGTGGCCCAGCAGCCCGAGGGCGTACACACGCATGACCGCCGCCGTCGCCGCCGTGTCCTGGGCGGTGAACGCGCCTCGCTGGAACAGCAGTTGGATGATCTGCGGGGCGCACGCGACGACCGCCGCCGTGCCGAGGAGCACCGTGCACGAGATGAGCGTCAGATCACGCTCCACCCGGTTGCGGGCCCGCTCGGTGTCGCCCTCGGCGATGGCCTGCGCGACCACCGGGAAGGTGACCGTGCACAGCATCAACGAGAGCACCATCGGCATCTGCGCCACCTTCTGGGCGTAGTTCAGATGCGAGATGGCCCCGGCGGGCAGCGACGAGGCCAGGAAGCGTTCGACGAGGACCTGGGACTGCCGGCACAGCGCGAAGAGCAGGACCGTGCCGATGAGGGTCAGATCCATCGGTCGGGCCGGCTCACCGGCCGGCGCCTCGCCCGCCGTCTCCCCGCGCCGCAGCTGCCCCCACAACGAGGGTCCCTGCGCCACCACCATGAGCGCGCCGCCGACCGCGACACCGAGAGCCGCCGACCGCACACCCCAGCGGGCGCCGAGGACGAACATCGCCGCGATGATCCCGGCGTTGTACGCCACGTAGATCGCCGCCGGCGCCACGAAGCGCCGGTGCGCCCGCAGGGCCGCGCTGCAGTACCCGGCGAGCCCGAAGGAGAACACACAGGTCGCGGTCAGCCGGGTGCAGTCCACCGCGAGCCGGGGATCGGGCAGGCCGGGCGCGAGTGCCTCGACCAGGTACGGTGCCCCCGCGATCAGCAGCGCCCCGACGGCCGCGAAGGCGAGCGCCAGCCGGGGCAGCGTGGCGGCGACCAGCGCTCGTACGGGATCACCGGCTGCTCCCTGTGCGCGCCGTGTCACGGCCATGCTGAACGCCGGGATCAGCACGAAGGCCAGCCCGTCCTCGATCAGCAGCGTCGCCGCGAACTCAGGCAGCGTCCACGCGACGAGAAACGCGTCCGTGTCCGACCCGGCCCCGAACAGATGCGCCAGCGCCTGATCCCGGCCGAGACCCAGCACGGCACCGGCGATCGAGAGGGCGATGGTGACGAGGGCGGCCTTGGCGAGAAACCGGTTGGAAGCCGGCTGGGGCCGGCCCGCACCCGCTTTCTCACGGGACTCGGAGGGCACCGCGGCGACGGGCGCGGACGGAGGGAGAGGGGAATCTGTGGGGGAGTGGATCGGGGAGCTGACCGGAGAGCCGGTCGGGGAGTGGATCGGGGAGCCGGTCGGAGAGCCGGAGGTGCGGCCCGAGGCACGGGCGGAGGGCAACCGGACAGCGGACTCGAAGCCGGTACCCGTCCCCGGGCCGGTCCCGGTGCTGATGCCGGTGCCGGTCACTGCCCCCATGTCCGCCCCCGTGCCCATGTCCGCCCCCGTGCCCGTGTTCATCCCAGCGCCCCCCAAGCCCGTCCCCACACCCGTGTCCGCCCCTCTTCCCGTCCCGAAACCCGTGCCGGTCCCCCCACCCGTGTCCGCCCCTCCGCCCGTCCCGAAGCCCGTGCCGGTTTCCGGGTCTTCCCCCGCCCTGGGCGGCGTCGTCGTCATCGCGCCGCGGCCTCTTCCGGTACGGAGGCGGCCGGTGCCGTCGTGTCGGCGACCGCCGGTGCCGACGGATCCATCAGCGCCCACCAGCCGATGACACCGAAGACGACGGCCGTCAGGACCGTGGAGGGGCCGCCGATGTCCGCGTACACGAAGTCGACCAGCTGCCAGACGATCAGCCCGCACGCGACGAGCGCGCAGTCCGTGCCGGGCGGGGTACGGCCCGTGGCGAGGTTGGGCCCTGCGGCGTCCTGTGGCGTGCGGCGGACGCGGACGAGGCCGCGCAGCGCGCACACCAGGAGCGCGAGCCAGCTGCCCGCGAGGGCGAGCAGCCCGATCAGGCCCTGTTCGCCGAGGACGAGGAGATACATGTTGTGCGGCGAGAGCAGCGGCTGCTTTTGAAAGGCGGCGCCCGCGCCCGCGATGTCGCTGCCCGAGGAGAGTGCGAGCGAGGCATGACCGTCCCGGTTGTCCGGGAAGCCCTTCAGCCCGACGCCAGTCAGCGGGTGTTCGCGCCACATGTCGGTGGCCGCCGCCCACATCGTGTACCGGTCGGTCACTGACTGGTCCGGTGCGTCGGTGACCTGCGTGATGCTGGCGACGCGATCCTGGAGCATCGCGGTGCCGACACCCAGCCCGCCCACGAGGATCATCCCGGCGGCGGCCACCGCCGCGCCCACCTTCACCGCGCGCCGCATCCCCGCCAGCACCAGCTGCGCGCCGCAGGCCACGGCCGTCGCGATCCACGCGCCCCGGCTGAACGACAGCGCGAGCGGCGGCAGCAGGGCCAGCGCGCACAGCGTGGCGACGGAGCGCTGCCGCGCCTCACCCGTCCCCAGGGCCAGTGCCACCGCGCACACCAGCCCGAACGCGACCACCGTCGCCATGCCCATCACATCGGCCGGCCCGAAGGTGCCGACCGCCCGGACGCTCTCGCCCTGGTACGAGGCGCCGGTCCCGGTGACGTACTGCCGCACCCCGACCGCCCCCTGCCACAGCGCCAGAGCCACGAACGACCAGGCCAGCAGCCGCAGATCGCGCCGGTCGCGCACGAGCAGCAGGACCGCGGCCGGTACCAGAACGAAGATCTGCAGATAGCGGGTGAGGCCGGTGATCCCGGCCCCCGGGTCCGCCGCCCCGGCCGCCGAGACCGCGATGCCGACCACCGGGAGCCCGAGGACCAGGGCGGCGGTCGCGGACAGGGGGCGCCGCCGGGCCCGTACGAGATGGATCGCGCAGCAGAGCACCACGAGACCGGACATGGCGTCCGCGATGGTCGCGCCGCCCTCGGCGCTCGGTGAGGGCGGCAGCCCGAGCAGCGCGATCACGGCGACGACGGGCAGCACCGGCAGCGCGCGCCGGAGGGCGGCGGTCACGGTGTCCAGGGGGGTGACGGGCAGGGCGTGGCTCATCGGTTCAGCTCCCCGTCGGGCGCACGAGCGCGACGGCCGTGCGCAGCAGGATGCAGATGTCCTGCCACAGCGACCAGTTGTCGATGTACGCGTTGTCGAACCGGCAACGGTCCTCGATCGAGGTGTCGCCGCGCAGCCCGTGCACCTGGGCGAGCCCGGTGATTCCGGTCTGCATCCGGTGACGGGCCGCGTAGCCCGGGTAGGTCTGGCTGAACTTGGCCACGAAGTACGGCCGTTCGGGGCGCGGTCCGACCATGCTCATGTCGCCCCAGAGGACGTTCAGGAGCTGGAGCAGTTCATCGAGCGAGGTGCGTCTCAGGAAGTGGCAGAAGCGGCTCATCTCCTGTTCGCCCGCCACACTCCAGCGGGTCGCCGCCTCGTGCGCGTCGACCGGCCGGTGGGTGCGGAACTTCAGCAGCGTGAACGGCCGTCCGTCCTTGCCGATGCGCTCCTGCCGGAACACCACACCGGGCCCGTCGGTCAGCCGCAGGACGACCGCGCACATCAGCAGCAGCGGACTGACCAGCAGCAACAGCGTGCCGGAGACGGCGACGTCGAGGAGCCGCTTGCCGAAGGCGGTGCGCCCGCGGCCGATCGACAGGCGGCGACAGGCGAACCCGGCCAGCGTGTGCCGGCCCTCCCGGTCGTACGACGAGGAGTCCGGGTCGACCTCCCACAGCTCGCAGCCCGCGAGGGCCAACGCCCGCAGCATCGGCCCGCGTTCGCTCGAGGGTTCCACCACGAGCACAGCCCGCACACTGTTCTGGATGAGCGCCCGCTGCACTTCCTCGCCGGTGGCGAGGACCGGCAGCCCGTCGATGCCGGCCGACTGGCCGGAGACGACACCGACCGGCCGTACCCCGCAGTTCGGATGACGCAGGAAGGCCGCGGCCACCCGCTGCGCCGTTCCCACGGGACCGATCACCAGGGCGGCGCCGGGGCGCTGCACGAGGGCCCGGCGCCGCCGCCAGTGCACCGTGCCGCGGCCCGCGCAGCTGATCGCCGACTGCGTGGCGCACCCCAGGGCCAGTGTCTGTGCCGACAGCGCGCCGTCCGGGGCGAACGCGGCGAGCACGGCGGCCAGCGTGCACCAGGTGACCGCGATCCGCGCGCAGACGGCGGGCAGTTCGTCGAGCAGGGCGGGCAGCGGAGCCGGCCGGTACAGTGACGCCCGCGCGTTCAGAGCGACCACTCCGAGCAGCAGTGCGACGACGAACAGCGGGTGCCGCTGGATCTCCGTGAGCGTCTGCCCGGCCGCCAGCGCCGCGACGGCGTCCATGGCGGCCAGCGGCAGCCAGGAGGCGCTCCGGGGCGCGGTCCGCGGACCGGCCGGGAACCTGAAACCGCCGCCGGCCTCGCGCGAAGGCATGACCGAGACGGGCGAGAATCCGTACTCCCGGGGCTGTCCGCCGGGGGAGGGAACGGTGCTTTCCGCAGTCACGAGTGGATGGACTCCCTGCACTCGGTGTGGTCCGCGCACATGACGCTCCCAGCGTGCTGCGGCTGTCGGCCGACCAGCAGTTCGCGGTACACCCCCGCGACCGCGTCGGCCGTGAGGCGCACGTCGTGCGTGGTCAGTACGTGGCGGCGTCCCTGGTGACCGAGCGATTCGCGCAGCAGCGGATCGGACAGCAGTGCGCCGATCGCCTCGGCCAGCGGTTCGGGCTCCGGCGAGGGCACCAGGCAGCGGGAGTCATGCCCTGGCGGCAGGCTCTCGCGGGCGCCGTCCACGTCCGTCATGACGACCGGACGCCCGCAGGCCATCGCCTCCAGCGGAGCCAGCGCCATGCCCTCCCAGCGGGACGGCAGCACCACCAGATCGGCGGCCTGGTACCAGGGCACCGCGTCGGCGGCGGCGCCGGCGAACAGCACGTCACGCGGTGCCCCGGCGCGCAGCCGCGTGGCGTCCGGACCGTCCCCGACGAGCACGAGCCGGGCCGTGGGCACCCGTCGCAGCACCGAGGGCCACGCCTCCAGCAGGATGTCCTGCCCCTTCTGCCGGCACAGCCGTCCCACGCACACCACCAGCGGTGCCGCCGGGCCGACCCCCGCGAGCAGCGGAATGCCGGCCCGTACGGTGTCCACGGACGCGGGGTGGAAACGCTCCGGGTCGACGCCGTTGGGGATCACTCGCCAGGGAGCGCGCACTCCGGCGCGTACGCCGGTCGCGCGCTCCGCCTCGCTCACGCACACCACTCGGGACGCCCAACGCGCCCCCCACCGCTCCCACCGCAGCGCGAGCGCCGCGGCGGCACCGTCGACGGCCTCGAACGACCAGGCGTGCGGCTGGAACACCGTCGGCACCCGTCCGCGCAGCGCGAGCCGGGCCGCGAGCCCCGCCTTGGCGCTGTGCGCGTGCACCACATCGGGCCGCACCCGCGCCAGGACACGGCCGAGCCGCCGCACCTCCTGAGCCAGCTGCGGCCCCGGCGCACGCGTCGCGTGCCAGGGCCGTACGTCCGCGCCGAGCGCCCGTACCTCCCGGGCGAAGCCGTTGCCGTCCGGGCAGGCGAGAGTCACCCGTGTTCCGGCGGCGAGCTGTGCCCTGACGAGGTCGGTGACCACCCGGGCGACGCCGCCGTCGATCGGCTGCGTGACATGAAGGACCTGCGGCGGAGGGTCTGTTGGCAGATGCATGCGCGGTTCCTTGCTCACGGGCGGCACGCCGGGGCGCGCGTCACTGCTTCGCGTCGACGGCGGCGAACAGTGCTCCGACCCAGGCCGCGTCCCGCTGCGAAACGATCCGGAAGGCCAACTGGTCACCCCCGCGACGGATCCCCTTGCCGAGTTCGAGGACGTCCGAGTCGTAACCGAGCGTGTTCTTGTACGCGGGCACTCTCTTGACGGCCCCGGGTCCGGGCTCGCCGATGGTCGAATTCAGCACGTCGTCCCGGGGGTTGGCGGAGTCGCCCAGCACCGTCGGCGCCCCGCGGCCCGTCGAGACGGACAGCGAGTCGCCCTTGCGTCCGCGGTCGCCGTTGTACGCGACCAGGCCCACCCGGCCCCGCACGTTCCGGGGAAGGTTCAGCCTGCCCAGCGGGACCATGCGCTCCCCGCCCGGGCCGAGCACCCCGAAGCCGTCCCACATCGCCAGATGTCTGAGCGGCTCCGACTTCTTCTCGTACGCCACCATCAGCGTCCAGCCGCCCCATGCCCCGGCGGCGGACCGGCCCATCGCCATGTTGACCTGGGCCACCGTGTAGAGCCCCGAACCGCTCGCCCGCACCAGCCTCGTGACGTCGGCGGAGGCCTGGAACGCGTCGGCCCCGCGGGCCACCCGGTGTCCGACCGCACGGTCCGCGACCAGATCCTTGTACGCGCCGCCGGGCTCGGCGATCAGCACCCGCCCGTTGTCCTTCGGCGGCTTCTGCTCGCCGACACGGAGGTTGCCGCCCCAGTACAGCCGCGCGTACGTGACATGCGCGCCCTTGGGCAGACGGACCTCCGCGCGGCTGGAGTTGTAGGTGTTCGGGTCGTTGTCGACGTCGATGCAGAACATGTCGAAGTCGCCGTTCGCGGCCCGCCCGCCCCGGCGCGCCGCGGAGCACGCGGGCGCCGGAGCGCGGGTGATCCCGGCTGTCCTCACGGGGCCGCGGGGCAGGGCGGTCTTCGCGGAACTCCGGCAGCTGATCGAGGAGTTCGCGGCCCGCACGATTCCGCCGTGCTGGAGTGTGTGGTACCGCTGCGTGAACGCCGGCGTCCGAGCCTCCGCGGCGGGCGCCCTGTCGGCGGGCGCCTCCGCGGACGCGGGGCCACCGGGCGCCCAGAAGGTGGTGAGGGCGGAGCAGCCCACGATCGCACGGCGCAGCAGCAGGCCCGGGGAAGTACGCATGACCGGCGGTGCCCTTTCGGGGGAAAAGGTTCTGGACCAGCGGAAGGACGGAAGTCTGAGGATCAGAGGGGTGCGCGTCGGCCCCCCGTCCGCTCCCGACGCCGGTCGGCGCCTGCTTCCAGACGCCTTGGAGGAGCCCGACTCTAGCCGGTGTCCGTATTTATCCGGGAAAGATTGCATGTGTGTCGGAATCGTCAAGCTCGACCGTTTGCGAGATCACCCCTTTGGAGGCACAACCCGCGTGTGCGCCGCGCGTTGAATCCAGAGCCGGGCATCCCGCCCGGATGTTGTGTCGATTTCCAAGGAGCACTTCCCCATGTCGCGTATCGCGAAGGGCCTGGCCCTGGCCTCCGTTGCCGCCGCCGCTGTGGCCGGCACCGCCGGCATCGCCGCCGCCGACAGCGACGCGCACGGCGCGGCCGCCCACTCCCCGGGCGTCCTGTCGGGCAACGTCGCGCAGGTTCCCGTTCACGTTCCGGTCAACGTCTGCGGCAACACCATCAACGTGATCGGTCTGCTGAACCCCGCGGTCGGCAACGCCTGCGTCAACGACTGACGTCAGCGCGGACCCTTCTGGCCGGCCGTCACCCCGAGAGGGGGGCGGTCGGTCCGCGTTTTCTCGCACGGGACAGAAGGACGGGGTCCTACGGGGTCGTCCGGGGTCCTATATGAGGATGAGACGCCCCGTTCGTCCGGTCGGGTGCGGGTGGGGCGCAGGGATTTTCTGCTCGCGGAGTTTCCGTCGCGTTCGGTGCTCGTTAGGCAGCGCAAAGAGGAATTCCCTCCGGTGACATGAGTCGCCGAAGAAAGGAACACGATGAAGTCTCTCAAGGTCGTCGCTGTAGTCGCCGGGTCCCTGGCCGTGGCCGGTGCCGCCGCGCCCGCGTTCGCCGCCGGAGCCTCCGGCCTCACGCCCTCCAGCCTCAACGGCGCCCTGGAGACCGTCACCAGTCAGCGTTCGCTCAGCGCGCAGGACGTCCTGCCTCTGCAGCACCAGTCGAACGCGCTCGACACCGAGAACAAGAGCTCGCCGCTCAACGGCGTGAACGGCGCGACGAAGAAGATCAACAAAGCCGTCGGGCCTCAGCAGCTTCTCGGCGGGATTCCCCTTCAGGGTTAGTCGTATCCATTGCGTGCGTGTCTTTCCGTAATGCCCGTCGATATTTCTCTAGGCTCTGGAGAAAATCTCCGAGAAAATCTCCGAGGAAAGGACTGACAATGAACACTGCCAAGAAGGCCGCGCTGATTTTCGCCACCGCCGGAATGGCCGCGGGTGCCGCAGCGGGGAGCGCTGCCGCGGACTCCGGTGCCGAGGGTGCGGCGGTCAATTCCCCGGGTGTCCTGTCGGGCAACGTCGTGCAGGTTCCCGTTCACGTTCCGGTCAATGTCTGCGGCAACACGGTCGACGTCGTCGGCCTGCTGAACCCGACCTTCGGCAACGCCTGCGTCAACGGCTGAGGTCGTACATCCGATGCGGTGAAAAGGTCCGGTTCCGCGGGCGCGGAATCGGCCCTTCGCGCTGTTCGAACCAAATCCCTCGTTCGTGTGGTCACGCTCCCGGTCATCGCCCGGTCGGGTGATTTCGGGTCAGAACCCGAACGGGCGCATCGATAAGGTTCCGCGGTGACCTCAACCTCAAGCGAAATGCGGCCCCTTCGGGTCGCCGATCTCGGCACGCTCGCCGTCATGGCCTTCAGCGGTGACGCCCCCGACGGAGACATGCCCTATCTCCTCGCCTATTCGCTGGGCGACGGCGAAGGCGGCCCGGAGGGATCCGCGGCCGCCGTCCGGCAGCTGCTGATCGACAACGGACTGCCCGTGGGCGACACGCTCATCGACGGTTCACAGCACCCGAGCCTGCCTCTCACCCTGCTCGTCGAGGCCGGCCAGGCCGTCGTCAGCATGCCGCACCTCAACGCCCAGTGCATCGCTCCGCCGGAGTGGCTCGCCGCGGTGGCCCAACGCGGCTACGCCTACTTCCTGTTCGCCACCCGCGCCTGGCCCGTGGCCGTGCCCGGCGAGCCCGTCGCGCCCGAGAACCTGACGGCTTTCGCGGGCGACGAGGAGACCCTGCTCAGCGCTGCGCACGTGCTGCTGCCCGCGCGCAGCCTGCGCAGCTGATGGCGGCCGCCGCGGGACGGGGGGCGGGCGGCGACGGCGGCGGTGCGCACGGGCGCGCCGTCGGCAGCGGCCGTGCCCTCGCCCTGCTGCTCGTGATCACGGGGGCGGCCGGCCTGCTGGCCGCGTGGGTCATCACGATCGACAAGTTCAAACTGCTGGAGAACCCGAACTTCGTTCCGGGATGCAGCCTGAACCCGGTGGTCTCCTGCGGCAACATCATGAAGAGCGAGCAGGCCTCGGCCTTCGGGTTCCCCAACCCGATGCTGGGCCTGGTGGCGTACGGCGTGGTCATCTGTGTCGGCGTGAGCCTGCTGACCGGTGCGGGATTCCCGCGCTGGTACTGGCTGACCTTCAACACGGGCATGCTCTTCGGTGTCGGATTCTGCACCTGGCTCCAGTTCCAGTCGTTCTACCGGATCAACTCGCTGTGCCTGTGGTGCTGTCTGGCATGGGTCGCCACGATCATCATGTTCTGGTATGTCACATCCTTCAACGTGCGGAATGATTTCCTGCCCGCTCCGGAGTGGCTGAAGGTATTCCTCGCGGAATTCACCTGGGTTCTTCCGGTGCTGCACATCGGTGTTATCGGAATGCTGATCCTCACCCGATGGTGGGATTTCTGGACGGGCTGATTCTCCCTATCGGACGACTATTGAGTCCGTCGGTGGAGTCTTTAGCTGATGACGTTCCCGGAATCGTTACGTGGTACAGACGCTGAGCCCCGAATCCTGAATGGGACCGTACCTGAGATGAAGCCGACCGCACGAGGAACCCTCGCCGCCGTCATGACCTGTGCGGCGGCGGTGGGTGCCGCCGCCACGGCCCCCGCCGTCGCGGCCGACGCGGTCCCCATCCCCGTGCCGCTGAACGGTGTCGAGCAGTCCCCCGGCCTGAAGGCACCCAGCATCGCGGGTGAACTGCCGTTGCCCCTGCCGGGCCGGGTGGAGGGGCCCCGGTACGCCGAGGGCCGGATGATCCCCGACCGGGCCGTTCCGCAAGTGCCGCTCAGCGGTGGGCTGCCCGGGGCGGACGTCCGTACACCCCTCCCGTACGTCCTCGGTGACGGATTCGACCACCTCGGTCTCTCCGCACCGGCGGCCGACCTGCGGACGCTGACCCCCGGAGCGTCCCTGGACGGCCCGCTCGGCGCGCCCAACCCCGACCGCCTCGGTCTCCCCGGTCTGAAGGTGCCTCAGGCCTCCGTGCTCACGCCGCTGCTGAAGACGGTGCCGGGGGCGAACCTGGAGATGGCCCCGGGGGCCTAGGGCCTAGGGCCTGTCGCCTGGGGCCTGGTCCGAACGACAGGCCCTAGCCGACCCGTCCGGGGGAGCGGGCCCGGGAGTCCGGACAGGGCCTGCCTGCCTGCCGAACCATCGGGGGCCGCCGTCGTTGACCCGCTGAAGCCGACCGAAACATCCTGAATTCGTCGAGGAGAGAAGCATGTTCGTCAGCTGGGTGTCGAGCAGAGCGCCGAGGCGCGGACCGGGCCGGGTGCCGGCCCGCTGGGGGCGCCGCCGCGGGGAGGAGCGGGTGGCGGGTGGAATGGCGTTGACCCGGCGTGGTGCGATGCGGGGTCTGCTCATGTCGGCCGTCGGCGTGGCACTGGCCCCCGTCGTCGCGGCCTCGCGGCCGCCGCGCCGGCTCCGCCCCAAGGACCTCTCCTTCGACGAGGTGTACCGCGGCCGGCACATCCTCGGCACGAAGAGCGGTTCGGACGGCCGGGCGGCGTTCACCGGCAGCGAATGGCAGGTCACGGTGGACAGCCGGCCGCTGCATCTGATGCGCCGCGCGGACGGCAGCTATCTCAGCATGGTGGATCACTACGAGTCGTATCCGACACCGCTGACGGCGGTACGCGCGGCCGTCGACGAGCTGGGCCCCGCCGAGCATCTCAGAGGCATGGACGGCAAGGCGGGCGGAGCGGCCCCGGGTGGCGTGCGGGGGACCGGCGGGCGGGGGAACGGCGCGGAGGGGAGCGGCCACCACCATGGTGTACACGCGTAAGAACGTCAGCACCCTCACGAGCGCGGAGCGGCGCCGCTTCGTCACCGCGATGCTGGAGGTCAAACGCCGGGGGGAGTACGACGGATTCGTCCGGACGCACATCGAGTACTACGTCTCGGACGGCGAGGGCGGACTGCGCGCGGCCCACATGGCGCCCTCGTTCCTGCCCTGGCACCGGCGGTTCCTGCTGGACCTGGAACGGGCGCTGCGCCGCGTGGACCCCGGGGTGAGCGTGCCGTACTGGGACTGGACCCGGGACCGCACGCCGTCCACCGCGCCGTGGACCAAGGATCTGCTCGGCGGCGACGGGCGGCGTTCGGACCGGCAGGTCATGACCGGACCCTTCGCCTACGCGCAGGGCAACTGGAAGATCAAGGAAGGTGTCACCGACGGCGAGTTCCTCATGCGCGAGTTCGGCCGCCCGCGGAAGCCGCTCCAGCTGCCCACCCGAGGCGAACTGAACTCCGCCCTGGACGACCCCGTCTACGACACGGCTCCCTTCAACTCGACCTCCACGCGCGGTTTCCGGAACCGGCTGGAGGGGTGGGGACACGGGCCGGGGAACGCCACCTGGGCCAACCACAACCGCGTCCACCGCTGGGTGGGCGGCCACATGCTGGGCGGGGCCTCCGTCAACGACCCCGTCTTCTGGCTGCACCACGCCTTCGTCGACCTCCAGTGGTCCCGCTGGCAGAAGCGGCACGGGGGCGCCCGCTATCTGCCCGAGCGGCCCCCGGGGCCACGTGACTCCCAGTACCGCCGCGTCGTCGCCCGGCACGAGAAGATGCCTCCGTGGGGCGTGACGCCGGACGCGATGGAGGACCACAGCGGCATCTACCGGTACGCGTAGCGGGCACCCACGGGTACGGACACCCACGGATGACGGGCACCCACGGGCAGCGCGAGCGGGCATCACCCCGTGCGCGCACCGGGCACGGCGAGGCCCCCGGCAGTGACTTCCTGCCGGGGGCCTTTCGCGCGCTGGGCTCAGTTGCCGTAGCCGTGGTCGGCGTGGCGCGCCTTGTGGTGACCGCCACCGGTGGCGCCGTGGCGCTCCTTGTGGTGACCATCACTGCCGTTCACGCAGGTGTTGCCGAAGGCCGGGTTCAGCAGACCGACGACGTTGATCGTGTTGCCGCACACGTTGACCGGCACGTGGATCGGCGCCTGGATGACGTTGCCCGACAGGACACCGGGGGAGCCGACGGCCCCGCCCTGGGCGCCGGCGTCAGCCATGGCCAGACCGGCCCCGCTGAGCGCCACGGCACCCGTGCCGACGACGACTGCGGCGGCCTTCGCGATGCGAGACATCACGTTCTCCTTCGAATCGATGAGCGCGGTGGCACAGACGCGACCGCACTCCCCCTTCAACGCGTCGACCCACGCCTGGTCACGGGCGTTCACCAGGAGATCCCTCTTCGAACGGGGTCCGGACGAGCGGCCGTTCATTCGGTTCGGGCCGAGCGGTACCTCAACGGGCTCACCGGGCATGCCGATCGGGTGGACGGATGGACGGATGGACGGATGAGCGGGGGACGGGCGGACGGTCTGGGCGGACGGACGGACGGTCTGGGCGGACGGACGGCGAGCGGCCGAGCGGCTGGCCGAGCGGGCCCCGGTCAGCCGAGGCGGCGCAGTGGTGCGCCCGCGAGGAACGCCTGGATGTTCTCGACCGCCGCGCCGTAGTACGTCTCGTAGTTGGAACGCGACACATAGCCGAGGTGCGGGGTCGTCAGAAGACGGGGGGCCGAGCGCATCGGATGGGCGGCGGGCAGGGGCTCGACGTCGAACACGTCGAGGCCCGCTCCGGCGATCCGACCGGCGTGCAACGCGGCCAGCAGGGCGTCCTGGTCGACGATCGCCGAGCGCGAGGTGTTGACGAGGAAGGCGGTCGGCTTGAGGAGGGCCAGTTCGGCGGCGCCGACAAGACCCCGTGTGCGGTCGCCGAGCGCGAGGTGGACGGAGACGAAGTCGCTTCCCGCCAGCAGCTCTTCCTTGGAAGGGGCGAGCTCCGCCCCGACCTCCTCGGCCCGCTTCTCGGTGAGGTTCTGGCTCCACGCGCTCACCCGCATGCCGAAGGCGAGGCCCACCTGGGCCACCCGGCCGCCGATCTTGCCCAGTCCGAGCAGACCGAGCCGACGGCCGTGCAGATCGGCGCCGACGGTGCTCTGCCAGGGACCGCCCGCCCGCAACGCGTTGTGCTCCGTGACGATTCCCCGTGCCAGGCCGAGCAGGAGCGCCCAGGTCAGTTCGACCGGGGGTGTCGAGGAACTCGGCGTGCCGCACACGGTCACCCCCTGCGCCTCGGCGGCGGCGTAGTCGATCACCGTGTTGCGCATCCCGGAGGCGATCAGCAGCTTCAGCCTGGGCAGCCGGGCCAGCAGGGACGCCGGGAAGGGCACGCGTTCGCGCAGCGTGACGACGATGTCGAACTCAGCCAGCGCGGCGGCCAGCGCGTCCTCGTCGGCGAAGTGCCGGTCGAAACCGGTGACTTCCACGGTGTCCGCGACGGGCGACCAGTCGGCGATCTCGGTCGCGACGCTCTGATAGTCGTCCAATACGGCACAGCGAAGTCGCATGTCGGTTTCCCTTCCAGGCTCAGCCGGACCCTATCCGAGTGGTGACCGGGGGAGCCGGGCAGCCCGTGACGGACCGCTCCCCCGGGCAAGCCGCGACGGTCACTCGCTCCCCATGGCAGTATCTGGGCTTCATGAGTGCGTCCCTGGCGGTACGGAGTCTGCGCGCGGCGGTGTTCGCCGTGCTGTGCGTGCTGCTGGCCGCCGGGGGGCACGTGCTCGCCACCGGGCAGGCGCCGCCGCGCTGGGCGGACGGTGCGGGACTCCTCGCCGTCTTCGCCGTCGGCTGTCCGCTGGGCGGCCGCGAACGGTCCCTGCTCGGGATAGGCGGCGCGATGCTGGTCGCGCAGGCCGGACTCCACCTAGGCTTCGAGGCCGCCCGGCCGCGCATGGCGATGGACATGCACGGGGCGTCCATGATGTCCCCGCACGCACACGCCCTGACGCCCCACGCCACGGCCGCACATGTCGCGGCCGCCCTGCTGACGACCTGGTGGCTGCGGCGCGGAGAGGCCGCACTGTGGTCCCTGCTGCGCCGGGCCGTGGCGTTCGTGCCGGGGCTGGCCGCGTGGTGGAGGGCGCGGACGGGACCGCCCCCCGTACGGCCGCACGGGGATCCCGCGGGCCGGACACCGGCCGAGCCGCGGCCGCTCCGGCAGGCACTGCTGCGCCACGCGGTGTCGCGTCGGGGACCGCCGGCAGGGCTCGCGTACACGCCCTGACCACGTCCCCATCAGTACGGAGTTCCCCAGATGTCCCCGATGAGCACCACTTTGCGCCGCACCGGCACGGTCGCCGCCCTCGCCACCGCGGGCCTCCTGACCGCTGCCCCGCTGGCCTTCGCGCATGTGACGGTCCACCCCGAGAGCTATGCCAAGGGAGCCACGGACGGTCTCCTGACCTTCCGCGTCCCCAACGAGGAGGACACCGCCAGCACCACCAAGGTGCAGGTCTTCCTGCCCACCGATCACCCGGTCCTGGGTGTCCTGGTCACCCCGCAGGCGGGCTGGACCGCCAGGGCGACGACCATCAAGCTGAAGAAGCCCATCAAGACGGACGACGGCACGATCACCGACGCCGTCTCCGAGATCACCTGGACCGGGGGCAGGATTCGCCACGGCGAGTTCCAGGACTTCGAGGTCGCCTTCGGTCAACTTCCGGACGACACCGACCAATTGAGCTTCAAGACCCTCCAGACCTACTCGGACGGCAATGTGGTCCGCTGGATCGAGCAGCCTCAGAAGGGCGCGGAGGAGCCGGAGAGTCCGGCTCCCTCGCTGATGCTCACCGCCAAGGGCACGGGAGAGGACACTTCTTCGACCGGGACCGGGACCGGGACCGGGACCGGGACCGGGGCCTCCGGCTCCGACTCTTCGTCCTCTTCGTCTTCGGCGGCCAAGGAATCCACCGCGAGTGACAAGAGTGGTGACTCCACCGCGCGCGCCCTGGGCACAGCGGGCCTGATCGTCGGTGTCCTCGGCCTGATCGCGGCCGGATTCGCCGTCGTGCGCGGCCGGAGCCCCCGCTCCTAGCCGCTGTGCGGACGCCGCCCCGCCGCGGTCAACTTCCGTCGGCGGGGCGGAAGGTCCCTACGGCCACACTCCCGTACCTCGCGGATCACCACGCGCGATGCCGTGGCCGTACCCTCCCCGGTGGCCCGGTGGCCCGGTGGCCCGGTGGCCCGGTGGCCCGGTGGCCCGGTGGCCCGGTGGCCCGGTGGCCCGGGGATGCCGGGGAGCAGAGCAGCGGTGTGGCCGGCGAGCCGAGTGGCGCCGAGATGCCGTGCCGATCAGGCCTGCGGCGGTGTCTGCTTCCTGCGGACGAAGACCACCACGGCCCCGCCGATCAGGACGAGGGCGATGGCCGCACCCGCGATGATCGGAGTCGCGCCGGAGCCGCCGGTCTCGGCGAGGTCGGTCCCGGAGGTGCCGCCCACCGACGCCGGGCTAGGCTCGCTGAGCGTCTGCGTCGAGACGTCGCTCGCGGCGCCCTGGGTCTTGCAGTCCAGTACGCCCTTGAACCGCTTCTCGACGCCGTTCTGGCCACCGATCGTGAAGTCGTACGCCTGGTCCTCCTGCAGCGGGACGGTGACCGTCTGGGACGCGCCCGCCGCGATGGTGTGCTCGACGCCCATCAGCTCGAACGTGAACGCCGCGTCGCCCTTGTTGGCCGCCGTGATGTCCACGCCGCCCTTGGCACAGTTCTTCCGGGCGGACAGGGCAGGTATCGCGCCCTTCGCCGCCCAGTTCGCGGTCGCCGTGGCGGAGACCGTGGACTCGCTGGAGCCCGCGAGGATCTGCGTCTGGCTGCGGGTCTCCGAGGTGAAGGCGCGGCCGACCGGCACGGTCGTGGAGGCCTGCACGGTGAGCGAGGCGGAACCGTCCGCGCTGTCCTTCGGCACGTCGAAGAAGAGCAGGCTGCCGTCGACCGCGGAGGTGACCGCCTTGCCGTCCTTGTCGACGATCTTCACCCCACTGGCGGCGGTGTCCGTGGGTGGTGTCACCGTCACGCTGCTCGCGTTGGTGTGCACCGAGACCGGGCCCAGACGCTCGCCCGCGTGGCCGGAGACAGCGGTCGGGGCGACCGTCAGCGAGGCCTCGGGCTCCGGCAGGTTCCGCGCGTTCTTCTGCAGATAGTCCGCGAGCTTCTCCGCCGGCGGGTCCATGGCGTCCACGTCGGCGCCGTCGGAGTACCGCCAGATCGCCACCTGGGTGCCGGCTGCCGCGTCCTGCTCGGTGAGGCCGGTGACACCGGCCTTCTGGGCCAGTGCCGCCAGGTCGTTCACCTGCGGGTAGGAGTTCTGCAGGATCCAGCGGATCCTGCCCGCGTCCTTGTTGCCGTTCAGCGATGTGCCGCTCCAGGAGGTCTCCTGGTACTTGGCGTCCCGCTGTGTCGGGTTGTGGAGGTCGATGCAATAGGTCTGCAGCATGCCGCCGTTGTCGACGGACATCTCGAACAGGCCGGCCGAGACCCAGGAGTCCTCGCCGTTCTCATGAATGACCGCCGACCCGTATGTCTTCAGGTCGCCTATGGTGGCGGTCGCTCCGCCCTGGCTCTGCGGGGTTTCGTCGGCGGCGGCCGTACCGGCTGCGGCGATCGTCCCCGCGGTCGCGAGCCCCCACACCAACGCCACGGCGGCGAGGCGGGCTGCCCCTCGACCGCGCGCGGACAACACAGAGAACGCAGAAGACACAGAATTCCCCTTCGAGCAGGACCCTTTGACATGGGGGACGGTCCCGCCAGCAGAATCAGAAGCCCCGAGAGCTGTGTTCGGCATCCTAAAGAAGCGCTGCATCGCTCCCCCCGGTCATGTCATCCGATAACCGATCCGACTCGGAATCGTTATCGCGATCACGTCTTTGAGCTGCGCCTATCGACAAATCCACGAGGGTCGGTCGCTGTGTATTTGTCGATAAGCCGCAGTTCGGTCAGATCGTTGCTCTCTCTGACATCACGTCACTCCGGCAGGTTCGGGATGCTGTTGGGATGCGTCCTCGGGCCGGGCGTCCGGCGCCGATTCCCAACTGGGCTCGGGACGGTGCGCCGGAGCCGGCTCGCCCTCCTTGGACGGACGCCGGAACGCCGACGTACCGCGGGACAGGTCGTGGCCGATCGCCACCGCGTCGATGTCCGCCGACGTCCAGCTCTCCCCGTCACGTGTCTCGCTGCGCACCTTCAGCCTGCCCTGCACGATGACGGGATCGCCCACCGACACCGAGGCCCCCACGTTCGTCGCGAGCGCGCGATTGGCCCACACCGTGAAGAAGTTGGTGTGCCCGTCCGTCCACCCGCTCTTCTCGCGGTCCCAGTACCGCGAGGTCACCGCCAGCCGGAACCGCGCCGACGCGCCGTTCGCCGATTCCCGGTACACGGGCCGTGTCGCCACGTTGCCCACCGCGCACACCATCGTCTCGTTCATCGTGAATCCCTCCCGTGCGAATACGTCTGCCGCGGCGAGCGCATGCGCTGCGATCGCCGCGGGATCAGACTGCCTCCGCCGGGCCCGGCCCGCTGGGTGCTGTGCACTACCGGCAGGTTGTGGAAAACCGCGTCACCCGACCGGGGCACCCACGTCATCCCACCCGGGTACCCGGGTCATCCGACCGGGGCGCCTGCCGAACTCGGCCGGGGCATTCGCGTCACCTGACCGGGGCGCCCGCCGTCGCCGTCCCCAGGACCCGCCCGTACTGCTCCCGCACCTCGCGGTACCGCAGCAGTTCCGCGGCCACGGGATCCAGTACCCGGGCTCTTCCGCACCCGGCGGCCGCCTCGCGCAATCGGCGTTCCGCTTCTAGGCCGTAACGCCGGGCCGGTCCGCGCGCCGCCATTCTGCTGCCCCACTCGACGACCGGGCCGCCGACGATCCCCGAAACCATCAGCAGCACAGGAACCCCGAGGTTCGGTGACATGACCCCGATGATCTGTCCCACCAGCCAGAGCCCACCGATGACCTGGAGGATCGTCATCGCGGCCTGCGCCAGCACCGCGACGGGCCACCAGCCGGGCCGCGGCGGCCGTCCCGCCGGTGTCGTCGCGCGTGCCGCCATGTCGTCCAGCGCCTCGGGCAGCCCCTGCGCGCCGCGTACGGCCGCCTCGCGCACCGCCTGCGCCCAGGGCGCGGGAAGCCCGTACGCGGCCCGGTCCGCGACCGTTCGCACCGCTTGTTCGACGCGCTGGCGCGCGGTGGCCTCCTCGTCCGCGGGAGCGCGCACGGGCAGACGTCCGGTCGGGGGTTCGCGCCGGTCCAGATACCAGCGCCACAGCCGCAGCCAGGGCGTGCCGCAGGCGCGGTTGGCGTTGCGGCGCCAGGCCCGCTCGGCGGCCTCACCGCTCGCCACGGCGCCCACCGCGTCCGCGAGCCGGTCCGCGAATTCGTCGCGCGCCTCCTCGCTGAGCCCGACCCGCCGACCGGCCGCGTAGACGGGGCGCAACCGTGCGGCGGCCGCGTCGAGATCGGCCGAGATCCGCCGTGCGGCGGCGCCGCGTTCTGCCACGAACTGGCCGAGACATTCGCGTAGTTCGGGGACTCCGGCCCCGGTGAGCGCGGACAGCGAGAGGACGGTCGCGCCCGGTTCGCCGTACTCGCCGAGTGCGATGCCGTCCTCGTCGAGCAGCCGCCGCAGATCGTCGAGCACCTGGTCCGCGGCTTCGCCGGGGAGCCGGTCCACCTGGTTGAGGACCACGAAGGTGACCTCCGCGTGCCCGGCCAGGGGCCGCAGATAGCGCTCGTGGAGGACGGCGTCCGCGTACTTCTCCGGATCCACCACCCAGATCACCGCGTCGACGAGCGCCAGGACGCGGTCCACCTGTTCGCGGTGCTGGACGGCCGCGGAGTCGTGGTCGGGCAGGTCGACCAGGACCAGGCCGCGCAGCTGTGCCTCCGCCTCCGCGCTCTGCAGCGGGCGTCTGCGCAGCCGCCCGGGGATGCCGAGCCGGTCGATGAGGGTGGCCGCGCCGTCGCTCCAGGTGCAGGCGATGGGTGCCGCGGTGGTCGGCCTGCGCACGCCGGTCTCCGAAATGGCCACGCCCGCGAGCGCGTTGAAGAGCTGTGATTTGCCGCTGCCCGTGGCCCCGGCGATGGCGACGACGGTGTGCTCCCCGGAGAGCCTGCGGCGGGCCGCCGCCTCGTCCAGGACCCGGCCCGCCTCGGCGAGCGTCCTGCTGTCGAGACGGGCGCGGGAGAGGCCCACCAGTTCGCGCAGGGCGTCCAGGCGTGAGCGCAACGGCCCGTCGTACGCGAGGGGGGCCGGCACCGCCGGGACAGTGGCTTTGGCCTCCACCAACGGCGTCTGGTACCGGCCGGGGGCCGCCTCGGTCACGCGTCGCGCGATGAGGCCGTCGTCCCAGACGGGTCCTTCCTCCGCGCGCGTGGGGTCGTTGCCCTCCCCCCGCGCGCGGGGCTCCGATTCGGACGCGTCCTGCCGGGTGCCCTGTCCGGCCGCGCCGCCGTTCGGCGCGGTCTTGCCGCTCCCGCCCCGATTTGCTTCCTGAGAGTCCTCAGGGGACCCCGCCCCGGAGCTTGGCGCGCCGGGCGGACCGTTCTCAGAACGGTTCTCCGAAGTGGTCTCGGTGTCTCCGGCACGGTTGTCGCTCCCGGTGCCCGCGGTGCCCGAGACGGCCGCCCCGGAGGAGGCGCTTTCGGGGGCACCGTCTTCGGAGTGGTCCTCTCCGGGACGACCATCTGTGGAACGACCATCTGCGGGACGGCCGTTTCCGGGACGGCCGTTTTCGGGTCGCTCGTCTCCGGGGCGGTCGGCCTGATCCGTGTGGTCAGTCACGGCAGTCACCGCGGTCACCTCTCCTTCTGCAGTACGGACAGCGCGGCGATGAGTTCGGCCTGGGGTTCTGGATGGACGTCGAGCGCTTCAAGGGGTGCGAGACGGCGCTCGCGTTCGATCTGCAGGGCCTTGTCGACGAGGTCCGTGAGAAGTCGGCCGCCCTTGTCGCGCAGCCGCAGCGCGCCGTGCGCCCCGATCCGCTCGGCAAGCCCCTCTCCCGCGCTGCGCGCCCTCCGGCCGCCCAGGAGAGCCGTGGCGACCAGCGCGGCCACCACCGCGGGGTCCGGCGCGACACTCTTGTCGAGGTCGCGCACTTCGTCCTCGGCGTACTCCTCCAGGACGCGCCGCCATCGTCGTACGGCCAGACCGATCCGGTGCTCGGCGCTCTCCAGCGTCGGATCGCGATCCGTCAGCCCCGGCGCGCCCGCGGCCGGTTCGCGGCGCCAGGCGTCGTCCACGCGTTCGTCGGCGGCCGTGACAGAACACAGCAGCAGGGCGGACAGGCTCTCCACGAGGGCGTCCAGCAGTTCCTCGGTGGTGCAGTCGAGGGGATAGGCACGCCAGCGCTTGAGAGCGTCCCCGGAGAGCACGGCCCCGGCCTGCAGACGTCCCTTCGCGCGTGTGTGCTCGCTGTCGTACGCCCCGTCGACGGCCGCGGTCAGCCGCGTCGCGGCCGCGTACTGAGCGGCGGCGGCGCTGGCCAGTTCCGGCATCCGCGACTTCAGGGAGTCGAGGACACCGTGGGCGGTACGCGCCATCGCCCCGTGGCGGGCTCCCGGGTCCTGGGCCTGGTGCGTGAGCCATGTACGCAGCGGTGCGACGGCCGTGGCGGGCAACAGGCCGCCACCCCAGGCGGACTCGGGCAGTTCGGGCACGGTGAAGCGGGGTGCCTCACCGAGTCCCGCCTTGGCGAGCAGGGCGCCGTACTGCCGCGAGACCTCGGACACCACCTGATGCGGCACCCGGTCCAGGACCGTCACCAAGGTCGCCTTCTGTTCCTTGGCGGTACGCAGCAGATGCCACGGCACGGCGTCGGCGTACCGCGCGGCCGTGGTGACCATCACCCAGATGTCGGCCGCGCAGATCAGTTCGGCGGCCAGCACCCGATTATCGGCCACCAGGGAGTCGACGTCGGGCGCGTCGAGGAGGGCGAGGCCGCGGGGGAGCGTGTCGGCGGTCTCGATACGCAACACACGCTCCCCGCTGTCGGTGAGGGCGGGAAGATCGTCGCCGGATTCCTGATGGGGCACCCACACACGCGTGAGCTGGGGCAGTACGCGCATGCCGCTGAACCAGTGATGGTCCTCCGGATGGCACACCAGCACCGGTGTCCGGGTCGTCGGGCGCAGTACGCCCGCTTCGCTGACCCGGCGCCCCACAAGGGAGTTGACGAGGGTCGACTTGCCGGCACCGGTGGACCCTCCGATGACGGCGAGAAGGGGTGCTTCGGGTTCTCTCAACCGGGGCACCAAATAGTCGTCGAGCTGTGCGAGCAGTTCATCGCGGTTGGCACGCGCGCGTGGAGCCCCTGCCAGGGGCAGCGGAAAGCGTGCGGCGGCGACACGGTCGCGCAGGGCGGAAAGTGCGTCGAGCAGCTGAGGCCGTACGTCCAAGGTCACCACATGCGAAGAATGCCCAATTTTGGAGTCTTTCTGAAGCATATGGGTATGTCTGCGCGCCGACAGGACACACGGGGCGGAAGGGATGACTGGGGCGCAGGCATAACGAGTGCACAACACCCGATGCGCGAGACGCCAAAAGCGGTGCACGATTCGTACCCGCCTGCGATTATCAGGACCGCTTCACTGAACCTCCACAATGAGCCACGGAGGCGAAGCGTGAGGGACAGGGATGCGGGAGCCCTATTCTTGTCCCCGGCAAGGTCGCGGATCAGCCCACACCCGGGCACCAGGACACAGGCCGACACACCCGGCCCCCGTAGCTCAGTGGATAGAGCAGGCGCCTTCTAAGCGCTTGGCCGCAGGTTCGAGTCCTGCCGGGGGCGCCAGTCTCCGCCCTCCCATTCGGGAGGGCTTTTTGCTGGTCAGGACATGTTTCACTCGATACCGCGAAGCCCCGAACACCTCCCTGACGATCAAGGGGAAGGTCCGGGGCCGTCCGGCTGTCGCCGGGTTTTCGCGGGTGGCCGTGTCGAATACGTGTCGAAGTTTTCGGCCGGAGACCTCAGCCCGGGTCGGGTGGCTCGGGAAGATCTCCGGCGTCTTCGAGGCGCCTTTTCAGGTCAGGCAGCTGCCCTTCAACGCACCGCGCGTAGGTGGCCAGCAGCACCGGCATGCTGTTCCCGGCCCAGTCCGCCACCTGAGCGGGCGGGATCCCGTCGTTGAGCCACTTCGTCAGGCACGTGTGCCGGTTGTCGTAACCCGCCTTCCTGTGGGCGACGTCGAAGACGTGCGGGGGCAGGACCGCTTTGCGCGCACTGCGCCACGCCCGACGGATGACCGAACGTCCGAGTCGGCAAAGCTGATCGCTGAGCCTCAGCCCGTTGTCGTCTCTTCCTTCGAAGGTGCGCGGCGAGGTGGCGCACCGTCCAAATGGACCGCCACGCTGGTGTAGAAGCGGTTCACCGCGTCGTCGACGCTGCGGATGAAGCCGGACTCGGCGTTCCCGCGGCTGCTTCCCATGCTCTTGAGGAGAGACAGGCGGAAACCGACGATCTGGGTTCCGGTCTCCTTGGGCAGCAGGTCGGCCGGCTCGGGACGGAGACGTTCGAGCGTTCCCCGTGGGCCGCCCGCCTCCCCTTCGACGAGGGTTTCGATGTGAAGATCCGCCGGTGCCTCGGCCAAGCGCCGGACGAGTCGCTTCGCCCACGACAGGGGGTAGCCCTGCTCGGGTGCCGGGATTTCGATGGACGTGCGGAGCTTGCCTGTACGCAGGTCGGCGCTGATCGCCAGGACGCCGGGCGTTTGCTCGATGCGCAGCTCCGATTGAAGTCTCCCGTCGAGACAGAGCTGATCTGCGAGGCGGGCGCGGAGTACTTTCGGATCGATTCCGCGCTTGGCGCGGTGGTCCGGTAGTACTTTCTGCCCCAGTTCGCCGCCCAGCCGTAGGCAGACCTGGCGGATGAGGCGCTCCCAGCTCTCGACGACCTCCAGCGCGCGCGGGTCTCCCTGGCGGAGGGTTTCGTCGTCGATTCCGTTGCGCACCGGCACCCATGCCGGTCCCATGTTCTGGAAGCCGTGGCAGCCGGAGTTCTCGTGCCGCAAGTAATGCAGCAGTTCCTGGAGGAGCCAGGCGTGCGCCGCATTGCCGACGCCCTCGTGCCTGATCAACATCTGTGCCTGATGGGCGACCTCCGCCCATGACAAGTGCCAAAGGGCAACTTTGTGTTTACGCCTCCCGTCGATCTTGACCTCGACGAGCGGGCTGCCCTCCAATGCAACGTCGTTCGACAGGGTGATCACGGCCTCGTAGCCGCGGCGCGCGGCGATGTCCATGTACGCCTGTACCTGATCGGCCTTGAGCGCGCTGCCGTTGGTCTTCGTCTCGACGAGTGCCGTCCACAACTTGCCGGCTCGTGCGACTCGGATCACTCCATCGGGGCGCCGCGGGGTGTCGCCGTGCGGCAGGGTGACCTCTGTGAAGGTCTCCATGCGGCCGGCCGGCGCTCCGAACGCGGCGGTGAGCCTCCTGCCGAATTCAGGAACCTGGGCCATTACGGACAGTAGTACCGAGGTCGCACGCGTTTCACGCTCCCGGTCGCTCTTGAGCGCAGACGCGGGGAAGAGCCTTGCGTCTTTCCATGACTCGTTCTCCGCCAGCGCCTTCTTGGCCGCCTTGGGAAGGGTGACCTTCTTCTTGGCCGTACGAGGCCGCGCGGCCGACTTCCTCGGCTGGGCTTCACCTTCAGGTTGACGGGGGGAGGGGACCGCCCTCAGCGTCTCTTGCCGCTCGGGTTCGTCGGCCCACACTGTTGCCGTCGCGTCCGCCTGGTTGTCGCCAACGGTCTCGTCCAGCGTCTCCTCGGCCGTCGCATCGTCGTCGATGTCGACTCCGAAGTCCGTGGCCAGACCGGCGAGGCCCGCATCGTAGCCCTGACCGACGGCGCGGAACTTCCACTCTTCCGCACGCCTGTACAACTCGCCGAAGATGATCGCGCTCACCGAATCGGCGTCGTCGATGGCGAAGCGGAGGAGTTCCTCACCTCCGCCGTCCGACAATGCCAGCTTCACGCCCTCCAGCTCTCCGAAGCGAGCACCCTCGTAACGGCTGGCGGCCAGGACGATGCGATCGACTTCGGAGGACACCGCGGTCAGGTCGAAGCTGATCCGGTCCTCGTTGCCGTCCGCCGTGGGCGTCTTGCCCAGAAGCTGCACGCTCCCGTCTGCGGCCACCGGGTTGTTGTAGAAGTGGAAGTCGGCGTCGCTGCGGACCTTACCGTTCACGTTCAGCAACAGGACGGACACATCGGCATCCCCTTCGCCGGTCGAGCTCCCCCAGCTCAGACTGACGATCACCGAATCGATGTTCTCGCTCAAAGTCGCGAGAGATACGTTCGACCCTTTGATCATTTCATGCATAAAACCCCCCAAACGATCCAACTTTGTCGCGCTGGCACCGCTGCCCCGGCTGTTTGATGCTCGGCGTTATGTGGTGATCGGTGCGCAGGTGACTGTAGTGCCCGCGAAGCACGTCTGTAGGAGTCGTGTGGAATCTGTGCAGGATTCGCGGAAAGATCCTTAAGATATCCACCCTGGTCAGCCCCGGCAATGGCGAAGACCCCGGACAAGTCCAGGGGTCTGAAGCGAAACGGCTCGTCTCGTGATCAGTAGTGCTCGCGCAACCACTCTGGCGGAGGGGAAGGCGGCCCGAGTCCTGCCGGAGGCGCCGGTTTCCGCCCTCCCCGCGGGAGGGCTTTTTGCTGTTCAGGGCGGCTTCCGCTCAACATGGCGAAGCCCCGGACACCTCCCCGACGATCAGGGGAAGGTTCCGGGGCTGTCCGGCTGTCACTGGGTTTTCGCGGCTGGCAGTGTCGAATACGTGTCGAAGTGCTCGGCGAAGAGTGTCAGTCGGCGTCGGGCGACTCGGGAAGATCCCCGGCGGCTTCGAGGCGCCTTTTCAGGTCGGGCAGCTGTCCCTCGACGCATCGGGCGTAGGTGGCCAGCAGCACCGGGACGCTGTTCCCGGCCCAGTCCGCGACCTGGGCGGGCGGGATCCCGTCGTTGAGCCACTTCGTCAGGCGCGTGTGCCGGTTGTCGTACACCCGCCTTCCCGTGGGCGATTCGAAGACGTGCGGGGGCAGGACGGCCTTTCGTGCACTGCGCCACGCCCGGCGGATGACCGAACCCGCGAGAATCCCGCCCGTCTCCCCCTGGAACAGCAGGTCACCGGGCTTGAGCTGTTCGTCCTCGATGTGCTGTCGCAGGATGCGCGTCAGCGCGGGATGCCCCGGCGTGGTGCGCGTCTCGCCCTCGGCGCGGCCCTTCAGATCGCGTTCCTCGTGGATCTCTCCGGTGTCGGTCCATTGCCTGCCGACCTCCGGGGTAGCCGTGTGGATCAGCAGCTCGCACCACTGGTCCGCGGCGTCGAGGCCGGGAAGCGTCACGTCTTGCACTCGCATGGCTACGGCTTCCTCCGGCCGCAGACCGCAGTAGTAGAGCGTGGCGAAGAAGGCGTGCAGCCGTTTTCCTCCGCGGGGCCGGCTCCGGATCCAGTCGAGGAGCGCCGCCGCCTGTTCCGCGTTCATCAAGGACCGCTTGTCCACGGCGTTGCTGGTCTTGGTAACAGCCGTCGATTCCTTCCCCTTGGGGAGGGGGTTGGTCCGCAGGACACGTCTCCGGATCGCGTGCTTCATGACCACGTTGAGGATCCGGCGGTGCCGCTTCCTGGACCAGGCCGCCGCCTGCTTGCCGTCGAGGCGCGTGTCGACGGCTCTCAGGACCCCGTCGGTCCTCTCCGCTTCCTCCCAGGCCGAGACGGGCAGAGAGTTGCGCTCCACCCACCTGAGGATGGTCACCACGTCTCGCGGAGCGTCCGCACGACGGGTCGCGTTGAACGCCCACTCACGTAACGCGGTCCGCACGGCCACCGGGGCGAACTGGGTCGGCTGGACGCGCAGGAGGGCGATCGTGACCGCCGTCAGGGTCTTGGCGGTGTTCTTACGGCTGTTGCCGCCGAGCTCCGGCCAACGGGCGTCGACATACTCGACGGCGAACGTGTACCAGCTCATCGAAGCCGACTTGGAGCGGTGGGACACCGGCAGCCCGGTGCCGATGACGAAGGCCTCGCCCTTGCCCGTCGCCCGAATGAGTTCCGAGCGGAAGCCCTCGGCGAGGGCGACAGTCCCGAAGGGCTCACGCCAGCGCTTGCCCGCGACCGTCCAACGCACGGTGTACGTGGTCTTCCGGGCGCCCTTGTAGGTGAGGATCTTGTAGATCTTCACGTCGTACGAGGTCTCCATCACGCGGCGTCCTCACGGTCGTCGAGCCAGTGATCGAGATCGCTCCGCCGGATCCTGAGATCGCCGTTCGGGAGCTTGATGCAACGGGGCGCACGCCTCTTCGCACGCCAGTCGTAGAAGGTCGAGCGAGACACACTCAGCTCCTCGCAGACCTCCGCGAGGGTGAGCATGTTGCGTGCCCGGAGGGCCGTGATCATGCCGCGCTCCCTTCGCCGAGCAGGGCGTCTCGGGCTGTCTCGCGGTTGGCCTGGAGGTCTCGCGCGATGGTCGCGGCGAGGGCGGCTTCGCCCGGGGTGTGGCCGTGGCCGGCGTACTGCCAGTCGGTCAGGACGAGGACGGTGTCCGGCTCGCGGTCGTCGAGGCCGAGGACGGAGGCCTCTTGCGCGGCCCGGTAGTCGGCGCGTTCCTGGCGGAGAGCCCCGAGGGTGGTGGAGTACGTGCGCGACTTGGACGAGAAGTGCCCGCGGAAGCCGAGCATGTGCGCCCAGGCCCACAGGCGCCGGTCCGGATAGAGGCTGTCCAAGTCGCGGCACGCGGTGATGAGCCGCCGGGTGTGGTCGGGCACCTGGTGGCGGTCGAGTTCGGAGAGTTCGCCGATGCGGCGGTCCAGCGTGCCGGTGTTCTCAGCGGCTTTGGTGGCGTACTTGGCCACGTACGAGGCAACGGCCCGTTCGGTGATGTCGGAGCCGTCACCGAAGGCCTTGACCGGGCGGACGTCGAGCTGTCGGCCCCATCGGAACGTACGGGCGGGTTGGTCGTCGGCAGCCGGGACCGAGACGGACGTGTACGAGTGCGCGGCGGCGGCACGTATCGCGCCCGTGAGCAGGTCGACGGTGGCCCAGGCGGGCGGCGGTGTCCCGGGCCCCTCGGGGCCGTCGAGGCGTACAACGGCGTGGAAGTGGAGGGCTCCGCGCTTCTGGAACTCGGCGACCTTGCCGTACGAGACGCGCAGGTGGGCGGCGAGCTCCCTGCGAGCCAGGCCGGCGCGGGCGGCGAGTTCGCGGCGGAGCCGGGTGGTGAACCGCTGCCAGAGCTGTCCGGCGTGGTTGTTGAACAGGACGGCGCCCGCGTAGTCGTAGGCGTCCGGGTCGAGGGCGGTACCCAGCTCCGAGGCGTCGGACGCATGCCGGTTGCCGCACCGGCAGGAGCCGCCGTGATCGGGCCGGTTGTGGACCGGGCCGAACGAGGGAGCTGTGAGGGTGGCGAAGACACGCGGGTGATCGCGGACGGCGGCGGGGATGTCCCGGCGGTCGTCCCCGGCCAGACCGGCACGGATCAGGTGGTACGTGTCGCCCGCGTACGTCCAGGCGCAGGAGGGGCAGCGGGATGCGCGGCGGTTGCCGCACGCGAGGCGCAGGCGTCCGCCCGGCTCGTTCTCGGTGGAGTAGTGGTGCAGCGTCTCGCCGGTGGTCTTGTCCTTGGTGAGCGTCCAGCCCGTCAGATGGATCGGGTCGGAGCAACCGCCGGTGCGGCGGACCTGGTCCTCCCAGCGGGTGTAGTCGGGGGCCGAGGCGACTCGGAGGACGTCTCCGAGGGTGATGGGATCGAGCAGCAGGGCAGGCGCCTTGGGTGTCGCGGGGGAGGCCCGGTGGGCCATGCTGGGGGTTCCTTCCGGTTGCGAGATCGGGCAGGGACGGCTTCCGGGCGGCGGATGCTTGGCGGTATCGAGGCCGCCCGGGGGCCGGTCAGCGTCGCTTGGCGTCGGAGGCGAGCAGGGAGCGCAGGACGACCGCGCAGACGGCGACCGAGGCGCCGGTGATGGCGACGGCCAGGAGCAGCGAGACCAGGACGGCGCCGACGACCAGGACCACGGCCGTGCCGCCGCCCACGAGCGCGAGCGCGGTGCCGGGGGTGAGCTGGACGGCCGGGCGGGACGGCGCGGGGGCGACGGGGATCGGCTGCGGGACCGGGGCGCCCGAGGTGATGGTGGTCGGTTGGATGACGGCGGGCGGGGTGGTCAGGCCGGTGGGCTGGGGCATGGTCGGGAGCTTGGGCCGGAACATGGGCGGTTCGCCTTTCGCGGTTACTTGACGGCGGTGTCGATGACGGGGGCCAAGACGCTGTCGGCGAGGAGGAATCCGCCGAGGAGCAGTACGGCGATGAGCCACCAGGGCGGGCGGATGAGCTTCACGCCGAGGTAGCCGACGCCGAGGAGCGCGAGCCAGAGCGGAACCTGCACGTGGGTCTCCTAGCGGACGCGGCAGCGGTGGGTGCGGGCGGCGAGTTGGGCGGCGGTCTGGCTGGAGTAGTCGGCCGACCAGCCGCAGCGGTCGGCGGTGCAGACGGCGGCATGCGCGGTCCGGCCGGTGCGGTCACGGTGGGTGCCGATCTGTACGGGGCCGATCCGCATCACGGAGTGGAAGTTGTCGCGGGCGGGCATTCGGCGTCTCCTTCCTGGTCAGGCGAGGTGTGAGGCGATGGCGTCGGCGAGGTGGGGCGGGACGCCGAGGCGAGAGCGCAGGGTGTCGGTGTCGATCGGGGAGCCGGTACGGGCGCGGTACTCGTCGGCGACCTTGCGGGCGTGGTCGAGGAGGACGGCAGGCACCGGCGGAGGGGGCGTCGAGGCGGGAGCCGGAGCCTCTATCGGGGCCGGGGCCGAGCCAGGTTCGGGCACGGCTGCTTCCGGAGGCCGGGGTTCGGCGTCTGGCGTGTCCGGGACGGGTGCTGGCGGAACCGGCTCCGTATCCACAGCAGACGAGTGGGCGAGCAGCGTTCCGCCGAGGAAGGCGAGTGCGGGCCATCCGGCGATGCCGAGGCGAAGCGGGGCGGGTGGGTGGGTCAGGTCGAGGAAACCGGCGGTGGCGACGTTGGCGCCGAGAGAGGCGAACAGCGCGACGAGGAACCAGCACCAGGCCAGCCGGGACGGGCCCTCACTGCGCAGGCGCCGCCAGGCCGCGACCAAAAGCAGATCGACACTGACCGGGTAGGCCCACGCCTTCCAGCCGTCCTGTCCGGCAGCGGCGGCCAGGTCGTGGAGGTGGGCGAAGGAGAGGGCACCGGCGATCACGGCTTGGATCAGTACCGCGTCGATACGGAGACCGTGACGGGCTCCCATCAGGAGTCCTCACCCGGGTAGGCGGGGCCGTCCTCCGGGTCGTAGTCGGACGGGAACATGCCGGGCGGCGGCTCGGGCAACGAGGCGGCGAGGGACGGGCTGACCGCCTCCACGAAGTCGAGGTCGGCGCCGTCCACGTCGGCGTACAGGGCGAGTTGGCCGAGGAGGAGCACGGTCCGGGCGAAGTCCTCGCAGTTCGGGCACATGCCGAGTTCTCCCTTCATCAGGCATGGCGGGGGTAGGGACTTGGCGCGAAGGTGGCCGCGCCAGCCGATGCGAAAGGCGATGGATCAGGCGGTGGCCGGAGAAGGCTTGACCGAGAGCACGGGAACGGCGGCGGGACCGGAGAGAGCGGGACGGAAGGGCTCCAGCTCGGGCAGGTCCGGGGTCCGGTCGGCGTGCCGGTTGCAGAGGTTCACGGCCTGGCGGAGCGAGGTGTGCGGGGCACGGATGCGGTGCCAGCCTCCGGAGGAGTCGCCCGTGATGGCGATCCCCCGCATCTCCGCCGGGATCTGGATGGCGGCGAGGACGGCGTCCGGAGAGATGTCGCCGAAGGCCATGTTGGCGGATGTCTCGTCGTTGACGCGGTGGGCTGTTCGTCCGGTGAGCTGGGCGCGGAGCATGGTGATGCCCTTGCCGAGTTCGGACCCGAAGCGCTGTCCGCAGATTTCGAGGTAGATGCCGGCGGCGCGGCCGAGCTGGGCGAGGCGGACCAGGGCGGTGATGATGCGGTCCCGCCGCTTCTCCTCCTCCTTGTTGGCGTACAGGGCGAGTTCGGCCACCTCGTCGACCAGGACGACGACCGGGGTCGGACGCAGTCCGTCGGGCAGGTCCCAGATGTCGGCGGCGATCTCCGCATCAGGCACGGCGGCGGTGATCCGCTGTTGGGCACGGATCAGCCGATAGACGTCTCCCATTCGGACCACAAGCGCGTCGAGCAGTTCCGCGGCGGTGTCGGGGTTGTCGGCCAGCGCGGAGAACCTGCGGGCCAGCGGGAACAGCTCAACCCCCTGCTTGCAGTCGATGCCGACGAGGGCGACATCCATCGGGGCGAGTCCGGCGACGAGGTTGCGCTGGTAGACGGACTTGCCGGATTCCGTGGCGCCGAGGGTGAGGGCGTGGGGTATCGCCCGGTAGTCGCGGTAGTGCACCGAGCCGTCCTCCCTCAGGGCGACGGGGACCCGCATGGACCGGACCTCGGTCGCTGTGGGCATCTGCACCCGCTTGAGCACGTCGTAGCCGGTCATCCGTACCTCGACGACACCGGAGCGCAGCTCTCGCGAGGTCACGCCGTACATCGAGAACGAATGACGGAGCCGGTCCGAGGCGGCGGCGATGTCGAACGCGTCCTGACCAGGCCGGAGTTTGAGCCGCAGGACCAGGCCGGTGCGAGTCGGCCGCAGTCGCAGGATGCGAGGTGGACGGGACTCCGGCATCGGCCGGTTGGTGGCCCGTGCCAGGGCGAGACGCCACCGTGAGGGCGGCACGGTCAGGCCGCACGCGTCCATGACCGTGCCGTATCGGACCAGGACCCGTAACGCAGCCAGGGTGACCCCGAAGGCCAGCCAGTACCAGGCGGGGCGCCGCCACCGCAGGAGACCCGCGGTGGCGACGACCAGCACCAGAGCGACCGTGAAAGCGGTCATGATCAGGCTGCCTTGGGCCCTGTGGCGGCCCCGGCGAGCGAAGTGACCGCCACCGCACGGAAGGCGATCCCATGCCTCTTCTGGCCGTTGAAGTCGTTCTCCCAGGGCCGGGCGATCAGGCCGGTGAGCGCGACCGGCGTACCCATGGCCAGCTCGCCGCTGATCCCGGGCTCCGGGACGGTGATGGACAGGATCTCCACCTCTTCGTTCGCCGCGAACATCACGTCGACCGTCATCAGCTTCGAGCCGGACTCGATGTCCATGGCGATCTCGCCAGTACGGCGGTCCTTGACCTTGGGCTGCGGGGTTTTGGCGACCATCACGATGGCGGTGGAGGTGTCGACGGGAATCTGACGCACAGCAGTCACTCCTCTATAGATACTGAACTCCGTCACTTATGTATATGAGTGACATGAAGAAGAGTGCCTCACTCCTGTACATGAGTCAACCCGCCGCGAAGAAGAACTCGCGACGGGCTGAGGGGAGTTGAGTCAGTGTCAGTCGTCGGCAGGGATGCGGTACTCGAAGACGAACTGGTCGGCGGCCATGAGCGTGTCGCACACCTCGACCACGAGACCCGCGGTCGTACGGGCTTCCCGGATCAGGTGAACCACGGGCGCACCCGGGCTCAACGCCAGTTCCGAAGCTTCCGACTTCGCGGCCGGCCGTGCTTGCAGCGTCTCGACGTACTCCGCGAACTCATGCCCGTGGTCTTCGAGTCGGGCGTAGATGCCACCACCGCCGGGGTTCTCGGCGAACAGCTCCGGGATGTCCTTCACGACGTCCCAGGGGAGATATGAGGTGGCGACCTCGACCGGGGTGCCGTTACGGAAGTAGAGGCGCCGACGGGCCAGCACCTGTGAGCCAGCGGGGACGCCCAGGCGTTGGGCGGCATCCTCGGGTGCGTCCATGGGGCCGATGTAGAGGACGCTGACCTTGGCGGTGGCGCCGGACTGGGCGGACTCCGCGAGGTAGGCCGCCTGGCCACCCTGTCGGAGCGAGCGCCGGAATCGGTCGGAGGACCGGTGCCGTACCGGAGGCCGGTCCTTCACGATCGAGCCCTTGCCGTGTCGAGTCTCGACCAGCCCGCTTGCCCGCACCTCAACCATGGCATTGCGGATCGTGCCGCCGGACACGCCGTAGCGGTCCACCAGTTCGGATTCGCTCGGCACCATGTCACCGGGCTTCAGGATCCCCGCCCGGATCTGCTGCACGATCTCTTCCGCGATCTGCACATACCGAGGCCCGGACGAGCCCCCTCCAGCAGCAGTTCCCATAGTCCTTCTCTGCCTCCTAAGCTCCTCTACATGAGTCAACCACAGGAAGCGACAGCGCCTCCCCTGCACTCCGTGTCCGTAGCGGGAGTAGTGGTGCGCGAGGACGGCCGCCTCCTGGCGATCCGCCGAGCCGACAACGGCACCTGGGAGCTCCCGGGCGGCATCCTCGAACTCGACGAGACCCCGGAAGCCGGCGTCGCACGCGAGGTCCTGGAGGAGACGGGCATCCACGTCGAGGTGGACGAACTCACCGGCGTCTACAAGAACTTGACCCGCGGCGTGGTGGCCCTGGTCTTCCGCTGCAAGCCGTCAGGTGGCACCGAACGGACCTCTACCGAGTCCACGGCGGTCTCGTGGCTCACGCCTGACGAGGTCAGCGAGCGCATGGCGGAAGCCTTCGCCATCAGGCTTTTGGACGCCCTGGACGGCAACGGTCCTCATGTGCGGAGCCATGACGGACAGCGCCTCATCCCAGCGGGATAAAACCTTCTCTCCTTCATCAAGCCCCGGCTGCGCTCCGCTCCGCCGGGCGGGCTCCCGGCTCCGCTCGGGGCGCCGCTCCTGCCTTCGGCCCGCTCCGCCCCGGCTGCGCCGACGCCCGCCCACAGGTGGATAGGCCAGGCGGCAAGCGTCGAGCACCCGACATACGCGGCCACCGGTCACGGACCATGCCTCCGGCGGGGGATCGGCCGGCACCGGGATGGAGGGGGCGCCGTTCCCGGCCGCGGGCACATCGTGGCGAGCGTGGCGGGCTCCCATCCCGTCCACCATCGCCCCAGGCAAAGCCGAGCAGACGCGGCCCATGGCGTCCAGGTCGTTCGTACAGTGGCGCGCTCCACCTGGACGCCATGAACCACGCCCGCTCCACGGTGTGTGGGTCGACGGCGGACGGGATGGGAGCTGGGGTAGGTGGTGGGTTGAGGTAGGACGGGGGCACCCGCGAGCCCCCACACAACTGTCGCTAGGGTGCCGCTTGAAGGAGGCGAGATGGCAGACAAGAACAGTCGGTGGCATCACCCGCATTGGCATCTGGTGTTCTTCGTGATGCCGCTTCTGATCTTCCTGACCATCGAAGACGACCGGATCATGCGGTTCCTCATGGCCTCATCGCTCACGATGGCGGCTATCCAGTACGGACGCGACTCGGCAAGGTGGGCGCGTGACAAGGCCGCCTCTAACCATGACATCAGCAGCTGACACCAACAGCCGCGAACGACAGCGGTCGAGGCCGAACCTGAGCGACCGACCAGCCGCGGTGCAGCACACGAGGACCGGCGTCGCCAGCTCCCCGTGATCGACCTGATAAGGATGAGGCCAGACCTCAAAGCCTGGGTCCGACGCGAGCATCGCCCTCAGCCGATCGACTGCGCCCCGCCGGCTTGACTCGGCCATTGAGACTCCGCCGACCTCGATGAAAGGTGTTGTACAAGGAGGGATCAATGCCAAATTTTCCGTGACCCTTGTCTCGTATTTGACGGCTCTCATCCCGCTGACCAGCGGTTTATGATCTCGGACATGCGTCATGCCATACCCCGTCTCGCCTTTCTCCTGCCCTTGATCGGATTGATCGCAGGGTGCGGAAGCGCCCAGACCCCCCAGCCCTCCCCGAGCCGAGCAAAGGTGAGCATCGACCCTTCAGCGGCACAGCACCGCAAGGAATACGAGACCGTTCGGGGGGAGCTGCTTCAAGCGGTGGCGCAGGTGGACGTGCCCGGTGGGTTTAGAGGAGACGGCGAAGAAGAGCCATCCGGCGATTACTGCTCGATCTTTCTTGACGGATTTGTGTCGGCGAAGAGTGCGGCTCACTCCCGAGAGGATGTGGCAGCGGCACTTCGGGCAGACGGCTGGAAGCAGATCCACTCCGGGGGCACTGATGAGAGTCTGCTCGCCCGTGGCACCTGGGCGGTTTTCGTCACACGCACAAACGCACCTCTCCTGGGTGCCGATGGCAAGGTGCTTCACGAACTCACGATCAAAGCCGACTGCAAGGGGAACTTGTAGTAGTGGAAAGTTGATCTGCGGTACAGCAGTGAAGTACCGCAACGACAGCAACCGACCATGACCCGCGGCACCCCTGAGGGACCTCACTGCGACCGCTATGGCCTCCGTTGACCGCTCTCTCTAGAGCTACGGATCAGAAGGTATAGCGTGGTTGGCGGTGAGGTCGTCCGCACGGTAAAGGCCGCGACCCGGGGTGCGACAAGGGTCGGCTGCCTCACCACCACCTCAAGCCCGTGCCACTCTCGTGCCAGAACGGGCGGGGACTCACGGGGACTCGGCGACAACAACGGTGCATGAGCGTGCACTTACCCCAGTGCACGTCTCCGCAGCTCACCCCAGCAACCACCCAACCTCGCTCCTAAAGCGGTGCTCAGCGGCAACCTCTTCGAGGCAGACGGTGCGGCTACTCGAAGGACGGAGCGGCTGCGACCAGCAGACTGCCCGTAACTGCGGTGGCTGTGGTGGGGTTGATGCTGCATTCATCTGCAACCGTCGTAGCCCAGCAATCCCCCCAGGTCGCTGCCCAGTCGCCGGCCAGGTCACTGTTGGGGTCGAGATCCTCGGGCTTGCCTGTGATGCCATAGGCATCGAGGAGCCGCCGCTCGACACCGAACGGTTCGCCCAGGGCGAGTGCCGGGTACTCACTGATCCAACGCCGGATGATCCGTCCTCCTTCGGCGATCAGCCATGCTTCCCCGTCGTTCTGCTCACTGTGGAAGAAGAGTTGGGCTTTGCCGAAGTGGCCGCTCAGCTCTCGGCACAGGTCGGTGATGTGCGCCGTCTGCTGTGGATAGGGCAGGCCGAAGTACGGTCCGACGACCAGAGTCCACCCCTGCATGGGTGGAGTGACGACGACGGTGGAGAACGGCTCCTCATCGTCGTGCGCCACCTCGTCGATGAGTTCCACGCCATCGGCCCAGGTGGTCTCCCGTACATCCGCCAAGCCGAGGACCTTGACCACTTCCGCCTGATCGGCCGACTCAACCGCGAGCCATGAGAGCCAACAAGCACGTATGCGCGGTGCGGAATCAGTAGTCCCCATGGCCTGCATCGTAGAGACGGGCAGAGCTCGCGCTCCTGGCCGGCAGCGGGCGAGCCACTGCACGGACGTGCCACAAGCGTGCCAGATCTCACGGAGAACCACGGGGAACAGCGGGGACCGAGTCGGCAACCCCGCAGGACCGCGTCCAGGTCCACCGCAGGTCAGAACAAGTTCTGCCTCCAGAAAACACAAGCTTCCCAAGCTGAGGTCTTGTCGCCTTGATCAGAGCGAGAGCGTCACGGTGCCCGTTCACTCAAAACTGATGGCTCCAGTCGGGTGGCCAACAGTAAAGTTGCGTCAGGTAACGGGAGTTAGGGCGCGATGTGGACTTCTCTGACCAAATTAGCCGACTGGCGCGAGCGCATCAGCTGGGAGCAGAGCTGTCGGCCGACATGCAGGCTTGGACGCGCAGTGACTCTTGTGGTGCCCGAGCAAGCATCGCCGAAGATCGACTTAGCTGGGAGCTGCGGCTCCAGGTCTCTCAGCCTCCGCCACTCGCCGAATGGGGCTTCCGCTTCGGTGAATCCGTCAACCACCTGCGGGCCACCCTCGACAATCTGGTCGTGGCCATCGCACGGCAGTCTGGTGTGACGGACGAGAGGCAGCTCAAGACGCTCATGTTCCCTATCTGCGGCACACCCAAGGAGTGGAAGAGCCGGCAGAAGGCGCTGGCTTGCTTGCCCGACTGGTGCCGCGACGCTCTAGAGCAGTTGCAACCGTTCCAGCGACCCGAGCACGGCGGCACGCTTGATGAAGACCTGCTATTGGCGCTGCGCGACCTAGACAACAGCACCAAGCACCATCTGCAGGTCAAGCCCGACCTGGCACCACAGGCCATCCAGCACGCGCCGGCGATCGAGTTCGAGACCGAAGAAGGGGCAGCCGCCAGCGTGCCGCCAGACACTGAAGTGATGGTTGCTCCCCTTGAAGATGGTGCCGTCTTGCTCCGGCATCGGACCAACGGCCGCATCAAGTCCGTCGAGGGGCGGTACAGCATCACGGTTCAAGTCCAGGTCGTCCTACCCGATAGTCGCGCTTTCGGCGTCACGGACCTGCTGGCAGCCCTGTGGGAGTACACAAGGGTCGTTATGGACCATGTGATCGGCACGGCCGAGCAAGCCTGGGCCTAGATGGTCGGCGGTCCGTCTCAGTTTCCGTCTCATTCAGCCCGATTCACGGCCGTTCAGAGAGGACCACACGCGGGGCGAGCGCCATGGGCCGACCGCACATGAACGCAGGTGAACGCCCCCGCACAAGCCCCGCTGGACCGCCAACACAGTTGGAAAGCGTGCGCCGACCGACGCTCACGCCAGAAGTGGTACGCGGCCGGCGCTGGCAGGTCACCTCGTGGCCATCGACGAAGCCCGACCGCCGGTTAGGTCCCGGACAAGTCTCCGGGCCGCCCCCAGACAGGCCGGGGATGAAACCATCCCTTCAGAGCTGGAACCCCCGGAAGCCGACCGCGCGCTTGAAACCATAGGCGCAGGCACTGACAACGGACCTGCCGGTGATCGACCGTTGAGCGGTGAGTGTCTAACTGCGTGACAACGCCGACGTACGGCAGCGGACGAGCGCACACACCTGCGGACCCTCAACGCAGGTGAGGGGCTCACCAGCTCAAGGCAGACCGTCCGCCCAAGTTGCTTCGGGACGAAGAGGTCGCACGGCTGCGTAGGTCACCGAGGTCAACGTCTCTGCCGAGCAACGAGCGCGCGAGACAAGCAGGCTCCGGATGGCGCAACCTTCAGGAGCCTGCTGCACGCCTACCTAGTCCCCGTTGGTCGAAGATCCTTCGGCCAACTCAATCCCTCGAACTCGCTGGAGCCAACGAACGACGGCGAACATCGCAGCGCCGCAGCCGCCAATCCAGCCCCACCCTTCCGTCAGGAGGGTGTGAACGCCGTCGTGTTTCGCGATATAGAGCACGAGCAATGCCGGTGGCAGTCCAATGAAGGCTTCCCGTCGGTTCCGCGTGGCCAACAACCAGTCGCAGGGACCCCACAGGCGGCCGAAGGCGTCTCGAAGGAAGAGTCGAACAGCGGCGACGAGGAACCCGAGTGCATATCGCCTCTGCTGCCAGGCTGTTAGGGGTGCACCATCCTCGGGCCGGCCTTCGAGGTCGGCCAGCCAGGCAGTGCGCATGTCGCGTCGTTCTCCGGCGATTCTGGCTGCGAGGGAGGTCCACGATTCTGCTCGTGGTTCTCGCCGCGGCTCGGCAGAAACGGCCTGTTCTTGCGGACGGGCGAAGTGGTGTCCTCCGTCGTCCTGGTTTTGGTCCTCAAGTCGGTTGGGAAAGCTCAGAATCGCCGTGGCGAGGTCGTTCTTGAGACGCCTCTGCGCTTCGGCTTCAGCCTTGCACTTCTCGCAGGTCGCGAGGTGCGCGAGTACGCGGTCTCTGCTTGTTGCACCGAGCTCTCCGTTGACCAACTCCGCCAGGCGTTCGTCGAGATGGCCATCCCGATCCCGACCCGGCTCAGGCTGGGGTTCGTAGCTCCCTGCCGACGTCATGCGGCACCGCCTGCAGGCCGGAGGCTGAACCGGGCACGGCGCGCGGCGCGAGCTTCCAGAGCTTCCACTGCCTGAGCACGCCCGGCGCCGGTGAACTCGTAGAACCGTCGGGCCGGACGCCCAGGATGAGCTTCCACTTCGTCACGGCTCGTGAGCCAGCCACGCTCAAGAAGACGGTCAAGAATCGGGTAGACAGTGCCAGGGCCGAGGTCCGCTTCACGGCAAATACTCAAACCCCACGCAGGCGCATCGGGCTTCGCGTCGAGGAGCACCCCCAAGACCGCCATGGTCGGCTTGGTGAGCCTGATATTGGTCATGTCCCAAGGAGACCATGTATCGAGTACGAACAACAACCGTATATCGAGTACGACCTATGTGAGTGATGGGCTGGAGTGCTAAACACAGTGTGGGAATCATCGGGGCGCCGCAAGTTGGAGAGCGCAGGTCAAAGGCCGTCCATGGCGCGCCCTGTCGGTTGGGGTGGTGCCTGCTCCTGCCCCTCGGCCTCCCTCACGGTTCGAGGAGAATTCTGGGAGAAGGTCTTCTCCCAGCGGCACCCTTGCGCCCAGCGAGACGACGTCATACCAATGGCTTGACCTGCGTAAACGTCAGCGAGGTCCGGTACGGGTCACACCCTGGCCTTATTCGGGACGAAGAAGTCGCCGCGCCAAAGCCTCGTCACCACGCTTCCACCGTCGCTACTTGCTCTGGTGGACGTCACCGGACTGCATGGCTGAGCACGGTGGGGGTGCAGCGAGGCACACGCGCGCCTGGTCGGTCTGCGCACCCGCCATTTGTGGCTGACTTTCGTGGGCTGAGGTTCAGACATCGCGGGACGGGTTCGCCTCGGCGTCGATATGCGCTGTGCCCGCAGCAGGCTGGCACAGCGCGACGGGGAGGGGAGTCCGATTGGTGTTCGGGCTCCCCTCCCCGTGTTGAAGGGAGGGCCGTCATCGGCAGGCGCCGGTGTGCGGACGCTTCTTCAGGTTCCGTGTGGTTCGTTCACCGCCAGCAGGTGACCGCGGCTGATCGCGACGCGGAGGACGTCTCGGAGGGCCCCGGTCAGTTCCTTCGCCAGCCGGTGCTTTTCCTCCGAGTCCGTGTCCTGGTCGTCGAGCGTTTCAGAGGCTCGCTCCAGGAGCTCGGCGGCCGTGCCGAGTTGGACCGCCTCGATGTTGTCCGCCAGGCGGGACATGAAGCCGTCCCGGTCGTCGGTGCTCAGGTAGCAGGGGTTGCCTCCGGGGCCCGACCATGGGAGAAGCCGCAGTTCGTCTTGTGTCGTCATCCTTGCGTCTGCCTCTCGTCGATCACGTGGTGGGTGGTGAAGACCGCGTCGATGCGGTCGCCCGGGAAGGCCAGCAGCGCGGCTTCGACAACGCGCCCGGCGGAGTCGGTCGCGGTGCGCGTGATGGCGAGGACGGGCACGGTGGAGCCGATCCGAAGGGCCGACGCTTCAGCCGGTGTCGGTGGGCGGGCGCATACCGTCTCCCGGACAGCGGCCGGCGGAGGACCGAGCACGGAGAATCTCGTGGCCGCTTCTCGGTAAGCGGATTCGTCGTCGAGGACTCCGGTCGGTGCCAGGTCGCGCGGGATGTAGATGCGGGCCAGTCCGTGCGGTGACGCTCCTTCGAGGCTGAGGCACGAGAACTCGGCGAGAGGGCTGCCCGCAGGGACGTTGAGCAAGGCGGTGAGCTGTCCGTGCGCTTGAACCGTGGTGGTGCGAACGGTGACGCGCAGAGCTGTTTCGGCCGCGGTCCACGGGTCCAGGGTTCCCCAGCCGCCGACGTACATGATCTTGCGGAGGGGGGGACGGACGAAGTTGCCCTTGCCGTGGATCTTCTCGACGAGGCCCTCCACCTGAAGCACGGAGAGAGCTCTCCGTAGCGTCACCGTGCTGACCTTGTACCGGTCGGCCAAGTCGGCTTCGGACCGCAGGCGTTCACCGGGCTGGATGCGGCCGGTCGCGATCTGGCGGCGGAGGTCGTCCGCGATGTTGTGGTGACGAGAGGGCACGGACACGGTCACCGCCTTCTCATCGACCGCACGGCGACGAGCCGGGTACGCGCGTGGATGGTCAGCAGCTCGCCCGACTCGAAGACCAGTTGCTTGGCCCCCTGGGAAAGCTGGAAGAGGTCTCTCACCCGGCAGGCACGGCCGCCGAGTTGGATGACGTCGCCGCGCTGCACGGTGGCCGCGGTGACCTCGACTCTGGCGACCAGCGCACCGCCGGGGGCCCATGCGTTCATCGCTCCACCTCCGCGGTGGGGAACCGGTCGGCTGCCGGGTGGCACGGGCAGTCGCACGCTTCGTAGATCACAGGAAGGTCGACCGCGGCCGAAGCCGGGGAGGACTCCGCACAGGCGGGGTGCGTGCCGATGCGGCAGGCCGTCGAGCGGCAGGGAACGGCCGAGGCGTCCGCGCTACGGAGATGTCGGCGAGACGGCATTGAGGACATCGAGGGCATCAGTGGACCCCCGCCAGGGCCGCCCACGCTCTGATCGGCAGATGGCGAGCGACGACCACTGAGCGTGTGCGCACACGCTTCTCCCAGGCCAGCACGTACGGGCGGACGAGGGCGATTTCCTCACCGGCGAGCGAGTGACGGTGGTCCGCGTCGATGGAAGCCCGGCCGAGGATGACCGTCAACGGGTCAGCGGACGCGGGAAAAGCGGAAGCGCTCGGTGGTCGGGCGGGCGTTAAAGGGCGGCGGTGCCTGCCCTTGGCGGAGTGACGCGCCCTGGTGAGCGAGACGGCACGGCGGATACGGTTGAGCACGCTGCTCAGCTCCTATCGCTGATGGCTCGGTCCCCCGACGTCGCCCGTCGTGGGGACCGCTTTGCGTACGACCGCCCAAAGGGTGCGGCCGTTCAGGCTGGTGGCGAGGAGCCCGAATCGATCTGCCTCGGCCACCACTTCCAGGACCTCCCGCCATGACTCCGCGGAGAGTGATTCCGGCACCTCCGCCTCGATCGACGTGTGTCGGTTGTGTTCCTCCAGGCGCGTGGAGAGCCCGGCGGCGGACAGCCGTGCGGCGATGGCCGCCGCGCTAACTCCCGAAGCGGGCACAGGGCAGCCTCCGTCACCGGCAATCACTTTGCGTGAAGCTAGTTAACTAGATTAGAGCTAGTGGACTAGATTTTCCATATGTCTGAGCAGCCGCCTTATCTCCGCATCGCCGACGAACTCCGGCGGCGTATCGCGGAGCACGTCTGGGAGCCGGGGGACCGCCTCCCCTCCCGCGCCCAGATCGGCCAGGAGTGCGGTGTGGGCGAGAACGTGGTGCGCCGGGCACAGGAGTTGCTGATCTCCCAGGGCGTGTTGGAGGGGCGGGCTGGTTCGGGCACGTACGTCGCCGAACCCCGGCGGCGGGTTCGGGTCGTCCGTTCATCGGCGCGCGAGCAGCCCGACGGGTCACCGTTCCGCGCGGACATGAAGGCTGTCGGCAGACAGGGGGATTGGGAAAGCCGGACCGATGCCAAGGTGCCGGCACCAGCGGAGATCGCGGCGCGTCTCGGCATCGTCGACGGCGAGCTGTGCGTCCGGACGGCGTACGAGTTCCTGGCCGACGGCAGGCCGGTGCAGCTGTCCACGAGCTGGGAGCCCTACGACCTCACCGCCGGCACTCTCGTCGTCCTCCCCGAGGGAGGGCCGCACGCCGGAGCGGGTGTTGTGAACCGGATGGCCGCCATCGGTATCACCGTCAGCCATGCCGTGGAACAGCCGGAGCCGCGGCAGGCGTCCGCCGAGGAGGCGTCGCTACTCGGCATTCAGAAGGCCGCGCTCGTCACGCACATCCGGCGGACGTACTACAGCGACGACGGACGGCCCGTGGAGACAGCGGACATCGTGGTGCCCGCCACTCACTGCGAGATCGTCTACGAGATCCCGATCAACCGCTAGCCGACGCACGCTTGGCGACAGCTGAAGTGGTGCCTAGCAGCCAGCCGTGCCCTCAACTCTCCTGGTCCTCAACCAGGCCGATGGCGAAGGGGAACCCCTTCAGGAAATCGCGCCTCGCAGGGTCTTGCTCCGCTTCGGCCAAGTCCGCGAGCGCTCGCAAAAGCCGTTCGCGTTGGCTGGAGGGCAGGCGCAGCAACTCTCCGCCGACGCTCTCCATCATCTTCACCGCGGAATCGGGATCTACTTCCTCATCCCCGCAGCTCTCCAGCCACCACACGACATCGACGAGCACGCCGGTGAGTGCCGGCACGAGCGGATCCCTGTCATTCATGGGTGCAACGTAGCCGAGCCCTACGACAGCGCTTCGCGGGTCGGTGAGTGCCTGACGACGTCGCTGCGGGACGCAATCGTCGTTCCGCTAGGGTGCGCCGCATGACCGGCGACGCCCCGGCCTGCCCTGATTGCGGCCAGCCCATGGAGTCTGGGGGCTTCGTACTGTCCCTGCGGGAGGACGACGGCCAAAGGATCTGCCGGTCGCTGTGGAGATGTGCCGGTCGGCACGTCTGGTGGGGCTGGGCAGACCGGCCGCACGAGCCATTGGATGCCTGTCCGGTGCCAGAGTTGTTCCGCTGACCTTCAACTGCACGCGGTATGTGCGGGCGTAGCCCCAGGCGCGTTGGCATCCGGATCTGTCGAATGCGTGTCGAAGTTGCCGAACACCCGGACCTGGCGCCCGGAAACGACCAGGTCAGGCATGCCCGCGAGAGGGTCCGCTCCAGCGCCTTCTAAGCGCTTGGCCGCAGGTTCGAGTCCTGCCGGGGGCGCCAGTCTCCGCCCTCCCCTTCGGGAGGGCTTTTTGCTGGTCAGAAGTGGTTCGTCCGATCGCGTGGGGTACCTGATCACCCCCAGGGGATCATCGAGGGCAGCCTGGCGCTGTCCGGCTGTCACCGGGCTTTTTGCGGGTGACCGCGTCGCATGCTTGTCGAGGTTCCGGCGGGGCGGCTCGCCCGTCAGGACACCTCGGGGAGGTCCGTCCCGGCCCTGATGTCCAGTTTCTTCCCGATCTCTGGGTGAGCCGTGCGGAACAGCAGTTCGCGCCACTGGTCTTCTCCGGTCTCTTCCGCCGGTAGACGGACGTCCGTGACGACCATCGCCGCAACCTCCTCGGGTGGCGGCTCGGCGTAGTCCATCGTGGCGAAGAAGACGCGTGCAGCCGCTTGCCGTCGCGAGGACGCCGGCGTACCCGGCCCGGCAGACGAGCCGCCTGATCCGGGTTGAGGTTTTCGTCTCCCGACCGCGACCCATCCGCCGGACCTGCGCCCGGATGGCCGAGGGCTGGCCAGCTCGCGAAGGGCTGGGGCGAAGGGGGCCCGCGATGACTACGACTGTGCGTCGATGTCGACGTGGGACAGGTCGCCTGCCATGTCGTTTAGCTTCGAGCCGGGGTGGGCTCGGGCGGGGCGCAGGATCGCGGCACGGGCATAGCTCACGGTGTGGTCCTGGTCCTGCGCCGGTCCGTCCAGCAGATGCCAGGCTCCGGAGGCAGGTTGGAAGCAGAGGGCGTATTCGGCCTCGTCCACATCGTGGCCGGGGCTGCTGCATAGATTGCCTGTGGGATAACTCGCTCGGAAGACTGAGATGATCGGAAGACTGGGATGAGGTGAGGCCCGGCATTGCTGGGGCTCTCGCCTCAAGATTCGCTCAATTTTGCGTACAGCATACTTTTTGATCCCTAGGCTCTGTGATCGACGGTCTGACCAACCGTTTCCGCCTACAGGAAACCAGGGGGGCAAGTGCGCCTACTTGCAGACTCGATAGTGTTCGCAAGGGTCGTGGTCTTGGAGATATCGACCCCGGAATTTGTTGCTGACTCAACCGCATCTCCCGCGGCCGCCACGGCAACGCCTCAAGACGGCGACGGCGATAGCGCAGAATTGCGATGCAACGGCACCAGCGAAACGGAAAACATGGACTTCACGGCCAAGGTGTCTGAGGCCGTCGGCGACGGCTTCAGTGGCCGGATCGTGATTAAGGGCAGTGCCGTACTGGCCGAAGTCGGTCCCCAGTGCAGTGTCACGTCGCACGCATCGGTAACCGCCGAACTCGGCAACGTGGTCCACGTCCACGTCAAGCACGTTCCTCCGCGCAAGGCCGTCCATGCGCGATACGGCGTGTGGCGCCGCAAGTTCACCGGCACCGCCGACTATCAGCACCACACCTGCTGCCTGACGCAGAACAAGGTCACAGGCTACGGCCCCATGCGTGCCGGGTGGTGCACATGGGGAGAATAGGGATACTCGTTCCGGTAGTCCTGCTTGCGTTGACCGGGTGTACCGGTGCGACGTCAACCAGCAGTCGGGCGACTGCGAGTGAGGCGCCGGTTGAAAAGGCTTCGTCCGGTACGCCCTCCGCCGCTCCTTCCGTCACATTCTCCGTCGCCTCGGACTCTCGCATTCCACCTCAACTTCCAGACGCACAGAAGATTTTTATCAAAACAGGCGGAAAGGTCGGCCCTCACTCATTTCCGGCGATCCCTCAAATTCGACGGGGAACTCTGGAGGTCGCGGTGAGTTGTTCGGGTTCCGGGACCATCGAAGTCGATGTCGGCGCTCTCGTGAGCTTTACCGTCGTCTGCGTAAACGGAGATCCTGGGCAATTCAATGAAGTGGATCTAAGTCGCAGCCACAAGAACGTGGCTGTTTCGGTTACTGGCAAGACAAGTGGGTTCTGGGGACTCTCGGTGGGATGGACAAAGGCCGTCGGCCCTCGCGATTAGCTTCGATCTTCTGTAGCGGCCCGGCGGCTTGTCCGGCGGGCTGTTTCGGAGGGCTGGCTCGTGCCAGACGCCTGCCAGATCGAGCGGGGAACACCGGGAACACCGGGGAACGCAGTCCGCGGCCATAGAGTGCCGCCACCCGTCTGCCGCAGGTCAGTCAGGTGCCCGCCCTTGAATCACCCAAGTTCCCCAAGCTGATGGCACTCTCTCCTGCGCTCCGCCGTCATCGGACTCATGTCCGAGTTGCTCTGGCCTTCGAAGGCTCCTACTTCAGAAGACGTTCGTCGGTATTGGGCAAAGACCGCAGCCGCTCTGCCCGTCGGAGCCCACGTCGCAGGACCCGTCATCGGCAGGCAGCAGGTCGGTGTCGTCAGCCGGATCGACGGGGACGCCGATGTGGTTGGCCTTGCTGAAGTCGGGATGAGCGTGCCGCGCCACATGGAGTTGCCCGACCAGTGGCCTGTCGGTTTCGAATCGGCCCAGCCCTTTCCGGGTGCTCGGCCACATGTTTGAGTCCCGCCGGGGGTGCGAGTCTCCAGGGGGCGAGTCTCCCGGCCCGGCCGCCCGAGCCGGTCCACCCGGCCGTCCCGGTCACCTCAGTGTGTGTGATGTCCTGCCCGAGGCCGCGTCGATCTCGTCGTGGGCCTTGGTCAGGAGTTGCATGGCGAGTTCGTTCAGGGCCCTCGCGCCCGCGACCTCCTCGCCGACCCTGGGCTGGTTCGAGTCGGAGGGGTGACGGCTGGCGTACCCGTGGGCGCGTACTTCGCTTCCGTCTGGGAGTCGCAGGAGGGCGGCCGCGCGGGTGCGGTGGTCGTCCTCCTGGAATTCCATCTCGACGTGCCATCCGACCGTGGTCCGTGCCTGCGTCGCTGTCATCTGTGTCATCGCGATCACCTCCGAAGCCGCCGCCCCCTGGTGAAGCCCCTAGAAGAAGTGTGCTCCTCGGGCAGGCCGGGCACGAGGCGAGGACGCCGAGGGTCACGCGACGTGGCCGGGTGGTGCCGACAGGTGGTGACCGGTGGCCGGGCGGTCGCTCGGCATCGGCCTGATGCCGCTCGGGCAGGCACGCCCGCACGGCGAAGCCTGCCAGGCGACCGTGGGTGGACGCGTGAGGGTGCGTGGCGAGGTGCCTGACCGGGCGGGATCGGCAGGATTTGAGGCGGGCAGGCGGTCATCCATGGCCGCAGTGAGCATCGAAGTCGGCTCGGTCGTTGAGGCTCCGCCGATCTGGACTTCGAGGTCTCGCGCCAGGGCGAAGCGTGGAGGGCGCCGACCGGAGACCTCGGACGCTCAAGTTCTCCTCAGGGAATCGATCATGTGATCGTCGCGTGCGTGGTTGCCCCGTAGTGTCCAAGTGCTCGACCGCCACGGGGCGGTCTCCCGGAAGGTGTCACATGGGCGTCGGTGCCGAGGCCTCCGGAAGCGTGACGGTCGGAGCGGGACACGACTACTCCCATGGCATCGGCCGCGGGAAATACGGACACGTGGATGGAATGACTCGATGACTCCGGAGGCCTCGGCATGATCGATTCGAGCCCGCGGGCCTGGCTCGCCGTGTGCGTCGTGGCGGCGTCGGTATTCCTGCTCACCTCGTGCACGTCCGACAGCGGTGAGGACAAGGCCGCCGGCACTCCGTCGTCGCAGTCCGCGTCGAGCGAGCCTCCCGCGGAAACCGGGCCGTCCGAGAAGAAGCTCACCGAGGAGGCCCAGGCCGCCCTGGCCGCCGTCCACGGCGGGAGGATGATCGAGGCCGGAGCGGAGCGCGTGACCGACGGCATCCACACCGAGCCCACCCTGAGCGAGGGCAAGACGTACAGGCTCGACCTGGTTTGCGTCGGCGGTGGAAGCGCACGGTTGGCACTCTCACCGGTGAGTACTGGCACAGAGACCGAGATGCCGTGCGATCGGTCGGTGGTCCAGCAGCGGATCACCGCGCACAAGCAGGTACGCGTCGACGTCGACGGCGTCGAGGGATCGACCGGCGTGATCGCCTGGCGGATAGACGCGAGCTGATCCGGGCATTCATGAGCGACGTCCGCTTGGTTGCCGGGCGGCGTCAGGAAATAGCGGCGTACGCATCAGGCCCTTGAGCGGTTCTCGGTGCAGGGGATCGGCTGATCCGCGAGCCCCAGTCGTAGATCGGCACCAGGCCGGCGTGACGCGGCCGGACGGATCCGGGCTGTCCTGGTGCGGCTCGGCGCTGTCCGCAGAGTGGTTCGGCGAGGGATGGAGCCGACGGTCACTCTCCGGTGCGGGCATCACTCGGTCGGGTCCTCGACCGTCCCCGGGCCGTGCGAGGCCGCTCGGCTGCGACCGTCGACGACGGTCAGTGACAGGGCGGCTACGAGCAGGGCGGTGAACGGCCAGGTCACGGCCCCGGGACCGAACGCGTTTCCCCCGAGGGGTAGCCGTCAGGCAAGATGGGGTGTTACTTGCCGAACGAGGGCATGAAACAGCCCCTCACCAGCGGTTTTCCCGTCGATGAGGGGCCGTGTCAGGCGGCTTGGGCCGTCTCTGGGCCGTCGTGGGCGTGACCGGCGGCCCGGTACATCGCGCTGATGGCTTTCCGGGTCCTGGTCTCGCTGCTCGGCATCAGGTGCGTGTACACGCGGAGCGTGAAGCCCGGGTCACTGTGGCCGAGGTAGAGGCTCAGCGCCTTGATGTTCTCTCCGGCGTCCAGGAGGACCGAGGCGTAGAAGTGCCTCAAGGCATGCATTCCGTGCTCACGGGCCGCCGCGTACCGCTCTCCCCTCTCAGGGGTCGGGATGATGCCGGCCGAGGCAAGCGCAGGCTTCCACCGCTCGTCATTGAAGCCGTTGCTCCAGAGGGCCGTGCCGACGCTGCTCGTGAAGAGGAGTCGGTGCGCCACCTTGGGTCCGGTCGGCGTCACCCACGGCAAGGTCACCTCAACCGGTGGGAAGCGCTTCATGTGCTCGATCAACGCCGTGGACACCTCGGGATCCAGCGGAACGTCCCGGAGCTTGCCCCGCTTCGGGGGAGCGAAGACGAGGGAGCCGCGGACCTTCTTCACCTGCTGCCGCACGTAGAGCCAGCCGAGATCTCCGAGGTTGTCGACCGCGAGACCGAAGATCTCGCCTTGGCGGAGTCCGCACCCTGCGCCGACGTCCGTCATGGCCTGGTAGCGATCGGGCAGTCCCGCACGTACGGCGAAGACCTGCGAGGCCGACCATGGACGCACACGTGTGGGCGCGGGACGAGGCGCTTTGACCGATCGAGCCCGGCAAGGATTCAAGCCCCGGCTGCGCTCCGCTCCGCCGGGCGCGCTTCCCGGCTTCGCTGCGCGCCGCGCTCCTGCCTTCGGCCCGCTCGCGCGCGCTGCGCCGACGCGCGCCCACATGTGGATAGGGCGGTGGCCATGAGCCGATCACCGCATAGCGCGGCCACGGTCAGAGCAGTGCCTCCGGCGGGGGATCGGCCGGCACCGGGATGGAGGGGGCGCCGTTCCCGACCGCGGGTCCCTTGTGGCGTGCGCGGGGTGCTCTCATCCCGTCCACCGTCGACCCAGGCAGAGCCGAGCAGACGCGGCCCC
>NZ_JAODTZ010000006.1 GCF_025399795.1 Streptomyces rhizosphaerihabitans | reverse complement strand
GTGCCGACCCGGCGTCGGTCGACTTCGACCCGACGCTGTACGGCATGGCCGCGTCGTACGACGACCAGGGCAACTACATCTACCCCGAGGGCTTCGACCCCGAGACCAACGACTGGCTCGAGGGCTTCGAGTCCCAGCGTGAGGTGTGGGAGACGCAGTACGCCGAGGCGCAGCAGCGCTTCGAGCAGCACCAGGCTCAGGTCATCAAGTCCCGCGAGGCCGACGCGCAGGCCGAGGCTGAGGGTGCCAGCACCTCCAGCGCGGCTCCGGCTGCCTCCGGTGGCGGCGGCGGTTCCTACTCCTCGGAGTCGGACGACAACTCCGGCGCCCTGGCGTCGGACGAGGCGCTCGCCGCCCTCCGCGAGAAGCTCGCCGGCGGCCAGAGCTGAAAGCTCACCGCTAGCAAGTAGCTGAAAGAAGTGGGCCCGCACCGATTCGGTGCGGGCCCACTTCCATGGGGGGTCTTCTTTCGTGGGGCAGGTCAGGGAGTCACCGTGATGTTGGTGAGCCCCTTGCCGCCCGTCACCGTGTTCGAGGCGTACACGGTGGTCCGGCAACCGGTGGCGTAGTTGGTGACGTTGACCGCCAGCTGCTTGTCGCCCGTCGCACCCCGCAGGTCCGAGGTGTTGCCCCGGAACACGGTGCCGCAGCCCCAGCCGGACTGCTGGGTGTGGGTCTCGTAGCCGTCGTTCGTCGTGGACGTGCCCTTGTTGTTCTCCACGAGCACGTCGTTGCCCTTCACATCGACCCAGGAGTCGTCGTAGTTGGCGCCGGTCAGGCCGCTGCCGTCGAAGGTGTTGCCGGTGATACGGGCGCCCGTGGTGCCTTCCTTGATGTCGACGTTCTCGCCGCCCACGCCCGGCCCGATCGTGTTGCCGGTGATCTGGATGCGGTCGCTCTTGTCCGAAGTCCCGCCTGCCGTGCCGACGTACACGCCCTCGCCCATGCCGCGGCCGTCGTTGCCGGTGTCGTAGATCTTCGAGTTCCTGATCACGCCGTCCGTACTGGAGTTGCGGAAGTGGATGCCTTCCATGTCGAGTCCGTGGACGGTGACCTGGTCGACGACGACACCCTTCGCCGAGTCGATCATGATGCCCTTCTGGCCGCCGGTGACGGTGATGCCCTGGACCGTCCAGTACGAGGCGCCGTTGAGGTGCAGTCCGTAGCCGCCGCCCGCCGTGAGGACGGCTTTCGAGGAGCCGCTGAGGGTGATGCGGGAGTCCGCGCTCGCGGCCGTCGTCGTCTTGAAGTTGCCGGTGTATGTGCCGTCCGCGAGGTGGATCGTGGCGCCGGGGGCGGCCGATGTGAGGGCCGACTTGAGCTGGGCGGCGGTGGAGACCTCGATGACCTGGGCCGCGTTCGCCGCGGGCGCCCCCGTCAGTGCTCCGGCCGTGACCGCCGTCGCGCCGAACAGGGGGATGAGAAGCGTGCGTCGGATGCGCATGTGGGGGGTGACCTTCCCGTCGGTTCGCAAGAAAATTGTTCTTGTACATGAACTTCGGGTGCCCATATGAACGTAAGGGGGGTGCAGGTTCGCGTCAAGGTCTGGACCGGACCGGTGTGCGCGGAGAGAAACGTGGTGGATACACGAGTAACTGCCGGGCCGTAACAGGCCGTTGCCAGGATCCCCGGGTCATTCAAGATCGTGAGGGGAGTCGAAGGCATGGCAGCACACGAGCGATCGACAGCGGCGAGCCGGCGGGCGTTCTTGCGCAACGTCGGTCTGACCGGCGGCGCGGGCGCGATGTTCGCCACCATGGGGGCCCTCGGCCTCGCGCCCGCCGCGCAGGCCGCCCAGCGTGAACAGCCCTTCCGCGCACCGAAGTCGGGCGACTTCACGCTCACCGGGAGGGGCGCCGCGAAAGTCGTGATCGTAGGCGGCGGGATCGCGGGTCTCGCCTCCGCGTACGAGCTCGGCAAGGCGGGCTACGACTGTACGGTCCTGGAGGCCAGAGACCGGACCGGCGGCCGCAACTTCACAGTACGCGGCGGTGATTCGACCACCGACCTGTACGGCCACACGCAGACCGCCCGGTTCGGCGAGGGCCAGTACATGAACGCCGGTCCGGCCCGACTCCCGCAGTGGATGGTCACCCTCGACTACTGCCGGGAACTGGGCGTCCCCGTCGAAGTGTTCACGAACACGAACGCGGACGCGTACATGTACAACGAGTCGGCCGGCATGACCAAGCCCGTGCGCCATCGGACCGCGAAGGCCGATGTCTACGGATACGTCTCCGAGTTGCTGGCCAAGGCCACCGACAAGGGCGCCCTGGACAAGGAACTGACCACGGCCGACCAGGAGAGGCTCGTCGAGTTCCTCAAGGACTTCGGCGAACTCGGTGACAAGCTCACCTACGAGGGCGGTCCGCGCCGCGGCTACACCACCGTCCCCGCCGCCGCCGGAACCCCGGGCGTGCTTCTCGGTGACGTCCCGAGCGCTTCCGAGGTCTTCGCCTCCGGCGTCGGCCGGTACTTCTCCTTCGAGTTCGAGTTCGACCAGGCCATGCTGATGTTCCAGCCGGTGGGCGGTATGGACCAGATACCCAAGGCGCTCACCAGGGCGATCGGGGCCCACCGCATCCGTACCGGAGCGGCGGTCAGCCGGATCACCGACAAGGGAAGCGGCGTCACCGTCACGTACACCCAGGGCGGGCGCACGAAATCCCTGGACGCCGACTTCTGCATCGGAGCCCTGCCGCCCAACATCCTCGCCAGGATCCCGCACAACCTCGGCTCCGGTGTCCAGAGCGCACTGGAGGCGATCACCCCGCAGTCCGCGGGCAAGATCGGCCTCGAATACCGGTCGCGCTGGTGGGAGCTCGATCACCGGATCTACGGCGGCATCACCGAGACCGACCAGGACGTCACCCATATCTGGCACCCCTCGTACGGCTTCCACGGCCGGCGAGGAGTCATGATCGGCTACTACAACTACGGCTCCGACGCCGACGGATACGCGAAACTCACTCCCAAGGAGCGCGAGCGGCGCGCGGTGGCCGTCGGCGTGAAGATCTACGGTGAGAAGTACCGCACCGAACTCGACTCCTCCTTCTCCCATCACTGGCGCCAGACACCGCACCTGGAAGGCGCCTGGCACAACACGCCCGGCGGACCCGATGACGTCCGCTACAAGCCGCTGAACCGGCCCGCCGGGCGGGTCTACTTCGCGGGCGACTGGCTGAGCTACGCCGACGCCTGGCAGCACGGCGCCTTCACGTCGGCCCGCAACGCCGTCACCGCGCTCCACGCACGCGTGCTGTCCTCGTAACACGCGTGTGGTGTGCTGGTGGCGGTCCGACGGCGGTGTCCTCACCGCCCCGGAACTCCTGCCGGCCGCTCGTGGAGGCTGAGAAGGCGCCGGACAGTGATGCGGAGCACGGGACGGGAATGTCCGTGCTCCGTGCCACGTTGTGCAGTACGAACACGAGGAGGAGCGGTCACAGTGCTTGATCCGCAGGGTTTGTACGCATGGGAGCCGAAGGGCCTGGCCGTGGTCGACATGGCACTCGCCCAGGAGTCGGCCGGTCTTGTCATGCTCTACCACTTCGACGGATACATCGACGCGGGCGAAACCGGCGACCAGATCGTCGACCGGGTGCTCGACTCGCTGCCCCACCAGGTCGTGGCCCGCTTCGATCACGACCGGCTCGTGGACTACCGCGCCCGCCGTCCGCTGCTGACGTTCAAGCGCGACCGCTGGACCGAGTACGAGGAGCCGACCCTGGAGGTCCGGCTCGTGCAGGACGCCACCGGCGCGCCCTTCCTGCTGCTGTCGGGACCCGAACCGGACACCGAGTGGGAGCGCTTCGCCGCCGCCGTCCAGCAGATCGTGGAACGGCTCGGAGTCCGCCTGTGCGTGAACTTCCACGGCATTCCCATGGGCGTCCCGCACACGCGACCCGTGGGCCTCACCCCGCACGGCAACCGCACCGACCTGGTGCCCGGCCACCGCAGCCCCTTCGACGAGGCCCAGGTCCCCGGAAGCGCCGAGTCCCTCGTCGAGTACCGCCTCATGGAGGCCGGCCACGACGTCCTCGGTGTCGCCGCCCACGTGCCCCACTACATCGCGCGCTCCCCGTACCCGGACGCGGCACTGACCGTCCTGGAGTCCATCACGGCCGGGACCGGCCTGGTGCTTCCCGGGATAGCGCACGCCCTGCGCACCGAGGCGCACCGCACCCAGACCGAGATCGACCGGCAGATCCAGGAGGGCGACGAGGAACTCGTCGCCCTCGTCGCGGGTCTCGAGCACCAGTACGACGCCGCAGCGGGCGCGGAGACCCGCGGCAACATGCTCGCGGAACCGGTGGAGATCCCCTCGGCGGACGAGATCGGCCAGGAGTTCGAGCGATTCCTGGCGGAGCGCGAAGGCGACGCCTGACCCCTCCTCCAGGACTCCCGGGCACAGGGTCTGTCAGTGGCAGGCCCTAAGCTGCGAGGCATGCTGAAGGTGGGCCTGACCGGTGGAATCGGCGCCGGCAAGAGCGAAGTGTCACGGCTGCTCGTCGAGCACGGCGCGATGCTGATCGACGCGGACAGGATCGCGCGGGAGGTCGTGGCGCCCGGAACTCCCGGGCTGGCGGCGGTCGTCGACGCCTTCGGCGAGGACGTGCTCGCTGCGGACGGCAGCCTGGACCGGCCGAAGCTCGGCTCGATCGTCTTCGCCGACCCGCAGAAGCTCGCGGTCCTGAACTCGATCGTTCACCCTCTGGTCGGCACCCGCTCGCGCGCCCTGGAGGACGCCGCCCCCAAGGACGCCGTCGTCGTCCACGACGTGCCCCTGCTCGCGGAGAACGGTCTGGCCGCGCTGTACGACCTTGTGATCGTGGTCGACGCCCGTCCCGAGACCCAGCTCGACCGCCTCGTCCGCCTGCGCGGCATGACCGAGGAGGACGCCCGCGCCCGCATGGCCGCGCAGGCCCCGCGCGACAAGCGCCTGGTGATCGCGGACATCGTCATCGACAACGACGTACCGCTGGAGGAACTGGAGCGGCGCGTACGGGACGTATGGGCCGATCTCGTGCGCAGAGCCCGGCAGCCCCAGGAATAGCCCCCCTCGAAAGGGGCGTTGAACCCTTGCAGCGAGGGAAGGACTCTGCCGTGCCCGAGACCAGCGGATCGACCGGACGCACTCCGGAGACGCACGTCATCGACTTCCGCGCCGCCGAGCAACTGCTCGCCGCGCGCGACCCGCGGGGCGCGGTGAAACTGCTCGACCCTGTCGTCGCGGCTCACCCGGAGAACACCGCGGCCCGGCTGCTGCGCGCGCGTGCCTTCTTCGCCGCCGCGCAACTGCGCCCCGCCGAGCTCGAGTTCACCATCGTCCTGGAGCGCGAGCCGGACAACGCGTTCGCGCACTTCGCACTGGCCCGGACCTACGAGCGCCAGCGACGCCCCGAGCAGGCGAAGCGGCACTTCAGACTTGCGGCCGCACTCGACCCGAAACCGCAGTACCTGGAAGCGGCGCGGTTCGACTCGTAGCGGGTCCGTGCCGACGGCGGCCAACGGGCACACTGCCTGTCGGCAACCCGCGACGACGGCACCCGGCAGGGGGCGCTCACCGCTCCCCGCGCACCGCGTCGTAAGAGTCATAAGAGCGGTGGCGACCGACCGCCCGGCCGTTTCAGGGGTGCGACGGCCTCGACGGACGGCGGCGCTCCGGCGGCCGGTACCGGAGCCGGTCGTCCACGGGCTCGTACGGCGGGACGTCACGGCCCGGCTGATAGTGCGGGCCCTGCCTGATGTGCCGCAGGATCATGGTCATGTCGACGGTGACGATCACCCACAGCAGACCGCACGCGGCCGCCCATCCCGGCCGCCCCACCAGGATGAACGCGACCGTTCCGAAGATGGCCCAGATCAGGCCCCAGACACTCAGCCAGAAGCGCATGCGCAGAGCACTGCGCGCTGTCATCGGTTCACTGCCCGTACGCATCAGGATCACTACTCCTACGAGAAAACGTACTCTTTGTGGTGCACGTTCACCAAGGGATAGCGGCCCGGACGACGGCCGCCGGGGGAGGCGACGGTGCTGCTGAAGGCGCTGCGGGCGGACGCGAGGCTCGCCGAGTGGCTGAGAGACCTGGAGAGCGAGAGCTCTGCCCTGCGGGAAGCGTCGCTTCCGGACGCCGACGAGTTGCCCGACATCCTGCTCGACCTGTCCGTGCCCCATGAGCACATCAATGAACTCGTCGCGCTCCGCGCCCAGTTGGCCGACGACCCGGAAGCCGTGACCCTCCTCGCGCGCTGTGTCACCCGTTTCGTCCGGGACATGGGAGAGATGGGGAAGGGCTGGGAGCCGCCCGCGTTTCCCGCGACGACGGGACCTCTCGGGCGCTGCTTCCATCTGTACGTCTTCATAGCGGCGCTTCCGTACGTCCGCGCCCATCACCGCGAGCGCGGTGTCCCGGAGGACGTCTCCCGGCGCACGCTCGCCGATCTCGGCCGTCATGTGGCCGTGCACCACAGAAGGGCTGGCGGCCCCGGACTGCTGTTTCCCTGGTGGATCGCCTTGCATTTCCACGGCGAGCTGTTCCAGCTGGGCCGGCTCCAGTTCCAGCGGGTGCTGCTGGGGCGGCGCACGGCCGCTGCCGTCGCGGCGGCGGGCCTGGACCTCGGCCCCCGCGCTCCCTGCCTGAGCCTGCACATCACCGACTTCCGCGGCCCTCTCTCTCCGACCGCGTGCGACCGTTCACTCGCCCTGGCCCGGGAGTTCTTCGCCCGCCACTATCCCGACGAGCGCCACGAGATCGCTGTCTGCAACTCCTGGCTGCTCGACCCGCAGCTCAAGCGGTACCTGCCGGCCGACTCCAACATCATTCGCTTCCAGGACCGCTTCCATCTGGAGTGCGAGGAGACGACCCCGGACGACACGGTGCCCATCGGCTTCGTCTTCGGCGATCCGGAGCTTCCGCTCGACGGACTGCCACGGCGCAACAGCGTCGAGCGCGCGGTGGTGGACCACCTGCGCGGTGGTGGGCATTGGTACGGGGGGAGGGGCTGGTTCGCGCTGTAGTCCGTGCTGCCGTAGCCCCGGTCCGGGGTTCGGTTGGTCCGGTCCGGGGCTACGGCAGACCCAGTCCAGGGTCCGGCAGACCCAGTCCAGGGTCCGGCAGACCCAGTCCAGGGTCCGGCAGACCCAGTCCAGGGTCCGGCAGACCCAGTCCAGGGTCCGGCTCGGACTGGTGTCCCTCGAACATCTCACTCGAACGAGTGATGAAGGGAGGGAACAGTCCCACGGAAGCCGTCCGTTGGACGGGCATGAGGATCGAGAAGCGAGAGGGATACGAGGGCACGGGACCCGGTGCCATCACACCGGACGGCTGCGCGGTCGAGCTCTACACCCGCCTGCCCGTCGGAACCGAACCGGACATCATCACCGCCGCCGTGCCCGCCGCCGCGAACATTCTGGAACTGGGCAGCGGGGTCGGCCGGATGACCCACCCGCTCCTGGAGCTCGGGTTCGCGGTCACGGCGGTGGACGAGTCCGCCGAAATGCTGGAGCACGTCCGTGGGGCGCGCAGGATACGCAGCAGCATCGAGGACCTCGACCTCGGCGAGACGTTCGACGTCGTGCTGCTGGCGTCGTTTCTCATCCATGCCGGGGATGTCCGGGTGCGGCGGGCGCTCCTGGACACCTGCGTCCGCCATGTCGCGGACGAGGGCTGCGTGTTGATCCAGCGCGAGGGCGAGGCCTATCACACCGACGTGCCCCGTGAGCGCACCGATCCGTCAGGATTCGTCGTACGCATCATGTCCGCCGAGCCCGTCGGGGACGGGGTCAACTCGGTGCGCGCGGAGTACACGTTTCCGGACGCCACCTGGACCCAGACGTTTCTGTCCCGCCCCTTGACCAAGGGTGATTTCGAGGGGGCCCTGGCAGAGGCGGGGCTGAGGGTGGACCGGTACCTGACGGACGACGGGGTGTGGGTGAGGGCCGTGAAGGGGTGAGCGAGCGCCGATGAGTTCCCGACAGCCCCCAGGTCTATCTCTGTGAAAGCACCAGCCCCCGCTTCGCACAGGAGACCACCGTGTCCGAGACCACCCTTCCCCTCACCACCACCACCCAGGCCGTCGCAGCACCCCGCTCCCGCCTCGCCCGCATCTCCCTGACCGCCCTGCAGGTCGTACTCGGCCTCTTCTACGCGTTCGCGAGTGCTCTTCCCAAGCTGATCGCCCACCCCTCGGCGACGGAGTCGTTCGACAAGCTGGGCTGGGGTCACACCGGCATGTACACCATCGGCACGCTCGAACTCGCCGGAGGCCTCGCCCTGTTGATCCCGCTGCTGGACTCGGTGGCGGCGGTGGCCCTCAGCGCACTGATGGCCGGCGCGTTCATCGTCAACGTCACCGTCATCCACGGCCCGTACGTGGCGACCCCGCTCATCCTGATCCTGCCGCTCGCCCTGGTCGCCTGGGCCCGGCGCGGCCACACGACCGAGCTCCTTCACCTGGTACGCCGACGGGTGGGACGCCAGGTGTGACGACGCGGGAAGGACGAAGGGCTCCCCCGGGACCGGGGGAGCCCTCGACGTCGTACGACGGCAAGTCGGTTTTCCGAAGATTCAGGAGCCCGAGGTGCCGGAGGAACCCGATGAACCGGTGGAGCCCGACGAACCGGTGGAGCGGGGACCTGCCCAGGGAGGACCGGTCCAACGGAGACCGGCCGAGCGGCGGGAAGCACCTGTGGACCCGGTCGCTCCCGTCGTACCGGTGGACGGGCCGGAGGAGCTGACCGGGCCGGACGAGCCCGTCTGCATGCCCCGCAGACGCTCCAGCTCGCGGCGGTCCCGCTTGGTCGGGCGCCCCGCACCCCTGTCCCGCAGACCCGCCGGGGCCACGGCCTCGCGCGGCGGAGGCGGCGGGCTGTTGTCGGCGTAGCACTCGACGGCGACGGGCGCGCCGACCCGCTTGCGGATCACGCGCTTCACGACGACGACCCGTTCCTGGCCCTCGTGCCGCAGGCGCACCTCGTCGCCCACGCGCACCGAGTACGCGGGTTTGACGCGCTCGCCATTGACTCGAACATGGCCGCCTCGGCAGGCCGTGGCACCCATCGAACGGGTCTTGACGAGACGGACGGACCAGATCCAGGCGTCGACCCGCACGCTCTCGCCGCCGGCAGGCCCGGCAGCGGCGGCGGGCTTGGCGGCGGAAGCGGCCCCGGCCGTGGCCGCGGCGGCCTCCGTGTCGCCCGAGCCGCGCGCGCCGCCGGCACCCGCGCCCTTCATCTCCCCGTCAGCACTCTGAGAAGCCATGTCTCGACTCTAATGCCCACGGTCCGGCGCATCGCATGCCTTTTCCGTCGCACGGACCGCCCCGGATGTGTCGGAGATCCCGTCGCCGAGCCCGGACGCGCCGCCCGTCGTGCATGCCCATGACGAGCGCGTCCTCCTCTCGGAGCTGCGGAACACGGTGGCGGCGATGAGCCGGCGCGGCGGGGAGCGAGGAACGGGCGGGGCGGACCGGTCGTACGGTGGTGGCGTGGAGAGTAGCGGTCCGAAGGAAGCCGGTCCGGCAGCCTGCGCCGGTCCGGCACCATCCGCCGGTCCGGCACCCTCCACCGGTCCGGTGCAAGGTCTGTACGGCCCCGCCGATCTCGCGGGGCTGGACGCTCGGATCGCCGGCTGCCGGGCCTGTCCGCGTCTTGTCGCGTGGCGCGAAGAGGTGGCCGTTACCAAGCGCGCCGCGTTCGCCGACCAGACGTACTGGGGGCGTCCGGTGCCCGGTTTCGGGCCGGCCGACGCCTCCCTTCTCGTCGTCGGGCTCGCGCCCGCCGCGCACGGCGGGAACCGGACCGGGCGGATGTTCACGGGGGACCGGTCGGGCGACGTGCTCTACGCGGCGCTGCACGACGTCGGCCTCGCGTCGCAGGGGACCTCGGTGAGCGCGGACGACGGACTGGAGCTATACGGCGTACGCGTCACCTCTCCCGTCCACTGCGCGCCTCCCGCCAACAAGCCGACGCCGCAGGAGAGGGACACCTGCCGGCCCTGGCTCGTACGGGAACTGGAGCTGCTGCGGCCCACGCTGCGGGCGGCGGTCGTCCTCGGGGCCTTCGGCTGGCAGGCCGCCCTGCCGGCCTTCGCGGAGGCGGGGTGGACGGTTCCCCGGCCCAGGCCGACGTTCGCGCACGGGGCACGGGTGACGCTCGGCCGCCGGCCGGAGCCGGAAAGGACCGACGCCGACGCCGACACCGGCACCAGAACCAGCACCGAAGCCAGCACCAACACCGGCACCGATTCCGACCCCGTGTCTGCGTACCCGCCCGAGCCGGCTTCCGCTTCCGCTTCCGCTTCGGTCGAGCTCTTCGGGTGCTTCCACGTCAGCCAGCGGAACACCTTCACCGGGCGGCTCACGCCCGAGATGCTGCGGGAGGTGCTGAGCGCGGCAGCGGAGTCGGCGGGGCTGACGCCGCGCTCGCCACGGGGTTAGCCGAGAGCGATGAGCCTGTGCCCGGAGACGGACCAGCCACGGACAAGTACGCCTTCAGTCACCTTCGGTCAAGGAGCTTCGGTCCCGCCGACCAGGCTGTGCGCGTCAGGCGCAGTCGGGCTCGATCTCGGCCGCAGGTTCCACCTCGGGGACGACGGCGGTCGCCGTGATCTCCACGAGCTGCCCGGTGTACCCGAGGCAGGCCACGCCGAGCAGCGTCGAGGAGTGTGGTCCGATGCTCAGCCCCGACGCCTCGACGACATCCCAGACCGCGGACAGCACGGCGGGCTCACCGCTGACGACGTACACATCGGTCGACACGACATGGGCCATGTCGCTCCCCGCGGCGAGCAGTTGCTCGTCGAGGTTGGCAAGCACCTGCTCGGTCTGCCGCACGGGATCGCCCGCGCCGACCAGCTTCCCGTCGGCGTCGAGCGGCACGGATCCGGCGAGAAAGGCCAGCTTCGTCCCTGCCTCGACGACGGACGCATGCGCGTAGCGGGGCGGCGCGAAGAGGCCGGGAACGGTGACGCGCTGGACCATGGAGGCTCCCTGTGGGTGGGGCTGCGGGCGGGGCTGCCGACGGGCTGACGGGCAACCTGCCGATGATGCGGGCCCGGCGCGGGTGCCCGCATCCGAATTACCGCCGATATCGCCTCGACGCCACCGCCGTCCCGTCAGCATCCTCATCTCATGCATCCCGGCAGCATCGCCTTCGCATGCGCACGGAGAAACGGAGGCCTGTGTCGTTGAACGCGGACGAAGAGAAGTTCCTCGTGCACGTCGCCGACCGGCTCGCCGCCCTCCCGGCCGTCCGGGTCGTGGCCCTCGGTGGTTCCCGGGCTCAGGGCACCCATGGGTCGGGCAGTGACTGGGACCTGGCTGTCTACTACCGGGGCGACTTCGACCCCGAGCACCTCAGAGCCGTCGGCTGGCAGGGAGAAGTCTCCGAGATCGGCGGCTGGGGCGGCGGTGTGTTCAACGGCGGTGCCTGGCTGACCATCGACGGGCGTCGGGTCGACGTGCACTACCGGGACCTCGACGTCGTCGAGCACGAGGTGGCGCAGGCTGAGTCCGGCCGCTTCCGTGTCGAGCCCCTCCTTTTCCATCTCGCCGGAATCCCGACCTATTTGATCGTTGCCGAACTCGCCGTCAACCGTGTCCTGCGCGGCGACGACCTACCGCGCATACGCGTCTACCCGCCCTTGCTCCGCGCCTCCGCCTCCGCGCGCTGGTACGGCACCGCGCGGGCCACCCTCGCGTACGCGAAGTCCCAGCACGCACCGGCCGGTCGGCTCACGGAGGTGGCGGGAGCCCTGGCGACAGCCGCCATGCAGACCGGTCACGCCGTGCTTGCGGCTCGCGGGGAGTGGGTGACGAACGAGAAGAGGCTGTTGGAACGCGCGGGACTGCGAGGGGTGGACGACCTCGTCGCGGGTATGCGGACGGATCCCGGATCGCTTGTCCGCGCCGTCTCCGACGCCGAGGCGTACTTCGCCGCGGCGGTGGAGTCCGAGCCGTTCCCTCCGCAGGGGTGAGGACGCAGCCTCCGCGGGAGTGGAGGCGCTGCCGCAGCCAGGGGTGGGGGTGCTGCCGTCGCAGGCTGAGGAGGTCGCCTCCGCAGGGTTGAGCGCGTTGCCTCAGCAGAGTCGAGGGCGTTGCTCCCGGGCGAGGCGCTGTTCATGGGCCGGTTCCCGGACCCGGCGGGGAACCGGCCGGTGCGAATAATGCTTCGAGTGATCCCGGCCGACGCTGCTACGGTCACCGACGTGGCGAAACTCAATCAGATCATCGCAGTGGAGAAGGGCATCAAGTCCAAGTCCCATCAGGACCTGACGGCTGCTCATCATGGCCTGCAGAAGCCCGCGTTGCTCGCGGGTATCTCGCGGACGTACCAGCCGAAGGACGAGGAGGGCGAGCAGCTGCCGCCCGAGTCGACCCGGGTCCAGGTGCAGGCCGAGGACGTGCTGCGGGCCACCGCGGCGACCCTGACGCGGCTGTTCGACGTGACCGCCACCAAGGACTGGGCCAACTGCGCGGCGAGGGCCGATGTGGTGGTGGACGGGCGCGTACTCGTCGCCGAGGTGCCGGTGTCCTATCTGCTCTTCCTCGAGAAGCAGCTCACCGATCTCAACACCTTCGTACGGAAGTTGCCCGTCCTCGACGCCTCCGAGTCGTGGGTACGGGATCCGTCCACCGATGCCTGGAAGACCGAGCCGGTGCGGACCCTTCGTACGAAGAAGGTCCCGCGGAACCACGTCAAGGCCGAGGCCACCGAGAAGCACCCGGCCCAGGTCGAGGTGTACTACGAGGACATCCCCGTCGGCTACTGGACGACCGTCAAGTTCTCCGGCGCCCTGCCCGCGCGGCGCGTGAACGAACTCCTCGACCGTGTCGAGAAGTTGCAGCAGGCGGTCAAGTTCGCCCGCGAGGAGGCCAACGGCGCGGATGTCGTCGACCAGCGCGTCGGCGACGCTGTCTTCGGCTACCTGTTCGCACAGGGGTAGCCTCTGAACTCCCCGGCCACAACGCACCACGGCCGGGGTGCGCGAGGAGCGCAAGCTGAACCTGAGGCTTGTCGTGAATGCACGGTTCCAGTGGAGGTTCGAGTCCTCCCCGCGGCACCAAGCGGCACTCCGGATCCACGGAGTGTCCACGCGCCGCGGTAGCCCAACTCGGCAGAGGCAGACCGTGATCAATCTCAGACTATTGCTCCAGACTCAGCATTCGCCGCCGATCGCCGGATCGACCGGGCCCAGGCCCCAGTACGCCGAGATGCTGGTTCAAGTCCAGTCCGCGCAGCTCGATGCGTGGTGGTCCAAAGGCAGGACGCGGCGACATAACGACTGACCTGGGTCCTCAAGCGTGCCGGCGTGCGACATGGCGGCATCTCAGGGTCCGGGGGCCGGCTACGCCCTCGGACCCGCTCCTCCTCCCCGAAGTGTCACGTCCCCCTTCCTCTCTCCCGACCCGTCTCCGGCGAACCTCTCCTCACCCGGCTCTCCCGAAGAGGCACGTCCGTCTCCCGTGAACCTCTCCCGACTCGTCTCTCTTGACGTGTCACGTCCGTCTCCCGCGAAGTGTCACGTCGCGGAAATCCCCGCGTTCGTTTTCCGCAGGCAACGCGCACTACCCTGGTAACGACACGAGCCCGGCCGACGTCGCCCGAAGGCACCCCGCCCTCGCCCGACAGGAGCCCCGTGCGCCTCACCCGCCTCGCCGTACCACCCTGGCTCGCCCATGCCCTGCGCGCGCAGCGCGGACCGGTTCCCTGGAACGCGGTCCTGCGGGGCGCGCTCGCCGCCGGGCCATTGCTGCTCGTGGCCGTACTGAGCGGTCGTACCTCGCTGGGAGTGATCGCCGCCCTCGGAGCCATGCTGACGGGGATCAACGACCGGCCGGGCAGCAGGAGGGTCGCCGTCGAGCGGCTCGGGGTGCCGGCCCTCGCCGGGGCCGCCGGTCTGCTCATCGGGTCGTACGCCGGACAGCACACCGGCGCCGTGACGCTCACCCTCGTCCTCACCGGGCTGGGACTGCTCGCCGGAGCCGTCAGCGCGATCGGACCCGTGGCCTCCGGAGCCGGAACCCAGTTGTTGGTCGCCTCGGCGATCGGGGCCGGGATGCCGTTGCCCGAACCGGGATGGGTGCGTGCGCTCCTCTTCCTCGGCGGGGCCGGCTGGCTGCTCGCGCTGCGGCTCGCACTGCCGACGACCGCGGTGAACACCGGGGACTACCGTTTCGACGGGGAGCGGGAGGCCGTCGGCGGTGTCTACGACGCGATCGCCCACCTGTTGATCGCCGCGGGCGGCCCTGACGCGGCCCGGCGGCGCGTCGCGCTGACCGCGGCCCTCGACCACGCCCAGGACGCGCTCGACGGACCCCGGCTGCGGCGATACGCCAGTTCAGCGGCCGAGCGGCGACTGCACGCGCAGTACGCCGCAGCCCTGCCGCTCGCCGAGGCCGCGACGGCGCTCGCCTGGGCGGGTGAGGCCGTGCCCGCGCTGGCCGCGGAGGGTCCCCGGCGGCTCGCCGTCGCGGTCCGGACCGGTGCCCCCACCGGTCCGCTGCCGGCGCCCGCCGTCCCCGGCACCCGGTCCACGCCGCTCGGGAGCACAACCGTCGCGCCCGCGCTGCGCGCCCTCCACGACGCCCTGCTGTACGCCGCCGAGGCCTTCGACCGGGGCTCCGGGAGCGCCCTGCACACCCGGCGACGTACGCCTGTCTCCCTCGTGAGCACCGTCCTCGGCTCCGCGGGGCGCGAGTACGGCATCCGGGTCGCCCTCTGCTTCGGCGCGAGCGTCGCCGTGGCCCAGGCACTGCACCACGCGCGCTGGTACGGCAATCACCCGCACTGGTACTGGCTCCCCGCGACCGCCGTCTTCCTCGTCAAGCCTGATCTCGGACCGCTCGCCTCACGCGTGCTGTGCAGGGCGGCGGGAACAGTCCTCGGCGCGGTCGCCTTCGCGGGGCTGGCCCTCGTGCTGCCGCGGCCGGAGGGATTCGTCGCCCTGGTCGCCGTCAGCGGCGCCCTCATCCCCGTCGCCACCCGGCACTTCGCCGCGCAGACCGCCGTCGTCACCGTCCTCGTCCTCTCCCTCGTGATGGTCGGCGGCGAGCCGCAGGCCTCCTGGAACCGGATCGTGGAGACGCTGCTGGCCTGCGCGATCGTGATTCTCGTCGGGCATCTGCCGACGCTCGGACAGCGCGGCGGAACCGTGCGGGCGAGGCTCACCCGGGCCACCGAGGCGGCGGACGTCTATCTCGCCCATGTGCTGAGCGACGGCACGGCCCGCGACCGTACGGGCCGCTGGGTCCTGCGCCGGGAGGCCTATCGCGCGCTCGCCGAGGCCCGTGCCGCGATCGACCTCGCCGCCGCCGAACTCCCCGCCTTGGCACGGCACTCCGAGGGCACGGACGAGATCGCCGCCACCCTGGAACGGCTCGTCGACACGACCACGGCGTGTGCCGTGCAGCTCGACGACACCGGTCGGCTCACGCCCCGCCACACCGACCGGATCACCGAACTCCTCGGTGAACTGGCCGAGCGACGCGAGTGGGCGGGACTCTGCGCAGCGCCCACGCGTCCCCTCGCGGTGTGACGCTCACGGGACTTGGACCTGTACGGTCCACCGGAACGCGACGCCCGAGGGCTCGCTCAGCGCGCGCCCCGATGCCGCCGGCCTCCGGTTCCGGCCTCGGGTCCCGGTCTCCGGTCCCGGCTCCGGCCCCGGAAAAAATCTTGGCGCCACTCCGATGAGTTCCGCTTCTCCCGGGCGTCCACCACAGAGTAGGCACCGTTCCGTAGGAGGAGGACATGACGCTTCCGCAGATCGTCTCGCGTGAGGAGTGGCAGGCCGCGCGCGAGGAACTGCTGGTCAAGGAGAAGGCGGCCACCCGTGCGCGTGACGCTCTCAATGCGGAGCGGCGCGGACTGCCGATGGTCGAGATCGAAAAGGAGTACGTCTTCGAGAGCGGCGACGGGAAAGCGACGTTGCCCGACCTCTTCCGGGGACGGGATCAACTCGTCGTCTACCACTTCATGTTCGCCCCGGAGTGGGACGCGGGCTGCCGCAGCTGCTCGGCGTTCCTCGACCAGTTCGGGCACCTCGCCCATCTGCGGTCCCGCGGAACCGAGTTCGCCGCCGTGTCCCGGGCGCCGTACACGAAGATCCTGCCGTTCAAGGCCCGGATGGGCTGGACGGTGCCCTGGTACTCGTCGTACGACAGTGACTTCAACTACGACTTCCAGGTGTCGTTCGGTGGACAAGAACCCTACGAGCGGCCCGGGATGAGCTGCTACCTGCGTGACAGCGGACGGGTCTTCCATACGTACTCCACGTACGAACGCGGGCTTGACGGCCTCGGCTCCACGACCTCTCTCCTCGATCTCACCGCGCTGGGGCGACAGGAGGAGTGGGAGGAGCCCAAGGGCCGCGCATCCGCACTGGGGGCACCCGCGGGCAGCGAGCGGGTCCGGTACCACGACGAGTACGAGATCTGACGCGATCGGGACAAGGCCTGACGCGATCGGGACGAGGTCCGGCGCGATCGGGACGAGGTCCGGCGGGACAGGGACGAGGACCGACGAGTGCCGGAGGCTCGCGGCGCCCGTCGCGGGGCGGGGCTGCTACCTAGTGTCGACTTCGTCTCAGTACCGTCACTTCCAGAGCCGTTCACCCCATGGCAGGCGTTTAACTCTGGAGAGCAGCGCGACATGGAGGTAAAGGGTGAACGGGCGAATGGTGCTGGAGCGCTTTCCCGCCGGCGGACCACGCGGGTCGTGGCCCGCGGAGGAGTTCGCACAGGCGCGCCGCCAGGAGGGCCAGGCCGCCGAGGTCGTCATGGATCTCGCCTCCGACGCGTTCCTGGTCGTCGTGGGCGGTGCAGACGGCGTCGAGTGAGGGTCGCGCGGGACCAGGGCCCTTGGGTACGAGCACCTTTACCGTGAACCGATCCGCCCATCACGCGAACAGGAACAGGAACAAGGGCAGGAGCCGGAGCCAGGCCGAGGTCGGGGCAGCAGCCGGAGCGGGGGCAGGAGCGGGGGCAGTGCCACCATCTCCCGGAGAATCAACTCGGGCAATGCGCCCGCGCGTTGGGGGCGGACCGACGGTGATTTCACCGCGACCGGTTGCTGGTTGACGGCTACCGGCGCTCGGCGACGGAGCGCTTCGGACGCGACCGTGAGAGCGTCGGGCGACCCCGGTGAGCCCCCTGCCGCCGCGGGCCGCGGCGGCGCTCACGCGCTGATCGGACGTGACCAGACCGGTGTCGTCCCCGTCACCCGGCACAGGGCCAGATACAGAGGTATCGGCGGGGTATACGGAAGCGTACTATCCGGTTTGTGGATGAGCCCAGGAATCCCAGGTGAGTCCGGCACGATCGCACCCGTGACGTAGTGGGCGGGCACGGGCCACTCCAGGGCGACATCGGAGTCGGAAGGGACGATCCACCACCAGTGCGCCGCATCGGCGTAGATGCAGCCCACGCGAGGCAGCCGCGACAGCAGCAGCGGTCCGAAGTGGGCGGGCACGGACACCGCGTCGCAGCCCAGTGGCACCTTCATGCCCTCGGGAACGGGGAGACGCCTCGGCGGCCCGGACTGCCGTCGTCCGCGCTTCAGGCGGACGAGCGTGTCCAGACTCAGGACCTGCGTCGCAGACCCTGCCGCAGACGTACGGCTCACAGGCTCTCCCGTTCCCGTTCCCTGTCTCGTTCCCTGTCCTGATCCCGTTCCCGACGCGGGTCCCGATCCCCCTGCGGGTCCCGATCCTGACTCCCGCTCCGGGCGGAGGGAGACTGAGGGTTCCCCACGGTTCCCGCCCCCCAGGATCCCTCCGCCCCCGTGCCCCGACCGTCGTTCGGAGGCTTCTTCGCGCTCCAGCCCAAATCCGCCCGCGGGCCGGTGTCCGCGTCGGACGGGCCCTGGCCGGACCGGGCTTCGCGGGGCCGGCCGGCCAGCCCCAGGTCCGACCCGGCCGTGAACTCGGCGTCGAGCCGGTCCAGTTCGTCCAGGTCGTCCGGGTCCGGCCAGGTCTCCCGGGTGGTGTCGGCGGTGTCATCGGCCCGGCCTGCCGAGCGCGCGATCTCCGCCCACACCAGCAGGCCGGGCCCGGTGTCCTGGGCCCCCCAGGCCCTGGACACTGCCGCGACGAGAAGCAATCCCCTCCCGTGCTCCTCGTCGGGCCGTTGCGGGGAAGGGTGCGGCTCACCCGGAGCGCATCCCTCGTCGCACACGGCTATGCGCACCAGGTCGTCGGCGTCGTGCAGCTCGCAGACGACGCGTTGCCCGGCGGCGTGCACGATCGCGTTGGTGACCAGCTCCGAGACCACGAGGGCCGCCGTGTCGCAGGTGTCCTCGCACACCGCCCAGCCGGACAGGCGGGACCGGGTCAGGCGTCTCGCCTGAGCCACGGAGCCCGGGTGTGCGGCCAGCTCGAAGCGGAACCGGCGCTCGGCGGCCGCTCCGGGATGCTGCCCCATGGCGGCACGGAGACCGAACCGGTCTTCGGCGGCGTCTGTTCCTAACGGCGCGGACGGAATCACGCTTGCCACTATCGCCGCGCCGCGAACACTTGGCAAGACTCACTCTGAAAAATGCAGAGTGCCGTGTGACGCCGTGGGGGTGCGTGGCACACTGCTGGCAACAGCAAGCCGAGCGGCGCCAGTTGGGATCGTCGAGGAAGACGAGGAAGAACCCGGACGGCGCCGACCGGGCTGTCCGGACTCAGTGGAGGTGGGACGTGAGCGAACCGCGGTCCGCGCCGACGGTCGGCCAGGTCGTCCTCGGCCGGCGACTGCTGGACCTGCGGGAACGCGCGGGTCTCAAGCGTGAGGAGGCCGCGCGGATCCTGCGCGTGGCCCCCGCGACGGTCCGCCGTATGGAGATGGCCGAGGTCTCCCTCAAGATCCCGTACCTCCAGCTCCTGCTGAAGTCGTACGGTGTCGGCGACGAGGAGGCCGAGGCCTTCGTCCAACTGGCGGAGGACGCCAACAAACCCGGCTGGTGGCAGCGGTTCCACGACATCCTGCCCGACTGGTTCTCCATGCACGTCAGTCTGGAAGGGGCCGCCGCACTCCTGCGCTCCTACGAACCGCACTTCGTTCCCGGTCTGTTGCAGACCGAGGACTACGCCCGCGGCGTCCTGAAGGCGGGGGCCATCGGGCAGACCAGGCCCGAGGACATCGAGCGTCATGTGGCGCTGCGCATGCAACGCCAGGATCTGCTCACACGCGCGGACGCACCCCGGATATGGGCCGTGATGGACGAGACGGTGCTGCGCCGTACCATCGGCGGCCCCGAGGTGATGCGTGCTCAGATCGACAAGTTGCTTCAGGCCACGAAGCTGCCCCATGTGACGTTGCAGGTGATCCCGTTCTCCTCGGGTCCGCACCCCGGCACGTACGGGCCCTTCGTGCTGTTCCGATTTGCCATGCCGGAACTCCCGGACATGGTCTACAGCGAGTACCTGACCGGCGCCGTCTACCTGGACGCGCGTTCCGAGGTGGCGACCCACCTCGAGGTCATGGACCGCATGGCGGCTCAAGCCGCTACGGCACATCGCACGAAGGAGATCCTCCGGGATCTCCGCAAGGAGCTGTGAATGGAACGCATCACGCCGGAACGCATCAACCCGCGAATAGGCAACGTGCGCATCTACAACGGAATGCCCGCCCGTGAACTGGGCAGCGAGGGCTGGCACAAGCCGTGGAGCGGCGGCAACGGCGGCAACTGCCTGGAGGCGATGAAACTCGCCGACGGCCGTATCGCCGTGCGTCAGTCGGCGGATCCGGACGGTCCCGCCCTCATCTACACGCCCGGCGAGATGACCGCGTTCATCCAGGGCGCGAAAGCGGGAGAGGCGGACTTCCTTCTTTCCTGAACGACTTGTTTTCTCTTTTCCCCGACTTCCCTGAATTTGGTTCCGAGTTGATCACTTACCACGGCGCGGACTTACGGAGACCGTCATGACCGGGCAGCCCCCCATAGGAATCGACACGAGCAAGCCGCATCCCGCGCGGATGTACGACTGGTATCTCGGCGGCAAGGACAACTACCCCGTCGACGAGGAAATGGGCCGTCAGATGCTCGCCCTCGAGCCGAGGGTTCCGGTGATGGCCCGAGTCAACCGCGCCTTCATGCACCGTGCCACCCGCTGGCTGGCCCAGAACGGTGTGCGGCAGTTCCTCGACATCGGCACCGGGATCCCGACCGAGCCGAACCTTCACCAGATCGCGCAGGCCGTCGCACCCGACGCACGGGTCGTGTACTGCGACAACGACCCGATCGTGCTGGCTCACGCGGCAGCCCTGCTGCGCAGCTCGGACGTGGGAGTGACCGAGTATCTGCAGGCCGATGTGCGGGACCCGGACGCCATTCTCGACGGGGCCAGGAAAGTCCTGGACTTCGGCCGGCCCGTGGCGCTCTCCCTCGTGGCGCTGCTCCACTTCGTCTCCGACGCGGACGGCGCGCACGCCCTGGTCGGCCGGCTGCTGTCCGAACTGCCCTCCGGCAGCTACCTGATGGTCACCCACGCCACCGCCGACTTCACTCCCGAGGAGTCGGCGGCGGCGATCGCGAAGCTCAAGGCGGCGGGCGTCACCCTGGCACTGCGCTCCCGCGAGGAGTTCACCCGCTTCTTCGACGGCCTGGACCTGGTCGAGCCGGGCGCGGCGGTGGTCCACCAGTGGCACCCGGAGCTGGGCGAACCGGTGCCGGGTCAGGACGACGGGGTCATCCCCGGGTACGGGGCGGTGGGACGCAAACCATAGGTTTTTCAAGGGAGTTGCGCACCCCGCCGTCGCGTTTCCCGGGTAACGGGACGCAGCGGCGGGGTGCGGGCTTTCGGGGTGTGGGTCCTCCACGGCGCGATGCGACGGGACGGTCACGAGGGCGGTCTGGCGTCGGCCGGCCGTCGGTGCGGCGCCGGGACGAGCGCGCTCAGCGGGGCGGCAGTACGTCGCACAGCGCGTCCAGCGCCGCCCCGTAGGCATGTTCCGCGGGTGTCGCATACCCCACCACCAGTCCGTCCGGCGCGGACATCGCTGCCTCCGGGTGCCGGAACTCGGCGAGCCCGTCGAGCGCGACCCCTTGCCAGACGGCCGCCTTGACGGCCGACCGCTCGGTCCCCGGCGGCAGCCGCAGTACCGCGTGCAGCCCGGCCGCGATCCCGGTGACCTCGATGTGCGGCGCACGCGCGGCGAGCGTGGCCACCAGCCGGTCGCGCCGCCCCCGGTACCGCTGCCGCATACGCCGCACGTGACGGTCGTACGAACCGGAGTCGATGAAGTCCGCGAGCGTCAGCTGGTCCAATGCGCTCGCCCACGCCTCTCGTTCGCCCTTGGTCTCCAGCACGGGATCGACGAACCGCTCCGGAAGGACCATCCAGCCGAGCCGCAGCGCCGGTGACAGGCTCTTGCTGACCGAGCCGATGTGGATGACCCGCTCCGGGTCCAGCCCCTGCAACGCGCCCACGGGTTTGCGGTCGTAGCGGAACTCCCCGTCGTAGTCGTCCTCCAGGATCACTCCGTCCCGCGCGCGTGCCCAGTCGACCACCGCCGCACGCCGCTCGGCGTGCAGCGGGCCGCCGGTGGGGAACTGGTGCGCGGGCGTGAGCAGCACGGCCCGCTCACGCCCCAACTCGCCGACCAGTGCGCCGTCTTCGTCCAGCGGAAGGGGTACGGTCCGTACGGAGGCGTCGGCCAGGAGCTGCCGGTGGAAGCCGAGACCGTACGACTCGACCGCCAGCGGACCCCTGAGGACCTGCGGGAAGAGCAGACGCAGGGCATGGGCGAAGCCCGAACAGATCACGATCCGTCCGGGCTCCGTGCGCACCCCGCGCGCCCGGGCCAGGTACTCCGCGAGCGCTTCCCGCAGCTCTGCCCGCCCGGCCGGATCACCGGGCCCGAAAGCCTCGTTGGGTGCCTGCTGGAGGGCCCGGCGAGCGGACGCCAGCCATGCGGCACGCGGGAACGACGATGCGTCCGGAGTGCCCTGCCGCAGGTCGTGCCGGGGACCACGCGCGCGGGGCGCCTTCCTGGGCACGCGCGAGGGAGCGCCCGGCGAGGCGGCGCCCGCCCGTTGCCTCCTGTGCGGGGGAGTCACCCCCGCGGCGACCCGGGTGCCCGAGCCCTGCCGGGCGGTCAGCCAGCCCTCGGCGACGAGCTCGGCGTACGCGTCGGCGACCGTGTTGCGCGCGACGCCGAGGTCCGTGGCGAGCGAGCGGTACGGCGGCAGCCGGGTGCCCGGCACGAGCCTCCCGCTGCGCACGGCCTCGCGCAGCGCGCGGGTCAGCGCGGCTCGCCGCCCGCCGGGACCCGACAGCTCCAGGTGCAGATCGGCACCGATCCGCTCCGCAGAATTGACCCATGATTCCGCCATGGAAATGCACCCTACAGTCGGTCTATCCGGCCCGTAGATTCATGGTCATGACGACGAACACGAACACCACGACGAACCCGAGCATCACGACGAACCCGAGCACCACGACGGCCGCAGCGGGTGCTGCCGACGCAGTCGGCGCCGGTGGGACGGCCATGCCCGGAGCCGCCCGGCTCGACCTCGCGAAGTCCGCCCCGAAGGTCTTCCGCGCCCTCATCGGCTTCGACGCGGCGGCCCGCGAGGGACTCGACCCGGCCCTCGTGGAACTGATCCAGATCCGCGCCTCGCACCTCAACCACTGCGCGTACTGCCTCCACATGCACACCAACGATGCCCGTAAGGCAGGTGAGAGCGAGGACCGGCTGCACATGGTCGCGGTCTGGCGCGAGGCCCGTCATTTCTTCACGTCCAAGGAGCAGGCCGCCCTCGCCCTGACCGAGGCGGTGACGCTGGTCGCCGACGCGGGTGTGCCCGACGACGTCTACGCCGAGGCGGCAGCCCACTTCGACGACCAGGAACTGGGTCACGTCCTCGCACTGATCTTCGCGATCAACACCTGGAACAGGGTCGCTCTGTCGACGGCGAAGGTGGCCGGCACGGACGAACGCCGCTGAGGCGCTGCCCGCCCGGTGTCCGGCCCGCGCCTCGCGGCCGGTCCTCGGCGCTAAGCGGTCATGGGACGGTCGTACGGGCCGATCGGGGCCGGCAGGCGCGTACGGGCCGCTCCGCTCAGCGCCCGGTCCACGGCCGAGGCGACCGCCCGGCCCTCGGCGATCGCCCACACGACGAGCGACGCGCCGCGTGCCGCGTCCCCGGCGGCGTACACCCCGGGCACGTTCGTGTCGAAGTCGGCGCCGCGGGCGATCGTGCCGCGCGGCTCAAGAACCAGTCCCAGCTGGTCGATCAGGCCGTCGTGCCGGTCCGGGCCCAGGAAGCCGAGCGCGAGCAGCACGAGGTCGGCCGGCAGGGTCCGGCCGGAACCGGGTATCGGGCGTCGCCGCTCGTCGACCTCGACGAGATGCAGCGAGCGCACCCGCCCGTCGGCGCCTCCGCCGAACTGGAGCGTGGACGCGGCGAAGAGCCGCGCGTCCGCGTCCGCGGCGGGTGCCGTGCCCAGCGCGCCGGCCTCCTCGTGCGCGGCGGAGAGCCGGTAGATCTTCGGATATGTAGGCCACGGCTCGGCATCCTCGTCGCGCTCGGCCTCCGGCTGCGGATAGATGTCGAGCTGGGTCACGGACGCGGCGCCCTCACGTACGGCCGTCCCCAGGCAGTCGGCTCCGGTGTCACCGCCGCCGACGATCACCACATGCCGGCCCGCCGCGGACAACGGAGAGACCTCCAGATCCCCCTCGCACACCCGGTCGGCCAGCGGAAGATATTCCATGGCCTGATGGATGCCGGACAACTGCCGTCCGGGTACGTCCAGTTCGCGCCAGGCTGTGGCCCCGAGCGCCAGTATCACGGCGTCGTAGCGTGCCTTGAGTTCGGTCGCCCCGATGTCGGTGCCGATCGTCGTCGAGGTGCGGAACTTGGTTCCCTCCGCACGCATCTGGGCCAGTCGCCGGTCCAGCTGTCGCTTCTCCATCTTGAACGCGGGGATTCCGTACCGCAGCAGGCCGCCGATCCGGTCGGCCCGTTCGTACACGGCCACCGTGTGCCCGGCCCGCGTCAGCTGCTGTGCCGCGGCGAGCCCGGTGGGCCCCGAACCGACGATCGCGACCGTCCGTCCCGAGAGCCGGTCCGGCGGCTGCGGCCGTGTGAATCCGTCCTCCCAGGCACGGTCGGCGATGGCGACCTCGACGTTCTTGATGGTGACTGCCGGCTGGTTGATCGCCAGCACACAGCCGGCCTCGCACGGCGCGGGGCACAACCGGCCGGTGAACTCGGGGAAGTTGTTCGTGGCGTGCAGCCGGTCGCTCGCCGCCCGCCAGTCGTCGCGCGAGACCAGGTCGTTCCACTCGGGGATCAGGTTGCCCAGGGGGCACGCGTCATGACAGAAGGGGATGCCGCAGTCCATGCACCGGTCGGCCTGTTTCTCGATGATCGGCAGCAGGGCTCCGGGCACGTACACCTCGTTCCAGTCCCGCACCCGCTCCTGGACGGGCCGGCGCGGATACTCCTGGCGCGGTGTGGTCATGAAACCCTTGGGATCGGCCATGGCCGTCTCCCTCATGTACGCGTACCGGTGCGGGGCAGCACGGCCGTCGGCCGTCATCGGCCACGGAATCCGGGCGGCACTCCTTTCCCGCCACGATACGTCGCCCGCGCATACGCCGCCGCCCCAGACGACAGCGGACCGCGGGCTCGGACGCGGGCTCGGACGAGGGCGGACGTGCACACAGCCGAGGGAGGGACGGACGCGCCCGGTCGAAGGTGGGACGGACGCGCTCCCGGCTGGTGAGGCGCGGGCGCACACAGTCGGTGAGGCGCGGGCGCACACAGTCGGGGAGCGGCGGACGGCTCAGGTGAGGGCGAGCGCGTACGACACGGCCGCGGCGGCCGCGGCCGCGGTGCGGACGTGATTCCACATCGTCCACTGGCGTACATACGTGGGCCAGTAGACGGCGGCCTCCGATGTTCCGGGGTCCAGCTTCAGCAGCGCGTCATTGCGCGGGACGTTCGCCGCGATCGTCACCCCGAACGCCCCGAACAGATACAGCGCGCTGCCGAGCAGCAACTCCACCGTCCCCTCGTCGGGCAGCAGTACGAAGGTCACCACCGCCAGCACCGAGCACAGCACCGCCGACCCGATGAACGCCAGCATGAACGGGGGGCGGACCGCGGCGACGTTGATCGCGTTCATCGCGGCGACTCCCTGCGCCGGCGGCAGCTGGGCGAGCGCCTTCATCACGAAGGTCGAGAACCCGAAGAACACCCCCGCCACCAGCCCGCAGCCGAGTACCCCCAGCAGCGTCAGCACGAAATACGGTCCATCGATCATGTCCACTCCCACGTCGAACCGGCCGGGCCCAAGATCCTGCACAGCGCCGATCGTCACCACAAGTGAAATCCGCCACGACGACGGTGGCCATGGCCGAGCGGCGCGGACACCTGCGCGAGCGTCCACTCACGCCCGCCGAACGTCCACTCACACCTGCGCGAACGTCCACTCACGCCCGCGCGGTGATGTCGTCACGCCATTCCCAGAGCCTTGTGTCCACCGTGGCCGCGATCCTGCGGCGCGCCTCGTACCGCGAAACGCCGCTCATCAGCAGTTGGTCGTACGGAGTCTCCGTGTGCCGCACGGACGCGCGGACCGCAGCGGTCACGGCCGCCTCGGACAGCGCGCGGCCCGCCGAGCTCCGCCCGACCCGCCCGCTGCCGCGCACCGAGGCATGCGCGGCGATCACTCGCGCCCGGTCGGCCGGACAGTATGGAAACAGTCGGCGTATCTCCCGCGCGAACGCGTCCGTGAAGCGGACATCCTCCGCCTCCCGGCGTCGCGCGTCCCGGGCGCGGCGTCGCCGCCGCGCCTCCGCGTCCGCAAGACACCGCTCCTCGGCCCGGGAGAGCGCCACCTCCTCGACCATGACGCCCTGCCGTTCGTACCGGCCCCGCCGCCGGTTGAACCGCACCACCACGGCCGACAGCGTGCTGCCCTCCCGCGATCTGCGCGTCAGGGCGGTGTCGCCGCGCGGCAGGAACACCAGGTGCCCGAGATCCGCACAGTCCAGACACCGAGGTGCCCCCTCCTCCAGCACCAGCAGCGCGAGGGGCCCGTTCCGGCACTCGACACAGCGCCGCTTCTTGAGCGGCTGGACGACGAGAAGCCCGTTCCGGTGCGGGGGATCAGCGATCGGTGCCATACGCGGTTCCTTCCCCGGACCGGCGCCACATCTACGTCGTCGGGAGATGCCCATGCACGGCCCGCGCCCCGGTGTCTCCCGTGCACCTCGCGGCCCGCCGCGCCGACCGGGTCTCTGCTCGCTCGCGGCATCATGGGCCCTGTGCGACTCGAAGCGATCACCTGGGAACGGCTCGGCGACCTCCTCGCCGACCGTCTGCTCGATCTGAAACCCGAGGACGGCAGCCCCTGGCCACGCGTCGCCTTCGACGGAGCCCCGGCCGCCCGCCCCGGTGAACTCGCGCACCGCGTCTTCGATGCGTTGCGCGTACGCGGCCGTTCCTCGTTGGTCGTCGGCGCGGAGGGCTTCCTACGCCCCGCCTCGCTCCGGCTCGAATACGGTCACCATGACGTCGAGGCCTACTACGACGGCTGGTTCGACACCGGCGCTCTCTGGCGTGAGGTCTTCGGTCCCCTCGAACCCGGCGGCGACGGCAGGGTCCTGCCCGACCTCTGGGACCCCGCCACCGACCGGGCCACCCGCAGGCCCTATGTCCAACTCCCGCCCGGCGGAATCCTGTTGCTCCATGGCCCCCTCCTCCTGCGCCACTGGTTCCCGTTCGACCTCAGCGTCCACGTACTCCTCTCCCCGGGTGCCCTCCGCCGCCGTACTCCCGAGGCGGAGCACTGGACCCTTCCCGCGTTCGCCCGCTACGAGAGCGAGGTGGACCCGGCCGCCACGGCCGACGTCCTGGTGCGATCCGACGACCCCCGCCACCCGGCGTGGAACGGCTGACCGGTATGGAACGGCTGACCACGACGGCCGTCGCCGTCCCCTCGGCCGTCGCCTCAGTCTCTCGGTCGTCGCCCCAGTCTCTCGGCCTTCGCCCCGTCCCCTCGGCGCCTTCCTCCGGCTCGATGGCCCTCGACTCGGTCCGCCGGCCGCCCGGATGCACGTACCTCCAGGTGCGCAGCCCCTGGGGCGCGGCGAGAATATAGGGTGCCGGGACTAGCGGTGTGTTCCGCGCCGCGCCGGCCGTCCGGCACCGGGAGGTACTACATGACCACCGCCGGAGACATAATGCACCGCGGTGCCCAGTGGATCCCCGCCCACGAGACCCTGGACCGCGCCGCCCAGCTGATGCGCGAGCTCAACGTGGGCGCCCTGCCCATCAGCGACCAGAACGAACGACTCTGCGGCATCCTCACGGACCGTGACATCGTCGTCGGCTGTGTGGCCATGGGTCACGACCCCGCACGGGTCACCGCGGGCGAGATGGCCCAAGGCACACCGCGTTGGATCGATGCCGGCGCCGATGTCGGCGAAGTGCTTCAGGAGATGAAGGGGCACCAGATCCGACGGCTTCCGGTGATCGAGGACAAGCGACTGGTCGGCATGATCAGTGAGGCCGACCTCGCCCAGCACGTCAGCGACGAACAACTCGCCTCCTGGGTCGAGAGCGTCTACGCGAGGGGCGCGAGCAGCGCGACGGGCTGACCCCGTCGATCTCCCGACCGGCCCGATCCGACCCGACTGAAAGCGCTGCGAAGCGACCCGGCCCGAGCGACCCGGCCCGAGCGACCCGGCCCGAGCGACCCGGCCCGAGCGACCCGGCCCGAGCGACCCGGCCCGAGCGGCCGGGTTCCAGGCGATCCGACGTGAAGCGAGCGCACTTGAAGCGAGCGGACAACTGGGCGCACCTGATGCGCCCCGGAGGCGACCACGTCGCATCGCCCGCTCCCGCTCTCCGGTCCGCCCGCTCCCGCGCTCCGGCCCGTGCCGAATACGCGGCACGCTCTCTCGTCCGGCTGGCCGTGCCGGGCGGGAGACGTGTCAGAGCCAGCCGTTGCGCCTGAACCCTCGGTAGAGGACGAGGCAGCCGATGGATATGGCGCCGATGACGATGGGGTAGCCGAACCTCCAGTGCAGCTCGGGCATGTTGTCGAAGTTCATGCCGTACACGCCGCAGACCATGGTCGGTACGGCGATGACCGCCGCCCAAGCCGTGATCTTCCGCATGTCCTCGTTCTGCGCCACGGTCACCTGCGCGAGATGCGCCTGCAGGATCGAGTTGAGCAGTTCGTCGAAGGCGGCTATCTGCTCGGTGGCACGCAGCAGATGGTCGGAGACGTCCCGGAAGTACGCCTGTATCTCCGGGTCGACCACGCGGGTCGGCCGGGTCGCCAGCTCCTGGACGGGCCGGGCGAGCGGGACCACAGCCCGCTTCAGTTCGAGGAGTTCACGCTTGAGCTGGTAGATGCGGCCCGCGTCCGTGCGTGCGCCGTTCTCGGCGAACACATCGGCCTCGACCTGGTCGATGTCCGCCTGGACCGAGTCCGCGACGCTCATGTAGTCGTCGACCACATGGTCCGCGATCGCGTGCAGGACCGCGGCCGGCCCCTTGGACAACTTCTGCGCATCGGACTCCAGCTCCTCGCGCAGCGGGCCCAGGGATCCGTGCCGTCCGTGCCGCACAGTGATGACGAAGTCCGGCCCGACGAACACCATGATCTCGCCGGTGTTCACCACTTCGCTGGTCGCGGTCAACTCCGTGTGCTCTACGTAGCAGACGGTTTTGAAGACCGCGAACAGCGTGTCGCCGTACCTCTCCACCTTCGGACGCTGATGCGCCTCGACCGAGTCCTCGACGGCCAGCGGATGCAGGTCGAAGAGCTCGGCGATGCCCGCGAACTCCAGGTCGGTCGGTTCGTGCAGTCCGAGCCAGACGAATCCCTCGTCGCGCTTGCGGATCCGCTGCACGGTGTCGACCAGATCGCGGCCCTCGGGGATCCGGGCGCCGTTCCTGTACGCCACGCAGTTCACCACCGCGGAGCCCAAAGGCGACCGGGCCGGGTGACTCAGGTCGACACGGCGCCGCCGCCGTGTCAGCCGTGCCACTCTGCGGAGGCCGTCGACCGCACCGAGAGCCGTCACCCTCCGCAAATTCCCTGCCATGGACATCTGGATCTCCTCGCGTGGATCTCCTCGGGCCGCACTTTGCGCCTGGCGCGCCAGTCTGCCAGGCCTGGTCGGACACCGGAAAAGGCTGTGGGAACGGAACATTCCGTTCCGTGACGCGAGGTACTCCGACGACTCGACGTCGCACGGCGTCAGCCGCCCGGCGCCCGGTGTCGCCGGGCGGAACTCCTCAGGTGATGCGGGTGCCGACAACGGGAGCGTCAACGATTCCCGACAAGCGGGTCAACTGGGATGATCTCCTCATGACGCGAGCCGACGGGTATCTCCTCGACAACCAGCAGACCGAGGCGGGACAGCGTTTCGACGCCCTCGCCGCTCTCTTCGACCCCACGACGTTCCGGCACATGGAGCGCTTCGGCGTCGGGTCCGGCTGGCGCTGCTGGGAGGTCGGGGCGGGCGGCACGTCCGTCGTGTCCTGGCTGGCCAAGAAGGTGGGCCCGACGGGGAGGGTCGTCGCGACCGACATCGACACCTCATGGGCGGCCTCCGTAGCGCGCTCGCCGGTCGAGGTCCGCGTCCACGACGTGGGTGCCGAGGAACCGCCGGGGGAGGGCTTCGACCTCGTGCACGCCCGGCTCGTACTGGTCCATGTGCCGGACCGGGAGAGGGCGTTGCGGTCGATGATCAAGGTACTGCGGCCCGGCGGCCGGATTCTTGTCGAGGACGCCGACCCCGCCCTGCAGCCTCTGCTCTGCCCCGACGAGTACGGCCCCGAGCAGCAGCTCGCGAACCGGCTGCGCCAGGGCTTTCGCAAACTGCTCGCCGATCGCGGCGCCGACCTCGCGTACGGCCGCAAACTCCCGCGACTGCTCCGGGAAGCGGGGCTGCGGGGCGTGGAGGCCGACGCGTACTTCCCCGTCACCTCACCCGCCTGCGGCACGCTGGAATCCGCGACGATCCGTCAGATCCGCGACCAGCTCGTCACCGCGGGCCTGGCCACCCAGGAGGAGATCGACCGGCACCTGGCCAACGTCGCCGCGGGGTCCATGGACCTGGCGACGGCGCCGATGATCTCGGCCTGGGGGCGCAAGAACTGAGCGAGAGCGGGAAGCCGGGAATCGGGTGCCACGGGTACGCCCTCCTGCGGGCGAGGCGTTCAGCGGGCCCGCGTCTCTCCATCGCGTCGCCGTCGGCTTCCCGTGGGCGGTCTTCCGCCGACCCGTTCCACGGCCTTCGCTCCCGCCGCGCATCCCGCCGTCGCCGCCTCCTCGGGTTCGGCGCCCGCGAGCAGTGCGGCGAGGAAAGCGCCGGTGAAAGCGTCACCGGCGCCCGTCGTGTCACGAGGCGTCGCGGGCAGCGCCGGGACATGGGCCCGGACGGATCCGGAACGGGCGATCAGGGCCCCGTCACCCCCCAGCTTGGCGACGACCAAGGGGAAGTGGCGGCTCAGCTTGGCCGCCGCGTCGGCCGGATCGGGCAGCCCGGTCAGCAGACGCGCCTCGTCACGGCTTGGCAGCAGGACGTCCACGCCCGCGCACAGTTCGAGGAAGCGGTCCACACCCAGCTCGGCCAGGAACCCCGCCGACGCCGGGTCGAGGCTCACCGGCACACCACGCGCGCGTGTCGCTTCCAACACCACCGAGACCAGCGCCCGGCTCGGCTCGGAGAAGAACAGGTAGCCCGACAGATGCAGCCGCGCGACCCCGTCGAGCAGCGCGGGCGACCAGTCGCCCGGTGCGAGCCGCAGTGACGCCCCGCTGTCCGTGAGGAACGTCCGTTCCGCCGACGCGCCGGTGTCCACCAAGCAGATCACCGTTCCGGTCGGCGTCTCCGGATCGGTCACCAGGAGGGGCCGTACGCCGCTCGCAGCGAGTTCGCGTTCGTGCCACGCCGCGGAGTCGCCGCCCACCCTGCCGAGGAGCCGTACGTCGGCGCAGCCGTCGTACACGGCCCAGCACGCGACGTTGGCGCCCGCGCCGCCCGGCACGGTCCGGACGGCCGCGACCGTGTCGGTGCCGGCCGCCAGTGGTCCGCGATGCCGGGCGACGACGTCCGTGACCACGTCCCCGACGACGAGCAGAGCGCCTTCGGCCAGGTCGCCTCGGTCAGCCGTTTCGGCGCTGCCGCCCAGGTCGCCTCGGTCCGCGTCGCTCACGCCCCCGCCCAGGCTGCTGCGATCCGCCCCGCGAGGCGTACGTTGCCGCGTACCGCCGCCAGATTGGCGCCGAGTGAGGCACCGTCCGTGTGCCGGACCAGATAGCCGAGCAGGAACGGTGTCACCGCCTGTCCGGTCACACCCTCCTCCTCGCACGCGCGCAGCGCTTCGGCCAGCACGCGCGCGTGGAGCGCGGGATCGAGCTGCTCCTCCTCGGGGACGGGGTTCGCGACGATGAGCGACGAGTCCGGGGCGTGCAGCGCGTCCTGAGCGCGCATCACCTCCGCCACCTGCTCGGGAGACTCCAGGGTCCAGTCCACGGGGTGCCCCGAGTCGGACAGATAGAAGCCGGGGAACTGGTCCGTGCCGTACCCGGCCACCGCCACGCCCAGCGTCTCCAGGCGTTGGAGGGTCGCCGGCACGTCCAGGATCGACTTGACGCCCGCGCACACCACCGTGATCCGGGTGCGCGCCAACAGGCCCAGATCGGCGGACTCGTCCTGGGTCACCGTCCACTCGCGGTGCACACCGCCGAGCCCTCCCGTCGCGAACACCCGTACCCCCGCGCGGGCCGCCAACAGGGCCGTCGCGGACACGGTCGTCGCGCCGCTCGCCCCCGCGGCCACCGCGAGCGGCAGGTCACGGTGGCCCAGCTTGCGGATGCCGTCCTCGTTCGCGACCCGCTCCAGTTGGTCCTTGTCCAGACCGACGTGCGGCCGACCGTCGAGCACGGCGATCGTCGCGGGTACGGCGCCCTCCTCCCGGACGACCTCCTCCAGTTCGAGTGCGACCTGCAGATTGCGCGGGCGGGGCAGCCCGTGGGCGATGATCGTCGACTCCAGGGCCACCACCGGCCGGCGCGCGCCGAGCGCCTCCCGCACCTCTTCGGACACCACGATCACGCGCCTGCCTCCTGTCGTCGGTCGACGTTCCCCGTCCCTGGATCTCTGGCGAGCGGCGCGCCCGGCCAAACCCATGTGACCAGCGGTGTACGACACCAGCCTGGGGGCATGACGGACAACTCGCCACGTCTCGGCCATGTCGTCCTGCGGGTACGTGATCCGGTCACCTCGGCGACTCCTACGAGAAGGCGGTCGGACTGCGCTGCGGCCGCGCGGTACGGCCACCCTGCGCGTCAGGACCTTGTCGAAGTGCCGTGCGGCGCCGGGCCGGACAGGGAGACCCTCGTCGCCCCGGGCGGCGGGCAAGCCCTTAGGGTGTCCGCTCATGACCATGAACTCCCAGGCCGCACCGTCCTTCGCCGTGCACATTCCCGACGCCGAACTCGAACCCGAGCCGCTGGACCCGGCCCAGATCGTCTCCGGCGACCCCGCGGTGACGGGCAAGGTGCTGTGGGAGTCCGCCGACGGCAAGCAGCTGCGCGGCATCTGGCAGATCACGCCCGGCGTGGTGACCGACACCGAGGCGAACGAGCTCTTTGTCGTCGTCAGTGGCCGCGCCACCATCGAGGTGGAGGGCGGCGACGTCATCGAGGTGGGTCCTGGTGACGCGGCGTTCCTGCGCGAGGGCGACCGTACGACGTGGACCGTCCACGAGACGCTGCGCAAGGCGTACCACATCAGCCTCTGAGGATCCGAGGAGCGGATGCTCCGCCGCACGCGCAGCGCACCCTCCCCGCCCTCCGCTCGAAGGCCGGAGAGGTGTGCCGCGAGCCGCTCATCGGGGCGTACTCACGCGGGTCGTTCTCCCGCGTGGGCTGCAGCCGGGAGGGCGTGATGCGCACCATGCCCCTTCAGCTCCCGCCGCGACCTCAGAACAGCGGTTCCGGGAGGACTCCTTCGAGCGCCAGCAGCTTCCGCTTGGTCTCCAGGCCGCCCCCGAAACCACCGATCCCTCCGTCGCTCTCGACCACCCGGTGGCAGGGCACCACGACCGGCAGCGGATTCGAGCCCATGGCCACCCCCACGGCCTGCGCCGCCCGGGGCTCACCGACCCGCCCGGCCAGGTCGCCGTAGGCCACGACGGAACCGAACGGAACGCCCGAGTTCAACTCGCGCAGCACCTGGCGGTTGAACCCCGAGATCAGCGACCAGTCGAGCGGCAGGTCGAAATCCTGCCGCTCGCCCGCGAAGTACGCCTCGACCTGGCGTATCGCCTCGGCCAGCAGCGGGGACTCCGGGGCCTCGACGAGCTCGCTGCCCAGACGGGACGCGAGCCGGTCGAGCGCCTTGTCGCGCACCGCGTCCGACGCGTGAAAGACGACATTGACCAGGCCGTGGGACGTCGCCGCGAGGAGCAGCGGACCGATGTCCGTGCCGACGACGGACCACACGACCTGCTGCTCGTACCGCCCGTGGCTGTTCATGCGATCCACCGTACGGCCCGCCACTGACAACGCCCGGGGCACCCACGCCGGCACCCGTCCGCACCCCGGGCGATGGCGCGCTAGCGCAGAGCCTCGCGGATCGCGTCGGGCACGTTCGTGATGACGCCGTCCGTGCCGAAGCCCGCCAGACGCCGCGCGGTGGCCGCTTCGTCCACGGTCCAGGCGAAGACCTTCATCGGGCCGTGCGGACCATGGAGCGCGTGGACCGCGGAGACGTAGTCGGACGACAGCGACCGGTGATCGGAGTTGATCTGGTCGGCGAACTCCGCGTACTGGGGCAGCCGCGCGACCGGAGGCGTCCCCAGGAAGGCCGTCGTGATGCCGGGCCGCAGCTGGTGCACCGTCCGGACACTGTCCGCACTGAAGCTCTGGACGATCAGCCTGTCCCTGAGGTGCACCGGGTCGAGCCAGCCCTCGTTGCTCAGGAGCCTGAGCGTCTGTCGCTCGATGCCCGGATAGAGCTCCGGGTTCTTGATCTCCAGGACGAGCTTCTGGTGGTTGCGCGAGACGCCTTCCATGTACTCCCGCAGCGTCGGCACCTTCGCGCCCGCGAACCGGGGGTCGAACCAGCTACCGGCATCCAGGCGGGCGATCTCGGCCGCGGTGAAGTCCTTGACCTTCCAGGGGCTTCGCCCGGGATAGACCTCCTCGACGTCGGTCGTGCGCGCCAGCGATGCGTCGTGCAGGACGACCAGCTGACCGTCGCTGGTGCGCTGGACGTCGTTCTCGACCCAGTCGAACCCCAGCTCGGCCGCGCGGTCGATGGCGTCCAGAGTGTTCTCGGGCACATAGGCCGAGGCGCCGCGGTGGGCGACGACCAGCGGTGCCGTGATCCGGCCGCCGGCCTTGGCGTGCGGGCTGGGCAGTATCAAAACGGCTCCCCCAAGAAGCGCGGCGGTCGTGGCGGCGGCAACGCGCGCGTGCATGCGTTCTCCTCGCGTCGGACGATCACGGACAGTACAAGACTGACAGCAGAGAGTCGACGGAGGGGTGGGGCGAGATGGCCGCGGATTGAATGGAGTTGTCCAAGTCCGGTCACTGGCGCCGTACAAGTGAGGAGAGGTCGTGATTCTTTGCCGGATTATCGTTCGACCATTCCGGTGGGGGTCATACTCTCGCCTCAACCCGGTCCGCTCCGGCGGTCCGGAGGGCGGGGGTGTTCCGGGCAGTTCCAGGAGTAACAGGGCGGGAAAGGCAGCCGCGTATGCAGGGCACGGTCGACGGCTTCACCTATGGACTCGTCACACCGCTGGTGGCGTATTTCATGGCCTGTCTGGGCGGAGCGCTGGGGCTTCGCTGCACCACCAGATCCCTGCTCGTCGCCGGTTCCTGGCGCGCCGGGTGGCTCGCCCTCGGCTCGTTCGCGATCGCGTCCGGCATATGGACGATGCACTTCATCGCGATGATGGGATTCACGGTCGAGCAGACCCCCGTCCACTACGACAAGCCGACGACGTTCGCGAGTCTGGGCGTCGCCGTCCTGATGGTCGGCGCCGGGATCTTCATCGTCGGCTATCAGGGCGCCACCGGGACGGCGCTCTTCACCGGAGGGACCGTCACCGGCCTGGGCATCGCCTCGATGCACTACCTGGGCATGGCCGGGATGCGGCTCAACGGGAAGCTCGCGTACAACACCCTCACGGTCTCGGCCTCGGTCGTCATAGCCGTCGTGGCCGCCACCGCCGCCCTCTGGGCCGCGGGACAGGTGCGTGGATTCCTCTGGAGCGTGGGTGCGAGCCTCGTCATGGGGCTGGCCGTCAGCGGTATGCACTACACGGGCATGGCCGCGCTCAGCGTCCATCTGCACGGTTCGACCGGCGCGGCCCCTGCCGGGGACTCGGCGGCGGCGCTGCTCGCGCCCATGATGATCGGCCCCCTGGCCTTCCTGTGTCTGGCGGGCGTCGTCATGATGTTCGATCCGCAGATGGTCATGGGCCGGCCCGAACGGCGTCCCGCGGAGATCAGGCGACCGGGCATCCCGGCCCATCCCGTCGCCGTGCACGTCGGCCGTCGCCCGGCCGTCCGCCGAGTGCCGGAGCGCGCGTACCGCCGCTCCCGCGCTCCGCAGAGCAGGTGATCGGGCCCGGTTGTCAGTGCGGGGTCGTACGGTGGATTCCATGCGGCCCGTATCCAAGATCGAACGTTCGGTGGCGCCCTTCGAGGTCGTCAGCTCCTTCCAGCCGGGCGGTGACCAGCCCACGGCCATCGCCGACCTGGAGAAGCGCATCCGGGCAGGTGAGAAGGATGTCGTCCTGCTGGGTGCGACCGGCACCGGCAAGTCCGCGACCACCGCGTGGATGATCGAGAAGCTCCAGCGCCCCACGCTCGTCATGGCACCGAACAAGACGCTGGCCGCCCAGCTGGCCAACGAGTTCCGAGAGCTGCTGCCGAACAACGCGGTCGAGTACTTCGTCTCGTACTACGACTACTACCAGCCCGAGGCCTACGTCCCGCAGTCGGACACCTACATCGAGAAGGACTCCTCGATCAACGAGGAGGTGGAGCGCCTGCGCCACTCCGCGACCAACTCGCTGCTGACCCGCCGTGACGTCGTCGTGGTCGCCTCGGTCTCCTGCATCTACGGCCTCGGCACTCCGCAGGAGTACGTGGACCGGATGGTCAGCCTCAAGGTCGGCGACGAGATCGACCGCGACGACCTGCTGCGCCGCTTCGTCGACATCCAGTACACGCGCAACGACGTGGCCTTCGCGCGCGGCACCTTCCGGGTCCGGGGCGACACCATCGAGATCTTCCCGGTCTACGAGGAGCTCGCCGTCCGCATCGAGATGTTCGGCGACGAGATCGAGGCCCTGTCCACGCTGCACCCGCTGACCGGTGAGGTCATCAGCGACGACAACCAGATCTACGTCTTCCCGGCGTCCCACTACGTGGCGGGTCCCGAACGCATGGAGCGCGCCGTCAACGACATCGAGAAGGAACTGGGGGAACGCCTCGCCGAGCTGGAGAAGCAGAGCAAGCTCCTGGAGGCCCAGCGGCTGCGCATGCGGACGACGTACGACATCGAGATGCTCCGCCAGATCGGCTCCTGCTCCGGTGTCGAGAACTACTCGATGCACTTCGACGGCCGTGAACCCGGTTCCCCGCCGAACACGCTGATCGACTACTTCCCGGACGACTTCCTGCTCGTCATCGACGAGTCGCACGTCACCGTTCCGCAGATCGGCGCCATGTACGAGGGTGACGCCTCCCGCAAGCGCACCCTTGTCGACCACGGCTTCCGGCTGCCCTCAGCCCTGGACAACCGCCCCCTGAAATGGGAGGAGTTCCAGAAGCGCATCGACCAGACCGTCTATCTCTCGGCGACCCCGGGGAAGTACGAGCTTTCCCGCTCGGACGGCTTTGTCGAGCAGATCATCCGTCCTACCGGCCTCATCGACCCGCAGGTCGTCGTCAAGTCCACCGAGGGCCAGATCGACGACCTGGTGCACGAGATCCGGCAGCGCACCGAGAAGGACGAGCGCGTCCTGGTCACCACGCTCACCAAGAAGATGGCCGAGGACCTCACCGACTACTTCCTCGAACTTGGCATCCAGGTCCGCTACCTGCACAGCGACGTCGACACCCTGCGCCGCGTGGAGCTGCTGCGCGAACTGCGCGCCGGCGAGTTCGACGTCCTGGTGGGCATCAACCTGCTGCGCGAGGGCCTCGACCTTCCCGAGGTCTCCCTGGTGGCGATCCTCGACGCCGACAAGGAAGGCTTCCTGCGCTCGGGAACGTCCCTGATCCAGACCATCGGCCGCGCGGCGCGCAATGTCTCCGGCCAGGTCCACATGTACGCCGACAAGATCACCCCGGCGATGGAGAAGGCCATCGAGGAGACCAACCGGCGCCGGGAGAAGCAGATCGCCTACAACAAGGAGAGGGGCATCGACCCGCAGCCCCTCCGCAAGAAGATCAACGACATCGTGGCGCAGATCGCCCGCGAGGACGTCGACACCGAGCAACTGCTCGGCTCCGGCTACCGCAAGACGAAGGACGGCAAGGGCGCCAAGGCCCCCGTCCCCGCGCTGGGCGGCAAGGCGACCCGGGCCGCCAAGTCCGCCAAGGGCAAGGACGCCGTCCCGACCGATCGTCCCGCTGCCGAACTCGCCCAGCAGATCGAGGAGATGACGGAACGGATGCGCGCCGCGGCGGCCGACCTCCAGTTCGAGATCGCGGCCCGGCTGCGCGACGAGGTGTCCGAGATGAAGAAGGAGCTGCGGCAGATGAAGGAGGCGGGAATCGCCTGACGGTCACGCCGGTGGCGCCCGGGCCTCGGCCGACGCGCGGTGTGTTGCAAGACCGACACAAAGTCTGCCCCAGGGTTCGGCGCTGTCAGTGCCGCTGCGTAGGGTTCTGCTCATCCGCGGACTCCGCGGCAACAGGGGACAGTTCGAGAGGGGAACAGCGCGTGACGGTCAACATGACCAAGGGCCAGGCCATCAGTCTGCAGAAGAACGACGGAGGCACGCTGACCGCGGTCCGTATGGGACTCGGCTGGCAGGCGGCCCCCCGGCGCGGCCTGTTCGGCTCGCGCACCCGGGAGATCGACCTCGACGCCTCCGCCGTGCTGTTCGCCGACAAGCAGCCCGTCGACGTGGTGTTCTTCCGTCACCTCGTCAGCGACGACGGCTCGGTGCGGCACACCGGTGACAACCTCGTCGGCGGCGTGGGCCAAGGCGGCGACGACGAGGCCATCCTCGTCGACCTGCAGCGCATCCCGGTCCACATCGACCAGATCGTCTTCACCGTGAACTCCTTCACGGGCCAGACCTTCCAGGAAGTGCAGAACGCGTTCTGCCGTCTGGTCGACGAGACCAACGGCCAGGAACTCGCCCGCTACACGCTGGCCGGCGGCGGCCAGTACACGGCCCAGATCATGGCGAAGGTGCACCGCTCCGGAACCGGCTGGCAGATGACGGCCCTCGGCACTCCGGCCAACGGCCGCACGTTCCAGGACCTGATGCCCGCGATCCTGCCGCACCTGTAGGCGGCCGGCGCACACGCACACAGCGACATAAGGGGACAAGACGATGACGGCCGAGCTGGTCAGGGGGCAGAACCACCCGCTCCCCCAGGTCCGTCTCGAGGTCCGTGTCTCGGCCGGGAAGCCGATCGTGGCAGGGGCCACGCTCAGCGACGAGCAGGGCAGGGTCCGGGGCGTCGAGTGGGTGGCCCACCCGGGCGCGCCCACGCTTCCCGGGCTCGAGGTCTCCAAACAGGCGGCGGCCGATCATCGCCTGGCCTTCGACCTTGACGCCCTGCCGCCGACCGTGCACCGGGTCAGCGTGCTGCTCGCGCTGCCCATCGGGGTCGGCGGCCCGGTCCGGTTCGGCGCCGTCGCCGCCCCTTTCGTCGCGGTCACCGGCCTCGACGGTTCCGAGGTGGCCAGCTACACGCTCACCGGCCTGGACGCCGAGTCCGCCGTCGTGGCCCTGGAGCTCTACCGCAGGCAGGGCGTCTGGAAGGTCCGCGCGGTCGGCCAGGGCTACACGGGCGGCCTCGCCGAACTCCTCACCGACCAGGGGCTTCCTGAGGCCCGGCAACTCGCGGGCAGTATCAACGAAGCGGTGGCCCAGGGCCTCGCGCGGTCGGTGGCGGCGCCCCCGCCGCGCACCCCGGACGCGGACCGGTCGCGACAGGCGGCCGCCTCGGCGCCGGGACCGGACCAGCCGTACGCCGGACCTGGACCGCAGGGCACCCCCGGGCTCGTGACGCCGCAGCAGTCCCCGTACGACAGGCCCGGTCCACAGGGAGCCGCAGCTCCGCAGACCGGCCGTCCGGGGGGTTCCACGCAACCCGACCCCTCCTCGGTCGCCCAGCCGTCGTCGCCCACCGCCGGTGGCACGGTCGACTACAGCCACCCCGGTCGGCAGACCGCAGCCCCGCCGCCGCCCCCACCGACCGCTCCGCCGGCCCAGCCCGGACAGCCCGCCCAGCCCGTCGCTGGAGACGCGACCGGCTGGTCCATGGAGGAGCGCCTGTACAACCAGGTGTGGGGAATGTTCGAGGACCTGGCCCGGACCGTTGCCGCGTACCGCAGCGCCGTCGACTTCGCCGACTCGCGCATGGAGAAGGAGCTCGACCACGTCCTGTCCGACCCGCGCAGCCGGATCGGCGGGCAGGGCGACGCCGCGCGCGAGGCCGCCCGCGCCAAACACATGCACCTGGTCGACCAGGCCCGGGCCGTCCTCGACCGGGACCTCGCCCAGCTCACGGCCGAGGCCGAGGTCGTGGAGCCGGCGCTGCCGATGGCCTACGCGCGCTGGGACAACCCGGTCTGGCACGGCTACCGCGCGCCCATGGAAATCCCCATGGCGCTGCGGCTCGGCGACCTCCGTCTGCCCGAGAGCGAGAACCTGAGCATTCCGATGCTGGTGCGCCTGCCACTGGAGCGCGGCCTGTGGATCGACAGCGGTCGCGCCTCCCTGGAGGGCACGCTCGCAGACTCCGACCAAGTGCGCCGCCTCGCCATGGACACCGCCGTGGCGCACGCCGCCCGGCTGCTCGCCGTGTATCCCGCGGGCGAGATCACCGTGCATGTCATCGATCCGGCCGGCGCCGGAGCCTCGTCCCTGGCGCCTCTGACACAGTCCGGGGTGCTCGGCAGCCCCCCGGCCGCGGGTGCCGCGGGCGTGGCGGACGTACTGACCCGTCTCACCCAGCGCGTCGACCTGGTGCAGATGGCGTTGCGCGGGGGAGCGGCCGACTCGCTGCCGCCCGGTCTCGACACCGCCGAACAGCTTCTGATCGTCAACGACTTCCCGCACGGCTTCGACGATCGCGCCGTGACCCAGCTCCGCTACCTGGCGGACGAGGGGCCGGCCGTCGGCGTCCATCTGATGATGGTGGCCGACCGGGAGGACGCGGCCGCGTACGGACCACTGCTCGACCCCCTCTGGCGGTCGCTGCTGCGGATCACGCCGGTTCCCGACGACCATCTCGCCGACCCGTGGGTCGGACATGCGTGGACCTATGAGCCCTCGCTCGTTCCCGCGAACAGCCAGGTGCTCCATCAGGTCCTCGCGCAGGTGGCGGCGGCCCGCCGGTCGTGGAACCGCTGACCCTGCCCCCTCCGGACCCCCGGACCTCAGAGGTCAAGCCGCTTTGCCAAGCGTCCGTAAAGTGCCCTGACCAGGTAACTTGGCCTTTCTTTTACTAATCCCTTTACCTTTCCTTGGTGATTCGGGTACTCTTTTTCCATACGGAGGGGAGTACTCCCTACCTGCTGCGACGCACCCGTCAATACGGATCGAGCCTGATCCCGGGACGTCGGCCCGCAGGCTCCCGGGCGCACCCAGCGCCCCGGCAGCCGCGGGTGGAAGAGACCTCCGGTAGCGCGACGACGCTGAAATCTGCCGTTACGAACTGCCGGAGGCGCAGTGGATGTTTCCCTGACCCTGTGGGTCCTGACCATCGTGGGGCTGGCCGCACTGATCGCGGTCGACTTCTTCATCGGCCGCAAGCCGCACGACGTATCGATCAAGGAAGCCGGAGTCTGGACCGTCGTCTGGATCGCCCTCGCCGGGCTGTTCGGACTCGGACTGTTCCTCTTCGCCGGCGGAGAGCCGGCCGGAGAGTTCTTCGCCGGCTTCATCACCGAGAAGTCGCTGAGCGTCGACAACCTCTTCGTTTTCGTCCTGATCATGGCGAAGTTCGCGGTGCCCTCGAAGTACCAGCAGCGCGTACTCCTCGTGGGCGTCCTGATAGCCCTCGTCCTGCGCGCGATATTCATCGCCGCCGGCGCCGCGATCATCGCGAACTTCGCCTGGGTCTTCTACATCTTCGGCGCGTTCCTCATCTACACCGCCTGGAAGCTGATCCAGGAGGCCAGGGCCGACGAGGACGAGGAGGAGTTCGAGGAGAACAGGCTGCTCAAGGCCGCCGAGCGGCGGTTCGGCGTGGCCGACCGCTATCACGGAACCAAACTGTGGATCCGCCGGAACGGCAAGCGCGTCATGACGCCGATGCTGGTCGTGATGTTGGCGATCGGCACCACCGACGTGCTCTTCGCCCTCGACTCGATCCCCGCGATCTTCGGCCTGACCCAGGACCCGTACATCGTCTTCACGGCCAACGCCTTCGCGCTGATGGGTCTGCGACAGCTGTACTTCCTCATCGGCGGCCTGCTCAAGAAACTGGTCCACCTCAGCTACGGCTTGTCGGTCATCCTCGGATTCATCGGCATCAAGCTCGTCCTGCACGCGCTGCACGAGTCCGGCGTCCATGTTCCCGAGATATCCATCCCGGTCTCGCTCGGCGTGATCTGCGCGGTCCTCGTGGTCACCACGATCACCAGCCTGACCGCCACAAGAAGGCAGGCGGCGCGCGAGCGGGCCGAGAGCGCTCCGAAGGAAAGCATCGACGTCTGACCACGTCGAACGTAGCGACAACCACCCCGGGAGCGGTGCGTGGCGAATTGCCGACCACCGCTCCCGGTGCTTGCTTGGATCCCGAGCGTCTCCCGTCCGGGAGCGCCCGGGCCGGGTGGAGGAATCCATGAAGTTCGTGCAGATCATCGACATCGAGTCCGAGCGGATGGACGAGATGCGTCGGCTCGTCCAGGAGGCGGAACAGCGCAACGCCGGCCGCGAGGGCGGCCCCACCCACCGGCTCGTCCTGAAGGACCGCAACACGCCCAACCGCTACCTCGTACTGATCGAGTTCGAGTCCTATGAGGACGCCATGCGCAACAGCGGCGACCCGGAGACGGGAAAGATGGCGGAGCAGCTGGCGGCGCTGTGCACCAGGCCGCCGTCCTTCACGGACTGCGACGTCCAGGAGATGACCGAGCTGAAGTAGCGGTCCACTCCCGGGGACGGGCTCGTCCGCCGCGGTTCTTTTGGAGCGTGCCCCGCGCCGCCGGGGTGCGGGGCACGCCTGCGACTGCGACGATCGCGGCATGATCGTTCCGCTCAGGTCGCTCGCGAGGCGGTGGACCGCCGTGGTGCCCGCGATCGCGGTGGTGCTGCTCGTGTTCACCTGGGGGCGCGACCTGCCCGCAGCGGTTGTCGCACTGGTGACGCTGGTCCTCGCGGGATCCGTGCTCGCCGCGGTGCATCACGCCGAGGTGGTCGCCCACCGGGTGGGTGAACCCTTCGGATCGCTGGTCCTCGCCGTCGCGGTCACGATCATCGAAGTCGCGCTCATCGTCACCCTGATGGCGGACGGCGGCGCCAAGAGTTCGACACTGGCCCGCGACACGGTGTTCGCGGCCGTGATGATCACCTGCAACGGGATCGTCGGCCTGTGTCTGCTCGTCGCCTCACTGCGCCACGGGCTGGCTGTCTTCAACGCGGAAGGCACCGGAGCCGCCCTGGCCACCGTCGCCACGCTGGCCACACTCAGCCTCGTCTTCCCCACCTTCACCACCAGCAAGCCGGGCCGGGAGTTCTCCACCGCCCAGCTCACCTTCGCCGCGGTCGCCTCCCTGGTCCTGTACGCCCTGTTCGTGACGACCCAGACCGTGCGACACCGTGACTACTTCCTGCCGATCACCCGACAGGGCCAGGTCATCGACGTGGACGACCACGCCGACGCCCCGTCCGCCCGTGAGGCCGGAATCAGCCTGGGACTTCTCGGCCTCGCCCTGGTCGGCGTGGTCGGCCTCGCCAAGGGTGTGTCGCCCACCATCGAGTCCGGGGTCGAGGCGGCCGGCATGCCGCATTCCGTGGTCGGTGTGATCATCGCGCTGCTCGTGCTGCTCCCCGAGACCATCGCGGCCCTGCGGTCCGCCCGCCGCGACCGGGTGCAGACCAGCCTGAATCTCGCCCTCGGCTCCGCGATGGCCAGCATCGGACTGACCATCCCCGCCGTCGCCCTGGCGTCACTCTGGCTCTCCGGACCACTCGTGCTCGGTCTGGGCGCCACCGAGATGGTTCTGCTCGCGCTGACCGTGGTGGTGAGCTCCCTGACGGTCGTTCCTGGGCGGGCCACTCCGCTCCAGGGAGGTGTCCATCTGGTCGTGTTCGCCGCCTACCTGGAGCTGGCCGTCAACCCCTGACCAGCAGTCACTCGGCGACGGGTACGACCGTCAGCCGGGGCACCGGCCGGGTCTCCGGCAGCAGTGCGAAGCACCCGAGGCTCAGCAGCGCGATCCCCGTCAGATAGGCGGCCACGCCCCACGGCACGCGCTCCCCGCTCGCCACCGCCGTCGCCACGACCGGGGTGAGCGCGCCCCCGAGAACCCCGCCCAGGTTGTATCCGACGGCCGCGCCCGTGCAGCGCACGCGCGGCTCGTACAGCTCCGGCAGATACGCGGCGATCACCGCGAACATGGTGACGAACGCGATGAGTGCCACCAGGAAGCCGAGGAACATCAGCAGCGGTTCGCCGGTCGACAGCAGCCCGATCATCGGGAACATCCACAGCGAGGCGCCCGCGCACCCCGCCATGCACAGCGGCCGCCGTCCGTAGCGATCTCCCAGCAGGGCCACCAAGGGTGTCAGGGCTCCCTGCACCACCACGGCGGCCATGATGCAGGTCAGCATGACGGTGCGGCTCACGCCGAGCCGTTCGACGCCGTAGGCGAGCGCCCAGGTCGTCACCGCGTAGAACACGGCGTATCCGACGGCGAGTCCGCCGGCCGTCAGCAGGACGAGCCGCCAGTGGTCGCGCACCACCTCGGCGAGCGGCACGCGCGCGTGGTCCCCCATTTCCAGGAACCGCGGGCTCTCCTCGAGCGAACCGCGCAGCCACAGCCCTGCCGCCGCGAGCACACCCGCCGCCCAGAAGGGCACCCGCCACCCCCACTGCGCGAACTGCGCGTCGGACAGCGTCGCCGAGAGCGCCAGCATCACGCCATTGGCCAGCACGAATCCGAGGGACGGACCGATCTGGGGGAAGCTCGACCACAGCCCGCGCCGTTCGGCGGGCGCGTGCTCGACCGTCAGCAGCACGGCACCTCCCCATTCGCCGCCGAGTCCGAGCCCCTGCAGAAAACGCAGCACCAGAAGAAGCACGGGAGCGGCGGCGCCGATGCGGTCGTACGTCGGAAGACAGCCGACGGCGACGGTGGCCGCGCCGGTCAGCAGCAGCGAGGCCAGCAGAACCGGCCGCCGCCCGCGCCGGTCCCCGATGTGCCCGAACAGCACCGAGCCGAGCGGACGGGCGAGGAAACCGACGCCGAACGTCCCGAAGGCCGCCAGTGTCCCCGCCAGGGGCGAGAAGGTCGGGAAGAACAGGGGGCCGAGAACCAGCGCGGCCGCGGTCCCGTAGACGAAGAAGTCGTAGAACTCGATGGCCGTCCCGGCGAGCGAGGCGGCCGCGAGCCGCAGCATGGAGGGTGCCCTTACGGTGCGTACGTCGTGCATGCCGGATCAACTACCCACAGTGACCGCCAGTTACGGGGGCGCGCGGGAGTGCGGTGTGCGTCAGTAGGTGACGGTGATGCGCCGGGCCGGGCCGTCGACGCGGACAGCCCCTCCATAGGGGATGACGATCTGCGGATCGGTGTGACCGAGGTCCACATCGAAGACGACCATCATGTCCGGGGCATATATGTCGATGGCCCGGAGGACTGCTTCGCGCTGATCGTGCGCGTAACGGGCCCTGGCTTCCGGTTCAAGGGGCCGCTCGAACGACCACGTCTTCGGGCGGCCCATGAGGAGTGCCGGGAAGCGGCCCAGCAGGCCGCGCTCGCCCATGCTGCGCAGGATCCGGAAGACGTCGTCCGCGCCGGGCATGTCCTCCGAGGTCTCCAGGAACAGCACGTGACCGTCGTACACGGAAGGATCGCGGGCGATCTCGCGGTCGGCCATCAGCAGCCACGACAGGATCTCGATGTTGCCGCCCCAGGAGCGGCCCTCGGCCACCCGGTCCGGGCGGAGCCAGGTCCAGCCGGTGCCCGGTTCGGTCCGCGGCTCGGCGAGAAGGTTCTCCGGCGCGTCCCAGGGCAGGTCGACATCGCGGAACCGGTCGGCGGGACGCAGTTCGTACGGCCCGGACGTGAACAGGGCGGCCCGCAGCGACTCCGCGGTCAGCGGGTCCATGGCACCCGGCCGGCCGAGCTCGCACATGACCGTCGCGCCGTGATAGCCGACGATCCCGGCGTTCCACAGGTGGACGAGGAGGTTCGTGTTGTCGCTGTACCCGAAGAACGGTTTCGGGTTCGCGCGGATCAACTCGCGGTCCAGCAGCGGCAGCACGGTGATCTGGTCGTCGCCCCCGATGGACGCGACGACCGCCTTGACGGTCGGATCGGCGAACGCGGCGTGGATGTCGTCGGCCCGTTCCCGCGGAGTCGAACCCATCTTCCGGGTCGTCGGGTACTCGACCGGTTCCAGGCCGAACTCCTCCTGCAGCCGCTCCAGGCCCAGTTCGTACGGGAGCGGGAAGAGGCCGGGCAGCCCGCTGGACGGCGAGATCACGGCTACGCGGTCGCCGGGTACGGGCTTGGGAGGGTACGCCGGCGTCGTCATGGCGACAGGGTACGAGCCGTCACCCTTTCGGTGCATCGTGATAAACCGGGTCCGAGCAGCGGTCCTTGACGGGCCGGCAGACCCGAAGGACCGGAGGAACCGTGCCCCGCACCCTCGCCAACGCCCCGATCATGATTCTCAACGGGCCCAACCTGAACCTCCTCGGGCAGCGGCAGCCGGAGATCTACGGCTCCGACACGCTCGCGGACGTCGAGGCGCTGTGCGCCAAGGCGGCGGCAGCGCACGGTGGCACGGTGGACTTCCGGCAGTCCAACCACGAGGGCGAGCTGGTGGACTGGATCCACGAGGCCCGCCAGAACCACGCCGGGATCGTGATCAACCCGGCGGCCTACTCGCACACCTCCGTCGCCATCCTCGATGCGCTCAACACCTGTGACGGACTGCCGGTGGTGGAAGTCCACATCTCCAACATCCACCGGCGCGAGGAGTTCCGGCACCACTCGTATGTGTCGCTGCGTGCCGACGGGGTCATCGCGGGCTGTGGCGTGCAGGGCTACGCGTTCGCGGTGGAGCGGGTGGCTGCGCTCGCGGGGACGGGGCGCGCGGACACCTGACCGTCGTGGGGAGGCGTCCGCCCGAGGCCGCGGACGCCTGAGGTCAGAGGCGCCCTGCCGCCACGATCCGCTTGAGGAAGCGTCGCGTGCGCTCCTGCTGCGGGTCGCCGAAGACCTGCTCGGCCGTGCCGCGCTCAAGGATCACGCCGCCGTCCAGGAAGCAGACCTGGTCCGCGACCTCGCGGGCGAAGCCCATCTCGTGCGTGGCCAGGACCATGGTCATGCCGTCCTCTTTCACGTCACGGACGACGTTGAGGACCTCGCCTACGAGTTCGGGGTCCAGGGCGGCGGTGATCTCGTCCAGGAGGAGCAGCTTGGGGCGTACGGCCAAGGCGCGGACGATCGCGGCCCGTTGCTGCTGGCCACCGCTCAACCGGTCCGGATACTCGTCCGCCTTGGCGCCGAGCCCGAGCCGTTCGAGCAGTTCACGCGCGTGTTCCTCGGCCTCCGCGCGGCTCACGCCGTGCACCCGCCGCGGGGCGAGGGTGATGTTCTCCAGCACGGTCATGTGCGGAAAGAGGTTGTACGCCTGGAAGACGACGCCGATCCGCCGGCGCACCGCGTCCTGATCGGCCCGCGGGTCGGTGATCTCCTCGCCGTCCAGCCAGATCGCGCCGTCGTCGATCTCCTCCAGGAGGTTGGCGCAGCGCAGCAGCGTGGACTTGCCGGACCCGGAGGCGCCGATCAGCGCGGTCACTGTGTGCGGGGCGACCTCCAGATCGACGTCCCGCAGCACGACCGAGTCGCCGAAGGTCTTGCGGACGGACTCCATCCGCAACATCGGACCGCCGGGGACGGGGGTCTTGCTCATGCGGTGCCTCCCTGGCTGCGGCGCCGGTCCGTACGGGCGGTGACCCAGTCGGTGAAGCGCGTCATGGGGATGGTCAGGGCCACGAAGAGCAGCGCCGCGACGATGTACGCCGTGTAGTTGAGGCTGCGGCCCACGATGATGTCCGCGGAGCGCATCGCCTCCACCGCGCCGCCGATGGAGACGAGGCTGGTGTCCTTCTGCAGGGACACCATGTCGTTGAGGAGCGGGGGCACCTGACGGCGGACGGCTTGCGGCAGCACCACATGGCGCAGGGTCTGTCGCGTGGTGAGGCCCAGCGAACGTGCCGCGGCCCGTTGTGAGGGATGGACGGATTCGATGCCGGCGCGGACGACTTCGGCTACGTACGCCGAGTAGGTCAGCACCAGGCCCGTGCCGCCGAGCAGGACGGGGTCGTTGGTGACGCCCTGCAACTGGAGCGCCGGAACGCCGAACACGACGATCGACAGACAGATGATCAGCGGCAGACCGCGGAAGAAGTCCGTGTACGCCGTGGCGAGGGCGCGCACCGGCCAGTACATCGGGCCCCGCAGGGTGCGCGCCACGGCTATCAGCGTGCCGAGCACCAGCACCACGACACCGCACACGACGAACAACCGGAGGTTCAGCCAGAGGCCTTCGAGGACCTTCGGGAAGGCCTCACGCGCGAACGACGCGTCGAAGAACGTCTCCTTCGTGCGCGGCCAGCCCGGCGCGTCGACGACGACGAGGTACAGCACCACGGCCGTGACGAGCGTGGAGAGCGCGGCGACGGCCGCCGAACGGCGGGCGCGGGCGCGCCGATGGCGCTCGCGCTCGATCCTCCGCAGCGAGGGGACGTACGCTCCGCCCTCGCCGGGCATGTCGCCCTCGGCGGTGTCCTCTCCCGACTCCTCCTTCATCTCGGTCACTTGAGCACCGGGGCGTCGACGGCCTCGGACAGCCACTCCTTCTCGATCTTCGCGAGCGTGCCGTCCGCGCGCAGGGCGTCCACGGCCTTCGTCACGCAGGAGGTCAGCGCGCTGCCCTTGTCGAGGACGAGCCCGAACTGCTCGGGCGTACCACCCTGGTTCTCGAACTGTCCGACGATCCTCGCGTCGGTCACCTCGGCGGCCGTGATGTAGAAGGCGGTCGGCAGATCGGTGACGATGGCGTCCACCTGGCCGTTCTTCAGCGCCGACTTGGCCTGGTCGTTCTTCGCGTACGCGGCGGGCTGCCGGGCCGGCTTCACCACGTCGTCGATGTAGTTCAGGCTGGTGGTGCCGACCTGGGCGCCCAGCTTCAGGCCCTTGAGGTCCGCGAGGCTCTTCGCCTTCGCGGCCTTGGAGCCCTCCAGCGCGATGACGGCCTGGCGCACGTCGTAGTAGCCGGACGAGAAGTCCACGGCCTTCTTGCGCTCGGCGCTGATCGACACCTGGTTGATGTCGAAGTCGAAGGTCTTCGCACCGGGCGCGAAGGCCTTGTTGAAGGGAATGCTCTGCCAGACGACATCACCCTCGGCGTAGCCGAGCTGCCGCGCCACGGAGTACGCCACCGCCGACTCGAAGCCCTTGCCGTTGGCGGGCTTGTCGTCCTTGAACCACGGCTCGTACGCGGGCTCGTCGGTCGCGATGGTGAGCTTGCCCGAGGTCTGCGTGCTCAACGAGCCCTTGGCGCAGGTCTCGGCGGTGCTTCCGGACGGCTTGCCGGACGCCTTCTCCTCCGGCTGCGGGGCACAACCCACGGCGAGGGCGAGCAGGGCGACAGTGCCGGCGGACGCGGCACGACGCAGGGCGTGTTGGGCGAGATGCATGGCGGGAGAGTGACAGCGAACCATGCTCTTTGTCCAGGTCACGGCGGTAATTGTCCGCATGGTGGGAACGTGTGTTGCAGTCCTGTGAACACCCTGGACGCGAAGGGTCCAGGCACGCGACTCGGACTCATCAGCCGCGGACAGGGGGAGGGGTTCCGCCGGAGCTGCGGAGTTGCGAACTGCCAGGGCCGCCAACGCTGTCGGGGCCGTCGGCCGAGGGCGGGGATCGACAGGCCGGCGGCCCCCCTGCCGCCCGGAACCGTCATCCTGGGCGGGACCGGTTCCAGTGGACTGCACCAGTACCGGATCGGGGGGAGCGCGTGCGTCCCCCGGCGTGTGCAGTTGGTTCACACCGGGTGCGAGTTCTTGCCGCGCGCCGGGCGTACGCGAGGGGTCACGCCCGCGCGCTGCCCGGCGCCAATTTCACCACCCTCGCGCGTGCCACTCCGGCAGATGCGGGCGCTCGGCGCCCAGCGTCGTGTCGTCGCCGTGGCCGGGGTAGACCCATGTCTCGTCCGGCAGCACGTCGAAGATCCTCGTCTCGACGTCGTGGATGAGGCTGGCGAAGGCCTCCGGGTCCTTGCGCGTGTTGCCCACCCCGCCGGGGAAGAGGCAGTCGCCCGTGAACACGTGAGGGTGACCGTGCGGGTCGTCGTAGACGAGGGCGATCGATCCCGGTGTGTGCCCGACCAGATGGCGCGCGGTGAGCTCCACGTTCCCCACCTTGACCGTGTCGCCGTCCTGGAGTGGGACGTCGGTCGGTACCGGGATGCCGGGGGCGTCGTCCCGGCCCGCGTAGGTGCGCGCGCCCGTCGCGGCCACGACCTCGGCGAGCGCCTGCCAGTGGTCACCGTGCTGATGCGTGGTCACGACGGACGCGATGCCGTCGTCACCGATCAGGGTGAGCAGCGTCGAGGCGTCGTTCGCCGCGTCGATCAGGAGCTGTTCGTCGGTGGCCCGGCAGCGCAGCAGATACGCGTTGTTGTTCATCGGACCGACCGCGACCTTGGAGATCATCAGGTTCTGCAGTTCGTGCACGTCGGCAGGGCCGCCGACCGTCACCGCTCCGCTGTACGTCATGACGGCCAGCCTATAGCGGCGGGAGGGCCGGAAGCGGGCCGCCGCGAACCGCCAGACCGGTGCCGTCGCGGCGGCCGCAGAGCCAGCCGAGCAGATCGGCGGCCGAGCCCCGGACCGCGACCGGTCCGCCCTCGGCGCCCCCGCCGGTGGTCCACACCTGGCCGCCACCGGCGTCGAGCCCGGTGGAGGGCACGTCCTTGTGGCCGCCGAACCGCTCCGCGAGGAAGTCGATCTCCCGGGTGACGAACTCCTCCGGCAGATCCTCGAGCTCGTATCCGATCCCCAGATCCACGTGGTGCAGGTCGACCTCGACCCACCGCCGGAACGGCACCCGCGCCGCGGAGTCCGTGACCCCGTTGCGCAGCTCGACCGTGCGGGACCAGTCCGCGGGGGCGGCTCCCGTCTCCCCGAAACGGGCCGCGCTCTCGCGCAGGTCCGCCAGCTGTACGTCCAGGGGGCGCGGCGCGTCGCGCTCGATGTCGGCGTCCCGGGTGCTCGCGGAGGCGTACATGGGACGCCCCTCCAGAACGTTCGCCAGAGCGTCCGCGTTGCGGGCCAGGTGAGCGAGCACATGCCCACGGCTCCAGCCGGGAAGCCGTGACGGCTCGGCCACGGCGGCGTTGTCCAGTTCGGCGGCTGCGGTGAGCAGCCGATCGGTCGCGTCACGTACAGACGCCAGGTCGCGCACATGATCAATCATGAGGTCGACCCTAGCTCCGCCACACGTTCGGGTGAAGGTGGTCCACCACCCCCGCAAATCGAATACGCGTGCTATACGCTCGGCGGTGGCGTCGGGCATGCTGGATGGCCCGGGATTGTTGTGAACCGTGGAAAGCAACCGGCGCTGTCAGTGGCTCCCCCTAGTCTGAGAAGACGGGGGCCTGCGGCCCCTGTCACTTCTCTCAAGAAAGGTGCGGACCGGCGTGGCCGACCGTCTCATCGTCCGTGGAGCGCGCGAGCACAACCTGAAGAATGTCTCGCTCGACCTCCCGCGCGACTCGCTCATCGTCTTCACGGGCCTGTCGGGGTCGGGCAAGTCCTCCCTCGCCTTCGACACGATCTTCGCCGAGGGCCAGCGGCGCTACGTGGAGTCCCTGTCCTCGTACGCCCGGCAGTTCCTCGGCCAGATGGACAAGCCGGACGTGGACTTCATCGAAGGTCTCTCCCCGGCCGTGTCCATCGACCAGAAGTCGACCTCGCGCAACCCGCGCTCGACGGTCGGCACCATCACCGAGGTATACGACTACCTCCGGCTGCTCTTCGCGCGCATCGGCAAGCCGCACTGTCCCGAGTGCCGCCGGCCCATCTCCCGACAGTCGCCGCAGGCCATCGTCGACAAGGTCCTGGAGCTGTCGGAGGGGAGCCGCTTCCAGGTCCTGTCGCCGCTGGTGCGCGAGCGCAAGGGTGAGTTCGTCGACCTCTTCGCCGATCTCCAGACCAAGGGGTACAGCCGTGCCCGGGTCGACGGCGAGACGATCCAGCTCACCGAGCCGCCGACGCTGAAGAAGCAGGAGAAGCACACCATCGAGGTGGTCATCGACCGCCTCACGGTGAAGGACTCCGCCAAGCGCCGCCTCACCGACTCCGTGGAGACCGCCCTCGGCCTCTCCGGCGGCATGGTCGTGCTCGACTTCGTCGACCTCCCCGAGGACGACCCCGAGCGCGAGCGCATGTACTCGGAGCACCTGTACTGCCCGTACGACGACCTCTCCTTCGAGGAGCTGGAGCCCCGCTCCTTCTCCTTCAACTCGCCCTTCGGCGCCTGCCCCGAGTGCACCGGTATCGGCACGCGCATGGAGGTCGACCCCGAGCTGATCGTCCCGGACGAGGAGAAGTCCCTCGACGAGGGCGCCATCCACGCGTGGTCGCACGGGCACACCAAGGACTACTTCGGCCGGCTGATCAGCGCCCTCGCGGACGCGTTGGGCTTCCGGACCGACATCCCCTTCGCCGGTCTGCCGCAGCGCGCCAAGAAGGCCCTGCTCTACGGCCACAAGACGCAGATCGAGGTCCGCTACCGCAACCGGTACGGACGCGAGCGCGTGTACACCACGCCCTTCGAAGGAGCCGTCCCCTTCGTCAAGAGGCGGCACGGCGAGTCCGAGAGCGACGCCAGCCGTGAGCGCTTCGAGGGCTACATGCGCGAGGTGCCCTGCCCCACCTGTCAGGGCACGCGCCTCAAGCCGCTCGTCCTCGCGGTCACCGTCATGGAGAAGTCGATCGCCGAGGTCGCCGCCATGTCCATCAGCGACTGCGCGGACTTCCTGGGGGCGATGAAGCTCAACGCGCGCGACAAGAAGATCGCCGAGCGCGTCCTGAAGGAGGTCAACGAACGCCTGCGCTTCCTGGTCGACGTCGGCCTCGACTACCTGTCGCTGAACCGCGCGGCCGGCACCCTGTCCGGCGGCGAGGCCCAGCGCATCCGCCTGGCCACGCAGATCGGCTCCGGACTCGTCGGCGTCCTGTACGTCCTCGACGAGCCCTCCATCGGGCTGCACCAGCGTGACAACCACCGGCTGATCGAGACCCTGGTCCGACTCCGTGACATGGGCAACACGCTCATCGTCGTCGAGCACGACGAGGACACCATCAAGGTCGCCGACTGGGTCGTGGACATCGGCCCCGGCGCGGGCGAGCACGGCGGCAAGGTCGTGCACAGCGGACCCTTGAAGGAACTCCTCGACAACGCCGAGTCGATCACCGGCCAGTACCTGTCGCGCAAGAGGCAGATCCCGACCCCGGACATCCGCCGCCCCGCCGACCCCGGCCGCAGGCTCACGGTGCACGGCGCCCGCGAGAACAACCTCCAGGACATCGACGTGTCCTTCCCGCTGGGCGTCCTCACGGCCGTCACCGGTGTGTCGGGCTCCGGCAAGTCGACGCTGGTCAACGACATCCTGTACACGCACCTGGCCCGTGAGCTGAACGGCGCGAGGAACGTACCGGGGCGGCACACCCGCGTGGACGGCGACGACCTCGTCGACAAGGTCGTGCACGTCGACCAGTCGCCCATCGGCCGTACGCCCCGCTCCAACCCGGCGACGTACACCGGAGTCTTCGACCATGTCCGCAGGCTGTTCGCCGAGACCACCGAGGCGAAGGTGCGGGGCTATCTGCCGGGCCGCTTCTCCTTCAACGTCAAGGGCGGCCGCTGCGAGAACTGCTCCGGCGACGGCACCATCAAGATCGAGATGAACTTCCTGCCGGACGTGTACGTCCCCTGCGAGGTCTGCCACGGGGCGCGCTACAACCGGGAGACCCTGGAGGTCCACTACAAGGGCAAGTCCATCTCCGAGGTCCTGGACATGCCGATCGAGGAGGCGCTCGGCTTCTTCGAGGCGGTGCCGGCGATCGCCCGCCACCTCAGGACGCTCAACGACGTCGGCCTCGGCTACGTCAGGCTCGGCCAGTCCGCGCCGACGCTGTCCGGCGGTGAGGCGCAGCGGGTCAAGCTCGCCAGCGAGCTCCAGAAGCGCTCCACCGGCCGCACCGTGTACGTACTCGACGAGCCGACCACCGGTCTGCACTTCGAGGACATCAGCAAGCTCATCACGGTGCTGTCCGGTCTGGTCGACAAGGGCAACACGGTCATCGTCATCGAGCACAACCTCGATGTCATCAAGACCGCGGACTGGGTCATCGACATGGGCCCCGAGGGGGGCAACGGCGGCGGTCTCGTGATTGCCGAGGGCACGCCCGAAGAGGTCGCCGGTGTCCCCGCCAGCCACACCGGCAAGTTCCTGCGGGAGATCCTCGGCGCCGACCGGATCAGCGACGCCGTTCCCGTGAAGGCCCCTCGCAGGACCGCGGCCAAGAAGACGGTCGCGGCCGGGACGACGGCGAAGAAGACGACCACGAAGACCGTCAACAGCACGGCCACCAAGAAGGCGGCCGTGGCGAAGAAGACCGCCACGAAGGCGACCCCCGTGAAGAAGACCACGCGGGCTCGCAAGGCCTGAACCGGCCGTACCGAAGCGCCGGTCCGGCAACTCACCACCACACGGCACCCCGCGGGAACTCCCCGCGGGGTGCCGTGTGGTGTGAAGTCGGCCGCCCGCCATCACGGTTCGAGGACGGCGGGTGACGGCCGGGGCGTTCCTACAGGTCGCCGAGTTCGCGGGCGTACGGTGGCTCGGCTCCGGCGCGGGAGCAGGTGATGGCCGCCGCGCGGGCCGCGAAGCGCAGGAGTTCGGTCCAGCCCTGGGGGTCCAGCTCCGCAAGTGCGGCCGGGGACAGGGCATTTTGGGCGGCCAGGCCGTGCAGCAGGGCCGCGTTCACGGTGTCGCCGGCGCCGATGGTGTCCACGACGTCGACGGGTTCGCCGGGCACGGAATGGACCGAACCGTCCCGGGTGAACGCGGTGAGACCGTCGCCGCCCTGGGTGATCACCACGGCAGCGGGGCCGGCGGCCAGCCACTCGCGCGGTGTGCCGTCGAGCCACCGGGCGTCCTCCTCGGACAGCTTGAGCAGGGACACCGACGGCAGCCAGCTCCTGAACCGGGCGCGGTAGGCGTCCGGGTCGGGGATCAGGCCGGCGCGGATGTTCGGGTCGAGGGCCGTGAACACGCCCTGCGCGGCGGCGGTCCGCATCAGCTCCTCGTACGCGCTCGCGCCCGGTTCCAGAACGAGTGAACAGGTACCGAAGGACACCGCCCGCGCCGCGTCGGGGAGTCGGTCCGGGGCCGCGAAGAGGCGGTCCGCCGTGCCCTCGACGTAGAAGGAGTACGCGGCCGAGCCGTCCGCGCCGATCGTGGCGACGGCCAGGGCCGTCGGTTCGCCGCCGCGCTGCACGGACGACACGTCGACGCCCGCGTCGCCCAGTCCGGCCAGGAGGGCCTCGCCGAACGCGTCGCGTGAGACGCGGGAGCAGAAGGCGGTGGGGGAGCCGAGGCGGCCGAGTGCCACCGCCGTGTTGTAGGGCCCGCCGCCGAGACGAGGCAGCAGGCCCGCCAGCGCGCCCGCGTCCTGCGGCACCAGATCGATCAGGGCCTCACCGGCGACGACGATCACGACTCGGGTCCTTTCCTCGGTGTCCCAAGGGTTTCGGGGTGTACGGCGCTCTCGGGGCAGCCGCACGAGGTGCGGTGGACGAAGGCGGAGGGAAGCCGGACGGTGCGGCTCTCCAGGTGCGGCGACGCCAGCCGTTCCAGGAGCAGCCGGACGGCCGTGGCACCGAGCTCCTTGCTGGGCTGGGCGATCACGGTGAGCCGGGGCGTGAACAGGTCCGCCCAGGAGAAGTCGTCGAAGCAGCAGAGCGCGATGTCGTCGGGCACGGACAGACCCCGTTCGCGCAGGGCCCGCAGCACCCCGATGGTCATGGCGTTGTTGGCGGTGACGAGCGCGCCGGGCGGCGCCCCGAGGGACAACAGCCGGTGGGTGGCCTCCTCGGCCGTCTCCGTGCGGGAGTGGCCGTGCGCCACGAGCCGTTCGTCGTAGGGGAGTCCGGCGTGCGCGAGGCCGTGCCGGTAGCCGGTGATCCGCTCGGCCGTGGTGCTGAGTCCGGGCAGTCCCGCGACCAGTCCGATACGCCGGTGTCCTCGCTCGGCGAGGTGCGCGACCAGGCTCGCCATGGGGCCGGTGCTCTCGGCGCAGACCTGGTCGTGGCGGAAACCGCTCCCGGCGGGAGGGTCCACGAGCCGGTCCAGGAAGACGGTGGGTACGCCGTGCTGCCCGAGGTGGCGCAGGAGGGCGTCCGGGGTCGCCGACGGCGCGATGATCATTCCGTCCACCCGTCGTTCGTGCAGCAGTTGGACGACTTTGCGCTCGTGCTCGGGGTCGTCGTGCGGATCGGCGAGCAGCAGGCCGTAGCCGTGTTCCAGGGCTCCGGCCTCGACGCCCTGGAGGATCTCCGTGAAGTACGGGTTGCTGATCGCCGACACCGCGAGCCCGATGGACCGCGTACGTGAGGTGACGAGCGAACGGGCGAGGGTGTTGGGCGTGTAGCCCAGTTCGTCGATCGCGTCGAGAACGGCCTGGCGTGTCCCGGGCAGGACCGGACGGGTGTTGTTGAGGACGTGCGAGACGGTCGCGATGGACACGCCCGCCCGCCGGGCCACATCGACCATCGTCGCCATGGCGCTCCCCTCCCCTGGAACCGTGGTGCCCGCCCGTGAGCAAAATCTGGGCGCTCGCCCGAGAACAAAACGGGGTGCCGGCCCGCGAACGGAACCTGGGCGCTGGTCCGTGAACAAAACATGGGTGCCGGCCCGCGAACGGAACCCGGTCGTCCGAGGGCGAACGTACCCCAGTCGGCGCTTGACGTAAACGCTTACGCATGCGTTTACGTCAGGCGTTTACGGGTCTCCTCGCGTCGGCCCGCCCCGCATCGGGCGGAACGATCTGTGCCGGTATCGTCGGTGCGCGACACCCTTTGCCGTGTTCGGCCCCCTCGTCGCGCTCGGCGGAGCGTCCGCCAGCACCCTCGACCAGTGGAGATGCCATGTCCGGCCGTCCGTCCGCGAGCCGTCGTACCGTCCTGCGGGGAGCGGCGCTCACCCCGGTCGCCGGACTCGGCCTCGCCGCGTGTTCCGGTGGCAGTGGCGGCGGAACCCCCGCGACACCGACCGCTCCCGTCGTGCTGGGCGCGGACAGCGAGGTCGCCAAGGGTGGTGCTCAGCTGTACCAGGACCAGAACGTCGTGGTCAGCCGTGCCGAGAACGGTTCGCTCAAGGCGTTCAGCTCGATCTGCACCCATGCCGGGTGCGCCATCAACAAGCTGGAGGGCACGACGCTCGTGTGCCCGTGTCACGGCAGCGAGTTCGAGGCCTCGACGGGCAAGGTGCTGCGGGCACCGGCCACCGTGCCGCTCCACGAGCTGTCCGTCGAGGAGAGGAACGGGAAGATCGTCGCCGGGCCGGGTGCCTGAGCTCAGGTGCGGGCCGGGTGCGTCAAGTCCGAGTGCGGGCCGGACCGGCCCGGGGACCGCACCCGTGCGTGCGGTCACTCCCAGTCCCATCCGATCCCCACGATCCCCGACCGCACACGCGGCTCGACCAGATGCACCGAGCGGTGGTGGCCGCTCAGCGTCAGTTCCTGGCGGCCACTGCGCGGCGCGGCCGCCGAGTGCTGGGTGAAGCGGTGGCAGCGCACGGGCAGCGCGTTCTCGGTGAAGTGCACCTGGAGCGCGTACTGTCCGCCCGCGAAGCCGAACCCGCGGACGTACTCGCTCGACGCCCCGGCGGTGCCGTCCTCGAACGCATAGCGGAAGAGGAACGTATCGCCTGCCCGCAGTCGGGTGTCGAAGAGCAGTTCGGCGACGAGCACGCCGGTGTCGCGGTGCCAGCGCACCCGGCCCGTACGGCAGTTCTCCAGAGCCCGGACCGCCGTCCGCTCCGGTGCGCACCCGGGGTCGCCGTGGTGGATGGCCACATAGCGGTCCACGCCGTCCTTGTGGGCGCGCACTATGTGGTGCGATTCGCGGCCCAGCAGTTCACGATGGGCGCCGATGCGGACCTGTTCGTGATGGCCGATCGTGTGCAGTCCGCCGTCGAGCGGGGACTCCAGTTCGGCCAGCAGCCTTTCCAGGACACCGGAGGCCTCCACCAGGGAGCGGTAGGAACGCCCCGTGGGGCGCTCCGGATCCGAGCGCTCCTCGGCCTCGGCCAGCAGCCTGATCAGGGACTCGTCGGGCAGCTGGAGTATCTCCTCCAGGGCGCGGACGGCCCGCAGCGACTCGGGGCGTTGGGGGCGCCGGGCGCCTTGCTGCCAGTAACTCAGGCTCGTCACCCCGACCTTGACGCCGTACCGCGACAGATGGTGCTGGACGCGTTGCAGCGGCAGCCCGCGGGCGGTGATCGCGGCGCGCAGAGCGACATGGAAGGGGCCGCCCCGCAGGGCCGTTTCCAGTTCCGCCGTGGCGACGTCCGCGTGCTGTGTGCCGTGCGGCATGCAGGGGCCTTTCTGTGGATGTTCACTACGGCTGGTCAGGCCGTTCGAGCGGTTCGTCGGCGCTGCCCGCTGGGCACGCGGGGGCTGTTCACAGGCGGGTTTCGCCGTTCACGCCCCGAGTTCCCCCGCATTGAAGCGTGTTGACCAAGTCCCGACAACACCTGATGCTCAACATGGCTCACCGCAGCCCCCCGGACGCGCTCCTTCCCTCCTCGACCCCCACTCGGGAGCAAACACGATGCGCCACAGACGACGATTCGTCGCCCTCGCCGCGGTTCTGGCCGCCCTGGGCGCCATCCCGGCGACCGCGGCGGTCGGGCGCGCGGCCGCCCACTTGGGCACGTCCGTGCACGCGGGCGGACTTCCGGGGTCCGCGTTCACGCGCCTCGGCGCCGCTGCGGGACACGACGGGCTCCGGATGGCCGGACACGACGCACTCCGGGTGGCCGGACCCGGCGTACCGCGGGTGGCCGGGTCCGGCGCAACCCGGGTGGAGCGCGGAGAGCACGGGGACGGCCGGGGCCCTGGCGGGGACAGAGGACCCAGGCGCGGAGGTGCCCGTACCGGTGGTGCGGATCCGGTCGACCCCTTCGTCGTGGTGGCCTCGGCGACGGCCGGGGTGGGCGCCCTCGTCGCGCTCGTCCTGAGCGTCTCGCGGGCCCTGCGCCGACGCCGCGGCTGACCCTGCGAGGGAACCGTCGAGAAGCCGGGCCGGAGCGTTCCGGGCGGAGTCCGCCTCCCGGCGGGCCGTGACGATCACCGTCGTGCGGCCGGGACGATCGCCGCCTTCACCACCGGCCGATGTTCCCGAAGCCGCACCGGCGTGGTCCCTTGCGTTCTGTCCACAGGCGGGCCGGGAGCCGACCGCACTGTCGGCCCGCGCCAGTAGGGTGTGTGACATGGCCGACCCCTCCAGCTACCGCCCCAAGCCGGGACAGATCCCGGACTCCCCCGGGGTGTACAAATTCCGCGACGAGCACCGCCGGGTGATCTACGTCGGAAAGGCGAAGAGCCTGCGCCAGCGCCTGGCGAGCTACTTCCAGGACCTGGCGAATCTCCACCCGCGCACCCGCACCATGGTCACCACGGCCGCGTCGGTGGAGTGGACGGTCGTGTCCACGGAGGTCGAGGCCCTTCAGCTGGAGTACTCCTGGATCAAGGAGTACGACCCCCGGTTCAACGTCAAGTACCGCGACGACAAGAGTTACCCCTACCTCGCCGTGACGATGAACGAGGAGTTCCCGCGCGTGCAGGTGATGCGCGGCCACAAGAAGAAGGGCGTGCGTTACTTCGGTCCCTACGGCCACGCGTGGGCCATCCGCGACACCGTCGACCTGCTGCTGCGCGTCTTCCCGGTCCGCACCTGCTCCGCCGGTGTCTTCAAGAACGCTTCCCGCACCGGCCGGCCCTGCCTCCTCGGTTACATCGGCAAGTGCTCCGCGCCCTGCGTCGGCCGGGTCTCGCCCGAGGAGCACCGCGACCTGGCCGAGGAGTTCTGCGACTTCATGGCGGGGCGTACGGGGACGTACATCCGCCGGCAGGAACAGCAGATGATGGACGCGGCCGAGGAGATGGAGTACGAGCGCGCGGCCCGGCTGCGTGACGACATCGAGGCCCTGAAGAAGGCCATGGAGAAGAGCGCGGTCGTCCTCGCCGACGCGACCGACGCCGACCTCATGGCCGTCGCCGAGGACGAGCTGGAAGCCGCGGTACAGATCTTCCATGTGCGCGGCGGACGCGTGCGCGGTCAGCGGGGCTGGATCACGGACAAGGTGGAGGCGGTCACCACGGGTGACCTCGTCGAGCACGCGCTCCAGCAGCTCTACGGCGAGGAGACGGGCGACTCCGTCCCCAAGGAAGTGCTGGTCCCGGCGCTGCCCGAGCCGGTGGAGCCCGTTCAGGAGTGGCTCACTGCGCGCCGCGGATCGAACGTGTCGCTCCGCATCCCGCAGCGCGGTGACAAGAAGGCGCTCATGGAGACCGTGCAGCGCAACGCGCTCCAGGCGCTCGCCCTTCACAAGACCAGGCGCGCCTCCGACCTGACCACGCGCTCGCGGGCCCTGGAGGAGATCGCCGAGGCGCTCGACCTGGACAGCGCGCCGCTGCGGATCGAGTGCTACGACATCTCGCACCTCCAGGGCGACGACGTGGTGGCCTCGATGGTCGTCTTCGAGGACGGGCTCCAGCGCAAGGGCGAGTACCGGCGCTTCCAGATCAAGGGCTTCGCCGGCCAGGACGACGTCCGCTCCATGCACGAGGTGATCACCCGACGCTTCAAGCGCTATCTCGTCGAGAAGGAGAAGACGGGGGAGTGGACGGACGGCGAGGACACCGCCGCGGAGGCCTCGGAGACCGCTGTTCCCAGGATCCCGCTCGCCGAGACCCCCGCCTCCGGGACCCCGCGTCCAGGGGTCCCTCACCCCGAGACCACTCTCCCCGGGACCACTCTCCCCGAGAGCCCCCTCTCGGTGAGTGCCTTCTCCGAGGACGACGGCCGACCCAAGCGCTTCGCCTACCCCCCGCAGCTCGTCGTCGTCGACGGTGGCCGGCCGCAGGTCGCCGCCGCCCAGCGGGCCCTCGACGAGCTGGGCATCGACGACATCGCCGTATGCGGACTCGCCAAGCGCCTGGAGGAGGTGTGGCTGCCGGACGAGGACGACCCGGTGGTCCTGCCGCGCACCAGCGAGGGCCTGTATCTGCTCCAGCGGGTCAGGGACGAGGCCCACCGTTTCGCGATCACCTACCAGCGCGCCAAGCGGGCCAAGCGCTTCAGGGCGGGCCCCCTGGACGACGTGCCGGGCCTGGGCGAGTCGCGCAAGCAGGCACTGATCAAACACTTCGGTTCCGTGAAGAAGCTCCGGTCCGCGACGATCGACCAGATCTGCGAGGTTCCCGGTATAGGACGAAAGACGGCGGAGACCATCGCCGTGGCCCTCGCCGAGGCGGCTCCGGCCGTACCTGCCGTGAACACGGCGACCGGAGAGATCATGGAAGACGACGAACACGCGGCGCCCGAAACGACGGCGGGCCCCGCGGAGGAGCCCGTGACCGCGGGCGCCTCGGACGAGCGACGGGGGCAGGAGACATGACCGAGAACGACGCGCGTGAAGAGGAACGTCCGGCGCAGGGCCAGGACGAACACACGGAAACAAGCGAAGACCGCACGGAGCGGGAAGCACCACGGGAAGACGGAGAACAGGTGGGTACGGGCATCGAGACGGCAGGAACGGGAGTTCCGGACGCCGTCATTCCCGAGCTGGTGATCATCTCCGGTATGTCCGGAGCCGGCCGGTCCACGGCCGCCAAGTGTCTGGAGGACCTCGGCTGGTTCGTCGTCGACAACCTGCCGCCCGCCCTGATCCCCACCATGGTGGAACTCGGCGCCCGCTCCCAGGGCAATGTGGCACGGATCGCGGTCGTCGTCGACGTACGCGGCCGGCGGTTCTTCGACAACCTCCGCGAATCCCTCGCCGACCTGGAGTCCAAGGGCGTCACCCGGCGGATCGTCTTCCTGGAGTCCTCCGACGAGGCCCTGGTGCGCCGCTTCGAGTCCGTGCGCCGACCGCATCCCCTCCAGGGCGACGGCCGCATCGTGGACGGGATCGACGCCGAGCGCGAGCTGCTGCGCGAGCTGCGCGGCGACGCCGACCTGGTCATCGACACCTCCAGCCTGAACGTGCACGAGCTGCGCGCCAAGATGGACGCCCAGTTCGCGGGCGATGAGGAGCCCGAGCTGCGGGCCACCGTCATGTCCTTCGGCTTCAAGTACGGCCTCCCGGTCGACGCCGACCTGGTCGTGGACATGCGCTTCCTGCCCAACCCGCACTGGGTCCCCGAGCTGCGCCCCTTCACCGGCCTGAACGAAGAGGTCTCGGCGTACGTCTTCAACCAGCCCGGCGCCAAGGAGTTCCTCGACCGCTACGCCGAGCTGCTCCAGCTCATCGCCGCCGGATACCGGCGCGAGGGCAAGCGTTATGTGACCATCGCGGTCGGCTGTACGGGCGGCAAGCACCGCTCGGTGGCGACCGCCGAGAAGCTTGCTGCCCGCCTCGCCTCCCAGGGCGTGGAGACCGTGCTCGTGCATCGGGACATGGGGCGCGAGTGACCGGACGTACTGCCCTGCGGCTGAGCCGGCTGCGCCGGGAGATCCCCGGCGACCGCGCCAACCAGCCGGTCGTGGCGCGCGGCGCCAAGCCGCGCCGCCGCGGCTCCCAGCCCAAGGTCGTCGCCCTCGGCGGCGGCAGGGGGCTGTCCGCCTCGCTCGCCGCGCTGCGCCGGATCACCGGCGACCTCACCGCCGTCGTCACCGTGGCCGACGACGGCGGCTCCAGCGGCCGCCTGCGCGACGAGCTGGGTGTCCTCCCGCCCGGTGATCTGCGCAAGGCGCTGGCGGCGCTGTGCGGCGACGACGCCTGGGGCCAGACCTGGGCCCGCGTGATCCAGCACCGCTTCCAGTCCAAGGGCGATCTGCACGAACACGCGGTCGGCAATCTGCTGATCGTCGCCCTGTGGGAGCAGCTCGGCGACCATGTCCAGGCTCTCGACCTGGTCGGCAGGCTGCTGGGCGCGCACGGCCGGGTGCTGCCCATGTCCGCCGTGCCCCTGGAGCTCCAGGCCCTGGTCAAGGGGCACGACCCCGACCGGCCCGACGAGGTCGAGACGGTCCGGGGCCAGGCGAATGTGGCGCTCACGCCCGGCGAGGTCCAGTCCGTGCACGTCGTACCGCACGATCCGCCGGCCGTGCCCGAGGCCGTGGCCGCGGTCCTCGACGCGGACTGGGTGGTGCTCGGCCCCGGCTCCTGGTTCTCGTCGGTGATCCCGCATCTTCTGGTGCCCGAACTCCTGGACGCCCTCAGCCGGACGAGGGCGCGCCGGGTACTCTCCCTGAACCTCGCCCCGCAGCCCGGAGAAACCGAAGGCTTCTCCCCGCAGCGTCATTTGGAGGTTTTGGGACGACACGCCCCTAAACTCGCCCTGGACGTGGTGCTGGCCGACGAGGCCGCCGTGCCCGACCGCGACTCTCTCGCCGACGCCGCCCAGCGGTTCGGTGCCGCGGTCGAGCTGGCGCCGGTGGCCCGGACCGACGGATCTCCGCGGCACGACCCGGAGCTGTTGGCCGCCGCGTACGACCGTATTTTTCGGATGCATGGAAGGATCGGCCCATGGCGATGACGGCAGCGGTGAAGGATGAGATTTCCCGGCTCCCCGTCACCCGGACCTGCTGCAGGAAGGCGGAGGTCTCCGCGATTCTGCGGTTCGCCGGCGGCCTTCACCTGGTGAGCGGCCGGATCGTGATCGAGGCGGAGCTGGACACCGCCATGGCGGCGCGCCGCCTGAAGCGGGACGTTCTGGAGATTTTCGGCCACAGTTCCGAACTGATCGTGATGGCGCCCGGCGGGCTGCGCCGCGGCTCGCGCTACGTGGTCCGCGTCGTCGCGGGCGGTGATCAGCTGGCCCGCCAGACCGGGCTCGTGGACGGGCGGGGCCGCCCGATCCGGGGGCTGCCGCCGCAGGTGGTCTCGGGGGCCACCTGCGACGCCGAGGCGGCCTGGCGAGGGGCCTTCCTGGCTCATGGCTCGCTCACCGAGCCCGGCCGTTCCTCGTCTCTCGAGGTGACCTGCCCGGGACCGGAGGCCGCGCTCGCGCTGGTCGGCGCCGCCCGCCGGCTGTCGATCGCGGCGAAGGCCCGTGAGGTGCGCGGAGTGGACCGGGTGGTCGTTCGCGACGGCGACGCGATCGGCGCGCTGCTGACCCGTCTCGGCGCGCACGAGTCGGTGCTGGCCTGGGAGGAGCGGCGGATGCGCCGCGAGGTCCGCGCCACGGCGAACCGGCTCGCCAACTTCGACGACGCCAATCTGCGCCGCTCGGCGCGCGCCGCCGTCGCCGCCGGGGCCCGCGTCCAGCGCGCCCTGGAGATCCTCGCGGACGAGGTGCCCGAGCATCTCGCCGCCGCCGGACGGCTGCGCATGGAGCACAAGCAGGCCTCCCTGGAGGAGCTGGGCGCCCTCGCCGACCCGCCGCTGACCAAGGACGCCGTCGCGGGCCGTATCCGCCGGCTGCTGGCGATGGCCGACAAGCGGGCGCAGGACCTCGGGATCCCCGGGACGGAGTCGTGTCTGTCCGAGGAGATGGCGGACAACCTCGCGGGCTGACCTGGACCCGCGGGGCGACGTGAAAAACGTGCGGGATTACCTGACAGAAGCTCAATATGCCGGTGCCGACGCCCACTTGGGACGTCGGCATCGGTGTTCGTCCGCCCGCGAGGCGCCCTTGACTTGACCTTGAAGTGTCATGAGCCTGGCATCTGTTCGCTGCTGTGGCGGACCAGTGCAAGGGGGGCTCATGAGACGAAGAGCGAGCGCGATCCTCGCTACCGGCGCGCTCCTGCTGGGCGGTGCGGCCGTGGCGCCGATCGCCCAGGCGCAGAATGACAGTTCACCCAAGCCCGACGCGAACGCCGTGAAGGTGTTCCGCGCCGAGGTCACGAAGCAGCAGGTACCCCTGCTGCTCGCGGCCGGCCAGGACGGTCACGAGCTCGGCGACACGACCTGGAAGAACGGCAGGAGCACGGTCGAGGTCTACGTCACCGACCAGCAGGCCAGGAAGCTGGAGAAGCAGGGCGTCGACCTCACCGAGCACACGCTCTCCGCCAAGGCGGAGGACCGGGTCGAGGATGCAGCCCAGGGAGTGTTCCGCCCGTACAGCGGGAAGGGAAACCTCCAGGAGGAGATCATCAGGACGGGTCAGGCCAACCCCGGCCTGACCAAGGTCGTCTCCATCGGCAAGACCCTGAACGGCCAGGACATCCTCGCGCTCAAACTGACCAAGGGCGCGAAGAAGACCAGGGACGGCGCCAAGCCGTCGGTGCTGTACATGTCCAACCAGCACGCGCGCGAGTGGATCACGCCCGAGATGACGCGGCGGCTGATGCACTACTACCTGGACAACTACGCCACGGACAAACGCATCAAGAAGATCGTCGACTCCACCGAGCTGTGGTTCGTCCTGTCGGCCAACCCCGACGGCTACGACTACACGTTCAAGGACGCCGACGCCCGCCAGTGGCGCAAGAACCTGCGGGACGTGAACGGCGACGGCGTCATCTCCACCGGTGACGGCGTCGACCTCAACCGCAACTTCGCCTACAAGTGGGGCTACGACGACGAGGGTTCGTCCCCCAACCCCACCAGTGAGACCTACCGCGGCGCGAGCCCCGGCTCCGAGCCCGAGACCAGGGCGCTGGACGCCTTCGAGAAGCGCGTCGGCTTCACGTACGGAATCAACTACCACTCCGCCGCCGAACTCCTGCTGTACGGAGTGGGCTGGCAGGTGGCGACACCCACCCCTGACGACGTGCTCTACAAGGCGCTGGCGGGAACCCCCGAGAACTCCGCGATCCCGGGCTACCACCCGCAGGTCTCCTCGGAGCTGTACACCACCAACGGCGAGGCGGACGGCCACGCGGGCAACGTCAACGGCATGGCGATGTTCACCCCTGAGATGTCGACCTGCCAGACGGCGTCCGGCCTCGATCCGAACGACGCCTGGAACGCGGCGGACTGCGCCTCCGTCTTCACCTTCCCGGACGACGAGAAGCTGATCGAGCAGGAGTTCGAGAAGAACGTCCCGTTCGCGCTCTCCGTCGCCGAGACCGCGGCCCACCCCGACCAGCCGTCCTCCTCGGTCGGCCTCGACGCCCCCGACTTCACCCCCGCCGCCTTCGCCACGTCGTACTCCCGGGGCGCCGACCAGGAAGTCTCCGTCGTCGTCCGCAAGTCCGTACGCGACAAGGAACTCAAGTACCGCGTCAACGGCGGCCGTACGCTCGACATGGCGCTCAGGCCCTGGCGGGGCGGCGAGACCTACGGCGGCACGGACAACCTCTACTTCGACGAGTACCGCGCCAAGGTCAAGGACGGCGACCCGGGCGACAAGGTCGAGGTCTGGTTCACCGGCGAGACCAGGAGCGGAAAGCCCACCTCCAGCACGCACTTCACGTACACCGTGGCCCAGCGGCCCCGGGCCGACGTGCTCGTGGTCGCCGAGGAGGGCGCGACCGCCACACAGGCGCAGACCTACGTCGACGCGCTGAAGGCCGACGGCAGGAAGGCCCTCGTCTGGGACGTCGCCACCCAGGGCGCGCCGGACGCGCTCGGCGTCCTCGGTCACTTCGGGACCGTCGTCCACTACACCGGCGCCCTGCGGCCCGGCAACGCCACCCAGCTCCAGCTGCGGGCGTTCCTCAACGAGGGCGGCAAGCTGGTCGAGGCGGGCGAACTGGCCGGCGGCAGCGTCGACCTCGGCGGCGGCACCCTCTCGAACGACTTCAGCCAGTACTACCTGGGCGCCTACTCCCGTACGTCCACTCCCGGCGCGAGCGGTTTCACCGGCTCGGGCGAGCTCGCCGGCGCCACGGGAACGCTCGGCGCCGCCCCGGGCAACCCGCTGAACGCGGCGGGCACCTACGGCGTCACCTCGGACTCGCTCACCGCGGCGCAGTACCCCCAGTTCTCCTCCAGCGCGGGAGCGGGCCAGTTCAGCGGGACCGTCAACCCGTACGGGCCGTACGCGGGCTCGTACATGGCCGCCGCGGTCCACACCGACGACGCCTACAAGCGCCTCACCCGCACCATCGACCTCACCGGGGTCGCCGCCGCCGACAAGCCGACACTCCGTTCCCAGATCCTGTGGGACACCGAGCCCGGCTACGACCACGCGATCGTCGAGGTCCACACCACCGGGGCCGACGACTGGACCACGCTTCCCGAGGCGGGCGGGGCCACCTCGGCCACGGTCCCGACCGAGTGCGAGGCCGGCTTCCTCGCCCGGGAACACCCGTGGATCAAGCACTACCTGACCGTCGGCGCGGCAGGCTGCACCGCCACGGGTACCAGCGGTGCGTGGAACAGCTTCACCGGCGCCTCCAGCGGCTGGCAGCAGGTCGGCTTCGACCTGAGCGCGTACGCCGGCAAGTCGATCGAGGTCTCGTTCAGTTACATCACGGACCCGAGCTCGGGCGGCCACGGCCTCCTCGTCGACGACGCCTCCCTCGTGGTCGGCGGCACCGCCACCGAGACGGAGGGCTTCGAGTCCTCCCTCGGTCCCTGGAGCGTCGCCGGCCCGCCCGCGGGCAGCCCGGCCGTCCTGCGGGACTGGGCGCGCACCGGAGAACTGTTCAAGACGTATGGAGCGGTCACCACGGACGACTCCGTACTGCTGGGCTTCGGCCTGGAACACGTCAGTTCGGCGGCCGACCGCGCGGCTCTGATCGGGAAGGCGCTCTCGGCACTGAACAGCTGACTGTGCGTGACAATCGCATGAACAGCGCGGGCGATCCGTACCCTACTGACGGGTACGGATCGCCCTGCCGTGTATGGCCCTACTCGATGTCACTCCGGGGGCTCCAGAGAGGTAGGGTCGGACTCGGTCGGGGACATCCCATACAACTCGCCGACATCTGAGTCGGCGTACCTAACGAGGAGATCGGTTCGTGACGATCCGCGTAGGCATCAACGGCTTTGGCCGCATCGGTCGTAACTACTTCCGCGCGCTGCTGGAGCAGGGTGCTGACATCGAGATCGTGGCTGTCAACGACCTGGGTGACACCGCGACCACCGCCCACCTGCTCAAGTACGACACCATCCTGGGCCGCCTCAAGGCCGAGGTGTCGCACACCGCCGACACGATCACCGTCGACGGGCACACGATCAAGGTCCTTTCCGAGCGCAACCCCGCCGACATCCCGTGGGGCGAGCTGGGCGTCGACATCGTCATCGAGTCGACCGGCATCTTCACGAAGAAGGCCGACGCCGAGAAGCACATCGCCGGCGGCGCCAAGAAGGTCCTCATCTCGGCTCCGGCCAAGGACGAGGACATCACCATCGTGATGGGCGTCAACCAGGACCAGTACGACCCGGCGAACCACAACATCATCTCCAACGCCTCCTGCACCACCAACTGTGTGGCGCCGATGGCCAAGGTTCTCGACGAGAACTTCGGCATCGTCAAGGGCCTGATGACGACGGTTCACGCGTACACGAACGACCAGCGCATCCTGGACTTCCCGCACTCGGACCTGCGCCGCGCCCGCGCCGCCGCCGAGAACATCATCCCGACCACGACCGGTGCCGCCAAGGCCACCGCCCTGGTCCTCCCGCAGCTCAAGGGCAAGCTGGACGGCATCGCCATGCGCGTCCCGGTCCCGACCGGTTCGGCCACCGACCTGGTCGTGACGCTGCAGCGTGAGGTCACCAAGGACGAGGTCAACGCCGCGTTCAAGAAGGCCTCCGAGGACGGCGACCTCAAGGGCTTCCTGACGTACACCGAGGACCAGATCGTCTCCTCGGACATCGTCGGCGACCCGGCCTCCTGCACCTTCGACTCCTCCCTGACCATGGTCCAGGAGGGCAACACGGTGAAGATCCTCGGCTGGTACGACAACGAGTGGGGTTACTCCAACCGCCTCGTCGACCTCACGGTCTTCGTCGGCGGCCAGCTCTAACTCCCAGAGCAGGCACCTCGATGTGAGCCAGGGCTCGGGCAGCGCGACGCCGCGCTGTCCGGGCCCTGCGCTACGTAGTGATCGATCAGCCCTCTCGGATCTGAAGAGCCTTCCCTAGGAGTCCCTTTATGAAGACGATCGACGAGCTTCTCGCCGAAGGCGTGGCCGGTAAGCGGGTCTTCGTCCGCGCCGACCTCAACGTGCCGCTGGCCAATGGCCTCATCACCGACGACGGCCGCATCCGCGCCGTCCTGCCCACCGTCAAGGCCCTGGCCGAGGCGGGCGCCAAGGTCATCGTCGCCTCGCACCTGGGCCGCCCCAAGGGCGCCCCGGACCCGGCGTTCTCGCTGCTCCAGCCCGCCGAGCGGCTCGGTGAACTGCTCGGCGCGCCGGTCGCGTTCGCGCAGGACACGGTCGGCCCCGCCGCCCACGACGCGGTGAACGGCCTGGAGCCCGGCCAGGTCGCGGTCATCGAGAACCTCCGCTTCAACGCCGGTGAGACGTCCAAGGACGACACCGAGCGCGGCGAGTTCGCCGACCAGCTCGCGGCCCTTGCGGATGTCTACGTGGGCGACGGCTTCGGCGCCGTGCACCGCAAGCACGCCTCGGTGTACGACCTCCCGGCCCGTCTTCCGCACTACGCCGGCTACCTCATCGCCACCGAGGTCGGCGTCCTGAAGAAGCTCACCGAGGACGTCAAGCGGCCCTACGTCGTCGCGCTCGGCGGCTCCAAGGTCTCCGACAAGCTCGCCGTCATCGACCAGCTGCTCGGCAAGGCCGACCGCATCCTGATCGGCGGCGGCATGGCCTTCACCTTCCTCAAGGCCAAGGGCTACGAGGTCGGCGCCTCCCTGCTGCAGGAGGACCAGATCCCGGCCGTCACCGAGTACATGGAGCGCGCCGAGAAGCTGGGCGTCGAGCTGATGCTCCCGGTCGACGTCGTGGTCTCCCCCGGATTCCCGGACCTGAAGGCCAAGGCGCCCAGCGAGCACACCGCCGTCGACGCCGACCGGATGCCCGAGGGGCAGCTCGGCCTGGACATCGGCCCGAAGACCGGCGCCCTGTACGCGACCAAGCTCGCCGACGCCGAGACCGTGTTCTGGAACGGTCCCATGGGCGTCTTCGAGCACCCCGACTACGCCGAGGGCACCAAGGCGGTCGCCCAGGCCCTCGTCGAGTCCAAGGGCTTCACCGTCGTCGGCGGTGGTGACTCCGCCGCCGCGGTGCGCACCCTCGGTTTCGACGAGACCGCATTCGGCCACATCTCGACCGGTGGCGGCGCCTCCCTCGAATACCTCGAGGGCAAGACGCTCCCCGGCCTCGCCGCACTGGAGGACTGACCTAGATGAGCACGCGCACGCCGCTGATGGCGGGCAACTGGAAGATGAACCTCAACCACCTCGAGGCCATCGCCCACGTCCAGAAACTCGCCTTCGCCCTGGCGGACAAGGATTACGAGGCCTGCGAGGTCGCCGTCCTGCCGCCCTTCACCGACCTGCGCTCCGTGCAGACCTTGGTCGACGGCGACAAGCTCAAGATCAAGTACGGTGCCCAGGACCTCTCGGCGCAGGACTCCGGTGCCTACACCGGCGAGATCTCCGGCTCGATGCTGGCCAAGCTGAAGTGCACGTACGTGGCCGTCGGCCACTCCGAGCGCCGCCAGTACCACAACGAGACCGACGACATCGTGAACGCCAAGGTCAAGGCCGCCTACAAGCACGGTCTGACCCCGATCCTGTGCGTGGGCGAGGAGCTGGACGTCCGCGAGGCGGGCAACCACGTCGCGCACACGCTCGCGCAGGTCGAGGGCGGTCTGAAGGACCTCCCGGCCGAGCAGGCCGAGTCCGTCGTGATCGCGTACGAGCCCGTCTGGGCCATCGGCACCGGCAAGGTCTGCGGCGCCGACGACGCGCAGGAGGTCTGCGCCGCGATCCGCGCCAAGCTCGCCGAGCTGTACTCCCAGGAACTGGCCGACAAGGTCCGTATCCAGTACGGCGGCTCGGTCAAGTCGGGAAACGTCGCCGAGATCATGGCGAAGCCGGACATCGACGGCGCTCTGGTCGGTGGCGCGGCGCTCGACGCCGACGAGTTCGTCAAGATCGTCCGGTTCCGCGACCAGTAAGTATGCGGTAGCGGCGATTCGTCGTACCCTTGCGGGGGTCTGGTGCCGTTGCACCGGGCCCCCGTCGTCCATCCAGTTCCGAGGAAGTTGGTCCAGCCGTGGTTTTGGGGTTCTCGATCGCCCTGATCGTCTTCAGCCTGCTGCTGATGCTGCTGGTGCTGATGCACAAGGGAAAGGGCGGCGGCCTGTCCGACATGTTCGGTGGCGGCATGCAGTCGTCCGTCGGCGGCTCCTCGGTCGCCGAGCGCAACCTGGACCGCATCACCCTGATGATCGGTCTGCTCTGGTTCGCGTGCATTGTCGTGCTCGGCGTCCTGATGAAGATCAACAACTGATCACCGATCGACATCGGTACGGCAGCGCACCTGCACATTACGCAAGCACATTCCGCACGTAAGGCCCCATGTCCGGTACGCGCCTCCAAGCGCCGCCTATCATGGGGCTTGCGTCTAGGGGTGGGGATGTAACTCCAATCACTGGACGCGCGTTGGGCCTTACGTAGACTGAGGCGCTCGCAGCGAAGCGTCACGCCGACTCGCTTCGCGGCACCATCACGCAGGGAGTTACGACCGTGGCAAGTGGCAACGCGATCCGAGGAAGCCGGGTCGGGGCGGGGCCGATGGGCGAGGCCGAGCGCGGCGAGTCCGCGCCGCGGCTGCGCATCTCCTTCTGGTGCTCCAACGGGCACGAGACGCAGCCCAGCTTCGCCAGCGACGCGCAGGTTCCCGACACCTGGGACTGCCCGCGCTGCGGCTTCCCCGCCGGACAGGACCGGGACAATCCGCCGGACCCGCCGCGTACCGAGCCCTACAAGACGCACCTCGCGTATGTGCGGGAGCGACGCAGCGACGCGGACGGCGAGGCGATCCTCGCCGAGGCGCTCGCCAAACTGCGGGGCGAAATCTAGGAGTTGAGAGCCGGCCGGGCACCCACAGGTGTCTGGCCGGAACCGTTTCGCGGCGGCTTCGCGGCCGGGTCACCGCCCAGTCGCCGGGTCCGCCGCGCCTGGATGCCCGTGCCGCGTGCCGATTGTCCCGCCGCGCCCGGATCCTCGTACCGTCGACGGGGCTTCGTACCGTGGACGGATTCCTGTGCCGCGCCCGAGTCGCGGTGCTGTACCGGCGGCCGGGGCGACCAGCGGCGCGGGATGACGGTGTACCCGTCAGGCGGCTTTGCTGCTGCCCGGCCCGACGAACACCACGGGGAGCGCCGGCCAGGTCACGCTGATGCAGCAGCGCGGCCCGGAATTCATGCCGGGTCGCTCGGCCCGGCGTTCCGCCCGGTCGCGGCCTCGGGCGCCCCCCTCGGAGATCCTGCCGGGCGGCGCGGGCGCGGGGGCCCGCGGGCCGAACGGACCGGCACGGTTCGCGGCCGCGCTCTTCACGTTCGCCGTCTTCCCGCTGACACCTGCGGTCAAGCGGGACGTATCTGTTGTTGAGCCGGGGGACGCACTACGACAGCTCGTGTCCAGCCCTGATCAATTAGGTTGGGACCGGCAGCGGGGCAAGGTACGCAGCACAGGCAGGAAAGAAGGCGGAAGTCCGAGATGAACGCAGAAAGCCGTACCCGGCTCAACCAGACACCCGAGTGGACCGCTCTGGCCAAGCACCGCGAGGAGCTCGCGGACACCCATCTGCGCGATCTGTTCGCGGCCGATCCCGCTCGCGGCTCCGGCTACTCGCTCCAGGTCGGCGATCTGCACGTCGACTACTCCAAGCACCTGGTCACCGACGAGACGCTGCGGCTGCTGCGCGAGCTGGCTGCGGCGACCGGCGTCTTCGCTCTGCGGGACGCGATGTTCCGGGGCGAGAAGATCAATACGACCGAGGACCGGGCGGTGCTGCACACCGCGCTGCGGGCGCCGCGGGACGCGGTCGTCGAGGTCGACGGGGAGAACGTGGTGCCGGCCGTGCACGCGGTCCTCGACAAGATGGCGGGCTTCGCCGAGCGGGTCCGTTCGGGCGAGTGGACCGGTTGCACCGGCAAGCGCATCAAGAACGTCGTCAACATCGGCATCGGCGGCTCCGACCTCGGTCCGGCGATGGCGTACGAGGTGCTGCGCTCGTTCACCGACCGCGACCTCACGCTCCGCTTCGTTTCGAACGTGGACGGTGCGGACCTGCACGAGGCCGTGCGGGACCTGGACCCGGCGGAGACGCTGTTCATCATCGCCTCGAAGACGTTCACCACGATCGAGACGATCACCAACGCCACCTCGGCGCGCGACTGGCTGCTGACCGGTCTGAAGGCCGGGCAGGAGGCGGTGGCGCGGCACTTCGTGGCGCTGTCGACGAACGCGGAGAAGGTCTCCGACTTCGGGATCGACACGGCCAACATGTTCGAGTTCTGGGACTGGGTCGGCGGCCGCTACTCCTACGACTCGGCGATCGGCCTCTCGCTGATGATCGCGATCGGCCCGGACCGCTTCCGCGAGATGCTCAACGGGTTCCACCTGGTCGACGAGCACTTCCGTACCGCGCCCGCCGATGCCAACGTCCCTTTGCTGCTCGGCCTGTTGGGTGTCTGGTACGGCAACTTCCACGACGCGCAGGCGCACGCGGTGCTGCCGTACTCGCACTATCTGTCCAAGTTCACCGCCTACTTGCAGCAGCTGGACATGGAGTCCAACGGCAAGTCCGTGGACCGTGACGGACATCCGGTGGAGTGGCAGACCGGCCCGGTGGTGTGGGGCACACCCGGCACCAACGGGCAGCACGCGTACTACCAGTTGATCCACCAGGGCACGAAGCTGATCCCCGCCGACTTCATCGGCTTCGCCGAGCCCGTGGCCGACCTGCTGCCGGGCCTGGTCGCCCAGCACGACCTGTTGATGGCGAACTTCTTCGCGCAGACGCAGGCGCTGGCCTTCGGCAAGACCCCGGACGAGGTACGTGCCGAGGGGGTGCCCGAGGAGCTGGTTCCGCACAAGACGTTCGAGGGCAACCACCCCACGACCACGATCCTGGCGAGGGAGCTGACCCCTTCGGTCCTCGGTCAGCTGATCGCCCTCTACGAGCACAAGGTGTTCGTCCAGGGCGCGATCTGGAACATCGACTCCTTCGACCAGTGGGGCGTCGAGCTCGGCAAGGTGCTCGCCAAGCGTGTCGAGCCCGCCCTGACCGACGGCGCGGACGTGCCGGGACTGGACGAGTCGACCAAGGCCTTGGTCGCCAAGTACCGGACGCTGCGCGGCCGTTAGGTCCCGAATGCGGGGAAGCGGGCGGCGGGAGTCCGCCCGCTTCCCGTACAGTCCCCGGTGGTCACGATGACGATCGTTCGGGGGAGCGGAAGTTGGCCGGTTCACGGGGGAGATGGACGAGCGACAGACTGACGGTCAGGACCCTTCTGCGGCCCAAACGGGTGGCGAAGGCCGTGTTCCACCCGGCGTGGATTCCGGAGTCGGCCGATCCGTCGGTGGAGCGGCTCAAGCGCGTGCGGGTCATCGCCGGAGCGGTCGCGGCCTTCGGCGTGTACACCTTCGTGCAGCACAAGTTCGACACCACGGAAGTGCTGGGGAACATGCTGACGGCGTCCGCCGTCCTGCTGTTCATCACGCCGCTGACCGTGGGCGTGATGCTCTTCGTGTGGCGGCGCACCGGTACCGTCCGGCAGCTGCGGGGCCCGCTCCTCGACTCGCTCAAGCTGCTGCTGCTCTTCGTCGGCCTGGTCGTGGTCACGGTGTTCCTCTGGCAGTTGTCGACCTCTCTCGGAGGCGTCGCGCTGGTGCTGCTGGGGTTCGCGGCACTCTGGCTCACCGGGATCCTGGTCTACGCGGCGGTGCACCTGTCCGGGAACTACTTCGGTTCCGCGGCCGTGCACCGCTGTCTGCCGCCGCTGCTGGCCTCGGTGACGACCTGGCTGATGGCCGTTCCCGACCTGGTCACCGGTGATCTGCACGGGCTCAGCCTCAGCCTGGGCATCGTCTTCATCCTGGGCGCGCCGGTGACGGTGACCGCCATCTCCTTCCTGGAGATGAACAGGCTCCGCCGCCGCTACGGGATCAGGCTGCGCGCACATCCCGCGGCCCTGCCGATCCCGCGTCCCGTGGCTCCGCCCGCCTACCCGCCGCCCGGCGGTTTCGTTCCCCCGCAGGCGACGCCCTTCCCGCCCGGGAACCGGTACAACCCGTACCACTACGGCAGCCCGTCGGGCCCCTATCCGCAGAGCGGTCCGGACGCCCGCCACCCCCAGGGGCACCCGCCCGGGCCGGGCGCGCGGCAGAACCTCTACGGGCAAGGACCGTACGGGACCTGACCGGGATCAGGCCGCCGTGCTGAGGGTGTCCGCCAGCCGGCGGCGGGCCGCTCGGGCGGCCGGCAGGGCGGCGAGTGCGGCGGCGCCCAGCACGGCGGCGCCGCCGAACAGCAGCAGAAGCAGCGCGGACGGTCCCCGCGCGACGCCCGCGCCGATGCCGCTCGACCTTCCCTGGGCATCGATCAGCCAGTGCGCGAGTGGCAGCCCCAGAGCCGTACCGACGAGGACCGCCGCGAAAGCCGTGCACCCCGTGGCCGTCACGGTGATCGCGGTGATCTGCCGCGGCGTCAGTCCGATCGCCTTCAGCGCCAGCAGATCCCGCTCGCCCTCGCGGACCGTGCCGCCGATCGCGGTGAGCAGCTCGATGAGCCCGATCAGGGCCAGTACGGCGATCAGTCCCACGACGACTCCGCGCAGCGGCGAGAGCCCGTCGGCCGGGTTGGTCACGGCGTGCACGTCGAAGCGTCCGTGCGCTGCAGTGGCCAGCTCGGTGGCCACCCGGTGCGGGTCCGCGCCGGGGCGCAGCTGGAGCTGATAGAGGGTCGGCCGGAGTCCCGGGTCGTTCTCACGGAGGGTGTCGAGCGAGGTGGAGATGACCCGGCCGCCGTTCTCCGGTTCGATGCTCCGGCCCACGATGTGCAGGATCTGCGGCTGAGCGCCCACGGTCATGCGCACCCAGTCGCCGACCCGCACGTCCAGCAGGTCGAGCAGGCCCTGACCGGCCACCGCCTCGTCGGAGCCCCGCGCGGGGCGGCCCTCGGCCAGCGAGAACGGGTAGGGGTCCTGGCGTGTGCCGAGCCCGCGCAGCGCGATGGTGCCGGTCTGGCCGGGGACCAGGGCGGGCACCTGGATGCCCGGGTGGACCCCGGTGACCTGCGGGTTCCGGTCGAGCAGGGCCCGTACGCCGGAATCGCTCAGACTCCCGTCCGGCCGGACGGTGAGTGCGGCCGCGAGACCGAGCTGCTCGGGCCTGCTGTGGAAGCGGTCGATGGTCGTCCAGGCGCTCATGGCCACCACGATCAGCAGCAGCGGCAGCGCGAGGCGGGCGACCGTGGCCAGCGAGCGCGGCCGACGGGTGAACGCCTTGTGCCAGCCCAGGACCAACGCGGACGGCAGCCGCAGCCCCAGCGCCCCGCGTGCCAGACGCGGCAGCCCGCCACCCAGCGGGGCCGTGGCGCGCAGCCCCGGCACGGGTGACACCCGTCCGGCCCGCCACGCGGCGAGCACGGTCGTCGCGGCGATGAACAGCACCGCGGCCGCGGGCACCGAGAAGAGCGCCGCGGTGTGTCCCGGCAGTCCCTGCCACACACCGACCGCGTCCCCGAGACGCCCCGGGACCCGGCTGCCCAGAGCCTGCGTGAGCGCACCCGCGAGCACGGCGCCCAGCAGCGCGAACGCCACGTGCTGCAACAGGAAGATCCGTACCACCTGGCCCGGCGTGAAGCCGATCGCCTTCAGCACCGAGATGTCCCGCAGATGGCCACGGATACGGGTGCCGATCGCACCGTGCACGGCGAGCCCGGCGGCGACGAGCGCGCCCAGGCCGAACAGGCCGAGAACCTGCCCGAGCAGACGGTCGTCGCCCTGCGCCTCGGCACGCGCCTGCTGCCAGGAGGAGACCTCGGTGACGGCGCCGGCGCCGAGGAGGGTGACGGCCCGCTGGACCGCGTAGTCGGTGTCGCCGGGATCGGTCAGCCGCAGTCCGATCACCTGTCCGGCGCGCCCGGCGGTGCCTCGCACCGCCGACGGGAGGGTCCACACCAGGCCCGGCCGCTCGCCCGGGCTGTACCGGGGCTCGGCGCTGTCGGCCACGCCCAGCACGGTCAGCTTCCGGGTGGTGCCGGGAACGGTGAGGGTGTCGCCCGGTTCGGCCCACAGCGCCCGGGCGAGGCTGCTGTCCAGCACCACGCCGTCCGCCTCGGTGGGGTCGAGCCAGCGTCCGGAGGCGAGCAGTGGGCGCCCCGTGGCGGGCAGCTCGGTGGCGCCGCGCAGTTCGACCACGGCGCGGGTTCCCCGCGACTCGACGGCGGTCGAGGCGGTGGGGTAGGGCCCCGCGACGGAGTCCACTCCGTCCACTTCGGCGAGTCTGCGCGCGTCCGAGGACGGTCCGGTGTGGATCCACACGTGCGCGCCGTGCGACTGGGTGAACACCCGCTGCCACGGGTTGGTCGCGTAGCCGAAGAGCGCGGTGGCCAGCAGCAACGAGGCGACGATCCCGGCGGTGGCGAGCACGATGAACAGCGCCTCACCCCGGTGGGTGCGCAGATCGGCGTGCGCCCAGCGCAACGTGGCACGCATTCCCGCTCAGCCTCTCGGTTCGCGGGCGGAGGGAGCGACGCAGGCCCGGGGCGCAGGGGAAATGACCGGGCGCACGGAGGTCGAGGACGCGGGGGAGGCGACGGGGGCCGCAGGTATCAGGAAGGTGGCGCGGGCAAGCGGGGCCGGGGGTGTCGGGGTGGTGGCGCGGGCAAGCGGGGCCGGGGGTGTCGGGGTGGTGGCGCGGGCAAGCGGGGGCGCCGGTGCGAGGGAGGCGAACAAGAGGTTGCGCATGCCGCTCAGTCCTTCAGTTCCAGCACGCCGGATATCCCCAGGCCCCGCGACGGCGCGCCGTCGAGTTCCGCGTCGTCGGCGATACGGCCGTCGAAGAAGCTGATCACCCGGTCCGCGGCGCTCGCGAGCCGCGCGTCGTGGGTGACCAGCACGATCGTCTGGCCGCGCTGATGGAAACGGGACAACAGCCGGGTCACCTCCCGGGTGCCCTTGCTGTCCAGGCTGCCCGCGGGCTCGTCGGCGAGCAGCAGGGGCGGATGGTTGACCAGCGCCCTGGCCAGCGCGACGCGCTGCTGCTCACCGCCGGACAGCTCGCCCGGCATGCTGCGCTCCTTGCCCTGAAGTCCCAGCTCGGCGAGCAGCTGCTCGCGCTCGGCGCGCGCCTGCCTTGGGGAGACCCCCGCGAGCAGGGCGGGCAGCTCGACGTTGTCGGCCACCGACAGATTCGACACCAGGTTGAAGAACTGGAACACGATGCCGATGCGGCGCCGGCGCTCGATCGCCCAGCGGGCCTCGCCGTATCCGTCCGTGCAGACGCCGTCCAGCCAGATGCTGCCGGAATCCGGCTTCTGGAGCCCGCCGAGCAGATGCAGCAGGGTCGACTTCCCGGCGCCGGAAGGGCCGGTGACGGCCACGAACTCGCCCCGCCGTACGGAGAGGTCGACGCCGCGCACGGCGTGTGCGGGAGCCCCTTCGCCGTAATGGGTCTTGACCAGGCCCTCCGCGCGCAGCACAGCGGGCTCGCCGGCACGCGGCGACGGGTTCTCGGCGCGCGGCGCGGGAGGGGTGCGGCTCATTCCTGCTCCTCCAACTCCTCCTGGCAGCGTTCCAGCCAGTCGAGGTCGGCCTGCAGATGCAGCATGGCGCCCTCGATGAGCAGCTGGGAGATGCGGTTGTCCCGGTTCTCGGTCGTGGCGAGCTTCGACAGTTCGCGCATGGTGTTCAGATACCGGCGCCGCTGCTTGTTGATCAGGGCGATCTGGTCGGCGAGACCGGTCTGCGGCGCGAGCGCGAGCTTCATGAAGAACTCGTCCCGTACCCGCGGTTCGTCCGCCGTCTCCTCGTACCAGGCGCGCAGCGCCTCACGCCCGGCGTCGGTGAGGTGATAGATCTTCTTGTTGGGCCGGCTCGACTGCTCGACTTCCTCGCCCTCGATCAGTCCCGACTTCTCGAGGCGGCCGAGTGTCACATAGATCTGGCCGACGTTCGGCTGAGGGTACGCGGAGCCCAGCAGTTGCTCAAGGTCCTGCTTGAGCTCGTAGCCATGGGCCGGGCCGCGCGCCAGCAGGGCCAGGAGGGGCAGCCGCACTCGTGCTCTCCTCCCCCTCTTCTCTCTTTTTCTCGGTTCGCCCCCGGGGCGTCCCGGCCGCTCACGGCATGCTCGTCATGTGTTGCGGGCCCATGTGCCGAACACCCATGAACCGGAGGCCAATGTGCCGCAGGCCCTAGTATCGCCCATACCTAACAGGTATACATGGCCTCTGACTCCGGGCGAAGGTGCCCGGTGCCGGTGTACAGGGAGGAACCTATGCGGTGGATACGCGCCGCCGGTAGGGGCCTCCTGGTCGTCGCGGTGGTCCTGTCCGGTTACGTCGCCTCGGGTTCGCCCGCCGACGGGGCGCGCGGGGGCGGACGCGGTCCGCTGACGCTGGCCACCGCCGGTGACCTCACCAACTATCTCGGGCCGCTGCTCGACGGCTGGAACCGCGCGCACCCCGGCGAGAAGGTCACCCTCGTCGAACTCCCGGACTCCGCGGACGAGACCCACGCGCAGATGACCACCGACCTGCGCGGCGGTGACCGGAGGCGCTTCGACGTCCTCAACATCGATGTCGCGTGGACCTCGGAGTTCGCCGCGGCGGGCTGGATCTCCCCGCTGCCCCGCGACCGCTTCCCGCTCGACGGCTTCCTGCCGCCGGTGGTCGACACGGCGAGGTACGACGGCAAGCTGTACGCCGTCCCGTACGTCACGAATGCCGGACTGCTCCTCTATCGCAAGGACATCCTGGCCAAGGAGGGTGTCGCGCCGCCGCGCACCTGGGCCGAGCTGGAGAAACAGGCGAAGACCATCGCGCCGAAGTACGGACTCGACGGTTACGCGGGCCAGTTCCTGCCCTACGAGGGCCTCACCGTGAACGCCGCCGAGGCGGTCTATTCGGCGGGCGGCACGATCCTCGGTGACGAGGGCGAGCGCGTCACGGTGGACTCCGCGGCGGCCCGTGAGGGCATCGGCTTCCTCGCCGACGGCGTCCGCGACGGCTGGATACCGAAAAAGGCGCTGACGTACAAGGAGCAGGAGTCCAAACAGGCCTTCCAGGACGGCCGTCTCCTCTTCCTGCGCAACTGGCCCTACGCCTATGTCAGCGCCTCCGCCCCGGGATCGGCCGTCGCGGGGAAGATCGGCGCGGTTCCGCTGCCGGGCCCCGACGGGCCGGGGACGAGCGTGCTCGGCGGCTCCAACCTCGCGGTCAACGCGCAGGCCAGGCACCCCGATTCCGCTGCCCGCCTGATCGCGTATCTCACGAGTGAACGGGTGCAGCGTCAAGTCCTGACCAAGGGCGCGCTGCCACCCGTACGGGCCGACCTCTACCAGGATCCGGAACTGGTCCGGGAGTTCCCGTACCTGCCGACGCTGCGGGCCGGTGTGCTCGCCGCGGCGCCGCGCCCCAAGAGCCCCCGCTACGACCAGGTGAGCCTCGTCGTGCAGGCCGTGGTGCACGACGCGATGACCGGGCACCAGACGCCCGAGGCCGCCGTGCGCCGGCTGGCGCGCGAACTGGCCGACATCTCGCATCGGGGCTGAGCCCCTTCTTCGTCGCATCCAGCGACCCCTTCCTAGTTACATGTTAGGTAACGCCGCCGTCTCATCTCGGATGGGGTGGGTCAAAAAATGCGTATTTAAAGGGCCAGCTTCCCGCTACCTCCTGTCTACTCGTTGACATCTCCTCGACATGCCTACCTAACATGCATGCATAACCGAAGCACGCACAGACAGGTCAACGGGTGACGCTCAACACGCACCGCTGGTGGCGCGACGCAGTGATCTACCAGGTGTACGTCCGGAGCTTTCTGGACAGCACCGGGGACGGCATCGGTGATCTCGCCGGCGTCCGGGCCGGACTGCCGTATCTCAAGAAGCTCGGGGTCGACGGCATCTGGCTGAGCCCCTTCTACCCCTCGCCGCAGCACGACCACGGCTACGACGTCGCCGACTACTGCGATGTGGACCCGCTGTTCGGCGACCTCGCCGAGTTCGACCTGCTGATGACGGACGCCCGGCGCCTCGGCGTCCGGGTGCTCCTGGACATCGTCCCCAACCACTGCTCCAGCGAGCACCCGTGGTTCCGTGAGGCGCTGGACCCGGCGCCCGGCAGCACCGCCCGCGCCCGTTTCCACTTCGCCGACGGCCGGGGACCGGACGGCGCCGAACCGCCCAACAACTGGCACGCCATGTTCGGCGGCCCCGCCTGGAGCAGGGTCACCGAGCGGGACGGCACCCCCGGACAGTGGTACCTGCACATGTTCACGCCGGAGCAGCCCGACCTGAACTGGCGCAACCCCGAGGTCGGCAGCCACTTCGACCACGTACTGCGCTTCTGGCTCGACCGGGGCGTCGACGGCTTCCGCATCGACGTGGCCGCCGGGCTCTACAAGCACCCCGGCCTGCCGGACTCGCCCGACCCCGAGGCCGACGCCCGCACCCGCGACTCGGTCAACCCGCTCGCCTGGAACCAGCCGGAGGTGCACGATGTCTGGCGCCACTGGCGGTCGGTGTGCGAGGAGTACACCGCCGAGGACGGCCGGGAACGGCTGCTCGTCGGCGAGGTCTCCGTGCCGACCGCCCGCGAACACGCCCGGTACGTACGCCACGACGAGCTGCACCAGGCCTTCTTCTTCGACCTGCTGAGCGCGCCCTGGAGCGCCGACGCCTTCCGCAAGGTCATCTCCGAGGCCATGCAGGACATCGCCGGCACCGGCTCGACGGTCACCTGGGTGCTCAACAACCACGACCAGGTCCGCACGGTCACCCGCTACGGCGAACTGGGCACCGAGGGCAGCGGTCTGGGTGCCGCCCGCGCCCGTGCCGCCGCGCTGCTGATGCTGGCGCTGCCCGGAGCGGCGTACATCTACCAGGGCGAGGAGCTCGGCCTGCCCGAGGTCGTCGACCTTCCCGACGACGTGCTCACCGATCCGATATACCGCCGCACCGGAAGCCGCGCACGCATCCGCGACGGCTGCCGGGTGCCGCTGCCGTGGTCGGGGCACGCGTCGCCGTTCGGCTTCACCTCGGGTGCGGAGAGCGCCAAGCCGTGGCTGCCGCAGCCCGCCTACTTCGCCGAGTACGCGACCGACCGCGCCCTCGCCGACACCCGCTCCTTCTGGCACCTGTACCGCGACGGACTCCAACTGCGCTCCGGACTCCCCCAGTTGGGGGAGGGCGAGCTGCGCTGGCTGGACACCCAGCCCGGCGTCCTCGGCTTCGTCCGGGGCGACGGCCTGGTGTGCGCCGTCAACTTCGGCTCGTCACCCACGCCCGCGCCGGTCTCCGGAACCCCGCTGCTCTCCAGCGGCCCCTGCGCGCCCGGCGTCCTGCCCGGCTCGACGGCCGCCTGGTGGATCAGCGACTCCACCAACCCCTGAGCCCTCCGACCGAGTTCGGGTCCACGACCTTCCCTCCGAGCCGCACTCTCCGCTCCTCCCCACTCCTTGACGATCCGTCAACACCCATTTCCCCGAAGGGACATCAACGATGATGCGACGACGTACGACCCTGCTCGCGAGCTGCACCGCCCTCGCCCTGGCGCTCGGCGCGACCGCCTGCGGAGGCGGCCCCGTCTCCGCAGGCGGCGGCGGCAAGTCGCTCGACGGCCAGACGATCACCGTGGCCGGTGTCTGGTCCGGCAGCGAGCAGAAGAACTTCCAGAAGGTGCTGGACGCCTTCACCGAGAAGACCGGCGCCAAGACGCAGTTCGTCTCCACCGGCGACAACGTCTCCACCGTCATCGGCAGCAAGATCGAGGGCGGCAAGGCCCCCGACGTGGTGATGGTCCCGCAGGTCGGCGTGCTCCAGCAGTTCGCGAAGCAGGGCTGGCTCGAACCGCTGTCCAAGACGGCCGGAGCGGCGGTCGACGCCAATTACGCGAGCGTGTGGAAGAACTACGGCAGCGTCGACGGCACGCTGTACGGCCTCTACTTCAAGGCCGCGCACAAGTCCACCGTCTGGTACAGCCCCAATGCCCTCGACCAGGCGGGCGTCGAGCCGCCGACGACCTACGACGCGATGCTGAAGGCCGGGCACACGGTCGCCGACTCGGGTCTCGCCGCCTTCTCCGTCGCCGGACAGGACGGCTGGACGCTCACCGACTGGTTCGAGAACATCTACCTCTCCCAGGCCGGGCCCGAGAAGTACGACGCCCTGGCCACCCACAGGATCAAGTGGACCGACCCGACCGTGGTCGAGGCCCTCACCACCCTCGGCAAGCTCTTCAAGGACAAGCAGCTGATGGCCGGGGGCCAGAAGGGGGCCCTGAACACCGACTTCCCGGGCTCCGTCGAGAAGGTCTTCGGGCCCAAGCCCCAGGCCGGCATGGTCTTCGAGGGCGACTTCGTCGCCGGGGTCGCCAAGGACCAGTTCGGCCGGAAGATCGGCGAGGACGCGAACTTCTTCCCCTTCCCGGCGGTCGGCGGCGGCAAGGCCCCCGTGGTCAGCGGCGGCGACGCGGCCGTCGTCCTCAAGGACGGCAAGAACCAGAAGGCCGCCATGCGCTTCCTGGAGTACCTGACGACCCCCGAGGCGTCCGCGGTCTGGGCCAAGGCGGGCGGCTTCCTGTCCCCGAACAAGAAGCTCGACCTCTCCTCGTACGGTGACGACGTCACCCGTGAGACCGCCAAGTCCCTTGTCGCGGCCGGGAATTCCGTCCGCTTCGACATGTCCGACCAGGCCCCGGCCGCGTTCGGCGGCACCAAGGGCGCCGGTGAGTGGAAGATCCTCCAGGACTTCCTGCGTGACCCGTCCGACCCGAAGGGGACCGCGGCCGAGCTGGAGAGCGCGGCGGCCAAGGCGTACAAGGGCTGATCGCACATGACCGCCACGCTCCTGAAAGAGGCGAGCCCGCCGCCGGTCGCCCCGGCCGACCGCAGACGGCGGGCCCGGCGCCGCGGCCGGGTCGTCGCCCTCGCCTTCGTCCTGCCCGCACTGCTCCTGCTCGGCGCGCTCGTCGTCTACCCCGTGCTGTTCTCCGTGGGCCGCAGCTTCTTCGACGCCTCCGGCACACGGTTCGTGGGCGGTGACAACTACACCGAGATGTTCCGCGACCCCGCCACGATCAAGGCCGTCCGCAACACGGCGATCTGGGTCGTCGTCGCGCCGACCCTGCTCACGGGCCTCGGCCTCGTCCTCGCCGTCCTCGTCGAGAAGGTGCGCTGGGCGACGGCGTTCAAGCTGCTGCTGTTCATGCCGATGGCGGTCTCCTTCCTCGCCGCGGGCATCATCTTCCGGCTCGCCTACGACGAGGACCCAGACAAGGGCGTGCTGAACGCCGCCGCAGTCTCCGTGCACGACGCCTTCACGGGAACCTCGACGTACCCGACCGCCCGCGCCCGCGAGGGCCAGGGCCTCACCAAGGGAGCCGACGGCTCGTACGGCACGACCGATCCCACCTCGCCGGGCCACACCATCGCCCTCGGCCTGGTCGGCGTACTCCCCGAGGACCTGCCGCAGGGTGCGCGGCCCGCGTACGCCGCCGCCCGGCGCCCGGCGGTGTCCGGCGAGCTGCGCGGTGCCGTCTACCTGGACTTCACCCGTGGCGGGGGAGGGGTGCAGGGCAAGGCCGACCGGAAGGAGAGCGGACTGCCCGAGATGACGGTCGAGGCGGTACGGGACGGTCACGCGGTCGCGAGCACCACCACCGCGGCCGACGGCTCCTTCCGCTTCAAGGACCTCGGCCCGGGCCCGTACACCGTGCGGCTGCCCGCGTCGAACTTCGCCCCGCCGTACGAGGGCGTGTCCTGGCTGGGACCCGCGCTCGTCACGCCGGCCGTCATCGGCGCCTACCTGTGGATCTGGACCGGCTTCGCCATGGTGCTCATCGGCGCGGGGCTGGCCGCGCTGCCGCGTGACGCGCTGGAGGCGGCCCGGATGGACGGGGCGAACGAGTGGCAGATCTTCCGCCGGATCACGGTCCCGCTGCTCGCCCCGGTGTTGACCGTCGTCTTCGTGACCCTCGTCATCAACGTGATGAAGGTCTTCGACCTCGTCTACATCATCGCGCCGGGCCCGGTGCAGGAGGACGCCACCGTACTCGCCACCCAGATGTGGCTGGTGTCCTTCGGCGGCGGCAACAACCAGGGCCTCGGCAGCGCGCTCGGTGTCCTGCTTCTGCTCCTGGTGATCCCCGCCATGATCTTCAACGTCCGCCGTTTCCGAGGGAGTCAACGATGAACGCGCTCAGGCGAGGACTCGGCAGCAGCCTGGTGCAGGCGTTTCTCGTCGTCGTGGGCCTGGTGTGGCTCACCCCGCTCGCGGGTCTCTTCCTGTCCTCGCTGCGGTCGGCCAAGGACACCGCGCAGGGCGGCTGGTGGACCGCGCTGAAGAGCCCCGGGCAGCTGTCCTTCGACAACTACTCCGCCCTGCTGGGCAACGCGGGGATGACACAGGCCTTCTGGAACACCGTCCTGATCTCCGTCCCGGCGACCGTCCTCGTCGTCGTCATCGCCGCGCTCGCCGGATACGCCTTCGCCTGGCTGGACTTCCCGGGGCGCGACGCCGTCTTCCTGCTGGTGGTCGCGCTGTTGGTGGTGCCGGTGCAGATCGGCCTGCTGCCGGTGGCCAAACTCTTCGGGCAGCTGGGGCTGTTCGGCACGATCCCCGGCGTCGTCCTGTTCCACGTCTCGTACGGCCTGCCGTTCGCGATCTTCCTGCTGCGCAACTACTTCGCGGAGATGCCGAAGGAGATGCTGGAGGCCGCGCGCATGGACGGGGGAAGCGAGTGGCGCATCTTCACCCGGCTGGTGCTCCCGGTGGGACGGCCGGCCATCGCCAGCCTCGCCATCTTCCAGTTCCTCTGGGTCTGGAACGACATGCTGGTCGCCCTGCTCTTCGCCGACAGCTCCGCACAGCCGCTCACGGTCGAACTCCAGTCACAGATCCGGCAGTTCGGAAGCAACATCGATGTGCTGGCCCCGGGGGCGTTCCTGTCCCTGGTGGTCCCGGTGGCGGTCTTCTTCGCCTTCCAGCGGCACTTCGTCCAGGGGGTGATGGCGGGTTCTGTCAAGTGAACCGGGGGCGATCCCGTACACCCCCACATCACATGTTCGAATTCTTCACAACAAACACATACCGTGTTGGTGATCTTCGGTGTGCCGGGAGAAATGAGCTGATAGGGAGATACCTCCAGGGGGGCCTGTGACGGCGGCGACCCCTGTGCATGGTGCTCAGGAGGTATTCACCGTATGCCCGATCAGTCCCGGACCGTGTCCGCTTCTGTCAGCGATCCCGGTCTCGACCGGCTGAAGGCCGTTCTCGACGGCTGGCGCAACTCCCTGCTGGACATGGGCGGGCGCAACCGGCTGCTCAACTTCCGGCACACCAGAACGGCGACCCTGGAGATCACCACGCCCTCCGCCGGCGTTCTCCTCTCCGATCTCGCCAAGGGCTGGGACTTCGCTGCCGTCGACGAGACGGCGGACGCCGAAGAGGCGGGCGAGGAGGGGACGGCCGACGAAGGAACCGGGGCCGCCGGCCGACGGCCCCGGACGGGGCTGGTCACGCAGAAGGCCACCCAGGCCTCGCTCGACAGCTCGCTGTACCAACTGCGCCAGAAGTCCGGCCAGATGTACAACGACTACGGCCTGTGGGTGCTCTGGCTCGGCGTCGGCATGCTCGACTGGCGTGAGGCCGACGCCGATCAGAGCAGCGCCGCTCCGCTGCTCCTCGTCCCGGTCGAACTGCGCAGGGACAGCAACCGGCGTTGTCGCCTCCACCTGGCCGACGACCAGGACCGTATCCACAATCCGGCGCTCGCCGTGAAGCTGGAGCGGCTCGGGGTGGACTGGAGCCCGGTCACCGCCACGGATGTCACGGATCTGCGCGCCGTGATCTCCGCCGCCCGGTCGGTCGCGGCCGGCCTGAAGGGCTGGTCGGTGGACGAGCGGGTGGTGCTCGGGCTGTTCGCCTCGCACCGGGAGGCCATGTACCAGGATCTCCAGCAGAACGAGGAGCAGGTGCTCGGCCATCCGCTGGTCCGGGCCGTCGCGCTCGGCCCCGACGCCGGCCTGCCCGACGACCTGATCGCCTTCGAACCGGCGGACCTGGACCGCATCGACGACGTCCAGCTGCCCGAGCGGACACCCCTGGTCCTCGACGCCGACGCCTCGCAGCGGCAGTGCATCGCCGCCGCCCTCGACCAGCGGTCCTTCGTCATGAGCGGCCCGCCCGGCACCGGCAAGAGCCAGACCATCACCAACATGATCGCCGCGCTCATGCACGCCGGACGCAGCGTGCTGTTCGTCAGCGAGAAGGCCGCGGCGCTCGACGTCGTACGCAACCGGCTGCGCGGCGTGGGCCTCGGCGACTTCGTGATGGCACTGCACAGCGGTGACACGAGCAAGAAAGCGGTGGCCACCGAACTCGCCCGGGTGCTGACCACCGAGGTCCGCGTCACCGGCGCCGCCGAGCACGAACTGGAGCGGGCCCGCAAGCTGCGCGAAGAACTGTCCGCGTACGCCGCCGCCATGAACGAGACCCGGGAACCGCTGGGGCGCAGCCTGCACGACGTGCTCGGGCGCCTGGTCCTGCTGGAGCAGTCCGGCACTCCGAAGCTGCCGCTGGCCGCGGAGAACGCCAAGGTCGTCCGCGGTCTGACCGCCGGTGCCCTGCAGGAACTCGCCACGGCCTCCCGCACGATCGGCCGCGCCTGGCGCCCGGCCGCCGAAGGGGAGTCCTTCCCCTGGCGCGGACTGACCGGCGCCTGCGCGCATCAGGTGGTCTCCGAAGCCGCGGACGCCCTGGACGCCCTGCTGACGGCGACCGGCCGCCGTCCCTTCGCGGCGACGCAGGACGAACCCCGGTCGGTACGCGAAGTCCGGCAGGCGGTGCGGTCCTTGCGGGAGGGTCTCCCGGACTCGCAGACCCCGCCGGAGGGGGCGGCACCGGTGGACGGAGGCCTGCCCGACGATGTGTCGGCACAAGTGGCCCAGCTCGCCGACCTGTTCGGCCTGCCGAAGGCGGACCGTGCCGAAACGGCTTTCGCCCTGTGCGAGTTGGCCGATCTGACGAGCGCCGCCCACCGGCCGCCGCATGGATGGTTCGACGCCCAGGTCCTGCGGCAGGCACACGCGGCGGCGGGGGAGCTGCGCCAAGCCCTGGACGCCGAGGCCGCGGCCCGTGGCACGGCCTCGGACGTCTTCGGCGAGCAGGTGCTCGCATGCGCCGAACTGCCGGACCTGGTGGACCGGTTCGCGAATCGGCACCGCGGTCTGATGGGACGCTTCTCGGCCCAGTACAAGGCCGACCGCGACGCCGTGACCGCGCTCACGCGCAGCGGTGTCTGGGGCAAGCAGCTGCCGGGCCGGCTGGAGCAGGCGCTCGCGTGGCGCGACGCGGCGGCCGCGCTGGCCCGCCTGACCGACCGTCACACCGCCCTCCTCGGCCGGTATGTCCCGCGCACCCGGGAGGCCCTGGCGGATCTCGACCTGGCGCTGTCCACGGCCGACCGTATCGCCGTACTGAGCCAGGACGCCGACCGCCGCGACCTGCTCGCCGAGCGGCTCGCCTGCGACGCCGACGCGGACCGGCTCCCGGAGCTGCTCGCCGAGAACGTCCGGCACTCGCTCGGCGCCTGGTGTGCCACGGTCGGCGCTCGGGCCGATCGCTGGACCCGGTCCGTCAACACCCTGCTCGATCTGTTCGACACCGCCCGCCGCACCCAGCTCTCGCCCGGCCTCCTGGGCCTCTTCGACCAGGCCCACCAGGTGATCGCGGTCCTCCGCGGCGACGAGCAGGGCCCACAGGTGTGGCACGCCTACGTCGACGGCCTCGCCGTGCTCGCCCGGCACAGTGCGGACGACCTCGTGGTGAGCGCGGCCGAGCGGGGTGTCGAACCCGGCCGGCTGGCCGATGTCGTCGAGCAGGCGCTGCTGCGTGCCTGGGCCGACGGCATCCTCGCCACGGACAAGCGCCTGCGCAGTTCCCGCTCCGACGACCTCGACGCGCGGGTCACCGACTTCCAGGAGGCCGACCGCAGGCTGATCGCCGCCGCGGGCGGCGCCGTCATCGAGGCCTGCAACAAGCGGCGCCCACGCAGGTTCGCCGGGGGAGCGGGCGCCGTCATCGTCCGGGAGGCGGAGAAGAAGACCCGCCACATGCCGGTACGGGAACTGCTCGGCAGGACTCGCGACGTCGTTCAGTCGATCAAGCCGTGCTTCATGATGAGCCCGCTGACGGTCAGTCAATTCCTGCCGCCGGACTTCCACTTCGACGTGGTGGTCTTCGACGAGGCGTCCCAGGTCCGGCCCAGCGACGCGGTCAACTGCGTCTACCGGGGACGCACCCTCGTCGTGGCCGGTGACGACAAGCAGCTGCCGCCGACCTCGTTCTTCGACTCCTCGGTGGACGACGACACCGACGAGTACGCGCAGGACGTACCGGACTCCTTCGAATCCCTGCTGCATGCCTGCAAGGCCGGCGCCATGCGCGAACTGCCGCTGTCCTGGCACTACCGCAGCCGTCACGAGAACCTGATCACCTTCAGCAACCGCGAGTTCTACGGCAACGCGATGGTGACCTTCCCCGGAGCGCTGGACGAGGGCAACGACGTCGGTGTCGCCTTCCTGAAGGCCGACGGTGTGTACGACAGGGGCGGGCGGCGTGACAACCGCCTCGAAGCGGACTTCGTCGCCCGACGCGTCCTCCACCACTTCGACACCCGGCCCGGCAGAACCCTCGGCGTCGTCGCGCTCTCCCAGGCCCAGGCGTCGGCGATCGACCAGGCCGTGCAGCAGGCGCGGCTCGCGCGGCCCGACCTCGACCACTGCTTCACCGAGGACCGTCTCGACGGCTTCTTCGTCAAGAACCTGGAATCCGTCCAGGGTGACGAGCGCGATGTGATGATCATGTCCGTGGGGTACGGCCCTGATGAACACGGCAAGCTGGGGCTGAACTTCGGCCCGATCAACAAGGGCGGTGGCTGGCGCCGCCTCAACGTGGCGGTGACCCGCGCCCGCTACCGCATGGAAGTCGTCTCGTCCTTCCGGGGTACGAGCCTGGCCGACAGCCCCAACGAGAGCGTGCAGTACCTGAAGCGCTATCTCGAGTACGCCGAGAACGGGCCGTCCGTCCTCGCCCGCGACGTCGTCCAGACGGACGCCGAGCCGGACAGCCCGTTCGAGGAGTCCGTCCTCGCGGTCCTGCGGGACTGGGGCTACCGGGTCCAGCCGCAGGTCGGCGTCGCCGGCTACCGCATCGACCTCGGCGTGCGCCATCCGCAACTGCCCGGCGCCTACGCGCTCGGTATCGAGTGCGACGGTGCCATGTACCACTCCTCGAAGGCGGCCCGGGACCGGGACCGGCTGCGTGAGCAGGTACTGAACGGGCTCGGCTGGCGTCTCCACCGCATCTGGGGCACCGACTGGTACCGCGGGCGCGCCGCCGCGGAGCTGCGGTTGCGGGAGGCGGTCGAACAGGCGATCGTCCAGGGGCCGCTCACCACGTCGGTCACGACGCCGGCCGCGCCGCCGTCACCCTCCGGGGAACGGACACCGTCCGGAGAAGGCGCGCCTTCCGGGGGACGGACCGAACCGAAGTCGGCGCCGGTCTCCGTGGAAGGCGCCGGAGCGCGGTCGGCCGCGCCGCCTCTCCCGCGCACGCCCGAACCGGCGGAGCCGGAGTACGAACGTGTGCCGGTCGACAGCGGCGCGGAACGGGAGTGGAGCACCCCGTACCGGACCGAGGCGGTCGTGGTGCGGCCCCGCCACGAACTGCACACGCCAGAGGCCCGGCCCACGCTGCGCAAGCTGCTGGCACAGGTCATCGAGGCCGAGGGGCCGATCCACGAGGATCTGCTGGTGCAGCGTGCCCGCGAGGCCTGGGGCGTCGCCCGGGCGGGCAGCCGTATCCGGGACAACGTCCGGGAGGTGGCGCACACCCTGGTCCGCTCGGGTCTCGTCTCGATGGACGGAGCGTTCTTCGACACGGAGGGCCACGACGTGGTCAGGGCTCGGCATCCCGAGGACGGCGACACGATCCGCAAGGTCGTGCACATCGCCCCCGCCGAGCGGCACGTCGCGCTGTGCGAGCTGGCCGCCGAGTGCCCTGGAATGTCCGAGGACGAGCTGATCAAGCAGGCGTGCGAGTTCTTCGGCTGGCGCCGCACGGGCAAGGACATCCGCGACTGCCTGGCGGCCGACATCGCGGAACTGCACCGGCAGGGCCGACTGGAGGGCGGACAGGACCGCATCAACGCGGCCCGCTGACCGGACCGGGTGGGCAGGGGTGGGCGGGGTCGGACCGACCCCGCCCACCCCTGCTCAGGCGGAAGCCGGTGGATAGAGCGACCGCGGCAGCTGGGATGCCGCCGCCGCGTCCAGGAGCCACAGGGTGCGTGAGCGGCCGTACGCCCCGGCGGCCGGGGCCTGGATCTCACCCGCGCCGGACAGGGCGATGGCGGCAGCCTGCGCCTTGTCCTCGCCGGCCGCGAGCAGCCACACCTCGCGGGCGGAGCGGATCGCGGGCAGGGTCAGCGAGATCCGGGTCGGCGGCGGCTTGGGCGCTCCGTGCACACCGACCACCGTCCGCTCCGTCTCCCGCACCGCGGGCAGCTCCGGGAAGAGCGAGGCCACATGGGTGTCCGGGCCGACGCCCAGCATCAGGACGTCGAAGGACGGGACCGGGCCGTGGTTCTCCGGCCCGGCGGCCTTCGCGAGCTCCGCCGCGTACGCCTCCGCCGCCGCCTCCACGTCCGCGCCGAACGGACCGTCGGACACGGGCATCGAGTGCACCCGCGCCGGGTCCAGCGGTACCGCGTCGAGCAGGGCCGCGCGGGCCTGCGTGTCATTGCGGTCGGGGTCGCCCTCGGGGAGGTACCGCTCGTCGCCCCACCACAGGTCGAGGTGCGCCCAGTCGACCGCGTCCCGAGCGGGCGCGGACGCGAGTGCCGCGAGGAGCCCGTTGCCGTTGCGCCCGCCGGTGAGCACGATCGAGGCGTAGCCGCGCGAGGCCTGCGCGTCCACGATCTTCGTGATCAGCCGCGCCGCCGCGGCCTGGGCCATCAGTTCCTTGTCGCGGTGGACGACGAGCTGCGGGGTGTTCACTCGGCGGCCGCCCGGTCCGCCGCGGCCTTCTTGGCGAGCGCCTTCTCGGCCACCCCGGCGGGGGAGTCCTTGGCGGCCGGGGCCGCCTTCGTGGCGGTCGCGGTACCGCCCGAGGACCCGGCCTCGGCCGTGTCCGTCGCCGTGTTCAGCCGGTTCACCCCGTAGCGCAGCGCCGAGGCGTAGGTGTCGTCCGGGTCGAGGCGGCGCAGCTCCTCCGCCATCAGCTCGGCCGTGTCGCGGCGCTTGAGCGCCACCGCACGGTCGGGCTGCCCCTGGATGGACAGCGTCGCGAGCGTGCCGTCGGCGCGGTCCAGGACGATCGGGCCACAGCTCGTCTCCAGCCGCACCGCGGTGAGACCGGGGCCCGAGGACAGCGAGCGCTTGACGGGGACCTCCAGCCGGTCCGCGAGCCACATCGCGAGCAGCTCGCAGCTCGGGTTGAACTCCTCGCCCTCCACCTCGACCGCGTCCACGTCGCAGGTGACCTGGTCCAGGGCCGCGGCCAGCATCGAACGCCAGGGCGTGATGCGGGTCCACGACAGGTCCGTGTCGCCCGGGGTGTAGGCCTCGGCGCGGGCGTTGAGCTCCCGTACCGGAGCCTCGGCGGCGTAGGTGTCGGTCACCCGGCGCTGGGCGAGCGAGCCGAGCGGGTCCTTCGCCGGGTCGAGCGGCGCGTTCACCGGCCACCAGACGACGACGGGCGCGTCCGGCAGCAGCAGCGGCAGGACCACCGACTGGGCGTGGTTGATCACCTCGCCGTACAGGCGCAGCACCACCGTCTCGCCGGTGCCCGCCTCCGCCCCGAGCCGCACCTCGGCGTCGAGGCGCGACTTCGTGCGGTCGCGGGGCGAGCGGGAGACGCGCTTGATGACCACGAGGGTGCGCGAGGGGTGCTCGCGCGAGGCCTCGTTGGCGGCCTTCAGGGCGTCGTAGGCGTTCTCCTCGTCGGTGACGATGACGAGGGTGAGCACCATGCCGACGGCGGGGGTGCCGATGGCGCGGCGGCCCTGGACGAGCGCCTTGTTGACCTTGCTGGCCGTGGTGTCCGTGAGATCGGTCTTCATGGGCGACGCCAGCTCCGTCCGTCTCGCTCGAGCATTTCGTCCGCCTCGACGGGACCCCAGGTGCCCGAGGGGTACTGCGCGGGCTTGCCGTGCTTGTCCCAGTACTGCTCGATCGGGTCGAGGATCTTCCAGGACAGCTCGACCTCCTCGGTGCGCGGGAAGAGGTTCGAGTCACCGAGCAGCACGTCGAGGATCAGACGCTCGTACGCCTCCGGGCTCGACTCCGTGAAGGACTCGCCGTACGCGAAGTCCATCGAGACGTCCCGGATCTCCATGGAGGTGCCGGGAACCTTGGAGCCGAAGCGGACCGTGACGCCCTCGTCGGGCTGGACGCGGAAGACGATCGCGTTCTGGCCCAGCTCCTCCGTCGCCGTGTGGTCGAAGGGGGAGTGCGGGGCGCGCTGGAAGACGACCGCGATCTCGGTGACACGGCGGCCCAGACGCTTGCCGGTGCGCAGGTAGAACGGGACCCCGGCCCAGCGGCGGTTGTCCACCTCCACCTTGATCGCGGCGAAGGTGTCGGTCTTCGACTTGGGGTCGATGCCGTCTTCCTGGAGGTAGCCGACGACCTTCTCTCCGCCCTGCCACCCCGTCGCGTACTGGCCGCGGACCGTGCTCCTGCCCAGGTCCTTCGGCAGCCTGGTCGCGCCGAGCACCTTGGTCTTCTCCGCGGCGAGCGCGTCCGCGTCGAAGGAGGAGGGCTCCTCCATCGCGGTCAGCGCCATCAGCTGGAGCAGGTGGTTCTGGATGACGTCACGGGCGGCGCCGATGCCGTCGTAGTAGCCGGCCCGGCCGCCGATACCGATGTCCTCGGCCATGGTGATCTGCACGTGGTCGACGAAGGACCGGTTCCAGATCGGCTCGAACATCGTGTTGGCGAAGCGCAGCGCCAGGATGTTCTGGACCGTCTCCTTGCCCAGGTAGTGGTCGATGCGGAAGACCTGGTCCGGGGCGAAGACCTCGTGCACGATCGAGTTGAGCTCCTCGGCCGACTTGAGGTCGTGACCGAAGGGCTTCTCGATGACCGCGCGCCGCCAGGAGCCGTTCGACTGGTCCGCCAGCCGGTGCTTCTTCAGCTGCTGGATGACCACCGGGAAGGCGGACGGCGGCACGGACAGGTAGAAGGCGAAGTTGCCGCCCGTGCCCTGTGCCTTGTCCAGCTCGTCGATGGTGGAGCGCAGCCGCTCGAAGGAGTCGTCGTCGTCGAAGGTGCCCTGGACGAAACGCATGCCCTGGACGAGCTGCTGCCAGACCTCCTCGCGGAAGGGCGTTCGGGCATGCTCCTTGACCGCGTCGTGGACCTCCTGGGCGAAGTCCTCGTGGGCCCACTCGCGACGGGCGAACCCGACGAGGGAGAAGCCCGGCGGCAGCAGTCCCCGGTTGGCGAGGTCATACACCGCGGGCATCAGCTTTTTACGTGACAAATCGCCCGTGACGCCGAAGATGACCAGGCCCGACGGCCCCGCGATACGCGGGAGCCGTCGGTCTGCGGGGTCACGCAGCGGGTTGCTGCTCGACAAGATTTCAGCCCTCCGAAGGGGCGAGGCGCTGGAGCTCCGCCTCGGTCGACTTGAGCAGGTCGTTCCAGGCGGACTCGAACTTCTCGACGCCCTCGTCCTCAAGGAGCTGGACCACGTCGTCGTACGCGATCCCGAGCTTCTCGACGGCGTCGAGTTCGGCGCGGGACTGCTCGTACGTACCGGCGATGGTGTTGCCGGTGATCCGACCGTGGTCCTCGGTGGCCTGCAGCGTGGCCTCCGGCATGGTGTTCACGGTGTTCGGCGCGACCAGCTCGTCGACGTACAGGGTGTCCTTGTACGCCGGGTCCTTGACGCCGGTCGAGGCCCACAGCGGACGCTGCTTGTTGGCCTGCGCCCGGTCGAGGACGGCCCAGCGGTCGGTGGAGAAGACTTCCTCGTACGCCTCGTAGGCGAGCCGGGCGTTGGCGACGCCCGCCTTGCCGCGGGCGGCCTTGGCCTCCGGCGTGCCCAGGGCGTCGAGCCGCTTGTCGATCTCGGTGTCCACGCGGGACACGAAGAAGGACGCCACGGAGTGGATCTTCGAGAGGTCCAGGCCGCGCTCCTTGGCCTTCTCCAGGCCGGCGAGGAAGGCCTCCATGACCTCGCGGTAGCGCTCCAGCGAGAAGATCAGCGTGACGTTGACGCTGATACCGAGCCCGATGACCTCGGTGATCGCCGGCAGACCCGCCTTGGTGGCCGGGATCTTGATGAGGGTGTTGGGGCGGTCCACCAGCCAGGCCAGCTGCTTGGCCTCGGCGATGGTCGCCGTGGTGTTGTGCGCCAGACGCGGGTCGACCTCGATCGAGACCCGGCCGTCCTGGCCGCCGGTGGCGTCGAAGACGGGGCGCAGGATGTCGGCGGCGTCGCGGACGTCCGCCGTGGTGATCATGCGGATGGCTTCCTCGACGGTGACCTTGCGGGCGGCGAGTTCGGAAACCTGCTGCTCGTAACCGTCTCCGCTGCTGATCGCCTTCTGGAAGATCGACGGGTTGGTGGTGACGCCCACGACGTGCTGCTGGTCGATCACTTCGGCAAGGTTGCCGGACGTGATCCGCTTGCGCGACAGGTCGTCCAGCCAGATCGCGACGCCTTCCTCGGAGAGGCGCTTGAGTGCGTCTGTCATGGAAATTGCATCTCCTACGTGTCGTTTGTCGGCGTCAGCGCTGGGCTGCGGCGATCGATTCCCGGGCGACTTCGGCGACGTTCTCGGCAGTGAAACCGAATTCGCGGAAGAGCACCTTGCCGTCGGCCGAAGCACCGAAGTGCTCCAGCGAAACAATGCGTCCGGCGTCCCCGACGAATCGGTGCCAGGTGAGACCGATTCCGGCCTCGACCGAGACACGGGCCTTCACCGAAGGCGGCAGGACGCTGTCCCGGTACCCCTGGTCCTGCTCGTCGAACCACTCCACGCACGGCATGGACACGACCCGCGTGGGGATGCCCGCGGCCTGGAGCTGCTCGCGCGCCTCGACGGCCACGTGCACCTCGGAGCCGGTGCCGATCAGGATGACCTCGGGCGAACCGCCCTCGGCCTCGAACAGCACGTAGCCACCCTTGGCGGCGTTCTCGTCGGCCTCGTACGTCGGCACGCCCTGACGGGTCAGCGCGAGACCGTGCGGGGCGCCCTTGCCGTACACCTTGGTGTAGCGCTTGAGGATCTCGCGCCAGGCGATCGCCGTCTCGTTGGCGTCCGCGGGACGGACGACGTTGAGGCCGGGGATGGCGCGCAGCGAGGCGAGGTGCTCGACCGGCTGGTGGGTGGGGCCGTCCTCGCCGAGGCCGATCGAGTCGTGCGTCCAGACGTACGTCACCGGCAGGTGCATCAGGGCCGACAGGCGGACCGAGTTGCGCATGTAGTCGGAGAACACCAGGAAGGTGCCGCCGTAGATGCGGGTGTTGCCGTGCAGCGCGATGCCGTTCATCTCCGCGGCCATGGAGTGCTCGCGGATGCCGAAGTGGATCGTGCGGCCGTACGGGTCGGCCTCCGGCAGCGGGTTGTCGGCCGGGAGGAACGAGCTGTTCTTGTCGATCGTGGTGTTGTTCGAGCCGGCCAGGTCGGCGGAGCCGCCCCACAGCTCGGGGATGACCGCGCCGAGGGCCTGCAGCACCTTGCCGGACGCGGCGCGGGTGGCGACACCCGTACCCGCCTCGAAGACCGGGAGCTTCTCCTCCCAGCCGGCCGGCAGCTCGGTCGCGGCGATGCGGTCGTACTCCGCGGCGCGCTCCGGGCTGGCGGTACGCCAGGCGGCGTAGCCCTTCTCCCACTCGGCCTTGGCCTGGGCACCCCGGTCGAGGGCCTGGCGGGTGTGGGCCAGCACCTCGGCGGCGACGTCGAAGGACTTCTCCGGGTCGAAGCCGAGAATGCGCTTGGTGGCCGCGACCTCGTCGTCGCCGAGCGCCGAGCCGTGCGCGGCCTCGGTGTTCTGCGCGTTCGGGGCGGGCCAGGCGATGATCGAGCGCATCGCGATGAACGACGGCTTGTCCGTCACCTTCTTCGCGGCCTCGATGGCGTTGTAGATGGCGTGCGGGTCGAGGTCGCCGTCCGGCTTCGGGGCGACACGCTGCACATGCCAGCCGTACGCCTCGTAGCGCTTGACCGTGTCCTCGGAGACCGCGGTCTCGGTGTCGCCCTCGATCGAGATGTGGTTGTCGTCCCACAGCAGGACGAGGTTGCCGAGCCGCTGGTGTCCTGCCATGGAGGAGGCCTCCGCGGAGATGCCCTCCTGGAGACAGCCGTCACCGGCGATCGCGTAGATGAAGTGGTCGAACGGGGACTCGCCCTGCGGCGCGTCCGGGTCGAACAGACCGCGCTCGTAGCGGGCGGCCATCGCCATGCCCACCGCGTTGGCGACACCCTGGCCGAGCGGACCGGTCGTGGTCTCCACGCCCGGCGTGTGACCGTACTCGGGGTGCCCGGGGGTCCTGCTGCCCCAGGTCCGGAAGGACTCGAGGTCCGCCAGCTCCAGGCCGAACCCGGCCAGGTAGAGCTGGGTGTAGAGGGTCAGGGAAGAATGGCCGGCGGACAGCACGAAGCGGTCGCGTCCAACCCAGTCGGTGTCCGCCGGGTCGTGCCGCATCACCTTCTGGAAGAGGGTGTAGGCGGCGGGCGCCAGGCTCATGGCCGTACCGGGATGGCCGTTGCCGACCTTCTGTACGGCATCGGCGGCCAGGACGCGGGCGGTGTCGACGGCCCGCTGGTCCAGCTCGGTCCACTCGAGGTCTGTGGTGGTCGGCTTGGTGCTCACCCTGGGTCAGGGCTCCTCTCCACATGTCACACATGTCGATATGCCGGTGCACTGGGCGCCCCGGCCGTTGTCGAGCCTACCCCCGTGAGTACGTGCGTTTTTTCGAGTCATTCCAGACTGCCGGGACTCATCGGGATCCGCCTCCCGACTGGGGCGTTCCTTGTTAGGCAAGTGAATACGGAGCCGCTCGTCCGAGTGCTCAATCGAGTGTCGATCAGCTCTTCCAGCGGCACCGCTCAACACGAGCGCACCCCCGCGAATGCCGGGGTCTGGGCAACGTCTACAGTGGCGTGGTACGCGCGAGCCTTTACGGGGAATTCACTCCCGGGGCTTGCTGGGATGTCTCTGTCAGGGGTGTGCGTGACGGCCGTCGAATCCCGTCCAGCGGGTGGGGGCACCTCCCACGCCTTTAAGGCTGTGGGGGAGCTCGGGACGAGCAGCAGCCGGGGTCAGCGGCCATTCGGGGCCCGTCTGAAGGCGTTCGTGGCGCTGACCAAGCCGCGGATCATCGAACTGCTGCTGATCACCACCGTTCCGGTGATGTTCCTGGCCCAGCAGGGCGTGCCCGACCTGAAGCTGGTCCTGCTCACCTGCCTCGGCGGCTATCTGTCCGCGGGTGGCGCCAACGCGCTGAACATGTACATCGACCGCGACATCGACGCCCTCATGGAGCGCACCTCGCAGCGCCCGCTCGTCACCGGCATGGTCAGCCCCCGCGAGTGCCTCGCGTTCGGCATCGCCCTGGCCGTCGTGTCGACCCTGCTGTTCGGTCTGGCCGTCAACTGGCTGTCCGCCTGGCTGTCGCTCGGAGCGCTCCTCTTCTACGTCGTCGTCTACACGATGATCCTCAAACGCCGTACCTCGCAGAACATCGTGTGGGGCGGCATCGCCGGTTGCCTGCCCGTGCTCATCGGCTGGTCGTCCGTCACGAACTCCCTGTCGTGGGCGCCGGTCGTCCTCTTCCTCGTCATGTTCTTCTGGACGCCGCCGCACTACTGGCCGCTGTCCATGAAGGTGCGGGACGACTACGCGCGTGTGGGCGTGCCGATGCTGCCCGTCGTCGCGAGCAACAAGGTCGTCGCCCGCCAGATCGTCATCTACAGCTGGGTGATGGTCGCGGTCTCGCTGCTGCTCACCCCGCTCGGGTACACGGGCTGGTTCTACACCGTGGTCGCGCTCGGCGCGGGCGGGTTCTGGCTGTGGGAGGCGCACGGCCTGCAGAACCGGGCCAAGTCCGAGGTGACCGGCGGCAAGCTCAAGGAGATGCGGCTCTTCCACTGGTCGATCACCTACGTGTCGATCCTCTTCGTGGCCGTCGCGGTGGACCCCTTCCTCCGCTAGACCGTCTGCTTTCTGCTCCCTGTCCCCGGCCCGAGTGGAGCCGAGGGCTTCGAAGCCGACAGCCTCCGGGTGCGTGGCCAAGGCCACGCACCCCTCCCGTCGCCGTTCGATCTACCCGTCGGTAGCATCCTGGCCATGGCAGACACCCAGCAGATCGACGAGACCCCCGGCACCGTCCAGGACCCCAAGGCCGAGCGTGCCGCCGCCAAGCTCGCGCAGCGGATCGCCGCCTTCTCCAAGCAGCACGGCGGGGCCGAGGCGCAGGTCGCGTACATCGGACAGCGCGGCGCCCGCATCGTGCTCGTCGGCGAGGACGGCGGCTGGGGCGACCTCGTGGCGACGAGCTACGAGATCGCCGAGGACGCCGTGAAGAAGGCCGGGATCACCGTGCACGAGGCCTTCGACGGAGAGTTCGCGGCCAAGGTGAAGACCGGGCCGTACGAGTGGAAGCGCATGGCCGGCATCCAGCTCGGTGGCCCCTCCAACGACTGACGGGTCACCCGTCGCACGGACGGCCGACAATCATCGGCGGTTCGCACGGGGTGTGTGCGACCAACACCTGACACCCGGCTCAGCCGTTAGGACCTGAAAAGCAACGGTCCATTCGCGGGGAGTCCGGATGATCGAAACGCCGTCCCTGGTGGACCAGTACTGCCACGGCGTACTGCGGACGGAGCTGGGCCTCGGCACGTTCGAGGCCCAGCTCACCAGAACCGAGGGGCCACCGGCCGCCGGTACCACGTTCTTCGACACCCAGACCGGGTTCGCCGTACGGCGCTGGTGTCCACCCCTGCTCGGGCTCGAACCGCACTGCACGCCCGCCCACTATCTGGCCCGGCGCCGCGAACTCGGCGTACTGGAATCGGGCCGCAGACTGCTGCGCGGCAGCGGCATCACCACGTATCTCGTCGACACCGGGCTGCCCGGCGACCTGACCGGGCCGGGCGAGATGGCCTCCACGGGAGCCGCCAGGGCGCACGAGATCGTCCGTCTCGAGCTGCTCGCCGAACAGGTCGCCGACACCTCGGGAACCGTCGAGTCCTTTCTCGCCAATCTCGCCGAGTCCGTCCACGGAGCCGCCGTGAACGCGGTGGCCTTCACCTCCGTGGCGGGCGTGCGGCACGGTCTGGCACTGGCGCCCGAACCGCCGGGACCGGGGGAGGTACGGGGCGCGGCGGGCCGCTGGCTCGCGGGCCGCCGGGTGGGCGGCACGCTCACCGATCCCGTCCTGCTCCGCCATCTGCTGTGGATCGCGGTCGCGTCGGGCCTGCCTCTGCAGCTGCACGCCGGACTCGGAGAGCCCGGACAGCGCATCGACCGCACCGATCCCGTGCTGCTCACCGACTTCGCCCGTGCCACGGCAGGTCTCGGCACCGACCTGGTCCTGCTGCACGGCTACCCGTACCACCGGCACGCGGCCCACCTCACCGGGGTTTTCCCGCATGTGTACGCCGACCTGGGCGCCGCCCTCGTCCGCACCGGCGCGCGGGCCGCGGCCGTCCTCGCCGAGATCCTGGAACTCGCCCCCTTCGGCAAACTCCTCTTCTCCAGCGGAGCACACGGTCTGCCCGAACTCCATGTGATCGGAGCACACCTCTTCCGCGAGGCACTCGCACGGGTGCTCGGCAACTGGGTCGCCGAGGGGGCATGGTCGCCGGCCGACGCCCAGCGGGTGGCGGCCCTGATCGCGGCGGGTAACGCCCGGCGGGTGTACGCGGTGGAGTGAGCCCGGCGGGTGTGATCGCCGGAAGCGGTCGCGTGCTCTTCCCCGGGGCGCAGGGCGGCATCAGACTGTCCGGATGACCGACGAAGCCACCGTCCGGCTGCTCGACCGCTTTCTCGCCGATCTGCGCGCCTTCGATCCGGTCGCCCTGTGGGCGCACGGCTCGCTGGCCGGTGGCGACTACCAGGAGAGGCGCAGCGACCTCGACCTGGTCGCCGTGCTGGACGACCCCGTCCGGTTCGGCACCGTACGCGAACTGATCCGGCTGCACCGGCGGCTGTGTGCCGACGAGCCGCTGGCCGGGAAGCTGCACTGCAGCTACCTCACGCCCGGGACGGCAGCCGGCGCCGAGCGGTCGTACATCACCTGGGCCCACAACGGCCCGATGTACCGGCCCGTCACCCCGGTCACCCGTCGTGAGCTGCACGCGTTCGGACGCGTCCTGCACGGCGTACCCCCGGCGGACCTGCTGCCACCCGTTCCGGAGGGGGAGCTGCGCGCCTTCGTCGTCCGGGACCAGAAGGAGTACTGGCGCCCCACGGTGGACAGGGCCAGGCTGTGGACCCGGGACGTGTGGGTCGACCTGGGCACGGTCACCTTCGCCCGGGCGACGGTGACACTGCGGGACGGGCGGCTGATCTCCAAGGGGGAGGCCCTCGGCCTGCTCCCCGGGCTCGGGGCTCCGGCGGAGGTCGTCGACGACATCGGGCGCAGGCGCTACGGGGACGCGGCGCCACCCACCCGCGCGTGGGCGCGGCGCCGGGCCGAACTGACGAGGGACTTCCTCGGCCCCGCGATCGACGGCCTGGTGACCAGGTACGAGGGTTCCACGAGCGGGTGGAGGAAGGTCCGCGGGGGAGCCACGCGCGCGTGAGGAAGGTCCGCGAGGGGTTCACGCGCGCGTGAAGGCGTCCGGTGTACGGAGCGGTGGGCGAGGGCGCCCCGCGAAGGGGCCGCGCACGAGCGGTGTCCCGCGAAGGCACCGCGAGGGCGACCCGCGAAGGGACTACGCGCGCGTGAGTGCCGATTGCGTCGCGGGACCCGGCAGATCCGCCACGATCTCCGGACGTTCGCGCAGGGCCAGCAGGACGCGCAGCACCCCGATCCACACCAGGCAGGAGCCGAGCATGTGCAGGGCGACCAGGGCCTCGGGCAGGCTGGTGAAGTACTGGACGTAGCCGATGACGCCCTGGGACAGGAGGATCAGGAACAGGTCGCGGGTACGCCGCAGGGGACCCTGGGGAGCGTCGACCGCCTTGAGGACGAACCACAGGGCGAAGGTCAGCGTGACGACGATCCAGGCCAGCACGGCGTGCAGCTTGGCGACGTTCTCCCAGCTGACGTGGATGCGGTCGACCTTGCTGGAGTCACCCGCGTGCGGGCCTGCACCGGTGACGACCGTGCCGACCGCGATCAGCAGGACGGCGGCGGCCACCAGGAACCACACGAGCTGCTGCACCGACTTGCCGACGAGCGGCCGCGCGGCCGCGTCGCCCTCGCGGGTGCGCTGCCACATGAACGCGGCGACGGTGATGAGCGCGGTGGAGAGCAGGAAGTGGGCGGCGACCGTGTAGGGGTTGAGGCCGACCAGGACGACGATGCCACCGAGGATCGCGTTGCTCATGACGATCCAGAACTGGGCCCAGCCGAGCCGGGTGAGGCTGCGCCGCCACGGCTTCTGCGAGCGGGCGGCGATGATGGCCCACCCGACGGCGGCGCACAGCACGTACGTCAGCATGCGGTTGCCGAACTCGATGGCGCCGTGCAGGCCCATCGCGCTCGTCGCCGTGAGCGAGTCGTCGGTGCACTTGGGCCAGGTCGGGCAGCCGAGGCCGGAGCCGGTCAGCCGCACGGCACCGCCGGTGACCACGATGACGACCGCCATCACGAGCGCGGCGAGGGCCGCGCGCTGCACCGTCCGGGATGTCGGGGTCCAGCGTTCGGCGATGAAAGCGAGCGGGTTGCGCACCGCGCTGAGGGCGTCGGCTCGGGTCAGGTTCTGCACGCGCACCATCGTAGGGGGCCGCTTGTGCACGCTTTCACGAGGGTCCCCGCCCCAGAGAGGAATCACGTCCCGTGACGGCAGCGTGGCTGTGTCTGGTCATCTGGGGCGCGGAGCGCCGGCAGACCTGCCCGCAAGCGGGGCGAACGGGTGTGCCCATGTTCGCTGGTTGTGGTGGCTGTGTCGTGATGCGGGTACGGGTGTGCGCATGTCGTACGTACGGTCTCGTGGTGAAAGCCGGTTCCGGGTGAATGGAGGTCGGGACGCGTGGGGAGGGAGATGCGGTGTCGGGAGGGAAGGGGGTCGGGGAGTGCGGGTATATCCGATATACGTACCGACTCCGGGTGTCGTCGACGGCTCGTACGGCGCTACTGGCGGAGTGGGACCGGTGCCGGTGGATCTGGAACGAGTGCGTCGCGCGTTCACAGGAAGGCCCACCGCGAGGGGGAGAAGTGCGGCCCCGCCGTCTTGGACAGGATGCTGACCGGGGCCCGTGCCGTGACGCCGTGGCTGGCGGCGGGCTCGTCGGTGCCGCAGCAGCAGCTTGTCCGGGACTTCGGCAGGTCTCGCGCCAAGGCGCTGAAGGACATCAGGGACCGACTGCCGGTCAGGCGCCGGGCCGGGATGCCCGGGCACAAGAAGAAGCACGGGTGTGATCCGACGCTGAACTACACCCGGCGCGGCTTTCGGCTCAAGGACGGACGCCTGCATCTGGCCGGGAACATTGTCCTGACCGTGGTGTGGTCACGGGACCTGCCCGCCGAGCCGTCCAGCGTGCGCGTGTACCGCGACGGCCTCGGCCACTGGCACGCCTCGTTCGTCGTCCCCGCCGAAGTCCGGCCGCTGCCCGCCACCGGTCGTGTGATCGGGATCGACTGGGGTGTGAAGCAGACCGCCACCACCACCTCGGACGCCCACGACCTCCCCCACGCCGAACACGGCACGAAGGCCAAGGCGAAGCTGACCCGGTACGACCGGATGACGGCCCGCCGCAGACCTGAGAAGGGGCAGGCGGCGTCGAGGGGCTACCGCGAGGCGACGAAGCTGCGTGCGAAGACCTACCGGAAGATCGCGCGGCAGCGGCAGGACACCGGACGCAAATGGGCGAAGAAGGTCGTGCGCGATCACGACGCCATCGCGGTGGAGGACGTCCGGCCGAGGTTCCTCAGCCGGACCACCATGGCCCGCAAGGCCGCCGACGCCGCCATCGGCACCACCAAACAGGCCCTATTGGAGATGGGTCGCAAGCACGGGCGGGACGTCCGCCTCGTGCACCCCGCGCACACCACCATGGACTGCGCACAGTGCGGAGCGAGAACCAAGCACGCTCCCCCACTGCCTTAAGGACGTGGGGGGACCCCCAGCCGCTGTCCGAACGTACCTATAGCTGCACCGCGTGTGGAGCCGTGTCTCCCAGGGACAAGAACTCCGCACGCGTGATGCTCGTCCGGGCTGGTCTCGACCCGGCTGGTGTTGAGGGCGCAAGACCTCCTGGAGCGCTGCTCCAGGAGGCGGCCTGAGCCAGGAATCCCCTCCCGTCAGGGAAGGGGAGGTTTCAATCCCAGCGGAAGAACCTCCCGGCCGCGCCGAGCCCCACGACCGCCCAGACCGCCAGGATCCCGAGGTCGGCCCAGGGCGTCCCGGCGCCGTGCTGGAGCACGTCCCGCAGGCCGTCGGAGAGCGCCGAGACCGGCAGCAGACCGAGCACGTCCTGGGCGCCGGCGGGGAACTTGTCCATCGGCACGATCACCCCGCCGCCGACCAGGAACAGCAGGAAGACGAGGTTGGCGGCGGCCAGCGTCGCCTCGGCCTTGAGCGTGCCCGCCATGAGCAGGCCCAGCCCGGAGAAGGCCGCCGTGCCGAGGGCCAGCAGGAGCAGGACGGCGAGCGGGTTGCCGTGCGGCGACCAGCCCAGCGCGAAGGCGATCACGGTGAGGAGGATCACCTGAAGGATCTCCGTGACCAGGACCGATGCCGTCTTCGCGGTCATCAGGCCCCAGCGGGGGAGCGGGGAGGCGGCCAGTCGCTTCAGGACGCCGTACCGGCGCTCGAAGCCCGTGGCGATGGCCTGGCCGGTGAACGCCGTCGACATCACGGCGAGCGCCAGAATGCCCGGCGCCAGGAAGTCGACCGCCTCGCCCGCGCCGGTGTCGATGATGTCGACCGAGCTGAACAGGACGAGCAGCAGCGTCGGGATCACGACGGTCAGGAGGAGCTGCTCGCCGTTGCGGAGCAGCATCCTCGTCTCCAGCGCGGCCTGCGCACGGATCATGCGGGGCAGCGGGGCGGCGCCCGGCTTCGGGGCGTACGTACCGGCGGTGGTCACGGAAGCGGCTCCTTGCCGGTCTGTTCCAAGCTGTGCCTGGCTCATGAGCGCAGTTCCTTGCCGGTCAGTTCCAAGAAGACGTCTTCCAGGGTGTGGCGTTCGACGGAGATCTTCTCCGGCATCACACCGTGCTGGGCGCACCAGGACGTCACGGTCGCCAGCAGCTGCGGGTCGACCTTGCCGCCGACCCGGTAGGCGCCCGGCGTCAGCTCGGCCGCCGTGCTGTCCGCGGGCAGGGCCTTCAGCAGGGAGCCCACGTCGAGCCCGGGGCGGCCGGTGAAGCGCAGGGTGTTCTCGGCGCCGCCGCGGCACAGCTCCTCGGGGGAGCCCTGGGCGACGACCCGGCCCGCGTCGATGATCGCGACGTCGTCGGCGAGCTGTTCGGCCTCGTCCATGTAGTGCGTGGTGAGGATCACCGAGACACCGTCGGAACGCAGGTCGCGGACCAGGTCCCAGGTCGCGCGGCGGGCCTGCGGGTCGAGGCCGGCGGTCGGCTCGTCCAGGAAGACCAGCTCGGGGCGGCCGACGACCGCCATGGCGAGCGCGAGGCGCTGCTGCTGGCCGCCGGACAGCCGCCGGTACGTCGTCCGGCCGCAGCCCTCCAGGCCGAGCCGCTCGATGAGCGTGTCCACGTCCAGGGGATGGGCGTGCAGTTTCGCGACATGGCGGAGCATCTCGTCCGCGCGGGCGCCCGAGTAGACGCCTCCGGACTGGAGCATCACGCCGATACGGGAGTGCAGCTCACCGGACTGTCTCGCCGGGTCGAGGCCCAGGACGCGCACGGTGCCGGAGTCCGGCCTGCGGTATCCCTCGCAGGTCTCGACCGTGGTCGTCTTGCCCGCGCCGTTGGGTCCGAGTACGGCGGTGACGCCCGCCGTGGCCACCAGGTCGAGGCCGTCCACCGCGGTCTTCGTGCCGTACCGCTTCACCAGGGCCTGGACCTGGACCACGGGCTCGCTTCGCATGAGGCGCAAGTCTAGGGACGTCCGCGCGTCCCGGAACCGCCGGGGGCCGGGGTCGCGTCGACGTACTGGTCCCGTGGCCGGTGCAGCGGCAGCCACCGCTCCGCGTACGCCACCGCGTCGGCCACCGGGAAGAGCCGCACCCCGGCCGCGCCCACGGTGCCCCGTACGACGGGACGGTCCCGCTCGAAGTCGGCGCCCAGCTCCTCGAACAGCTCGGAGCTGATCGACACCTCCCGCACCTTCACCCAGCCCGTCGGGGACGGTCGTCCGACCTCCACGACCGGCGAGGGGACGCGGTATTCGGCCAGGTGGAAGCTGGTGCAGGTGTCGTAGCCCGCGCCGAGCAGCAGGACGCGGGCGCCGCGGGCCTCCAGGCGGGCCAGCGGGCTGCGCTCGCCGAGCCGGCAGTCGACCGCGTGCCCGTCGACGACCGCCGCCGCACCCGGGCCCACCGCGGCGAACGAGGTCTCCGGGTGCGCGCTGCGCAGGGCGCCGGGCCAGTTGCGGACGGTCTCGGGTATTACGCCGACCCCGCGGGAGGGTGTCACACGGGGGTCGTAGGCGGGCATGGTGGCCCGAATGGCCGGCCACCACTCCTCGGGGACCGGCGGGCGGCTCCACAGCGCCGGGTCGGAGAGGTCGCCGGACTGCGTCGGGACCACCAGGGTGCCGTCCGGACCGAGGGCGTCGAGCAGTCCTTGCACGACGGCCACGGGGCCGCCGTTGACCCATCCGAGGGCGCTGAGCGAGGAGTGCACAAGAAGCGTTTCTCCTGGTCGTACGCCCAGGGCGCGAACGTCCCCGGCAAGGGTGTCCCGGGTGACGAGTGGGCCGGTCGGAGGGGGTGTGGGCATGGTCCGGAAGTCTCCCCGAGAGACGGTCCGTACGCCACCGAGTTGATCGATCAAAGATCGTTCGCCCAGGTCACGTTAGGTATACCTAAGTGATGCAGTGCACCGCCCGCCCCGGAGGGTGCGGCTTGTCAGGCCCTGAGGAATTACGCAACAATGGTGTTGTGAAATACGTTGGCGAGGCTCGGGAGACCCCCACGGGGGCCCCGCAGGAGGAACTCGCGACCGGTGAGCGCTCGACGCGCAACCGGGTCGTGCGGTCCGTCCTGGACCACGGCCCGTCGACCGTCGCCGACCTGGCGGGCCGCCTGGGGCTGACCCAGGCCGCCGTGCGCCGCCATCTCGACGCGCTCGTCGCCGACGACGTCGTGGAGGCACGTGAGCAGCGGATCTACGGAGCGCGTACGCGCGGCCGACCCGCCAAGGTGTTCGCCCTGACCGACTGCGGCCGGGACGCCTTCGACCAGTCCTACGACAAGCTCGCCGAGGACGCCCTGCGCTGGATCGCCGAACGCGAGGGCGGGGACGAGGCGATCCTCTCCTTCGCCCGCGCCCGGATCGCCGCGCAGGCCGGGGCGTACCGCGAGGCCATCGAGGCCGCGACCCCCGAGGAGCGCACGGAAGCGCTGGCCAAGGCGCTGAGTGCCGACGGGTACGCTGCCACGGCGCGCAGCGCACCGGTCGGCGAGCAGCTCTGCCAGCACCACTGCCCGGTCGCGCATGTCGCCGAGCGGTTCCCGCAGCTGTGCGAGGCGGAGACGGAGTTCTTCTCCCAGCTGCTCGGCACGCATGTCCAGCGGCTGGCCACCATCGCCCACGGCGACGGGGTGTGCACGACGTTCATCCCCAAGATTTCGCAAACCACCCATAACGCATCTGCAAGCACGGCCGGGAGGAACCCCGCATGACGCTCCCCACGGAGACTGCCCACCCCGAACTCGATGGCCTGGGCAAGTACGAATACGGCTGGGCCGACTCCGACACGGCCGGTGCCTCTGCCAAGCGCGGCATCAACGAGGACGTCGTCCGCGACATCTCCGGGAAGAAGAGCGAGCCGGAGTGGATGACCAAGCTCCGTCTCAAGGGCCTGCGCCTCTTCGAGAAGAAGCCCATGCCCAACTGGGGTTCCGACCTGTCGGGCATCGACTTCGACAACATCAAGTACTTCGTGCGCTCCACGGAGAAGCAGGCGGAGTCCTGGGAGGACCTGCCCGAGGACATCAAGAACACGTACGACAAGCTCGGCATCCCCGAGGCGGAGAAGCAGCGCCTCGTCGCCGGTGTCGCGGCCCAGTACGAGTCCGAGGTCGTCTACCACCAGATCAATGAAGAGCTCGAGGCGCAGGGTGTCATCTTCATGGACACCGACACGGCGCTCAAGGAGCACCCGGAGCTCTTCAAGGAGTACTTCGGCACCGTCATCCCGGTGGGTGACAACAAGTTCGCTTCGCTGAACTCCGCGGTGTGGTCCGGCGGCTCGTTCATCTACGTGCCGAAGGGTGTGCACGTCGAGATTCCGCTCCAGGCCTACTTCCGTATCAACACGGAGAACATGGGCCAGTTCGAGCGGACCCTGATCATCGTCGACGAGGGTGCCTACGTGCACTACGTCGAGGGTTGTACGGCGCCGATCTACTCCTCGGACTCCCTGCACTCCGCGGTGGTCGAGATCATCGTGAAGAAGGGCGGCCGCTGCCGCTACACGACGATCCAGAACTGGTCGAACAACGTCTACAACCTGGTCACCAAGCGCGCCGTGGCGTACGAGGGCGCGACCATGGAGTGGATCGACGGCAACATCGGTTCCAAGGTCACCATGAAGTACCCGGCCGTCTACCTGATGGGCGAGCACGCCAAGGGCGAGACCCTGTCCATCGCCTTCGCGGGCGAGGGGCAGCACCAGGACGCCGGCTCCAAGATGGTCCACATGGCGCCGAACACCTCCTCGAACATCGTGTCGAAGTCGGTGGCACGCGGTGGCGGCCGTACGTCCTACCGCGGTCTCGTCGAGATCGGCGAGGGCGCCCACGGCTCCAAGTCGAACGTGCTGTGCGACGCGCTGCTCGTCGACACCATCTCCCGCTCGGACACGTACCCGTACGTGGACGTCCGCGAGGACGACGTGTCCATGGGCCACGAGGCGACCGTCTCCAAGGTCTCCGACGACCAGCTCTTCTACCTGATGAGCCGCGGTCTGACCGAGTTCGAGGCGATGGCGATGATCGTGCGCGGCTTCGTCGAGCCGATCGCCAAGGAGCTGCCCATGGAGTACGCCCTTGAGCTCAACCGGCTGATCGAGCTGCAGATGGAAGGCGCGGTCGGCTGACAACCGTCCTCCGCACCAGCAGCTAGCGAATTCTGACGTAGGAAGAGAGCAGACCGACAGCCATGGCTGAGGCTCAAAATATCCCCGTGGGCTCCACCACCGCGGGCCAGATCGCGGTGGCCGCCGAGTCGACCGTCGCCACGCGCATGAGCGCGCCCCCGTCCTTCGACGTGGCGGACTTCCCGGTCCCCCACGGCCGCGAGGAGGAATGGCGCTTCACCCCGCTGGAGCGCCTGCGCGGGCTGCACGACGGCACCGCCGTCGCCACCGGCGAAGGCGTACGGATCGACGTCGAGGCCCCCGAGGGCGTCACCGTCGAGACGGTCACCCGCGACGACGTGCGGATCGGAAAGGCCGGCACCCCGGTGGACCGCGTCGCCGCCCAGGCGTACTCGGCCTTCGAGAAGGCCGGTGTCGTCACCGTCCCCAAGGAGACGGTGCTCACCGAGCCCATCCGGATCGCCGTGCACGGCCAGGGCGGGGTCGCCTACGGCCACCAGGTCGTCGAACTGGGAGCCTTCGCCGAGGCCGTCGTCGTCATCGACCACACCGGTGACGCGGTCCTCGCCGCCAACGTCGACTACGTCCTCGGCGACGGCGCCAAGCTGACCGTCGTCTCCGTCCAGGACTGGGACGACAAGGCGGTCCACGTCGGCCAGCACAACGCGCTGATCGGCCGCGACGCCACCTTCAAGTCGTTCGTGGTCACCTTCGGCGGCGACCTCGTACGCCTCCACCCGCGCGTCACCTACGCGGGCACCGGTGGCGAGGCCGAGCTCTTCGGCCTGTACTTCACGGACGCGGGCCAGCACCAGGAGCACCGCCTCCTGGTCGACCACAACACCCCGCACTGCAAGTCGAACGTCGCCTACAAGGGCGCGCTCCAGGGCGAGGGGGCGCACGCGGTCTGGATCGGCGACGTCCTCATCGAGGCCAAGGCCGAGGGCACGGACACCTACGAGATGAACCGCAACCTGGTTCTGACCGACGGTGCCCGCGTCGACTCCGTGCCGAACCTGGAGATCGAGACCGGCGAGATCGTCGGCGCCGGCCACGCCTCCGCGACCGGCCGCTTCGACGACGAGCAGCTCTTCTACCTGATGGCCCGCGGCATCCCGGCCGGCGAGGCCCGCCGTCTGGTGGTCCGCGGCTTCTTCGCCGAGCTGGTCCAGCAGATCGGCGTCGACGACATCGAAGAGCGCCTTCTCGTGAAGATCGACGAGGAGCTGGAGGCGTCGCTCTGATGCCCGGCACCTTCGTGCGCGTCTGTGGGCTGAGCGAGCTGGAGGAGAACACCCCGAAAAGGGTGGAACTCGACGGCACGCCGGTCTCGGTCGTGAAGACCGAGGGGGAGGTGTTCGCGATCAACGACATCTGCTCGCACGCGAACGTCTCGCTCTCCGAGGGCGAGGTGGAGGACTGTCAGATCGAATGCTGGCTGCACGGTTCCGCGTTCGACCTCCGCACCGGCAAGCCGTCCGGCCTTCCCGCGACGCGCCCCGTCCCCGTATACCCCGTACAGATCGAAGGGGACGACGTGCTCGTCTCCCTCAACCAGGAGTCCTGAGGAACCCATGGCAACGCTTGAAATCCACGACCTGCACGTCACCGTCGAGGCCGACAACGCCACGAAGGAGATCCTCAAGGGCGTCGACCTGACCGTGAAGCAGGGCGAGACACACGCCATCATGGGCCCCAACGGCTCGGGCAAGTCGACCCTCGCCTACTCGCTCGCGGGCCACCCGAAGTACACGATCACCAGCGGCACCGTCACCCTCGACGGCGAGAACGTCCTGGAGATGTCCGTCGACGAGCGCGCCCGCGCGGGCCTGTTCCTGGCGATGCAGTACCCGGTCGAGATCCCCGGCGTCTCGGTCTCCAACTTCCTGCGCACCTCCGCCACCGCCGTCCGCGGCGAGGCCCCCAAGCTGCGTACGTGGGTGAAGGAGGTCAAGGAGACCATGGCGCGCCTCTCCATGGACCCGGCCTTCGCCGAGCGCAACGTCAACGAGGGCTTCTCCGGCGGTGAGAAGAAGCGCCACGAGATCCTTCAGCTGGAGCTGCTCAAGCCGAAGATCGCGATCCTCGACGAGACCGACTCCGGCCTGGACGTCGACGCCCTGCGCGTCGTCTCCGAGGGCGTCAACCGCGTCCGCGAGACCGGTGAGGTGGGCACCCTGCTCATCACCCACTACACGCGCATCCTGCGCTACATCAAGCCCGACTTCGTGCACGTCTTCTCCGGCGGCCGCATCGTCGAGTCCGGCGGCGCCGAGCTCGCGGACAAGCTGGAGAACGAGGGGTACGAGTCGTACGCACTCGACGCGAAGGGTGGCGTATCCGCGTGACACAGCTGCCGGGCCTCCTCGACACCGAGGCGATCCGCAAGGACTTCCCCATCCTGGACCGCCAGGTCCACGACGGTAAGAAGCTGGTGTACCTGGACAACGCGGCGACCTCGCAGAAGCCGCGCCAGGTACTGGACGCCCTCAGTGGCTACTACGAGCGCTACAACGCCAACGTCCACCGCGGTGTGCATGTGCTCGCCGAGGAGGCCACGGCGCTGTACGAGGGCGCGCGCGACAAGGTCGCCGCGTTCATCAACGCGCCGAGCCGCGACGAGGTGATCTTCACCAAGAACGCCTCCGAGTCGCTCAACCTCGTGGCCAACATGCTGGGCTGGGCCGACGAGCCCTACCGCGTCGACCACGAGACCGAGATCGTCATCACGGAGATGGAGCACCACTCCAACATCGTTCCGTGGCAGCTGCTGTCGCAGCGCACCGGCGCGAAGCTGAAGTGGTTCGGCCTCACCGACGACGGCCGTCTCGACCTGTCGAACATCGACGAGATCATCACCGAGAAGACGAAGATCGTCTCCTTCGTGCTGGTGTCGAACATCCTGGGCACCGTGAACCCGGTCGAGGCGATAGTGCGCCGCGCCCAGGAGGTCGGCGCCCTGGTGCTGATCGACGCGTCGCAGGCCGCGCCGCACATGCCGCTCGACGTCCAGGCCCTCCAGGCCGACTTCGTGGCCTTCACCGGCCACAAGATGTGCGGCCCGACCGGCATCGGCATCCTCTGGGGCCGCCAGGAACTCCTGGAGGACCTTCCGCCGTTCCTCGGCGGCGGCGAGATGATCGAGACCGTGTCGATGCACTCGTCGACGTACGCCCCGGCCCCGCACAAGTTCGAGGCGGGCACCCCGCCGATCGCGCAGGCGGTCGGTCTGGGCGCGGCGATCGACTATCTCTCCGCGATCGGCATGGACAAGATCCTCGCCCACGAGCACGCGCTCACCGAGTACGCGGTGAAGCGGCTCGCGGAGGTCCCCGACCTCCGGATCATCGGCCCCACCACGGCCGAGGACCGCGGCGCCGCGATCTCGTTCACGCTGGGCGACATCCACCCGCACGACGTGGGCCAGGTTCTCGACGAGCAGGGCATCGCGGTCCGGGTCGGTCACCACTGCGCCCGTCCGGTCTGCCTGCGGTACGGAATTCCTGCGACCACGCGGGCGTCGTTCTATCTGTACTCCACGCCGTCCGAGATCGACGCTCTGATCGACGGCCTGGAGCACGTACGGAACTTCTTCGGCTGAGGGGCTGGCTGGGAACGTGAAGCTGGATTCGATGTACCAGGAAGTCATCCTGGACCACTACAAGCACCCGCACGGGCGCGGTCTCCGGGACGGCGACGCCGAGGTGCACCACGTCAATCCCACGTGCGGTGACGAGATCACCCTGCGCGTGAAGTACGACGGAGAGCGGATCGAGGACATCTCGTACGAGGGCCAGGGCTGCTCGATCAGCCAGGCCTCGGCCTCCGTACTGAATGACCTCCTGGTCGGCAAGGACGTGTCCGACGCGCAGAAGATCCAGGAGACCTTCCTGGAGCTGATGCAGTCCAAGGGCCGGATCGAGCCCGACGACGCGATGGAGGAGGTGCTGGAGGACGCGGTCGCGTTCGCCGGTGTCTCCAAGTACCCGGCCCGGGTCAAGTGCGCCCTCCTCAGCTGGATGGCGTGGAAGGACGCGACGGCCCAGGCTCTGGGCGAGAGCGCCGAGAGGAAGACGGCATGAGCGAGAACACTGTGACATCGGACGAGACCGCTGTGACGTCGGAGGATTCCGTCGTGGCGGCGAGCGAGACCGCTGTGGCGTCCGGCGAGACCGCTGTGGCGTCGGGCGGGAGCCTGACGACGAAGCCGGCCTCCGAGGAAGAGGTCCGCGAGGCGCTCTACGACGTCGTCGACCCCGAGCTGGGCATCGACGTCGTCAACCTCGGCCTCATCTACGGCGTTCACATCGACGACGCGAACATCGCGACGATCGACATGACCCTGACGTCCGCGGCCTGTCCGCTCACCGATGTCATCGAGGACCAGGCCAAGTCCGCCACGGACGGCCTTGTCAACGAGCTGCGCATCAACTGGGTCTGGATGCCGCCGTGGGGCCCGGACAAGATCACGGACGACGGTCGCGAGCAGCTTCGCGCGCTCGGCTTCAACGTCTGAGTCTTCGGCCCGCCGGTACGCGGGTACGCGGGTACGCCGAGACTGCGGTACGTCGGGACTCGGTGCCTCGGTACTGAAGTGCCCCGGCGCTTCGGGGCCTTGACGCTTCGGTACCTCGCATGGGGCGGCACCTTCGGGTGCCGCCCCATCGCGTTTCCTCGGGGACGCGCGGGTCTCAGGCCCAGCCCCGCACCAGGCGGAACGCCGAGTCCGCCCGGTAGAGCCTGCCGCGTTCGTGCCGCCCCAGGCGGAGCTGGAAGTTGCGGTGGCGCAGGAAGCGGCCCGGGTAGTTGACCGCCTCCAGCATGACGGCGCCGGAGTAGGAGGACGCGCGGGGGCAGAAGGTGGCGTCCTTCCGGAAGAGGGCGGAGCCGTCGTCGCGGTCGGCGCGCAGCAGGAAGTCGCGGTGGCGCAGGTAGGAGCCGTCGGCGGTGGCGAAGGAGTAGCAGGAGGACTTCGCCAGTCCTCGGACCACCTTGAAACTGGCGGCCCGCCGGGTCGCGGCCGAGCTGCCCGAACCCACCGGGTCGAGCCGGACCTGACCGTCGCTCAGGTGCCAGAAGCGGTCGGGGTAGTTGACCGACTGGACCGACTTCCACGAAGAGGCCTGCCGGGGCGCGGAAGCGGTGCCGGACGCGGCGGGCGTCGAGTTCCCGGGGACGGGCCGGCTGCCGGAACCCTGGTCCGACGGCCCGGGCGACACGGAACCGCGCGACGCGGAATCGGCTGACGCGGAATCCGGTGAGGCCGAGCGTGAAGTCCCCGGCGAGGCCAGGGCGTTCTTGCCCGCCGGGGCCGTGGTCGTTCCGGCGGGGGCGCCGAGAAGGAAGGGGTTCGACGTGTCGGCCGTGGTCCTGTTGTCCGCCAGATTCCGTGATGGATCGTCAGAACGGTTCGCCTGTACGGACATCACGGCCACGACGGCGATGGTCACGGCCACCGCGAGTCCGCCGGCCAGCCAGAGCCGCCGTGTGCCGGGCAGCCTGCCCTCGTCACCCGGCCCGACCGCCTCCCAGGGCGCCGGGGACACGGGGACGAGGTCGGTCGACACCGGGTAGGGCGCGCCGTGCGGGGTGGGGCGCCAGGGCACGATCTCCCTGGAGAGGGTGGGCTCGTCGGGCCCGTAGGGCCCGGATCCGGGCGTCACTTCTGGCATACGCGTTCCTAAGCAGGGGAGGGCGAGCGCGCGAGGGGGCGAAGCGAGGGGTGGAGGGTGCGGCACACGGAGCGGGCGGTCATGGAGACCCGGTGTGCGGCTGGTGAAACAGTAGTGGAACTGGTGACTTCTGAGCAGGCCTTTCCCGCAGTGATACCGGGAATTGATCGCAGTGTTTTCGGGCAATCGCTGACAGAGGTACGGGAGTTGGGCGCCGCCAGACACCGGGTGCCGGGTGCCGGGCGGTGATGACGGTGTGGTGAGCGCCGGTGGCGGCGCGGGATGCCGGGGTGCCGGACCGGGTGTCCCGGGTTCCTGCGACGTCCTGGGCGCGGTCCGTGCTCGGCGCCGGCTGATGGGCGTCAGCGGATCGCGGCAGCCTGCGGCATGTCCGATTCTGCGCGACCTGTCGTTGTCGCCGACCTCCGCTTGTCTCCGGTCCGGGAATGCTCCGGGGGGAAATCCGGAGGCTGTCCGGGGAGCGGTTCCGGAGCGGTCCGGGAGTGCTTGGGTGAAGCCCCGTTCCGGAGGGGGTCGCCGACAGGTGTGCCCGGTGGCGGTGGCGGACCTCCCGGCGCAGGGGGAGACTGCCGTTCATGGCTGTCTCCCTCTACCACCTCGTCATCGACGCCCACGACCTGCCCGCGCTGGCCCGCTTCTGGTGTCAAGTCCTCGACTGGCGCGTGCTGTTCGAGGCCGAGGACGAGATCGTCATCGGCTCCGACGTGCACGCGCTGCCCGGACTCTGCTTCGTGCCGGTCGCCGAGCGCAAGACCGTCAAGAACCGGCTCCACATCGATCTCACGCCGGACGACCAGGCCGCCGAGGTCGAGCGGATCCTCGCCCTCGGGGCCCGCCGGGCCGACGTGGGGCAGGGCGAGGACGTCAGCTGGGCCGTCCTCGCCGATCCGGAGGGCAACGAGTTCTGTGTGCTGCGGCCGAAGAGCTCGCTAGTGGACTGAGCCGGGTGCCTCCGGTCCGCCGGGTGTGGCAGGCCCCTCGGGCGTGTCAGGTCCTCCGGGCGGCTCCGTGACGGCGGCAGCTCGCATCAGTACGTCCGCCAGGCCCTCTCTGCGGATGCGCTGGTCGATGTACAGGAGGCTGCTCACCAGCGGCATGAACACCAGGGAGAAGAGCTGGACGAAGATGCCCGCGATCGTCGAGAGCACCAGGGAGCGCCCCAGGTCGGGCAGCATCTGCGCGTAGATCTCCGTCACGCTCGCGGGTCCCTGCGTCGACAGGTCGTACGGCTGCGGGGCCGGCGTCGCGAACCTGAACGGCATATCGACCACGATGGAGACGATGAACGTGATCAGGCCGCCCAGCAGCAAGATGCCGAACGTGCGCCACCACGTGCCGCGGACCAGTCGCGCCGACCGGCGCATCGCCGTCACCGGGGACGCCCCCTCCAGGACGGCGGCGGCAGGGGCGAAGCTGAACCGGACGAACAGCCAGATCATCAGCGGAACCACGATCAGCAGGAGCAGGAGGAAGAGACCGAACGACATGAACGGATCGCCGCTCGCGGTCGCGGCCAGCATCAGCGCGAACAGCATGATGAGGAGAATCATCGGTATCGCCACGACCAGGCCCAGCAGCAGCGTCACCCCGAGCACGGACGGGGTGCGCGACCATGCGCGCTTCCAGACGGCGCCGACGGGGGCCCGGCGCCCGAGCACGGCGTCGTGCAGGGTCGCCGCGGACGAGGCCTGGATGAAGGAACTCGCCACCAGCGAGACCACCGCGCCCATGGCCCACGCTGCGCCGAACGCGATCAGGACGGCGCGCAGATCGGTCCAGCCGATGGACCGGGGCGCCTCGGTCATACGGTGCAGCTGAGTCTTCGTCGAGAGATAGGCGAGGTATTCGAGGCCCAGGGTCAGGGCCGCCAGCACCGCGACGCCCACGAAGGTGAGCCCGAACAGCGGCTTCGCGTAGCGGCGCATCGTGGCGAAGGCGCCACCGAGGATGTGGTCCACGCCGAGCGGGGCCAGCGGGATCACACCTGGTCTGGGCGGTGGCGGTGGCATCCAGCCCCAGCCGCCCGGGGCACCCCCGTACGGCCCCGACGGTCCACCGGGAGCACCCCCGTAGGGTCCCCACGGGCCGCCCGGGGTACCCCCTGACGGTCCCGACGGCCCTGACGGTCCCCACCCAGAACTGTCCGGCATGTCCCTCGCGCTCCATCGTTCTCGGGAGTCTGTGCGACTCCGGCCCCCCTGTGATCGCGAACGATATCCGTTGGGGCGCAGGGTGCCCATGGGATAAGTGGGATCGCCTTGCCTACGGGCGTGCGCATCGATGCGTACACCCGTACGCATCTCTGACGCTCCATGTGTACAGTCGTACGCATGGGATACGTACTGCTCGCGGGAGCCATCGCGGCGGAGGTCGGCGCGACCACCGCGATGAAGTACACGGAGGGTTTCAGCAGGCTGTGGCCGTCGCTGCTGACCGTCCTCGGCTATGTCGTCGCCTTCGCGCTGCTCGCGCAGACCCTGAAGACGGTGTCGGTCGGCACGGCGTACGCGATCTGGGCCGGTGTCGGCACCGCCGCCATCGCGGCGATCGGCACGCTGTTCCTCGGCGAGGGACTCACGGTCGCCAAGGCCGCCGGGATCGTGCTGATCATCGGTGGGGTCGTGCTGCTGAACCTGGGCGGGGCGCACTGATGACCGCGCCCGACGGGGTGTACGTCACCGCGCCCGGCGCGGTGGTTGGTACCGCGCCCGGCACGGCGGACGGCGGCCCGTGATGGCGCGCCGGTACGACCCCGAGCGGCGGCAGCGGATCATCGACGCGGCGATCCGCGTCGTCGGCGCCAAGGGCATCGCCGGGCTCAGCCATCGCTCCGTCGCCGCCGAGGCCGATGTGCCGCTCGGCTCCACCACGTACCACTTCAAGACCCTCGACGAACTCATGGTCGCCGCCCTGCGCCAGGCGAACGAGAGCTTCGCCAAGGTGCTCGCCGCACGCGGCACCCTGGAGGACACTCGCGCCGACCTGGCCGCCGAACTCGCCGGACTGATCGGCGAATGGCTCGCCGGCGACCGTACGGGCGTGGAGCTGGAGTACGAGCTCTATCTCGCCGCCCTCCGCAGACCCGCCCTGCGCCCGGTCGCCGCCGAGTGGATCGACGGCATCGTCGAACCACTGACCCGCCGCACGGATCCGGTCACCGCGCGGGCACTCGTCGCCCTGCTGGACGGGATCTGTCTCCAGGTACTGCTGACGGGGACGTCGTACGACGAGGAGTACGCCCGGGAGGTGTTGGCGCGGGTCCTGCCGCACGGCTAGGGCCTGTCCGGCCATGCGGGTCGGATCGGACCGTGGTGTCCGCTGCTGTGCATCGCAAGGCGGAGGGTCGCCTTCGTACCGGGCGTACTCGGGTGTGCCGGAGACCGCGGCGTGGGGGTCCCCCTGCTCGAAGAGCTTGGGGGAGTGCGGTGCCAGACGTCGCGGGCCCGGTGGAATGGTCAGACGTGCCCCAGGCGTGCCCCATGCGGCCGGAGACGGCCCGGGACGGTGACCGGACGCCCGGTGGACGAGACGCCCCGCGCACCGGTTCGCCCGCGCGGCCCCCGCCAAGTTAGGTTGCACTCATGACCGACACGACTGCTTCTCGTACCACCGGCGCCGTCGCCGCCGGGCTCGCCACCCTCACCGCGGACGGCACTGTTCTCGACACCTGGTTCCCCGCGCCCGAACTCTCCGCCGAGCCCGGCCCGGCCGGCACCGAGCGGCTGTCCGCCGAGCGGGCCGTGGAACTGCTCGGCGAAGGAGCCGCGCAGGCCATCGGCCCGGACGCCCGCCGGGGCGTCGAGGTGGTCGCGGTCCGTACGGTCATCGCGTCGCTGGACGACAAGCCGCTCGACGCGCACGACGCGTACCTGCGTCTGCACCTCCTCTCACACCGCCTGGTGAAGCCGCACGGCCAGAACCTGGACGGCGTGTTCGGCCTGCTCGCCAACGTCGCCTGGACCTCGCTCGGCCCGGTCGCCGTCGACGACATCGAGAAGGTCCGGCTGAACGCGCGCGCCGCCGGCCTGCACCTCCAGGTGACCTCCATCGACAAGTTCCCGCGCATGACGGACTATGTCGCGCCCAAGGGCGTCCGCATCGCCGACGCCGACCGGGTCCGCCTCGGCGCGCACCTCGCCGAGGGCACGACCGTCATGCACGAGGGCTTCGTGAACTTCAACGCGGGCACGCTCGGCACCTCCATGGTCGAGGGCCGCATCTCCGCCGGTGTCGTCGTCGGCAACGGTTCGGACATCGGCGGCGGCGCGTCCACCATGGGCACCCTCTCGGGCGGCGGCAACGTCCGTATCACCATCGGCGAGCGCTGCCTCGTCGGCGCGGAGGCGGGCGTCGGCATCGCCCTCGGCGACGAGTGCGTGGTCGAGGCCGGGCTGTACGTCACCGCCGGTACGCGCGTGACGATGCCCGACGGCGACATCGTCAAGGCCCGCGAGCTGTCCGGGGCTTCGAACATCCTCTTCCGCCGCAACTCGGTCACCGGAACCGTCGAGGCCCGCCCGAACAACGCGGTGTGGGGCGGCCTGAACGAGGTCCTGCACAGCCACAACTGACCATCAGCGGCGGTGATTCGCGACCGCCTGCTCGATCATTGCGGCTGAACTGCTGCTGTTTCACCGGCAGTTGACGTCAGGTTGTCGACGTTGGTCGACAGCGGGCGCCCTTCCACGGCCCCAGGGCCGACCGGGAGGGCGCTCGTGCGTGAGCGCCTCTTCAGGAGCGCTCCGGAGGCACCGGGCAGAGGTTAGGTCAAGTCCAGCTCACCGACTGTCTGACTCCCACTCGTCTCGCCGGTCGGACGGAAGCCGAGCCCCAAGTAGAAATCCTCCGGACCGTCCTTCCCCGGATGCCAAGTGGTCGTCAGCCGGGTGCCGCCGCGACGGCGGATCTCGGCAGCCACGGACTCGACCGCGAAGCGGCCGTAACCCCGCCCCTGCGCACCGGCTGCGATGTTGAGACGCCAGAGCCCGGAACGGATGTCCGTGCCCGATCCGTCGCCCAGCCAGTCGATGCCGAGGAAGGCCATGAGGAAGCCGACAGGTCTGCCGTCGTCAAGGATGAGACGGGGCCAGGCTGTTCGGGGATGGACATACGCCTCGGCCAGCGACTTCACGACCGGCGCGACCAAGTGTTCCTGTTCCGGACGGACCCGCACGCTGATGGCGGCGTCGACGTTGTCCGGAGTGATCTCCTCCAGACGGAGTGTGCTCGTCATGCCGAAATCCTAAGGCGGTTGATCGAGTGAGCCGCGAAGGTGGCCGCGCCCGCGGTTCGTGCCACCTGCGCTGTCGGGGTAGGGCGCTCGCTATGTGTCCAGGCTCGTGGCGAAAGTCGTCAGGGCCTCGAAGTCGGGCTCGCGCAGGCCGAGTCGGGGGTTCACGTGCTGGAGAAGTGCGGGGGCGGGATGGTGGGCGGTGACGAACGCCTCGTCGGCCGGACCCTGTTCGTCGTCCACCCAGGCGAAGGGGCGGCCCTCGGCGTAGGCCACGATGCGTTCCGTCTTCCAGTGGACGCCGTCGGGGCGCTCGGCGAACAGAGCGCCCGTGAAGTCGACGTAGGGGAGTTCGGGTAGGCCGATCACGGGGGCGATCCAGCGGTTGGCCGCGTCCATCCACGTGGTGGCCCAGCACAGGTCGTAGCCGAGGCCGAGGAGGGCGCGGCCGTGGTCGGGGTGGAGCCAGACGCGCAGCGGCCGCCCGGGCTCCAGCGCCACCCGGATCGTCGTGTACCCCTCGGGCCGACGCTCCTTCTGGGCCGCGTACGGATTGAGCGGGCCGTCGACGTCGAGGAACAGCAGCGGCAAGGAGGAGTCCGCCGGCCTTGCCCGGTTCGCGTTGCGCACCTGATCACCGTACGGCAGCGGCATCCGCGAGAACCGCGGAGTTTTTCCGCGGTGCAGGCATAGCGCCGGGCGGCCGCACGCGTCACAGCAGGTACAGGGGCGGGACACGAGGCCCGTCGAAAAAGAGAAGGTGACGATGGATGCCGAAGGGCTCGAAAGCTTCAGACAGTTCGTGGCCGGCAGGTCCGCAGCCCTGCTGAGGACCGCCGTGCTGCTCAGCGGTGGTGACCGGCACGCGGGGGAGGACCTGTTGCAGGGCGCCCTGGCCAAGGTCGCCGGTCGCTGGCACCGCATCGACGAACCCGAGGCGTACGTACGGCAGGTGCTCTACCGTCAGCAGGTCAGCCGCTGGCGACTGAAGTGGCGGCGACGCGAGGTCAGCGTCGCCCATCCGCCCGAGACCGGCCCGCCGGGCACCGACACGGCGGCCGCCACCGACCTGCGCCTGGTGATGCGCGAGGCACTGTCCCGGCTCACCGCACGCCAGCGCACCGTCCTGGTGCTGCGCTACTTCGAGGACCTGCCGGAGGCCGACGTGGCCCGGCTGCTGGGCTGCTCCGTGGGCACCGTGCGGTCCACCGCCCACCGCTCCCTGGCCCGGCTGCGCGCCCTCGCGCCCGAACTCGCCGCGCTCGCCCCCGCAGCCGGTGAGCGGTCGTCGTCCCGTGACTACTCGCCCGTGGAGGTACGGCCGTGAACATCGAGGAACTGATGAGCGAGGCGCTGCGCGAGCAGGCCGCCGAACAGCCGCCACCCGCCCCCGGCCTCGCCGACCGGGTCCTGACCGTGCGCAGGCGCCGCCGGACCCGGCGCATCGCGTCCGTCGCGGTCGCCGTCGCCGCGGTGGTCACCGCCGCGGTCGGAGTGCCGCGGCTGGAGTCCGGCGGGCACGACGTACGGCCCCTGGGAAGGGTGGACCCCAAGCCGAAGGCTCCGACGGCCGCGCACCCGGCGCAGTCGCCGGTGCGCTCGCTGATCGCGGCCGGGAATACGGCGATGGCCGCGTACTACACCCAGAAGACTGACTGGCGGACCGCCCACAAGGGCCTCAGGACGCGCACCTACTGGCTGCTCGACCCGAAGTCCGGCCGCTACGAGAAGGACACCCGGTGGTCGTGGGTCGCGGTGGCCCCCGGCCTGCGGACCGCCGCCGTACTGGAGCAGCACCTGCCCGTGCGCCGGATCGGCCTGCTCGACATCGCGAGCGGCGAGGTCGAGCGGTGGATCCCGGTCGACCAGCCGGTGGGCGGGCTGGAGTTCTCGCGCAACGGCACGAAACTCGTCGCGACGACGTACGAAGAGAATCCCGACATCGTGACCAGAACGGGCGCCGAGGGCATCCCCGTGCCGGTGAAGTCCTCCCGCACCGGCTTCTACGTCTTCGACGTGGCGTCGGGGAAGGGCCCCTGGGCCGCGGTGGGGGTGCAACGGGACAACCAGGGCAACGAGATCAACCTTCGCCAGGACTTCGAGTTCTGCCGCGACGGGAGGACCGTCACGGGCAGGCAGTCGGGCGCGCCCACCGTTCGCTTCTACGACGCGTCCGGCCGAGAGGTGGGCGTGCCCGACGGGGAGCGGTACAACACCGTCACGGCCGGCCTGTCGCCCGACGGCACCCGGCTCGCCGGGGAGTTCGCGGGCAAGAAGTGGCACACCTCCTCGTGGATCCTCGACCCGCGTACCGGCAAGCACCTGGCCGAGGTCCGCGGCCAGATACTGCTCGCCTGGGCCGACGACAAATCCCTGATCGCCTGGGACATCGGCGAGGGCGACAAGAACGAGTTCCACAATCGGCTGGTGCTGGTCACCATCGGCAGCGACAAGGAGGTGCCGCTCAGCGGCTTCCTCCGGGGCACCGACGGCTCGGCAGGGCGCTGGGAGCCCGTCTTCGCCGAGCGCTGAGCCTCCCTCGCCCGCTGCTCGCTAGACCACGGCGAACTCGTCCGTGACCTCGGCGAGCACCGCCCGCAGCCCGTCGGCCGTCTCCCGGCCGGCGGACCGCAGCGGTGCCCTGACCGGGCCCGCCGGCAGCCCGAGCACGGTCAGCAGCGCCTTCGCGGTGACCGTGCCGGGCAGTCCGGCCCCCGTCGTCGCCTCGATCAGCGGCAGGGCCCGCCGCATCAGCCGGGCCGCCCCCGCCGTGTCGCCGCCGTCGAACGCGTCGAGTACGGCCCGCATCAGGCCCGGCGCGACGTTCGCCACCGTGCTGACGTACCCGGCGCCGCCCACCGCGTACAGGGCGAGCACGTGCTCGTCGCAGCCCGCGTAGTACGCCAACTCCGTCCGGGCCAGCACCTTTTGCGTACCGAGGAGGTCGTACGCGCAGTCCTTCACGGCCACGATCCGGGGGTGCGCGGCGAGCCGGATCATCGTGTCGGGTTCGATGCGGGTGCCGGTGCGGCCGGGGATGTCGTAGAGCATGAGCGGCAGTTCGGACGCGTCCGCGACCTCGGTGAAGTGTGCCTCCAGCGCGTCCTGCGGCGGCTTCGAGTAGTACGGGGTGACGACGAGCACGCCGTCCGCGCCCGCCTCCCCGGCCGCCAGAGCGAGTTCGACCGTGTGCCGGGTGTCGGACGAGCCGACGCCCGTGACCAGGCGGGCCCGGTCGCCGACCGCCTCGCGGACCGCGCGTACCAGCGCGGACTTCTCCGCGTCCGAGGTGGTCGGCGATTCGCCCGTGGTGCCGTTCAGCACCAGGCCGTCGCAGCCCTTGCGCACCAGGCGGTCGGCGAGGCGCCCGGCGCCGTCGAGGTCGAGCGCGCCCGCCTCGGTGAACGGTGTGATCATCGCGCAGAGCGCCCGGCCGAAGGATGCCGGAGACCGGTCGGAGTTCGTCATACGAGCAGTCTCGGCGCGATGACCGTACAGCTCCACTTAAATCTTCTACGGCATATCGATAAGCACTGCTGAGATGTGCTGCCGGGCCCTCGGCCCGAGGCCCTATGTACCGTTCCGCCCTTCATGGGTCACCATGGACCGGAAGGTCACCGACCGCAGGTCATGGGAGGCGTCATGAGGCTCGGCAAGGCACTCGCCACCGGAGTCGCGGAGGAAGAGGCCCACGCACGCAAGGACACCTTCGAACTCCCCGAGATCATCGAGGAGTCGGAGGCGTCAGTGCCCGAAGAGGTTCCGGCCGGACGATGAGGCTGCGGCTCCCCGAGGAACGCCCGACGGAGCCGCCGACCGGATACAAGATCGCCCACCCGGTGCTGTCCCAGGACGGCACCAGGGCCGGGTTCACCGGCGTATCGCTGGGCGGCGCGCTGCCGTACGGAGTGCTGGACGAGGCCCGCTGTGTCTACGGACGGCGGCACCGCGCGCCGCACCGCCGCTGTGACTGCGGCTTCCACTGTGTACTCGACTCCTCCGCCGCCGAGGCGATGCTGTGCACCGCGGAGCACCGGGCGGCCGTCCTCCTCGAAGTCTCCGTCCTCGGCGCCTACATCCGCTTCGAACGCGGCTTCCGGTACGCCCGTCAGCGGGTGCGCGGTGCCACCGTCGGCCCCTGCGGCTGCGGTGCCGTGGCCGCCTCGCTGGCCGACGCGGGCTGGGGGCGTCCGGGCTGGCGCGCCCTGACGGCCGCCTGCGCGGGTTGCGTACGGGGTCGTACGGCGCTCTCGCTCGCCTCTTTCGCGCGGCTGGCCGGGGAGGGGCTACGTGTCCGGGCCGCCGGTGGCCCCGTCGTCGCCACCACCGGCCTCGGGGTGTCCGAACTGGTCGCCGAGGCGGCGCTCCTGCAAGCCCGACTCGACTGGTTCCAGAGCCAGTTGGCCCGCCTGCGCGATCGGGGATCGCAGGGATAGCGGCGGCCGGTCCGGGTACCAGAGCCTCCGTGAGCGAGAAGGGCACGGTGTGCTGCGGCTCCCGTGTGCCTCGGCTGTCGCGACTCTCGCGGCGGTCCGGGAGGCCACGGTTCTCACGGTTGTCCGGACCGGACTCCGTACCCGGGGCCGCTGCGCTGCTCGCCGCTCGCCTGCTCCGACGGCGGTACAGCGGTCATCGACGGCACCGTTGAGGCCCGTCAGCGGAGCTGGAGGGGAATGATGCGGCGGCGGACCGGACACCGGCCCGCCGCCGCATCGTGGGCCGCCCTCCCGCCGGCCTGACGCCAAGTCCTGGCACTTCGCCCCGACGCCTCAGCCCCGACGCCTCAGTTCCGACGCCCCGGCTCCTACGCCCCAGCCCTGTGCCACGTCGCCCTGACGTCCCGGTCCTGACACTCCAGCCCTGACGTCACACCCGCTCGGCGGTGTCTCGCTCAGCACTCTTGCGCATCGGCACGATCCCGGTGTCCACCTTCTCCCGGGCCGCGCGCAGCGCCCGCAGCCGTGGGGGCCACTTGCGGGTGTCACGGGGTTCGACGTAGGGCTCCTCGGTCGGGAGCCGGCCGTGGGTGATGGCACGCTGGCGGGCGAGCTCCGCGTCGAACTCCAGGCCCAGGAGGATGGCCAGGTTCGTGAGCCAGAGCCACACGAGGAAGATGATGGCGCCCGCGAGCGTGCCGTACGTCTTGTTGTACGAGCCGTAGCCGGCGGCGTAGACGGCGAATCCCGCGGACGCGGTCAGCCAGATCAGGGTGGCGACGACGCTGCCCGGACTGAACCAACGGAAGCCGCGGCCGGAGACGTTGGGAGCCGCCCAGTACAGCAGCGCGATCATCAGCTCCACGAACACCAGCAGGACGGGCCACTTGGCGATCGACCACGCCGTGATCGCCGCGTCGCCGAGCCCGATCGCGGTGCCCGCCCGTTCGGCCAGCGGCCCGGTGAGCACCACGATGATCGCGCTCCCGGTGAGAAGCAGCATCAGTGCGACCGTGAGCACCAGCCTCAACGGTGTGACCTTCCAGACCGGACGGCCCTCCGGCAGGTCGTACACGGCGTTGGACGCCCGGATGAACGCGCCGACGTACCCGGACGCGGACCACAGCGCCGTGAGCAGTCCGACGATCGCCAGCACCCCGCCCGTACCGCCGCTGTCGCCCAGTTGCGCCACCGCGTCACGCAGGATCTCGCGTGCCGGGCCCGGCGCCAGACGGCCTACGTTGTCGAGGAGTCTGTCCGTCACGCGTTGCCCCATGACACCCAGCAGGGACACCACCACCAGCAGTGCGGGGAACAGCGACAGCACGCCGTAGTAGGTCAACGCTGCTGCCCGGTCGGCGAGTTCGTCGTCCCGGAACTCCTTCGCCGTGCGCCACACCACAGCCGCCCATGCTCGCACGGGCAGTTCGACAGGACCGCCCTTCCCGGCGGGCCCCGCCGTGCCCGTGTCCGTGCCGGTGTCCGTGTCGGTGCCGGTGCCCGTCCCCGTGCCGGCGCCCCTGCCCGCGCCCGTGTCCGGAAGAGCTCGCTGCTTCGATTCCGGTCGCTTCTCGTCCATGACCGCCGTGTTGCCCGGATCGCGCCGCTGAAGCCCGCCCGGGCATCCCGGTCGCACGGAACCCCGGTCGCACGGAACACCCGGCCTCGCTGGAGCACCGGCCTCCCTGGAACCCCGGGCGTCCCGGCACCCGCGGCGTCCGGGCACCCCGTCCCGCGAGTCGGTCCCGCAAGTCAGTGCGACTCACCGACGACTAGAACCGTCTGGACAAAAAAAGTTTTCGGTGGGACGGTGGAGACATGTTGGACGTGACCGTGATCGAGGACGCCGAGGCCGCCGTCGTGTCGCTGGACCCCGTAAGGGCCCGGCTGCTGGCCGAGCTGGCCGCCGGACCCGCGTCGGCCGCCATGCTGGCCGGCAAGGTCGGCCTGCCCCGGCAGAAGGTGAACTACCACCTCAAGACGCTGGAGCGGCACGGCCTCGTCGAGCTGGCGGGCGAGCGCCGCAAGGGCAATGTCACCGAACGGCTGATGCGCGCGACCGCGGCGTCGTACGTCATCTCGCCGCTCGCGCTGGCCGCCGTACAGCCCGATCCGGACCGCTTCCGGGACCAGTTGTCCGCCCGCTGGCTGCTCGCGCTCGGCGCCCGGCTCGTCCGGGACGTCGGCTCGCTCGTCACCGGCGCCGCCAAGGCCCGTAAGCGACTGGCGACGTACGCGCTCGACGGCGAGGTGACCTTCGCGTCGGCCGCCGACCGGGCCGCGTTCATCGAGGAGCTGACGGCCGGGGTCGGTGCGCTCATCCGCAAGTACCACGACGGGGACGCGGAGGACGGGCGCCCGCACCGGATCGTCGTCGCCGTCCATCCCACGGTCAGGCCCGAGGCCGCGGCCGGAACCGAAGCCGTGGCGGAAACCGGAGCCGCAGCCGGAACCCACGCCGTGGCACAGACCGAATCCGCAGCGGAAGCCGACGCGGAAGTCGCAGCGGAAGCCGGTGCCGAAGCCGGTGCTGCGGCGGAAACCGAAGCCGTGGAACCCCGCGCGGGCCGCGAAGCCGCCCACTGATCATCAAGGAGTTTTCATCATGTCCGAGGAATTCGAGATCGTCCGCGAGTACGAGGTCGACGTGCCGCCCGGCCGGATGTGGGACGCGATCACCAGCGGCAGCGGCGGCTGGCTGTGGCCCATGGAGTACGAGCCCCGCGAGGGCGGCGCCGGCCCCTTCGGCAGCACCATCACCGCCTGGGACCCGCCGCACCGGCTGACAGTGCGCAGCGAGGACGTGCCGTTCCCGACGCAGAGCCTCAACCAGATCGACCACACCATCGAGGCCCGCGACGACGGCCGTCGCTCCTGGGTGCAGTACGTGCACAGCGGCATCTTCACCGACGACTGGGACAACCAGTACGACGGCGCCGACAAGCACACCGACTTCTATCTGCACACCCTGCGTGAGTACGTGACCCACTTCGCGGGCCGCCCGGTCGCCTTCACGACCTTCCAGGGACCCGACGCGTCCACCGCCGCCGACGCCCTCGCCGCCGTCGGACGGGCGCTCGGCCTTGCGGACGGCACCGCCGAGGGCGGGCGGATCCGGGCCGAGGGGCCCGGTGGCGAGGCCTTCGACGCCGTGGTCGACTACCGCAACCCGTACTTCATCGGGCTGCGCACCGACAACGCGCTCATCCGCGTCTTCGGGCGCGGCCGCTGGGGCGCGCCGGTGGGCATCAGCGTCCACGACTTCGCGCCCGACGCCGATGCCAAGGTCAACGAGAGGGCCTGGAAGGGCTGGCTCGACGGGGTCTTCACCGGCTGACCGGCGCGCGGGGCCACACGAGCCCGGTGCCACGGGAGTCTCCGCGAGCGCAGAGAGCCCGGCCCGGTGGGGGGCCGCCGCGCAGGCGAAGAGCCCGGCCCCCCGGACGAAAGGGCCGGGCTCTCGTGTACCTGAGCGACCAGCGATCAGCTGCTACGGACGGAACCGCAGCACCTGCGGGTCGTGGTCGCTGATCTGGTCGGAGAACTCCGAGTTGATGTGCACGCTGTCGTACTGCAGGTCGCAGCCCCGGCGGATCGAAGGGCTGACCAGGATCTGGTCGAGGACCTGGGCGTTGCCCTGGTAGTCGTACGTGTAACGCTCGCTCTTCGGCAGCGACTTGATCGCCGACCAGAGCTCGCCGTCGCCCTCCAGGATCTTGGCCGTGTCGGAGAACTCGAAGTCGTTGATGTCGCCGAGCGCGATGACGTCGGCGTTCTTCTGCGTCTTCAGGATCTCGTCGACGAAGCCGTTCACCGCGGTCGCCTGGGCGTGCCGCTGGACCTCCGAGCTGCGCGCCGGGGGCTGGTACTGCGCGGTCAGCCCCTGGTCGCCACCCTTGGAGTTGAGGTGGTTGGCGATCACGAAGACCGTGTGGCCGCGGAAGACGAACTCGCCCGCGAGCGGCTTGCGGCTGCTGTTCCAGGCCGTGTTGGCCGGGTCGACGCGGCCGGGGGACGCGGTGAGCTGCGTCTTGCCGTGCACCTTCGTGACACCGACGGCGGTCGTCGAGTCGCCGCCCGCGCGGTCGGTGAACGAGACCCGCTCGGGGTTGAAGAGGAAGACCTGGCGGATGTTGCCGCCGGGCTCGCCGCCGTCCTGGTCGTTGACGGGGTCGATGGAGCGCCAGTCGTACTTCGGGCCGCCCGCCGCGACGATCGCGTCGATCAGCTTGTTCACCGTCCGGTCGGCGGCGACCGTGCCGTCGTCCGTCGCGCCGTTGTTGTCCTGGATCTCCTCCAGGGACACGATGTCGGGCGAGTTCAGGTTGTTCACGATCGCGGACGCGTGGGCGTCGAACGTGGCGTCGCCCGGGTCCAGGTTCTCGACGTTGTACGTCGCCACCGCCAGCTCGCCGCGCGACTGCTTGCGCGTCGTCTCGCGCTCCAGGCCGCCCTTCTGCAGGGTACCCAGCTGGTTGGCGACGAGTGTGTAGCCGCCGAACTGGTTGTAGTCGAGCGGACCCGCGGTGGTGCCGGTGAGCTTGTCGCCGACGTTCGCGGTCGGGAAGTCGGCGGTCGCGCCGAGCGACTGGATCTGTATCCGGCCCGTGTTCTGCGAGGTGTACGAGCCGTACAAGGTGCCGCCCCGGTGGGTGGCGTGCTCGTGCGGCTTAACCGTGACCCACAGCTCGGTGTACGGGTCGGTGGCGGTGACCACACGGGTGTCGGCGACCTGGACGTTCATGCCCTCGAGGGACTCGTAGTAGTCCAGGGCGTACTTCGCCGGCTCCAGGGTGAGGGCGTTGACGGAACCGCTCGCGGCGGTGTCGCCCGCGGGGGCGTAGACGGCCGGCACGGACTTCGCGTCGACGACCGTCGCGGCCGGGACGGCGTTGCCGCTGGAGACGACGGTGACCGTCGGCTTGGTGATCTCCGTGACCGACTGGTTGCCGCTGGAGGCGCCGCCCGGGACGTACTCCGAGACCGTGCCCGTCACGGTGACCGAGTCGCCGACGGCGGCCTTGGGGGCGGAACTGGTGAAGACGAAGACGCCCTCACTGGTGGCGGGGTCGGCATCCGGGGTGGGGTCCTGGAGCCAGAAGCCCTTGGACGAACCGTAGGTCCGGACACCGGTGACGATGCCGGCCACGTCCGTGACCTTCGTGCCCGCGAGAGGGGAAGTCCGGGTGGTGCCCTGGATGTCGTGGATGTGGACGGTGTCCGCCTGGGCCGGGGTGGTGAGCACCACGGCGGAGACGGTGGAACAGACCGCGGCGACGGTCAGCGCGCCGATGCGCGCGGTTCTCTTGCTCGGCAAGGGAATCCCTCCGGGGACGTTCGTGAGCGCCGGGACGAGGGTGGACTGGTGGGGGGAGCGCGACCTGCGTGCGGGCCGGTGACGCGCGTAGAAGAGGGTGGGCCACAAGGCCGTTGAACTTCTACGCGCGTCAATCTCGTGTGTAGCGAGGGGAGTTGTCAAGGTTTCGGCGGTGTACGAGACCTGTCGGAGACATGAACCGGGCGGCATGGGTGGAAATCCGTCTAGGCTGAGCAGTTGGCACGGATCTCCCGGGCCGCCTTCGGACTCCCGAGTCCGTCGGCGCCCGGCGGGTCCGGTGCCCGCCGCGGCCGACGGTGCCCGCCACCGTCCGGCGCGGCTCCGGGCGAAAGCCCCGCCTGAACCGCTTGCCCTGCTCGTCGTGGTTGTTCGGAGGAGAACTCAGCCGATGTCAGACAGCTCTTCCCTGCCGCCCGTGCGGCTGCACTCCGAGGCGCAGCTGGCGCGGGACGCGCTCGCCGCGCCGCTGCTCTCCCGCGCCGCGCGGCTGGCCCGCTGGGCAGGCCCCGGCACCCGAGTGGGCGCGGGGGGCGAACTCGTCGAGGAACAGCTTCCCGAGGCGGCCGGCGTCCTCGGCCTGTCCGGCGACGAAGCGGCAGCCCTCGCCGGCGAGGCCTGGCGGGTGGCCGTCGACACCGGGCTCGTCGAGACCGTGGACGAGGACGAGGGCACCGTCACCGCGGGCGAGGACTTCGCCCTGCTCACCTCCGGCGCCCCGCAGGACGTCCTCGGCGTCTGGCTCGGCGCCCTCGACACCGTGCTCGCCGACGCGAGCGTGCCCGACCTCGGCGATCTCGTCGGCGCCATGGACGAGGAAGGCGGGATCGACCTCTCCTCCCTGGACTGGGACCCGGAGGCGGAGTCCGAGTTCCTCGACGGGGTGCTCGGCAACCTGTACCTGCTGACCGTCGGGGAGGACGCGCTCGGCGGGGTGCCGGTGCCGCTGCCCGTGCTCGCCGCCTCGATGATCCTGCCCGACGACATGGGGGAGCCCACCAACGACGTCCTGGAACAGGTCTCGAACGCCATGATGCGGCTCGACGACCAGTTCCGGCTGCTGGAGCCCATCGGTCTCGTCGACTTCCAGCCGGTCGACGAGACCCTGATGGCGGACGCCGCCGAGGAGCCGGCCACCGCCGACGACATGGACGTGTCGCGTTACGGGGTGGTACGCCTGACACCGCTCGGCCTGTACGGACTGCGCGCCCGGCTGATCGAGGCGGGCTTCTCGGCCCCCGCGGTGGGTGAGCTCACGGACAAGGGCGCGGACACGCTGCTGGACGGTACGGCCGGATTCCCTCCGACGGCCGCGCAGGCCGAGATCGAACAGTGGCTCGCCCGGCGTGAACCGCTGCCCGCCGCACAGGAGTTGCTCTCCGCGGCGCGCGGCGCCGACACGGGCGCCCCGCTGCGCCGCCTGCACTGCCAGCAGGCTCTCGCGCTGGTCGGCACGGAGGCCGAGCCCGCGCTGCGCGAGGTGCTCGACGACGCCGAGCTGGGCGGTCTCGCCCGGGTCTGGCTCTCCGAGCACGGCGCGCCCGACGTGCCCCCGCCCTCCGAGGCGATGGTCTTCTGGCTCACCATCGACACGGTGGCGGCGCAGCTCGCCGCCGAGGGGAACTCCGACGAACTCCAGGCCCTGGTCGAGGGCCTGGCCCAGCAGCACAGCGGCTTCTTCGACACGGCCTGGAGGGTCGAGCACCCCGCCGCCCCGGACGTCCTGGAGGCCATGGGCCGTCTGCACCCCGACAAGAAGGTAGCCAAGGAAGCCCGTAAGGCGGCGTTCAAGGCCCGGTCGCAGCAGGGCGGGTGAGCGGGCGCGGGCCGGTGAGGTGGCTCGGACACGGGGAGCGGGCGGACTGTTCCGCGGAGCCGCGCGTTCCGCTGCGCCGGTCGGGTGGATTCACGCAAGCGGGACCTCCGAAGTCGGCGCGCGTTCAACTCGCGTTCAAGCGGGGGCGGGACGGTGTGGCCGCGAACCGAGGTCGCCCCCCCGCCCCGTACGACAGTCCGAGTCCACCGTCACAGGAGACATCACATGTCACTCACTCGCAGGGACTTCGCCAGGCAGTCCGCGATCACCGGTGCAGGCGTGGTCCTGGTCGGCAGCGTAGGCGCCCTCGCCACCGCCCCCAACGCGCTCGCCGCCACGGAGACGGACACCGACGGCGCGGCCGAGGACTCGGCGGAGGCCCGGCACCGCGGCGTCGGCTACGGTCCGCTCGTCACCGACCCGAAGGGCCTCCTCTCGCTGCCCGCCGGGTTCTCCTACCGCGTCATCACCCACAGCGGCCGCACCAAGCTGGACTCGGGTGAGTTCACGCCGTCCAACCACGACGGCACCTCCACCTTCGACGGCCCGCGCGGCGCCACCCTCCTCGTCAACAACCACGAGCTCAAGGGCCCCCGCTCCGGCTGGACGTATCCCGTGCCGCTCACCGAGGGCCTGGTCTACGACCCGGCCGCGTCCGGCGGCTGCACGGTCGTCGAGGTGCGCCACGACAAGGTCGCCGAGTGGGTCGGCATCGCGGGCACCTCCACCAACTGCGCGGGTGGCAACACCCCTTGGGGTACCTGGCTCACCTGCGAGGAGACCGAGGACAAGGCCGGCCAGAACGGCATGACCAAGGACCACGGCTACGTCTTCGAGGTCGACCCCCAGGACCGCCGCCGCAACAGGAACCCCAAGCCCGTCAAGGCACTGGGCCGTTACGCGCACGAGGCCGTCGTCGTCGATCCCAGGCGCGGCCGCCTCTACCTCACCGAGGACGCCTCGGGCCCCAACGGCCTGCTGTACCGCTGGACGCCTCCGCAGGGCTTCGAGCACGGCCACGGCCGGCTCGCCACCCTCGCCGACGACGCCGGAGCGCTCCAGGCCTTCAAGTGCTTCGACTCCGGCGGCAAGTTCGTCGACGACCTCTCCCGCGCCACGAAGACCGGCACGGTGTACGGCGTGGACTGGGTCGACGTCCAGGACCGCGACGCCAGGACCGTCTCCGTCCGCAAGCAGTTCACCGACGGCCAGGTCACCCGCGCCCGCAAGCTCGAAGGCATGTGGTGGGGCGACGGCGGCATCTACATCGTCTCCTCCTACGCCCGCACCGAAAGCCCCGGCCAGGCGCACGACGGAGCCGTATGGTTCTACGACCCCAAGCGCCGCACCCTGACGCTGAAGGTCCTCATCGGCGTGAACCCGAACCCGTCCGCCGACGGCGCCTTCGACGGCCCCGACAACATCACCGTCTCCCCGTACGGCGGCCTCGTCATCGCCGAGGACGGCGAGGGAATCCAGCACCTCTTCGGTGCCACCGAGAGCGGCCGCACGTACCCGATCGCCCGCAATGAGCTCAACATCGGCACCGCCGAGGCGCCGGCCTACAGCGAGTTCACCGGCGTCACGTTCTCGCCCGACGGTCGGACCCTCTTCGCCAACATCCAGGAACCGGGCATCATGCTCGCCATCACCGGCCCCTGGAAGCGCCAGAAGCGCGGCTGAACTCCCGCCGGTCCCATCGAAATTAATTCGCTCGCCCGACGCGCGGCCGCCCTCCTAAAGTGATGCATGTCCAGGTGCGAAGGCAGGACCTACTTCCACTGATAATGGGGCGGCCGCGGGTTCGAGTCCCGCCACCGGTACAACGCGCCGGTGTAGCTCAGGGGTCAGAGCGCCTACGTCGGTTCCGCCGAATCTGAACTCTGGACACCACAACTTCATGCACCTCCCGGTGCGCGGGCCGCGGCTACTTCTCTTTCAAAGAATCCACGCCGCAGCCCAATTGATCTCGGGAGGCGCAGCTCATGGTGGGTGCCCGGTGCGCAGGCGACGGATACTTCATTTGGGATCAGAGGGTTGCGGGTTCAAATCCCGTCATCGACTTCGGGTCGGTGTAGCTCAATCGGTAGAGCATCTGCGCAAGCCCGTCGACGACTTCTGACCTCGGGCACCCTCCATTTGCTGTGCCTCCCTCCGAAACACGACTTCACCGTCGTAGAACGAATTCGGGGGAATTCACCATGGCACGCTTCAACAACAAGACGGCGAAGGCCCAGCCGACCTCTCGCGTGACGTCCACCGGCCGTGTGCTGCGGACGCACCAGGGCGGCCGCGGCCAGGAGCGCGACGCGCGCTCCGAGCTCTTCCTGCTGGCGATCGCCAACTTCGTCTCGCAGCAGACCTTCTACGAGACCGGCGCGGACCGCGACGACCGGTTCGCCGCGCTCGTGCGCGAGCTCGCCGTTTCCGACCCGTCCTGGACCGCCGCCCTGCTCGGCTGGCTGCGCGGCGAGGGAAACCTGCGCACGGCCTCGCTGGTGGGTGCCGCCGAGTACGTGAAGGCACGCCTCGACGCGGGCGCCACCGACGGACCCGCCAACCGGCAGGTCATCGCCTCCGTGCTGCGCCGTCCGGACGAGCCGGGCGAACTGCTCGCCTACTGGACCTCCCAGTACGACCGCAACGTGCCCAAGCCCGTCAAGCGGGGCATCGCCGACGCGGTACGACGTCTCTACAGCGGCAGGTCGCTGCTGAAGTACGACACCGCGTCCAAGGGCTACCGCTTCGGCGACATCCTCAACCTCGTGCACGCGGCGCCGGACCCCGCCAAGTCGTGGCAGGGCGAACTGTTCCAGTACGCGCTGGACCGGCGCCACAACCCGGACACGGCAGTGGTCCCCAAGTCGCTGCCCGTGCTCGTCGCCCACCGCGACCTCATGGCGCTGCGGCCCGCCAAGCGGCGCAAGGTCGTGACCGGCGCGCACGGCGCGCAGCGCCTGGCGGACGCGGGCATGACCTGGGAGGCGCTGGCCGGCTGGCTGCAGGGACCGATGGACAAGGCGGCCTGGGAGGCCGTCATTCCGTCCATGGGCGCGATGGCACTCGTCCGCAACCTGCGCAACTTCGACGAGGCGGGCGTCAGCGACGAGGTGGCGGCCCAGGTCGCCGCGAAGATCAGCGACCCGGCGGAGGTCGCGCGTTCGCGGCAGTTCCCGTTCCGCTACCTCGCGGCCTACCAGCACGCGCCGTCGCTGCGCTGGTCGTACCCGCTGGAGCAGGCGCTCGGCCACTCGCTGGCCAACGTGCCCGCGCTGCCCGGCCGGACCCTGGTGCTCGTGGACCGTTCGGGCTCGATGTTCTACTCGCGGCTGTCGGAGCGCTCCGAGCTCAACCGGGCCGACGCGGCGGCGATCTTCGGCACGGCGCTCGCGCTGCGGGCGGCGGACGCGGATCTCGTCGAGTTCGGCACCACCAGCAAGCGGGTGGAGTTCAGCAAGGGCGAGTCGGTGCTCAAGGTCATCGGCCGGTTCGGCGACCTGGGCGGCACCAACACGAGCGAGGCGGTCCGTGAGCACTACAAGAAGCACGACAGGGTCCTGATCGTCACCGACGAGCAGGCCACGTACAGCCACTACGGGGACCCGACCGAGCAGGTCCCGGCGCACGTACCGGTCTACACCTGGAACCTCGCCGGCTACCGCGCGGGCCACGGCCCCTCGGGGAAGGGAAACCGCCACACGTTCGGCGGGCTCTCGGACGCTGCTTTCCGGTTGGTGCCTCTTCTGGAGTCAGCGCGGGACGCGGATTGGCCGTGGGTCTGAGGGACGCGTGGGGCCCTTGGGTTTGAGGGTTGGCTGAGACCCCCGGGCTGAGGGATGAGTGAGGCCCGAGCTCAAGGGGAGCGAGGTCCCCCGGGCCCGAGGGCTGAGGCCCCCTGGGACGTGAAGTGGGCGCGGCCCGTACTTCGGTGCGGGCCGCGCCCTTGTGCGTGCCGGGTCCGACAAGAACGGCAGCCCCTAAGGGCTGTCCCGTAATCCCCGGCGGGCGCACGACGACAGCTACGGCACTCCCCCAAGCTCTTCGAGCAGGGGGGACCCCCACGCCGCGTTGTCGGATCGCCCGAATACGCCCAGTATGAGGACGACCCTCCGCCTTGCGATGCTCCCCCACAGCCCGAAAGGCGTGGGAGGGGCCCCCAGCATCTGACGCCGCGCGCTGATCCACCGGGGATTACGGGACAGCCCTTAGGCGGGAAGGCGGCGACGGGCTCTACGGCGGCGGCGACGGGCTCTACGGCGACAGCTCGCCCAAGAGGTCCGTGGCACTGTCCGTGGCTTTTTCCGGCCGGTCCGGGGGCGGGCTGAGGGGCTCCCGGAGGACCTCTACGGAAGGCGGAACCGTCTCCACGCGGGTCTCCGGTGTCTCGAAGAAGACGGTCCTGAGATAGGGGAAGGCGCTCAGCCACTCCCAGGTGCAGTCGAGGTCGGCCTCCACCCAGAGGTGGCAGAGGCTGTCCCGGTCACACGCGCTGCGGAACTCCTCCGGGGTGAACGGACCCGAGATCTTGATGAAGGACCGGCCGCCGAAGCCGCGCAGCACCCGCAGCTCCTCGGGGTTGGAGACCGGAAAGTACAGATAGGCGTCGGCCAGGTGCGCGACGACCTCCTCGGCGTAGCGGTCGCAGTCGAACCGGCTCCAGACCCGGGCCAGTTCGGCCCGCACCCGGATGTCGGCCACCTCCCGGTACGCGGCCAGCACCGGAATCGCCGCGTCGGTCGCGATGCGCGTCGCGGTCAGCACGGTGAAATAGGCCTCGTCCTTCGGGAGACCCTCCGGTCCGGGAAGCAGATCCAGGACGACCGGGCCGACATCGGCCAGCGCCCGGGCCTGCTCCGCCGACTGGGGCGGAATCAGGGCCGCGGCCCGCCGCTCGACCTCGGTTCTGACGCCGGGGTCCAGCTCCGTCGCGTGCTCGAGGCAGGCGGCCGCCAGGAGATGGAGCCGACGGCTCTCCATCTCCGAGCAGTCGCCGCGCTCGATGAGCCCGGTGAGCAGCCGCGTACGTTCCGTCGTCCGCGCATGGGCGACGGACATCCGGATGACGTCCTCCCACTGGTCGAGGTGGGCGTGCGCGATGAGGAAGTCGAAGTCGAGACCCTCCACCGCCGCCTTGGCACCCAGGTAGTCCTGGAAGGTGCGGTGGATGAAATCCATGGAGCCCTTGGTCGGTTCGCGCAACAGGCCGCTGCGGACCAGCAGATGGCGGTAGATCTCCTCTGCGGTGCCCTGCTCGGCGATACGCGGCATCGCCGGAAGGGCATGGGCCAGGAGGTCGACCGCGTCGGCCCGGTCCATCTCCGAACGGCCGTTGCGGATCATCCAGTACGCGAGCTTCTGGATCAGCTGGACGTGATGGGCCTCGCCGATGCGGATCGTGCCCGGCTTGTAGATGCCGCGCTCGCGGTCGCGCCGGGACAGCAGCATGGAGAGAGCGGCGTCGTAGATCTCCTTGCGGCCGTCGGGGAGATGGCCGCGGCGGTCCTGATGGAGTGCGCAGATCAGCGCGCACATCAGAGGGTTGGTGGCCAGCCGCCCCAGATCCTGCTTGGCACGTATCGCCCGCAGCAGATCCTGCGCGTACTGGTCGCCGATACCGGCGGCCTTGTGCCATCGCCGGACGAACTCGGCCACGTTGTCCCGGCTCATCGGGGCCAGGTCGAGCTCCGCGAAGTCGTCGCCGACCAGCCAGTCCTCCCGTACGGCGGACGGCCGTGAGGTGACCAGCCACCGGTTGCGCGGATAGGAGTCGACCAGATCCCGCAGCCAGCGGCGCGCCTCCTCGCGCTCGTTCTCCGGGATCTCGTCGATGCCGTCGACCAGCATGAGCCCGCGTCCCGACCGCAGCACCCGGTCGAACCAGCCCGTCGGCTGAAGGGCGGCGATCGGACAGCCCACCTCGGACAGGAACTCGTCGGGGGTGGGGAGCTTGGCGCCGCCCCGCGTCAGGGTGCGCAGCGGAAGGACGAACGGAATGAGGCCGTACAAGTACAGCAGCCGCTCGTCGAGCGCCTTCTGCGCGGTGGACACCGCCAGCCACTGCACCAGCGTGGTCTTCCCGGAACCGGCCACCCCGCGCAGCAGCACGCGATTGCGCCCCGCCAGCACCTGGTCGGCGGGGAGGAGCATGGGGTTCGTCGCGTCACCCACCGCGTCCAGACTCAGATACGCGGCGTCGAGCGGCCAGGTGCCAGGGGACTCGGACAGATCGAGCCCGAAGATCGTCAGCTTGCCGTGCTTGGAGGCGATGTAGCGGGCGTAGCGCTCCTCGAACGGGGCGTCGGCGGGCGACGGCGTCCGCGCGATCAGCCCGTCGATCCTCTTCGACAGCTCCTCGATCCGGTGACTCTGCTCCACCAGCGTGCGGGCGACGAAGGTCGACCGCTGGGTGAAGAAGTGCACGATGTGCAGGCAGGCGGTGTCGAGCACGCTCACGTAGAGATGGACCGCGTCGCTCGACAGCCCGAGGGTGGCGGACGGGCTCTGCGCCCGCAGATGCTGCGCCAGGGCCATGTGGCCGAGCTGGACGGCCTGCACGTCGTCCATGTCGATGCTGTCCATGGCGCGCAGGGTGTCGGCGACAGAGTGGGCCACGGCGGCCAGTTCGTACGACGGGAGGCGTTCCTCCACGCCCGTCGACTGAGCGGCCCGGCTGACCAGCTCCTTGGCTATCTTGTGCAGGTCGAGGTCGGACAGAACGCGCTTCTCGCCCGTGAACGAAACCAGGCCGGAGATGCTCACGGGCTTGTCGACCAGCCCCGCTCCGGGACCCTCGGCCACGAACAGCTTCTTGATCAGCGGCGCGACCACGCTCGACGCGAGCCGAGCGCCAATGGCAGCGGGATCCATCTACCCCCCGTCGGATGTGTGCGGACGGCGGTCACCTCGGTGTGCCCCGCCGCCGGGTGCCCGGACTGAGCAGACTAGGACAAAGGCGGGTTCCGCGGAGGGGGAACGGTGCGGGATGTCACCGGACATGAAGCACGGCGGTGATGACCTCAAGTCCCCACCGCCGTATGCCTCTTGCGCGCCCTCGCGCGCTCCCGTGCGCCGGTCGCCGGCGTCCTAGAGGGACTGGGCCGCCGGTTTCACCATGCCTCGGACCGTGCGGGACTTGACGAAGTCGCCCATCGCCGTCATTTCCCATTCGCCGGAGAACTGCTTGATCAGTTTGGCCATCATGACGCCCGTCTGGGCCTCGGCGTTGGTGAGGTCGAAGCGGACGAGTTCCTCGCCGGTGGCGGCGTCCAGGAGGCGGCAGTAGGCCTTGGCCACCTCGGTGAACTTCTGGCCGGAGAAGGAGTTGACCGTGAAGACGAGGCCGGTGACCTCCGGGGGGAGGTGGCCGAGGTCGACGGTGATCACCTCGTCGTCTCCGCCGCCCTCACCCGTGAGGTTGTCGCCGGCGTGCTTGATCGCGCCGTTCACGATGGAGAGCTTGCCGAAGTAGCAGCTGTCGATGTGGTTGCGCTGCGGGCCGTACGCGATGACCGAGGCGTCCAGGTCGATGTCCTTGCCGCGGAACGCGGGCTCCCAGCCGAGGCCCATCTGGACCTTGGAGAGGAACGGGCTGCCGCCCTTGACCAGGGAGACCGTCTGGTTCTTCTGGAGGCTGACCCGGCCCTTGTCGAGGTTGATCTTGCCGGTGGGGGCCGGGGCCGCGGGGGGAGCCGGGGGAGCGGCCGGGGCCGGCGGGGCGGTGAAGCGGGGGTCCATGGCCGGGGCCGGGGGTGTCACCGGGGGCTGCGGCGGCTGTGCCACGGGGGCGGGCCGGGCGGCCGGGGCGGGTTCCTCGACGCTCACGCCGAAGTCGGTGGCGATGCCGGCCAGTCCGTTCGCATAGCCCTGGCCGACCGCGCGGGCCTTCCAGGCGCCGTTGCGGAGGTAGACCTCGACGATCACCAGGGCCGTCTCCGTGCCCAGCTGGGGCGGGGTGAAAGTGGCCAGGACCGTGTTGTCGTCCGCGTTGCGGATCGTCGCGGTGGGTTCGATGCCCTGGAACGACTGGCCCGCCGCGTCGGGACTCGCCGTGACGACGATCTTCTCGATGCCCGGGGGGACCGCGGTCGTGTCGACCGTGATCGCGTCGGGCGCCGTGCCGCCGCCCGAGCGGTAGGTCACGCCGGGGCCGGTGGGCTGGTTGTAGAAGATGAAGTCGGCGTCGGAGCGCACCTTGCCGTCGGCGGTGAGCAGCAGGCTCGACACGTCGAGCCGCACCGGGGCGGTGACGTCCACCGTCACGCGGGAGACGGGGAGAGGGATGTTCGAGCCGGGGGTCATAGCTGTCATGCCTGGGGTAACGAGCGGAGGCGCTTTACCGTTCCCTTACCCAAGGGTGAGTTGCGGTGCCATATCCTCCTTCGCCCGTCACCGAGACGCTCGCGTGGTCCCGCATGACTCCTTCGGTGAGTCGGTCGAACACCGGGCTGAATTCGCTGTCCCTCTGAAGAGTGACGCGGGGCGTTGCCGATCTTGGTCGCCTGTCGGCGGGGAAAGGATTCGTCGATTTGAACGATCAGCGGTGTCCCTCGCGGGCCCGCACGTCAGAAGTGGAGTCGGCCTTGACCCCCGTACCGAACGGAACCTGCGTGATCACCCGTCCCGGCGAGCAGATGCTCACCATGGAGGGAGGGGCGTCGGAGCCCAAGACGCCTGTCGTGCTGCTGCCGCCCACCGGCAGCCCCGGCGAGCAGGAATGGCAGCTGGAGAACCTCAGTAACGGCAACTGCACGATGCGCAATATCGAGAGCGGGACGTATCTGTCCTTCGACGCCGATCCGGAGGCGAACAAGCCGATCGCCGGGTTCCCCGATCCGCGCGAATGGGTGCTCTACCCGGGCGCGATGCCGAACACGTTCCACATCGTCGTCCCCGGAGGCCCCGTCGACGGCTATGAGCTGGCTCTCGACCTCAGCCTGCTGCGGATCTTCCCGCCCCGCCTCGCCCTGCGCCCGCTCAACGTCGGCGAGGCTCGTCAGGCATGGATGTTCCGGTCCGTGGAGTAGCGGCGTGAACCGCGTGCCCGGGTCGGCGACCGACCCGGGCACCGGCTTCGGTTCACGCGCCTCGGTTCACGCGCCTCGGCTTCTCGTGCTTCGGTCCGCGAAGACACTGTCCGAGGGTTTCGGCCACGCGGTTTCCCCCGGGCGCCGGTGGCCGGGTCGCGGGTGAAGGCGACGCCCGTGTGCCACGTCCTGGGTCACTACTTCGGCACGACGACGATCTTGCGTCCCACGCCCGCCGCGAACTGTTCCAGTGCCTGCGGGTAGCTCGTCAGGGGGAGGCGGTCGCTGATGAAGACCGACGGATCGAGGACGCCCGCCGCGAAGAGTTCCGCCGCGCGCTCGAAGCTGTGGAGGACGGCCATCGAGCCGGTGATGGTGATCTCCTGGTTGTAGACGCGGTACGGGTCGATGGTGACCCGGGTCGCGTAGTCGGCCACGCCGAACTGGAGGAAGGTGCCCGCCTTCGCCACCCGGTCCAGGCCGTCCTGGATCGCCGCCGCGTTGCCCGTCGCGTCGACGACCACGTCCCAGCCTCGCGGGCGGTCCAGTTCGTCGGGGTTCGCCGCCGCCCCGGAGACGCCGAGCAGCCGGGCGGTGGCCAGCCGCTCGGGGTTCACGTCGACGACGTCCACGCTCGCCGCGCCGGTGCGCTTGGCGAGCTCCAGCATCATCAGGCCCATCGTGCCGGAGCCGTAGATCAGGACGTGGGCACCGAGCCGGGACCGCAGGACGTCGTAGCCGCGGACGGCGCAGGAGAGCGGCTCGACCAGGGCCGCGTCCTCGGTGCTGACGTGCTCGGGGAGCTTCACGCAGTTGGCGACGGGTGCGGTCGCGTACTGGGCGGCGCCGCCCGCGGTGGTCACGCCGATCGCGGCCCACCGTTCGCAGAGGTTGTTGTGGCCCGTACGGCAGTAGCGGCACTCGTAGCAGTACAGGGACGGGTCGACGGCCACCCGGTCGCCGACCGCGAGCTCCGTGACCCGGGTGCCCACGCCGACCACCTCGCCGGCGAACTCGTGACCCGGCACGATCGGCAGCTCGGGCGCGAACTCGCCCTGGAGGATGTGCAGATCGGTGCCGCACAGGCCGCAGGCTGCGACCTCGACCACGACCTCGCGGGGGCCCGGCGTCGGGTCCGGGACCTCGGCCACGACGGCTCGGCCCACGGACTCGATGACTGCGGCCTTCATTTCACGGCTCCCAACGACAGGCCCTGGACCAGCTTGTCCTGGGCGGCGAACCCCGCGGCGAGCACCGGCAGGGAGACGACGAGCGACGCGGCGCACACCTTCGCCAGGAACAGGCCCTGGCTGGTGATGAATCCGGTCAGGAAGACGGGGGCGGTCTCCGCGACCACGCCCGTGAGCACCCGGGCGAAGAGCAGTTCGTTCCAGCTGAAGATGAAGCAGATCAGCGCTGTTGCCGCGATGCCGGGGAGGGCGATGGGGGCCACCACACGCGTGAGGACCGTCGGGAGCCGGGCGCCGTCGATCTGCGCGGCCTCGATCACCGCGACGGGGACCTCGGCGAGGAACGACTGCATCATCCACACCGCGATCGGCAGGTTCATGGAGGTGTAGAGGATGACCAGCAGCCAGATGTTGTCGAGCATGCCGGTGTTCTTGGCGAAGAGGTAGATCGGCAGGAGGCCGGCCACCACCGGCAGCATCTTGGTCGACAGGAAGAAGAACAGGACGTCCGTCCACTTCCTCACCGGGCGGACGGAGAGCGCGTACGCGGCCGGGAGGGCAAGGAGCAGGACGCACAGGGTGGACACGACCGACGCCACGGTGGAGTTGACGATCGCGGGCCAGGGGCTCGCGCCGCCGCCCGTGCCGAAGAACTCCCGGTAGCCGTCGAGGGTCAGGGCCGCGCCGAAGGACGGCGGGTTCTTCGCCGCGTCCGGCTCGGAGTGGAAGGACGTCAGGGCCATCCAGGCGATGGGCAGGAAGAACACGATGCCTAGCACCCAGGCCGCCAGGCCCAGGCCGGTTCCCCTGGTGCGGCGGGGGCGGACGTGTGTCGCGGTGGCGCTCATCAGCGGGACCCCTCCTCGCGGAACAGGGACGACACCACGCGCAGTGCGAAGGTCGCGATGACGATCGAGCCGATGACCACCAGGACGCCCGCTGCGGAGGCGAGGCCGTTCTCGTGGGCCTGGTAGAAGCTCTGGTAGACGGTGTAGGGCAGGTTCGCTGTGCCGAGGCCCCCGGACGTGAGGGTGAAGACGGCGTCGAAGTTCTGGACGATGTAGATCGAGCCCAGCAGGGCTCCCAGTTCGAGATAGCGGCGCAGGTGGGGGAGGGTGAGGTGGCGGAAGACCTGCCAGTCGTTCGCGCCGTCCACCCGGGCCGCCTCGATCTGCTGGTGGTCGCGGCTCTGCAGGCCGGCGAGCAGGATCAGCATCATGAACGGCGTCCACTGCCAGACGAGGGATGCCTCGACCGCGAGCAGCGGGGTGGTGGAGATCCAGTCGGGCTGGGGTCCGCCCACATAGTGCAACAGCCCATTGAGCAGGCCGTATTCAGGGTTGTAGAGCACATGCTTCCAGAGGAGGGCGGCGGCGACCGGGACCACCAGGAACGGTGCGATCAGCAGAGTGCGGACGATGCCGCGCCCCCGGAACCTCCGGTCCAGGAGCAGGGCCAGAACCAGGCCGAGGACCAGGCTGACGAGGACCACGGTGACGGTCAGCAGGATCGTCGTCCAGACGGAGTGACGCAGATCGGCGTCGGTCAGGACGTCCAAGTAGTTGCCGAGGCCGGTGAAGCGGCGGGCCTTCGGGTAGAGGGCGTTCCAGTCGAAGAATGAGATCACCAGCGTGGCCACGAAGGGCAGTTGGGTCACCACGATCATGAAGATCAGGGCCGGGAGCAGCGGGCCGCGGGTGGCCCAGGCGCGCAGCCGGGCGGACGGTCGCCGAAGGGTGTGTACGGGAGGAGCGGCCACGCGGGCCGTTGTCGTGGCGGTCATCGTCCCCGGTACTCCTTGGAGATCTTCTCGGCGAGTTTCTGGGACTTGCTCAGGGCCGCGTCGACGGACTGGCGTCCGGCGATGGCCGCGCTGATCTCCTGCGAGACCTTGGTGTCGAGGTCGGTGAACTCGGGGATGCCGACGAACTGGATGCCGGGCGCGGGGCGCGGCTGGACGCCGGGGTCTCGTGGCCGGGCGCCCTCGATGGCCTCGCGGGTCATGTCCTGGAAGGCCGCGGCCTCCTTGCGGTAGGCGGCGTTGGTGTACGTCGAGGCGCGTTTGCCCGCCGGTACGTCGGACCAGCCGGCGGTGTCCCCGACCAGTTGCTCGTACTGCTTGCCGGAGGCCCAGGAGATGAACTTCCAGGCCTTGTCGGAGTTGTGCGAGGCCTTCTGGAGGCCCCAGGCCCAGGTGTAGAGCCAGCCGGAGGACTCGGTCTTCTCGACCGGTGCGGGCACGTACCCGAGCTTGCCCCGGACCGGGGAGTCCTTGGCCTCCAGCAGGCCGGCGGCGGAGGTGGCGTCGTACCACATGGCCGTCTTGCCCTGGGTCATGTTGTTGAGGCACTCGGCGAAGCCGGACTGGGCCGCGCCGGACTCGCCGTGCTCGCGTACGAGGTCCACGTAGAAGTCGGTGGCCTTCTTGAACTCGGGGGAGTCCAGGCGCGCCTTCCAGTCCTTGTCGAACCAGGTGCCGCCGAAGGTGTTCACCACGGTGGTGAGCGGAGCCATGAGCTCGCCCCAGCCGGGCAGGCCGCGCAGGCAGATGCCCTTCATGCCGGACTCGGCGCCGTCGGCCGCGGCGGCCAGCCTGCCCACCTGCTCCCAGGTGGGATGCGCGGGCATCCTCAGGCCCTTCGCGGCGAACACGTCCTTGCGGTACATCAGGAAGGACGACTCGCCGTAGAACGGCTGGCCGTAGAGCTTTCCGTCGGCGGCGGTCAGCGACTGCCGCATGGGCTTGAGGATGTCCTGCTCGTCGTAGGCGCTGTCGTGGCGGACGTAGGAGTCCATCTCGTGCAGCCAGCCGTTGCGGGCGTAGATCGGTATCTCGTAGTTGGACAGCGTGGCGACGTCGTACTGGCCCGCCTGGTTGGCGAAGTCCTGGCTGATCTTGTCGCGGACGTCGTTCTCCGGCAGGACGGTGAAGTTCACCTTGATGCCGGTCTCTCGGGTGAAGTGGGCCTTGGTGAGTTTCTGCAGCTCGACCATCTGCGGGTTGTTGACCATCAGGACGTTGATGGAGTTCCCGCCGGAGCCCGACCCGCCCGCTCCGGTCCAGCAGCCGGAGAGGAGCGGGGAGAGCAGCGTCCCTGCGGCGGCCGCGGCGAGCAGCGCGCGCGGCCTCCGTCGGCTCGGGATTCGCATGGATCACTCCTGGAGGAATGGGGAGATAAGGGGAGGAGTGAGGCGTGAGGGTGCCTCGGAGTGGGTGAGTCGGGCCGTCACATGCGGTGGGGAGGCGGGGAGGTGGTGGGTCGGGTTGTCGTGGTTGCGAGGGGTGTCAGACGCGGATGACCTGCGGGCCCTGCAGCGAGTAGCGGTGTGCCTCGGACGCCGGGAGCAGCGTGCTCGTGACGATCGCCTCCAGGGCGCCGATGCCGGCGAACCGGCAGAAGCTGACGGCCCCGAACTTGGTGTGCACTCCGGCGAAGACCGTGCGCCGGGAGGCCCTGATCGCCTGGGCCTTGACCTCGCTGACCGCCGGGTCGGGGGTGGTGAGGCCGTGTTCGCGGGAGATGCCGTTGGCGCCGATGAACGCGAGGTCGATGACGAAGCCGGCGAGCATCTTCGTCGTCCAGTGGTCGACGGTCGCGAGCGTCCCGGGACGGACCCGGCCGCCGAGCAGCAGGACGCTCGTGTTGCCGGACCCGGCGAGCGCCCCGGCAGCGGCGAGCGAGGCGGTGACCACGGTCAACGGCCGGTCCCTGGGCAGCGCTTCGGCGATGAGCTGCGGAGTGAACCCCTCGTCGATGAAGACCGTCTCGGCGTCCCCGGTCAACTCGGCCGCGGCGGCGGCGATCCGGCGCTTCTCGGGCACATGGCTCGTGGTGCGGAAGGCGAGCGTCGTCTCGAAACCGGCGCTCTCCACGGGGTAGGCGCCGCCGTGGGTGCGGCGCACCAGGCCGTGGTCCTCCAGGGTGCGCAGATCGCGCCGTACGGTCTCCTTGGCGACGCCGAGTTCGCCGGCGAGTTCGGTGACGTCGACCGAGCCCGTGCGGCGCGCGGTCCGGACGATCTCGCGCTGCCGTTCTTCCGCCGTCATCGCAGTCATGGCCGTCACCCGCTCCCTCGCGCTCCGTCGCGCACTGCCCGTTCGGGCCCGGTGGAGCCCTTGAGGGAAGTTCTACAGCGGGTGTCGGCCACTGACCAGGCCTGTTGCGGGCCCGATGCTGCCCGGCTGGGCCCGTTCGGTGCCGTGGCCGCCCGCGGCGGACCTGGGGCGGAGCGGGTGAGGAGGTGGGATCGGGCAGGGTCCGTGCCCGAACGCGGGAGCGGGCGGGCCCGTTCGGTGCCCGCCCGCCGTTTCCCTTCCGTCCGCCGCGTCAGTACGGCCAGATCGGCGGGTGTGTCGTGAAGTGGCCGCCCAGGTGGGCGTGGTCAGGGTTTCCGGGGTCGAGGTCGCCCTGTTCGGCGACGATCTTCTCGGCGTACGGCTCGGAGTCGTCACGCGGTTCGTAGCCGAGGGCGCGGGCGGTCGAAAGGTCCCACCACAGACGGGTGTTGGCGGACGAGCCGTAGACGACCGTGTGCCCCACGTCCTTCGCGGTCAGAGCCGCGTGGAAGAGGCGGGCGCCGTCCTCGGGGCTCATCCACACCGAGAGCATGCGCACGCTGGTGGGCTCCGCGAAGCAGGACCCGATGCGCACCGAGACGGTCTCCAGGCCGTGCTTGTCCCAGTAGAACTGCGCCAGGTCCTCGCCGAACGACTTGGAGAGGCCGTAGAAGGTGTCCGGGCGGCGCGGGGTGTCGACGGGGATCAGGGGGTCGTCACCCCGCGGGCGCGGGGTGAAGCCCACCGCGTGGTTGGAGGAGGCGAAGACGACACGGCGTACTCCCTCCTCGCGCGCCGCCTCGTACAGGTTGTACGTCCCCTCGATGTTGGCCTTGAGGATCTTGTCGAAGGAGGCTTCCAGGGAGATGCCCGCGAGGTGGATGATCGCGTCGACGCCCCGCACGGCCTCGCGCAGCGCCGCCCGGTCGGCGAGGTCCGCGGTGATCGCGTCCGGCTCGCCCTCGACGGGCAGCACGTCGAGCAGGCGCAGCTCGTAGCCGTACTCCGGCAGCAGCCCGCGCATCAGGGTGCCGAGTCCGCCGGCGGCGCCGGTGAGCAGAACGGTGCGGGGAGCGGGCATACGGGGGTCTCCTCGGTGCGGGCCGGCATGTCAGGGCGGAGGCTCCGCCGGACGGTCGGCGGCGGCTCTGCCAGGCGGCCGTATTCGTGTATGACATTCACATCCATGGACACGCTAAGGATGGCTGACGTGCTGCGTCAAGTGTCGCGCGGAGGGGGGAAATCCGCCTTCGTGTTGCGGGTTTGTGTGCTTGACCGGCCCCGAGGTGGCGGCTTAGCGTGGGCGCGTTCAGAGATATGGACATGGATCAGAAACGTGCACTCGGTGGGCACCTTTTAAGGGAGAGTCCGTGACGTCAGCCCCTCTTGCCGCTCGGCTGAGCATCCCCAGCGGGCCGCTCTTCTTCCCTGTCACCGCGTACGGTCCCGACGGCACCGTCGATCTCGACGTCTACCGGGAGCATGTGCGGCGCGGCGTCGAGGCCGGAGCCGCGGCGGTCTTCGCCTGCTGCGGCACCGGCGAGTTCCACGCGCTCGTGCCCGAGGAGTTCGAGGCGTGCGTAGGGGCGGCCGTGGAGGCGGCCGCGGGACGGGTGCCGGTGGTCGCGGGCGCCGGATACGGGACCGCCCTCGCGGTGCGCTATGCGCGCCTCGCGGAGGCCGCCGGGGCCGACGGGCTGCTCGCCATGCCGCCGTATCTCGTGACGGCCGGACAGGAGGGCCTGCTGCGGCACTACCGGGAGATCGCCGCGGCCACCTCCCTGGACGTCATCGTCTACCAGCGCGACAACGCCGTCTTCACCCCCCGGAGCGTGGTCGAACTCGCCCGCACCGAGGGGATCATCGGCTTCAAGGACGGCCTCGGCGACCTGGACCTGATGCAGCGGATCGTCAGCGCCGTACGCAGCGAGGTACCCGGCGACTTCCTCTACTTCAACGGCCTGCCGACGGCCGAACTGACCGGACTCGCCTACCGGGGGCTGGGGATCACGCTCTACTCCTCGGCGGTCTTCTGCTTCGCCCCCGAGATCGCGCTGGCCTTCCACCGGGCGCTGAACACCGGGGACGACACGACGGTGAACCGGCTGCTGGACGGCTTCTACCGGCCCTTCGTCGACCTGCGCGCGCAGGGACGCGGCTACGCGGTCGCCCTCGTCAAGGCGGGCGTCCGGCTGCGCGGACTGGACGTCGGCGAGGTGCGGCCACCGCTGAACGAACCGGCCGAGGACCATGTCAAGCAGCTCGCGCAGCTGATCGACCGCGGGTACGCGCTCCTTGAGGAGGACATGTGAGAACGTCCGCGTTCCTGTACCCCTGGGACGTCAACGGGGACCCGGAGGCCGCCGCCAGGACCGCCGGCCTCGGCGTCCGCCAGGTGACGCTCGCCTCCGCCTACCACTCCACGCGCGCGGCGACGCCCCGCCACCCCCGGCACCGGATCGTCACGGCCTCGCACGCCGCCGTGCTCCACCCGGTGGACGAGGCCCGGTGGCGGGGGCGTGCCCTTCGCCCGTACCCGGCGGGCGACTGGGCGCCCGGCGACGCGTACGGCGAGGCCGCCGCCGCGCTCGCCGAGGCCGGGCTCGACGTCCACACCTGGGTCGTGCTCGCGCACAACTCCCGTATGGGCGAGGAACATCCGGCGACCTCCGTCGTCAACGCCTACGGGGACCGCTACCCCTGGGCCCCTTGCGTGGCCCAGCCCGCCACGCGCGCCTACCTGGCCGACCTCGCGGTGGAGGCCGCGGTCAGGCCCGGCGCGACCGGTACGGAACTGGAGTCGCTCGGCTGGTACGGGCTCGCCCATCTGCACGCCCACGACAAGATCGGCGGGGTGGCGCTCGGGGACGCCGGGCAGTACCTGATGTCGCTCTGCTTCTGTGCCACGTGCGCGGACGGATACGACCGACAGGGCCTCGACGCCGAGGAGTTGGCGTCCTTCGTGCGCGGCGCTCTGGAGCCGGTGTGGCGGGGAGCGCCGTCCGACGGGGACTGGGCCGGTGTCGAGAAGCTGCTCGGGGCGGAGACCGCCGCGGCCACCCGCCGATGGCGCGACGGGGTGGCCCGCTCGCTCCAGGAGGACACGGTCTCGGCCGTCCGCTCCGCCGCACCGGCGGGGTTCCAGGTGCTGCTGCACGCCGACCCCGTCTCCTTCCATTGCGGTGCCAACGCCGGGGTCGACCCCCGGCACATCCTGTCCGTGGCCGACGGGGTGGTCGTGCCGTGCACCGCGGGCGCCGGGCCGCTGACCCCGTTCGCGGAGGCGGTGCGGACGGGTGCGAAGGGGCGGGTCCTGGCCGCCAACTTCACCGTGGTGTCCGGGATGGGAGGCCGGCCGGACACCCTGGCGGCGGACGCGGCGCGCGCGGTCGAGCTGGGCGCGACGGAACTGCGGCTGTATCACGCGGGGCTGGCCTCGGACGCCGATCTGGAGGCGGTACGGGGGGTGTTGGCGGGGCTGTAGTCCAGCCCAGCGGGCGCGACGGTCCAGCCCCTCGGGCGCGACGGTCCAGCGCCTCGTCAGTCCACCACCGGCGCGGGGGCGGTCCGCAGAAGAGGGCTCAGGGTCACCAGCCGGATCAGGCCCAGCGCGGGCAGCAGGACCCGGTAGTCGACCAGTTCGACGAGCCCCGCCCCGAGGGCCAGCCCGACGGCGTTCGGGGCGTACAGCAGCGTGTTCACGGTGGCGGAGGTGCGGCCCAGCAGGTCGGCCGGGGTCTCGCGCTGGACCACGGTGTACGTGGCGATGAGCACGCAGGGCAGCCCGGCCCCCACGGCCGTGCTGGAGACCAGGGCCACCGGATCGAGGGGAACCGCCCGGAGGGCGACCGCGACGGCGGTCAGCGCGATGCCGCAGGCGGCGAAGCGCCGTTCGCCCAGCCGCCGCAGCAGCGTCCCGGACACCAGCCCGACGCCGACCGACCCGGCGCCCTGGGCGACGTACAGGACGCCGACGTACGTGGGGGACCGGCCCAGCCCCTCGGCCACGGCGTAGACCGTCGCGCCGTTGATCCCCCCGAAGAGCATGGTCGTACCGCCGGCCAGGACCAGGACCCGGAGTCGGGGGTTTTGCCGGAGGTGGCGTACGCCTTCCGCGGTGCGGGTGCGCAGGCTCCCGGCGGACGTCCGGACCGGCGTGGTCTCGCGGACTCTCAGCAGCGCGTACACCCCCGCCGCCAGCACGAAGGTCACCGCGTCCAGGAGCGCCACCCGCGCGCCGCCGTACGCGGCGTAGAGACCTGCCCCGGCGAGCGGGGCCACCAGTTTCATGCCCTCGTTGGCCGTCATGCGCAGGCCGTTGAGGTCGCCGAGGAGACGCTCGTCGATCGCGCCGGCCAGCAGCGCGGTCTCGGCTGCGTCCTCGATCACCCCCGCCGTGCCGTAGACCAGGAGCACCGCGAACAGGATCCACAGGCGGCCCTGCCCGTCCACGGTGAACAGGACGGGCAGGAGCGCGGCCAGGACCAGATTCGTCCCGATGAGCAGGGGGCGGCGGCGGGTCCGGTCGGCGAGGGTGCCCAGGACGGGGCCGATCAGCGTGGGGGCCCAGAGGGCGAGGGCGCAGAGCGCCGCCAGACCGTTCGAGCCCGTCAGATCCTTGACCCAGATGCCCGAGGCCAGCCACATCGCCGACGTCCCGAAACCGGAGACGACCACTCCGGTCAGATACAGACCGGCGTTGCGATCGCCCAGAACCCTCATCACTGTCCATGCCATGGCAGGTGATCATGGTTCTAAGGCGGGATCGAGAGGATCGGGCAACTGCCTTAGACACGGGCACTGCCGAGGCCCGTCGGCGGACGACGGCTCAGCCGCTCGCCGCACGGACGGTGGCGCCTCCTCACCCCGGGGTCCCTCAGTTCTTCAGCAGCGCGCAGACGAAGTTCTCCTCGACCTTGCGCAGCTCCTTCAGCAGTTCCGGCTTGGTCGCCTCGTTCACCTGGGTGGTGAGCGAGACGGTCAGGGACCGCCGGCCGTCGGGTGTGGCGGCGATCAGCTGTGTGTAGCCCGGGAAGTTGCCCGTGTGGCCGAGGACCACTCCGCAGCGGGTGGAGTAGCGGAAGATCGCCGCTCCCGCCTTGTTCTCGCCGGGTCCCGCCGGCTCCGAGGCCCCGTCGATCCAGCGGCGCTGCTCGCGCAGGGTGGCCTCGGAGATCAGGGCGCCGCCCGCGTAGCCGCGGATGAAGCGGGTCAGGTCCGCCGGAGTCGAGATGATCCCGCCCGACGCCCACACGCCCGACGCGCTGAGCACCTCGCTGATGTCCTCCGGGGGGTTCGGCGGCTGGACGTCGTAGCCGTGCATGTACGGCTCGGGCATCTCGTAGCCCTGCGGGAGGCTCGTGTCGCGCAGGTGGAGCGGCCGGTACACGAGCTCGCGCAGCAACTGCTCGTAGCGCTTGCCGGTCGCCGCCTCGGCCATCAACGCGACCGCGATGTTGTCGGAGTTCGAATACTTGTACTGCGATCCCGGCCGGAACAGCAGGGGCTCGCCGGCCACGTAGTCGAGCAGCCGGCGCGAGTCGAAGTGGTGACGGGGGTCGGCGGTGAGGATCTCCAGGAACTCGGGACTCCGGGTGTAGTCCGGCAGCCCGCTCGTGTGGTTCAGCAACTGGCGCAGCGTCACGGCGTGCCACTTCCGCGGCAGGGACGGCAGCCGACGGCCGATGGTGTCGCCGAGGGAGAGCGTGCCCCGGTCCACCAGGCCCAGCGCCACGGCACCGCTGAACGCCTTCGCCGTACTGGCGATCCGCGTGTGGTCGTTCGGTTCGATCGGACGGCCGCTGTCGATGTCGGCGACTCCGGCGCGCACGATGCGGGACTCGCCCTCGCGGCGCAGGACGGCGATGGCACCGGGTGGGCCGCCGGGGCTGCGCACGAGCTCCTCGAGCTGCTTCTGCAGCGCGCGGTCGTGGTCGCGGTCCGTGGAGCCGGAGCCGGCGTCGGCCGGTGCGGACACGACACCGGTCAGACAGGCGGCGGCCAGCAGGGCGCCGAGGGACGGACGCAGTCGGGGGCGGCGAGGCAGTGGCATGGAGTTCTCCCGAGTCGGGCGGGGGCCGGGGCACGCCCAGCTTCGGCCCCGGGTGATCGACTCGCCTCCGCCGCTGCTGCATACGGAGGAGCGGGCCGTCCGGCATCGGGTCGTCCGGCGTCGGGCCGTCCGGCTGTCCTGGTGCGGGGGCCCGGGGGCGGGGAACCGATGAATTTCGTGTGCGGACGGGGTCTATCCCATGGGCGTGCCCCGACGGGCGTGCCCCCACAGGCTTCCCCCTGAAGTGGACATGAGTTCTGAGGAGAATCGGATGACCGGCCAGACTTTCGACCTGGGGCCGCAGGCCCTGATCGTGGCGCGTCTCGCGGACGCGGTCACGGACGATCGGCTCGACGGGGCGACCCCGTGTCCGGACTACGCGGTGCGCAACATCCTGGGGCACCTGGCCGGACTGTCCGTCGCCTTCCGCGACGCCGCGCGCAAGGACCTGGGCGCGACGACCGACACGAGCCCGGACTCCGCCCTGCCCGACATCGGGCTCGGCTGGCGCGAGACCCTGCCGAAGGCGCTCGACGAACTCGCCGACGCCTGGCGGGACCCGGCCGCCTGGACCGGCATGACCCGGGCGGGCGGAGTGCCGCTGCCGGGTGCGGTCGCGGCGGCCGTCGCCGCCGACGAACTGGTGGTGCACGGCTGGGACCTCGCGCGGGCCACCGGCCAGGAGTACGCGCCCGATGCCGCCGCCCTGCAGGCGTCGTACGGGTTCCTCGGTGCCGTGGCCGAGGACCCGACCCGGGGCGGGGGCATCTTCGGGCCCGCCGTCCCGGTACCCGACGACGCACCGCTCTTCGACCGCGTGATCGGCCTCAGCGGCCGCGACCCAGGCTGGAAGCCGTAGGGGGGAGCAGAAAGCAAAGAGCCGTGATCCGCCTTTGCTGAATCACGGAAGCACACGGATCCGGCGCCAGGTGTGCGACCCGGAAACCGAGGCTCTACGGGCTGCCCGTCGCGTACGAGGGCAGCCCGAGCGTGTGTGCGGGCAGCCCGATCTTGCGCTCCGGGGCCCGTACGCCCCCGTTCTGCCCTGCCAGGTCCTTGCCGAACGCGCCGTCGGCACCTGCCCGTGCCCTTGCCGGACCGACCTCGACCGGCATCGCGAAAGCGAACGCTCGACGTGTCTCCCCCCGAGGGCGGGACCCAGGTCGTCCGGTGCTTCGCACCCCGCGCGTCACATCAACTTCCTTTGCCGGAAGCGTTGACGAAACACGGTCGCGCTCCTACCTTCAACGCGTCGTACTTCGTACGTCATATATGAGACGCGATATGCGAGATCCGGGATCGATGTCCACGGTCGATGCCCGGATCCCGTGATCCGAGCCGTGAGACCGGAGAGGCGCGCATGACCTCTGTGCCCACCCCGATCCCGTCCCGCACGCAGTTCGTGCTGGAAGGGATCAAACACCGCATCCTCACCGGGCAGTTGACCCCGGGACAGGCCCTGGTCGAGACCGACCTCGCCGCACAGTTCGGGGTGTCCAAGACCCCCGTGCGCGAGGCGCTCAAGACCCTGGCCGGTACCGGGCTCGTCGTGATGAACCAGTACAAGGGCGTCACGGTACGCATGGTGGACGCGGACATGGCGCGCGAGGTGTACGACGTACGGCTGCTCCTCGAACCCGAGGCGCTGCGACGGGTGGTGCGCCGCGGAGCCTCCCTCGACGCCGCCCGTGAAGCGCTCACCCGAGCCGACGACGCCGCCGACACCGCCGAACGGTCCCTGGCCAACCGGGAGTTCCACCGCGCCCTGTACGTCCCCTGCGGCAATCCGCTGCTCGGCCGGATGCTCGACGAGGTGCGCGACCAGGCGGCCCTCGTCTCGGCGGTCGCCTGGGCGTCCGATCCCTCCTGGGAACGGGAGGCGAGCGAGCATCGGGAGATCCTGCGGCTCGCCCTCGACGGTGACGCCGACGGCGCGGCCGGAGCGCTGCACGCGCATATCGCGTCGTTCGTGCAACGGGCCTTCCCCCAGGGCCAGGAAGAGGACGGACAGGAATGACAGCGACGTTCGAGACCCAGCGGGCGGCACTCGCCGAGGTCGTGGCGATCCCGGTGACCCCGTTCGCCGAGGACGGCACGATCGACCGGGACGCCCACCGGGCCCTGCTGCGCCGGCTGATCGACGGCGGCGTCCGCACCCTCACCCCCAACGGCAACACCGGCGAGTTCTACGCCCTCACTCCCGAAGAGCGCCGGACCGTCACCGAGTTGACCGTCGAGGAGGCCGGCGACCGCGCGGTCGTCCTCGTCGGCGTCGGACACGACGTGCCGACCGCCGTCGCCTCCGCCCGGCACGCCCGTGCCCTCGGCGCACCGATGGTGATGGTCCATCAGCCCGTACATCCCTATGTCTCGGAGAGCGGCTGGGTCGACTACCACCGGGCCATCGCGGAGGCCGTGCCGGAGCTGGGCGTCGTGCCGTACATCCGCAATCCGGTGCTCGCGGGTGCGCGGCTCGCGGAACTCGCGGACGCCTGTCCGAACGTCATCGGTGTGAAGTACGCCGTGCCCGACGCGGCGCGCTTCGCGTCCTTCGCACGCGACGCCGGGCTCGAACGGTTCGTGTGGGTGGCCGGACTCGCCGAGCCGTACGCTCCCTCGTACTTCTCGGCCGGCGCCACCGGCTTCACCTCGGGCCTGGTGAACGTCGCCCCGGCCGTCTCGCTGAACATGATCGAAGCGCTCCGGTCCGGCGACTACCCGGCCGCGATGAAGGTCTGGGAGCAGATCCGCCGTTTCGAGGAACTGCGCGCCGCCAACGCCTCCGCGAACAACGTCACCGTGGTCAAGGAGGCCCTGTCCTCGCTCGGCCTGTGCCGCCGTGACGTCCGCCCGCCGAGCAGGCCGCTGCCCGCGGGCGAGCGTTCCGAGGTCGCCGCCATAGCCGCCGGATGGTCCCTGTGAAACGGCCCGAGGACCTCAGAAGCCATCAGTGGTACGGCACCGACGGGCTGCGTTCGTTCAGCCACCGGGCCAGAACCCGGCAGCTCGGCTACCTCCCCGAGGAGCACCTGGGCAAACCGGTCATCGCGATCCTGAACACCTGGTCCGACATCAACCCGTGCCATGTGCACCTGCGCGACCGCGCCCAGGCCGTGAAGCGGGGCGTGTGGCAGGCCGGCGGTTTCCCGCTCGAATTCCCGGTGTCCACGCTGAGCGAGACCTTCCAGAAGCCGACCCCGATGCTCTACCGCAATCTGCTCGCGATGGAGACCGAGGAACTGCTGCGGTCGTATCCGGTGGACGGGGCCGTGCTGATGGGCGGCTGCGACAAGACCACGCCCGCGCTGCTGATGGGGGCCGCCTCGGTCGATCTGCCGACCGTCTTCGTGCCCGCCGGGCCGATGCTCCCTGGCCACTGGCGCAACGAGGTCCTCGGCTCCGGTACCGACATGTGGAAGTACTGGGACGACAAGCGCGCAGGTCTCATCGGGGACTGCGAGCTGACCGAGCTGGAGAGCGGGCTGGCCCGGTCGCCGGGGCACTGCATGACGATGGGCACGGCGTCCACGCTCACGGCCGCCGCCGAGGCGCTCGGCGTCACCGTGCCCGGCGCGTCGAGCATCCCCGCCGTCGACTCCGGACACGACCGGATGGCCGCCGCGGCGGGGCTCAGGATCGTCGAACTCGTCCACAAGGACCGGACGTTGTCCGACATCCTCACCGCGGAGGCCTTCACGGACGCGGTGACGACCGTGCTCGGTCTCGGCGGTTCGACGAACGCCGTGATCCATCTGATCGCCATGGCCGGACGCGCCGGTGTCACCCTCACGCTCGACGACTTCGACCGGATCGCCCGGACCGTGCCGGTTCTCGCCAACGTCCGGCCCGGTGGACGGACGTACCTCATGGAGGACTTCCACTTCGCCGGCGGTCTGCCCGGGTTCCTGTCGCGGATCACCGATCTGCTGCACCTGGACCGGCCCACCGTGTCCCACGACACCCTGCGCGAGCAGTTGGCGAACGCCCGGGTGCACAACGACGACGTCATCCGCACCCGGCAGAACCCGGTCGCGGCCGAGGGCGGAGTGGCCGTCCTGCGCGGCAACCTCTGCCCCGACGGCGCCGTCATCAAGCACATCGCCGCCGAGCCGCACCTGCTCAAGCACACCGGTCCCGCAGTCGTCTTCGACGACTACCGCACCATGCAGCGGACCATCAACGACCCCTCGCTCGGTATCACCGCGGACAGCGTTCTCGTGCTGCGGGGCTCCGGTCCCAAGGGCGGCCCGGGAATGCCCGAGTACGGGATGCTGCCCATCCCCGACCACCTGCTGAAGCGGGGCGTCCGGGACATGGTGCGGATCTCCGACGCCCGGATGAGCGGCACCAGTTACGGCGCCTGCGTGCTGCACGTGGCGCCCGAGTCGTACGTCGGCGGCCCGCTCGCCCTCGTGCGGAGCGGGGACACGATCACCCTCGACGTCGAGGCACGGTCACTCCAGCTCAACGTGGACGACACGGAGCTGGAGCGCAGGCGGGCCGACTGGACTCCGCCGCCCGTCCGGTACGAGCGCGGCTACGGCGCGCTCTACAACGAGCAGATCACCCAGGCCGACACCGGGTGCGACTTCGCGTTCCTGGCCCGGCCGGGCCAGGTGCCGGACCCGTACGCGGGCTGAGGCCCCCGCACCCGCATGTGGAAGTGCTCGACCCATGTGGTCGTAGCAAGCGCTTCCTGTACCCGTTGTACTTGCCCCACTGCGAACGGAGAACAGTCATGGCCCAAGCCGCAGCCGTGGCGAAACCGCCCGCGCCACCCCGGCGGCGCCGTGCTTCCGCGACCCCGCGCAGGCTTCCGTATCTGCTGATCGCCCCCGCGGCGCTGCTGATGCTGGGCTTCATCGCCTACCCCGTCATCAGCGTCTTCTACTACAGCCTGCAGAACTACAACCCCACCAAACCGTGGCGCAACGGCTACGCGGGCGTCGGCAACTTCACGCACGCTTTCACCCAGGACCCCCAGTTCTGGGACACGCTGACCTTCAGCGCGAAGTGGGTCGTCGTCGAGGTGGGCCTCCAGCTCCTGTTCGGCCTGGCGCTCGCGCTGATCGTCAACCAGACCTTCGCCGGGCGGGCGTTCGGGCGCGCACTGGTCTTCTCGCCGTGGGCCGTCTCCGGGGTGCTGACCTCGGCCATCTGGGTGCTGCTCTACAACTCCCAGACGGGCATCACCCGTTACCTCGCCGACGCCGGCATCGGCTCGTACGGGACGAGCTGGCTGTCGGACACCTCCACCGTCTTCTCGGCTGCCGTGGTCGCCGACCTGTGGCGCGGGGTCCCCTTCTTCGCGATCCTGATCCTCGCCGACCTCCAGTCCGTCTCCAAGGACCTGTACGAGGCCGCCGAGGTCGACGGAGCGAGCCGTGTCCGGCAGTTCCTGCACATCACGCTGCCGCACCTCAAGGACGCGATCATCCTCTCCACGCTGCTGCGCGCGGTGTGGGAGTTCAACAACGTCGACCTGCTCTACACCCTGACCGGCGGCGGACCCGCGGGCGAGACGACGACCCTCCCGCTCTACATCGCCAACACCAGTGTCGACGCCCACAACTTCGGCTACGCGTCGGCCCTCACCACGGTCGCGTTCGTGATTCTGCTGTTCTGCTCGATCGTCTATCTGCGGCTGAGCAAGTTCGGAGGCGGGGACAAGTGATCACCAAGGACGCCGGGACGATCGCCCCGGCCGCACCCGCCCCGCCCGTCGAGGTACCCCGCCCCCGCGAACGGAAGAAGCACCGTGCCTGGGACGAGGTCCCGCGATGGCACATCTACCTCCCCCTCGGCATCTACCTGCTCTTCACCCTGATCCCCTTCTACTGGATCCTGCTCTTCGCGCTGCGCCCGGCCGGGTCGACCTCGCTCGTGCCCTGGCCCATGACCCTCGAACACTTCGACAAGGTCTGGACCGAACGCAGTTTCGGGATCTACTTCCAGAACAGCGTCCTCATCGCCGTCGCCACCCTGGTGATGACCACGCTCGTCGCGCTCGCCGGCGGCTACGCGCTCGCCCGCTTCGACTTCAGGATCAAGCGCGGCTTCATGCTGGCGCTGCTCTGCTCGCAGTTCGTGCCGGGCGCGCTGCTCCTGGTCCCGCTCTTCCAGATCTTCGCCGAGCTCCGGATGATCAACTCGCTGGCCAGCGTCATCATCGCCGAGACGGTCTTCCAGCTGCCGCTGTCGATGATCCTGATCAGCGGGTTCATCAGGAACGTGCCGTACTCCCTCGAAGAGGCCGCCTGGGTCGACGGCTGCAACCGCTTCGACGCCTTCCGGATCGTCGTCCTTCCGCTGCTGCGGCCCGGGTTGATCGCCGTCGGCTCCTTCGCCTTCGTACACGCCTGGAACCATTTCCTGTTCGCCCTGATGTTCCTCAGCGACCAGAGCAAGCAGACCATCCCGGTCGGCCTCAACACCCTGATGAGCTCGGACAGCGTCGACCTGGGCGCGCTCGCCGCGGGCGGCATCATCGCCGCCGTTCCCGTGGTCGTCGTCTTCGCCTTCATCCAGAAATGGCTGATCACCGGATTCAGCGCCGGGGCGGTGAAGGGATGACCACCATCTCGCAGCAGGGCGGCGCCCGCCGCGCGGACGGCCCGCGGACCGCGCCGGCCGGAGATTCGGCGCACACCGGTCCGCGGACCGCGCCCGCCGCCCCGGCGAACACGACGGCCCCCGCACTCCCGCTGCCCGTCGTCCTCGCGGGCGCCCGGGGCCACGGCCGCTGGCACCTGGACAACATCCGCCGTCTCCAGGACAAGGGCCTCGTGCGCCTCGTCGGGGTCTGCGAGCTGACCCCGCTCACCGAGGAGGAGCTGGGCGGGCGGCATGTCGAGCAGTCCGCCGACTTCGGGGCCCTCCTCGACTCGACCGGCGCCGCCGTCGCGGTGATCTGCACCCCCATCCCCACCCACACCGACCTCGCGCTGACCGCCGCGCGCAAGGGCGTCCACCTGCTCCTGGAGAAGCCGCCCGCGCCCTCCTACGCCGAGTTCCGGAGGATGGCCGACGGGGTCGCGGCGGCCGGAGTGGTCTGCCAGATCGGCTTCCAGTCGCTCGGCTCGCACGCCGTGCCCGCCGTCAGGAAACTCATCACCGAGGGCGCGCTCGGCCGGGTGACCGGCATCGGCGGGGCAGGCGCCTGGGCGCGCGACGAGGCGTACTACCGGCGCGCGCCCTGGGCGGGAAAGCGCCGGCTGAACGGCGTGGACGTGGTCGACGGCGTCCTGACGAACCCGCTGGCCCACATCGTCGCCACGGCACTCGCGCTGGCCGGTTCGACCCGCGGCGAGGACGTCACCGGCATCCGGACCGAGCTGCTGCGCGCCAACGACATCGAGTCCGACGACACCTCGTGCGTGCGGGTCACGACCACCGGGGGCCGGATCACGGTCGCCGCGACACTCTGCGCCGAACACCCCGGCGAACCGTATGTCCTGGTGCACGGCACCGGCGGCCGGATCACCTTCTGGTACAAGCAGGACCGCGTCCTCGTGCAGCGGTCCGGGCGCGGCCCCGAGGAGATCGAGTACGGCCGTACGGACCTGCTGGAGAACCTCGTCGAGCATCTGAGCGGCGGCGACGAACTGCTGGTCCCGCCCGAGTCGACGGGCGCCTTCATGAAAGTCGTCGAAGCGATCCGGCAGGCACCCGACCCGATCGCGCTGCCCCCGGACGCCTGGGAACAGCTTCCCGGCGAACGGCGCCGCGTGGTGCGCGGCATCGACGGATTCGTCGCGGCGGCCGCCGACACCCTCGCCCTCTACTCCGAGCTGGGCGCCTCCTGGGCGCTCCCGAAAGAGGTGAGCACCGCGTGAACAACGACTCGCTGGTCCTGCGGATCGGCGGCCGTCCCGTCGGCCGCTACGTCACCCGTCCCGCACTGCCGGCCCGGCTCTCCCCGCGCCCGTATCTGCACCCCGTCACCACCCTGGCCGGCACGGCCGTCACCGAGCTCAGTCCGGCCGACCACGCACACCACCTCGGCGTCGGTGTAGCCGTACCCGACGTCGAGGGGTACAACTTCTGGGGCGGTCGCACCTACGTCCGCGACCAGGGGCCGACCGAGCTCGACAACCACGGCGCCCAGCGGCACACCGCCTTCCAGCTGCGCGACCCGGACGGCTTCGTGGAGGAGCTGCGCTGGATGGCCGCAGGCATCGAACTCCTGCGCGAACGCCGTACGGTCGCGGCTGCCGGACTCACCGACTCCGCCTGGGCGCTGGACTTCACCTTCTCGCTCACGAACGTCACCGCGCACGGGCTCTCCCTCGGCAGCCCGGCCACCAACGGACGGCCGGGCGCGGCGTACGGCGGCTTCTTCTGGCGCGCCCGCAAGGAACCGGACGCCCCGCGCGTGTTCACCGCCGACGCCGAGGGCGAGGAGGCGGTCCACGCACGCACCGCCGACTGGCTCGCCCTCGCCGGCGACGGCTGGACGCTCGTCCTCGCCGGGGCGACCGATGCGACGCGCCGCGACCCGTGGTTCGTCCGCACCGCCCAGTACCCGGGCGTCGGTTCCTCCCTCGCCCACGAGAAGCGGCTCACCGTCGAGGCGGGCGGCACGCTCGTACGCCGGGTCGTCACCGTCGTCGCCGACGGCACCCTCGACCGGAGCGGGGCCGCCGCGCTGGTCCGCAAGGCGGTGAGCCCCTGATGGCCCTGCCCTCCGCCGACCTGGGTGACGGCACCTACCGCAACCCCGTCCTCGACGCCGACTGGTCCGACCCCGATCTGCTGCGCGTCGGCGACGACTTCTACCTCACCGCCTCCAGCTTCGGCCGCGCCCCCGGTCTGCCCCTGCTGCACTCCCGGGACCTGGTCAACTGGACGCTCGTCGGACACGCTCTCCAACGCCTGGAACCCGCCCGCGAGTTCAGGACTCCCCGGCCCGACGGCGGTGTGTGGGCGCCCTCGCTGCGCCACCACGACGACCGTTTCTGGATCTTCTGGGGCGACCCCGACCACGGCATCTTCCAGGTCAACGCCCCTCAGATCAGGGGCCCTTGGACCCGGCCGCAACTGGTGAAGGAGGGCAAGGGGCTCATCGATCCCTGCCCCTTGTGGGACGAGGAGAGCGGCGAGGCGTATCTCGTGCACGCCTGGGCCAAGTCCCGTTCGGGAGTGAAGAACCGGCTCACCGGACACCGGATGCGCCCCGACGGCACCGGGCTGCTCGACGAGGGGAAGGTGATCGTCGACGCCGACCTGATTCCCGGTTGGTTCACCCTCGAAGGCCCCAAGGCCTACCGGCACGACGGCTGGTTCTGGATCTTCGCGCCCGCCGGGGGAGTCGAGACCGGTTGGCAGGGCGCCTTCCGCTCACGCGGCTTCTTCGGGCCCTACGAGGAGCGGGTGGTGCTGGAACAGGGGAACACCCGGGTCAACGGCCCGCACCAGGGCGGCTGGGTGCGCACGGCGGCGGGCGAGGACTGGTTCGCGCACTTCCAGCAGCGCGGTCCCTACGGGCGGGTGGTCCACCTCCAGCCGATGCGCTGGGCCGCGGACGGCTGGCCGGTGCTCGGAGACCGGGGTGCCCCCGTCGCCGTACACCGGAAGCCTCGGCTGCCGGCCCAGCCGCCGTCCGCGCCCGCCACCGACGACGACTTCCCCGGCGGCCGCTTCGGGCGCCAGTGGCAGTGGACCGCCAACCCCCAGGACGGCTGGGCCACCCAGCACTCCGGCGACGGACTCCGGCTGAGCTGTGTCCGTACGGCGAACGCGCACGACCTGCGCAGACTGCCCCATGTCCTCACCCAGCGGATGCCGGGTGCGGCCGCCACCGTCCAGGTCGACCTGTGCCTCGACAGCGAGGAGCCCGGGGCGCGGGCCGGGCTCGTGGTGCTCGGGGACGCGTTCGGCTGGATCGGGCTCCAGCGTGAGCCGGACGGGTCGGTGCGGCTCGTACACCGGTTCGCCGAGCGGGTCGCCGGGGAGGCACCCGCCGCACGTTCGGGGCAGTGCGAGGGCGAGCGCGACGCCGCACCCGCGCGGCTCGCGCCCGACGGACGGGCCCGGGTGTGGATCGAGATCGGCGCGGGGGCCCGCTGCCGCTTCTCCTACGACGTCGGTGGCGGCCGGCAGCCCTCGGGGCAGGTCTTCGCCGCCACGCCCTGGCGCTGGGTCGGCGCCCTGCTCGGCCTGTTCGCGCTCGCGCCGCCCGGCGGGGGTCACGCCGGCGCCGCCTCGTTCACCCGTTTTCGTGTCGCCGCGACCCCCTGAGGGTCACTGCCCGTCGTACGTCCGCCCGTTGGGAGCCGCAATGACGCACCCCCTTAGCAAGCGCTTACCGGACGAGGGAGGAAGGGCGCGTCCCTTCCGGAAGCAGCCGGTTGCCGATCTCCGAGGGCACCTCACCGACCCCACCACCCCGTTGGATCCAGAAGAAGAGAGCCGAGCGATGAAGAGAAGCCCACTCAAGTACAGCCCACTCGGGACCGGTGCGCCGAAGTCCGGCCCGCTGAACTCCGGTTCACCGAAGACCGGCATGCGTGGCGGCAGGCGCGCGGCCGTGGCCGTCGCCCTCGGTTCCGTGCTCGCGCTGACCGTCACCGCCTGTGGTGACAACGGCAGCGGCAGCGCGGGGGACAAGGGCACCGAGGGTTCCGGCAAGGGCGAGATCACCTTCTGGGACAACAACGGCGGTGTCCGCACCGACATCTGGAAGCAGATCATCGCCGACTTCGAGAAGAAGTACCCGGACATCAAGGTCAAGTACGTCGGTATTCCGGCGGCCAGTGCCCAGTCCAAGTACGACACCGCCATCCAGGGCGGCGGCCTGCCCGACGTCGGCGGCGTGGGCACCGCGATGCTCGCCGAGGTCGCCGTCCAGGGAGCCCTGGAGTCGCTGGACAGCCGGATCGAGAAGAGCTCGCTGCAGGGCAGGCTGAGCCAGAACCTGCTCGACGTCAGCCGGGCCGCGGGCGGCGGGGACACGCTGTACCAGGTGCCGACCTCCGCCAACAACGGCACGCTCTGGTACCGCACCGACCTGTTCAAGGCGGCGGGCCTGGACGCGCCGACCTCCTGGTCGAAGTTCTACGACGCCGCCGCGAAGCTCACCGACAAGGGCAAGAACAAGTTCGGCTTCACCATCCGCGGCGGCGAGGGCTCCATCGCCCCGGCGCTGGACGCGACGTACGGCCAGAGCGGCATCACCTCGTTCTGGAACGGCGACAGGACCACCGTCAACGACCCGAAGAACGTGGCGGCCCTGGCGAAGTACGTCGCCCTGTACAAGAAGGCCACCCCGTCCGCCGACGTCAACAACGACTTCACCAAGATGGTCGCGCAGTGGGACAGCGGCAGCATCGGCATGCTGAGCCACAACCTCGGCTCCTACCAGGACCACCTGAAGGCGCTCGGCACCGGCAAGTTCCGTGGCATCCCGAACCCCACGCAGGACGACGGCACGCGCGTACAGATCTCCAACCCGGTGGACGGGCTGAGCCTGTTCAAGTCCGGCAAGAACAAAGCGGCCGCCTGGAAGTTCATCGAGTTCGCCGTCTCGGCCGCGGAGAACTCCAAGTTCAACGAGTCCGCGGGCCAGGTACCGGCGAACACCGACGCCGCCAAGGACGCGTGGATCCAGCAGGCCGAGCCGACCGAGCTCGCCGCCGAGGCGCTGAACGGAACCGGCACCAAGATCGTGCAGATGCCGTACTACCTGCCCGACTGGAACACCATCTCCAAGGCCGACAACGAGCCGAACTTCCAGAAGGTGCTGCTCGGCAAGATGAGCGCGAAGGACTTCCTGGACACGCTCGCCGACCAGCTGAACAAGGCGCAGGCGGACTGGAAGGCCCACCACTAGTCCGGTGCGCGCCGTGGCCGCGCCGTGGCCGGCCACGGCGCGGCCACGCACCCCTGTCGAAGCCCGCGTCGAAACCTCCGTTGAACCTCCGTTGAAACCTCTGTCGAAAGGCACACGCTCGTGTCCCTCACGCGCAGACAGGTCACCTCGGCGGCCGTGGCCGCCTTACCCCTCGCCGTCGCCGCGGCGGGCCCCGCGTCCGCCGGCCCGCACCGCCGGCCGCGCACCCTCTATATCGCCGGCGACTCCACCGCGGCCCAGAAGTACGCCGACGCCGCACCCGAGACCGGGTGGGGCATGGCCCTCCCGTTCTTCCTCCACGAGAACGTCGCGGTCGCCAACCATGCGGTGAACGGCCGTAGTTCGAAGAGCTTCATCGACGAGGGGCGCCTCGGCGCGATCCTCGACGTGATCCGGCCCGGCGACCTCCTGCTCGTCCAGTTCGGGCACAACGACGAGAAGACCGCCGACCCGACGCGCTACACCGAGCCGTGGACGACGTTCCAGGACTGTCTGCGGCAGTACATCGCGGGCGCGCGGGACCGGGGCGCCCGGCCGGTGCTCGCCACCCCGGTGGAGCGCAGAAAGTTCGACGCGGACGGCAACGCCGTGCCGACGCACGGCGACTACCCGGCGTCGATGCGCGCGCTCGCCGCGGACGAGCACGTGGCGCTCCTCGACATCCAGGCCCGCTCGATCGCCCTGTGGCAGCGGCTCGGCGTCGAGGAGACGAAGAAGTACTTCAACTGGACCGCGACCGAACAGGACAACACGCACTTCAACCCGCCCGGTGCCATCGCCGTGGCCCGTCTCGTCGCGGCCGGGCTGCTGCACCGCCGGGTGCTCATGCCCCGGGACGTACGCCGCCTCGACGCGGAGATACCCGAGTCCTGGATCACCTGGCCCACCGCCTGAAGCCCTGAGTACCTGAAGCCTTGAGTACCTGGCCCCCTGAGTCCTTGAACCCCTGAGTCCTTGAGTCGAAGGAAAGCGAGAGCCGCACAATGAACACACAGAAATGGCATGCGCATGCCACAGCCTGGGGCGTGACCACCGCATGGAGCGCGACCGCCGCGCGGAGAGCGGGCGTGCTGATCGGCTGCACCGCCCTCGTGCTCGCCGTCACCGGCACCACCGCCGAGGCCGGGCCCCGCGAGCTCGGCCGGCAGACGCTCGCCGCGAACGACGGCTGGGCGTCCGCGGGGACCGGCACCACCGGCGGTTCGGCCGCCGGAGCCGCGCAGGTCAGCACTGTCACGACCTGGGCGGAGTTCAAGGCCGCGCTCGCCGCAGGTGGCACCGCACCGAAGATCATCAAGGTCAGGGGCACGATCGACGCCAACGCCGAGGGCTGCGACTCCTTCGCGGCGCCCGGCTACGACTTCGCCCGGTACCTGGCCGACTACGACCCCGCCGTGTGGGGCTACGACCAGGTGGTCAGCGGCGAGCAGGAGGATCTGCGCGCCGCCTCCGCCGCCAACCAGGACACCGCCATCAAGGCGTACGTCCCCGCCGACACCACCATCGTCGGCATCGGCCGGAACGCGGGCTTCAAGGGCGCCAGCCTCCAGATCAAGGACGTCGACAACGTCATCGTCCGGAACCTCTCCTTCGAGAGCCCCCTCGACTGCTTCCCGCAGTGGGACCCCACCGACGGCGACACCGGCAACTGGAACTCCGAGTACGACAGCGCGGTCATCTACGGAGCCACGCACGTCTGGCTCGACCACAACACGTTCACCGACGGCGACCACCCGGACAGTTCGCTGCCCACGTACTACGGCCGGATCTACGAACAGCACGACGGCGAACTGGACATCGTCAAGGGCGCCGACTACGTGACCGCCTCCTGGAACGTCTTCGCCGACCACGACAAGACCATCCTGATCGGCAACAGCGACAGCGCGTCCACCGCCGCCGTGGACCGCGGCCACCTGAAGGTCACCCTCCACCACAACCTGTTCACCGGTCTCGTCGAGCGCGCCCCGCGCGTGCGCTTCGGACAAGTGGACTCCTACAACAACCACTTCGTGGCCGACTCCACGTACAGCTACAGCTACAGCTACGGCATCGGGATGGAGTCCCAACTCGTCGCCGAACACAACGCGTTCACTCTGCCGGACTCGGTCAGCGCCGCCCTGGTCCTCAAGAAGTGGAAGGAGGCGCCGCTGACCGCCGCCGACAACTACGTCAACGGCCGGCTGACCGATCTGATCGCCGTGCACAACGCGGAGATCCCCGCCGAGACGCTCCAGTCCGGCGCCGGATGGACACCGGCCTTGCGGACGGAGATCGACCCGCCGAGGGCCGTTCCCGGCATCGTCGACCACCGCGCGGGCGCCGGAAAGATCTGCTGACCATGGCCGGACACCCCGTCAGCAGAAGGGCGTTCGTCGCCGCGAGCACCGGAGCCGCACTGGCGCTCGGGCTCGCGGCCCCCGCCCGTGCCACCGGGCGCCCGCCCACCGGGCATCCGCCCTTCGGACGCCATGGTTCGCCGTCCGCGCGGCTCGACGCGAAGACGCTGTACGTCCACCCCGGCGGCCTCGGCGACCACACCACGGTGCAGGCCGCCGCGACCGCCGCGACCGGCGCCGGATACACCCTGGTCATCGCGCCCGGCGTGTACCGCGAGACGGTCTCGGTCGGAGCGGTCGACCCCGCGACCGGCCTGCCCGGCGCTGCGGGGTCCGAGATGACCTGGATCGGCGCCTCCGACGACCCGCGCGAGGTCGTCGTCGTGTACGACAACGCCAACGGCACGCCCAAGCCCGATGGTTCGGGCACCTACGGCACCACCGGGTCCGCGACGACCACCGTGCGTACCGACGGTTTCACGGCCCGCTCGGTCACCTTCGCCAACGACTGGCTGCGCGCCGACCATCCCGGGATCACCAGCACCCAGGCCGTGGCCATCAAGGTCCAGGGCGACCGCTCGGCGTTCCACCGGTGCCGGTTCCTCGGCCACCAGGACACGCTGTACGCCGACTCGTTCGCCCTCGGCACCTTCGCCCGGCAGTACTACCGGGACTGCTACGTCGAGGGAGACGTGGACTTCGTCTTCGGGCGGGCCACGGCGGTCTTCGAGTACTGCCACTTCCGCACCCTGAACCGCACGGACCTGGCCGCCGCCCCGTACGGCTTCGTCTTCGCGCCGTCCACGGCCGTCGCCGACCCGCGCGGATACCTGGTCACCCGCAGCCGGATCAGCAGCGCGGCGCCGGACGCGTACTACAAGCTGGCCCGCCCCTGGGTGCCCGGCTCGGACCTCACCGCCCGGCCCATGCTGACCGTGCGCGACACCCGCCTGGACAGCGGAATCGACGCGGTCGCGCCCTATACGAACATGTCCGCCGCCTATCCGTGGCAGAGCCAGCGCTTCGCCGAGTACCGCAACACGGGCCCCGGCGCGGTGATCACCGTCCCGGAGAACCGGCCCCAGCTCACCGACGAGGAAGCCCGGTCGGCGACCCGTGAGGCGTACCTCGGCGACTGGACGCCGGGGAGGGGGTGCTGAGATGCGCAGGCGCACCCTCCTCGCCGGAGTGGCCGGAGTGGCCGGAGTGGCCGTGGCCCTCGGCGCCGACACGGCCGCCGCCCATGGCCGCCGTGTTCTGCACGTGCGTCCCGGTGACTCGGTCCAGGCCGCCGTGGACGCGGTGGACGGCCCCGGGCAGACGATCGTCGTCCACCCGGGGACATACCGCGAAGTGGTCTGCATCCCCGCCGACAAGCGGGAGTTGACGCTGGGCGGCGCCACCCGCGACCCGCGCGACACGGTCATCGTCTTCGACCGGGCGAACGGCACGCCGAAACCGGACGGCTCCGGCACCTACGGGACCGCTGGTTCCGCCACGTTCACCTCGGTGGCTCCCGGACTGACCGTCCGCGGACTCACGATCGCCAACGACTGGCTGCGGGCGGACCATCCGGAGATCACCGGCACGCAGGCGGTCGCGGCCTACGTCACCGGCGACCGCTCGTCCTTCGCGCGGGTGCGGCTGCTCGCGCACCAGGACACGCTGTTCGCGGACACGACGGACCTGGCCGCCTTCGACCGTCACCGCTATCGCGACTGCTACATCGAGGGCGATGTCGACTTCGTCTTCGGCCGGGCCACCGCCGTCTTCGAACGCTGCCACTTCCACACCCTCGACCGGGACGTCTCCTTCAAGCCCGAGGGGATGGTCTTCGCGCCGTCCACGGCCCGGGCGAACCCTTACGGCTTCCTGGCCGTCGGCGGCCGTATCACCTCCGGTGCCGAGGACGGGGCGTACAAGATCGCCCGGCCGTGGGTCCCGTCGTACGAGACCACGGCGTGGCCCTCGCTCGTGGTCCGCGGCTGCGAACTCGGGCCCGGCATCGACGCGGTGGCGCCCTACACCGACATGCGCGCGGCCTATCCCTGGCAGTCCATGCGCTTTCGCGAGTACCGCAACACCGGACCCGGCGCGGTGATCACCGTCCCGGAGAACCGGCCCCAGCTCACGGACGCGGAGGCCGAGCAGCACACCCGTGCCGCCTATCTCGGCGACTGGTGCCCGTGATTCCCCCGTTCCATCCGACAGCACGACGAAAGGACCGCACTCCATGTCTCGTCGTACCGCTCTCGCCTTAAGTGCCACCCTGGCGCTCGGCGCAGGCCTCGCCGTTCTCCCCACCCAGGCGCAGGCCGCCACCGTCGTCGTCTCCACCACCGCCCAACTGACCAGCGCCATCTCCAGTGCCACCGCCGGAACCGTCATCCAGGTGCGCGGCGGCACCTACTCCCCGACGGCCACCCTCCAGTCCACGGCCAACGGCACGTCCTCCTCGCCGGTCACGCTCACGGCGTACGGCTCGGAGACCGTGAAGATCGACGGGTCCTCGCTCCCGTCGGGTGACTGGATCTTCAAACTGACCGCCGACTACTGGAACGTCTCCAACATCACGTTCCAGAACTCCCCGGACAGCGCGGTCGTCTGCCAGTCCTGCACCGGCACCGTCTGGAACAACATCAAGACCATCAACGGCGGCGACTCCGGCTTCACGCTGACCGGCGACGGCACCGTCAACAACACGGTGAAGAACATCGACTCGTACGGCAACTACGACGCCGCCAACCACGGTGAGAACGCGGACGGCGTCGCCGTGAAGTTCGGCTCGGGCACCGGCAACCTGATCACCGGGGCCCGCCTGTACAACAACTCGGACGACGGCATCGACTTCTGGTCGTTCTCCTCGCCCGTCACCGTCGAACACACCTGGTCCTTCGGCAACGGCAAGAACCGCTGGAGCGACTCGGCCTTCGCGGGCGACGGGAACGGCTACAAGCTGGGCGGCGACGGCGAGGTCGTCGCGCACGTCGTCAACAACTCCGCGGCCTGGGACGACGCGGGCAGCGGCTTCACCGAGAACTCCAACACCGGCGCCATCGTCATCAACCGCACCACCGCCTACGCGAACGGCAAGTACGGCTACTACTTCGCCACCAGCGCCGCCAAGCTCGGCAAGAACCTCGCCGTGGGCAACGGTACCTCTGCGGTGTCCAAGGGCTCCTCGGTGACATCGGCCGGCAACAACTGGGACTCCGGCGTCTCCACCCCGTCGTTCCTCTCCACGGACGCGAGCACCACGTACAACTCCCGCTCCTCCAGCGGGACACTGCCCGCGACCACCTTCCTCACGACGGGCAGCACGACCATCGGCGCGACCATGAACTGACTCCCGCCGGGCAGTTCGTGAGGCCCGATTCGTGCGACGCGAGGCCCAAGTCGGCCGAAAAGTATGTATCGATCCGGCAAAAGGCCTCGCGTTCAGCGACGTGACGCGCGTAGAAACCCTGTCATGCATAAGTCACTGCGCATAGCGGCCGTCGCCGCAACCTGTGTCGTCGCCGGTGCCGCCCTGTACGGCACCGGCGTCGCCACCGCCGGTCAGTCGACGGCGAACTCGACGCACGAGCCCTACAACATCGGGGTCCTCGTCAAGGACATCGACACCTACTACGGCACCACGGCCGACAGCAACGGGGTGTACCAGGCGTCCCCCGACAGCCCGTACGCCAAGGACCTGGCACGCCTCGACGCAGCCGCGAAGCGGCACATCGACCAGGCGGCCCGCAAGGCCCACCACCGGCACGAGAAGGCCGCGGTCGTCTTCGACATCGACGACACGCTGCTGCTCTCCCTCGACTACGAGAAGAAGACCAACTACACCTACAACTCGGCCTCCTGGGCCGCCTACGTCGCCCAGGCGGACCGTCCGGCGGTCTTCGGCAGCCCCGAACTCGTCGAGTACGCCGCGGCCAAGGGCGTCGAGGTGTTCTACAACTCGGGCCTGAAGGAGTCGCAGCGTGTCTCCGCGGTCGAGAACCTGAAGAAGGTCGGCGTCGACGTCAACCTCGACTCCGAGCACATGTTCCTCAAGGACGCGGCCAACCCGCCCGCGTACCTGAGCGGTTGCGCCACGGCCGCTGCCTGGAACTGCACCACCGTGCAGTACAAGTCCGGCACCCGCAAGCACATCGAGTCCCTCGGGTACGACATCGTCGCCAACTTCGGTGACCAGTACTCGGACCTCGACGGCGGCTACGCCGACAAGACCTACAAGCTCCCGAACCCCACGTACTTCGTGAGCTGATATCTCCCCACGGGCGAACGCCCCCGCCGGTCGTCACCGGCGGGGGCGTTCCGCTGCCGGCCGAGGGGGGCTCAGGCCGACAGGTCCACACCGTCGATGACGTCAAAAACGAAGGCGGGGTTGTCTCCGAGGGGCGAACGAAGGAGCGAAGGGTTCTTCAGGGCCGCGCGGTCCGCGAGTTCGAAGACCGGCCCCTGGTCCTCCTCCTGGCCGCTCGTCCCGAGCGCGTGCCGCCACGGAAGAACTCCGTCGGCTTGCCGTCGAAGGGCAGCCGTGCAAGCCGTGCGGCCGAGGCGCACCACGCGTTGTTGTCCGGCACGCGATCGCCCTGCGCGGCCCACGCCGGCCGGGCGCTACGAAGCGCCGCCGCCCGTGTCCTCGGCGGCGAAGTCCCCCGCCACAGTGGACTGTTCGCCGCCCTTCGCGGTCGCCCTCACCGTGTAGCGGTCGTCCTTCGCGTCCCGGCCGCCGCGATCGTGGTCGTACTGGCCCGCGAAGACCCACCGGCCCGGCCGGACCGTGCGACCCGGCTTGAGCGTCCAGGTGTAGACGAGGAAGCCGTTCCGCTCGGCGACCGTCGTCGTGAAGTCGCTCTCGGGCAGCGAACGCCAGGCGCCCGCGTCGCTCACCCCGCCGGTCTGTCCGACCTTCAACTCGACGATGAGCGTGGTGAGTTGCTCGTCGGTCTGCAGGGTGACACCGCTCTGCGCCCAGAAGTCGTTGCTGTGCGGGTCGACCGAGCCGTCCGACCGCAACGGGCCGTCCGCGGTGCCCCCGGCGGGTGCCCGGGTCGCTGGGGCCGCGGTCGGCGCAGGGGTGTCCGAGGGCGACGGACCCGGCCCGCCGGACTCTTTCGGCGTTCCGGAACCACGGCCGGGTCCGGGGGTGACCGGGGCCCGGCCGGTCGGGTCCGGTGACGGGTCGGGTGACGGGTCGGGGGTCGGGGAGACAGTGACCGTCTGCTGCGGCGGGGTGTCGTCCCTCACCGCCGAGGCGACCGCGTAGCCGCCCACCGCGAGGACGCTCGCGACCGCGGCCGTGGCGCCCAGGACGCGGGCCCAGCCGAGCAGGGGCGGGCGCGCCGCGCGCCGTGAGGGCCGCCGCTCGCCGGCGCCCGCCATGTCGCGCTCCACCCGGGCCAGGATGCGCGCGCGGTCGGGCTCGTGCGCCCCGGCCGCCTCGCGCAGCCGGGCGCGCAGCTCGTCGTGCACGTCCCGCGCCTCCCTCATCGGTCTCGTCCTCGGACCCCGCCCGTGGGCAGCACTCCCGCGTGCATCCGAACCGACGCCTCGTCGGTGCCGAGCAGCCGTTTCAGCTCCGCCATGCCCTTGGACGTCTGGCTTTTCACGGTACCCACGGAGATCCCGAGAGCGAGCGCGGTGTCCTTCTCCGACAGGTCGAAGGCGTGCCGCAGCACGACACAGGCACGCTTGCGGAACGGCAGCCGGCGCAGCGCCTCCTGGACATCGACCGTGCCCGGTACGTCGGGGTTCTCGGTCCGGTCCTCGCGCTGCGACCAGAAGAGCGTGATCCGCCGACGCTCGCGCACCGCCGCGCGGATCCGGGTGCGGGCGAGATTGGCGACCACCCCGCGCGCGTACGCCACCGGATGGTCCGCCGCACGCACCCGGTCCCAGCGGTGCCACAGCGCGAGCAGGGCGTCCGCGGCCAGATCGTCGGCGGCGTCCGGCTCGCCCGTCAACAGGTGTGCCAGACGCGCCAGTTCGGCGTAGTGCCGCTCGAAGAAAGCGTGGAACTCCATGGAGGCGGCGTCGCCGACGACAATGCCCACGGGTACCTCTCCTCGCTACGGCTGTGGCACGGATGCGGGTGCGGCGTATACGGCCCCGGTGATTCGACCCGGTGACTCACCCCTGTGATTCACCTGTGGGGGAAGGGAGTTCTGGCGGGGCGGGATGCGTGAGCGTACCAGCCGGCCGTACAGACCTTCGAACGACGTATGACAGGCCGAACTCGATTCCGTAACACGGGGAAAACCTGAAAGCAGTTGATCGGGGGAACAATCCAGCCAGCATCCGCACACCAGTACGCAGGCAACGAGGAGAATCGCCATGTCCGAAGCTCAAAAGGTCGACAACCGGCCAAGTGCCGCAACACCGGCGGCAGGTGGGGTCGACGGGTTCTTCAAGATATCCGCCAGAGGCTCCACCGTCGGCCGGGAGATACGCGGCGGATTCGCCACCTTCTTCACCATGGCGTACATCCTCGTCCTGAACCCCATCATCCTCGGCAGCGCCAAGGACAAGTTCGGTCACACGCTCGACACCGGCCAACTGGTCACCGCGACCGCGCTGGTGGCGTGTGTGATGACCGTCATCATGGGTGTCGGCGGCAACCTCCCGCTCGCCATCGCCGCGGGCCTCGGCCTCAACGCCGTGGTGGCCTTCCAGCTGGCGCCGCTGATGAGCTGGGACGACGCCATGGGTCTGGTCGTCCTCGAAGGCGTCCTGATCTGCGTCCTGGTGCTCACCGGCCTCCGGGAAGCGATCATGAACGCGATCCCTCAGCAGCTCAAGCAGGCGATCGGCGTCGGCATCGGCCTGTTCATCGCCTTCATCGGCTTCGTGGACGCCGGGTTCGTCAGCCGTATCCCGGACGTCGCGAACACCACCGTGCCCGTGCAGCTCGGTGCCGTGGGCCGGCTCACCGGCTGGCCCGTCCTCGTCTTCTGTCTCGGCGTCCTGCTGACCATCGCGCTGCTCGCCCGCAAGGTGAAGGGCGCGATCCTCATCAGTATCGTGACGATGACCGTCGTCGCGATCGTCATCAACGCCGTCGCCGACATCAAGAGCTGGGGCCTGACCACCCCCAAGGTCCCGGACAAGATCGTCGCCAGCCCGGACTTCGGGCTCATCGGCCACTTCAGCCTGTTCGGCGGCTTCGCCGAGGCCGGTGTGCTCACCGCGGTCCTGCTGATCTTCACCCTGGTCCTGTCGGACTTCTTCGACGCCATGGGCACCATCGTCGGGATCAGCGCCGAGGCCGGGCTGCTCGACGAGCAGGGACAGGTCCCGGGCATCGGCCGGGTCCTGTTCATCGACGGCGCCGCCGCCGTCGCGGGCGGTCTGGGCTCCGCCTCCTCCAACACCGCCTACATCGAGTCCGCGGCCGGCGTCGGTGAGGGAGCGCGCACCGGCTTCGCCAACCTGATCACCGGCGGTCTCTTCGGCCTCGCGCTCTTCCTCACCCCGCTGCTGACCATCGTTCCGCTCCAGGCCGCGGCGCCCGCGCTGATCGCGGTCGGGTTCCTGATGATGACCCACGTCAAGCACATCGACTGGGACAAGTACGAGATCGCGATCCCGGCGTTCCTGACCATCGTCGCCATGCCGTTCACGTACTCCATCACCGACGGCATCGGCGCCGGATTCCTGGCCTACGTCGTCATCAAGACGGTGCTGGGGAAGGCGAAGGAGGTCAACTGGCTGCTGTGGGCCGTCTCGGCGCTGTTCCTGGTGTACTTCGCGATCGACCCGGTGGAACAACTGCTCGGGGTGAAGTAACCGTCCGTCGCGGGATACCGGCCGGCCGCGGGTGACCACGGCCGGCCGGTATCCCGGAGCGACGGAACCTGTATGTGAAGTGACCGGCCCGTCGCGACGGAGCCCGTATGCGGAGTGACCGGCCCGTCGCGACGGAGCCTGTACGGCGGCCGGCCCCGCACCCGATCAGGTGCGGGGCCGGCCGCCGTACGAGCCCGGCACCTCAGTTCTTCAGTGCGGCCCGCATCATCGCCTTGGCGACCGGCGCCGCCAGTCCGTTGCCGCTGACCTCCGAGCGCGCCGCGTCCGACTGCTCGACCATCACCGCGACGGCGACCTCCTTGCCGCTCGAGTCGGACTTCGCGTACGACGTGAACCAGGCGTACGGCGTCTTGCTGTTCTTCTCGCCGTGCTGGGCCGTGCCGGTCTTGCCGCCCACGGTCGCGCCGGGGATGAGGGCGTTCGTGCCCGTGCCTTCCTCGACGACCGTCTGCATCGCGGACCGGAGCTGCCGGGCCGTGCCGGAGCTGACGATCTCCTTGGTTCCGGCGCTGTCGTCGTAGTTCCTCAGCACATCGCCGTCGGCGTCACTGGTCTGCGACACCATGTGTGGCGAGACCAGCTTGCCGTCGTTGGCAATAGCGGCAGACACCATGGCCATCTGGAGTGGGGTCGCGGTGACGTCGAACTGCCCGATGCCGGTCAGCGCGGTGGACGACCTGTCCATGCCCGTGGGGTAGACGCTGGTGTACGCCCGCACCGGCACGTCCTGCTTCGTGTCGTTGAAGCCGAACTTCTCCGCCATCGCCCTGACCTTGTCCTGGCCCAGGTCGACGGCCATCTTCCCGAAGACGTTGTTGCAGGAGTACTGGAGCGCGACCCGGATCGAGGCGTTCTCGCACGGTGCGGACGCGCTCTCGTTCTTCAGGACGGTCGTCGTGCCCGGCAGGGTGTACGGGTTCGGGCTGTCCGTCTTCGCGTCCACGTCCGCATACAGGCCGTTCTCCAGCGCGGCGGCGGCCACGACCAGCTTGAACGTCGAGCCCGGCGGCAGCGGCTGCCGCAGCGCGCGGTTGACCAGCGGCTTGTCGGCGTCCTTGGTCAGCTTCTGCCAGACACTGGTGTTGCCCGCACTGATCGATGTCGGGTTGTACGACGGCGTCGAGACGACCGCGAGGATCTTGCCGGTCTTCGGGTCGATCGCGACGGCCGCGCCCTTGTTGCTGCCGAGCGCTTCGTACGCGGCCTTCTGCACGTCCGGGTCGATCGTCGTGATCACATCACCGGGGTCGGCGCGCTTGTTGGCCAGGGTGTCCAGCGGGTTCTTCAGCTGGATGTCCGTGCCGTCCAGCAGCTTCCGGTAGATGCCCTCCAGCTGGGTCGCCCCGTACACCTGCGAGCTGTAGCCGGTGACCGCCGCGTACAGGCTGCCGTCCTTGTACGTCCGCTTGTACTTGAGGTCGCCCCCTGTCGTCTGCGCGGAGCCGGTGATCGCGTCACCGGCCACGATGATGTTCCCGAGCGGATTCGCGTACAGCGAGATCACGTTCCGTCGGTTGTTCTTGTCGTCCGCTAGTGCCCTGCCGTCGTAGAACTGCACCCACGTCGCCCTGACCAGCAGAGAGAGCACGAGCAGCAGAGTGAAGACGGCGGCACGCCTGATCGTCTTGTTCATCCCGCACAGAAGGACGAGCGATCGAGGGCGAATCGTTCCCGTCCGACCGGTTTTCTCATGAATCCCTCATGGAGCCACCGGGCCGGCCAAGCGCCCGTCAGAGCCTGCGGGTGGCCAGCGTGAGACGGTCGCGGGCGTCGAACAGGGCGTCCTTGACCATCTGCTCGTGCGCGGGGGTGAGCCGGGCGACCGGCACCGAGCAGCTGATCGCGTCACGGGAGGGCGTGCGGTACGGGATCGCCACGCCGAAGCAGCGCAGTCCCAGCGTGTTCTCCTCACGGTCCACCGCGAAGCCCTGCTCCCGCACCTGGCGCAGCTCCTCGATGAGCTTCTCCCGGTCGGTGATCGTGTGCTCGGTCAGCGCGGGCAGCGTCTCCGGCAGCAGCTTGCGGACCTGCTCGTCGGTGTGCGTGGCCAGCAGCGCCTTGCCGAGCGAGGTGGAGTGGGCGGGGAGCCGGCGGCCGACCCGGGTGAAGGGGCGCAGATAGTGCTGCGACTGCCGGGTGGCCAGATAGACGACGTTCGTGCCGTCCAGGCGCGCGAGGTGGATCGTCTCGGTGGTGTCGTCGGAGAGGCGGTCGAGGGTGGGACGGGCCGCGGCGACCACTTCGTCGCCGTCGATGTACGAGGTGCCGACCAGCAGGGCCCGTACGCCGATGCCGTACCGCGTGCCCGTCGCGTCCGTCTCGACCCAGCCGAGCTCCACGAGCGTTCGCAGCAGCATGTACAGGCTGGACTTGGGATAACCGACGGCCTCCTGGACCGCGGCCAGGGAGTGCATTCCGGGCTTGCCGGCGAAGTACTCCAGCAATTCCACGGTCCGCACCGCGGACTTGACCTGCGCCCCGCCGCCTGTCTCGCCTGCCGACATCGCCCTTGACCCCTTCGTTGGACGGGAAATAGTCTCCAACAGGAGTTCACCATCAGAGACAGCGTTCAGCATATCGAACACCCCTGGTGAGCGACACAAGAACTGTGGCATTACATCTGAAGGGACCCGCGGTGGCAGCAGCACCAGTCTGGAGTGTCGACCCCCGTACCGGGAAGCAGCGGGAGCAGGTTGCGGTCGAGGCCACGGCCCAGGAGGTGGACGAGACCGTCCGCGCCGCGCACGCCGCCCGCCCCGCTCTCGTCGACCGCACCGTACGCGCCGCGTTCCTGCGCACCGCCGCCGACCTGCTCGAAGGCGCCAAGGACCAGCTCGTCGAGGCCGCCGACGCGGAGACCGCGCTCGGCCCGGTCCGGCTCACCGGCGAACTCGCCCGCACCTGCTACCAGTTGCGTGCTTTTGCCGGAATCGTCGACGAGGGCGCCTTCCTCGACGTCGTCATCAACCACCCCGACGGCACGGCGACCCCGCCGGTCCCGGACCTGCGCCGCTACAAGGTGCCGCTGGGTGTCGTCGCCGTGTACTCGGCCTCGAACTTCCCCTTCGCCTTCTCGGTCGCCGGCGGCGACACCGCGAGCGCGCTGGCCGCGGGCTGCCCGGTCGTCGTCAAGGCCCACCCCGACCACCCGGCGCTCTCCGAGCTGGTCGCGGCCGTCCTGCGCCGGGCGGCCGCACGGCACGCCGTCCCCGAGGGCGTCATCGGTCTCGTCCACGGCTTCGAGGCCGGTGTCGAGCTGGTCCGGCACCCGCTGATCGCGGCGGCCGGGTTCACCGGCTCGATCCGCGGCGGGCGCGCGCTGTTCGACGCGGCCTCGTCGCGTCCGGTGCCGATCCCGTTCCACGGCGAGCTGGGCTCCCTCAACCCCGTCGTCGTCACCGAGGCCGCGGCCGCCGAGCGCGCCGAGGAGATCGGCGCGGGACTCGCCGGCTCGATGACCATGGGCGTCGGCCAGTTCTGCGTGAAGCCGGGCCTGGTGCTCGCCCCGGCCGGCGCGGCGGGCGACCGTCTGCTGAAGTCCCTGACGGACGCGGTGAGCGACACCGCTTCCGGGGTCCTGCTCGACCACCGCATGCGCGACAACTTCATCGCCGGGGTCGCCGAGCGCGCCGGGCTCCCGGACGTCCAGGCCCCGGTGACACCGGGCGCGGGCGGCGAGCACACGGTGAGCCCCGGCTTCCTGACCGTACCCGCGAGCAGGCTCGCGGCCGAGGGCGAACACGATCTGCTCCTGGAGGAGTGCTTCGGACCGCTCACGGTCGTGGCGCGCTACGAGGACGAGTCCGAGGCCGGCGCGGTGCTCTCCCGGCTGCCGGGCAACCTCACGGCCACGGTGCAGCTCTCCGCCGAGGAGGCGGCGGGCGAAGGGCGCGGCGCGGAGATCCTCGCCGAGCTGACCTCCCTCGCGGGCCGCGTGCTCGTGAACGGCTGGCCGACCGGCGTCGCCGTGGCCCCGGCCCAGCATCACGGGGGCCCGTACCCGGCGACGACCTCGACGTCCACCTCGGTCGGCGGCAGCGCCATCGAGCGCTGGATGCGGCCGGTGGCCTATCAGGGCGTGCCCGAGGCGCTGTTGCCGCCCGAGCTGCGGGACGACAATCCGCTGGGGCTGCCCCGCCGGTACGACGGACGGCTGGAGCGCTGAACCCGTAGCGGACCTGTCCCTTTCGTGGCCCTTTCCCGGTCGTAGCCGGTCCCTGCCGGTCCTTCGCGGGTCGCGGGTGCCGCGTGGCTGATCACGCGGCACCCCGCTCCCCGGAGGGCCCGGTGTGAACCTGAGAGACTCGGTCCATGGACGTCACACTCCCCGAACTCCCCTTCTCTCTCCGCACCTACGGCCCCGGCGGGCACTGGTCGTACGAGGACGGCGTGCTCACCGGCTGGGCCGGGCCCCGGCAGGACCGCTTCGTACCGCCCACCGGTGAAGGACTCGACCCGGCCTCGGACGCGCCGCGTCTGCTCGGCTCGCCCGAGGGGGACTTCCAGCTGATCGCCCGCGTGACGGTCGGCTTCGGGGCGGCCTTCGACGCGGGCGTGCTCTACGTCCATGTCGGGGAGCGGGCCTGGGCGAAGCTGTGCCTGGAGTACTCCCCGGACGTACCCACCGTCTGCACGGTGGTCACCCGAGGACACTCCGACGATGCCAACTCCTTCACCGTGGAGGGCAGTTCCGTCTGGCTGAGGGTGAGCCGCACGGACCGCGCCTTCGCCTTCCACGCCTCCCGCGACGGCGAGCGCTGGACCTTCGTCCGCCTCTTCACCCTGGCCGGCGAGAAGGAGACGGGGGCGGCCCTGGTGGGCTTCATGACCCAGTCGCCGATGGGAGAGGGCTGTGTGGTGACGTACGACGGCATCGAGTTCCGGCCGGCCTGGCCGCGCGACCTTCGCGACGGCAGCTAGCGAGCGCGAGGGCCCGGTGCCGCACCCGGTTCGACCGGTGCGGAACCGGACCGTCCGCGATCACGTCCTCATCGGCATGATCGAGGACCGTGTGAACCATGTGCGCCGGGTGATCAGGACCGCGCTGCCCGCCGAGGCGGCCGCCGTCGCCGACCTGCACGCCCGGGCCCGGGCGACGTACTACCCGGACGGAATGCCGCAGGACGGCACCGACTGGCTCGCCGCCTGGCGGAGCGCCATCGAACGGCCCGACGGCCATGTGCTGTGCGTCGTGCAGGACGGCCGGATCGCGGGCATCGCCTCGTTCCGTACGACCGAGGGCGCACCCGCCGACACGGTCAAGCTCTACCAGTTCCATGTCGATCCCGACCGCTGGCGGGCCGGTATCGGAACGGAGCTGCACGCGGCCTGCGTGGAGGAGTGGCAGGCGGACGGGAAGCGCACGGCGACGCTCGACGTGCATGCCGACAACCTGCGCGCCCAGGCCTTCTATGCCCGCCTCGGCTGGGTCCCCGACCCGGAGAACCCGCCCGCGGAGGACGACCACCACCTCTGTCTGCGGTACGCGGTGACCGGGACCGCGACGGGCTCCGTGCCGGGGTCGCGCCCGTAGCAGCCCCGGATGGACGCCCGGGAATGACCCGAGTCGTTTGAACGTTCATACAACGACGTCCCTGGAGGGTGTCCCCTATCCGCACGACCTGAAGAGAGCCGAAGCATGCGCGTCGAAATCTGGAGCGATATCGCCTGTCCGTGGTGCTATGTCGGGAAAGCCCGCTTCGAGAAGGCGCTGGAGGCCTTTCCGCACCGGGACCAGGTCGAGGTCGTGCACCGCTCCTTCGAGCTCGACCCGGGCCGCGCGAAGGGCGACATCCAGCCGGTGCTCACGATGCTCACCAAGAAGTACGGCATGAGCGAGGCGCAGGCGCAGGCGGGCGAGGAGAACCTCGGCACGCAGGCCGCCGCCGAGGGTCTCGCGTACCGCACCCGGGACCGCGACCACGGCAACACCTTCGACATGCACCGCCTGCTGCACCTCGCCAAGGCGCGGGGCCGGCAGGACGAGCTGATCGGCCTGTTCTACAAGGCCAACTTCGCCGAGGAGCGGACCGTCTTCGGCGACGACGAGCGGCTCGTGGAGCTGGCCGTCGCCGCCGGGCTCGACGCCGACGAAGTCCGCCGGGTGCTTGCCGACCCGGCCGCCTACGCCGACGACGTCCGCGCCGACGAGCGCGAGGCCGCCGAGCTGGGCGCGAACGGTGTGCCCTTCTTCGTCCTCGACCGCACCTACGGAGTCTCCGGCGCACAGCCCGCCGAGGTCTTCGCCCAGGCGCTGGACCAGGCATGGGGTGAGCGTCCGCAGCTCACCTTGATCCAGGAAGGCGCCGACGCGCAGGCCTGTGGTCCGGACGGCTGCGCCGTTCCCCAGCACTGAGAAGCGCGGGCCGGGGTCCCGGCGTCGAAAAACGCAGGTCGGAGCCGATGCATAAGCGCTGCTTGGGGAAACAGCGTAAAAGTCGGCAATGGACTTGGGTGCCTTCCGGGCCCACAGTGGCTCCATGGAGACCTTCGAGACTCTCATCCGTACCGAGTTCGCGCCGAAGAGCACCTATCTGAACACGGCGACCGCAGGCCTGCTGCCGGCCCGCACCGTGACCGCGATGCGGGTCGCCGTGGAGTCCGTGGCCGCGGGGCAGCCCACCGACATGTTCGCGGACGTCGAGGCGGCCCGCGCGTCCTTCGCCCGTCTCGTCGGGGTGCCCGAGCGCCGGGTGGCCGCCGGGGCCTCGGTCGCCGTGTACAGCGGACTGATCGCGGCCTCGCTGCCGCCGGGCGCCGAAGTCCTCACCGCCGAGGCGGACTTCAGCTCCGTCGTGACCCCCTTCCACGTCCGCGGCGACCTCAAGGTCCGCGCCGTTCCGCTGGAGCGGATCGCCGAATCGGTGCGCTCCGGCACCGCGCTCGTCGCGGTGAGCGCCGCGCAGTCCGCGGACGGCCGGACCGCCGAGCTGGAGGCGATCGGGGAGGCCGCGCGGGAACACGGAGCCCGTACGTACATCGACGCGTCCCAGGCCGCCGGCTGGCTGCCCCTGCGCGCGGACGCCTACGACTACGTCTCCTCCGTCGCCTTCAAGTGGCTCGTCTGCCCGCGCGGCGTGGCTTTCCTGGTCGTCCCGGAGGACCTCGGCGGACTCACCCCGGTCTTCGCCGGCTGGGTCGCGGGCGAGGCGCCCTGGGACAGCTGCTACGGCCCGGTCGAGGAACTCGCCCACTCCGCACGGCGGTTCGACGAGAGCCCGAGCCTCTTCGCGTACGCCGGAGCCCGGCACTCGCTGGAGCTCGTCGAGACACTGGGCGTGGAGCGGGTGCACGCCCATGACCTCGCACTCGCCGACCGCTTCCGCACCGGCCTGCGGGAACGGGGCCACGAACCGGTCCCCGCCCCCGGCTCCGCGATCGTCTCAGTGCCCGGACTCGGGCGGCTCCAGGGCGAGTTGAGCCGCGCCGGGGTCCAAGTCGCCGACCGCGCGGGCAATCTGAGGGCGGCGTTCCATCTGTACAACACCCCGGACGACGTCGACCGGCTGCTCGACGTGCTGCCCGGCTGAGCGTCCGCAGGGCCGGTCCGGCCCTCTGGCGCCGGCCGCGGCGGGGCGCTAGGAAGGGCACCACGAGGTGGTGGTGCGGGTGGAACCGACGCTCAGTGACGCCGAGTTGCACCGGCGGCTGGTGTACGGCGACGAGTCCGCGCTGGGCGAGGTGTACGCCGCGTACGGCGGGCTGGTGCGACGGGTCGCCGTACGGGTCACCCGCAGCCCGGCGGCCGCCGAGGACGTGGCGCAGGAGGTCTTCGCGCAGCTGTGGAGCAGGCCGTACGCCTTCGACGCCCGCCGTGGCACGCTGCGCACCTGGCTGTCCATGCTCGCGCACCGGCGGGCGGTGGACTGGGTGCGCGGTGAGGCCCGCCAACGCAAGGACACCCATGCCGACGACGCCGCGCTGCACGCCATCCCGGACGCCGCCCCGGGACCCGACGAGACGGTCGTCGACCGCGAACGCTCGCTGCTGCTGCACACCGCGCTCGCCGAACTCCCGCAGCCCCAGCGCGAGGTGGTCCACCTCGCCTACTTCGCGGGCCGCACCTACCGGCAGGCCGCCGTCGAACTGGGCATTCCGGAGGGCACCGCGAAGACCCGGCTGCGGGCGGCCCTGCGCAGACTCGCCGAGTCCCTCGCCGACCCGCCCGATCCGGCGTGGGAGCGGGGCGCGTGATGGCGGCGCGGGCGGTCCCGGCCGGAAGGTGTGTGCGTAGGCTGGACACGGCGGCGCGAGGTGCGGCCGCCATGCCGGAGCCGACCCGGAAGGGCGGGGCACGATGAGCACTCACCATGAACGGATGCGGGACCTGCTGGCGGCCTGGGCCGTCGGCGCCCTGGCCCCCGCCGACGAGAAGACGGTCCCGCTCCATCTGGCCGAGTGCGAGCCCTGCGCCGCGGAGGCGGAGCGGCTGCGCGAGACGGTACGGCTGCTGGACGGCCCGCGGCGCCCGGTCCCGGCGGACGGCACCGCCGACGGCGTCCTCGCCCTGGCCCTTCGCTCCCGCCCGCCCGCTCCCCGGGTGGCCCGGCACGCCGCCCCCTACGCCGCCGCGGTCGCCGGACTGAGGTCGCTGCTGCGGGAGGTGGAGGGCCGGGGCCCCTGGGGCACGCCGGTCGTGCACGACTGGGACGTGCACGCCACCGTCGCCCATCTGATCGCGGCGGACGAGCCGCTGGCGCGGTGCCTCGGCCTCGCGGCGCGGCTGCCGGAGCCTGCCGGAGCCGAGGAGACGCCCTGGCGGGACGCCTGGGCCGCCCGGACCGCCGAGGTGATCGCGTACGAGCACCGGCGCCCGCCCGAGGAGACCGTGGCCACGTGGAGCGCCCGGGCCGGCGCGCTGCTGGCCGCACCGGAGGCGACCGATCCCGAACGGGCCGCGCACGCCATCACGTTGATGGGTGCCCGGCTGCCCGTCGCGGACCACTACGTCGTCCGGGCCTTCGAGACGTGGATCCACACCGACGACATCGGACGGGCCCTCGGGATGACCGTGCCACCGCCGCCGGACCCCCATCTTCGCCGACTCGTCCGGCTCGCGGTGCGCGTCCTCGGAACGGCCCTCGGCCCCACGGCGCCTCCGGTGCTGTTCGCGGTGGCCGGCGGGGGACCCGGCGCCCAGTGGGTGCTCGGCTCCGAGGACGAGCCGGTACGGGCCGAACTCGTCCTGGAACCGGTCGACTTCTGCCTGCTGGTCGGCGGCCGGTACGCCCCCGGCGAGGTGCCCCGGGGTGCCACGGGTGACGCCGCCGCGATCGGCGCCGTACTGGAACGGGCCGCGTCACTGGCGTGGCTGTAGGCACCTCGCCGCCGCAGACACCCCGGGGGCAGCTCAGCGCACCGGTGTGAAGTCCCGTGCCCCGATGAACTCCGGCCTGCGCACCGGGGCCGCGAAGGGTTCCACCGCCGCGTTCTCCACACTGTTGAACACGATGAAGACATTGCTGCGCGGGAACGGGGTGATGTTGTCCCCCGAGCCGTGCATGCAGTTGCAGTCGAACCAGGTCGCCGAACCGGCCCGGCCCGTGAACAGCTTGATGCCGTGCCGGGTGGCGAAGCGGGTGAGCGCCTCGTCGGACGGCGTACCGGCGTCCTGCATCTGCAGCGACTTCTTGTAGTTGTCCTTCGGCGTGGCCCCCGCACACCCGAGGTACGTCTTGTGCGACCCCGGCATGATCATGAGACCGCCGTTGGTGTCGTAGTTCTCGGTCAGCGCGATCGAGACGGACACCGTCCGCATGTTCGGCAGACCGTCCTCGGCGTGCCAGGTCTCGAAGTCCGAGTGCCAGTAGAAGCCGCTCGCCCCGAAGCCCGGCTTGACGTTGATCCGCGACTGGTGGACGTACACGTCGGAGCCGAGGATCTGCCGGGCCCGGCCGACGACGCGCTCGTCGCGCACGAGCCGGGCGAAGATCTCGCTGATCCGGTGCACCTCGAAGACGGACCGGATCTCCTGCGTCCGGGGCTCGATGACCGAGCGGTCGTCGGCTCGGATCGCCGGGTCGGTGACGAGCCGTTCCAGCTCCTGCCGGTAGACGGCGACCTCGTCCTCGGTGATCAGTTCCTCGACGGGGAGGAAGCCGTCGCGCTCGTACGTCTGGAGTTCGGGCGAAGTGATCGGGCCGGGATCGCCCGGCGCGCCCCAGACGACGGGGTCCTGGCGGGGCAGCGCCACTTCGGTGGCGGCACGGCTGGGGTACAGATCGGTGAGTGTGGTCATCGGTGTGTCACGCCTCCTCGGGTTCGGTGAGCAGGGGATAGACGCCGTTCTCGTCGTGGTCCTCCCGTCCGGTGACGGGCGGGTTGAAGACGCAGACGCACCGGAAGTCGGTCCTGGGACGCATGGTGTGGCGCTCGTGGCCGTTCAGCAGATACATGGTCCCGGGCGCGATCCAGTGCTTCTCGCCGGTCTCCTCGTTGGTGAGTTCGGCCTCGCCCTCCACGCAGAGCACGGCCTCGATGTGGTTCGCGTACCACATCCGCGTCTCCGTACCCGCGTACAGGATCGTCTCGTGCAGGGAGAAGCCGACCTTCTCCTCGGCGAGGACGATGCGCTTGCTCTCCCAGGTGCCGGTCGCCGCCTTCACGTGCCGGTCGGTGCCTTCGACATCCTTGAACGAACGGACTATCACGGTGGTGCGATGCCTCTCTCTCGTGCTTCTCGTGGTGTGCGGCGGTCTGGTCAGACGGTCTCGCGGACGGCGCGGGCGAGGGTGCGCAGGCCCTCGTCGAGCTCGTCGGGGGTGATGGTGAGCGCGGGCAGCAGTTTCACGACCTCGCTCTCCGGGCCGGACGTCTCGATGAGCAGCCCGAGTTCGAAGGCGCGCTGCGCGACGCGTCCGGCGCGGGCCTTGTCCTTGAACTCGAGGCCCCAGACGAGCCCGCGGCCCCGGTACTCCTTGATGTCGGCGAGGTTCTCCTCGGTGACGGAGATCAGCGCCTGCTCGATCTGCTCGCCGCGGGCGCGGGTCTGCTTCTCCATGGCGGACCCGTCGGCCCAGTAGGCCTCCAGGGCGGCGGCGGCCGTGACGAACGCCGGGTTGTTGCCGCGGAAGGTGCCGTTGTGCTCGCCGGGCTCCCAGATGTCCAGCTCGGGCTTGAACAGGCACAGCGACATCGGCAGCCCGTAGCCGCTGATGGACTTGGACACGGTCACGATGTCGGGCACGATCCCCGCCTCCTCGAAGGAGAAGAACGCGCCGGTCCGTCCGCAGCCCATCTGGATGTCGTCGACGATCAGCAGCATGTCGCGGCGCTTGCACAGGTCGGCCAGGGCGCGCAGCCACTCGGGGCGTGCGACGTTGATGCCGCCCTCGCCCTGCACGGTCTCGACGATCACCGCGGCGGGCTGGTTGAGCCCCGATCCCTGGTCCTCCAGGAGCCGTTCGAACCACAGGAAGTCCGGGACCTGGCCGTCGAAGTAGTTGTCGAACGGCATCGGGGTGCCGTGCACCAGCGGGATGCCGGCGCCGGCCCGCTTGAAGGCGTTGCCGGTCACGGCGAGCGAGCCGAGCGACATCCCGTGGAAGGCGTTGGTGAACGACACGATCGCCTCGCGTCCCTTCACCTTCCGCGCGAGCTTCAGCGCGGACTCGACGGCGTTGGTGCCGGTCGGCCCGGGAAACATCACCTTGTACGGCAGATCGCGCGGACGCAGCACCAGGTTCTGGAAGGTCTCCAGGAAGCCGCGCTTGGCGGTCGTCGACATGTCGAGTCCGTGGGTGACGCCGTCGCGCTCCAGGTAGTCGATCAGGGCCCGTTTGAGCACGGGGTTGTTGTGCCCGTAGTTCAGGGACCCGGCGCCGGCGAAGAAGTCGAGGTAGTCGTGGCCGTCCTCGTCGTACATCCGGCTGCCCCGGGCCCGGTCGAAGACCGTGGGCCAGTTGCGGCAGTAGCTGCGCACCTCCGACTCCAGGGTCTCGAAGATGCTGAGGTCGGGCTGGGTGATGGTCACGGCGAATGGCTCCTCTGAATGTGGGGGGAGGAAGGACGTGGGGGAGGGGATCGTGCGGGGAGGAAGATCAGAGGGAGAACGGGCCGATGCGGTACAGCACTTCGGGGTCGTGCGGTCCGTCGGGGAACTGCCCCGTCTCGAACAGCACCTCGCGCTCGACGGCCGCGCCATGACGCCGTGCGTACGACGTGAACAGGCGCTCGGAGGCGGTGTTGCCCGGCGTGATGGTCGTCTCGACGACGGACAGCCCGCGCTCGGCCGCCACCCGCGCGGTCAGCCCGTCGAGCAGTCGCGCGGCCAGTCCGCGGCCACGGTGTGCCGCGTCGACGGCCACCTGCCACACAAGGAGGGTGCGGGGACGCTCGGGGCGCACGTACGCGGTGACGAAACCGACGGGCCTCCCTTCGGCGTCACGGGCCACCGCCGAGGTACCGGCGAAGTCACGGCACCACAGCAGATAGCTGTACGAGGAGTTCAGGTCGAGGGTTCGGGAGTCCTTGGCGATACGCCAGAGGGCGGCCCCGTCGGCCACCTTCGGACGGTCGATCCGAAGGTCCTCCGGCATTTCCAGGAATTCCGCTGGCAGGTCTGCGTGTGCGGCGGTCATGCGGATTGAATTTACCGACGGAAAGTTCAAATTGCATCGTCGGGCGAGGTTACGTAAGGCGCACCCGTGTGTTATCACGCGCCCGTGAAAGGGTGGCGTTGCATGCGACTCTATGTACTGGTTCGACCGGAAAATACCACAGAAAGCGGACAGCTTGTGGAGTGCGTCACAGCGATGAAATGTGCAGGTGACCTGCCCGAATCGCTTCGCGGGCGTTCGCGAAATCTTCGCGTTTAGGTACGCGGGGAGCGGGCAGAAGAATGCGGGAAGCTACGCCGGATAATTCCGCTCAGGATTAAGGACAGGATAAGCGCATGAAGGGGATGTGTAATCCCCGTCGCATTTGTGCGTCAGGGTTCCGCGTCTTACGCGTCAGGGTTCCGTGCCCCGGCCCCTCGGGGCTCCCCGACGGGCCGGGGTCCTGCGTCCCGGCGGAGGCGCGGGTGCCTCCGCCGGACTCCTCGGGATCAGCCCCAGGCCAGTGCCACGGCCCGGCGCGCCCCTTCAAGATCCACCGGGAAGCCGGACTCGGCCAGCGCCGCGCCCAGGCCCGCGAGGGCGGCGTGGACGACACCCCGGGTGGCGTCGGGGCCGTAGTGGTTCACACGGATCATCGACTGCGCGAGAGCGCCGCCGCCCGCGGCGAGCGGCAGCGCGGGATCCGCGGCCAGTGCCTTGGCGACCACGGCGGACGCGTCCACGTCCTCGGGCACCCGCAGCGTGGTGGCGACGGGCGCGGCGTCACGGGCGGCGTCCACATACGGCGCGAGGCCCCCGCCGAGGGCCACGGCTCCCGCCCGGGTGGCCGCGGCGGCCGAGGCGTGACGGGCCGTCACCGCGTCCAGGCCCTCGCCCTCGATCCGCTCGACACACGCCTCCAGCGCCAGCATCTCCAGCTGCGCCGGCGCGTGCAGCAGCGCCGTACGGCCCGCGTCGACCCATCGCTCCTTCCAGTCCAGCAGGGAGAGGTAGGAACGGCGCGGCGCGCCGGGGTTCGCGGCCATCCGCGCCCACGCCCGCTCGCTCACCGACACCGCCGACACCCCGGCGGGACCGCCCATCGCCTTCTGCGCCCCGATCACGCACAGGTCGACGCCCCAGGCGTCCGGCAGCACCGGCTCGGCGCCGATCGACGCGACGGCGTCCAGGTAGAAGAGCGCGCCCCTCTCGCGTACGACCTCGCCGATCTCCGCCACCGGGTTGGTGTTCCCGGTGGCGGCCTCGGCGTGCACGAGCGACACGAAGTCGATCGACGGGTGCTCGGCGAAGGCCTCGCGGACCTGCTCGGCGGTGACCGCGGTGTGGAACGGCACCGCCAGGTCGATCACGGTCGCCCCGCAGTCCCGCAGCCAGTTGCCGAAGGTCTGGCCGTAGGGGCCGGTGATGACGTTCAGGGCGGTGGTGCCGGGACCGGCCGTACCGCGGATGGCCCCCTCCAGGGGCAGCAGCGCCTCGCCCTGCATGATCACGACGTCCTGCTCGGTGGAGAGCAGCCGGGCGACACGGTCCTCGATCGACGCGAAGCGGGCGGCGCTCAGCGGCGCCAGGTCAAGAAAGGGGTGGGTCACGGCGGTGCTCTCTTCGCTCACGGTGGGGTCGACGATCAGAGCGTAACCGGCGGCCCCGGCACACCCGGAGCGGCGAATTCTGAGGCCAGACGGCCCAGTGGCCATCGGATTGATTTGAGCAACTCAAACATTTCCTTATAATCAGAACCCTCTGTTCCCCCCACAGGAGGTCCCCGTGTACTCGGTCCTCGGACGCCGGCCCCGCATTCTGGCCGCCACCACCGCCACGGCCGGGCTGCTGCTCGTGGCCGGCTGCTCCTCGGACAGCGGAGGCGGCAAGACCACCACCGCGAGCGGGGTCCCGCTGGTCAAGAGCGGTCAGCTCACGACCTGCACCCACCTTCCGTACCCGCCCTTCCAGTCGGAGATCGACGGCAAGGTGCAGGGCTTCGACGTGTCGCTGATCGACCTGGTCGCCAAGGACCTGGGTGTGAAGCAGGCCATCGTCGACACGCCATTCGAGAACTTCAAGACGGGCGCGTTCCTCAACTCCGAGCAGTGCGACCTCGCCGCCGCCGGTATGACGATCACCGAGGAGCGCAAGAAGAACGTCGACTTCTCCGACCCGTACTTCGACGCCACCCAGGCCGTCCTGGTCGACAAGAAGAGCGGCATCAGCTCCTTCGCGGACCTCAAGGGCCAGAAGGTCGGTGCCCAGGCGCAGACCACCGGTGAGGAGTACGCGAAGAGCAAGGGACTCGACCCCGTCTCCTTCGAGTCCTCCGACGCCGTCCTCAACGGCCTGCGCACCGGCCAGGTCAAGGCCGTCGTCATCGACTACCCGGTCGTCCAGGGGTGGCTGAAGGACAAGGCCAACGCCGACGCCTTCAAGGTGGCCGACAACCTCAACACCGGTGAGCAGTACGGCTTCACGGTGAAGAAGGGCAACACCAAGCTCGTCGCCGCCATCAACAAGGCCATCGCGGACGCGAAGGCCGACGGCACGTACAAGAAGCTCTACGAGAAGTGGATCGGCCCGTACGACGCGTCCGCGGCCTCCCCGTCCGCCTCATGAGCGATGCCGACACGCCCCTCCAGCCCCGCAGGTCCGGCCTGAGCCGGCGCCAGAAGCGCTCGATCTCGCGCGGCGTGCAGTACGCGGTCTTCGTCGCCGTCGTGATCGCCTTCGCGGTCACGGCGGACTGGGGCCGTCTGCAGAACCAGTTCTTCCAGTGGGACCTGGTCAAGCAGATGTTCCCGGAAGTCATCACGCTGGCGCTGAAGAACACCGTCCTCTACACGACGTTCGGTTTCGTCGTCGGACTCGCGCTGGGCATCGTCGTCGCTCTGATGCGTCTGTCGTCGGTGGGCCCCTACCGCTGGGCGGCCGGAATCTACATCGAAGTCTTCCGCGGTCTGCCTGCCTTGACGATCTTCATCTTCGTGGGCGTCGCGGTACCGCTCGCGTTCCCCGGTACGGCGATCCCGGGCGGAACTTACGGAAAGGTCGCCATCGCGCTCGGGCTGGTGGGGGCCGCGTACATGGCCGAGACCTTCCGCGCGGGCATCCAGGCCGTGCCCAAGGGGCAGATGGAGGCGGCCCGTTCGCTGGGCTTCTCGCACGCGCGGGCCATGGTCTCGATCATCGTCCCGCAGGCGTTCCGGATCATTCTCCCGCCGCTCACCAACGAACTCGTGACCCTCTTCAAGGACTCCTCGCTGGTGCTGTTCCTCGGCGTCACCCTGGAGGAGCGTGAGCTGTCCAAGTACGGCCGGGACCTGGCCAGCACGACCGCCAACTCCACGCCGATCCTCGTTGCGGGCCTGTGTTATCTGCTGGTGACGGTGCCGCTCGGTTATCTCGTACGACGTCTCGAAACGAAGACGGGGGAGGCCACCAAGTGAGCACACCGGAGATCCAGGTGAAGGACCTCCACAAGTCCTTCGGCGACAACGAGGTACTGCGCGGTATCGACCTGGAGGTCGGGCAGGGCGAGGTCGTGTGTGTCATCGGCCCGTCCGGCTCCGGCAAGTCGACCCTGCTCCGCTGTGTGAACCTCCTGGAGGAGCCCAGCAAGGGCCAGGTGTTCGTCGGCGGTACGGAGGTCACGCACGCGGACGTCGACATCGACGCCGTACGCCGCCGTATCGGCATGGTCTTCCAGCAGTTCAACCTCTTCCCCCATCTGTCGGTGACCGGGAACCTCACGCTGCCGCAGCGCCGGGTGCTCGGCCGGGACAAGGCGGAGGCGGCCCGGATCGCCGCCGAGAACCTCGACCGGGTGGGCCTCGCGGAGAAGGCCGACGCCTACCCGGCCTCGCTCTCCGGGGGCCAGCAGCAGCGCGTCGCGATCGCCCGCGCGCTCGCCATGGGACCCGACGTGATGCTCTTCGACGAGCCGACCTCGGCGCTCGACCCCGAACTCGTCGGCGAGGTGCTCGCCGTCATGCGGATGCTCGCCGACGAGGGCATGACGATGATGGTCGTCACCCACGAGATGAGCTTCGCGCGCGAGGTCGCCGACCGGGTCGTGTTCATGGACGGCGGCGTGATCGTCGAGGACGGCGCCCCGGCGCAGGTCATCGGCAACCCGGCCCACGAGCGGACACGGCACTTCCTGTCCAGGCTGCTCGACCCGGCGATGGCGGACGTCGAGGACAGGACACCGGAACGGCCGGATCAGGAATAGGAACGGCCGGATCAGGAATAGGACCGGCCGGGGGAGGAGCGGGACCGGGCGGGCGAGCAACGTGAGCCGCCTTACTAAGGTGCCTCTCATGAGCGATCACCCGGTACTGCACGTGAAGGGGCGGGTCCTGGTCGGACCCGACGACGTCCGCGACGAGCTGTGGATCGTCGGCGGCCGGATCTCCTACGAGCGCCCCGGCGGCGCCCGTGACCTGCGCACCGTCGAGGGCTGGGCCCTGCCCGGCCTGGTCGACGCGCACTGCCATGTCGGGCTCGACGCCCACGGCCCGGTCCCGGCGGAGGTCTCCGAGAAGCAGGCGCTGACCGACCGCGACGCCGGCACCCTGCTCGTCCGGGACGCCGGCTCGCCCTCCGACACCCGCTGGATCGACGACCGCGACGACCTCCCGAAGATCATCCGCGCGGGCCGGCACATCGCCCGCACCCGCCGCTACATCCGCAACTACGCCCACGAGATCGAGCCCGAGGACCTCGTCGCGTACGTCGCCCGGGAGGCCCGGCGCGGCGACGGCTGGGTGAAGCTCGTGGGGGACTGGCTCGACCGCGGCACCGGCGACCTGAGTGCCTGCTGGCCGCGCGAGGCCGCCCGGGCCGCGATCGCCGAGGCGCACCGGCTCGGCGCCCGGGTCACCGCGCACTGCTTCGCCGAGGACTCGCTCCGCGACCTGGTCGAGGCGGGCATCGACTGCATCGAGCACGCCACCGGTCTCACCGAGGACACCGTCCCGCTCTTCGCCGAGCGCGGCGTCGCCATCGTCCCCACCCTCGTGAACATCGCCACCTTCCCGCGGCTCGCGGCCGGCGGCGAGGCCAAATTCCCCCAGTGGTCGGCGCACATGCGGCGCCTCCACGAGCGCCGCTACGACACCGTGCGCGCCGCGTACGACGCCGGAATCCCGGTCTACGTAGGCACCGACGCGGGCGGCTCCCTCGCGCACGGCCTCGTCGCGGCCGAGGTCGCCGAGCTCGTCACCGCCGGCATCCCGCCCGTCGAGGCGCTCTCCGCCACCACCTGGGGTGCCCGGCGCTGGCTCGGGCGGCCCGGCCTCGACGAGGGAGCGCCCGCGGACCTCGTGGTCTACGAGGGGGACCCGCGCGCGGACGTACGGGTCCTGGCGGCTCCGCGACGGGTGGTCCTCAACGGGCGGATCGTCGGCTGACGTGGGTGAGGTGGACGTGGTTGACGGAACGTGACGGTGGGGGCGGCATGCTCGTTGTGCACTGCCGGGCGTGCTCCGGCGTGTCAACCGTCAACAACCGGCGCGTCAACCAGCGCCTTCGCCCAGGGGTGTTGAGCGAGTGACGGTGGAGAACGGCCGTGCCTCGGGAATCGAAGGTGTGCACGGAAACCCCACGATGGAGTGAACTCGCGTCAGGTGGCTGACTGTTCACTCTCAGTGGGTAATTCTTTCCGGGTCCCAGGCTTTCTCCTATGGGGGTCCCACCCTTGAACAGCATCAACCACCGCATGCCCGCACGCCGTTTCGCCGTCACCGCGGCCGCCACCGTCCTCGCCGCGGGTCCCGCCGCGCTGGCCGGAGCGGGCTCCGCCCACGCGAGCACCGACCACGGTCGCGCGAGCGCCGTCGTGCTCCGCACCGGACTCGACGTGTCCCTCCTCAACAAGACCGTGAACGTCCCGCTCGCGGTCTCCCTGAACGAGGTGCAGGCACCCCGCAGTGCCGAGAAGACCGCGCTCACCGCCCAGTTGGACGGCGTCGACCACGGGCGCCCGTTCAGCGTGCTGCGCGCGGACGTCGCCACCGCCGAGGCCACCGTCTCCGCCGGGAAGGCCGAGGGCTCCACCCGCCTCGCACACGCCGCCGTCCATGTCCCCGGGCTGCCGCTGCTGTCGCTCATCGAGGTCGAGGACGTCACCTCGAAGGCGACCTGCGAGGCGGGGAAGAAGCCCGTCGCCACCGCGAACCTGCTCGGGTCCGTCACCGTCCTCGGCAAGAAGGTGACCCTGTCGACGGGCGGCCCGACGCATGTGAAGGTCCCCGGGGTCGGTGAGGTGCGGCTCGACCTCTCCAAGACCGAGACCACCTCCCGCACGGCCGCCGCGTCCGCGCTCGAACTCAAGCTGTCCATCAACCCGTTGAAGCTGAACGTGGCCGAGGTGGAGGGCACGCTGACACTGGCGAAGGCCACCTGCGAGTCGCCGGCGGCGCCCGTCGCCCAGGAGGCCGCACCGGCCGGCCCCTCCGAAGCCTCCGAACCGGTGGCCGAGGTGACACCGCAGGGCGCTCCCGTGGCGGAAGGGCTCGCGGAGACCGGGGGCAGTTCGATGACGCCGTATCTGGCCGGTGGCGCGGTGGCCCTGCTCGCCGCGGGCGGTGGAACGGTCGTCCTCTCCCGGCGGCGCCGAGGCTGACGGCCCGCCGGGGCCCTGCCGTCAGGGTCCTGTCGTCAGAGTCCTGTCGTCCGGGTCCCGTCGCCCGGAGTTCCGCCCGGACCCGCTCCTCGAACGCCGGAGGCGCTGAGCGGTCAGCCCGTCCGGCGTTCGAGGGCCAGGCCGTTCAGGCCGAACCGGAGGTCCCGGGCTGTGGCTCCGGCACACCCGCCGGTCGGGGACACCGGGGCTACGGGGAGGGTGGTGGCTGCCGGGTTACGCGGACGGTGGGGGCTCCCGGGGCGGAACGACCTTGCTGCCTGCCCCGCCGCTCCCGCTCGCGGTCATCGACCGGTCCAGTGCCTGCAGGAACCGGTTGACCGTCGCCCGGTCCCGCACCGCGATCCGCAGCCACTCGTCCCCGAGCCCGGGAAACGTGTCCCCGCGCCGCACCGCGAACCCGAGATCGCGAAGGACCCGGCGCACCCCGGTGGCCCGTGGCAGCCGGACCAGGACGAAGGGCCCCTCCGCCGGCTCCACCACCCGCAGTCCGTCGGAGCAGCCGAACTCCCGCAGTCCCGCCACCAGATGGGCCCGGTCCGTGGCGATCCGCCGCGCCGCGTGCGCCGCCTCCGCGAGCGCCTGCGAGGACATACAGGCCTCGGCCGCCGCGAGTGCGGGAGTGGAGACCGGCCAGAGCGGCTGGGCGCGCTCCAGTTCGGCGATCGTCCCGGGATCGGCGAGCACATAGCCGATCCGCAGTCCGGCCAGCCCCCATGTCTTGGTGAGACTGCGCAGAACGACGAGTCCGGGCACGTCCGTCCGCCCGGCCAGAGTCTCGCGCTCACCCGGCACCGCGTCCATGAACGCCTCGTCGACCACCAGCACCCGTCCGGGGCGGGCCAGTTCGGCCACGTCCTGCGCCGGGTGCAGGACCGAGGTCGGATTGGTCGGATTGCCGATCACGACCAGGTCGGCGTCCTCGGGGACGGCTGCCGCGTCGAGCCGGAAGCCGTCCTCCTCGCGCAGCAGGACGCGGCCCACCGTGTGGCCGGCATCGCGCAGCGCGGCCTCCGGCTCGGTGAACTGCGGATGCACGACGACCGGCCGACGTACCTTCAGAGCGCGCGCGAGCAGCACGAAGGCCTCGGCCGCGCCCGCCGTGAGCAGCACCCGCTCCACCGGCAGCCCGTGCCGCGCCGCCACCGCGGCCCGCGCGGCCCGCCCGTCCGGGTAGGCCGCGAGTCCCGGCAGCGACGCCGCGATCCGGTCGAGCAGCCACGCGGGCGGGGTGTCCGCGCGGACGTTCACGGCGAGATCGGTGAGCTTCGAACCGTCGTCGCGCACCTCGGCGTCCCCGTGGTGCCGCAGATCGTGCCCGCCCTCGGCGGCCTCTTCAGTGCGCATGGGTATGCGTGTGCCCCCCGTGATGGTGGTGACCGTGTCCGTCGTGGTGACCCTGGCCATTGTGGTGGCCGTCGTCGTCCGGGTGGAAGTGCGGCTGCTGGGGGAGCCCCACCTTGTCCTCGAAGCCGGGCAGCGCGATCCGGTAGACGCAGGAGTCGCAGTTCATCCTCAGGTCGCCCTTCACGGCCTCGCGGTAGCGCTCCATGACCAGGTCGAGCAGTTCGGGCTCGGGGCCGATGACCTCGGCGGAGCCCACCTCGACCCCCGCGTGCGCGGCGGCCCAGTCCTCCGTCTGACGCCGCACCCGGTCCGGCAGGATGCCGGTGAACAGGAAGTAGGGCAGGACCACGATGCGGCGCGCGCCCAGCTTCACACAGCGGTCGAGACCGGACGGCACGTCCGGCGCCGCAAGGGAGACGAACGCCGTCTCGACGCCCGCGTAGCCGCGGCCCTCCCACAGCAGCCGCGCCGCCTTGTGCACCTCGGCGTTGGCGTCCGGGTCCGTGGACCCGCGGCCCACGAGCAGCACCGTCACCCCGGCCCGCTCCTCGGGGGTCCGGACGCCGCCGCCGAGGGCCTCGTCGAGGCGCCGCTCCAGCACGGCGAGCAGTGACGGATGCGGGCCCAGCGGACGCCCGTACGTGTAGGAGATCCCGGGGTGCCGCTCCTTCTCGCGGGTCAGCGCCGCCGGGATGTCTCCCTTGGCGTGCCCTGCGGACACCAGCATCAGCGGTACGGCGGCGAAACGCCGTACCCCCTGCTCGACGAGTTCGCCGACCGCGTCGCCCAGCGGTGGCGGCGACAGCTCGATGAACCCCCCGGCGACGGGCAGTTCGGGATGGCGGCGCCCCAACTCCCTTACGAAGGAGCGGAAGGCCTCGGCTCCGGCCTCGTCCCGGGTGCCGTGTCCGGCGATGAGCAGCGCGGGGGGCGGGGTGGTCACGATGTCTCCTTGGCGGCCGAGACGGCCTCGGCGGTCAGCGGGGCCGTTTCGGCCCGAGCGGTTTTCGCGGCCTGGTCGGCCTGCGGAACAGGGTGGTACAGCAGGGCGTTGAGCGCGGCGGAGGCGACCGCCGAACCGCCCTTCTCGGACACGTTGCTGACAGCGGGCAGGCCGCTCTCGCGGAGTGCGGCCTTGGACTCGGCCGCGCCGACGAACCCGACGGGCAGACCGATGACGAGCGCCGGTTCGGCGTCCAGTCGCAGCAACTCCTCCAGCGCGGTGGGCGCGCAGCCGATCACCCACAGCGCGCCGGGTCCGACCTGCTCGTAGGCGAGCCGGACCGCGTGCGCCGAGCGCGTCAGACCGGGGCCCGACGCGGCGTCCTTGAGGCGGCAGACGGTGGCCCGGCGAGTGATGCCGGCGGCGACCATCTCGACGTCCGCCACGACCGGCGCCCCGGCGTGCAGCGCCGCGTGCGCCCGCAGCAGGACGTCCTCGTCGGTGACGAGATCGCTCGCGTACTCCAGGTCGGCGGCGGAGTGGATCACCCGCTCCACCACCGCGCGCGTCAGCGGCGGGAAGTGCGAGGTGTCCAGACGGGCGCGCAGCCGCCGGAAGGACTCCTGCTCGATGGGGTGCACGACCCGGCTCCCGGGGAACACCTGGCTCACCTGGCTCATTTGGCCTCCTCCTGCCAGCGGTAGCCGCGCGGCGTCACCATGCGCCCGGCGATCTCACGGGTCGCCGTGTTGCCCACGGTCACCACCGTCATCATGTCGACGATCGCCGGATCCAGGGACCCCAGCGTCGTGACCCGGCTCGACTCGTCCGGGCGGGAGGCGTTGCGCACCACACCCACCGGCGTCGTCGGCTCCCGGTGCTCCGCGAGGATCGCGAGCGCCTTGGGGAGCTGCCAGTCCCGGCCCCGGCTGCGCGGGTTGTAGAAGGTCACGACGATGTCGGCCTCGGCCGCCGCGCGCACCCGGCGCTCGATGACCTCCCACGGGGTGTGCAGGTCGGACAGGCTGATCGACACATGGTCGTGGCCGAGCGGTGCGCCGAGGATCGCCCCGGCCGCGAGTGCCGCGGTCACCCCCGGCACCCCGACGACGTCGATGTCGTCGGACGCCTCGGCCAGCGCGGGGGACGCCATGGCGTACACGCCCGCGTCGCCGCTGCCGATCAGCGCGACGGCCTGCCCGCGGCGCGCCTCGGCCACCGCCGTGCGCGCCCGCTCCTCCTCGGCGCCGAGCCCCGACTCCAGGATCAGCGTGCCGGGCCGCAGCAGATCGCGGATCTGGTCGACGTACTGGTCGAGCCCGACGAGCACCGCGGCCCGCCGCAGCTCCGCCGTCGCGCGCGGGGTCAGCAGGTCGCGGGCTCCGGGGCCGAGGCCCACGACCGCGAGCCGCCCGCGGGCCGGCCGGCGCACGACGGCGCAGGTCGCCATCGCGGGCTGCCCGTCCGTCCGCACCGACTTCCGCTTGGGTACGAGGAGTTCGCCTCCGCCCACCAGCGCGGCGGCCTCCGCCACGGACGGCGTTCCCACGGCGGCGAGCGGCGCGTCGGAGGGGTTCGGGACCGCCACCGCCGCCAGCTCCCCGGCGCTGTACGTGCGGACCGGCACCCCGAGCCGCGCGGCGGCCCCGATGATGCCGGGCTCCTCCGACTTGGCGTCGACGGTGGCGAGTTCGGCCACCGACCCGACGGAGAGACCGGCCTCCCGCAGGGCGTCCTCGACGAGCCCGAGGACCTCCTCCACGGGCGCGCCCCGGGAGGCGCCGACACCGACCACGAGGGACGGCGGGCGCAGGACGACCTCGCGCTCGGCGGCTTCGTGGGCACGGTCGGAGATGCGAACGACGGCGGCCCCCGGCGATGCGGGGCTCCCCACGTTCGGCGGCAGCGCGGGCAACGGCCAGCTCGATTCCGCCTCCAGCACCACCGGTTCGCCGTCCAGCATGGCCCGTGAGACCCCGGCGACGTCCCCTTCCACCGGGAAACCGAGGGTGTCGAGACCGGGCACCCCCACCGCGTCGGTCGCCGTCGTCACCACCGGCTCGGCGCCGAGCAACTCACCGACCTCGCGGGCGAGTTCGTTCGCCCCGCCCGCGTGGCCGCCGACCAGCGACACGGCGAACCGTCCCGCCTCGTCGACGCACACCACCCCGGGGTCCGACCCCTTGTCGACGAGCAGTGGCGCGACGAGCCGTACGACCGCGCCCGTGGCGAGGAAGCACACCACCTGGTCGCACTCCGCGAAGGCCCGCCGCACGGCGTCCGCCACGGGTCCGTCGTACACCCGGGTACGCGTGGACCACGCGGCGGCGAGCCGGTCACGGGCCGCCGCTCCCGCCGCCGTGGCGGAAATCAGGCCGATCACTGGGGGACTCCTTCGGTACGGGCCGGAGGCCGGACGCCCCACAGCACAAAGACGGGATTGGTCGCCGCGAGCCGGGAGACATCGCCCGGCAGCGGGGCGAGCCGCGACGACTGCAACAGGACGCCGTCGCAGGCGAATCCGGCGGCGGTGAGCGCGTCCCGGGCGGCCGGCACCCGGTCGAGCGAGGCCATCGCGATCACGACGGCCCGCCGGGCCCGGCGCGCGCACACCGTGACGATGGCGGGCAGTCCACGTCCGCCGCCGCCGATGAAGACCGCGTCCGGATCGTCCAGGTCGGACAGGACCGTGGGCGCGGCCCCGTGCACGACCCGCACGTCCACGCCGTGCGCCGCCGCGTTGGCGCGGATGCGGTCGCAGCCGTCCCGGGTCTTCTCGACCGCGGTCACCGCGGCGCCGAACCGCGCGCACTCCACGGCGACGGAACCGGAGCCCGCGCCGACGTCCCAGACCAGCTCGCCGAGCCGCGGTCCGATCCGGGCCAGTGCCAGCGCCCGTACCTCGAACTTGCTGATCATCGAGTCGCGGTGGGCGAACTCGCTCTCGTCCAGGGCCCATCGGTCGGGCCCGGCGACAGGCCCCGCGACGGTGCGCAGGGGAGCCAGGGACCGCGACTCGTCCAGGCACAGGACGACGCTGACCGCCGTACCCCAGTCGCGGGCGGCGGCCTCGGCGGGAGTGACCCGCTCGACGCGCTCGCGCTGCGGGTCGCCGAGCGCGCTCGCCACGACGAGGACGCGCTCCGCGCCGTGGTGGGCGAGGGCGGCGCCCAGCTCGGCGGGCCCGGACCCCGGACCCGTCAGCACGGCGACCTTGGGCTGCGACCGGCAGATCTGGACGGCCGTAAGAAGATCACGCCCGTGCGCGCTGACCACCACCGCGTCGTCCCAGGGCAGCCCGAGCCGGGCGAACGCGGTCGCCACCGACGACACACCGGGGCGGACGTCCAGCCGCCCTGCCCCGAACCGCTCGGCCAGCGCGCGCACGATCCCGAAGAACCCGGGGTCGCCCGAGGCGAGCACCACGACCGGGCCCCCGCGTGCCCCGTCGTCCGCGTACCGCCCGATACGGTCGAGGGCCGGGGCCAGCGGCCCGAGCACCACCTGTTCCGCCCGCTCCGGCAGCCGGGCCGCCACCAGATGCCGCCGGGCACCCACGACCATTCCGGCCCGGGAGAGCACACCCCCGGCGTCCGGGGACAGCGGCGCACCCGTGCCCGTACCGATGACCGTGATCACCGTGGAGCGGTCCGCGGGGACGACGGATTCTGCGATCGCGCCGGCGGACTCTCCTCCCGCGCCGACGACCTCCACGTTCACGACGCGGGTCCCTGCGCAGCACTGCCCCGGCGCGCTGCACGCAGCTCGGCGCGCGCCTGCGGGTCGGCCTTGCGGAAGCCGTGGAAGTGACCGGGGTGGTAGAGGTGCGAGCGGGTGCCGCTCGCGTCGAGCGCCGGGCCGACCAGGAAGAGGGTGTGCTTCCAGAGCTTGTGCTCCTTGACGGTCTCCTCCAGCGTGCTGATCGTGCACTTCACGATCAACTCCTCCGGCCAGGTCGCCTGGTAGGCGACCACGACCGGCGTGGTCGTCGGATAGCCGCCCTCCAGCAGCTCCCGCACCAGCTGACCGCTGCGCGCCGCCGACAGGAACAGCGCCATCGTCGTGCCGTGCCTCGCGAACTCCCGTACGTCCTCACCGGGCGGCATCGGCGTCTTGCCGCCGCCGAGCCGGGTGAGGATCACCGACTGCGCGACCTCGGGAATCGTCAGCTCGCGCTGCGCGATCGCGGCCACCGCGGAGAAGGACGAGACACCCGGCACGATCTCGGTCTCGATGCCGAGCTCGGCGCACCGGTCGACCTGCTCCTGCGTACCGCCCCAGAGGGCCGGGTCGCCGGAGTGGATCCGTGCCACCCGCAGGCCCTCGGCACGGGCCCGCTCGTACACGGCGACGACGTCCTCCAGCGACATCGTCGCGGAGTCTAGGATCTCGGCGCCCTCGCGCGCGTGGTCGAGGACCTCGGCCTGCACCAGGCTCGCCGCCCAGATCACGACGTCGGCCTCGGTGATGGCGCGCGCGGCGCGGAACGTCAGCAGGTCGGCGGCGCCGGGGCCGGCACCGACGAAGGTCACTTTGCCGGTGGGGGCATCGGCCATGGGAATCGGTCCTCTCCTACGAGAAATCAGGGGTGCTGCGAAAGGTTCGGTGGGCGCGGGGCCGTCGCCCCAGGTGCGCGACCGGGGGTTGATCGGATAGCAAGGGCCTATGGCGGTCCTCGTCGCGCTCGGCGCGTTCCTGATGACGCTGGCCGGCGGCTGGACGGCGCAGCGCGTGACCGACCGCCGCCATCTGGTCCTCGGCCTGGCCGGCGGCCTGATGCTCGGCGTGGTCGGCCTCGACCTGCTGCCGGAGGCGCTGGCCGCGGCGGGCACCGAGGTGTTCGGCGTACCGGCCGCGCTGCTCCTCTTCGTGGCCGGCTTTCTGCTGGCCCATCTGGTCGAGCGCCTGCTCGCCCACCGCCAGGCCGCGCACGGCGGCGAGGAGAACGACGGACGCGCGCCCGAGGTGGGCCTCACGGCGGCCGCCGCGATGGTCGGGCACAGCGCGATGGACGGCGTCGCGATCGGCGCCGCGTTCCAGGTCGGCGGCGGCATGGGCCTCGCGGTCTCCCTCGCGGTGGTCGCCCATGACTTCGCGGACGGCTTCAACACGTACACGATCACGAGCCTGTACGGGAACGCCCGCCGCAAGGCCCTGCTCATGCTGTACGCCGACGCGGCGGCCCCCATGGTCGGAGCCGCCTCCACCCTCTTCTTCACCATCCCGGAGCGGCTGCTCGGCGGCTACCTCGGCCTCTTCGGCGGCGTACTCCTCTACCTCGCCGCCGCCGAGATCCTCCCGGAGGCACACCACGAGCACCCCGCCCGCTCGACCCTGCTGTGCACGGTCGCGGGCGTCGCCTTCATCTGGCTGGTGGTGGGCCTCGCGAGCTGAGCCCGTGCGGTCTGCCGCGGGCGTACAGCGGGCCGAGTCCGAGCGGACGGCCCTGGGTGCCGGGTGTGCCGGGCCTGCCGGGCGTGTCGAGCCCGTGCCGGCGACGGTGCGTGCCCTGCGCGCCGCATGCGTGCGGTCCCTCGTGCGGGGCGTGTCCGCCGGGTGGGTGGGGGTCACAGTTTTCCGCCGCGTTTCCCGTCGCGGGTCGCGGGCGCGATGAGCGTCGAGAGGTAGGGGAGCGGCTCACCGTCGAGCTCGCCCGCCGGCCGGATCGACTCGTCCTCCAGACCGAGCGCCGACCCCCAGACGGCGTCGTCGATCCGCCCGCTGTCCCGCAGCGCCTCGGCGACCTCCGCGGCCTGCCGCCCGAACTTGTACGCGACCACCGTGCCGGGCCCGTTCAGCGCGTCCTTGAGCACGGCGGACCCCGCCGTCACCGGGACGAGCGTGAGCGGCTCGGTCCCCTCGGTGAGAACGGCCCCCGACCGTGCGGCGAGGTCCTGCATGGCGGTGATGCCGGGCACGGTCTCCACGACCGTGCCGGGGACCAGCTCCGCGATGGTGTGGGCGAGATACGTGAACGTCGAGTACACGTTGGGGTCGCCGATGGTCGCGAAGGCGACCGTGCCGTGCCGGCCGAGAAGGCCCGCGACCCGCGCACCGGCGGCGTCCCAGGCGGCCTCGCGCCGCTCCCGGTCGCTCCGCTCGTTGAGCGCGAACACGACCCGGACGACCTTCTCCTCGGGCACGTAGTGCAGGACGGTCGCCTCGGCCCGCCCCCGCTCGCCGCCGTCCTTCCCGTCCGGCGCAGCCATCACGGGGACGACGACGACCTCCGCCGTGCGCAGAGCGTTGACGCCCTTGACGGTCACCAGCTCGGGGTCGCCGGGGCCGACCCCGACTCCGATCAGCTTGCTGCTCATGACGTCAGGCACCTCTCGACGAACCGACGGGCCACACCGGGCTCGGACGCCCAGTGCGTGTGCAGATAACTCGCGTGCACGCCTTGTTGCACGAAACCTTCGACGCGCCGCTCGGGGGCGCGCACCCCCCAGGCGGGAGCGGGCCCGGAGCCGGGCTCCACGACGGTCCGGTGGAACTCGTGTCCGCGCATCCGGGTACCGGCCGCGGCCAGCACACTGTCGCCGAGGGCCACGGCGTCCCGGTATCCGAGGGTGAGCCGCTCGTCCATCCGGGCCACGGCGTCGATCACCCCGCACATGGGCCGCCCGTCGAGCTCCCGCGCCAGATACAGCAGTCCGGCACACTCGGCCGCGACCGGCGCCCCGCCGAACGCCAGCTCCGCCACGGCCTTGCGCAGCGGCTCGTTGGCGGACAGCTCGGGCGCGTACACCTCGGGGAACCCGCCGCCGATGACCAACCCGCCGGTCCCGTCGGGCAGTTGCTCGTCCCGGAGCGGATCGAAGGTGACGACCTCGGCTCCGGCGGCGGTGAGCAGCTCGGCGTGTTCGGCGTAGGAGAAGGTGAACGCCGGGCCACCGGCCACGGCAACTCTCCGCACCCCGGCCGGAGTCCGGACCGCCGGCCCGTCATCCCCTCGCGGACGGGCCGGGCCGGGCCCCGGGGAGGCGGCCACGGAGGTGGAGGGGGAGAGGGGCGGCAGGGGCGAGGGAGGAAGCGCCTCGGCCGCGACCGAGGCGTGAACCCCCTCGGCTCCGGCCGGGGAACGCACCGCCTCGGCCGCGTCCCACGCGGGACCCGACAACTCGCCCGCCCCGCGGGCCAACGCGAACAACGCGTCCAGATCGCACCCCGCGCGCACCTGCGCGGCCATCGCCTCGACCGCCTCGACCGCTTCCGAGCGCCGTTCGGCGACCGGCACGAGTCCCAGATGGCGCGACGGCGTATCGATCTGCGGAGCCCGCCGCAGCACGCCGAGCACCGGTACCCCGGACGCGTCCAGCGCCTCGCGGAGCATGGCCTCGTGCCGCTCGGAGCCCACCTTGTTGAGGATCACTCCCGCGACCCGCACCTCGGGGTCCCAGGAGGCGAACCCGTGCACCAGCGCGGCCACCGACCGCGACTGCGAGGACGCGTCGACGACCAGCACCACCGGCGCCCGCAGCAGCTTCGCCACCTGCGCCGTGGACGCGAGTTCCCCCTCGCCCGCGGCCCCGTCGTACAGCCCCATCACGCCTTCGACGACCGCGAGATCGCACCCGCGCGCCCCGTGCGCGAACAACGGGCCGATCAACTCGCGGCCGCACAGGTAGGAGTCGAGATTGCGTCCCACACGCCCGGTGGCGAGCGCGTGATACCCGGGGTCGATGTAGTCGGGCCCCACCTTGTGCGGGGACACGGCGAGCCCCCGTGAGGCGAAGGCCGCCATCAGCCCCGTGGCGACGGTGGTCTTGCCGCTGCCCGAGGAGGGCGCGGCGATGACCAGCCGGGGAACGGAGGACGTCACCACTCGATGCCCCTCTGCCCCTTCTGGCCCGCGTCCATCGGGTGTTTGACCTTGGACATGTCGGTCACGAGATCGGCGAGGTCGACCAGCTTCTCAGGGGCGTTGCGCCCGGTGATCACGACGTGCTGGGTGCCCGGACGGTCCCGCAGCACCGCCACGACCTCGTCGGTGTCGATCCATCCCCAGTGCATCGGGTAGGCGAACTCGTCGAGCACATACAGCTTGTACGTCTCGGCGGCGAGGTCGCGCTTGACCTGCTCCCAGCCCTCGCGGGCCTTCTCCTCGTTGTCCATCTGCGCGTCGCGCTGGACCCAGGACCAGCCCTCGCCCATCTTGTGCCAGTCGACGGTCCCGCCCTCGCCGGAGGCGCCGAGGACCCGCAGCGCGTTCTCCTCGCCGACCTTCCACTTCGCCGACTTGACGAACTGGAACACCCCGATCGGCCACCCCTGGTTCCAGGCGCGCAGCGCGAGCCCGAACGCGGCGGTGGACTTGCCCTTGCCGATCCCCGTGTGCACGACGACCAGCGGCCGGTTACGACGCTGACGGGTCGTCAGACCGTCCTCCGGTACGACACTCGGCTGTCCCTGCGGCACTACGCGGCCCTCCTCGAAGTTCCCTGCACACCCTGCACGTCCCGGACGAGCCCGGCGATGGAATCGGCCCGCAGCTCGTCCAGGGTCACCGGCGTACCGCCCAGTTCCCCCGCGAGCTGCCCCGCGAGCCCGAGCCGTACCGGCCCCGACTCGCAGTCGACGACCACCGAGGCGACCCCGCCGGCCGCGAACAGCCGCGCCGCGCGTCCGGCCGTGGCGACCGGCTCGGCCCCGCCCGTGGCCCGCCCGTCGGTCACGACGACGACCAGCGGCCGCCGGGCGGCGTCCCGCAGCCGCTCCACCCGCAGCACCTCGTGGGCCCGCAGCAGCCCGGCCGCGAGCGGCGTCCGGCCGCCCGTCGGCAGCGACTCCAGCCGGGCCGCGGCCGCGTCCACCGAGGAGGTGGGCGGCAGCGCGACCTCGGCGGCCGACCCGCGGAAGGTCACCAGACCCACCTTGTCCCGCCGCTGGTACGCGTCGAGCAGCAGCGACAGCACCGCGCCCTTGACGGCGCTCATCCGCTGTCGCGCCGCCATCGACCCGGAGGCGTCCACGACGAACAGCACGAGGTTGCCCTCACGGCCCTCGCGTGTCGCCTGCCGCAGATCGTCCCGCCGTACGACGAGACCGCGCCCCGACCGCCCGCGCGCCAGCTGATGCGGCGCGGCGGCCTGCACGGTCGCCGCCAGATGCAGCTTGGTGAGCGTCCCCCGCGGACGCCTCGACCCGGTCGTGCGGCCGTGCTCGGTCCGCGCGCGCGAACGCCGCCCGGCCGCGCCCTCGCCGAGTCCCGGAACACTCAGCACCTTGGTACGGAAGGGTTCGGCGGCCCGTACGGGCGACTGCTCGCCGCCCTGTCCGGCCGGCGCCTGCCCGCCGTCCGACGGCTCGCCCTGCGCGGGCACGTCACCGGCCGGGGAGCCGTCGTCCGGCCCGTCCTGCGGCGGCTGCCCCCCGCCCCCGGGCCCGTCCGGATCCGGGTCCGGGTCGTCGTCCGAGCCCTCGGGTCCGCCGTCCGAGCCCCCGAACTCCTCCAGCGTCTCGTCGAGCTTGTCCTCGTCGATCCCGGGCGCGTCGAACGGGTTGCGCCGGCGCCGGTGCGGCAGCGCGAGCAGCGCCGCCTGCCGTACGTCCTCGGCGAGCACCTCGGTCCGCCCCGCCCACGCGGCAAGCGCCGTCGCGGTCCGCGCCATCACGATGTCGGCGCGCATACCGTCCACCTCGAAGGCCGCGCAGGTCGCCGCGATCTGCCGCAGTGCCCCGTCGCCGAGCCGCACGGAGGGCAGCAGCGCGCGGGCCGCCACGATCCGGGCCCGCACGGCGGCCTCCTCGTCGGCCCAGCGCGCCGCGAAGGCGGCCGGATCGTCGTCGTGGGCGAGCCTGCGCCGCACGACCTCGACCCGCTGGTCGGGCTCCCGCGAGGCCGCGACCTCGACGGTCAGCCCGAACCGGTCGAGCAACTGCGGCCGCAGCTCGCCCTCTTCGGGGTTCATCGTCCCGACGAGCAGGAACCGCGCCGCATGCCGTACGGAGACACCCTCGCGTTCCACGTACGAGGCACCCATCGCCGCCGCGTCCAGCAGCAGGTCGACCAAGTGGTCGTGCAGCAGGTTCACTTCGTCGACGTAGAGGATCCCGCGGTGGGCGTCGGCCAGGAGGCCCGGCTCGAAGGCCTTCACACCCTCCGCGAGCGCCCGCTCGATGTCGAGGGCACCCACCAGTCGGTCCTCGGACGCGCCGACGGGCAACTCGACCATACGGGCCGGGCGTTGCGCGCCTGCCGCCGCCTCGTGCGGCCCGTCCGGGCACGCCGGGTCGGCAGCGGCAGGGTCGCACGAGAAACGGCACCCGGGAACGACGGCGACCTCGGGCAGCAGCGCCGAAAGGGCGCGCACCGCCGTCGACTTGGCGGTGCCCTTCTCGCCGCGGACCAGTACACCACCCACGGCGGGCGAGACGGCGTTCAGCAGCAGCGCGAGCCGCAGGTCGTCCTGGCCGACGACGGCCGTGAACGGAAAGGTGCTGGTCACGCGGTGATCACTCCTTCGGGTGCTTCGTGTCACAGTTCCGGCCGCCACAGCCGTCCAGCCGTCATGGTGGAAGTCCGGTCCCCGCCGATGCGGGGGTGGTCCGAACGTCGACACACGAGAACACGAGCTGGTCGACTGCTCCCCGCCACTGCGGGGGTTCCAAGGGCACTCATTCGTCGCCCTCCAGATCTCCCTCGAGTTCGAGGTAGGTCGCCCGGAGCCGGTCCAGGGTCTCCTGGTCCGGCTCCGCCCACAGCCCGCGGTCCGCCGCCTCCAGCAGCCGTTCCGTGATGCCGCGCAGGGCCCAGGGGTTGGACTTGCGCATGAACTCCTGGTTCTCCGGCGAGAACACGTACTCGGAGGCCAACTTCTCGTACATCCAGTCGTCCACGACCCCGGCCGTGGCGTCGTACCCGAAGAGGTAGTCGACGGTCGCCGCCATCTCGAAGGCGCCCTTGTAACCGTGCCGGCGCATCGCGGCCATCCAGCGCGGGTTGACCACCCGGGCGCGGAAGACCCGGTGCGTCTCCTCGCCCAGCGTGCGCGTCTTCACCTGGTCGGGAACGGCCGAATCCCCCACGTACGCCTCGGGATTCGCCCCCGTCAGATGCCGCACCATGGCGACCATGCCGCCGTGGTACTGGAAGTAGTCGTCGGCGTCGACGAGGTCGTGCTCGCGGGTGTCGACGTTCTTCGCCGCGATCGCGATGCGCTTGAACGCCGTCTCCATGTCGCCGCGCGCTGCCCGGCCGTCGAGCCCGCGCCCGTAGGCATAGCCGCCCCACACCGCGTACACCTCGGCGAGGTCGGCGTCCGAGCGCCAGTTGCGGGCGTCGATCAGGGGCAGCAGACCGGCGCCGTACGCGCCCGGCTTGGAGCCGAAGATACGGGCCGTCGCGCGCCGCCGGTCGCCGTGCTGCGCGGTGTCCTCGTCGGCGTGCTTGCGCACGTAGTTCCGGTCGGCGGGCTCGTCCAGCTCGGCGACCGCGCGCACCGCGTCGTCGAGCAGACCCACGACGTGCGGGAACGCGTCCCGGAAGAAGCCCGAGATACGGACCGTGACGTCGATGCGCGGGCGGCCGAGCTCGTCGAGCGGGACGATCTCGAAGCCGGTGACGCGTCGCGACGCGTCGTCCCACACCGGGCGGCAGCCGAGCAGCGCGAGGATCTCCGCGATGTCGTCGCCCTGGGTGCGCATCGCGGACGTGCCCCAGACCGTCAGACCGACGGACGTCGGGTACGCGCCCGTGTCCTGCAGATACCGCTGGACGAGGGAGTCCGCGAGGGACTGGCCGACCTCCCAACTGAGCCTGGACGGAATGGCCTTGGGGTCGACCGAGTAGAAGTTGCGGCCGGTCGGCAGGACGTTGACGAGCCCGCGCGTCGGCGAACCCGACGGGCCCGCCGGGACGTAACCGCCGTTCAGCGCCTTGAGGATGTGCCCGATCTCGTCCGTCGTCCGGGCGAGCCGCGGCACGACCTCGCGGCAGGCGAACTCCAGCACCGCGACGGCGTCGGGGAGTTCGACGCCGAGGACCTCGCGCACGAGTGCTGGGACGGCGACCGCGTCCCAGCCGCGCTCCTCCATGCCCAGCGCCGACCGACGGCACAGCTGCTCCAGCAGGTCGATCGCGTCGGCCGCCGTACGGGCCGGGCCCTCGACCAGGTCCGTCAGCTCGACGGGCACCTTCACCGGAGCGCCCGGCTCGGCCAGCAACTCCTTCTCCACCAGGCCGAAGTACTCGGCGAGGCAGGCGCGCAGACCGGGCAGCGCGTTCGCCGCGCCGCCCCACACCTGCGAGGCGCGCAGCACGGCGAGCACGAGGTTCACCCGCGGCTCGGCCTCCGGACCGCCGCCCAGGATGTGCAGTCCGTCGCGGATCTGCACGTCCTTGATCTCGCACAGATAGCCGTCGATGTGCATCACGAACTCGTCGAAGTCGCCGTCGTCCGGCTGCTCGTCGATGTGCAGGTCGTGGTGGAGCTCGGCCGCCTTCACCAGTGTCCAGATCTGCGCGCGGACCGCCGGGGCCTTCGTCGGGTCCAGGTCGGAGACCAGGGCGTACTCGTCGAGGAGCTGTTCCAGTTTCGCGAGGTCGCCGTAGGTGTCGGCGCGCGCCATCGGCGGCACGAGGTGGTCGACGACGGTGGCGTGCCCGCGGCGCTTGGCCTGCGTGCCCTCGCCGGGGTCGTTGACGATGAACGGGTAGACCAGGGGGAGTTCGCCGAGGACGGCGTCGGGCGCGCAGCCGCCGCTGAGCCCGAGGCCCTTGCCCGGCAGCCACTCCATCGTGCCGTGCTTGCCCATGTGCACGACCGCGTCGGCGCCGAAGCCGCCTTGAGAAGGCTCTGCCTCCAGCCAGCGGTAGGCGGCCATGTAGTGGTGCGACGGCGGCATGTCCGGATCGTGGTAGATGGCGATCGGGTTCTCGCCGAACCCGCGCGGCGGCTGGATCATCACCACGACGTTCCCGAACTCCAGGCACGCCAGCACGATGTCGTCGCCGTCCACGTAGAGGGAGCCCGGCGGCTCGCCCCAGGCCTCCAGCATGCCTTCGCGCAGCGTGGGGTCGAGCGTCTCGAACCAGGCCCGGTAGTCCGCGAGCGGCACACGCGCCGGAGCGGCGGCGAGCTGGTCCTCGGTCAGCCACTCGACGTCGTGACCCCCGGCGGCGATGAGCCGGTGGATCAACTCGTCGCCGTTGTCGGGGTATTCGGCGAGGGCGTAGCCCGCGTCCCGGAGCGCGTCGAGTACCCGTACCGCGGAGGCGGGGGTGTCGAGACCGACCGCGTTGCCGACCCGCGAATGCTTGGTCGGGTAGGCGGTGAAGACGATCCCGAGCTTTTTCTCCGCGTTCGGCTTGTGCTTCAACAGGGCGTGCCGCAGGGCGATTCCGGCGACCCGCGCGGCCCGCTCGGGGTCGGCGACGTACACCGGGACGTCGTCGGGACCCTGTTCCTTGAAGGAGAACGGCACGGTGATGAGACGGCCGTCGAACTCCGGGATCGCGACCTGCATCGCCGCGTCCATGGGCGACAGGGCCGCGTCCGACGCGTCCCAGGCGCTCTTCGACGAGGTCAGGCAGAGCCCCTGGAGCACCGGGATGTCGAGGTCGGCGAGCGCCCCGATGTCCCAGGCCTCCTCGTCGCCGCCCGCGGACGCCTCGGAGGCGTGGGTGCCGCCCGCCGCGAGGACGGTGGCGACGAGGGTGTCGGCCCGGCCGAGGATCTCGTACAGGCCCGGGTCGGCTCCGCGCAGCGAACCGCAGTACACGGCAAGGGCGTTGGCGCCGCGTGCCTCGATCGCGTCGCACAGCGTGTCCACGAACGCGGTGTTCCCGGACAGTTCGTGGGCCCGGTAGAACAGCACACCGACGGTCGGGCGGCCCTCGACGAAGGCACGCTCGCCGTGGACGCCGAACTCCGCCGTCCTGTGCGGCTCCTCGAAGCCCTCGCCCGTGAGCAGCACGGTGTCCGAGAGGAACCGGGCCAGCTCGGCCAGGTTGGCGGGGCCGCCCTCGACGAGATAGCGCAGCGCCTCCGCCACCACCCCCGCGGGCACCGACGACTCGGCCATCAGCTCGGCGTCGGGGACGGACTCGCCGCCGAGCAGCACGGTCGGGACACCGGACGCCTTCAGAAAGGCCAGCCCGTCCTCCCAGGCCCGCTTGCCGCCCAGCAGCCGTACGACGGCCACGTCCGCGCCCTCGAGGAGCGTGGCGAGTTCGCCCGCGACGTCCACCCGGGTCGGATTGCCGATCCGGTAGCCGGCGCCACTGGCGCGGGCGGCCAGCAGATCCGTGTCGGCGGTCGACAACAACAACACTGTGCTCATGCGGGTGCTCCCGGTGGAATGAAGGGCAGTCCTTGCGGCGCGCCGGACTCGATGAGTCGCCACAGCGCGTCCGTGTCCGCGTGTTCCTCGATCAGGTCGCCGAGCCGGTCCAGCTGCTCCTCGCGCAGCGCCGCGAACGACGTGTCGGCCGCCGGCACGAAGCGGCGGCCCGCGGCGGCGGCCACCTCGCGCAGGAAGGCCCGCCGGAAACCGTCCGACTCGAGCGAGCCGTGCCAGTGCGTGCCCCAGACGGAGCCGACGCGGCACCCGTCCAGGTCCTGTCCGTGGTTGTCGGACATGAACGCCTCGCCACCGGCGACTTCGGCGACGCCGTGGTGGATCTCGTAACCCTCGACGTGTTCGCCGAGCGCCTCGCCGACCGGCCGCGTCAGCGTCTTCTCCCGCGCGAACCGCACACGTACGGGCAGGAGTCCGAGCCCGTCGACATGACCGGCGCGCGACTCGACCTCGTCCTCGATGTGCTCCCCGAGGAGCTGGTAGCCGCCGCAGATGCCGAGGACGGGCCGCCCCTCGGCCGCCCGGCGGGCGATCGCGTCCGCGAGTCCGCGCTCGCGCAGCCACTGGAGCGCCTTCACCGTGCCCCGGGTCCCGGGCACGATGACGAGATCCGCGTCGGCCAGTTCCTCGGCCCGGTCCACGAACCGCACGACGACGCCCGGTTCGGCGGCCAGCGCGTCCACGTCGGTGAAGTTGGACATCAGCGGGATCGCGCAGACGGCGACCCGCAGGACGTCCTCGCCGACGGGCGAGGAGACGGCCGACTCGCGGACGGCCCCGCGCAGCGAGACACGCAGTCCGTCCTCCTCGTCGATGCCCAGACCGTGCTGGAAGGGCAGGACGCCGTAGGAGCGCCGCCCGGTGAGGCCGTGCAGCATGTCGAGGCCGGGCTCCAGCAGGGTGACGTCACCGCGGAACTTGTTGACGAGGAACCCGGCGACGAGCGCCTGGTCCTCGGGCGACAGCAGGGCGACCGTCCCGAAGAACGAGGCGAAGACACCGCCGCGGTCGATGTCACCCACGATGAGTACGGGAAGCCCGGCGTTGCGAGCCACCCCCATGTTCACGATGTCGGTGCGCCGCAGATTGATCTCGGCCGGACTGCCGGCCCCCTCACAGATCACCGCGTCATACGTGCCCCGCAACTGGGCGAGACAGTCGAGAACGGTCCCGAGGAGTGCTTCCTGACGCCCCCCGTGCAGCCGTTCCCCGGGCGCCCCGGCGCCCGGAAGCGGCTCTGCCGCGGGCCCGGACGTCCCGAAGAACCCGCGCGCGCTCATCTCGCCCACCGGCCTGCCCATCAGGACGACCTGACTGCTGCGGTCGCTGCCCGGCTTGAGCAGCACGGGATTCATCAGCGCGGTCGGCTCCACGCGGGCGGCCTGCGCCTGCATGGCCTGCGCCCGCCCGATCTCGGCGCCCTCGCGCGTCACGAACGAGTTCAGGGACATGTTCTGCGCCTTGAAGGGCGCGACCTTGACGCCCCGGCGCACCAGCCACCGGCAGATCCCGGCGGTCACGACGCTCTTGCCCGCGTCGGAGGTGGTTCCGGCGATCAGCAGCCCGCCGCTCATGCGGTGCGCCCCTTCCTGGTCAGCAGAACCGTGAGCAGCACCCGTCCGGCGGCGCTCACGCCGAGCGCGAGCCGGCCGACGCGCCGGGAGAGCCGTACGGCCCGCTCGATGTCGTGGATGTGGACGGCGCGCCCCGCGTCGTTGAGCACGGGCCGGTGCTCGACCCGTCCCCCGTACGAGAGGGTGCCGCCGAGCCGCACGCCGAGCGCGCCCGCGAACGAGGCTTCCACGGGCCCGGCGTTGGGGCTCGGATGCTTGCGGGCGTCCGCGCGCCAGGCGCGCACGGCGCCCCGCGGGTCGGATCCGGCCGCGGCCGCGAGGACGGCGGTCAGCCGGGCTCCGGGCCAGCCGGCGACGTCGTCGAGCCGGGCGGAGGCCCAGCCGTAGCGCCGGTACCGGCGGGACCTGTGCCCGACCATGGCGTCGAGCGTGTTCACGGCGCGGAAGGCGACGAGTCCGGGCACACCGGCGACGGCGCCCCAGACCAGAGCGCCGACGACGGCGTCGGAGGTGTTCTCGGCGACGGACTCGACGACGGCCCGCGCGATCCCGTCGGCGTCCAGCGCCTGCGGATCGCGGCCGCACAGGTGCGGCAGCCGCTCCCGGGCCGTGTCGATGTCACCGGCCGCGAGTGCGCCGCCGATCGCCCGCGCCTCACGGCCGAGGGAGGTGCCTCCGACGACGGCCCAGGTGGCGGCGGCGGTCAGGGCGACGGAGGCGGCAGGCGAGGTGCGTACGGTACGGCTCGCGAGCGCGGCGAGTCCGGTGGCGCCGCCCACGCAGAGAGCCGTGTGCAGGGCACCCCACCCGCGGTGGTCCCGCCACAGTGTCCGCTCCACGGTCGCGGCGGCCCGCCCGAACGCGGCGACCGGATGCCCCCGGCGGGGATCGCCGAGCAGCAGGTCGCCGAGGAGGCCGGCGGCGGCGCCGTACGCGAAGACGCGATCGGCACGCACGGGGTCAGCCCGCGGTCGGGTGGAGTGGAACCCTTGTACTCAGCGGAACGGGAAACGGGCAGCCGCGCATGGCGATATGTCCTCACTCAGGGTGTCCACGCCCTGGTTCGACGAGACCGGCGGTGAGAGTTCCTGGCTCCCGGGGAGTTTCTTCCCCGATGACAGTGGCGGGACCGCGCCGGATTCGCACCGGCTTCCTCTCATGCCGCCGTACTTGGCTCCGGCAGTCCACCACGGGGTGAGAACGGCCGTCAACTGGCTGTTGACCTGCGGAGGGGCAGTGTGCGCAGGCCCACATACGCGTGGGGTGCGGGACGGTGATCCGTCCCGCACCCCACGCGCGGTTCTGCTCGGCGCAACCCTCTTTCGGGCCGCTTGTGCCGGGCTACTTGGTGATGATCAGGGAGATGCCGTACGCCACCGCCACGGTGCAGGCCGCGAAGCAGACATACGCGCCGGTGGCCGCCGCGACCGCGGAACCGCCCTGGGCCGTCTCCTTCTTGGAGAGGCCGGCGACGCCGAGGGTGAAGAGGGCGACGAGAGCCACGGTCACTCCGAGGCTGACCCCGAAGACGGACCCGAGGGCTGACCAGTCGATGTTCATGCTGTTTCTTCCTTCGGTTCTCAGGCCACGGGGGACGGCGCCGACGGGCTCGCCGTGGGCTCGGCGGGAGCCGGGATGGTGGCCTTGAGGTCCTCGGCCACGGTGCCGGCCGGGGGCGGCGTGACGGCGGCGATGGCCGTGGTCACCACTCCGGCGGGCTCTTCGGCGTCGTTCACGTTGGTGTGGTCGATGACCTCGCGGCGCGAGCGGCGCCAGATCGCGAAGCTGGAACCGACCAGGAAGACGGCGACGAGGGCGGTGCCCCAGGCACCGAAACCGGTCACCCACTCGGCGAGCGCGCCGACCAGGGCGGCGGCGGGCAGCGTGAGGACCCAGGCGACGACCATCCGCTTGGCGGTGGACCAGCGGACCACACCGCCCTTGCGGCCGAGGCCCGCGCCCATCACGGAGCCGGAGACCGAGTGCGTGGTGGAGAGGGAGAAGCCGATGTGCGAGGAGGCCAGGATGACCGTGGCCGCGCTGGTCTGGGCGGCGAAGCCCTGCTGCGGCTGGAGGTCGGTCAGGCCCTTGCCCATCGTGCGGATGATGCGCCAGCCGCCCAGGTAGGTGCCGAGCGCGATGGCGAGACCGGCGGAGAGGATGACCCAGACCGGCGGGTCGGAGTCGGGAGCGACGGCGCCACCGGCGACCAGGGCCAGGGTGATGATGCCCATCGTCTTCTGCGCGTCGTTGGTGCCGTGGGCCAGCGAGACAAGGCCCGCGGAGGCTATCTGGCCGGCGCGGTAACCCTTCTTGGTGGCCTTGGTGTCGGCGTTACCACTGAGCTTGTACGACAGCCGGGTCGCGAACATCGCGGCGAGGCCGGCGACGATCGGAGCCGCGACGGCGGGCAGGAGCACCTTGCCGACCAGGACGTCCCCGTGCACAGCGCCGGTACCGGCGGAGGCGATGGTGGCGCCGACCAGGCCGCCCATGAGGGCGTGCGAGGAACTGGACGGGAGTCCGACGAGCCACGTCACGAGGTTCCAGAGGATCGCGCCGACGAGCGCGGCGAAGATCACCTCCGGCTTGATGCCGGATTCATCGACGAGGCCTTTGGAGATCGTGTTGGCGACCTCCACAGAGAGAAAGGCGCCGACAAGGTTGAGCGCGGCGGACATGGCCACCGCGACCTTGGGCTTGAGTGCGCCGGTCGAGATGGTGGTGGCCATCGCGTTGGCGGTGTCGTGGAAACCGTTCGTGAAATCGAACACGAGAGCGGTGACGATCACGATTCCGAGGAGGAGCGTGATGTGTTCCATTTACCCAGGCTTCTGTTGGACGTCAGTGGCAGGTGGACCGTAGGCAACCTGGATGAACGGAAGGTGAACTGGGGCGGGCGTCATGGTGTCCCGAATGGCGAATCCCCCCTCCGCTTGTGTCGGAGGGGCGAGGCTGCGGGTTCGAACGGATGTGGAATTCCGTGCTCCGCTTGGGTCGCCGTCCCGGGGTGGGCCGCTTGGGCCGAGCCGGGGATCAGTCGAAGAGATTCTGGTCACCCGGCAGGCTGCCGCTGTTGTCGTGCTGCCGGAAGGTCCGCGCGACCGTCCGGCGGGCAGCGCTCCGGTGCCCGCCGGACCGTAGCGGGCCAGCCACGGCGTGTGATCCGCGGCAAATGTCCGGCTGGAGTCGGTGCCGGTGTTCCATCGGTGAATTGTGACGCAGATCACGGATCGACAGCCGGTCTTCCGGCGGATCCCGTCGCTGAAGGCCGCGATCCGGTTCGCCATTCCGGCCTTGCCGAGGCCGTGGCGCTGGTGCTTGCCGTACGGGTCGTACTCGACGTCCGGCGCGGGCGGCAGTGTCCAGCCGTCCGCGCGCCGTGCCCGCCGTTGTGTACGAGATGCGCGGCCTGCGCGGTGCCGGGACGAGCGGTCCGGCGCCGCGAAGTGGCGGGCGTCGTGGAGGACGCCGCGTCGCGTGCGCCGTCGTACTGCCGGGCGGGGCAGGGCTTGCGGTGGGTGGTGGACTCGGTTGCCTTCACGTGGTGGACGAACCGCGCGCCCTTCGCTTCCGCGCTCCGCCGGTCCGCGTTCCTCTGGTGAGAAGGAGACGTCGTGCCCTTTGGTGTTGCCCGCGGCCCAGGCCGGGAGCGCGGAGAGGGAGGCGCCCCCACGGTCAGCCCGTACGCACCCTTACTGAGGTGTGACTTCCGCCCTGAGGCGCGCCCGCCCAAGGTGCGTCGGCGGCCGGGCCTGGCAGGATCGCGTCATGACTGAGCGACACCGGGACGCACGGGACGGGCGGGAGGACCCACAAATGGCGGAAGAGCGCGACGAGGGGGACGAGTCGGCCGCGCGGGACGCCCTTCGGGGGGCCTGGGACGAGCTCGTCGCGACGGCCCGCCGGACGGTCGCCGACGGGCTGGTCGTCGGTACGTCGGGCAACGTCTCGGTCCGCGTCGGCGACACGGTCCTGGTCACGCCCACGGGCGTGCCCTACGACCGGCTGACGCACGACGACATCGTCGGCGTCGGCCCCGACGGCCGTCAGGTGATCGGTTCGCTGCGGCCCACCAGCGAACTGCCGATGCACCTCGCGGTGTACCGCGAGACCGGGGCGCGGGCCGTCGTCCACACCCACGCCCCGCACGCGACGGCCGTCTCGGTCCTCGTCCCCGAGCTCCCGCTCATCCACTACATGGCCGCGGACCTCGGCGGCCCGGTGCGCGTCGCCCCCTACGCGACCTATGGCACGCCGGAGTTGGCCGAGAACATGCTCCGGGCCCTGGCCGGCCGCGCCGCCTGCCTCCTCCAGAACCACGGCACCATCGCCTACGGAGCCTCGCCGGCCCAGGCGTACGACCGCACGGCCCAGCTGGAATGGATGTGCCGCGTCTGGCTCCTGTCCTCCTCCGTCCCGGGCCTCGCGCCCGCCCTGCTCTCGCCTGACCAGCTCGAGGAGGCGGGGGAGCGGCTGCGGGGATACGGCCAGAAGCGGTAGGGCCGGAAAGAGGCTGGGCGGAAGGGGCTGGGCGGAGAGGCTGGTCGGAGGAGGTAGGGCGGAAGGGGCTGGGCGGAGGAGGTAGGGCGGAAGGGGCTAGGTGGAGGGGCAGGGCCGAGGAGGTGGGCGTAAGGCTTGCCCGGAGCCCGGAGCCCGGAGCCCGGAGCCCGGAGCCCGGAGCCCGGAGCCCGGAGCCCGGAGCCCGGAGCCCGAGTCCGCCGACCGAGGTCCGTCGTGCCCCGGTCGCCGGACCGGCCCGGTGGGCGGGGGCCGGTGAGCGCCGGCCGTCACCCCTGGAGGCCCTCCCGCTGGCCGATGCCGGGATCCCCCGGGAAACTGGTCGAGTGCGCATCCTAAGAGCCACGGCAGCGGCCGTTTCCGTAGCCATTGCCGCGGGCGTGGCCTCCGTGGCGGCAGGCCGGTTCGCCAGCGACGCCGCGCTGAAGGCGAGGCCCGGCAAGCCCCTGCCCACCGAGCCCCGGCTCACCGTGCACGCCACGACGGCGGGCGGAATCACCCTCACCCGTGCCCTCGCCTCCCGGCGCCCGGGAACCTACGGCCTCGCGGGCGACGGCTCCCATGCGGTCGTCGGCCCGCTCCAGAACTCCGTCCCCCACACCGCAGACACCGTCGTACGCCGACTCGAACGCGTCACGCACGGCTCCCTGGAACCCGGCGACAAGGTGTGGCTCACCCCGAACCTGTACGTCGGGGACCCCGGGTCCGCCCTCGGACTCGAACACGCCGACATCGACGTGCCCGGCGAACTCGGTGCCCTGCCCGCCTGGTTCGTGCCCGCCGTCCGCGACACCTGGATCATCACCGTGCACGGCCTGGGCGCCACCCGGGAACACCCCATGAACCTGATGGGGTTCCTGAACGGCCGGCACTTCCCCGTGCTCGACCTCGCCTACCGGGGCGACCTCGGGGCACCACGCCCCCCGGACGGCCTGAACCACCTCGGCGAGACGGAGTGGCGCGACCTCGACGCGGCCATCCGCTACGCCGTGCGGTACGGCGCCGAGCGGGTCGTCCTCTACGGCTGGTCCACCGGCGCCACCATGGCGCTGCGCGCCGCCGCCCACTCCGCGCTGCGCGAGCGGATCTCCGGGCTCGTCCTGGACTCGCCGGTCCTCGACTGGGAGACCACGCTGCGCGCCCTCGCCGGCGCCCGCCACACCCCGAGCTTCCTGCTGCCGCTCGCGGTGCGCGCCGCCCAGGGCCGCACCGGCGTACGCGGAGACCGCATCGCGCACGCCGCGCATCCCGGCCAGCTCAAGGTGCCGACCCTGCTGGTGCACGGTCCGGACGACACCATCGCCCCCTGGGGCCCCTCCCGCCGCCTCGCCGCGAGCCGCCCCGACCTGGTCACCCTGTACACCGTCCCGAACGCCCCGCACGGCGCCATGTGGAACGCCGACCCGGCAACCTACGAAGAAGCCCTGCGCCGCTTCCTCACCCCCCTGATGTAAGCCATCCCCGATCCGAGCCATCCCTGACGCAAGCCACGGCACCGCGCCGATCCGCCACGGCACCGCGCCGATCCGGATCGGTACGAAGCCCCGCCTCAAACAGCGCCCGTCCCCGGCGCGCGCCCGCAGCCAAGCCGCCACGCGCCCCGAGCGAAGCCGCCACGCGCCCGGAGCGAAGCCGGCACACGCCCCCGGAGTGAAGCCCGCGCGCGCCCCTGGCGCGGGTGGGCCGCAGGGTGGGCCGAGGCTCCGCGCGAGGCGCCTCGGACGACGCGAAGGCGCACTTCCGGTTCGGTCCCGAACAACTCGGCGCGGCACTCTTTCCCGCGTGTCGGACGCCCCGAGAAGGCCCCGCTCCCGCCGCCCCCGTGGCCTGCGAGGGCATTCCGTTTGGGTTTTCGGACCGTCAACCGCAAGACTGCACCCGTGACGTCCCGTAACCCGCGCGACTCCAGGCTCCGACTCGTCAGCCCGCGGTCCCTCGCGGCCGCTCCCCGAGCGGTGACCCAGCGCCGCACGCGCCGCCCCGCACCGCGACCGCCGGAAGGCACACCGCCGCCCGCGGAACTCGCCCGTATGGCGCGCACCGGCCTGTCCGACGCGGCGCGCGTGGCGCGCTGGGCCGACGCCGCCCTGCGCCCGGGGCGCGACGGCGTGAACCCCGGCGGCAAGGGCGCGCTCTCCGACGTCACCGCCGAACGGGCCGCCGCGGATCTCGGACTGACCCCGGTTCAGGTCCGCGCGGACTGGGACACCGCCCGCCTGTCCGGCCTCATCGAGGTCCACGGCGACACCGCCCGCCCGGGATGGCGGCTGCGCGCCTGGAGCCGCGACGACAGCGCCGTCCTGCGCGGCTGGGTCGCCCTCTTCGACGCATGGTCCCTCGCATACCCCGAGCCGGCGGACCGCGAGCCCGCGGCCGTCGCCGAGGTCGTCTCCGCGATGCCCCAGGTGCTCTCCTTCCTTCAGCTCTCGGCCGGGCCCGTCCCCGTGGACCAACTCCTCGACCTCCTCGGGCAGCGCGTCACGGAACTGCGCACCGAGCGCTGCGAAATCCCCTACGGCCCCGAGCCCGAGGCGGCCCCCGAGCCCGCCGAGGTCCTGGAGCCCGCCGAGGTCCTGGACGCCCCCCTCGCCCCCCTCCTCGAGTGGGCCCTGCACGCCCTCGCCTCCGTCGGCGCGCTGACCTACGGCGAAGGACAGGCCACACTCACCCCGCTCGGCAGCTGGGCGGTCTGGGTCAAGCTGGAGCAGATCTGCGTCGCCGCGCAGAGCCCCGCCGGGAACATCGAGCAGTCCGCCGAGGACATGCTCCGTGGCTGCGCCCAGCTCCGCCCCAACGCCGCCCGCGCCGAGTACCGCGCCTGGCTCGCCGCCCGCCCGGTCGGCGGGGCCGTCACCGAACTCATCGACGCCGCGCGCGGCGAGGACGCCCTCAGCCGCGGCCTCGCCTTCGAGGCACTGCGCGTGGTCGGCGCTCCCGCCGAGCCCGACGTACGCGCCGTCGTCGAGGAGACCCCGCTGCGCCCCTACGCCCTGCTGTGGCTCGCCGAGCACGACGGCTACGACCCCGAGGACGCCCACGAGGTCCTCACCCGCGCCGAGTCCACCTGGCTGTGGGTCGACACCGCGGCCGCCGTGGCGGACCACGGAGAGGCCCCGCTTCTCGTCCGCCATCTGGAGTCCGCGGTGCAGCCCACCGTGCCCGCGCTGCTCGACGAGGTGCGCGCGGTCGGGCATCCGCGCACGGTGCAGGTGCTGGTCGCGCTCGCCGCCGCGCACCCGGACCCGGCCCTCGCCAAGGCCGTACGCCGGGCCGCCTTCCAGGTGCACACCGGGGGAAGCTGACCGGAGGAGCTGACAGGGGAGCCGGCCTGGAGCAGGCGCGGGCCGCCGCCCGGCGGGGTTCTACACGCCTATCTCGGGGGCGTAGGTACCGAAGCTCCAGATGTTGCCCTCGATGTCGCGGGCCATGTAGTCCCGCGAGCCGTAGTCCTGGTCGGTCGGGGCCATGAGGATCTCCGCGCCGTGGTCCACGGCTCGCTGGTGGTGTGCGTCGACGTCGTCCACGACGATGTACACCCCGCACGGGCCCGCGTTCTTCATCGCCTCGTCGAAGCGGCCGCCGCGGCCCTTGGAACCGAGCATCACCGCGCCGTTGCCCTGCACCAGCTCGGCGTGCGTCACCAAGCCGTCCTCACCCTCGTAGACGGACAGCTCGGTGAAGCCGAAGGCCTCCGTGAGCTGCCTGATCGCCGCCTTCGCGTCGGCGTACAGCATCGAGGGGTAGATGCTCGGGCGCCCGCCGTTCATGCCAGCCATACCGATCACTCCGTCTCGTCACACACTGCCGGATTCCGATCCGCCGCTCAGTCTGGCACCGGCCACTGACAACGCCACGCGGCCCGGAGCCAGGCCACCGCCACGTAGCCAGGCCGATGCCGCAGGACCGGGCCACCGCCGTGGGACCGGGCCGTCACCGCGGTACCCGGTCCGGTACCCGGCATGGCTCCCGCTCACCGGAACGTGTTGCACGGCGCCATGTCGCCGCTGGTGAAGCCCTGGTAGAACCACTGCTGCCGCTGCTGGGCGGAACCGTGCGTCCAGGTCTCCGGGGTCACCCGGCCCTGGTACCTCGACTGGATCCGGTCGTCGCCGACGGCCGCCGCCGCGTCCAGTCCGTCGCGGATGTCGGCGTCCGTCAGCGAGGTCAGCAGCGGCTTGCCCGTCGACGAGGAGGGCGTGGTGGTCGCGTGCCGCGCCCACACCCCCGCGTAGCAGTCGGCCTGGAGCTCCACCTTCACCGAGTTGCTGTTCGCGCCGGTCACGCCGTCCTGCGACCGGGCCGGCGGGCCCATCAGGTTCTGCACGTGATGCCCGTACTCGTGCGCCACCACGTACGCCTGCGCGAACGGTCCGCCGCTGGAGCCGAACTTCGTACGAAGATCGTCGAAGAAGCCGAGGTCCAGATAGACCTTGCGGTCGAGGGGACAGTAGAAGGGCCCGACGGACGACGTCGCGGTGCCGCACGCGGTGTTGACCCGGCCGTTGAAGAACACCGTCGGGGCGCGGGTGTAGGTGCCGCCCCTGCGCGCGAACTCCCGGTTCCAGTAGGCCTGGACGCTGTTGACCACCGCCACGATCCGGCAGTCCTCCCGGGCGTTCGCGTCCCGGCCCGTCCGGCAGGTCTGCTGCACCTGCGCGAGGGAGGAGGCGGTCGTTCCGGGCTGGTCGCCGCCCGAGGAGAGCCCGAGCTGGTCGGGACCCACTCCGAAGAGCAGTCCGATGACCAGGGCGATCAGGCCGGCGAGTCCGCCGCCGATGCTGGCCCCGCCGCCGGGGATTCGACTGCCGCGCACATCCTGCACCTCGGAGGTGTCCAGATCGGCGTCGTCGTCGAACTGCATGGGCACACCGCTTCCTGCCGTACGTCACTCGGTGGCGCCATCCTCATACGCTCCCGGACCCCCGGCCCCGGCCCGAGGTCCGAACGGGCGACGCCCGGACCGGGCCGCCTCCGCAGACCGGACCGGCGAGAAGCATCACAGCGGGACCGGCGAGATCATCGCCGTGACGGCCACCGCCGGACAGCTCCGCGCCGAACCCCCTTCGGGCACCGTAGAGACACCGGGCGGGCACTGAGCAGCCGCCGAGCAGGCGCCGAAGAGGTACCGAGACGGTGCCGGGCGGCGGGGCGAGTGTCACAGTGCGCGACGCCCGCACACCGGAAAAGTGCTTGCACCGCCCCGTTAGACTTGGCCCATGGCCATTCTCCTCGCGCACTAGACGGCGGGAACGTCCTCAGCCGCCCACCCCGCCAACAATCCTGCCCTGGAGTCTGTCCGTGATTTCCGCCTCCGGTATCGAGCTGCGCGCCGGCGCCCGCATCCTCATCGAGTCCGCCACCTTCCGCATCACGAAGGGCGACCGCATCGGCCTGGTCGGCCGCAACGGCGCGGGCAAGACGACCCTCACCAAGGTCCTCGCGGGCGAAGGCCAGCCCGCCGCGGGCGCCGTCGCCCGCTCCGGCGAGGTCGGCTACCTGCCGCAGGACCCGCGCACCGGCGACCTCGACGTGCTCGCCCGCGACCGCGTCCTGTCGGCCCGTGGCCTGGACGTCCTGATCCGCAAGATGCGCGAGAACGAACAGCGCATCGCCAACGGCTCGGGCGCCACCCGCGAGAAGGCCATGCGGCAGTACGAGCGCCAGGAGACGGAGTTCCTCACCAAGGGCGGTTACTCCGCCGAGGCCGAGGCCGCCACCATCGCCGCCGCGCTCAACCTGCCCGACCGGGTGCTCGGCCAGCCCCTGCACACGCTCTCCGGCGGTCAGCGCCGCCGTATCGAGCTGGCCCGCATCCTCTTCTCGGACGCCGACACCCTGCTGCTCGACGAGCCGACGAACCACCTCGACGCCGACTCCATCGTCTGGCTGCGCGACTACCTGAAGAGCTACCGCGGCGGCTTCATCGTGATCTCCCACGATGTCGACCTCGTCGAGACGGTCGTCAACAAGGTGTTCTATCTGGACGCCAACCGCGCCCAGATCGACGTCTACAACATGGGCTGGAAGCTCTACCAGCAGCAGCGCGAGGCCGACGAGAAGCGCCGCAAGCGCGAGCGCCAGAACGCCGAGAAGAAGGCCGCGGCACTGAACGCGCAGGCCGACAAGATGCGCGCCAAAGCCACCAAGACGGTCGCCGCCCAGAACATGGCCAAGCGCGCCGACCGGCTGCTCGCCGGCCTGGACGCCGTCCGTGTCTCCGACAAGGTCGCCAAGCTGCGTTTCCCGGAGCCCGCGCCCTGCGGCAGGACCCCGCTCATGGCCGAGGGCCTGTCGAAGTCGTACGGCTCCCTGGAGATCTTCACCGACGTCGACCTGGCCATCGACAAGGGCTCCCGGGTCGTCATCCTCGGCCTGAACGGCGCCGGCAAGACGACCCTCCTGCGCCTGCTCGGCGGCGCCGAGAAGCCCGACACCGGAGAGGTCATCGAGGGCCACGGCCTCAAGCTCGGCTACTACGCGCAGGAGCACGAGACCCTCGACCCCGAGCGCACGGTCCTGGAGAACATGCGCTCCGCCGCCCCCGACCTGGACCTGGTCGAGGTCCGCAAGACGCTCGGCTCGTTCCTGTTCTCCGGCGACGACGTCGACAAGCCGGCCGGCGTGCTCTCCGGCGGAGAGAAGACCCGGCTCGCGCTCGCGACCCTCGTCGTCTCGTCCGCGAACGTCCTGCTGCTCGACGAGCCGACGAACAACCTCGACCCGGCCAGCCGCGAGGAGATCCTCGGCGCGCTGCGCACCTACAAGGGCGCCGTCGTCCTCGTCACCCACGACGAGGGAGCCGTCCAGGCGCTCCAGCCGGAGCGGATCATCCTGCTGCCGGACGGCGTCGAGGACCTGTGGGGCGCCGACTACGCCGACCTGGTGGCCCTCGCCTGATCCCGTGCGCGGCCTCCGGGAGGGGGTTCGCACCGCTTGATCGAATGACTGATCCACTGCGTATGGATCATTCGGCCGATCCGTGATCCATCATCTGTGTGAGATCTCCTCGTACCGAGGTGTGTCGTACATCGATTTCACGGCCGAGTCCTTTGTTCCCAAGGACTCGGCCGTTCTGCGTCGCTGACCAGGCACTTCGCGGAGGAACCCGTTCGGGTGTACGGACGACACCGGCCGGAATCAAAGATTCCACTCGTGGGGACGGGCTCCTGTCGTCAAAACCTTGTCTTACGGACCTTGCCGAATGGGTGGCCATGACGCCCGGAAGGGGTGATCATGAGAGTCCAGAGCGCACTTCCCATGAGGAGGACCGGGTGGCCGAGACTCTGAAGAAGGGCAGCCGGGTTACCGGCGCCGCGCGCGACAAGCTCGCGGCAGACCTGAAGAAGAAGTACGACTCCGGTGCGAGCATCCGAGCGCTGGCCGAAGAGACCGGCCGCTCGTATGGCTTCGTGCACCGGATGCTCAGTGAGTCGGGTGTCACGCTCCGAGGGCGTGGCGGAGCGACGCGGGGCAAGAAGGCCGCCTCGGCCTGAGGCCGGGCGTCCCCATCGGCTTCGGTGGTGACCACCCGGTCGGTCGGGTGACCGACCGGGTGGTTACTGTGCAGTCACTTAGGTGCGTTCCTCGTGTCTTCGCGGGGTGCGCAGCCGATCCGACCGCACCCATCGGAGGCACCCCATGGCTTCGCTCGACAAGGATCTCGACCCGGTATTCGACAAGGACGGCGTACGGCTCACCGTCGACGGCGCGATCGCCACGGTGACGCTGACCAATCCGGCCAAGCGCAACGCCCAGAGTCCTGCTCTCTGGCGGGCTTTGACGCAGGCCGGCCGGTCACTGCCGGGCTCCGTCCGGGTGGTCGTCCTGCGTGCCGAGGGCCAGTCCTTCTCCGCGGGGCTCGACCGTCAGGCGTTCACGCCCGAGGGCTTCGACGGGGAACCGTCGTTCATCGACCTCGCGCGCGGCTCCGACGCCGAGCTCGACGCGACCATCGCCGAGTACCAGGAGGCGTTCACCTGGTGGCGGCGCAGCGACATCGTCTCCGTCGCCGCTGTGCAGGGGCATGCCATCGGTGCGGGGTTCCAGCTCGCGCTCGCCTGTGACCTGCGCGTCGTCGCCGACGACGTGCAGTTCGCCATGCGCGAGACCAGCCTCGGTCTGGTGCCCGACCTCACGGGGACGCACCCGCTGGTCAGCCTCGTGGGATACGCCCGTGCGCTCGAGATCTGCGCCACGGGCCGCTTCGTCCTGGCCGAGGAGGCCGAGCGCACCGGGCTCGCCAACCTCGCCGTGCCCGGCGAGCAGCTCGACGACGCGGTCCGCGACCTGACCGCGGCACTGCTGGCCGCGCCGCGGGATGCCGTGATCGAGACGAAGGCCCTGCTGCGCGGGGCACAGGAGCGGTCGTACGAGGAGCAGCGCACCGCCGAGCGAGCCTCCCAGGCGCGTCGGCTCCGCGACCTCGCGGGCGCGGGGGACTAGACACCTCCTGCGACCCCTGAAGCTCCCTGAGGCGGGACACCCTCCAAGGACGGACGTCCTGGTCTCCTGAGGACGGACGCTCTGGCTTCCTGAGGACGGATGTCCTGGCTCCCTGAGAACGGATGTCCTGGTTCCCTATGGACGGGCTTCCCGGCTCACGGCGGTCACCAGCACCGCCACGGACGGGGTGTCCCGTACGGCCTCCGCGATCGCTGTCCTGACCGCCCGTGCCACGTCCACCGCCCGCTCTTCCCGGGAGACGGCGATCTCGACACGGATATGGCGGCGCGGCAGGGCCGGTTCCGTGGCGGGCGCGGTCTCGACGTGGACCGGTCGGCCCAGCGCGTCCGTCAGACGGGTGACGCCCGGGACGGCCAGGACGGCCGCCGCGATCCGCGCCTGCTCGGGGTCCTTCGGCATCGGGGCCCTCCGCACGTCGTCGGCCGGCGCGGCGATGGACGCCTTCCGCGGGTCGTCGGCCGACCCGGCGGAGGCCCGCGTCTCCCGTACACCGTCGGCAGGTACGGCTGCGGGCGTGTCCGGTACGCCGTCGGCAGGTACGGCGGTCTGTGCCACCGGTACGCCGACGGCCGGCACGGCGGTTTGTGTCACCGGTACATCGGCGGCCGACGCGGGGGTCTGCGTGCTCCGTACGTCGTCGGGCGGGACGGCTGCGGGCACCCGCCGTTCCTCGTCCGTCGGGAAGGCGGCAGGTGTCTCGCCTTCCTCCAGCAGGTCCGTCACCTGCAGGTCCACCTCGGTGACGTCGAGACCGAGTCCTCGCGTCGCAGCGGTGGCCAGGGCCAGGCGCAGCCGGGCCGCGGTGGCCGGGAGGGGTTCGACGTCCGGGACCGTGGGATCCGCCGAGGCCAGGAACTCCGCGGTGACACGCAGCGGGCCGGGCGGCAGGGCGCTGGGCGGAGGCGGCACCGCGGGAGTGCCGGTCCGGTCCGGATCGGCGAGCGCGATCCGAAGGCCGCCGAGCCGCACGCCGTCCACCGCGTCCGCCGCGCGCCGCAGTGCCGACTCGGCGGCCTCCTCCGTGATCCACGCGCCGTCGCGCGGAAGGCCCAGCGGCAGGAGTCTGCCGAGCCCGAGCTGGTGCCGTACCACTTGCGTCCACCGGTCCGCCGTCATTGCTCCAGCCTGCCCCATCCACGACGCGCGACCGCGCGACCCGACCTACTGTGAGCAGAGGAGGACGACCGAAAGGGACGTACGGCGATGACCGACATGACCGAGCGGAACCGGACGGACAGCCCCGACATCGAGAAGGAGAGCCAGCAGACCCGTAAGCCCACCAAGCGCGGCGGCGGGGATCCCGCCACGCGGGGACGGACCACGATCGCCGACGGAGTCGTGGAGAAGATCGCCGGGCTCGCCGCCCGTGACGTAGTCGGTGTCCACACGATGGGCAGCGGGCTGAGCCGGACCTTCGGAGCGGTACGCGACCGGGTGCCGGGCGGGTCCAAATCCGTGACCCGGGGTGTGAAGGCCGAGGTCGGCGAGCTGCAGACGGCGCTCGACCTGGAGATCGTCGTCGACTACGGCGTCTCGATCGCCGACGTGGCCAGGGACGTGCGCGAGAACGTCGTCGCGGCCGTCGAGCGCATGACAGGCCTCGAAGTCGTGGAAGTCAACATTGCGGTGAGTGATGTGAAGCTTCCCGAGGAAGAAGACGAGGAGCCGGAGACGCGGCTCCAGTGACCCTCGGGCCACCGGAACACCTCGGACGCCCCGGCCACCGCACCACGAGTGATCACGCGGCCACCGACAGCTGAGGAGCGCATCATGAGCTTGGCCGTGATCGGCATGATCGCCGGAATGGCGCTGGCCTTCGCCGGATACTTCGGCGGTTTCGGCGCCTTCCTCCTGGTGGCCGCCCTGGGGGCCGTCGGGTTCGTCGTCGGACGGCTCCTGGAGGGGGACCTGGACATCGGCGACTTCTTCCGCGCCCGTGACGACCGGCGGCGGTGACGCGTGCCAGGTCATGTCGACCGGCTCGGTGAGACACGGCCGGCCTTTACGACCATCGCGGCCCCCGAGCGGGGCGCCACCCGGATCGCCGACCGGGTCGTCGCGAAGATCGCTTCGCAGGCGGCGCGCGAGGCGCTGCCCCCGCTGCCCGCCGACGCGGTGCCCCCGTACGCGACGGTCGTCGTGCGGCGGCAGTCGGCCGACGTCGGAGCGGACGGCACACCGACGCACAGTGCCCGGGTCAGGGTCAGCCTCGAACTCGGCTACCCGACCGACATCGGTACCCAGTGCGGCGAGGTGCGTCGTCATGTCGCCGAGCGGGTAAGGGCGTTGGCGGGAATGGAAGTACCGGAGGTGGCCGTCCAGGTGGAGCGGCTGCACTTGGCGCACGGTTCCGGCACGGCAAAGGGGAGGACGCAATGAGCGAGCCCCAGGGCTCCGAGAACACCCGGAAGCTGCCCGTACTGGAGAAGCCGGAGAAGGGGGACGACGCGGGCGCGCTGGGGCAGTCCGCCTCCGCGGCTGCCTACGAACCGCTGAACACCGTCGACGACGAGGACGGTCGGCAGGGCCGGTTCTGGTCCGCGCGCCGTATCCCGGCGGGCATTCTCGCCTTCCTGCTCCTCGTCGCGGCGGGCGCCTTCCTCTACGACGTCGTGGCCGTGCGCGCCGGGCGGTCCGCCCTGCGCTGGCGCACGTGGCTGGCCCAGCAGCTCGCCGAGCGGCCGCTCGACGACACCGTGGTCCTCGTCGGTGCCGGAATCGCCGCCGCGGTGGGACTCTGGCTGATCGTCCTCGCGGCCACGCCCGGACTGCGGGACGTGCTGCCGATGCGGCGCACCCACGCCGATGTCCGGGCCGGACTGCACCGGGGTGCCGCCGCGATGGCGCTGCGCGACCGGGCCATGGAGGTCGCCGGGGTGCAGTCGGTCCGCGTGCGCATGAAGCGCCGGAAGGTCGACGTCCGCGCGGTGTCGCACTTCCGGGAACTCGACGACGTGCGCGCCGACCTCGACACCACGCTCGCCGAGGGCATCAAGGGGCTGGGGCTGGCCCGTTCGCCCGCGCTGTCGGTGCGTGTCGCGCGCCCCGGACGGAAGGGGTGAGGTCCGTGCTCCGGATCGTCAACCGCGTACTGATCGGCTTCATCGGGCTCGTGCTGGTCGTCCTCGGCGGCTCCGTGCTCGCCGTCGGGCTCGGTGTACGGCCGCCGTCGTGGTGGATCCACGACGGGCGGCACGACGTGCTGCTCAGCACCGCCGAACGGACCAAGTGGCGGGACCAGGGCTGGTGGTGGCCCGCCGTCATCGCCGTCCTCGCGGTGCTCCTGCTGCTCGCTCTGTGGTGGCTGGTCGCCGTCGTGCGGCGCCGGCGGCTCGCCGACGTGCTCGTCGATACGGGAGACGGCGCGGGCGCGCTGCTGCGCGGGCGGGCCCTGGAGGGCGTGCTGGCCGCGGAATCGGCCCGGCTGGGCGGGGTCGACCAGGCGCACGTCCACCTGACCGGCCGGCGCAGTCTGCCCGAGGCGCGCGTGCGGCTCCTGCTGGAACCGCATGTGGACCCCGGTCACGCGCTGCATCTGCTGACCGTGGAGGCGCTCGCGCACGCACGTGACTCGGCCGGTCTCGCAGCGCTCCCCGCGGAGGTCCGGTTGCGCGGTGTCAAGCACCGCGCGGAGCGCGTGACTTGACCGGCGCGCGACTCCGGGACGGCGTCGGCGGGTCCACCTGCTTCCGATACGGACCTGGCGGTACCTCCTGCTCCCGGATGGGAGAGCCAGGTCCGGGCCCACGCGCCTTCGTGGTCTCGCAGCGCTCCCCGCGAAGATCCGGCTCCGAGGGGTCAAGCACCGCGCGGAGCACGTGACTTGAGGGGCGCCCGCTTGCGGGACTGCCTCGGCGGGCCTGCCCGTTTCCGGGGGCGCCCTGCCGGGCCTGCCGTATCCGTGGCTTCGGCGCGTTCCGCGCTGAGGTCCGCCCACCTGGGGTCAAGCACGGTGCGGAGCCCGTGACTTGAGCGGCGCGTGCTTGCGGGACGGCTCTGGCGGGCAGCCCGTTTCCGGGATGGCCCGGATCGCCCAGCGCTTTCGGGCAGGCCCCGGCAGGCCTACCCGTTTCCGGTCCGGCCTGGCGGTTCCTCCCGCTTGCGGGACGGCTGCGCAGGCTTGTCCGCGTCCGGGTGGGCGCCTGCTGGGCCCACCCGGACGGACGGCCCGGTGGGCTCGCCCGCCTTCGGGAGGGTGTCCTGCTGGGGCCACCCGCTTCCGGACGGGTGCCCCGGCGGACCCGCGGCCCTGCGCGGGCGGCGGTTCCGGTGGGGGCGCCAACCTCCGGGGCGGGCCCGGTGGACGGGTCTAGAACCCGCTTCGCATCCCGCCGTCCACGGGCACCATGATGCCCGTGAGGTACGAAGCCGCGGGGGAGAGCAGGAACGCGGCCGTGCGGCCGAACTCCTCCGCGGTGCCGTAGCGGCGCAGCGGGATACGGGACTCGTTGGCCGCGCGGGTGGCCTCGGGGTCGGCGGACAGCCCGTCCAGTTCGCGGACCCGGTCCGTGTCGATGCGGGACGGCAGCAGTCCGACGACGCGGATCCCACGCGGACCCAGCTCGTCCGCGAGGGACTTGGCGAAGCCCGCGAGGCCCGGACGCAGACCGTTGGAGATGGTCAGCCCCGGGATCGGTTCGTACACCGAGCCGGAGAGCACGAAGCCGATGACACCTCCCTCGCCCAGCTCCTCGGCGGCCGCGCGGGCCAGCCGTACCGCACCGAGGAAGACCGACTCGAACGCCACCATCCACTGTTCGTCGGTGTTGTCCGCCGCGAACCCGGGCGGCGGTCCGCCGACGCTGATCAGGATGCCGTCGAAAGCGCCGAAGTGGTCACGGGCGGCCGCGATCAGCCGCGCCGGGGTCTCGGCGGCGCCGTTGTCGGCCGCGACCCCGGCCGCGTTCGCGCCGAGCGCGGAGGCGGCGTCGGCCGCGCTCTTCGCGTCGCGCCCGGTGACGACCACCTTCGCGCCGTCGGCGACGAGTTCACGCGCGGCGGCGTTGCCCAGGCCCCGGGTGGCTCCCGTGACGACGTACACACGATCCTTCAGTCCAAGATCCATGGCTCCATCCTCCCCTATCCCGGTGGCGTGACCCCTTCCGCTTCCCCCGCCTTCTCGACGCCGAACAGGCTGAGAGCGGACACCACCAGACCGATGTGGCTGAAGGCCTGCGGGAAGTTGCCGAGCTGGCGGCCGGCGACCGGGTCGTACTCCTCGGACAGCAGTCCCAGGTCGTTGGTGAGGCCGACCAGCCGTTCGAACAGCTCGCGCGCCTCCCGCGTACGGCCCGTCAGATGCAGTGCGTCCGCGAGCCAGAACGAGCAGACGATGAAGGTGCCCTCACCGCCCGGGAGTCCGTCGACGCCGGTCGCCGCGGCGCTGTAGCGGCGCACCAGGAAGCCGTCGGGGGCGAGTTCCGCGCGGACCGCGTCGATCGTGCCCACCACCCGCGGATCGTCGGGGGGCAGGAAGCCGACCCGCGGGATGAGCAGCAGGGAGGCGTCCAGTTCGGGTGAGCCGTAGGACTGCGTGAAGGTGTTCCGGGCGGTGTCGAAGCCGCGTTCGAGCACCTCCCGGTGCACGTCCTCGCGCATCGCCCGCCAGCCCTCCAGATCACCGTCGAGCGTCGGGTCGTCCTCCAGCGTGCGCACCGCGCGGTCGGCGGCCACCCAGGCCATCACCTTCGAGTACACGAAGTGCCGGCGTGGGCCGCGCACCTCCCAGATCCCCTCGTCCGGATGCCGCCAGGCGACTCGCAGGAACTCCATCATGGCGCACTGCACCCGCCATATGTGGGGCCTGGACGGCAGACCCGAACGCCGGGCGAGCGACAGCGAGTCGATGACCTCACCGTACACATCGAGCTGCAACTGCTCCACGGCGCTGTTGCCGACCCGGACGGGCGTGGAGCCGGCATAGCCGGACAGCCACGGAATCTCGTACTCGGACAGCCGGCGCTCCCCCGAGAGGCCGTACATGATCTGCAGGTCCGCCGGATCGCCCGCGACCGCGCGCAGCAGCCAGTCGCGCCATGCCTCGGCCTCCTCGTGGTAGCCGGCCGCGAGGAGGGCGCCGAGGGTGAGCGTGGAGTCGCGCAGCCAGCAGTAGCGGTAGTCCCAGTTGCGGACGCCGCCGAGCTCCTCGGGCAGCGAGGTGGTGGGGGCGGCCACGATGCCGCCGGTCGGCGCGTAGGTGAGGGCCTTGAGGGTGATCAGGGAGCGCACCACGGCATCCCGGTGCGGCCCCTTGTAACGGCAGCGCGCCGCCCACGCCCGCCAGTCCTGGACGCTGGTCTCCAGCGCCTCGAAGGGATCGCACAGGGGCGGCCGGGGCCGGTGCGAGGGGTGCCAGGTCAGGACGAAGGCGACCTTCTCGCCCGCCGCCACGGTGAACTCCGAGTGCGTGCGGAAGTCCTTGCCCCAGGTGTGCACGGGCGGATCGCTGCGCAGCCACACCGAGTCCGGCCCCGCGACCGCCACCCGGTGACCGTCCGAGCGGCGCATCCACGGCACGACCGAGCCGTAGTCGAAGCGCAGCCGGAGCAGACTGCGCATCAGGACCTTGCCGCTGAGACCTTCGATGATGCGTACGACATCGGGGGCGTGCTCGCGCTGCGGCATCAGGTCGGTCACCCGGACCGAGCCCTCGGCGGTGTCCCACTCGGTGTCGAGCACCAGCGTGTCCGGGCGGTAGGCGCGCCGGGTGCACGCGTCCGCCCCTTCGGGCGCGATCCGCCAGTGACCGTTGTCCTCGTCGCCCAGCAGGGCCGCGAAGCAGGCGGCGGAGTCGAAGCGGGGCAGGCACAGCCAGTCGACGGAGCCGTCGCGGCCCACCAGAGCGGCGGTCTGTTCGTCCCCGATGAGCGCGTAGTCCTCGATGCGTCGGTGCACGGTGGACGGGTTCCCGACCGGGGCGACGGTCAATCGGGCCGCCGGAGTGGCGTGGGCGCCCGCGGCGAGGCGGCACGGGGAAGACCCGCGCCCCGCCTCCGAGCTGTACCCCCGACCTACACCCCCGCCGGTTCCGCTTCCGGCGCGGTCTGCGTGGCGGCGGCCTCCGCCCGGTCGCGGCGTTCGCGGCGGACCAGGATCACGAAGCCGACGGGGACGCCCGCGGAGAAGAGCCACCACTGGATCGCGTACGCCATGTGCGGGCCGATGTCGCTGTGCTCCGGGTCCGGGATCAGCTCGGGGGAGTCGCCCCTGGGCTCCGGCGCGGTCTGCTCGATGTAGCCGCCGAGGACCTGCTCGCCGAGCCGCCGCGCCTCCTGCCCGCTGCTGATCAGCATGACCTGACGGGCGGGCAGGCCCCGGACGTTCTTGATGCCGCTGTCGGCGGTCGTCTGGTCGGCCATCAGCCGGCCGGTGACGGTGATCTCGCCCCGGGCGGGGGCCGGGATCTTCGGGAAGGCGGTCTGCGCGCCGTCCGCCGGGACCCAGCCCCGGTTGACCATGAGGACGCGGCCGTCGGCCAGGACGAACGGGGTCAGGACGTGGTACCCGACCGCGCCGTCGGCGTTGGTGCGGCGGCGGACGACCTCTTCGTGCGCGGTGTCGAAGTGCCCCTTCGCGGTCACCCGGCGGAACAGGTCGTCGTTCCGGATCCGCTGTCCCGGCGCGGTGACCGTCTCCGCGGGCACCGGCTTCGCGGCGAGCGAGTCGGAGATCACCGTGTTCAGGGCGACCTTGTGCTCATGCCGGTGAAGCTGCCAGAAGCCCAGCTTGATCATCGTCGGGATGAGCACGAGGGCCACGAGGGTGAGGATCACCCACTGCCGGGACAACAGGAAGCGGTACACCCCATTGACGGTACTCGGCATGATTCGGCCCTCGACGGAGGGGTCCCGCCGAGGGCCGTGCGATGCCCTGTCCGGGGCCGGGCGGGATTCAGACCTTGTCGACGATCCCCGCCTTCCCCTCAGCGCGGGCGCAGTGCGCGCCGCAGTACCAGTGGCCCTCGACCTCGACGCCCTGGCCGATGACCTGGACGCGACAGTGCTCGCAGATCGGGGCCATCCGGTGGATCGCGCAGGAGAAGCAGTCGAAGACGTGCACCGCGCCCTGCGCGTGCACCTCGAAGGTCATTCCGTAGTCATTTCCGCATACTTCGCATCTCGCCATGCGCCACAGGGTGGGGTGCCGGGGCGGCGCGGGCGAGCGGGCGCCGGGCGAGTCGCCCGTCAATCACCCGTACGTCGGTCACCCTTCCGACGCGGGTTCGACGTCTCGCAGCAGTTGTCCGAACGCCGCCTCGTCGATCACCGGTGTCCCGAACTGCTTGGCCTTGACCACTTTTGATGTGCTGGAGTCCGGGTCGTTCGTCACCAGCAGGCTGGTGAGCCGGGACAGGCTCGTCGCGACATGCAGCCCGGCCTCGACGGCCCGGTCCTCCAGCAGCTCGCGGTCGACGGACGTGTCACCGGAGAACGCGACCCGCATGCCCTGTTTGAGCGGCTTGTTCGACTCGTACCGCCCTGGGTTGGGATGAGGGCATGCGGGGCGCTTGCGGGAGGGGCGCCAGCTCCCGGACGGGTAACCGCCGGACGCGTAGCCCCCGGACTGCCGTCCGATCCGGGGCGCCGAGGGGCTGTCGGACCACTCCTTGAGTGGCAGGCACTCGAGGAGCGGCAGGCGCACCCCGCCCTGCGCGGCGGCCCGCAGGCTCGGCCGGAACGCCTCGGCCAGTACGCGCGCGTCGTCCAGCGCGTGGTGCGCCCGCTGCTGTACGACACCGAAGTGCGCGGCCAGCGACTCCAGCTTGTGGTTGGGCAGCGGCAGGCCCAGTTCCTTGGAGAGCGCGATGGTGCACAGGCGCTGGCGCACGGGTGCCTCGCGCTCCGCGCGCGCGTACTCCCGCGCGATCATCGACCAGTCGAAGACCGCGTTGTGCGCGACCAGCACCCGGCCGTCGAGCCGGGCGGCGAACTCCTCGGCGACGTCCTGGAAGAGCGGCGCTCCTTCGAGCATCTCGCTCGTCAGACCGTGGATCCACACCGGGCCCGGGTCCCGCTCCGGATTGACCATCGTGTACCAGTGGTCCTCGACCTCGCCGCGCGCGTCCAGCCGGTAGACGGCGGCCGAGATTATCCGGTCGTCGCGGGCCAGTCCTGTGGTCTCCACGTCGACGACCGCGTATCCCTGCGGATACGCGGCCGGCCAGGAGGCTGGGGACGCTGCGGTCGTGAGGTCTTCGAGCATGGTCAATGAGGATACGGGCCGTGACTGACAGTCCCGCCCCCGCCTTCCCGGAACCGGCGCCCCCGTATTCGCGGAACCGGCGCCCCCGCGGGCCCGCCACCGGGCCACCCGCGCGCGAGCCCCGCAACCGGGCACGGCGGGCCCGGCGGGCCCGACGTTGACGCGCTCAGCCCAGCGCCGCCACCAGGTCCCCCGCCGTCAGGGCGGCCAGGCCGCAGCCGTCGACCGGGCCGGGCAGCAGCCGGTACACGGAACCGCTCGCTCCCTGTGGGGCGACGCCCCCGTGCACCAGGGCGAGCAGCACATGCCTCTTCGCGGCCGTCTCGGCGGCGAGCCCCTCCGGGTCCTCGGCCGGGCGCCGCCGCTCCGGGGGCTCCAGTGCCCGTATGCGGGCGGCGAAGGCCAGGTCCGTCTCGCCCTCCCGGCGCGCGTAGTGCCACAGCTCGTCGCCCGACGGCGCCCGCCGGACCACCTCGACCTCGTCCGTACGGGCCGCCGCGTGCCACACCGCCAGGTCCCACAGGGTCGTACGGCCGGTGGTGAAGTACTGGAACAGGTCCTTGCCGACGCGGCCGAGGTCGGCGCTGTGCCGGTACACGCTGTGGTAGCCCTCGGACGACGGCAGATGCAGGTCGGTCCACAGGAACGTGCGGCGCTCCAGGTCGACCAGCAGGGGGACGTGGATGCGCGAATCGCCCTCCAGGTCGTAGCGCTGACGCACCGTGCGGGGGTCGTACGAGGCGTCGCGTCCGTCCTTCGAGGGCAGCGCCATGAAGCCGGCGAAGGCGTCGAGGAGATGCTCGAAGGCGATGTTGTTGAAGCTGAAGACGATGGGCACGGCGAAGCGCACCGGGCCGTCGACGAGTGCCGCGAGGTCCAGGTCCACGTACTCGGTGGCGCCGTCGGGCGCCGGTGCCGAGGTCAGGTCGCCGGAGTGGACGGCGGCCCGCTCCCCGTGGACCAGGTTCGTGTAGTCGCACACACCCACGAACGCCCAGTCCTTGTCGTACAGCGCGACCGACAGATCGAGGTCCACGCGGATCTTCGCGGGCTGCGTCCAGTGCAGGAAGAGACGCAGGACCTCCCCCTCGGGGAGCGGCTGGCTGCTGCCGCGCGGCACGGAGACCAGTGCCTTCGCGGACGCGCGCTCGGCGGAGGGGACGGCCAGGCCCGCGAGGCCCGCGTCGAGGACGGCGAGGTCGAAGCGCGGAGCGGACGACAGCCGGCGTACGGCCTCGGCCTCCAGGAGCGCGCAGACGCCGTCGGTGACCTTCTCGGCCAGCGGGGCCCGGGTGTCGTCGAGGGTGAAGGAGTGGGTGACCCGGCCGCTTGGGAAGAACACCCGCCGCTCGCCCGGGAGATGGCGGACGCGCAGCCGTCCGAGCGCCGCGAGCAGCGGACCGGGACCGGCCTTGGGAAGGACCCGCCGCATGGTGTCGGCGAACCCGTCCGGCAGTGTCTCCAGGTCGTGCAGGCGCAGCAAGTGGTCGAGTCTGCGCAGCAGTTCGCCAGGCCGGCGTGCGAGCAGATCGAGAGCACGGGGCAGGTCCTTCTCGCGCAGGGCCTGTTCGGCGTGTGCGCCCCAGGAGTCGGCCTTGATGCGCGCGCCGTCGATCCGTACCGCTTCCGGGTGCGCGGCCGCGGTGCGCAGCAGGGCTTCGCCCAGCGGAGTGGCGGAGGTGTCGGTGGCGCGCAGCACGGCGAACGCGAGGGCGGCCTTCGGGTGCCGGTCGTGCCGCTCGTACGGGTGCAGGATCTCGGTGGCGCGCTTCCAGCCGACCGGATGCCGCAGTACGTCCTCGACCAGCGACGACACCTCGAACCCGTCGAGTACGGCGAGGAGTTCGCGGCGCAGCGGGCGGGGCAGGGAGCGGAAGCGGCGCAGTTCGACGAGATCGGCCTCGCCGCCCGACCAGACGTGCAGCAGCCGCAGCACGTCCGTCGCCGTGGTGAGGTGCGCGGCGAGCAGCGGGCGCACGGCCTCGCGCGTGCGCCGGTCCAGCAGGAGGCTGCCGAGCACCAGGGCCTTCGTCTCGCGGACGGGGATCTCCGCGGGCAGCCAGTCCAGGGTGGCGGGCGAGTGCGCCAGCAGCAGCTTCACATCGTCCCGGTCCTGGGGCGGCAACGGCGTCCGCCGGGCCAGCAGCTGGAGCAGCGCCTTCGCGGAATCCGCTCGCTGATCGGTGCCGAGCGCCAGCAACTTCAGCGGTCCGACGGGCAGTTCGCGCCGAAGGCGGGGCGCGGCGGGCTTCAGGAACGGGTCGGCGCGGTCGATCCGGCGGTGGCACAGGGGGCAGCCGGCGTAGTCGGCGCCGTCCCAGCAGGCGCGGCACACCAGATGGGCGCACGGCGACACGGGATGCACGCTGCCGACCGCGGCGCACAGTACGCACGGCTGGGCGGGCCACTGCAGCAACAGGGTGAAGACCCGGTCGACGTACAGCTGGAAGGTGTCGTCGGGCACGGAGGCCGGGAAGCTGCGGAACAGCGGCATATGGGTCCGGTCGGCGCCCAGTTCCGCGTCGATCTGCCGGATCAGGGTGCTGCCGGCGTCCCCGAGTCCCGCGGGTCCGAGCCAGGCGAGCGCGGCGCGCAGCGGTGCCGACGGGGCGAATCCCCGGTCGAGCAGCTCGGCTTCGAGGGCGACGAGTCCCTCGGTCGTCGCCGGGTCTCCCGGCCGTGGCCCGGCCTGGTCGACGTAGACGGTACGCAGGCGGCGGAGCAGCACGGACGACAGTACGGACAAGCGGAAATCCCCCGGGATCCGGAAACGTGTGAGGCGGGGGCGGAGAGTGAGCGCGCTACGGGTGTCAGAGAAAGAGAGAAGGAAGCACGCTTGCGGAGCCGCCCCCGCGGTCACGGAGTCTAGGCAGGCGCCGGTCCGCGGGGCCACCGAATATTCCTGGGGTTCGTGAAGCCGGTCCGGCCCCGGATCGGATGGGCCCGCCGCCGGAGCCGGACGTCCGGCCGGTGCATGGCTATGGACCTTTGGCCCGTGCGGTGCAAGCGTGCTGCGCGCCCCAGCAGGTAGCGCCTACGAAGGGCGGTACGGACATGGCACGAGTGAGGTACGGCGCACGGACCGAGGCGGAGATCACCGCCTCGCGCAGCGCGAGCTCCAGACTCCCCGACATCTGGTCCACCGGTGTGGTGGCTGTGTGGGAGAGCGACCCGGACGCGGTCGCGGCGGTCCTGCCGCCCCCGCTGAAGCCCACCGCGCGGCCGTTGGTGCGGGTGAACATCAGCAAGGTCGATCTGCCCGGATATCCGCTGGGCGCGGGCTCGTTCGCCGTCGCCGCGGCGCACGAGGACGTCGAGGGCTGGTACCCGCTCGTCATGCCGATGACCCACGAGCGGGCCCTGATCGGCGGTCGCGAGGTGTTCGGGGAACCCAAGAAGCTCGGCGAGGTGACGGTCGAGCGCGACGGGCTCGTCGTGCGCGGTGTGCTCGCCCGGCACGGCATCGCCTTCGTCGAGGTGCGCGGCGCGGTGAGCGGGGCCCTGCCGCTGCCCGAACCCGCGCAGAAGACCGACTTCTACTTCAAGTTCCTTCCCGCGGTGGACGGTTCGGGCTTCGACGCCGACCCCGTCCTCGTGCACTGCGTGCGCAACGAGAAGGTCCGCAAGCTGGAGCGCGTCACCGGGGACGTCGTCCTGCGCGAGTCGATGTACGACCCGGTCGCCGATCTGCCCGTACGCCGGCTGGTGGGGATCACCATCGGTGAGAAGACCACCGACCAGAAGGGCAGGGTCGCCGAACGCGTCAGCGGCAGGGCCCTGTTGCCCTACATCCACCAGCGCTACGACGATCCGAGCCAGATCCTCGACGGGCCGCCCGACGGGAGCGTCTGATGGAACTGCGCGCAGGACAGGTCGCCGTCGTCACCGGAGCGGCGAGCGGCATCGGGCTCGCGATGGCGCGGCGGTTCGCGGCGGACGGCCTCAAGGTGGTCCTCGCCGACGTCGAGGAGGGCGCCCTGGAGAAGGCCGCCGCGGAGCTGCGCGAGGACGGCGCCGACGTCCTCGCGCGCGTGGTGGACGTCGGGGAGCGCTCCGAGGTCGTCGCGCTCGCCGAGGACGTGTACGGCACGTACGGCGCGGTGCACGTCCTGTGCAACAACGCCGGTGTCGGCTCCGGCGCCGAGGGCCGGATGTGGGAGCACGACCCGAACGACTGGAAGTGGGCCTTCGCCGTCAACGTGTGGGGCGTCTTCCACGGCATCCAGGCGTTCGTGCCCCGGATGATCGCCGCGGGCGAACCGGGCCACGTCGTCAACACCTCGTCCGGCGACGGCGGGATCGCCCCGCTGCCCACCGCCTCCGTGTACGCCGTCACCAAGGCGGCCGTGGTGACGATGACCGAGTCGCTGTACGCGCATCTGAAGGCGGAGCACGCGCGCGTGGGCGCCTCCGTACTGTTCCCCGGGCCCCACATGCTCCGCACGGGTCTGTGGGAGTCGCACCGCAACCGGCCCGCGCGGTACGCGAAGGAGCGGCCGCGCAGGACCCCGTACCGCAGCCTCGGACAGTGGGAGGCCGCGATGAAGGAGGCGGGCCACGACGTGCGGTTCACCCCCGTCGAACAGGTCGCCGACCTGGTCGCCGAGGGGATCCGCGAGGACCGCTTCTGGCTGCTGCCCGAGAGCGAGCACAGCGACCGGCAGATCCGGGCCAGGTCGCAGTCGATGCTCGAGCGGGCCGATCCGTCGTACCTGGAAAGTTTCATCCTCGACTGAGGGGGCGCGGTGACCGAACAGGACCCGTATCTGATCATCTCCTCCGACTGCCACGCCGGACTCCCCACCGAGGAGTACCGGCCCTATCTGGACTCCCGTTTCCACCGGGACTTCGACGAGTTCCTCGCGGGCCGTGACCGGCGCCGGGAGGAGATGACCCGCCTCGGCGTCCGCAACGAGGCGTTCGCGGACAAGTGGTTCCACGACAACGAGGAGGGCCTGCGCGGCGGTTGGGACACCGCGCAGCGCCTCAAGGAGCTGGACGGCGACGGGGTGGCGGCGGAGGTCGTCTTCCCCGACGCGGACGCCGTGGACAGCCGGACCGCCGCGCCGTTCGGCGTCGGCCTCGGCCTCTCCGGCGACCAGGACCCGGAACTCGGCATGGCGGGCGCGCAGGCCCACAACCGCTGGCTCGCCGACTTCGTCTCGGAGCACCCCGAACGGCACTGCGGAGTCGCCCTGTTGCCGGTCACCGGCGAGACCGGACGCGTGGTCGCCGAGGTGTACCGCGCCAAGGCGTCGGGTCTCGGCGCGCTGATGATCCCCTCCATGTGGGTCGACAAGGAGCCCTACCACGACCGCCGTTACGACCCCGTGTGGGCGGCGGCCGCCGAGTGCGCGATGCCCGTGCTCACCCACTCCGGCGCGGCACCGCGCCACGAGTACGGCGACCACCTGGGGATCTACGTCTCCGAAGTCACCTGGTGGCCCGCGCGTCCCCTCTGGTTCCTGCTCTGGTCGGGGGTCTTCGAGCGGCACCCCGGACTCCGGTTCGGCGTCGCGGAGTCGGGCTGCTGGTGGCTGCCCAACCTGCTGTGGTTCATGGACCGTCTCTATCTCGGCGCGCACGGCGGCAAGAAGCTGTCGCCCTTCGCCGAGCTGACACGGCCCCCGCACGAGTACCTGGACCGGCAGGTCTTCATCTGCGCGACCAACACCAAGCGCCGCGAACTCGCCCAGCGTTACGAGATCGGCGTCGACAACATCCTCTGGGGCAGCGATTTCCCGCACCCCGAGGGCACCTGGCCCGACACCCGGGCGTGGCTGGCGAAGACCTTCCACGACATCCCGGTCGCGGAGACCCGCCGCATGCTCGGCCTCGCGGCGGCCGAGGTCTTCGGCTTCGACGTCGGCGAACTGACCCCGCTCGCCCGGCGGATCGGCCCCACGCCGGCCGAACTGGGCCAGCAGGAGGACCAGTCGGCGGTCGAGGCGTCCTGGGCGCGCTCGCGCGAAGTGGGCCGCCACTGGTTGACGGACCACGACTTCCCCGTGCTGGGAGTGAGCCCATGAGCGCCGAGGACCGCTACACCGTCATCTCCGCCGACTGCCACGCCGGCGCCGATCTCCTCGACTACAAGCCGTACTTGGAGCGCCGGCACCACGAGGACTTCGACGCCTGGGCGGCCGGCTACGTCAACCCGTACGAGGACCTGCTCGCCGACACCGCCGACCGGAACTGGAACTCCGGGCGCCGCGTCGCGGAGCTGGAGGAGGACGGCATCGTCGCGGAGGTGGTCTTCCCCAACACCATCCCGCCGTTCTTCCCGTCGGGCTCCCTGATGGCACCGGCCCCGACGGCGCAGGAGCTCGAACTGCGCTGGGCGGGCCTGCGGGCCCACAACCGCTGGCTCGCCGACTTCTGCGCAGCGGCACCCGGCCGTCGCGCGGGAGTCTTCCAGATCCTCCTGAACGACGTCGACGCGGCGGTCGAGGAGATCCGCTGGGCGGCGCGCGCGGGCCTCAAGGGCGGCCTGCTGCTGCCGGGCACACCCCCCGGCTCGGGCCTGCCCGAGCTGTACTCGTCGGTGTACGACCCGATCTGGGCGGCCTGCGCCGAACTGGGTGTCCCGGTGAACCATCACGCGGGCTCCGCCTCGCCGCCGCTCGGGGACGAACCGGCGGCCCGCGCGGTCTACATGGTGGAGACGACCTGGTTCTCGCACCGGGCGTTGTGGCACCTGGTGTTCGGGGGCGCGTTCCGCCGGAACCCCGGTCTGAGGCTGGTGCTGACCGAGCAGGGCTCGGGCTGGATCCCCGGGGTGCTCGACATGCTGGACTACTACCACGGGCGGCTGGTCGCGGCGGCGGGCAGGGCGTCGAAGGCGTCGACGGCCGAGTCGAAGTTCGGCGCGGGACTGGCCGCGACGATGGGCGAACGCCCTTCCCTGGTCTGGCGTGACAACTGCTTCGTCGGCGCCAGTTTCATGCGCCCCCACGAGGTGCCGCTGCGCGACCGCATCGGCCTCGACAAGATCATGTGGGGCAGCGACTACCCGCACGACGAGGGCACCCACCCCTACACCCGCGAGGGCCTGCGCATCGCCTACGCGGGCCTGCCCCGCGCCGAGATCGCCGCCATGGCCGGCGGCAACGCGGCCCGCGTCTACGGCTTCGACCTGGCGTACCTCGACGAGATCGCCGCGAAGGTCGGCCCGACCGTGGCCGAGATCGCCGAACCGCTGGACACCCCGCCCGCCGACGCGACGAGCCCGGCGTTCGCGAGAGGAGGGTCGGTGCGCGTGTGGTGAGCGCCGAGGAGTTCGCCGCCCGGGGGAGTACGGTTCGGTGGATTCCGGGCGGTGTGCGGCCCGGGGGACCGCCGGGTCGGTGCTGCGCCGGCCGCACCCCGGGTGCGATCCTCCCCGTGTGACGCAACCGACGCACGACGAGGCCCACGGCGGCACCCTCGGCTCGCGGCTGAACTGGCTGCGGGCCGCCGTCCTCGGCGCCAACGACGGCATCGTCTCCACGGCGGGCCTCGTCGTCGGCGTGGCCGGCGCCACCAGCGACCGCGCGGCGCTGTTCACCGCGGGCCTCGCGGGACTGCTCGCCGGGTCGATGTCCATGGCGGCGGGCGAGTACGTGTCCGTCTCCACCCAGCGGGACTCGGAGCTGGCGGCCCTGGCCATGGAGAAACGGGAGCTCAAGGAGCAGCCGGAGGCCGAACTGGAGGAGCTGACCGAGCTCCTGGAGCAGCGCGGCCTGTCGAGGGAGGTGGCCCGCGAGGCGGCCGGACAGCTCACCGAGCGGGACGCCCTGCGGGCCCACGCGTCCGAGGAACTCGGCATCGACCCCGACGACCTGACCAATCCGTGGCACGCGGCATGGGCGAGCTTCCTCGCGTTCACCGCCGGAGCGCTGCTGCCGCTGCTGGCGATCGTGCTGCCGCCGGCGGCCTGGCGGCTCGGCGTCACCGTGGTCTCGGTGCTGGCCGCGCTCGCCCTCACCGGCTGGAGCAGCGCACGGCTGGGCTCGGCGGACCCACGGCGCGCGGTGCTGCGGAACACGGCCGGGGGAGCGCTTGCCATGGCGGTGACGTACGCGGCCGGAGCGCTGCTCGGAGCGGCGGGCGTATGAGTACCCGGCCGGGCACGGGTATCGCCCTTGGCGGAGATCACCAGGAAGCAAGCGCGTACCGGCGGTAATACTTGTCGGTAACAGCCTCTGTACGCAGCCGACCAGCGCATCTACGGTTCACCCATGCCGAACCTGCCCGATGTCGTGCTCTGGTCGATACCCGCCTTCGTGCTCCTCGCCGTCATCGAGATGGTGAGCGTCCGGATCCATCCGGACGACGATGCCGCGGGATATGGGACGAAGGACGCCGCGACCAGTCTCGGCATGGGGCTCGGCAGCCTCTTCTTCGATCTCCTGTGGAAGTCCCCGATCGTCGCGATCTACATGGCGGTCTACGAACTGACGCCGCTGCGGGTGCCCGTCCTGTGGTGGACGATCCCGCTGATGCTGCTCGCGCAGGACTTCTTCTACTACTGGTCCCACCGCGGCCACCACGTGATCCGCGTCCTGTGGGCCTGTCACGTCGTGCACCACTCCAGCAGGAAGTTCAACCTCACCACCGCACTGCGCCAGCCCTGGACGGGCCTCACGTCCTGGCCCTTCTACCTCCCGATGGTCGCCCTCGGGGTGCACCCGGCCGCGCTCGCGTTCTGCTCGTCGGTGAGCCTCGTCTACCAGTTCTGGATCCACACCGAACGCATCGACAAGATGCCCCGCTGGTTCGAGTCCGCCTTCAACACGCCCTCCCACCACCGCGTCCACCACGCCTCCCAGGGCGGCTACCTGGACCGCAACTTCGGCGGGATCCTCATCGTCTGGGACCGGCTCTTCGGATCGTGGGTCGCGGAGACCGAACGCCCCGTCTACGGGCTCACCAAGAACATCACCACGTACAACCCGCTGAGGGTGGCCACCCACGAGTACACCGCCATCGCCAGGGACGTGCGGGCGGCGGCGAACTGGCGCGAGCGCGCCGGGCGGCTCCTCGGCAGGCCCGGCTGGCAGCCCGCGCCACCGGCCGCCGCGCAGACTCCGCTCACGGAGTCCACCGCGCACACCCGGGTGACGGACCCTGCCGAGCAGATCCCGGTGACGGAGCCCGCCGCGCGGACCCAGGCCGCGGAGTCCGCCGCGTGATCCCGCGTCCCGCGCGCGTCCTGCTCGTCTGCTTCGCGCTGACGGCGGCCGTGGACCTCCTCTCGCTGCTCGCCGGATCCGACCCCGGACACCGGATCGCCAAGCCGCTCCTGATGCCGCTGCTCGCCTTGTACGCGGCTGCACGCGGCGGACCCCGGTTCCTCGTGGCGGCCCTGCTCCTCGGCTGGTGCGGTGACCTGGCGCTCATGTCCGACGCCGACCCCGCCTTCCTCCTCGGCATGGCCTCCTTCGCGGCGGGGCACGTGTGCTACCTCGTGCTCTTCCGCAGAACGGCACGCGTTCGCGGCGCACGGCTCGTCGGCGTGTACGCCACCGTCCTCGTCGCCCTGGTCGTCCTCCTGTGGCCGGGTCTGCCGGCCGGCCTGCGCATCCCCGTCGCGGGCTACAGCCTGCTGCTGACCGCGATGGCGTACGGGGCCACGCGGCTCGGGCCCGTCGCGGCGCTCGGCGGCGCCCTCTTCATGCTCTCGGACACGCTCATCGCCACCGGCGTCGCCGACTGGCCGCAGCTGCCGAAGGCGGCCTTCTGGATCATGCTCACGTACGTCGTGGCCCAGTTCCTGCTGGTCGAAGGCGTGCTGAGCCCCCTCGCCGCGCGACGCGCGCCCGCGGCGGCGTACGGTGAGATGCGCTCAACCACCCCCTGAGCGCATCTCACCCACGCTCCGCACGAGAGGGACCCTCGCCATGCGCGCCACCACCATCCACGCCCCGTACGACATGCGCGTGGAGGACGTGCCCGAGCCCATGGTGCAGCTGCCCACCGACGCGATCGTGCGGGTGCTGCGCTCCTGCATCTGCGGCAGCGACCTGTGGGCGTACCGCGGCGAGGCGGCCCGGCAGCCGGGCCAGCGGATCGGGCACGAGTTCCTCGGCATCGTCGAGGAGACGGGCTCCGCGGTGACCGGAGTGCGGCGCGGCGACCTGGTCGTGGCGCCCTTCATGTGGTCCGACGGCGTGTGCGACTACTGCCGCGACGGACTCACCACCTCGTGCCGGCACGGCGGCTTCTGGGGTGCCGTCGGCTACGACGGCGGTCAGGGCGAGGCCGTACGCGTTCCCTTCGCCGACGGCACCCTCGTACAGCTGCCCAAGGAGGCGGCCTCCGACGACCACCTGCTGTCCGCGCTGCTGACGCTCTCCGACGTCCTCGGCACCGGCCACCACGCGGCCCTCGGGGCCGGTGTCCGCAAGGGCTCGACCGTCGCCGTCGTCGGGGACGGGGCCGTCGGGCTGTGCGCCGTGCTCGCCGCCCAGCGGCTCGGCGCCGAGCGGATCATCGCGCTCGGCCGCCACGAGGTGCGCACCGACATCGCGCGCCGCTTCGGTGCCACGGATGTCGTCGCCGAGCGCGGTGAGGCGGCCGTCGAGGCCGTGCGCGAGCTGACCGGGGGCCAGGGTGCGCACTGTGTCGTCGAGGCCGTCGGCACCGAGCAGTCCATGCGTACGGCTGTGAACATCACCCGCGACGGCGGCGCCATCGGTTTCGTCGGCGTGCCCCACGGCAGCGGTACGGGCCTCGACCTGGGCGTCATGTTCGACCGGAACATCGCCCTGCGCGGCGGCGTCGCCCCGGTCCGCGCGTACATCCCCGAGCTGCTGCCCGACGTCCTCGACGGGACCATCGACCCGTCGCCGGTCTTCGACATGACCATCGGGCTGGAGAGCGTGCCCGAGGGTTACAAGGCGATGGACGAGCGGACCGCGCTGAAGGTCCTCGTCACCAACTGACGCCGGGGTGGTACCCACGGGCCGGGCGACCGGCGCGGCCCGTGGGGCGGCTCCCCACCGGACGGGCACCGGCAGGGCCGTCAGTGGGCCCGACACGGGAGCGACCAGGCCCAGCCGGGCAAGTGCGGGAAAACAAGCGGTGGTTCGGCATTCCGCCCGTAGGTGCGTTTCCGGCCGACCCGTCGGTCACGCCCACTCGGCCGGGTCCGTGCCCCAAGGCCCCGGCGGCCGCGCCCAGTCGGCGGGACCACCGGCGAAGGAGACGGGCGTCCGGGTATACCCGAGCCGGCCCAGGTCGCTGTCGGTCTCGGCGAGCCAGGCGGCCGGTTCGTACGAGGCGTCGGCGGGCTCCTCGTCCCGGCGCGCCAACCCGTCCACCAGCCACGCGGCTGTCTGCGCCAGCGCCAGCCGGACGAGCCGCGTCCCGCCCTGCCGGGTCTGCTCGGTGAGCGACCGGAGCACCGCGGCGGCCAGCAGATACCCCGTGCCGTGGTCGAGGGCCTGCGCGGGCAGCGCACCCGGCCGCTCCGCCGACCCCTCGATCTCCGCGATCCCGGTGGCGACCTGCACCAGGCTGTCGAAGCCCCGCCGCCCGGCCCACGGCCCGTACCCACCCCACGCGGACAACTGCGCCACGACCAGGCCGGGTCGGCGCACGGCCAGTGCCTCCGGCGTGAGCGCGAAGTGGTCGAGGGAGCCGGGCCGGTACCCGGTGACCAGGACGTCGGCCTCGGCGAGCAGTTCCTCGAAGGTGTCGCGGTCCGCGCGCACGCCCAGGTCGAGCTTCGTGGAACGCTTCCCGAAGCCCGTGTCGGCGTGCGCGTCGGGGTCCTCGGGCAGCCGCGGCGTGTCCACGCGCAGGACGTCGGCGCCCAGCAGTGCGAGGGTGCGGGTCGCGACCGGGCCCGCGATGACCCGGGTGAGGTCCAGGACGCGCACACCGGCCGCGGGCCGCAGCGGATCACCGGAGAGCCGCGACCGTGCGCGCGGCGCGGACCCGTCCAGTTCGGCGACGGGCTCCCGGGTCAGCAGGGGCCGGCGCGCGACGGCCGCCCCCTGCTCGTGCGCCGCCCACTCCTTGGCCGTACGCAGCGCTACGGCGAGGCCGCCGGCCGCGTACACGGTGTCCTCCACGTCCGCGGCGGACCGTTCGGCGAGGCAGGCGGCGACCGTCTCCACGGACGCGTCCGCGCCCAGCCCCAACGCGTCCAGCAGTCGCGCCCGGTGATGTGGATAGTTCGCGTGCGTCCGCACCCAGCCGTCCGCGGTCCGCCAGAACCGGGACAGCGGCGCGAAGGTGACCGGCGCGCGCCCGCCGATCCGCAGATGCCGTTCGCTGACGAAGGCCGTGGCGACGGCGCCGTCGTCCACGCTCACCCGCGGCACCCGCGCGAGTCCGGCCCGCCGGGCCCCCAGCTCGGCGGCCGCCAGCGCGCAGGCACCCACGCAGGCGCGCGCCAAGTCGCGTACGGGCAGCCGGGCTTCCAGCGCACCCGCGCGCACCACGGTCGAAACCCCGGGGAGCAGTGCCGGGTCGCCGCCCAGCTCCTCCCACACAACGGCCATCGGTGAATGCGTCATACCGGCACTATGCAGCGTGGACGCGATCAACATGGAAGGCGGCCTGCGACGGCGTGGCCCCGGTCGCCGCACAGGACGACCGGGGCCACGGGACTTTCGGCAGGCGCTACTTGACCGCCCGCAGCGCGTTGACGATCCCGAATCCGTAGAAGCCGTTCACCCGCTTGCCGCCGACACAGGTCGCGTCGACGACGCCGTCGCCGTTCCCGTCGTAGGGGGTGGTCGGGCAACCCGGGTTGTCCGCCTGGGCCTTGAGGAGGATCTGGAGCTGAGCCGGCGTGGCCCACGGGTACTTGGACTTCAGCAGCGCGGCCACGCCGGCGACGTGCGGCGTCGCCATCGAGGTGCCCTGTAGGTAGCCGTACGTGTTGTTCGGCAGCGTCGAGAGGATGCGGCCGTTCTGCGACGGCGTGTCCGGGATCTGGTACCGGTCGCCGCCGGGCGCCGCGACGTCGATGACGCCGTCGCCGTAGCTGGAGAAGTAGGACTTGGCGCCCTTGAAGCCGGTCGAGGCGACCGTGACGACACCGGGCAACTGGGTGGGTATGTCGAAGCACTTGTGCGGGTCGACCGTGCGCGTCGTGGCGGTCGAGTCGTCGGGGCTGGACGCGTCGGTCAGCGCGTTCGAGTCGAGGTCGTCGTTGGAGTTGCCCGCCGCTGCGACGTTCAGCGTGCCCTTCTTCTGGGCGTAGAGCTGGGCCCGGTTGACGGCGTCGACGATGGCCTTCTGGTCGGGGTCGTCGAGGCAGTTGTACAGCCACGGGTCCACGTAGTAGCTGTTGTTGGTGATCTCGACGCCGTGGTCGGCGGCGAACACGAAGGCGCACACGACGCTCTCCGGGTAGAACAACTGGGTGGAGTCGGGCTCGGCCACCGTGATGCCCGCGACCTTCACGCCCGGCGCGACCCCCGCGACGCCGATGCCGTTGCGGGCCGCCGCGATCTCCCCCGCGACATGCGTGCCGTGGTAGTGGTCGGCGTCCACCGGGCGCCAGGCGCCGTACGTCGTGTCCGGCTTGCCGCCCACGCAGTTCGCGGACTGCGAGGCCGAGAAGTTCGGCGCGATGTCCGGGTGCGTGTCGTCGACGCCGACGTCGATCACGGCGACGGTGACCTTCTTGCTGCCCGGGTTGATCGCGGCCGCCTTGTCGGCGCCTATCGCGCGCAGGTCCCACTGGTCGGCCTCGAGGGGCTCCTCGCCCGCGCCGGCGGTCTTCGCGACCTTGGCGGCCTCGGCGGCCGACAGCACCTGCGCCGCGCCCTCGTCCGTCGTCCCCGCGGCGGTCAGCGCCGAGGTGCGCGTGGCACCGGCCGACTGCACTCCGCGTGCCGTCCGGATCTGCCGCCCGAAGTCCGGGTTCGCGGAGTGGACGACGATCACGCCGATCTGCTCGTACGCGATGACGACGCTGCCGCCGGCCGCGCCGATCGCCTTCTTCACCGACGCGATCGTGCGGTGGTCCGTTGTCGTGTTGACCACGTACGAGAGGTTCGGCCCGTCCGCGCTCGTCGCGGCGGGCGCGGTCAGAGGTGTGGCCGACGCGGCGCCCGGCAGGAAGCCGAGCGAGGCGGTGAGCGACAGAACGACCGGCACGGCGAGGGCGAGACGGCGTCTGGAACGCAGATGAGCCATGGGATCTCCACATCATCCGGAAAACGGAGCTGCCCGAACACGGATGGTGCTCGGGCAGGTACATGACGGATTGGTGCAGGCCGAAGCTATCCTCCCGCCGACCGGGCCAGCAATGGCTTATGGCGACGACTTCCGAAAGAAGTCCGGGGAGTTGAACCGGTCCACGCGTGGCGCCGTGACCTTGGACAGGGAGCCCGTGGACGATCGAGCCCCCGCTCCGATCACGTAACGGATTCACATCATTACAACTCGTTACGGGAACCATGTCGCTGTGAGGTCGAAGTCCCATGTCCGTACCCGAACAGCCCCCGCCCGCGGGCCCCGACCTGCCCCCGTCCACCGTCGTAACCGCACCCGCAACGCGAGGAGACACCGTGGCCACCGACGCACCACCACCCGCGAAAACCGGAGCCCCACTCCCGTCCACCCAGGAGTTCGTCGAGATGCAGGAGAGCGCCGAGTTCGGTGAACTCCGCAGCTCCCACCGCTCCTTCGCCTTTCCGCTGACCGTCGGATTCATCCTCTGGTACCTGCTGTACGTGCTGCTCTCGAACTACGCGGGCGACTTCATGGGCACCAAGCTGTTCGGCAACGTCAACGTCGCCCTGGTGCTCGGTCTCGCCCAGTTCCTCACCACGTTCCTCATCGCCTGGTGGTACTCGCGGCACGCGGCCACCCAGCTCGACCCCAAGGCCGACGCCATCAAGTCCCGGATGGAGGGCGGCGCATGAGCTCCGTACGGACGACCGCGCACACCACGATGCTGGCCGCGGGCGAGGCGAGCCAGCACCGGCCGCTGATCATCACCCTGTTCGCGGTGTTCGTCGCCGCGACCCTCGTCATCACCGTCTGGGCCGGCCGTCAGACCAAGGACGCCGCCGACTTCTACGCGGGCGGCCGCCAGTTCACCGGCTTCCAGAACGGACTCGCCGTCTCCGGCGACTACATGTCCGCCGCGTCCTTCCTCGGCATCGCCGGCGCCATCGCCCTCTTCGGATACGACGGCTTCCTCTACTCCATCGGCTTCCTGGTCGCCTGGCTGGTGGCCCTGCTCCTGGTCGCCGAACCGCTGCGCAACTCCGGCCGGTACACGATGGGCGACGTCCTCGCCTACCGCATGCGCCAGCGACCGGTCCGTACCGCCGCGGGCACCTCCACCATCATCGTGTCGATCTTCTACCTGCTGGCCCAGATGGCGGGCGCGGGCGTCCTCGTCTCGCTGCTCCTCGGCATCACCAGCGACGGCGGCAAGATCGGCATCGTCGCGCTCGTCGGCGTCCTGATGATCGTGTACGTCACCATCGGCGGCATGAAGGGCACCACCTGGGTGCAGATGGTCAAGGCGGTCCTGCTGATCGTCGGCGCCCTGCTGCTCACCTTCCTGGTGCTGCTGAAGTTCCACTTCAACATCTCCGACCTGCTCGGCAAGGCGGCCGAGAACAGCGGCAAGGGCTCCCCCTTCCTGGAACCCGGCCTCAAGTACGGCGCCACGTCCACCACCAAACTGGACTTCATCTCCCTCGGCATGGCGCTGGTCCTCGGCACCGCGGGCCTGCCGCACATCCTGATCCGCTTCTACACCGTGCCCACCGCCAAGACCGCGCGGAAGTCGGTGAACTGGGCGATCGGCCTCATCGGCACCTTCTACCTGATGACCCTCGCCCTCGGCTTCGGCGCCGCCGCGCTGATCAAACCGGACGAGATCATCGCCTCCAACAAGGCGGGCAACACGGCGGCACCCCTGCTCGCCCTGCACCTCGGCGGCGTCGACTCCACCTGGGGCGCGATCCTGCTCGCCACCATCTCCGCCGTCGCCTTCGCCACGATCCTCGCGGTCGTCGCGGGACTGACACTCGCCTCGTCCTCCTCCTTCGCGCACGACATCTACGCGAACGTCATCAAGAAGGGGCAGGCGTCGGAGAAACAGGAGATGGCGGCGGCCCGGTACGCGACGGTCGGGATCGGAGCCGTGTCCATCCTGCTGGGCGCCCTCTCCCGCGACCTCAACGTCGCCGGTCTGGTCGCGCTCGCCTTCGCGGTCGCCGCCTCCGCCAACCTGCCGACGATCCTCTACAGCCTGTTCTGGAAGAGGTTCACCACCCCGGGCGCGCTCTGGTCGATCTACGGCGGTCTGGTCACCGCGGTCGGTCTGGTGCTCTTCTCCCCGGTGGTCTCGGGCAAGCCCACCTCGATGTTCCCCGACGTCGACTTCCACTGGTTCCCGCTGGAGAACCCGGGCCTCATCTCCATCCCGGTCGGCTTCCTGCTGGGCTGGCTGGGCACCGTCCTGTCCAAGGAGGAGCCGGACGCCGGCAAGTACGCCGAACTGGAGGTCCGCTCCCTGACGGGCACCGGAGCGCACTAGGCACCGGCTCGGACACCGGCATCGCCCGGGCCCGTCGTAGGCCACCGGTGGATCACCACTGGTAGATCCCTACGACGGGCCCGCGCCTCGTCTCGTGGGATCGGGCCCTGTTCTTGTCCGTCCCGTCACGTAGGCTCACAGGTGTCCGGAAAACGAGATCGGCATCGAGGGAGGGGCCCCGCGTGCTCATCGACACCTACGGCCGGGTCGCCACCGACCTGCGTGTCTCACTGACGGACCGGTGCAACCTCCGCTGCACGTACTGCATGCCCGAAGAGGGCCTGCAGTGGCTCGCCAAGCCCGATCTGCTCACGGACGACGAGATCGTCCGCCTGATAGAGATCGCGGTCACCCGCCTCGGCATCGAGGAGGTCCGCTTCACCGGCGGCGAGCCCCTGCTGCGCCCCGGCCTGGTCGGCATCGTCGAGCGGGTCGCGGCCCTCGCCCCCCGCCCTCAGATGTCCCTCACGACCAACGGCATCGGCCTCAAGCGCACCGCGGACGCCCTGAAGGCCGCGGGCCTGGACCGGGTGAACGTCTCGCTCGACACCCTGCGGCCCGACGTGTTCAAGACCCTCACCCGCCGCGACCGCCACAAGGACGTCATCGCGGGCCTCGAAGCCGCCCACCGAGCGGGCCTGACCCCCGTCAAGATCAACTCGGTCCTGATGCCGGGCCTGAACGCCGACGAAGCCCCGGACCTGCTGGCCTGGGCCGTGGAGCAGGACTACGAACTCCGCTTCATCGAGCAGATGCCGCTGGACGCCCAGCACGGCTGGAAGCGCGACGGCATGGTCACCGCCGGCGACATCCTGGCCTCGCTGCGCACCCGCTTCGAGCTCACCGAGGAAGGTGTCGACGAGCGGGGTTCCGCACCCGCCGAGCGCTGGATCGTCGACGGCGGCCCGCATCGCGTCGGTGTGATCGCCTCGGTCACCCGCCCGTTCTGCTCGGCCTGCGACCGCACCCGCCTCACTGCCGACGGCCAGGTGCGCACCTGTCTCTTCGCCACGGAGGAGACCGATCTGCGGGCCGCACTGCGCTCGGGCGCGCCCGACGAGGAGATCGCCCGCATCTGGCGCGTCGCGATGTGGGGCAAGAAGGCGGGGGCGGGCCTGGACGACCCGTCGTTCGTCCAGCCCGACCGCCCGATGTCGGCGATCGGCGGCTGACGCGGTCCGCCGGCTATCCCTCGCCGCGCTCGACCGGCCGGGAAGCCTCCCACTCGTCGAGCGGCACGACGTCCTTCAGGAACCCGCGCACACCGAGGAACTTCGACAGGTGCTCGCGGTGCTCCTCGCACGCGAGCCAGGTCTTGCGGCGCTCGGGCGTGTGCAGCTTCGGGTTGTTCCAGGCGAGCACCCACACGGCGTCCGCGCGGCAGGCCTTGGCCGAGCAGACAGGGGAGGCGGGATCGGAGCCGGGGGCGTTCAGAATCACCCTGCCGACCCTAGCCGAGGCCTCGCGTCACGCGTTCCGCGCGGTGGGCCGGCGTTCGTGGGTGGGGGCTCCGACAGCGCATAAAGGCGACGCCGAGCAGCCACGGGGGGAGCTGCCCGGCGTCGGTCCGTCGCTCCGACGGGGGATGCGGAGCGCGTACGAAGTATGTCACGGGTAACCCGCCGCCCGGCACCGGAACTACATGATTGATCTGAGCTTTTCTTGAGCTTGTTTGCGCGGCGATATTCCGTTTTCGGAGAATCCTCCGACGTCCGTCCGGGGCCGAAACGGCTTTGCCCCGCGGCGAGTTCGGGGACGGCTCGCCCCCGGCCCGGGCTCAGCCCACGTCGTGCGGCTCGGCCACCGGCGGCGCCCCGGGACCGGTCGCGGCGTCCTTGGGGGACGCATCCTCGGAGCCGTCCTGCGGGGGCGGAGTGATCATCGGACGCAACGGCGCGGTGACGAATGTCGAGGGGAGCGAGGGCGCGTTCTCACGTCCGGCGTTGGCGATGACCACGGCGACGTACGGGAGGAGAATCCCGAGGACCAGCGCGACGAGAGCTACGGGCCGTTCGATGTTCCACAGGGTGGCCGCCAGGATCACGGACACCGTACGGACGGACATCGAGATGACATAGCGGCGCTGCCGGCCGCGTACGTCGTCGTCCAGGCTCTGTCTGGCTCCGGTGATCCGGAAGACCTGGACGTTGCTCTGCTTCCTGATCACACTCCACCACCTGCCTGCGTCGGACGCTCCCCGGTCCGTACCGGTACGAACCCGTCGAGGAAGCGGGCCCGGACCCCCTCCACGTTACGCCGCGTCTGCGCCGCCTTCGAGACCGGGGGATGTCCGGACTGGGTGGACATGGTGCGCCGTAGCGCGTACGGCTCCGCCCGACATGCGCCGTATGGCGGACAGCAACAGACTGACGGTACTGCTCACGGGGAGCGGCACGAGGAGGCGGACATGGGCTGGTTGTGGGCGATCATCGTCGGGTTCGTGCTGGGCCTGATCGCCAAGGCGATCATCCCCGGGAAGCAGCACAGCCCGCTCTGGCTGACCACCATCTTCGGCATCCTCGGAGCGATCGTCGGCAACGCGATCGCCCGGGGCATCGGCATCGCCGAGACCCGAGGCATCGACTGGGGGCGGCACGCGTTGCAGCTGGCCGCCGCGATCGTCCTCGTCTTCCTCGGCGACATGCTCTACATGGCCGTACGGGGCGACAAGGTGAAGACCTGAGACCACGGCCGACCGCCCGGCCTTCCCGGGAACGGCGGTACGACGAAGGGGCGGCTCCGTCAGGGAGCCGCCCCTTCGTGTCCGCGCGCGTCGTGGGCGCGGGGAGGCCTCAGCCGCCCGTGACCTCGACCGCGGCCAGGCTCTTCTTGCCCCGGCGCAGCACGAGCCAGCGCCCGTGCAGCAGGTCCTCCTTGACCGGGACCGCGTCCTCGGCGGCGACCTTCACGTTGTTCACGTACGCCCCGCCCTCCTTGACCGTGCGGCGCGCGGCGGACTTGCTGGCCACCAGACCGACCTCGGCGAAGAGGTCCACGACGAGACCCGCCTCGGCGACCTGGATGTGCGGCACCTCGGACAGGGCCGCGCTCAGCGTCCGCTCGTCGAGCCCGGCCAGCTCGCCCTGCCCGAAGAGAGCCTTGGACGCGGCGATCACGGCGGCCGTCTGGTCGGCGCCGTGCACCAGCGTCGTCAGCTCCTCGGCCAGCGCGCGCTGGGCGGCACGGGCCTGCGGACGCTCCTCGGTCTGCTTCTCCAGCTCCTCGAGTTCCGCGGGGGACCTGAAGGACAGGATGCGCATGTACGTCGAGATGTCCCGGTCGTCCACGTTCAGCCAGAACTGGTAGAACGCGTACGGCGTCGTCATCTCGGGGTCGAGCCAGACGGCGCCGCCCTCGGTCTTGCCGAACTTGGTGCCGTCCGCCTTGACCATCAGCGGCGTCGCCAGCGCGTGCACATGGGCCCCGGGCTCCAGGCGGTGGATCAGATCCAGGCCCGCAGTGAGGTTGCCCCACTGGTCGCTGCCGCCCTGCTGCAACGTGCAGCCGTAGCGTCGGTACAGCTCCAGGAAGTCCATGCCCTGCAGCAGCTGGTAGCTGAACTCCGTGTAGCTGATGCCCTCCTCGGACTCCAGGCGGCGGGCCACCGAGTCCTTGGTCAGCATCTTGTTGACGCGGAAGTGCTTGCCGATGTCCCGCAGGAACTCGATCGCCGACAGACCGGCCGTCCAGTCGAGGTTGTTCACCATGACCGCGGCGTTCTCGCCCTCGAAGGACAGGAACGGCTCGATCTGCGAACGCAGCCGCGTCACCCAGTTCGCGACCGTCTCCGGGTCGTTCAGCGTGCGCTCGGCCGTCGGGCGCGGGTCACCGATCTGGCCCGTCGCCCCGCCCACCAGGGGCAGCGGCCGCAGCCCGGCCTGCTGGAGCCGGCGCATGGTGAGCACCTGCACCAGGTGACCGACGTGCAGGCTGGGCGCGGTCGGGTCGAAGCCGCAATAGAACGTGACGGGACCGTCCGCGAGCGCCTTGCGCAAAGCATCTTCGTCGGTGGACAGGGAGAACAGTCCCCGCCACTTCAGCTCGTCGACGATGTCCGTCACGGTTCTCGTATCTCCTTGAGTGGTTCGTGAATCAGGTACGAGGTTATACGCCCTGGCTGACAGAACTCATATTGAAGTCCGGCACCCGCAGGGCGGGCATCGCAGCCCTAGTGAACCAGTCGCTCCACTCGCGGGGCAGCGTCTTTTCCGTCCGCCCCGCCTCCGTGGCCCGCCCCAGCAGCCCCACCGGCGACTCATTGAACCGGAAGTTGTTCACCTCGCCGACGACCTCGCCGTTCTCGACGAGGTAGACGCCGTCCCGGGTCAGCCCGGTCAGCAGCAGCGTCGCCGGGTCGACCTCGCGGATGTACCAGAGGCAGGTCAGCAGCAGCCCGCGCTCGGTCGCGGCGACCATCTCCTCCAAAGAGCGGTCCTCGCCGCCGTCGAGGACGAGGTTCCCGATCGTCGGCGTCACCGGCAGCCCTGTCAGGTCGGCGCTGTGCCGGGTGGTGGACAGATGCCGCAGTTCGCCCTGGTGGATCCAGTCCGTGGCCGTGAGCGGCAACCCGTTGTCGAACACGGAGGCGTCGTCGCCCGAGGAGTGCGTGAGGACGAAGGGGGCGGACTCGAGGCCCGGCTCGTTCGGGTCGCTGCGCAGCGTCAGCGGCAGCTCGGTGAGCCGCTCGCCGATCCGGGTGCCGCCCCCGGGCTTGCTGAAGACGGTCCGGCCCTCGGCCGCGTCCCGGGCTGCGGCCGACCACATCTGGTAGATCAGCAGGTCCGCGACGGCGGTCGGCGGCAGCAGCGTCTCGTAGCGCCCGGCGGGCAGGTCGACGCGCCGCTGCGCCCAGCCGAGCCGTACGGCCAGTTCCGCGTCCAGCGCCGCCGGGTCGACGTCCTTGAAGTCCCGCGTCGAGCGTCCCGCCCACGCCGAACGCGTACGGTCCGGGGACTTGGCGTTGAGCTCCAGCGTGCCGTTCGGCTGGTCGTGCCGCAGCCGCAGCCCCGTCGACGTACCGAGGTAGCTGGAGACGAGTTCGTGATTGGCGAAGCCGTACAGCTCACGGCCGCCGACACGCGCGCGTGCGAACGATTCGCCGAGCGCCGGCGCGAAGTCGGCGAAGACGGTGGAGGAGGTCTCGGCGGGCGCGTCCGTGAAGTCCGGGGACTCCGGTACACCCGTCACCAGCGGTCGGCCGTCCTCGGCGGGACCGGCACCCCGTGCCGCGGCCTCGGCCGCCCGCACCAGGGGCTCCAGCTCGTCGGCGGTCACGGCCGAGCGCGAGACCACACCCGACGAGGTGCCCTCGCGGCCGTCCACCGTGGCGATCACGGTGAGCGTGCGCCCGCGGGTGACCCCGTTCGTGGTGAGCGCGTTGCCCGCCCAGCGGAGGTTGGCGGTGGACTGCTCGTCGGCGATCACCACACAGCCGTCGGCCCGGGACAGTTCGAGGGCGCGCTCGACGACCTCGTGCGGCTTGCTCGTACGGGCGCTCATCGACCGGCCTCCTGCGTGGTGTTGAGACTGTGCTTTCCCGGGGGGCGACCCCCGGCCCCCCGGCCGACTCCCTGGTGAGCGCTCATCGACCGGCCTCCTGCGTGGTGTTGAGGATGTTGACACCCTTGAAGAGGGCGGACGGGCAGCCGTGCGACACCGCGGCCACCTGGCCCGGCTGGGCCTTGCCGCAGTTGAAGGCACCACCGAGGACATACGTCTGCGGACCGCCCACCGCGGCCATCGAACCCCAGAAGTCGGTGGTCGTCGCCTGGTACGCGACATCACGCAGCTGGCCCGTGATCCGGCCGTTCTCGATCTTGAAGAAGCGCTGACCGGTGAACTGGAAGTTGTAGCGCTGCATGTCGATGGACCAGGACCGGTCGCCGACGACGTAGATGCCGCGGTCGACGCCCCCGATCAGATCCTCGGTGGACAGTCCGCCGGGGTCCGGCTGGAGGGACACGTTGGCCATCCGCTGCACGGGCACATGCCGGGGGGAGTCGGCGTACGCGCACCCGTTGGACCGCTCGAAGCCGGTCAGCCTCGCGATCCGCCGGTCCAGCTGGTAGCCGACGAGCGTGCCCTCCTTCACGAGGTCCCAGGACTGGCCCTCGACGCCCTCGTCGTCGTACCCGATGGTCGCGAGGCCGTGCTCGGCGGTGCGGTCACCGGTCACGTTCATCAGATCGGAGCCGTACCTGAGCTTGCCGAGCTGGTCGAAGGTGGCGAACGAGGTCCCGGCGTACGCGGCCTCGTAGCCGAGCGCGCGGTCCAGCTCGGTGGCGTGGCCGATGGACTCGTGGATGGTCAGCCACAGGTTGGACGGGTCGACGACGAGGTCGTACAGCCCCGCCTCGACGCTCGGCGCCCGCATCTTCTCCGCGAGCAGCCCGGGAATGCGCTCCAGTTCGGAGTCCCAGTTCCAGCCGGTGCCCAGCAGGTACTCCCAGCCGCGTCCGACCGGCGGCGCGATCGTCCGCATCGAGTCGAACTCGCCGCTGGACTCGTCGACGGCCACCGCGGTGAGCTGCGGGTGCAGCCGCACCCGCTGCTGCGTGGTCACGGTCCCGGCGGTGTCGGCGTAGAACTTGTTCTCGTGCACGGTCAGCAGCGACGCGTCGACATGGTTGACACCGTCGGCCGCCAGCAGCCGCGCGCTCCAGTCCGCGAGCAGCCCCGCCTTCTCCTCGTCCGGCACGGAGAAGGGATCGATCTCGTACGACGAGATCCACGTCTTCTCGGCGTGCACGGGCTCCTGGGCCAGCTCCACGCGCTCGTCGGAACCGGCCGCCTTGATCACCTGGGCCGACAGCTTCGCCATCGCCACGGCCTGCGAGGCGACCTTCGCGGCCGCGTCCATCGTCAGATCCACGCCCGACGCGAACCCCCAGGTCCCGCCGTGCACGACCCGCACCGCGTACCCCAGGTCGGTGGTGTCCGACGACCCGGCCGGCTTGGCGTCGCGCAACCGCCAGGACGCGCTGCGCACCCGTTCGAACCGGAAGTCCGCGTGGTCGGCGCCCAGCGCCCGCGCCCGCGCGAGCGCGGCGTCGGCGAGTGCGCGCAGCGGTAGCGCCGTGAAGGCTTCGTCGATGGAATGAGGCACCGAGGTCTCCCTGCTGTCGTGGCCCGTCGGGTCCGATCATGTCGCGCGGGCGGGTCCGGCGGCCACGGCTTTGCGGTGACCGGGCGCGTCTTTCGGCCGTGCCGCTTCGGCTGTACGGCCGTACAGCCTCGGTTTTCTGTAGGGATCCGACAGCAGTGACCCGAACCCACTGTCGGTGCCCGATTCTCTGGGAGGCCGGGCGGACCGATAGGTTTTCGGGGAAGGCGCCTGTATTGCAGGGGTTTCAGTCCGCTAACGAAAGGGTGATCCGTTGAGCCGCTCGGTTCTCGTCACCGGAGGCAACCGGGGCATCGGCCTCGCCATCGCCCGCGCATTCGCCGACGCAGGCGACAAGGTCGCGATCACGTACCGGTCCGGTGAGCCGCCGGCCGCCCTGACGGAATTGGGGTGCCTGGCGGTCAAGTGCGACATCACCGACACCGAGCAGGTGGAGCAGGCCTACAAGGAGATCGAGGCCGAGCACGGCCCGGTCGAGGTCCTGATCGCCAACGCCGGCGTCACCAAGGACCAGCTGCTCATGCGGATGTCCGAGGAGGATTTCACCTCGGTCATCGACACGAACCTCACCGGCACCTTCCGCGTGGTCAAGCGCGCCAACCGCGGCATGCTGCGCGCCAAGAAGGGCCGCGTCGTGCTGATCTCGTCGGTCGTCGGGCTGCTCGGCTCGGCGGGACAGGCGAACTACGCCGCGTCGAAGGCCGCCCTGGTCGGCTTCGCGCGTTCGCTCGCCCGGGAGCTCGGCTCGCGCAACCTCACCTTCAACGTCGTCGCGCCCGGCTTCGTCGACACCGACATGACGCAGTCGCTCACCGAGGAGCAGCGCGCGAACATCGTGTCGCAGGTACCGCTGGGCCGTTACGCGCAGCCCGAGGAGATCGCCGCGACGGTGCGGTTCCTCGCCTCGGACGACGCCTCGTACATCACTGGAGCCGTCATCCCGGTTGACGGCGGACTGGGAATGGGTCACTGATCACCATGAGCGGAATTCTTGAGGGCAAGCGCGTCCTGATCACCGGTGTGCTGATGGAGTCCTCCATCGCCTTCCACACCGCCAAGCTGGCCCAGGAGCAGGGCGCCGAGATCATCCTGACCGCGTTCCCGCGGCCCACGCTGACCGAGCGCATCGCCAGGAAGCTGCCGAAGCCCACCAAGGTCATCGAGCTCGACGTCACCAACGACGAGCACCTGGCGCGTCTCGCCGAGATCGTCGGCGAGGAGCTGGGCGGCCTCGACGGCGTCGTGCACTCCATCGGCTTCGCGCCGCAGGACGCCCTCGGCGGCAACTTCCTCAACACGCCGTTCGAGTCGGTGGCCACGGCCATGCACGTCTCGGCGTTCTCCCTGAAGTCGCTGACCATGGCCTGCCTGCCGCTGATGCAGAACGGCGGCTCCGTCGTCGGCCTCACCTTCGACGCGCAGTACGCCTGGCCGCAGTACGACTGGATGGGTCCGGCCAAGGCCGCCCTGGAGGCCACCAGCCGCTACATGGCGCGCGACCTGGGCAAGCAGAACATCCGCTGCAACCTCATCTCGGCGGGCCCGATCGGTTCCATGGCCGCCAAGTCCATCCCGGGCTTCGGCGAGCTCGCTTCGGTGTGGGACACCCGCGCGCCCCTGGAGTGGGACCTCAAGGACCCGGAGCCGGCCGGCAAGGGCGTCGTCGCCCTGCTGAGCGACTGGTTCCCGAAGACCACGGGCGAGATCATCCACGTGGACGGCGGTCTGCACGCCATCGGCGCGTAAACGCTTACGCGCGGTATCGGCGCCCCGTTTCCCGCACTGCGCGGGGAGCGGGGCGTCGCCCGTTCGGCCCAGTCGGCCGGGCGGGCGAGACACCGTGACGGGCACTCTGGGAGAACGCACCGCCCGCCCCGCAGCCTTACGGCCGAGGAGGTCCCCTTGTGCGCCTGTCCCGCCGCTTTGCTCCGGTGTTCGCCGCTGTCGCCCTGGTGATGGCCGTGCCGTACGACGCGATGTCCCACCCGCGCGTGGAGAGCGCGAACGAGGGGTCACGGCGGCCCGCCGCACCCCAGCCGTTCGGCGCCGAGTGCCGGACCACCGTCACCGGCTCCCATGTCGTCGCGTACTGCCACAACCCCTATGTGGGCACCGATCGCGTCCGTCTGCACGTCGAGTGCGCCCGCTGGTGGGACATCGACAGCGACAGCGCCCCCGTCGACGTGGGACCCGCGATGACGGTCAGGCTGACAGGCCGCTGCTGGAAGGAGGTCCGCACGGTCTGGATCACCCACGGCCCGTGACGTCCGCCTGCCCCGGCCCGTGAGGTCCGGCCGCCTGTCCCGGCCCTGAAGTCCTGCGGCCCCTGTCCTGTGACGGTCCCCGGCCTGTGACGGCCGGCGGGCCCGTGACGGCCCCCCGCCTGTGGCAGCCCCCGGCCTGTGGCAGCCGGCCCGTGACGACCCCTCGGCCTGTGACGGCCGGCTCGCCCGGCCGTCGCCCCGTCGTCCCGTGTCTACGCCAGGCCACCCGGCCTGCCGGGCCGGCACTGGAACGGATAGCTCGCGGCCTCGGCGGCCGCGACCTCCGCGTCGCCCGTCCTGATCGCGTCGACGAGCCGGGCGTGGTCCATGTACGTCTCCGGCGTCAGCTCCTTGCCGACGTCCTCGCGCAGCCAGTCGCGCAGCACCTCGCCCAGGTCCGCGTACATCGCCGTCATGACGTCGTTGCGGGACGCGGCCACCACCGCCAGATGGAAGGTCGCGTCGGCGGCCACGAAGGCCTCCGCGTCGCCCGACTCCCAGGCCTCCTCCCGGCGTACGAGGAGTGCGTCCAGCTGCTTGAGATCGCGTTCGGTGCGCCGTTCGGCGGCCAGCCGGGCGGCGCTCGACTCCAGCGTGGAACGCAGTTCCGCGATGTGCCGCGGGTCGGCGTCCGCGAACCGCCGATGCATGACGCCCGCCAGCTCACTGGTCGCCACGACATAGGTTCCTGAGCCCTGCCGGATGTCCAGCAGCCCGTTGTGGGCGAGCGCCCGGACGGCCTCGCGCACGGTGTTGCGGGCGACGCCGAGCTGGTCGACGAGCTCCGGCTCGGTGGGGATGCGCGAGCCCACCGGCCACTCGCCCGAGGTGATCTGGTTCCGCAGCTCGGCGATGACCTGCTCGGACAGGGCCGAACGGCGGGGATGGCTCAGCGGCATGACGGTCCTTCGTACGGGCCCGGGTGTGATCGTTCGCGCGGGGCCGGAGGCTCCGGAGATTAACGCAGCGGGATTGGACAGCCAATCATCCCATGATTCTATGATGGGTGGCATGGCCACCGAGGAGACCCGGACGACGATGACGTCCCCAGCGATACGCCGCTCCGCCGAGAGCACGGCACCCGAAACGCCCGCCCCGCGCGCGTGGACGACGCGGCTCGTGGTCGCCGGCATCGTCCTCGCCGCACTCAACCTGCGCCCGGCCATCACGAGCCTCGGCGCCCTGCTCGAAGAGGTGCGCGACGGCCTCGGCATGAGCGGCGGCGTCGCCGGACTGCTCACCTCCGTACCGCCCCTGTGCTTCGCCGTCTTCGGTGTGACGGCGCCGCGGCTCGCCCGCCGCTTCGGGCCCGCCACCGTCGTCTGCGCGGGCATGGTCGCCATCACGACGGGCCTGGCCGTGCGCCCGTACATCGGCGGCACGGCCGGCTTCCTGGCCGCGAGCGCGCTCGCGGCCATGGGCATCGCCGTCAGCAACGTCCTGATGCCGGTGATCGTCAAGCGCTGGTTCCCGGACAGGGTCGGCTCCATGACGGGCCTGTACTCGATGGCCCTCGCGCTCGGCACCTCGGCCGCCGCCGCGGTGACCGTTCCCGTGACCGACGCCCTGGGCGGCGAGTGGCAGTCCGGACTCGTGGTGTGGGCGGGCCTCGCGGCGGTGGCCGTCCTCCCGTGGATTCTGCTGGTACGAGCGCGGGGCACCGATTTCCGTGACCGTGGGCCCGCCGCTGCCGTCGCAACCCGTACCGGTGCCCTCGGGCCCGCCGCGTCCGAGGCGGGCCGTACCGGTGACCGTAAACCTGCTGCTGCCGCCGCTGCCCGCACCGGTGACCTGGGGCCCGCTCCCGCCGTCGCCACCCGGCACGAGCCCGACGGGCTGCGCATCACCCGCAGCCCTACGGCCTGGGCGCTCGCCGTCTTCTTCGGCCTCCAGGCCACCGCCGCCTACATCACGATGGGGTGGATGGCACAGATCTTCCGCGACGCGGGCGTCGCCGCGGGCACCGCCGGACTGCTTCTCGCCGTCACCATGGTGATGGGCGTGCCGCTGGCCTTCGTCATCCCGCGCCTCGCCATCCGCCTGCCCCACCAAGGGCCGATCGTGGTCGCACTCGGCCTCTGCGGCCTCGCCGGATACGCGGGCCTGTATCTGGCCCCGGCGGCGGGTGCCTGGGCCTGGGCCCTGCTGCTCGGCATCTCCAACTGCGCCTTTCCGCTGGCCCTCACCATGGTCGGCATGCGGGCCCGGACCGGTGCCGGTGTCGCCAAGCTGTCGGCGTTCGCCCAGAGCACCGGCTATCTGCTCTCGATCCCGGGCCCGCTGCTCGTGGGTGTGCTCTACCAGCACAGCGGCGGCTGGGGCCTGCCGCTCGCGATGATGGCCGGGCTGATGGTCCCGCAGATCGGCGTCGGCATCCTGGCCGGCCGCAACCGCACGGTGGAGGACGAGGCCGCCGCATGACCCGGTTCCGGGAAACGGGCCCCGGCGGCGGCGGAGCGGACCGGGAGTGCCAGACTGGCGCCATGCCTGTGCTCGACCCGAACCCCCAGAACGGCCAGAAGAAGCTGCTGCTCGTGCTCGGCGCGATGCTGGCCATCACCGTGATCATCGGCGTCATCGCGTCCATCGCGTCACGCTGAACGACAGAGCCCCCGGCCGCCGACGTCACGCCGGCCGCCGCCGCACCGGTGCCGTAGCACCTCGCACGCCCCTCCGGAACGTGCCCTCTCCGACGCCGACCCGCCTGCGGGCCCGAGGGTAGGGGTAACCCCCCGTCCCCTAGGGGGTGAGTGTCAGGGTCAAGTGGGTGGATCACCGGATGGGTCGAGGGCCGCGGAGTCCGTAACTTCGAGTTGTGACCGCGAGACGCGGCCCGGGAACCACTCGAAGACTCACGGAGGCGGCATGTCGGCCCATACGCACACCCGGCCCCACCCGGCGACCACGGGCCGCGTGGACATCCGACTGCCCTGGTGGGCCCTCGCCCTGCCGACGCTCGCTTTCATCACCCTGCTGCTCATGATCCTCAACCCGGCGGACGCGCACGCCGCGGGCAGCGACCCGGCGATCACCCACATGTTCGAGCGCGTCCAGCAGGCGGTCCTGCGCAACGCTCCGTGAGTCGCCGAGGCCCCGCTTGGTGCCGTGCACACGAGTGCCTCCGACGCCCACGGCCCGGCCCGCCGGCCACCCGCTTCACCGGCCGGACCCCGGCAACCCATGCCACCCCGGCAGGCAATGCCCCGCGACAACCGTTGCCGCAGCTCCCGCCCTCGCCGCGGCACCCGCCACCGGGCAGGACTGCCCCACCCGCCGCAAATGAGCCATGCCGCATCGGGGCATCCCGGATCGCGCCATCCCCCACAGACGGCCGCCACCCGCAACCCGGGGAGACCGTTTGACCCCCCAAGGGGCACGGCTTCACCCCTGACGGGGCAGGGCGTCAGCCCCGCCGGGGGACCGCATCAACTCCCTGCGCCCCATGGCATGTTTCGTGCGAAGCTGGGACGCATGAGCGTCGCAGAACCCCGCAGGATTGTCCTCTTCCGGCATGCGAAAGCCGACTGGCCGCAGATGTCCGACCACGAGCGGCCGCTCGCCGACCGGGGCCGCATGGACGCCGCCGTCGCCGGACGCAGGCTGGCAGACACCGGCATCCCCCTGGACCTGGCCCTTTGCTCCACCGCGATCCGTACCCGCGAGACGTGGAAGCATGCCGTCCAGGAGCTCCCGCACCGGCCGAAAACGGTCTATGAGGAGCGGCTCTACGAAGCCTCGCCGGGCGAGCTGATCGCCGTGCTCAACGAAACCCCGGACGACGCGCACAACGTGATCCTGATCGGTCACAACCCGGGCGTGCACGGCCTCGCCGACGTCCTGGCGGGCCGGGCCGAGGGTGACACCCGTACGCGTATGGACGCCCACGGTTTCCACACCGCCGCCTTCGCGGTGCTCTCTTTCGACGGCCCCTGGAAGTCCCTGGAGCCCGGATCGGGCGCCCTGACCGACTACTGGGCTCCGACGGAGTGAGCCCACCCCTACGACGGACGGGGGCCCGGCACCGCCACGGTGCCGGGCCCCCGTCCGTCGTAGGACGTCACTCAGTGAGCGTTGTCGTCCTCATGCATGTCGGCGGCCTCGACCTCTTCACGGGTGACGCCCAGCAGATACAGGACCGTGTCGAGGAACGGGAAGTTCACCGCGGTGTGCGCGGCCTGGCGCACGACCGGCTTGGCGTTGAACGCGACCCCGAGGCCGGCGGCGTTGAGCATGTCGAGATCGTTGGCGCCGTCGCCGATCGCCACGGTCTGGGCCAGCGGAACCCCGGCCTCGGCGGCGAACCGGCGCAGCAGCCGCGCCTTGCCCGCCCGGTCCACGATCTCCCCGGTGACCCGGCCGGTCAGTTTCCCGTCGACGATCTCCAGCGTGTTGGCCTGGGCGAAGTCGAGCCCGAGCCGCTCCTTGAGATCGTCGGTCACCTGCGTGAACCCGCCGGAGACGACACCGACTTGGAAGCCGAGTCGCTTCAGCGTACGGATCAGGGTGCGCGCGCCCGGCGTCAGCCGAACCTCCTCGCGCACCTTCTGCACGACCGACGCGTCCAGCCCTTCGAGGAGCGCCACGCGCGCGTGCAGGGACTGCTCGAAGTCCAGCTCGCCCCGCATCGCGGCCGCCGTGACCCCGGCGACCTCGTCCTCGCACCCGGCGTGCGCGGCGAAGAGCTCGATCACCTCGTCCTGGATGAGGGTGGAGTCCACATCCATCACGACAAGACGCTGGGCCCGGCGGTGCAGGCCCGCGGCCACCACGGCGATGTCCACACCGAGTGCCGAGGCCTCGGTCACCAGCGCGGTGCGCAGTGTCTCGGTCTCCGTACCGGACACGGCGAACTCGACCGCGGTCACCGGGTACTTGGCCAGTCGGAAGATACGGTCGATGTTGCCGCCGGTCTTCGTGATGCGCGCGGCGATGGCGGCCGTCGACTCCGCGGTGAGCGGGTGTCCGAGCACCGTGACCAGCGAACGTCCGGATCCGCGCGGGCGGTTGTCACCGAGGCCGGAGATGATCTCCGCCTGCATCTTCATCGACTCCGCCCAGCTGTGGACGGTGGCCCGCAGATCACCTTCGAGGCCGGCGGGCGGCTCGGTCACGAGCGCGCACAGCACGATCCGGCCCCGGGTGACGACCTGCTCGATGTCGACCACGTCGACGGAGTAGGCGGCGAGGGTGTCGAAGAGTCCGGCGGTGATGCCGGGCCGGTCCTTGCCGAAGATCTTGACAAGAAGGGTGGGCACATCAGAGGTCTGCGAAGCGCTCATGGTGCTCCCACCGTATCCGGCACCCAGTGCCTCCCGCCCGCCCGGTCCGCCCAGCGGACACGGAACACTGGGTGACACCCAAACGGCACACGGGTGACGAACGGACCACCCCCGCTGCGCGGGGCGTCCGCAACATCCCACGACAGCTCCCCGAACCCGCCGGTTTCCCCTCACCCAGGGTCCCGCGGCCCCATAATCCGGGGCTCCGCCCGGGATCCCGCTCCTCAAGCGCCGGAGGGGCTGAATCTTGACCCCGCAACCGGAGAATGCACGGAACGGGCGACGCCTCATGCCCCACGCACTCCCGCTCCTCAACGCCGGGGCCTGCGCGGAGGCGGCGGCCCCTCGTCCGGTGAGGGTGGAACGGGCGGCGGCGGAGGAGGCAGCGGTGGTGGCCCGTCCTGCCTCCGCCTCGGCGGGCGCCCGATCGGCCCCACCACGGTGGGCGCCCCGTACACGTCACCAGGCGCCCGCGAACCCCTCGGCGCCGGCCCCCGATCCTCCGGCTCCCGCAGCTCGTCCGGCACCTTCAGATACGGATTGGTGTCGGGGTTGGGCGCCCGGTACGACCCCCGGGGCCGGTACGGCCCAGCACTCCCGCCGACACCCGCACCCGCACTGCCGAGCTCCCCAGGACCCCCAGAGCCCCCACCCCCCAAGTCACCCCGTGCCAACCCCGCAGCCCTCCGCCCCGCGGCCCCACTCGCACAGGCGAGCAACGCCCCCACAGCACCGGCCCCCGCCCCCCAGAGAGCCCCCAGCACCAACGCCACCCCCAGCCGCCCGTGCAACTCGATCCCTGCCCCGAACGCGTCGAACCCCAGCACGGACAGGGAAGCGTCCACCGACACCTCCGTCAGCCATGCGAGCAGCGGCACGGTCAGCGCCGTCACGACGCCGAGCCGAAGTGCGCAGCGCCCGGCGAACCGCAGGGGACTGTCACCCCGTACATCCGAGGCATTCCCCGCTCCCGCAACGGCGCCATGCCCCGCCCGTACAAATGGCGTACGCGCAGCCGTCAGAACGCCCGCGTACAGCATCATCAGAACGACAGCGACCCCCAACAGCCATACGCGTCCGTCGAGTTCGGCGAGCCGCCCGAGCGTGACGGGCCGGGACGCATCGACGGTCAGCAGCCTGTCGAGGGGGTCGGGGAGCAGTTTGGCGAGTTCGCCGGTGGCTTTGCCGTCCCAGGGGACGAAGAGGCCGAGGGGGATCGCGAGCCACACACCGTTGGGCGCGCCGAGCAGCGCCGCTCCCGCGATCCGCTTCGGGTGGGCGTCGCCGATCGCCGCGTAGGCCGCCGCCGCGAGCCCGGCCAGGACGGCGACGAGCAGGACGGCGACGAGCGAGGAGGCGGCCGGCCTCACCACGCGGTGCACGGCGTCCCAGCCGCGCGGCAACGGCGTGCGCCGGGAGGCCAGCAGGGCGATCAGCAGGACTCCGGCGGCCCAGGCGGCGCCGCCGAGCAGCGTCGGCGCGGTGTCGACGGAGAAGCCGACGGCCGCCTTCGCCTTCACGAGGTCGCCGATCTTGCCGGGCAGCAGACCGCCGAGGTCCCCGAGTCCGCCCGGGAGTTTGTCCGTGATGTCACCGAGCCCGCCGCCACCGCCCGTGACCTTGTCGAGCCCGAGTTTGCCGCCGTCGATCGTGATGACGTCGTGGCCGGCCCAGGCGAGCCCGCCCAGTGTCGCCACGAACAGGACGATCACCGAGCCCGCCCGCGCCAGGAGTTCGGCCGGAGCGATGACAACTCCGGCCCCGCGCAAGGACCGTAGGAAGAACCACGACATCAGCAGGGCGCCGACCAGCCCGACGCCCAGCGGCGTGAGCTGGATGGCGGTGTGCGCCTCCGCTCCCTTCAGCCCGAAGGCGGAGACGTTGCCGGACGGCGTCACCGTGCCGCCTGCCCCGAGAGCCACCACCGCGGCGGTCATGGGGCCGAGCGAGGCCGCCGTATCCGCCCCGAGCAGGTGCAGACCGAGCGCGGCGGTACCCGCCATGCCGATCAACGCCCAGCTCACGGAGGCGATCGCGGACAACAGCACATCCCCCCACGGCGCGCCCCTGGTGTTCCCGCCGTGGTGCATGGTCCCGATGCTCATCGCCAGACCCCCCGATCCGCGCCGCGGTGATCCCCGCGAATGTCCCCCTCGCGTGGGATTACCACTCTCCGGGCCGGTTTCAACCCCGTCAACGGAAACGGGCAACCCGCCCGTAGCCATCCTTCACAAGGCCCGACTTTCGGTCAGGGGGCCTGTACTGAAATAGTTCCCCACGATGTTCGACATCCCTAGACTCCCTGTGATGGGGGTAGCTCGGGGGACAACTCAGTGGGGCTGGAGTGCCGGAACTCGTACTGGAATTGAATGGACGGACCTGGACGCTCGACGCGTCCAGGCCTCACACCCTCGGACGTGATCCGCAGGGGGACATCGTGCTCGATGATGCCAGGGTCTCCTGGCGTCACGCCACGATCAGCTGGAACGGCCGTAGTTGGGTCATCGAGGACCACGGGAGCACCAACGGCACGTTCGTACAGGGGCAGCGGATCCACCAGTTGGAGATCGGGCCCGGTTCGGCCGTGCACCTCGGCAACGCGACCGACGGACCGCGGCTGAGCGTGTCCGGTGCCGCGGCCCCGGTGGCACAGCCGTTCGCGGCGCAGGGCGCGGGCCCCGGCTGGGCCCAGCAGCCGACGCCGCAGGCGCCGGCCTCGCAGCAACCGCAGCAGGCGGCGGGCATTCCGCAGCAGCAGGGACCCGGTGGTGGCGCGGGGGCGCCGCCGGTCTACGGCGACCGAAGCCCGACGACCTTCCACCAGTTCTCGCTCGGCCGCGTGATGCGCATAGGCCGTGCGCTGGAGAACGAACTGGTGGTCTCCGACCTCCAGGTCTCCCGCCACCACGCCGAGTTCCACGCGACGCCGGACGGCCGCTTCGAGATCCGCGATCTCGGCTCGCACAACGGCACGTACGTCAACGGTATGCCGATCACCAAGGGCGGCTCCGCGCTGCTCGGCCCGAACGACATCGTCGGCGTCGGCCACTCGACCTTCCGTCTGGTCGGCGACCGGCTCGAGGAGTTCGTCGACACCGGTGAGGTCTCCTTCTCGGCCCGCCACCTGACGGTCACCGTCGACGGCGGCAAGCAGATCCTCAAGGACGTCTCCTTCGGCGTACCCGAGAAGTCGCTCGTCGCGGTCATCGGCCCGTCGGGCTCCGGCAAGTCGACGCTCCTGAAGGCGCTCACGGGCTATCGCCCCGCCAACCAGGGTGACGTCCTCTACGACAACCGGAACCTGTACAAGCAGTTCGCCGAGCTGCGTCAGCGCATCGGTCTGGTCCCGCAGGACGACATCCTGCACAAGGAGCTGACCGTCAAGAAGGCCCTCAAGTACGCAGCCAAGCTGCGCTTCCCCGCCGACACCACGGGCGAGGAGCGCGAGGCGCGCATAGACGAGGTGCTGCGCGAGCTGAAGCTGGACATCCACAAGGAGAAGAAGGTCACCTCCCTCTCCGGTGGCCAGCGAAAGCGCGTCTCGGTGGCCCTGGAGCTGCTCACCAAGCCGTCGCTGATCTTCCTGGACGAGCCGACCTCCGGTCTCGACCCGGGCATGGACCGCGATGTCATGCAGCTGCTGCGCGGCCTCGCCGACGACGGCCGTACGGTCCTCGTCGTCACGCACTCGGTGGCCGAGCTGGCGATCTGCGACAAGCTCCTGGTCATGGCGCCCGGCGGGTCCGTCGCCTACTTCGGTCCGCCGGAGGAGGCGCTGAACTTCTTCGGCTACGAGACCTGGGCCGACGTCTTCTCCTCGTTCGAGAACTACCGCGACTACGACTGGGCCGGCCGCTGGAAGGGCTCGCAGCACTACCAGATGTACGCGGCGGACATCGACGCGGTGGCTCCGCAGTCGACGCAGATGCCGTCCGCGCAGGCGATGAAGCCGCCGAAGCCGCAGAGCTGGGGCTCCCAGCTGATGACGCTGATGCGCCGCTACACCTCGGTGATCGTGTCGGACAAGGGCTTCCTCGCGCTGACGGTGATCCTGCCCGCTGTCCTGGGCTCGGTCAGCCTGCTCATCGACAACGGCAAGACGCTGCTGGTCAACGACAAGGTGCTGCCCTCGGGCGCCCATGTCGCGAACGGCACGGCCACGACCGTGCTCCTGATCCTCGCGGTCGGCGCGTGCTTCGCGGGCGCCGCCAACTCGGTCCGTGAGCTGATCAAGGAACGGGTGATCTACGAGCGGGAGCGCGCGACGGGTCTGTCGCGTTCGGCGTACCTGATGTCCAAGGTGATCGTCCTCGGTGTGATCACCATGCTGCAGGGCGCTCTGGTCGGCGCCATCGGCTTCGGCAGCCGCGAGGTCCCGTCCGAGGGTCTGATCCTCAAGAGCCTGCCCAAGGTCGAGCTCACGCTGCCGATCATGGCTCTCGGCTTCGTGTCGATGATGTTCGGCCTGATCATCTCTTCGCTGGTGAAGACCGCGGAGAAGACCATGCCGCTCCTGGTCATGTTCGCGATCGTCCAGGTCGTCTTCACCGGCTGTCTGTTCATCCTGAACGGCACCGTGGGCGTCAACCAGTTCTCGTACCTGATGCCGGCCCGCTGGGCGGTGGCCGCGTCCGGGGCCACGCTGGACCTGAACAACATCTTCCCGAACCAGGACGACCCGACGAGCACGGACCCGCTGTGGAACCACACGGCCGGGGCCTGGACCGTGGACATGATCGCGCTGATCGTCCTCGGTGTCGCCTGCGGCTTCTTCGTGGCCCGCTTCCTGCGCCGCCACGAGCCCGAGGTCATGCGCAAGTAGAGGCCCGGGAACGACGCGAGGGCGGCACCCCTGATCGGGGTGCCGCCCTTCGGCGTCTGTGTGGGAACTCCGCGCTGAGTCCTCAGTACGCGCTGTTCACGTTGTCCATGGAACCGTACTTGTCGGCCGCGTAGTTGGCGGCGGCGGTGATGTTGGCGACCGGGTTGTAGATGTCCCACGAGGTACCGGCCACGTGGTACGCCTTGAACGTCGGCGGGATGACCTGCAGCAGACCCTTCGACGGGATGCCGTTGATGGCGTTGATGTCCCAGTCGTTGATGGCCATCGGGTTGCCCGAGGACTCACGAAGGATGTTGCGGTGCAGGCCCTCGTAGGAGCCGGGGATGCCCTTCGACTTCATGATGTCGAGGGACTCGCGGATCCAGCCGTCGAGGTTGTTGGCGTACGTCTTCGCGGCGACCGTCTCGAGCTTGATGCGCTGCGTGGAGCGGCTCGCGACGGCGGACTCGGCGCGCGACGCTGCGGCCTTCTTCTTCGCCGCTGCGTGCGCGGCCGTCTTCTTCTTCGCGGCCTGGGCGGCCGCCTTGTGCTTCGCGGCCACCGCGTTGGCGGCCTTCTTCTTCGCCGCGGCCGCGGAGTCGGTCGCGGCCTTCTGCTTCGCCGCGATGGCCTGCGCCTTCAGGTCGGCGCCGGCCAGCGGGCCGGTGACGCCGGCCTTGACGTCCTTGATCTGGTGCTCGCTGTAGGCGACCTGTGCCGTGGGGGCGGCGGCGTCGTCCGTGGTGGTGTGCGAGTTGTCCGGCACCAGGGAGAACGCGAGGGCGGCGGCACCGAGGGTGGCCACACCGGCGATCGAGAGCTTGTGGAGCTTGGTCAGCGTCGGACGATGACCAGGAGTGTTGATGTTCTTGGGCATGACTGATGGACCTCTTCGAATAGCGCGGAGGTCGCTCTTCGTCCCGGCGGGGGACTGTGTGTTTCCGGAACAAACGCTGCGGGGGAGAACCCGCCGCGCTGAGCGACAACGCAATTCTTAGCGGCCGCAAAATGCTGTGGCAAAGGTGTGACCTACGAAGTCGGATAGTGGACACGGAAGGGGCAAATCGGGGCAGACTGGCACGTCTTCCCTGGTCATCTTGTCCCTTTTATCTCCTATGCTCCTTCGTACGTGACCTGGACCCTATGTGCGGGCTCACATGGGCCCCAGGCCGATCTGACCGGCAGTTGCGAGAGCAATGCTAAGAGTGAGGGCCCTCCTCCGGGAGGATGAGGTGCACGTCCCCGAATTCGTGCCAGAGGTAGCGCATACGCAGTGCCTCCTCGTACCCGCGGTCGATCGCCGCCCTCCCCGCGATCGCCTCCAGCATCAGCAGATGCGAGGCCTCCGGCTCGTGCAGCCCGGTCAGCAGCCCGTCGACGGCCCGCACCCCGTGCTCCGGGGTCACCACGAGGCCGGTCCAGCCCTTCGCCGCCCGGACCAGCCCGTCCGCGCCGGTCGCGGACTCCACGGCCCGCACGGCCGTCGTACCGACCGCGATGATCCGGCCCCCGCCGGCCCGCGCCGCGTTGATCAACCGGGCCGACACCGCCGGCACCTCGTACCGCTCGGGATACGGCGGCTCGTGCGCCTCCGCCGACGCGACCCCCGTGTGCAGCGTGACCGGCGCGAACTGCACTCCGCGGCTCACCAGCTCCGCCACCAGCCGCGCGGTGAAGGGGCGTGCAGCGCTCGGCATCTCCGCGCTCCCCGCGCCGTCGTCCGACGGCAGCGCGAACACCGTCTGGTACACGGACAGCGGCTGGTCCCGGTCCGTATAGGAGTAGCGAATGGGCCGCCCGTGCCGCCGCAGCAGTCCCCGTACGTCCGCGTCCGGCACCCGCCCCCACCACAGCCGCTGACCGCGCGCGCTCAGCGGCTCCTCCAGAACGAGGCGTACGTCCCCGGGCAGGCGCACCACTGTCCCCGCGGGGCCGCCCGCACGCGCACGCGTGGTCCCCCTTCCGTCGGGATCCCGCAGCTCGACCGCCCACCGCCCGTCGTCGCCACGCGTGGAGAAGTGCACCACCACGCGCGCGTGGCCGATCCGTCCGTCCACGGCCGCCGCCAGGGTGGCCGAGGTGTTGACGATCAGCAGGTCACCGGCCCTCAGCTGCCGGGGCAGCTCCACGAACCGGTGATGCGACACCTCGGTACCGCGCGACACCAGCAGCCGTACGGAGTCCCGGTCACGGCCGGGACCGCGCTGCTCCGCGGGCACCCGGGCCGACAGCTCCTTCGGAACGCTTCCCCACTCCCGGCCGCGCCCGACCGGAGGAACCCCCATCGCCGTCGTCACCGCTCCTCCAGCAGGGCCGCGGCCGTGTAGCGCCCACTGGCCGGCCGTTCGTCGAGCAGGCGCAGAAAGGCCGGAACCACACTGTCGGGCGCCGGCCGCGGACCGTCGTCGTCCGGTACGGCCGCCGCATAGAGGTCCGTGCCCATGTCCCCGGGGTCCACCGCCCACACCCGCAGGCCGGGCTCCTCCTCGGCGAGAACCGCCGAGAGATGGTCGAGAGCGGCCTTCGAGGCGCCGTAGCCGCCCCACGTCTCGTACGCCTCCGCCGCGGCGTCCGAGCTGACGGCGACGACCGTGCCGGCCCCGGCCGCCCTCAGCAGCGGCAGTGCCTCCTGGATCAGGCCCAGCGCGGCGACCACATTGACCTCCAGAGCTTGCCGCAGCCCGTCCAGGCCCAGCTCCTCCAGGCGCACCAGCGGCTCGGCGCCCAGCGCGCTCGCGTTGTTCACGAGCAGGTCGACACCCCCCAGCTTCCGGGCCGCCGCCACCAGCCCGGCACGGTGACCGGCGTCCGTCACGTCTCCGGGCAGGGCCTCCACGCGCGTCCCGTACGCGGACAGCGCCTTCGCGGTCTCCTCCAGCACTCCGGCCGTCCTGGCGTCGAGCACCAGATCCCAGCCGCGCTCCGCCAGAGCCGCGCCGAACGCCCTCCCCAACCCCTTCGAAGCCCCCGTGATGATCGCTACCGGCATGACATCCGTCCCCTCGCTGCAGCCGCCTTCCCGGCGGGTGTCCTCACGGTAGGAACCGGGTCCGCCCCGCCGCCTCGTGCGCGGGCCGCAATGATCAGGGGCCCTTCGTCCTAGGCCCAATGGCCCGGCCGGCGTCATCACGGGTCCGATACGCGCTGTCACACCCCGCCGGTAGTTTGGGGTCATGAGTCAAGGACCCCGGTCGGGCCTGTACGCGGTGAGCTCCGCGCTGCTGGCCATGAGCAGGCATCTCGAAGTGCGTGACGTCCTCAAGACGATCGTCGCTTCGGCGCGCGAACTGCTCGACGCGCAGTACGCGGCGCTGGGCGTGCCCGACGACCACGGAGGCTTCGCCCAGTTCGTCGTCGACGGGGTCAGCGACGCGCAGTGGAAAGCCATCGGACCGCTCCCGCGCCAGCACGGCATCCTCGCCGCGATGCTGCGCGAGGCCCGCCCCGAGCGCCTGGCCGACGTGCGCAAGGACCCCCGCTTCGAGGGCTGGCCCGCGGCCCACCCCGACATGTCCGACTTCCTGGGCCTGCCCATCCGCGACGGCGACGAGATCATCGGCGCACTCTTCCTCGCGAACAAGTTGCGTCCTGAGGGACAGCCGTGCCCCGAGCCGGACGGCAGGTGCGGTTTCACCGAGGACGACGAGGAACTCCTCACGATCCTCGCCCAGCACGCGGCGATCGCCCTGACCAACGCCCGGCTCTACGAGCGCAGCCGCGAGCTCACGATCGCCGAGGAGCGCTCCCGGCTCGCGCACGAGCTGCACGACGCCGTCAGCCAGAAGCTGTTCTCGCTGCGCCTCACCGCGCAGGCCGCCGCCACCCTCGTCGACCGCGACCCCTCCCGCGCCAAGGGCGAACTGCAGCACGTGGCCGCGCTCGCGGCGGAGGCCACCGAAGAACTGCGCGCCGCCGTGGTCGAGTTGCGCCCCGCCGCCCTCGACGAGGACGGGCTGGTCGCCACCCTGCGCACCCAGATCCAGGTCCTCGACCGCGCCCATTCCGCGCGCGTGACCTTCTCCAGCCACGGTGTACGAGCGCTGCCCGCCTCCCAGGAGGAGGCCATGCTGAGGGTCTCCCAGGAGGCCCTGCACAACGCGTTGCGGCACTCCGGCGCCACCCGCGTCGACGTCACCCTGGACAGGCGCGGCCCCGGCGCAGTCCTGCACGTCACCGACGACGGCGGAGGCTTCGACCCCACCGCGATACGCAGCGCCGGCCGCCATCTGGGCCTGGTGTCGATGCGGGACCGGGCGAGCGGGGTCGGCGGCACACTCACCGTGGAATCGGCGCCCGGAAAGGGCACCGTGATCGAGATGGAGGTCCCTGGTGGCTGACGCAATCAAGGTGCTGCTCGTCGACGACCACCAGGTCGTCCGCCGGGGACTGCGCACCTTCCTCGAAGTGCAGGACGACATCGAGGTAGTCGGAGAGGCGTCCGACGGGGCCGAAGGCGTCGACCGTGCCGAGGAGTTGAAACCGGACGTCGTCCTGATGGACGTCAAGATGCCGGGGATGGACGGCGTCGACGCGCTGCGCAAACTCCGCGAACTCGCCAACCCCGCGCGCGTGCTGATCGTCACCAGCTTCACCGAGCAGCGCACGGTGGTGCCCGCGCTGCGCGCCGGCGCCGCCGGGTATGTCTACAAGGACGTGGACCCCGACGCGCTGGCCGGAGCCATCCGCTCGGTCCACGCGGGGCACGTCGTCCTCCAACCCGAGGTCGCGGGTGCCCTGTTGTCCCAGGAAGAGGTCAACTCGGGTCAAGGTAGAAGTGGTTCGCTCACCGAGCGGGAGCGCGAGGTGCTCGGCCTGATCGCGGACGGCCGGTCCAACCGGGAGATCGCCCGCGCCCTCGTCCTCTCCGAGAAGACGGTGAAGACCCACGTTTCGAACATCCTGATGAAACTCGACCTCGCCGACCGCACCCAGGCCGCGCTCTGGGCCGTACGCCACGGGATCGCGGACTGATCGTCAGGGGCCGCCGACCAGAGGATCCGTGCCCCGGCGCACTCCCTCGGCGCGCGGGCGGGACGGTGCCTTCCCACGACAACTCGGATGGTTCCGCTCCGGAATGAGATTCATACCGTCGTGTGTATGTCACCCGGACGGCGCATCCTCCGTGAGGCCCGGCCGTTCTCCAGTGCGCTGCGGCGGTCTGCCGCGGTGTTCGCGAGGAGGGGTTTCGCAAGTGAAGAACCTGAAGAAGTTCACAGCTGTCGCGATGGTGGCGGGCGGCCTGGTCGCCGCCGGTGCGGGCATGGCTTCGGCGGCGGACGGCGCGTCGGCGGGCGGCAAGGCCGTGGGCTCCCCGGGTGTCGTCTCCGGCAACCTCGTCCAGGCCCCGGTCGACGTCCCGGTGAACGTGGTCGGCAACAGCGTGAACGTCATCGGCGCCCTGAACCCGGCGTTCGGCAACGCGGGAGTCAACGGCTGAGCCCCACCGGCCACAAGGGCCTCGCGAACGGAAACGTTTCGCGGGGCCCTTCCGCGTCACACCGGCCCGAGCACCGAAGGCAGCCGAGCGTTCGGGCACCCGAGGGTCCACGCCCTCGGTGACCGGAGCGTCCGGGCGCGTGCCCCGCGCCAGGGGCTGTCGTTCGGATCGGGTCGCAGGTCGCAGGTCTCCGACGGTGCCTCGTCGGCGGGCGTGCGTGGGGTCGGGTACGTGCGGTTGGGCGGCGAAGGGCCCCAAGCGCCCGGGCAACCGAAAGCCCTGGACGCACGGAGGCCGACGCGCCCCGGCACGCGAGCCACGCATGACCCCGGGCAAGCAGGGCACCCAGGTGCCCGCGCACCTGAGGAACCCGGGCCACGCAAGGCATCTGCACTCCGCGCTGAGCGACGCTCAGCGCACCCCGCGCTCGCGTTCCTCCACGAAGGCGTTGTACGCGGCCACCTGCGCCCGCCGGGCCGTCCGCTCCACCGGCCGCAGAGCCTCGGCCCGAGCGGCGATCTCAGAGGCACTCACCGCGCCGCCGTGCCCGCTCTCGTACGCCACGGAAATCAGCATCCCGACCCGCTGCGCCAGCTCCAGGACGCGTACCGCGCGAGGCGGGTACCCGGGGGCCAGCACCTCCCGCCCCCGCTCGGCCCGCGCCCGGTACGCCTCGATCGCCGCCGCGGCGACGGGCCCCGACCCGGCCACATCCAGCCGTGACAGCACGTCCGTCGCGTCGCGGAGCGCTTCCGCCAGTTCCCGCTCGGCCTCCCCGAGCGAGGGCACATCGGCGGGCGGCGCCTCGCGTACGGCGAGGCAGTGCCAGACGACCTCGACATGCACATCACCGGTCGGCCCGGCCTCGGACACCTCGGGCACGAGCCCCAGCGCCGCGCCGTGACAGACCACGGCCTCCTCGGCGTCGAGGGCGCGCGCGTTGAACGCGGGCGGTCCGCTGAGCCCGAGCGGATGCCCCGGCGCGGGCAGCGCGACCCGCAGCCCGGCCACCCCGAGCGTGCGCAGCCGGCCGAGGGCGAGCGTGAGCCCGACGGGCCCGGACTCGCCGGGCAGCCCCTCGACCCGGTGCACCGCGTCGTCCCCGACGATGGCGAGCACGGCGTCGTCCGGGGAAACAAGTCCGGCCAATAGGGCGTTTCCCCATGCCGTCAGCTGTCCTGAGCGTGGTTCCGAGAGCATGCCCCCACCCTAAGGACCGGCCGATGGATCGGTGCGGCCGACCGGTGGCGTAGGTTTTCCCTGGGGGCTTCGTCCACAGACGTAAGCGACGGCCGAGACTGCAATGGGAGACAACGCGCTCATGAGCGATGTACTGGAGCTGGTGGACGTATCCGTGGTCCGCGAGGGCCGGGCTCTGGTGGACCAGGTCTCCTGGTCGGTCAAGGAGGGGGAGCGCTGGGTCATCCTCGGCCCCAACGGCGCCGGGAAGACGACCCTCCTGAACGTCGCCTCCAGCTACCTCTTCCCCAGCTCGGGCACCGCCACGATCCTCGGTGAGGCCCTCGGCCAGGTCGACGTCTTCGAGCTGCGCCCGCGCATCGGCATCGCCGGTATCGCGATGGCCGAGAAGCTCCCCAAGCGCCAGACGGTCCTGCAGACGGTCCTCACCGCCGCCTACGGCATGACCGCCGGGTGGCACGAGGACTACGAGGACATCGACGAGCGGCGCGCCCGCGCCTTTCTCGACCGTCTCGGCATGAGCGACTATCTGGACCGCAGGTTCGGCACCCTCTCCGAGGGCGAGCGCAAGCGCACCCTGATCGCCCGCGCACTGATGACCGACCCCGAGCTGCTGCTCCTCGACGAGCCCGCGGCCGGCCTCGACCTCGGCGGCCGCGAGGACCTCGTGCGCCGCCTCGGCCGGCTCGCCCGCGACCCGATCGCCCCCTCCATGATCATGGTCACGCACCACGTCGAGGAGATCGCCCCCGGCTTCACCCATGTCCTGATGATCCGTCAGGGCAAGGTGCTCGCCGCTGGCCCGCTGGAACTGGAACTCACCTCGCGCAACCTCTCCCTCTGCTTCGGCCTCCCGCTCGTGGTCGAGCAGGTCGGCGAGCGCTGGACCGCGCAGGGCCTGCCGATGGCCTGAACCGGCCAAACACGCGGACACACACCCCTTATCCGGCGTACCCGACTTGATCGTGCGCTCTGTCCGCCGGGGGAGTGCGGTCCTACCATGACCACGTGAACGACATCAACGCATGGGTGTGGTGGCTGGTCGGGGCGGCCGGACTCGGCATCCCGCTCGTGGTGACCGCGATGCCGGAGTTCGGCATGTTCTCCGTGGGCGCCGTCGCCGCGGCGGTCGCGGCGGGCCTCGGCGGCGGTGTCGTCCTCCAAGTGCTCGTCTTCGTGGCCGTGTCGGTCGCACTCATCGGAGTCGTACGGCCCATCGCCGCCCGGCACAGCGCCCAACGCCCCCGACTCGCGACCGGCATCGAGGCGTTGAAGGGCAAGCAGGCCATCGTCCTGGAACGCGTGGACAGTTCGGGCGGGGGCCGCATCAAGCTCGGCGGAGAGATCTGGTCGGCGCGCGCCCTCGACGCCGGACAGGCCTACGAGGTGGGCCAGGAAGTGGATGTCGTGGACATCGACGGAGCCACGGCGATCGTCATGTGACCTCGGACAACACAAGTGAACCGAACGCCCCACGTGGCAGACGACGTTCTGTCACACTCGTCCAGCAAGATCTTCAACACCCATGAGATCTTTCGGAATTACCGAGTGGAGAAGGGTACGGGGAGCATCGATGGAACCGATCATCATCGTCCTGATCATTCTGGTGGTGTTGGTCTTCATCGCCCTGATCAAGACCATCCAGGTCATCCCACAGGCCAGCGCCGCCATCGTCGAGCGCTTCGGCCGCTACACGCGGACCCTGAACGCCGGCCTGAACATCGTCGTCCCGTTCATAGACTCGATCCGCAACCGCATCGACCTGCGTGAACAGGTCGTCCCGTTCCCGCCGCAGCCGGTGATCACCCAGGACAACCTGGTCGTCAACATCGACACCGTCATCTACTACCAGGTCACCGACGCGCGGGCCGCCACGTACGAGGTCGCCAGCTACATCCAGGCGATCGAGCAGCTCACCGTCACCACGCTCCGCAACATCATCGGCGGCATGGACCTGGAGCGGACCCTGACCTCCCGCGAGGAGATCAACGCGGCCCTGCGCGGCGTCCTCGACGAGGCCACCGGCAAGTGGGGCATCCGCGTCAACCGCGTCGAGCTGAAGGCGATCGAACCGCCCACCTCCATCCAGGACTCGATGGAGAAGCAGATGCGCGCCGACCGCGACAAGCGCGCCGCGATCCTCACCGCGGAGGGCATCCGCCAGTCGCAGATCCTCACCGCCGAGGGCGAGAAGCAGTCCGCGATCCTGCGCGCCGAGGGTGAGGCGAAGGCCGCGGCCCTGCGCGCCGAGGGTGAGGCCCAGGCCGTCCGTACGGTCTTCGAGGCCATCCACGCCGGAGACCCGGACCAGAAGCTCCTCTCCTACCAGTACCTCCAGATGCTCCCGAAGATCGCCGAGGGCAACGCCAACAAGCTCTGGATCGTGCCCAGCGAGATCGGCGATGCCCTCAAGGGCCTCAGCGGCGCCATGGGCAACTTCGGCGGACTGGGCGGCGGTTCGGGCAACCGGGGTTCTTCCAGAGACTCCGGCGACGGCAACGAGCGCCGCGAGAAGCCGTCCATCACGGACTGATGCCGTACGACGATGGGGCCCACCTCCTGAGGAGGTGGGCCCCATCGTCGTACGGGCTACGCGGCCGGCTGGGCCAGCCACTCCGGCAGCGCGTCGAAGTCGTCCTGGCCCAGCGCCAGCAGCATGGCGTCCGCGGGCGTCGGTTCGAACGGCTGCCGCAGCAACGGCATCTGCGCCTGCTCCGGAGTACGGTCCGCCTTGCGGTGATTGTCCTCCGCGCAGGAGGCCACGGTGTTCAGCCACGAGTCCTGACCGCCCTGGGCACGCGGGACCACGTGGTCCACGGTCGTGGCCCGGCGGCCGCAGTAGGCGCACCTGTGCCGGTCGCGTACCAGCACACCCCGCCTCGACCACGGCGCTTGTCTTCGGAACGGCACCCGGACGTAGCGGCAGAGCCTGATCACCCGTGGCACGGGTATGTCCAACGCCGCGCCGCGCATGCGCAGTTCGGGGTGGGCCTGCTCGACGACGGCCTTGTCCTGCAGCACCAGAACGACGGCTCGGTTCAACGTCACCGTCGACAGCGGCTCAAAGCTCGCGTTCAGTACCAGCGTGTCCCGCATCCAGCCCACCTCCTCTTGCGCACCGGCCCACCTGCGGCGGGCTGGGATCAACTCTGGCCGGGCACGCCGAGATGGACAACGCAATAAAAAATGCCCGCCCCTGATCACTTCCATGACCAGAGGCGGGCAAACGTTCGGTGAACGTCAGTCTGCGGCGGGGGCGGCGTACTCACCGATCAACTGGGCGCGCGCCAGTGTGTGGAACCGCAGATTGAAGCCCACCACGGCGGGCGACACTTCCGCGTCGGGACCGAGCTTCTCCTGATCCACGGCGTACACCGTGAAGACGTACCGGTGGGCGGGATCCCCGGCCGGCGGCGCGGCGCCACCGAAGTCCCTGGAGCCGTAGTCGTTGCGCACCTGGACCGCGCCGTCGGGCAGACCGTCGAACTTGTCGCTGCCCGCGCCCGTCGGCAGCTCCGTCACCGAGACCGGGATGTCGAACACCACCCAGTGCCAGAATCCGCTCCCCGTCGGGGCGTCCGGATCGAAGCACGTCACGGCGAAGCTCTTGGTCTCCGGCGGAAAGCCCTCCCAGCTCAGCTGAGGTGAGGTGTTCCCGGCCGCGTAGACCTGCGCGTCCTTCAGTACCGCGCCCGGCTCGACATCCTCGCTGGCGACCGTGAACGCCGGCACCGGTGGATGGAAGTCGTGCGGGAGCGGCGGCTTCTTGAGCTCGGTCACGTCAGTACCTCCTGAACGGCGGATTCCGTACCGCGAGCCTAGAACCAGCTGCGCTTGCTGCCGACCTCCGACAGCCACTGGTTCAGGTATCCGGCCCAGTCCGTGCCCTGGAAGTCGTGCAGTCCCACCTGGAAGGAGCGGAAGGAGTCGCTGCCCTCGCTGAAGAGGCCCGGCTTCTTGTCCATCTCCAGGATGACGTCCATCGCACGGTCGTCCGCGACGAAGCTCAGCTCCACCTGGTTCAGCCCGCGGTACTGCGACGGCGGGTAGAACTCGATCTCCTGGTAGAACGGCAGCCGCTGACGGGTGTTGCGGATGTGGCCCTTCTCCATGTCCGCGTTCTTGAAGCGGAAGCCGAGCTGGATGAAGGCGTCGAGAATCGCCTTCTGCGCCGGCAGCGGGTGCACGTTGACCGGGTCGAGGTCACCCGGGTCGATGGCGCGGGCGATCTGCAGCTCGGTGGTGACACCGATGTTCATCCCGCGCAGGCTCTGCCCGTCGATCATGGTGATCGGCGTCTCCCACGGGATCTCCAGACCGAACGGAACCGTGTGCACGGCGCCGGCCTGGAGCTGGAAGGCCCCGCCGAGCCGCAGCTTCGTGAACTCGATGTTCTGCTTGTACTCCTGGTCGTCGTGGCCCTCGACCTCGACCTTGGCCTGAAGGCCGACCGACAGACCCTCGATCGCCTGGTCGACCGAGCCACCCTGGATCCGCACCTCGCCCTGGACGACGCCGCCCGGAACGGTGTTGGCCTCGGTCAGCACCGTCTCGACCGAAGCCCCACCGGCCCCCAAGCTCGCAAGCAGCCGCTTGAACCCCATGTCGTCACTTCCTCCCCAGGCAATGCCTGTTTCGTCCTCTGTCTGTATGGATCCCTTGATCCCTACAAACGCGATCCGGCCTCGACCGGTTCCGCGCCCTCACCCTTACAAGAGAGGGGACCTCTGACCACCCCGCCGACAAGCATCCGTCCGGACTGCTCCGAACCCCTCCGGACTCCGACGCGGCGGTCAGGACGGAGGGACTACGCTCGTACGCCATGATCGCGGCCCCTGACCGTACGCCCCTGACGCGGGACTTCTTCGACCGCCCTGTACTGGACGTCGCCCCCGACCTGCTGGGACGCGTCCTCGTACGCGCCACTGCGGACGGTCCGATCGAACTGCGCCTCACCGAGGTCGAGGCCTACGACGGTCCGAACGACCCCGGCTCGCACGCCTACCGCGGCCGCACGGCCCGCAACGGCGTGATGTTCGGCCCGCCCGGTCATGTGTACGTCTACTTCACCTACGGCATGTGGCACTGCATGAACCTGGTGTGCGGTCCGGAGGGCAGACCCAGTGGAGTCCTGCTCCGGGCCGGCGAGGTCACCGAGGGTGCGGACCTCGCCCGCAAACGTCGACTCTCGGCCCGATACGACAAGGAACTGGCCAAAGGGCCGGCACGCCTCGCGACGGCACTGGGGGTGGACCGGTCCCTCGACGGAGCGGACGCCTGCGGCCCCGAAGGCTCGCCCTTGACCCTGCTCAGTGGCACCCCTGTCGGCTCCGACCAGGTGCGCAACGGCCCACGCACCGGAGTCTCCGGCGATGGAGGCGTTCACCCCTGGCGTTTCTGGGTCGCCGACGATCCGACGGTGAGCCCTTATCGAGCCCATGCGCCCCGCCGCCGCTCAACTTGACGCGCCCCTGAGGGATCCGTAATGTAGCCCGAGCCGCTTGAACCGGTTACGGCGTTCAGCCAGCAGCCGAGAGCGGCCAACCCACTACCTACGACTTCCCTCCAGCGGGGACTTATTCGGCATGCCTGCATGCCTGAATTCGAACTCGCGGAACTCGATTATGAGTCGCCGAGGGATTCGGCTAACGTAGTGAATGTCGAAAGGCCACGAAACGCGAAAGCGCTGAAAGGCCGGAAGACAAA
>NZ_JAODTZ010000005.1 GCF_025399795.1 Streptomyces rhizosphaerihabitans | reverse complement strand
CACGATGAGCTGGGAGGCGGAGTGCCAGACGTCGCCGAGCACCGTCTCGCCGAGCCGGCCGGGCACCAGCAGCAGCGCCGAGCCCCAGAGCAGCGCGCCGACGGCCTGCCCCCCGCCGAGGAGCAGGCAGAACCTGCCCAGTCGGTGCGGGGCCTGCCGCAGCACCCGTGCCGCCTCCGGGACGGTGACCAGCGAAAGCCCCATGAGCACGGCCAGGAACGGGCCGAGCAGGAGCTCGGCGCCCCGCACCGCGCCGACCGCGCCGACCCCGACGATCACGCCGAGCCCGTACGCCCGCAACTGGCTCGCGCCACTGAGGCTGACGTTCTCGACCAGGTACCGGTAGCCGAGATCGCGCTGTTCGCGCAGCCACCCGCGCGCCTCGGCCATCCGGGGCCGGATGCCGGACTGGACGCAGCCGTAGCCCGCGGCCACCGTGGCGGACGCGCCCCAGGCGAACACGAAGGCGGCCACGGTGCCGACGCGGGCGGCCACCACCATGGCGGGGACGAGCGCGAGACCCCACACGACGTCGTTGAAGAACGCCTTCCGCCCGGTGCCCGCGGCGAAGAACGAGTACCGCCAGGCGTCCTGGAGCAGCAGCCCCGGCATCATGACACCGAGGGCGGCGAACGCGGGCCCGACCCGGCCGCCGAGTCCGAGCCCGGCCACCAGACACACCGCGCCGAGAGCGCCGCCGACGCCGAGCGCGGTGCCCGTCGAGCGGCCCACCGCCCCGCGCCAGGCCGTGCCGGGCGGGCCGCTGAAGCGCACCGTGAGCGGATCGGTGGCCAGCCCGCGGGAGACGTTGAGCACCACGCCGTAGGTCACCCAGGCGAGGCTGAACACGCCGAACGCGGTCACCCCCAGCGAGCGGGCCACGTAGATGCCCACCGCGAAGTTGCTCACGCTGGAGGCCGCCTGGTCGGCCAGTCCCCAGGACAGCCGGCCGACCATGGCCCGCTTGGCGGTTTGCCGGGCGGGTCCGGCGGGGACCGCCGATGCCGTCGTCTTCTCCCCCTCGGTGGTCATCGGCTTCATGCCTTGATCAATTCGGCGCCGCACAGGGCGCCGGCCGCGGCGGCGACGGTGTCGAACGGCAGCCCGGACCGCTCGGCGACGTCCAGCAGTGTGTGCTCGCCGTCGGAGAGGCTGAGCACCCAGAGCATCGCCATCTGGGCCTGCTTGGCGTCGCTGCGGCCGCCGAGCGAGTCGTACAGCCCGCGCCGGCCGAGCTGGGGCTCACCGTAGGGGCTGAGGTTGACGTAGCTCCGGTTGCGGTCCAGGACGGCGAACGCCTCGCGGCACACGGCGAGCGTGTCCGCCATCGCCTCCGGGGAGACGAAGTCCAGGTTGTCCGCCGAGGTGTGGTACTCGGGGTAGCCGGCGTACGGGGTCCGGCTGAGCGAGCCCACGCCGAGATCGAACCCGGGCGAGCAGAACTGCCGCTCGTCGTACCCGTACGGGGTGAACTCGTTGACCTGGTGCGGGCGTTCGGAGGAGGCCAGCACGTGCCGCATCACCCGGTCGATCTCCGCGTCGCCGCGCCTGCTCTGCTTGTACGTCAGCTGGCCCGGGTCGCCCGCGCAGGCCAGCACCAGCCCGTGCTTGACCCGGTCCACCCGTTCCGCGTTGCGGGCCAGCCAGGTGATCGCCCCGACGGTGCCGGGCGCGAAGATGAACCGGTAGGTGTAGTACGGGTTCTGCTCCGCCAGCGCCCGTGCCAGGTACGTCGCCACCGCGATGCCGGCCAGGTTGTCGTTGGCCAGTGACGGGTGGCAGACGTGGCAGGAGACGATCACCTCGTCGGCGATCTGCCCGGGGACCACGTGCTCGGCGTAGGTGAGGTGCCCGTCGGCGAGCGTGGAGTCGACGCGCACCTCGTAGTCGCCCTCCGGCAGCGCGTCCAGGGTCTCCTGGGCCAGGCAGAACCCCCATTCCGGCTTGTAGTAACTGGTGCGGTACGGCACCCAGCTCGGGTGGTCGGGCAGGGTGTACAGGTGCTCGCGCAGCTCGGACAGCGGCATGGTCGCCGACACCGGCACGCTGTAGCCGAGCACGTGCAGGCTGGACGCGGCGAAGTCGACGACGCGCCTGCCGGAACCGTCGGCGATGTAGGCGTCCTTGATGTTCCACTCCTGCGGCACCGTCCAGTCGAGTACCTGGGTCCCGGTCGGCACCTCGTGCACCTGGAGCGGGATGTGCTCGCCGACGATGTCCAGGGTGGCGCGCACCCCGTCGCCGGTGATGCTCCGGCAGAGCGGGTACATCCGCTCCACCAGAGCGTGCATCTCGTGGCCGAGCTCGGTCATCGGCGCCACCGCAGGGTGTCGTCGACGGTGCCGGCCTCGGTCGCCGCGCGCAGCACGGCAAGGCGGGTGAAGCGCTGCTCGAAGCTCTCCCGGGTCAGCCCGTGTTTCCGGTAGGCGTCGGCGAGTTCGAGCGCGCCCCGCTTCACCGTCCACTCGCAGTCGAAGCTGGGCACCGCGGCGCGGAACCGGGAGAAGTCGACCCGGTAGGACCGCGGATCGGCACCGTTCTCCCCGGTGATCACCACCTTCGCGCCGGACACCGCCTCGGCGACCTGGTCGGCGATCTCGGCGACCGTGACGTTGTTGAACTCGCTGCCGATGTTGAACGCCCGGTCGTGCACCGATTCCCGCGGCGCGGTCAGCGCGGCCGTGAAGGCCCGGGCGATGTCGGCGGCGTGCACCAGCGGGCGCCAGGGCGTGCCGTCGGAGAGCACCAGGACTTCGCCGGACAACAGGGCGTGCCCCACCAGGTTGTTCAGCACGATGTCGGCGCGCAGCCGCGGTGAGTACCCGAAGGCGGTGGCGTTGCGCATGAACACCGGGGTGAAGTCGTCGTCGGCCAGCGCGTGCAGGTCGTCCTCCACCCGCACCTTGGACTCCGCGTACGGCGTCACCGGGCGCAGCGGGGCGTCCTCGGCCACCAGTTCGTCGCCGCCGGCGGCGCCGTAGACCGAGCACGTCGACGCGTACAGGAAGCGCCGCACCCCGGCCTCGCGGGCCAGCCGGGCAAGGCGTACGGACGCGTGGTGGTTGATGTCGTAGGTGAGCTCCGGCGCCAGCGATCCCAGCGGGTCGTTGGACAGCGCGGCCAGGTGGATCACGGCGTCCACCCCGGCCACGTGCTCGGCCGTGACGTCGCGCAGGTCGACCCGATACCCGGACGGGTCGGCGGGCACCGGGCCAAGGACGCAGTCGGCGAACAGGCCGGCGTCAAGACCGACGACCTCGTGCCCGGCGGCCGCGAGGACCGGGGCCATGACGGTGCCCAGATAGCCCTGGTGCCCGGTCAGCAGTACGCGCAAGGTTCATTCCCCCAGGTCGAGAGTGAGTTTGGTGACGGCGAACGCCTCGGCGTAACGCGCGTTGCTTTCGATACCGCGGATCCGGGCCAGCCCGAGGAAGGCCTCCCGGTCGTACCAGGGCCGGTGCTGCTGCGAGGGGTAGTGCTCCTGAAGCAGCCGCACCTTCAGTTCGGCGGTCTCCGGCGACAGCGGCTGGTACGCCGACGGACGGCCGAGATCGCCGTCCCACTTGACGATCTCGTAGCCGAGCACGAGGTGGTCGCGGAACGCGGTGGTCATCAGTTTCGCCAGACCGCGGTGATCCTGGTGCGCGTCGTCGGTACGCGGGGCGAGGACCAGATCCGGCTCGGTCCGCAGACGCAGCTCCTCGACCGCGGCCTTGGCCTCGTCCCAGTGCCCGGGCATCCGGCCGTCCGGCAGCTTGTGCACGGTGAGCCGCAGGTCGGCGTCCGGGCAGAAGGCGGCGAGCGCGGCCTGCTCCTCCTGTTCCCGCTCGCTGCCACCGCCGGATAGCACCAGCGCGTCGACGCGGATACCCGGTCGCGCCTGGCACAGCGTCAGCAGCGTGCCGCCGGCGCCGATGGCGATGTCGTCGCAGTGCGCGCCCACCGCGACGATCCGGTCCAGGCGCTTGGCGCCGAGCCCGATCACGCCCTCGCTCCGGCGCCGTCCCTGCTGCCGGTCGCGCTCGCCCCCGCGCCGTCCCGTTCCCACACGGCCCACGGGCGGTCGCCCCGGGCGTAGGCGTCGTCGAGCGCGGCCCGCTCCTTCACGGTGTCGGTCGGCTTCCAGAAGCCGCGGTGCTGATGCGCCACCAGCCGTCCGCGCTTGGCCAGTTGGGCACATCCGTCGGCGACCAGGTCCCCGTTCTCCGGGATGTGGTCGAAGACCTCCTGGCGGAGGACGAAGTAGCCGCCGTTCTCCCACAGCGGCATGTCGCTCACCGCGGTGATGCCCCCCACCAGGCCGTCCTCGCCCAGGTCCACGCAGTGGAACGACGACTGCGGTGGCACCACCATCATCGACGCACCGGCGTCGCGCCGGGCGAACCGGTCGATCATCTCCGGCAGCGGGGCGTCGGTGAGCACGTCTGCGTAGTTCGCGAGGAACATCTCGTCGCCGTCCAGATGGTGCCGCACCCGGCGCAGTCGCTCCCCGATCGGCGACTCGATACCGGTCTGCGCGAACGTGATCGTCCAGTCGGCTATGTCGGTGGACAGCAGCTCGGCCCGGCCGCCCCGCAGCACGAAGTCGTTGGACGTCGTCTCCTCGTAGGTGAGGAAGAAGTTCTTGATGTGGTGCGCCCCGTACCCGAGGCACAGGATGAACTCCGTGTGTCCGAAGTGCGCGTAGTAGCGCATGACATGCCAGATCAGCGGACGCGGGCCGACCATCGCCATCGGCTTGGGCACGTCGTCGGAGGTGCCGTTGCGCATACGCATCCCGTAGCCGCCGCAGAACAGAACGACCTTCATGACTTGACCTCGACAATGCTCAGTTCCGGGATGGGAAAGACAAGGCGGCCGCCCCACTCGTGCACGAAGGACAGCTGCTCGACCAGCTCGGCCCGCAGGTTCCACGGGAGGACGAGGACGTAGTCCGGTTTGTCTGCGGCTATCCGCTCGGGCGGCAGGATCGGGATACGGGTGCCCGGGGTGAACCTGCCGTGCTTGTAAGGGTTGCGGTCGACCGTGTAGGTGAGCAGGTCGGGCCGGATGCCGCAGTGGTTGAGCAGGGTGTTGCCCTTGCCCGGGGCGCCGTAGCCGACGACCGTCTCGCCGCGCTCGGCCGCCTCGATGAGGAACCGCAGCAGGTCCCGGCGCACCTTGGCCACCCGGCCGGAGAACTCGGTGTACCCGGACAGGTCCTGGAGCCCGGCGGCCTTCTCCCGGTCAAGGACCTCGGCCACCTTCCCGCTCGGCTCCCCGGCCACCTCGGCCGGCCGGGCCCACAGCCGGATGGAGCCGCCGTGCGTGGGCAGCAACTCGACGTCCACGAGCGTGAGTCCGCCGCTTGCCAGCGCCCGGATCGCGGACGCGACCGTGTAGTACTGGAAGTGCTCGTGGTAGATCGTGTCGTACTGGTTCTCCTCGATCAGGGTCAGCAGGTGCTGCACCTCGATGGAGACCCAGCCGTCGTCGGCGACCAGAGCGCGCAGCCCCTGCGTGAACCCGACCACGTCGGGGATGTGCGCGTACACGTTGTTGGCCACGACCAGGTCCGCCGGGCCGTGCTCGGCGCGGACGGCCGAGCCGGTGTCCGGGGACAGGAACTCCGTGAGCGTGGGCACACCCGCGTCCCGCGCCGCTGCGCCGACGTTCACCGACGGTTCGATGCCGAGGCAGCGGATCCCCCGGTCCACCACATGCCTCAGCAGGTACCCGTCGTTGCTCGCGACCTCGACCACGAAGGCGTCGGGACCGAGCCCCACTCGCTGTACGGCGTCGGCGACGAACGTGCGCGCGTGCTCCACCCAGGAGGTCGAGAAGGAGGAGAAGTACGCGTACTCGCTGAACGTCTCCTCCGGCGTGATCAGCGGAGGGATCTGCGTGAGCCAGCAGTCGGTGCAGACCCGCAGGTGCAGCGGGTACGCAGGCTCCGGCTTGTCCAGTTGGTCCGCGGCGAGAAAGCTCTCGCACGGCGGGGTCGCCCCCAGATCGACGACGCTCACCAGAGCCGCCGAGCCGCAGAGTCGGCATCGTGTCATCTACTGCCCCCATCCCGCTCGCGCAGGTGTCCCCGCCGCGAGCCGGTGCTGTTGTCCCCCAACGGCGACGGGCTGTCCCCGCCGCCGGACCGACCCGCGATCGCGGTGCGGTACCCCTCCACCAGGCGCTCAAGGCCGACGGCCGGGCTGAACCCCTGCTCGTAACGGCGCCGGGCCGCCTGGCCCATCTCCCGGTTGCGGTCCTTCTCGGCCGCGATCCGGCGTATGCAGGACGCGAGCGACGCGGACTCGCCCGGCCGGTGCAGCAGCCCGCTCACCCCGTCCTCGACGAGTTCGACGAAGGCGCCGTGACCGGCGGCGACGACCGGGACCCCCGCCGCCATCGCCTCCACGACCACCAGGCCGAACGCCTCCAGCCATGTGGAGGGAGCCACCACGGCGACCGACCGTGCGATGGCCGTCCGGCACTCCGCCGTGTCATAGAGGCCGACGTACCGGACGTCGTCCCGGCCCGCTGCCCAGGCGGTCACCTCCGGCTCCAGCGGCCCCGTACCGGCGATCACGAGCGGGACGCCCACCCCGCCGTCGGCGGCGAGTTCGTCCCACGCGGCCATGAGCAGCCGCACGCCCTTGGCCTCGGCGAGCCGGCCGAGATAGAGCACATGCTCACCGGCGTCCGTCCGGCGCGTGCCCGGTTCGGGCACGAAGTTGTGCTTCACCGCCAGTCGCTCGGGTGGCATGCCGGCCCGCACCAGGACGTCGCGCTGCGCCCCGGAGATGCAGAAGAACCGCTCCACACCGGACCACCAACGCCGCCGGTTGACCGACAGGCTGACCGCGAGCGGCACCGTAGCCAGCCGGGAGCCCCGGTAGCAGCCGTGCCGGACGGCGGGCAGCGGCGTGGACCCGACACACTCGGTGCACGGCCTGCCGTCCCGCTGCAGCGTGCCGGGCGGGCAGACCTGGGTGTAGTTGTGCAGCGTGGCGACGGCGGGTACACCGGCGTCGGCGCAGGCGGCCAGCACCGCCGGCGACAGGAGCGGGAAGACGTTGTGGACGTGCACCACGTCCGGCCGCTCGGTGCGCAGCCTGGCGGCGAGCTCCGCGCGGACCGCCGGGTTCCACGGCACGAGCAGCGGTATCGCGGCCTTGCCCAGCAGGGACCGGGCGGCGATGTCGTCGCTGCGCCGCTCGAACACCTCGACCCGGTGGCCGGCCCCGCGCAACAGCTCCACCTCCTGGTCGACGACCTTGTTCTCCCCGCTCGGCTGCGCCGAGGCGTAGCGGTTGTGCACCACGAGGACGTGCATGCTCAGGTCACCTCCGATCTCTGGGCCCATCGCGGGACGCGTCGTCGAGGGATTTCGGGCGCCGAGAGGGGAGTGGCCGCGGCAGGTGTCGCCAGCAGCGAGGCGGCCAGGGCCAGATGCAGCAGATACGGCGAGGCGTCGCCCAGCCCGGCCTCGGTGTACGACGCGATCGCGCAGTAGCTGATCAGGAAGATCGCGCAGGCCCTCGACAGCGACGGTGGCCGCAGCAACGCGACGCCGCCCAACACGATGATGATCGCCGCCACCAGGACGACGCCGGTCACACCCTGCTCGTTGTAGACGGCCAGCCAGCTGTTGTCGATCGGCAGCCCGCCGAACGACTTGTCGCCCAGACCCGCGCCGAACAGGTACTCCGACGTCGTCCGGGGTGCTGCCAGCAGGGCGTCCCAGACCTTGGCCCGACCGGTGAGGCTGGTGAAGTTCTCCTGGCTCTGTCCGCGCAGGAACCACGCCTGCAGCACGGAGGCGAAGCCCACCGCGGCCACGGCGGCGCACAGCACCGCCCAGGCGAAGAACCGGCGGGCGGCGGCGCTGGTCAGGATGAGCGAGCCGATCGCCAGCGCCAGCCCGATGAGCAGGCCGAGCGTGGCCGTCCGGGTATGGGTCAGCGCGAGCAGGACGAGTGACGGCACGATGACCACCGCCGCGCCGGCCCTGTCGGTCCGGTGCCCCAGAACGAGCAGCACGGTGAGCCCGATGATCACCGCGGCGTACTGTCCGATCTGCGGCGGGGTGAGCGGCCACAACGCGCCGACCAGCCGCCCGCCGTAGAGGTCGGGCAGGGCCGCGCCCGGTGAGATGACCAGGCCGGCGGCCACCGACCCGAGCACCGCGAAGTACAGCCGGATGTGGTGCCGGACGAACGTCAGGCCGCCGTCCCACCAGCGGCTGAGCAGCCACAGCGTGCCGACGAAGAGGGCCAGTCGGGCGCAGCGGAACAGCGCGCCGAACCCGGCCTCCAGGTTCGCGCTGGAGATCACGCTCAGCACCAGCAGCAGGGTGAGCAGGAACACGAAGGCGCTGGCCCGGATCCGCAGCCGGAGATTGACCACGAGCGCCAGCGCGAATGCGGCGACCAGCGCGCCCATGGTGACCATCTGGATGAGGGAGCGGGGCAGCGGGACGATGGTCTTGGCCCCGGCGGAGCCGAGCGTGTTGAGGATCAGCAGCCCCCAGACGATCCCGACGATCTTCGGTGCGCCGGCAGGGCGCTGTTCGGCGCCGGGCCGCGTGTCCGCCGTGTCCGGTCCGTCCGGCAGCCCGCCGCGCCGCAGGTCCCCGCCCATCTCAACCACCGGCCCGTGGGTCGAGGGTGCTGCCGGCGTCCTGCTGGTCGGGCATTCCCTGCCACTGCCCGAAGTCGAGCACCCGGCTCGGGTCCTGGGCGACGAACTTCCATGGTCCGAGATAGACGTTGTCGTGCCAGCGGTTGTGCTGCTTGTGGGTGATCGCCTCGGCCACCCGCTTGCCCTGGTACGGCGACCAGTCCGGATAGGTGCCGTAGTTGGCCAGCACCGCCATTCGGTCGCACTTCACCGTGCACTTGACGACGGACTTGTCCAGCACGAAGCGGTTGTCGTGGATGTCCACCCGCTGGGTCTTCCACCGGCAGTCGGCGTAGAGCGGTGCCGTGGCGATCGCCGGTTCCGCGCAGCGGTCGGTGTCCCGCACCAGCAAGGTGCAGTCACCGGACGAGGTGTTGGCCGGACTGTTGCAGAACCGGTCGGCGTTCTCCCACAGGGTGATCCCGGACCAGTTGTTCTCCAGCACGTTCCGATAGATCTCGATCTTGTCGGTGCGGGCCGGGATCCGTGGTTCGCCGCCGGACTCGGACAGGTAGATGGTCGCGTACGGGAAGGTGTCGCCGCGGTCGGCTTCCCTGCGGCCCTCGACCCAGTTGTTCCGACGGATCATGTTGTTCCGGATGACCGCGTTGTAGCTGGTCTCGTAGATCAGCGCGGCACCGTCGTTGTCCTCGAGCACGTTGTTCTCGATACGGAAGTCGTTGTTGTTGGTGTCCGCCCACAACCCGGTTCCGCGGTTGTCGTGCACCCAGTTGCCGCTTATGTCAGCGCCGTCGACGGCCCAGAACTTGATGCCTCCGGTGCAGCCGCAGCCCTTCCGCCGCCGCTCCCAGTCGCCGGTGTTGTTGCCCACGATCTCGTTGCCTTCGACCACCAGGCCGGTGATACGGCCGGTGCCCTTGTACGCGTTCATGCCGTACTGACCGTTGTCGCGCAGACAGCTGGCGCGGACCCGCTGGCGGGCACCGGCCATCAGCCCGGCGCCGGAGTTGTCCTGGATCGTCGCGTGCTCGATCACCCATCCGTCGGCCGAGTCATGGTTGACCACACCCTCGTCGGGGGGCGCCATGAAACGTTGCACGGTCAGGTAGCGGATGGTGACGTCGCGGGCGCTGCCGCCGAACGCGTACTGGTTCTTCTTCCGGCCGTCGAGCACCGCGCCCGGCGCACCGAGGTAGCGGTCTCCCTCCTTGGGGATGACCTGGGCGTAGCGGTCCGGTTCGAGCCTGTGCTTGCCCGGTCGAAGCCAGAACGTGGTGTTCGGGGGGCTGCTCCTGGTCTTCGCCGCCAGGTCGCCGACCACCTTGGGGTCGACCGTCACCGCGCCCGCCGGTGCCTCGGCCGGCCCGGCCGCGGGCTCGGCGCACACCCGGGCCACGGATCGGGCCGCAGACGTGGACGGCGCGGCCTTCGGTTCCGTCCCGGCGCCCTGCGTGCTCTCACAGCCGGTCGCCGCCAGCAGGGCCAGCGCCAGCGGTGCCGCCGCCGACGCCCAGTGCCGCCTCTTGATTCCCACGCGCCCCCCTAGCCGCGGAACCTGAGTACGGTGGTGAACCCCTCCGTGCCGTCGGCGAAGCCTGTGCCGACCAGCGTTGTGGTGGGTTCCTTGCGCCCGAAGCCGGGGGAGTACCAGCCCAGCGGCGGGTCGCTCTCGCCGCGATGCGCCCGCCAGCGCAGCTGCCCGGGCAGGTCGAGCACCGCGGAGCGGTCCTCGCCGTCCCGGGTCCAGGTGAGCACGGCCCGGTTGTCCGTCAGGTCCGCGGCGATCGCCGGGCCGAGGTGGAACGTCAGGTGTACGGCCCGGCGCGGGCCGCGCACCTCGTCGACCACCCGCAGCTCCTGGCTCGCGGCCGTCAGCTCCACCCGGCGGCGGTGCACGGAGCGCTGGTAACCGTCGTGCTCGGCACACCAGCGGGCCGTCCCCCCGTCGGAGGCGTCGGATGTGTCCGCGGCCAGGACGCGGCTGCGGGCATGCCGGGTCCACAGGAACGGGCCGCCGGAGACGGACTGGTCACTGCCGTCCAGTTGCAGGGTGTTGTGGCCGAGGGTCGACCGGAAGTACCGCCGCCACTCGGGTTGCCCGTGGTAGCAGTACGTCCCCGGGTCGGCGAGCACGTCGACCCCGTCGTGCCGGACCTCCACGGACAGCGCGTCCGCGTGGCCGTGCGCGGCGATGGAGAGGAAGCCGTGCGGACCACCGTCGCAGCGGCACCAGATCTCCGCCGGACCGCGCAGGATGGTCATGCCCGCGTCGGCGAAATGGGCCGGGCGGCTTGCCGGGCGGGTCACGGCCGGTGCGGTTCCACTCTTCGGGTACGGCCGGATGAGCGCGGCCAGCAGCGGGGTGCGCACATCGGTGCCGGTCACCGCCGGCCACCAGGCGAGCCGACCGAACACGGCGTCCCCGGTGGCCAGCAGCGAGCCCCAGCGGTCGGTGCCCGCGCCGTCCACGACCAGGCCGTGCCCGTCGTCCGAGTCCCCCTGGCGCGGCGGCCGTAACCGGCCGTCCACGATGGCCGCGAGCGCGTCGGTCATCCGCAGCAGGACCAGCCGGATCGACTCGGGGACCGGTACGCCGGCGGCATCCGCCTCGGCCACCGCGGACAGGCCGAGCTCCAGCACCAGTCCGTGGTACTCGGTGGCCAGCTCGCGGTTGAGGCCGGAGCCGAAGGTGTTGCCGCGCAGATGCCGCTCCAGCGACCGCAGCGCGCCGCCTCGCCAACGCGCCGAGGAGGGGAACCACCCGAACGCGCAGGCCGCGGCGAACTGCCCGGCGGCCTCGGCGATGACGTGGTTGTTCGCGGAGGACCCCCGGCTGGGGAAGGCGGCCAGCCAGCGCTGGTGGTGCCAGATCTGGTTCAGCGCCACCGGATTGCCCTCGAACAGCCCGGCCGCTCCCGGCCAGCCGTCGAGCAGCCGGCGGATCCACACCCAGGACAGCAGCCGGATGCCCAGCTCGATGCCGCTGGTCCAGTGCACGCCGCGCAGCGGTGGGTTGGCCGTCCACCAGGACCGCAGGTGTTCGGCCACTCGCTCGGCGTACCGCTCGTTCCCGGTGATCGCGTAGGCGGCGGCGAGCACGGTGAGGTACTGATGCCGGGACAGCTCCCAGATCTGCTTGATGTCCCCGACCGCGTCCTCGTTCCGGTACGGCACGTCGAAGGCGTAGCCCTCCGGTGCCCGGCGTCCGGTCTTCGGGTCGCACCACCAGTCCGGGTCGGCCAGGTCGTCGCGGACCACCCCGAAATACTCGGCGTGCCCGTCCATCAGCCGGTCCGCCTCGGCGACGAGACGTTTCGCGGCGTCCGGAGGTATCGCCGCGATCGTCCCGGCGGGCAGTACCGCGGTGAACCGTGCGCCGGTCACGCTCGGGCACTGTGGCCGCGCCGACCGCCACCGCCGCCTGCGCACCGCGTCGCCCGCCCGGCCGCCGACCTCCAGCGGTCCCATCCGGGACAGCCGCCGCAGGTACCAGCCCGCGCTCATGGTCATCGAGCCCTCGCCAGCGTCACCGGCGCGCCGCCGACCAGGCCGGCCTGCACGGCGAGGGTGGCCGACGTCGTGGCGACCAGCGACTCCAGCGGCACCGGCATCGGCCCGCCGGTCCGCACGGCCTTGATGAACGCGGCCAGTTCGGCGGACTGGCCCTTGTCCCGGGCCTTGGGCAGCCGCGAACTGACCCACCGCTTGCGGCCGGCCGTGCCGTCCGAATACAGCGAGGCACGGACGAAGTCGTCGAGCCGCAGCACCTTGCCGTCCGCGACCAGGTCCAGCGTCTCCTTGGGGAAGCCGGCCGCGCCGTTGGTGACGTAGCTGATGGTGGCGGTGGATCCGTCCGGGTAGCGCAGCACGACCTGCAGGTCCTCGTTGCCGGACGGGGCGACCGCGTACACCGAGACCGGGTCGGCCTCGAGAAGCCAGCTCGCCGTGTCGATGAAGTGTCCGCCCTCGCCGGCGAACCGCGAGCCCTCGGTGTCCTGCTGGAGGTACCAGCTGCCGTGTCCGAGGCGGCCCGCGTTGACCAGGTAGCGGAGGCTCGCCGGACCGGTCCGGGCGCCGAACCGCTTCCTGGCCTCCTGCAGCAGCGGCGCGAACCGGCGGTTGAAGCCCACCTGCAGCCGGTCGTTGCCGGACTCCTCCACCGCCGCGAGCACACCGGCCAGCTCGTCCTCGGTGAGCGCCAGCGGCTTCTCCACGAACACCGTCTTGCCGGCCAGCAGCGCCCTTCGGGTCAGTTCGGCGTGCGAGCTGTGCCGGGTGACGACGAACACCGCGTCGATGGACTTGTCGCCGAGCACGGCGTCGAGATCGGTGGTCGCCTCGGCGAAGCCGAACTTCCGCTGCGCGTTGGCCGCGGACAGCGCCGTCGTGGTGACGACCGTGGACAACTCGACGCCGTCGCGCTGTGCCAGGTGCGGCAGCAGCATCGAGGTCGCGTAGTTTCCCGCCCCGAGGAACGCCAGCCGCACCGGCCTGTTGGCGGACCGGGCCGGGGCGGACGCTCCGCCGCGTCGCACCGCGGGCACGGTCACCGCCGGGGCCTGCGCTCCCCCCGCTTCCTCTTTCTGCCCGGGGTACCGGAACAGCACGGCCACGGCCTTCAGGTCGCCGTCCTTCAGGCGCCGGTACGTCTCGACGGCGTCGTCGAAGTCGGCGACGTGGGAGACCAGGGGCTCCACGTCGACGCGGCCGCGGGCGAGGAGATCGAGGAAGCACGCCAGGTTGCGGCGCTCGGTCCAGCGCACGTAGCCGATCGGGTAGTCCCGCCCCTCGAGCTCGTACTCCGGGTCGTAGCGACCGGGGCCGTACGAGCGCGAGAACCGGACGTCGAGCTCCTTCTCGTAGTACGCGTTCCACGGCAGGTCCAGGCGGCATTTTCCGATGTCGACGACCCGGCCGCGGTCCCTGCAGAGCCGGGCGGCCAGCTCGACGGGCTGGTTGCTGCCGCCTCCGGCGGCCAGGTACACCTGGTCCACGCCGTGACCGCCGGTGAGTTCGGCGACGGCGGCTTCCACGGCCGCGGACGCTGGATCGCCGCAGGCGGCGGCACCCAGGCGCTCGGCGAGCTCACAGCGCGCCGGGTCGGGGTCGACCCCGACGACGCGGACCCCCGAGGCGGTAAGGAGCTGCACCACCAGCTGCCCGATCAGCCCGAGGCCGATGACCAGCGCCACCTCGCCGAGCTGCGGCTCGCCCTGGCGCACGCCCTGCATCGCGATCGACCCGACGGTGCCGAAGGCGGCGTGCCGCGGCGCGAGGCCGTCCGGCACCGGGGCGTAGAGGTTCTTCGGCACCCAGTTCAGCTCGGCGTGCAGCGCGTGCTCGTTGCCGGCGCAGGCGACGAGGTCGCCGACCTTCACGTCGTCGATCCCGGTGCCGACCTGCTCGACCACCCCGCACAGCGAGTAGCCCAGCGGTGTGTACGAGTCCAGCTTGCCCATCACCTTGCGGTAGGTGGCGGGCACCCCGTTGGTGGCCACGCTCTGCATGACCTTGGCCACCTGGTCCGGCCGGGAGCGGGCCTTGCCCAGCATCGACATGCCGGCCTCGGACACCTTCATGAGCTCGGTGCCGGTGGAGATCAGCGAGTAGGCGCTGCGGACCAGCACCCCGCCCGGCTTGCACCCCGGCACCGGTACGTCGAGTACCGCCAGCTCGCCGCTCTTGTAGTTCTGTACAACCTGCTTCACCCGAAGTCCCCTTGTTTCTACGCCGTCTTCTACGCCGCCGAGCGAGTGCTCCGGCCGGACCCGGAGGTCGCGTCGCGGTACCAGTACTCGAGGGTCAGCACATGCCACAGATGCTTGGAGAAGTCCCGCTGCCCGGCGGCGTCCTCGGCGACCATGCGCGCCAGCGCGTCGCGGCGCAGGAGCCCGGAACTGACGAGCACGCCGTCGTTGACCACCTCGCGCACCAGCGGTGCCAGATCGCGGCTCATCCAGGCCCGCAGCGGGGCACTGAACAGGCCCTTGGGCCGGTACACGATCTCCCGGGGCAGGATCGAGGTGGCCGCCTCCTTGAGAACGGCCTTGCCCTGTCGTCCGACGATCTTGCGATCGCCGGGTACGGCGAACGCCGCCTTGACCACCTCGACGTCCACGTACGGCACCCGCACCTCGGTCGAGGCGGCCATGCTCGACCGGTCCGTGTAGGCGAGGTTCAGGCCAGGCAGGAACATCCGGGCGTCGCCCAGGCACATGCGGTTGACGAAGTCGTCGAGGTCGTTGTCCTGGTAGATGTCCGCATGCTCGGTCAGCACGTCCTCGACCGTCCCGGCCAGGTCCGGATTGACCAGGGCGAGCAGCTCGTCCTGGTCGTACATGGTGTAGCTGCGCCGGAACGCGGTCTCCTCCGGCAGATCGGCGAAGGAGAGGAACCGCTTCGCGAAGCGCACCGACCGGTACCCCCGGCGGGCCGTGGCGACCGGCAGCCGGTCCACGGCCCTGGACAGGCCGCGCCGCAGGGGCCCAGGGACGCGCTGGTAGCGCAGCGCGATCAGGTTGGCCAGGTGCTTGCGGTATCCGGCGAACAGCTCGTCGGCACCCATCCCCGAGAGCATCACCTTCACCCCGGCCTCCCGGGCGGCCGAGCAGATCAGGAACGTGTTGATCGCGGCGGGGTCGCCGATCGGCTCGTCCAGGTGGTACGTCATCTGCGGCAGCAGGTCGAGCACATTCGGAGCGATCTCGATCTCGTGCAGGTCGACGCCGAACTGCTCGGCCACCTGCCGGGCATAGCGCAGGTCGTCCGGCATCGCCTCGAACTTGGCGTCCTCGGCGCGGAACCCGATCGTGTAGGCGGAGATCCCGGGTCGGTCGCGGGCCGCCAGCGCGGTCAGGTAGCTGGAGTCGAGACCGCCGGAGAGGAAGGTCGCCACGGGTACGTCGGAGAGCAGATGACGCCGGGTCGACTCCTCGACGACGGCGGCGATGTCCGGCAGTTCGCCGCTGCGGGACCGCTCCCGTCCCTCGGCGGCGACGTCCTTGAGGTTCCAGTACCGGCCGCTGTCCACCCGGCCGTCCGGGCGGAACCGGAGCCAGCTCCCCGGCGGCAGCTTCTCCGCCTCGCGGAACGCGCACCGAGAGTCCGGCACCCAGTAGTACAGCAGCGAGGCCACCAGCGCCGCATGGTCCACCTCCAGCGACCCACCGGTCACGGCGGCGAGCGCCTTGAGCTCGGAGGCGAACACCAGACCCCCGCCGCGCCGCAGCAGGAACAGCGGCTTGATGCCTAACTGGTCCCGGGCGAGCACCAGTTCACCGGTCCGCTCGTCGAAGATCCCGAACGCGAACATGCCGCGCAGCCGGGGCAGGCAGTCCGTGCCCCAGCGTCGCCAGGCCTCCAGCAGCACCTCGGTGTCGGAGGTACCGCGGAAGCGCACGCCGGCGGCCGCCAGCTCGGCACGCAGCTCGGGAGCGTTGTACAGCTCGCCGTTGTACGTCAGGACGAGGCCGTCGGAGACCATCGGCTGAGCGCCGGTCTCGGACAGGTCGATGATGGCCAGCCGGCGGTGCCCGAGGTGCACTTCGCCGTCACCGAGAGGGTGGCTGTACCGGCCCGACCCGTCCGGACCGCGATGGGCGAGGGTATCGGTGAGCCGGTCGGCCACGACCTTCCCGTCCGGCCACCGGTAAGTACCTGCGATGCCACACATGTCTACCGCGCCTCCTGGTCGCTGTCCGGGACGCGTGCCGCCCACATCGGCAGCCGCTCGTTCCGCCGCCGGCCCGTCCCGCTCTGCCGGGCCGACAGCTCGTTCTGGCCGCGCAGCGCGGTGTGCAGCCCGTCCCACAGCGTGCCGTCGGTCCGGTCACGCGGATCGGGGTCGATCAGCACCACACCGATCACCGGAATGCGCTGGTCCGCGAGCTGCCGCGCCACGGTGTGCAGCCATGCGGCGCTGCCGTGCCCGGCCCGTACGACGAGCACGGTCTGCGTGCCGAGGTACTGGAGGTCGGTCCACGCCGTGCCGGGCGCCACCGAGCCGACGCCGAGCCGGCGCTCCTGAGGGGACACGGCCGCGGCACCCTCGCCGCTGACCACGGTCGGGTCTCCTGGTTTCGGGCGGCGCTTGGCGAGCTGCAGGCCGGGCAGACCATCGACGATGACCACCGGCCCCTCCGCCGCCAGTGCCCTGGCGAGGTCCAGGGCGATCACGCTCGTGCTGCGCGCACAGCCCAGTTCCAGCAGCGACACCGGTTCCGCGGAACTGTGCATGCGGGCCAGCGACGCTGTGAGCCGTTCGCGTGCCGCCCGGATCCGTCGGCGTCGCCACCGCCTGGCCGACCGGCGGGGCAGCTCCGCGATGACCGAGGCGCCGAGGTTCGCCGCGATCTCCCGGCGCAGCACGGGGCGGTCCGCCACCACCGTGCCGACCGCGGCCACCGCGAGCCCGAGGACGAGCCCGAGGACGAGCCCGATCGCGCCGTTGGTGGCAGCGGTTTTGGGCAGGGACTGCCGCACCGCGCGCGGTGCGTCCACGACCTGTGTGCCGGCGATGAGCTGGGGCGTGCCGATGCGCGCCTCCGCGGCGCGCTGGCTGAAATCGGTGATCCGCGAGGTGAGTTCGGCCCGGCTGGCGAAGAGCGACTCCAGGTTCGCCGAGGCCTTCGGCCCGCTCTGCGACGAGCCCTCCCCGATCGCCTTGTTGACCTGGGCGAGTTCGCCCTGCATCCGGTCACGCTGGTCGAGCAGGGCCTTCGCCTCGGCGTCGGCGGCGTTCTTTATCCGCGTCACGTGGTCCACGACGAACGCGTCGGCCAGCGCCTTGGCGCGGGCCACCGCCTGCGCGTCGCTGTCACCTGTCACAGTGATCTGCAGCAGGTTGTTGGTCAGGCCGACGGCCCCGTAGTCCTTCATGAAGTCCTCCGGTCTTTCCGGGGACCCGAGGGACTGCAGGGCTTTGGCGGCGATCCGCGTGGTCTGCAGCAGTCCGACATCGGTGCGGATCAGCGTTCCGGGATCGTTCGGCTGGTCCTCCTGATGCGCGACCAGCACCTTGGCCACGGCGGTCGGCGGCGGCGGCAGCAGGACCGCCACCGCCGTGCCGACGAGCAGCCCCAGCAGCGCCATGGAGGACCAGAGGCGGCGCCGCCTCCGCACTGCCACCACCAGCGCCTGCAGGTCGAGCAGCGGAGCGGCGGCCGACGACTCCGCAGTCGTACTCGTCGTCACCGTGAACTTCCCTTCCCGTCGTTGCCCACCGCGAGCACCGGCGTGGCGGCATCCGGAGGACGGCCGGCGGACTGCGTCGCACGGGCCCGGACCGGGCCGGCGAGGACGATGCCGACGACCTCGTGCTTGGCGTCCGCACACGCCTCGGCGATGCCGGCGAGCTCAACCGCGGTCCAGGCGCCCGCGCTGAGCACGACCAGGGCACCGGACTCGTTGTCGCGGTCCGGCACCAGCGGCTGGGACACCGAGACCCCCACCACCCGCAGCATCGGATCGTTCCCGGCCTCGGAGACGAGCTGCCCGGCGGCCCGGCGGGCGATCTCGTCGCCGTCCGGGACGACGACCAGCAGTCTCCGAGGGGCCGGCAGCTGGTCCCGGAGGCGGGCGCACACCCGCCGGTAGCGGATCTGTCTGCTCGCCTCGTCGCCGGACGTCTGCGGGGTCGGGATGTCCCACCGGACGTCGACGCCCAGCAGCCGGCGGATCAGGGCCCGAGGGCCACGGCCTTCCGGCCGGTACGCGGACCGTGCACCGGGTACGTCGACGGTACCCAGCAGCGCCGATCCCAGCGCCGCGGCGATCTCCGGTTGGGTGCGCAGTCGGCGGCTCACCCGTGCGGCGGTGAGATGACCGATCACCGCGAGCAGGAAGAACAGCAGCGCCCCGCCGACGACGAGCTGCACCCTCGTCGGCGGGGCCTCGCCGGCCGGCCGGGCGGCCGACCCCATGACGACCATGTTGGCCTTGTTGGCGGTCGGGCCGGCCTGGTCCAGCTTGGTGATGGCCTCCTGCAGAGAGGTACGCAGCTTCTCGAGCTCGGTGCGGGTCTGCACGCTCTCCACGGTCTGCCCCGGATCTGCCGCATCGGCCAGGTCGGTGATGCGGCGGTTGGTCTGCACCACCATCTGCTGCAGTGCCTCGAGCTGCGCCGCTGCCTCGGGGTCGGTGTTGTCGTCCACGATCCGCGCGGCGAATGTGACGAACTGCCGGGCAACCTGGTCGGAGAGCTGCTGTGCGCGCTCCGGGGTGTCCGCCGTGCCCGAGATCTTGATGATGTTCCCGTCGGCTGCCTTGGCGCTCACCTGATCCTGCAGCTCTCTGCCGCTGACCCCATGCCAGTGGAGCGTGGCGGCCGCGCGGTCGATCACCACCGAACTGGTCGCGACCTCCGTCTGAGTCAGCAGCTCGCGCTCCTCCCACGCCCCCGGCAGCAGTACCGATGCCGACGTCGTGTACCGCGGCGGAAACAGCAACGAGGTGCCGTAGCCGACGAGCGCACCCACCACGGCGAGGATGGTGAGAAGCCGCCAGCGCCGACGGATGATCCGTCCGATCGTGACCAGGCGTATCGTGTCGTCGTTCAACGGTGCGGCCTCCGCCCTGCGCGGTCCGGGTCGCCCGCAGCCACCGGAGTCCGGTCACTGCAGGCAGCGGCGTAGGCGGCGAGCAGCGCTCGCTGGGAGTTCCGCCAGGAGAGCGGCCCGCTGATCCGCTCCTGGCCGATCTTGCCCATCAGGGCCCGCTTCTCGGGATCGTCCAGCAGCAGCGCGATGAGCCCGGCGAACTCGGCCTCGTCGTTGGCGGGCGCGTAGACGGCGGCGTCACCGGCGGAGACTCGCGCCTCCCGGAGGTCGAACGAGACGATCGGCCGGCCCATCACCATGTACTCCAGGACCTTGTTCATGGTCGACACGTCGTTGAGCGGATTGTGCGGGTCGGGGGAGAGGCACACGTCCGCGGTGGACAGGTAGCGCACCAGATCGGCGTCCGGAATCCGCCCCGTGAACTGCACCTGCTCCGAGAGCCCGAGCTCCCGGGACAGCTCCACCATCGCGTCGAAGGTGTCGCCGGCGCCGACGAACACCGCGTGCCAGTCGGTCCGCCCGAACTCGTCGCGCAGCTTCGCGAGGGCCCGCAAGGCGTAGTCGACGCCGTCCTGCGGGCCCATGACGCCGAGGTAGCACAGCAGATGAGGCTTGCCGCGCTTCAGCTCCGGCTCGGGCGGTACGGGGTGGAACCGGTCGATGTCGGGTGCGCTGCGCACCACGAAAACGTCCTCCGGCCGCTGACCGCCACGGCGCACCGCGACGTCCCGGTAGCTCTCGTTCGTGGCGAGCACGACGTCAGCGGCCCGGTAGGTCCGCCGTTCCAGCGCGCACACGGCGCGGTAGAGCAGATCCTCGCCGCGGTCGAACCGGGAGAGGTACAGCTCGGGTACCAGGTCGTGCTGGTCGAAGACGAACCGCGCCCCGCGCCGCTTCAGCCACAGTGCAGGCAGGAACAGCAGGTCGGGCGGGTTGCAGGCGTGGACCACGTCGACCGGGCCGACCTTCCGGGCCAGCCGGACCGTGTGCCACAACGCCGATCCGTACTCCCGCAGGTAGCCGGCCGGCCCTCCGGTGGCCGCGCGCAACGGGTAGCGGTGGATCCGCACCCCGTCGATCTCCGCCTCCGGCTCCGTGTCCCGCTTACTCCCTTGGGGGCAGATGACGTGCACCTCCCAGCCCGCGTCGCGCAGGGTCGTGCACTCCTGCCACACCCGCCGGTCGAACGGCACCGACAGGTTCTCGACCAGGATCAGCGCACGCCGGTCCGGCCGGTCGTCGCTGGTCGTATTACCAAGCAAGGCCCATGTACCCCGGTTCGGCCCGGCGCGCGTCGGCGTCGGGAAGGTGGATGAGGTCGACAATCACCGGGCCGTCGGCGCCATGGGGCAGCGCCGACAGCACGGCCGGATCCCTGGTTCCGACCAGGCACACCTCGGCGTGATCGAGCACCTCGTCGACGGAATCCGCGAGCAGCTGCGCGAGGTGCGGCAGCCGGGTCTCGACGTACTCGCGGTTCGCGCCGAGCAGCCGGGAGAGGCTCACGTTGGCGTCGTGGATCCGCAGGTCGTAACCCTTGCCGAAGAGCCTCTCCGCCAGCTCGACGAGCGGGCTCTCGCGGAGGTCGTCGGTGCCGGGTTTGAAGGACAGCCCGAACAGGCCCACCCGGCGCTTGCCGGTGCGCTCGACCAGGTCCACGGCGCGCTGCAGATGGTCGGAGTTGGAGGCCAGCACATGGGAGAGGATGGGCACCGAGACGTCGGCCCGCTGCGCCGCGTGGACCAGGCTGCGCAGGTCCTTGGGCAGGCAGGAGCCGCCGAAGGCGAAGCCGGGCCGCAGATAGGCGGGGCTGATGTTCAGCTTGCGGTCGGCCAGGAACACGTCCATCACCTGGTGCGAGTCCACCCCGAGCGCCTGGCACACCGCGCCCAGCTCGTTCGCGAAGCCGATCTTGAGACCGTGGAACGCGTTGTCGGCGTATTTGATCGCCTCGGCCGTCGGGACCGGCACCCGGAACACTTCGCCGGGCAAGCCGTCGTACAGTGCCAGCACCGCTTCGCCGCTTGCCGGGTCGAGCTCGCCGATGACGGTCTTGGGCGGGTCGAAGAAGTCCCGCACGCTCGTGCCCTCGCGCAGGAACTCCGGGTTGACCGCGACCCCGATGTCCACCCCGGCCATCCCGCCGACGGACTTCTCCAGGATCGGTACCAGCAGGTTCAGGCAGGTGCCCGGGAGCATCGTGCTGCGGAACACGACGGTGTGCCGCCCACCCCGCTCGGCCAGCGCGGCACCGATCTGCTCGGTGACCCGCTCCAAGTACGTGGTGCACAGGCTGCCGTTGGGCTCCGACGGCGTGCCCACGCAGACCAGCGATATCTCGCTGCCCATGATCGCCTCGCGGACGTCGCCGGTGGCGCGTAACGCTCCGGTCCGCACGACATCGGCGATGAGCTCGCCGATACGCTCCTCGACCACCGGGGCCTTGCCGTCGTTGACCAGGTCGACCTTCACCTGGTTCACGTCCACCCCGATGACCTCGTGACCCATGCTGGCCAGGCACGCGGCCGACACGCAGCCCACGTAGCCGAGCCCGAAAACGCTGACTCTCATGACCCGTTCCTCCCCCCAGGCAGGCCCTTCGGGCCTGCGGTCCGCGCGTCGGCCGGACGACGACTTCCGCGCATCAGTAGGCCCCCTGCCCATAGAGCACCGCACGCAGCGTCTTCCACAAGATCACTGTGTCCAGGGCGAGCGACCAGTCCTCCACGTACCGCAGGTCCAGCCGGACCGCCTCCTCCCACGACAGGTCGCTGCGTCCGCTGATCTGCCACAGGCCGGTGAGTCCGGGTTTGACCAGCAGGCGCCGCCGGATGTCCGGGCCGTACGCAGCGGACTCCTCCGGTAGCGGAGGCCGCGGACCGACGAGCGACATCGATCCGGTGAGCACGTTGAAAAGCTGCGGGAGCTCGTCGATCGAGTACCGGCGCAGCACCGTTCCCAGCCGGGTCACCCTCGGATCCCGGCGGAGCTTGAACAGCAGGCCGGCGCCCTCGTTGCGGTCGGCCAGCTCGGCACGTGCCCCGTCAGCCCCGGCGACCATGGTGCGGAACTTGAGAATGGTGAACTCACGGCCGTCCTTGCCGACCCTGCGCTGGCGGTAGAACGCCCCACCCCGACTGTCCGCCAGCACGAGCAGTCCGACGAACACCATCAGCGGCGCGAACAGCATCAGCAGGATCGCCGCGCCTATTCGGTCGACGACCCCCTTGATCGCCCGGCGGCCCCCGGTGAAGGTCGGCATACTGACCCGCAGCAGCGGGATCCCGAGCACCGCGTCGATGTGCAGTCGCGGGCCGGCCACCTCCATCAGCACGGGGGCCACGATCATCTCGGCGTCGCTGCCTTCGAGGTTCCAGGCCAGCCGCTGCAGCCGGTCCGGTGACCAGTGCGGGTCCGGTGTGACCGCGACGACACGGTAGCCGTCGCGGCGGACGTGGCCCGCGACGTCCGTCAGCCGGCCGACGACCCGCACGCCGTCCAGTTGGTCACCGTCGACCCCGAGACCGTCCGTCGTGCACACCGCGTCCACCCGCCAGCCGAGGTGCGGGAACTTGCGGGTTCGGGTGATCAGGTCGCGCACGGTGGCCAGGCTCCCGGCGGCGAGCACCGGTCGCAGGCAGCGACCTTCCTTGCGCTGTTTGTGCAGCCAGAGGCGCAGCAGATACCGCGCGGTCATGGTGATGAGTGCGATCGCGGGGATCGCGACGAAGATCCAGAGCTTGATGTTGCGCGAGGTGAGGGCGATCCCGCCGAGCGCCAGCACGACGGTCGCCGTGAACAGCGAGCGTCCGAGCCGACGGAATTCCTCGGCGCCCTGACCGAGTACGGCCGGAGCCCACGACCGGCTCACCGCGAGGGCCCCCAGCACCAGCAGCTCGGTGCCGAATGCGAGAATCCCCCACTTCTCATGCCAGTTGGCCGCGTCCCGGGCCCCGAAGAAGTTGCCGATCGCCGCCACCACGAAGGCGGTGGCCACCGTATCGCTGGTGACCACGGCACGGCGGTACCGCTGCTCCCATTCGGTCGCGGGCTGCCTGATCGCGCCGTTCGCCAGACGCTCGCGCGTCGACGGTAACGGGCCGGCCAGTCCCCCCTGCCGCACAGAACCCCCCAGGTCCCGCAGTGGTTCGACGTGTTCGCCTAACACTGTTCCTCCCCCCGGGAGGCCCCCGCCCCCCGCACTGTTCCTCCCCTTGGGAGGCCCCCGCCCCCCTCGCGCTGTTCTTCCCCCTTTCCCCCCGGGAGGCCCCCGCCCCCCGCATGACATCCCGGCTATTCCAGAGCTACGTGAACGACCCACCCCGGCGGCAGCGGACGCGCGTGTCCTGCCGGACTCTCGAGGTGCGCTGGAACCGTCGAAACCTCGGATGCTTCCCGCACCCAGGGCCCCCTTCTCGGGTTCCAGGAATTGATCACCCCCACGTCTGGCGCCAGGGACGCGACTGCTGGCTTCCCGTAGCACCGGACCTATAGATCATTATTGGTCGCCTCGTGTCTGAACAGCTGAAGCACGGTCAATCTAGACCATCAGGGCCGGTATGAAGAGGGGGATGTGTGTAATTTGTGCTCAAGCTTCGATGTTGGCTCCGCCGATCGGTGACCGCCTGCGGGTGCCTTGCCGCCACCGCGCGCTCCAGCGGCTCGCCCGGCCCCCGGGCGCGGCTGCTGCGCGGTAGTGATCGGCGAGCCGCAGCGGGCCTTCTGCGGCGCCTGGTCCGGCGACGACTTCCCGCTGTTCGTGCACTACGGCGTGCCGCTGCGGGGGCCCGGGCAGGGCGGGGCGATCGCCCCGGACAGGAGGTGTGCGACGTGATCGTGTCGGGTGTTCGGCGGCATGTCCAAGTGCGAGCGCAAACCGCCTCAGGATCCGGATGCATGCCGCGGTGTCGGCCCAGGCGCTGATGGAGGGGGCGCGGACAAGAACAGCCGGTGCGAAGTGCGGGGGTACCCCGGCGAACCGCGGCACCGGTGAACTTCCGTACCGGGACTGCGACTTCGGCGATGGTGTCACCGGGATGACGCACCCGCCCGCAGGAACGGCAGAGCGAGGTCCATGAACGCCTGCGGGGCCGCCTCGTGGATCAGGTGCCCCACGGGCACGACGGCGAGCCGACCACGAGGGATGCGGGAGGCCAACTCGGCCACCCCGTCCTGGGCGACGTGGCTCTGCGGCCCGCCGGCCACGACGAGGGTCTCGGCGGTGACCTCGTCGAGCCGCTCGAGCCACGCCGGATCAGGAGTGTCGATCTGCGCTTTGACGACCGTGACCATCTCCCAGTCGAAATTCAGTTCCCCGTCGGGTCGGGTCAGAGAGGTGGGCTTGCGGGGCCGTGGCAGCGGAACGTCCTCCAGCAGGAGACGGTCCACGCGCTGCGGATGTTCCTGGGCGAGCAGGTAGGCGACCACCCCGCCCATGGAGTGGCCGATCAAATCCACCTTCGCCAGTCCGAGCGCGTCCAGGGAGCCGAGGACGTCGTCCCGCATGAGTTCCAGCGAGTAGGACCCCGGCCAGTCGCTCCGGGCATGTCCCCGGAGGTCGAGGGCATGGACCCGCCGGTCCCGAGCGAAGACGGGCGTCACGGTGTCCCAGTCCGTCGAATCCTTGCCGAGCGCGTGCAGCAGGACGAGCGGCCGAGCCTCCGGCGGACCGGAGATCTGACAGGCCAGCCGGATCCGTCCGACGTGCAAGATGCGGTGATCGACCATGTCCGGACGCTGTCCAAGGATCCCGGGAGGGAAACGGCGTTCACCGACAGCCGAACCACATGGGGGGCGGTTCGGCTGCCGGACGAAGCCGGCTGAGGGTGTGTCAACGAGCGGATCCGACGCTCCGGTTCAGGGCCCGGCACTGATACCGGCTCACGCAGCGTTCGTGAGCACCTCGGCCGTGATGCGGCGGACGGGTCCGCCGGGAAAGGCGAAGTCGTACGACAGCGCCTGGAGCGCTTGCCGCACCACCTCGATCATGGACGGGTGATCGTCGCAGGTGCCCCAGATGACATCGAGTGGATACGTCATGACGCCACCGGGAATGGCCGTGCCCGGCTTGGCGTAGTTCCGGTACCCGACGACTCCCGGTATCCGGCGGACCTCGGTGGCCCCGTGTATGCGCTCCAGTCGGCATGCCTGAGTCGGAGCCATGGTGTTGAACTGGAAGTGCACCTGCCCACCGAAGTCGAGCGGGCCCGTGCCGGGCCGCTCGCCCAGCGCCAGCAGCCCGCCGAGGCGTACCAGGTCGATCCCCAACGTGCTCCGCGTCGTGAGATTCATATGGCCGGTCAGCCGACCGTTGATCTCGATGATGCGGGGGCCGGAGGCCGTCAGCTTGAGCTCGGTGTGGGTGAGGCCGTAGGTCACGTCGAGGGCCTGGAGCGCACGGGACGTGAGGTCCAGGATCGCCCGCTCCTCGTCCTCGGGCACGTGGGCGGGCCAGAACCTGCCCGGCTCCCGGAACGGCTTCATGAGGGGGAACTTGCCCGTGACGGCCAGGTGGACGACGCCCTGCTCGGTGCACACGCTCTCCACCGACACGTAGTCGCCGTACGGCAGACTCGGCCTGCCCTCCAGCAGCTCCTCGACGGTGAACTCGGTGGAGCCCGTCTCGTTCTCTCCCGAGAAGAGCAGCGCCAGCACCTCCGCCGCCTCGGCGTCCGTCGTCACCGCATAGGTGTCCCGGCTGCCTCCACCCTGGACGGGCTTGATGATGGCGGGCAGGGACACCGTCGCCAGCGCGGTCGGCCACTCCTCCGGCGAGCGCAACGGATGGGAGCGGACTTCGTCGACGCCCCGGGTCCGCAGGATCCGACGCTGGCGCACCTTGTCCGTCAGGGCATGGGCCACGTCCGCGGAGTGCGAGGGAAGCCCCATCGCCTCCGCGAGCTCGGCCGTCTTGCGGATCATCCGCTCGCTGTAGGTGAGTACCGCGTCCGGGGCCACCTTTCGCACGAGGTCGATGTCTTCCCGGGACGAGCCGGACAGCGCGACGACGTCACCCAGGTTCTCCATGACCGGGCGCAGCAGGCGGTTGTGGGGGGTGTCGGGTACGAGGAAGACCACACGCCCCAGGTCTCCCAGTCCCACACCGATCTCTCCCGCGGACGCCGCGCCTTCGTCGTACACGACGGCCAGGGTCCGTCCTCCGCGGCTCATGCCACCACCTGCGAGGCGGCGTCGGCCAGGGCGGACTCGAAGTGCAGTGCGTACTGTTCGGCGCTTCGTTCCTCCAGCAGCGCGGGGTCGTAGGCGACGACGACGCGGCTGCCCGCCTCGGTACCTTCGACCTCGAAGTCGACACGGAAGGGGAAGCTGGGCTTTCCCCGCACCCACCAGGAGCGGGTCTCCACACCGACCGTGGCCGGAAGGTCCTGGTAGACGTGGAAGTCCATGAAGTTGAACACGGTGTCGAACGGAGCCCGCTCCAGCCGGCTCTCGATCCGGGCCAGCGGGAAGGCGCGGTAGGGACCCGCCTCACGCTCGAGGTCGAACGCGTGGCGTGCCATGTCGGCCCAGGACTCGTCCAGAGACACGAAACGCAACGGGACGGTGTTGAGGTACAGCCCGACCATCAGGTCCGACCCCGCCCTTTCCGGCCGGGTGTTGACGACGACACCGGTCACCAGGTCCTTCTGGCGCCCGGTCCACTCCGACAGCGCCCGGACATGCGCTGCGAGAGCGACCGACTTGAGAGACGTGCGGGCCGTACGGGCCGTGTTCCGCAGACCGCGCAGAACCTCGGGGCTCAGCGGGAACCCGGTCTTCGCCACGGCGTTGGCCGCGCCGCCGAACTGGCCCCGTTCGAAAAGCAACGGAGTGGTGTCCGCCCGCTGGTGCCAGAAGTCGGCGGCCTCCGCCGAGGCGAGCAACTCGCGCTCAGCGACGATGAAGTCGCGTTCCCCCGCGGCCGGCAGCTCGGGTAGCCGGGCCTCCGTGTCCTTGAGGCCGGCGGCGTACAGCTCCAGAAGGTCCACGATCAGCCTGCCGTAGCTCCAGCCGTCGATGACGGCGTGGTGGGTGGCCACCGCGATGTGGAAGGAGTCCGGCTGGGCCACCACATGACAGCGGAACAGCGGGGCGCGGCTCCAGTCCAGGGGCAGTTGGAGGCCGTGCTCCTTCCACGCGTCGACCAGCTCCCGCGCCTTGACCGGATCGGACTCCGGCAACTGCTCGATCTTCAGGGGCAGTTCGATGCCCGACCACTGCAGCTGTACGGACTCGGAGAAGGTGCCCAGGTCGAAGGAGGTGCGCAACGCCGCGTGGCGCTCGCACAGCCGGCCGAGGGCCGAGCGGAAGACGGCCTCGTCGAACGGGGCGACCGTCTCCCATCCGACCACCGAGTGGTAGAGCTCGGGGTCGCCGCTGGTCTCACAGAGGTAGATGATGCCGACCTGCAGGGTGGAGGCGGGCAGGGCCGTCTCCACACCCGTCGGCACCAGGGCCAGATCGCCCGCGGCGAGGAGACTGTCGCCGTCCGCCGGGCCGGGAGCGGACTGCGCCGCGCCGGGCGGGGGCCCGGCCGCCGACGAGGACAGATACTCGGTGAGCTCGCGCACCGTGGGGTAGTAGAGCAGGTCCTTGAGGGTCATGGCGATGCCGTGTTGCTGCGCGGACGCCACGACCCGCAGGGCGATGAGCGAGTCGCCGCCGAGCGCGTAGAAATCGTCGTCGGGTCCGACGTCCTGCCCCGACAGGTGCTCGCTGAGGACGGCCGTCAGGGTCGCGGGCAGATCGGTCGTCGCAGCTGCCGCCGGGACGTCGGCGTCAGTGTTCTGCATGGTGCTGGTCCTCTCGTTCATGCGCTCAGTGCCGTTTCCGTCCGACCGCCGAAGGCCGCCCCCGGGCGGCGCGGTGTGGCGCGTACGGGAAGGCTCGTGAGACCGGCGACGAAGTTCGATGCGAGGTGGCGCGGTTCGCCGGCCAGGGTGATGTCCTCGGTGGAGCGGAGAACTTCCTCGAAGAAGATGCGCAGGGTGATGCGTGCCACCGTGGCGCCCAGGCAGTAGTGCGCCCCGTACCCGAACGCGATGTGCCGGTTCTCCTGCCGCGTCACATCGAAGCGGTACGGGTCCGCGAAGACGTCCGCGTCGCGGTTGGCGGAGCCGACCCAGACGGCGACCGCGTCCCCGCGGGGCACGACGCCGCCGCTGAGTTCGACGTCCTCCACCGCGTAGCGAAGGAAGCTGCTCGCCGGGGAGGTCCAGCGCAGGCCCTCCTCGACGAGCGCCGGGACGAGGGCGGGGTTCTCGCGGACGGCCCGGAACTGCTCGGGTCGTTCCAGCAGGGCCAGCACCGTACCGGCCACTGTGTGCGGGGTGGTCGCGTTCGCCCCGAGCAGCAGGCTGTAGCAGTTGACGACGACTTCCTCAGGGGTGAGTTCGCCGTCGCGCATCGTCATCAGCACACCGATCGCGTCGTCGCCCTCGGCACCCTTGCGGGCCTCGTACTGCTCGGAGAAGTACTTGAAGAGCTGATGGTGGGCGATGGCGAGGGTGGCGTGCGCGTTGCGGATCATGAAGACCGGGTCGTCCGGCGCGGCGGCCATGCCTGTCCACTGCACCAGGTCGTCCCAGTCCGGCTCCGGCAGGTCCATCAGCGTCCCGGCCACGGCCATGGGCAGCATGGTGGCTCGCTGCGCGAGATCCCACTCGCCGCCGTCGAGCGACGGGGCGAGCAGGGTCCGCACCGCTTCCCGGATACGGTCCTCGCTCCTTACCAGTCCACGGCCGGTGAACAGCTTGTTCAGCGGCCGCCGGAGTTCACCGTGGCGGGGAGGGTCGGTGGCGACCAGCATCTTGCCGGAGGCCGCCTCGGCGTGGCCGAGCTGGTTCAGCAGACTGCCGCGCTCGGAGGTGAACTCCCGGTGGTTGCCCAGCACGCGGCACGCGTCGTGGTACCGGGTCACCGACCAGAAGGAACGACCGTCCGGCAGCTCCTGGCGGTGGAGCGGGGCGCGCTCGCGCATGACCGCCCAGACCGTGTGCGGATCCTGGACGGCGTGGAAGTCCGCGTCGAAAAGGTTCACCTGGGACAGGTCGACGGCCGCCATGCCGGTCTCGGTGACTTCCGGGATTCTCATGGCGTGACCCCCGCCTTCTCGACGGACCGGGCCAGACCCGCAGGGGAGGGATCGAGGTAGAAGTCGATCGGCGAGATCTCGACCCCGAACTCCCGGTGCAGTTCGGCGATGATGGCCACGGCCATCAGTGAATGACCGCCCAGCTCGAAGAAGTCGTCGTCGGCGCCGATCCCGTCGAATCCGAGATGGTCCGACCACATGCCGGCGACCGCGGTCTCCAGATGTCCCTCGGGAGCCCGGTGGTCGGCGTTGACCTCCGGTCGTTCAGCCGTGTCCCTGCGCTCGAGGGCCGCCCTGTCCACCTTGCCGTTCGCGGTGAGGGGCAGTTCGTCCACCGTACGCACCAGGGAGGGCACGGCGTAGTCGGGCAGGATCTCGGTGAGCCGCCTGCGTATCTCCAGAGCGGAGGGCTTGGCGCCCTCGGCGCCCACGACGTAGGCGATCAGACGCCGGTCGCCCGACTGCCGGCGCTGTGCGACGACCTCGGCCCGGCTCACTCCGGGAAGGCTGGTCAGCGCGGCGACCACCTCACCGGTCTCGATACGGAAGCCGCGGATCTTCACCTGGCCGTCGCCGCGGCCGATGAACTCCAGGCTTCCGTCGGCCTGTCGGCGCACCAGGTCGCCCGTGCGGTACATGCGCCGGCCGGGGACGTCGGCGTAGGGGTTGGCGACGAAGCGCTCCGCGGTGATGCCGGGCCTGTCGAGGTAGCCGTGGGCCAGACCTTCTCCGGTGGCGTAGAGCTCGCCCGGCTCTCCGTCAGGGACGGGCCGGAGACGGTCGTCGAGTACCAGGACGCCCGTGCCCGAGACGGGCCGGCCGATGGGTACGGTCGCGCTGTCCACCGGCTCCCGCATGGTGTGGGTCGTGGTGAAGGTGGTGTTCTCCGTCGGCCCGTAGCCGTTGGTCACCGCGGTGTGGGGGAGCGCGGCCACGGCACGGTTGACGTGCGCGACCGACAGGGCGTCACCGCCCGCGAGCAGATGACGCAGGTGGGGCAGGTCCGTCAGGCCCTGGTCCACGGCCCGGTGGAACAGGCCGGCGGTGAGCCACATGACGCTGATCCGCTCATCGCGTACGAAGCGCAGCAGTTCGGTCAGGGAGAGGTCACCGGAGGGGGCGACGGCGAGGGTGCCGCCGTTGAGCAGCGCGCCCCAGATCTCCAGCGTCGAGGCATCGAATGCGACGGGCGCGAAGTGCAGGAACGTGTCGGTGCTGTCCATGCTGATGAAGTCGGCGCCGACGACGAGCCGCAGCACGGCGCGGTGGGGTATGCACACACCCTTTGGCACACCGGTCGACCCTGAGGTGTACGCGACGTACGCGGTGCGGTCGGAGTCGGAGTCGGAGCCGGAGCCCAGGGTCGGCCGGGCGGGCGGGCGTTCACGTGCCGCGTCCTGTTCCTCGCCGGGCACGATGACCGTGCGGTCCTCGCCACCGAGGCCGGTCGCGGAGCTCTTGTCCGCGAGCACCACCCTTACGGAGGCGTCCCGCAGGATGAGGTCACGTCGCGCCGCGGGCTGCTTGGAGTCCAGCCCGAGGTAGGCGGCCCCTGCTTTGAGGACGGCGAGCAGCATGACGATGCTCTGGGCGGAACGGCCGGCGCACACCGCCACGACGTCGCCGGGGCGCACTCCGGACTCGGCCAGCAGGTGGGCCAACCGGCCGGCCTGCGCGTCGAGTTCGGCGTAGGTCAGTCGGCCGTCGTCACCGTGCACGGCGATGCGGTCGGGGTATGCGGCTGCCCTGCGGGCGAAGAGGGCATCGATCGTGCAGGTCATGACGGATTCCCTTCGTGGGCTGCGGCCGTCGGTGCCGGCGGCTGACCCTCGGGGAGGGCCAGCGAGTGCAGCGTCCGCAGCAGTTCGGGAGGCGCGGACAGGAACGCGTAGTGGGCACCGGGCAGTTCGGTGAACGTGACGCGCTCCGAGTACGTGCTCCAGCCGTGCATCTGGGACGGCTCGATCTCCGGGTCCTCGCTCCAGTGCAGAACGGTGATGCCCGACGGGACGGTTACCGCCTGCGGCCGGTGATAGGCGCGGTTGGCTTCGAGATCCCGGTGCAGCACGCTCAGGGTCAGCTCGATCAGCATCGGATGCGGCGCACCGCCCCGGGCGACCACGAGCCGGCTCAGCTCCTCCGACAGTTCCGCGTCCGTCATGTGGAGGAACCGGTCGTTGGGGCACTCGTGGGGCGCGACCTGAGCCGATACGACGACCTCGACCGGTGTGGGCAGACCTTGGGCGGCCAGTCGCAGAGCCGTTTCGAACGCGGGCAGCGATCCGGCGCAGTGCCCGAAGAACACCGACGGCCGGTCGAGATAAGGAGCCAGGTCCTCGGCCAGAACCTCGGCCAGCTCCTCGTACGTCCCGAAGTGGTCGTCGCGGATACGGTTCTCCCGCGACGGCAGCTGAACGGGGCAGACCTCCACGTCGCCGATCATGCGGGGCCACTGGTTGAACATCGAGGCGCCGACGCCCGAGTACGGGAAGCAGAAGATACGGGCCGCCGCCTCCTGCGAGGGGCGTCGCAGCAGCGACCGGGTGAACTTGGCGGGGGCGGGAGCAGTCATGCCGCCACCTCCGAGGCCGCGGTGCCGGCCGTCCGGTCGGACTCCGTCTTCTCGGTCACGCTGCGTACGGAACGGAGCAGGAGCACGGCCGGTCCCGCCAGCATGATCAGTGCGGCGGCGCCGAAGAGGGCCGTGTCGACCCCCACCAGGTCCGCCATGGGGCCCGCGCCCGCCATGCCGAGGGGGACCAGAGCGAAGGATCCGAGCGACTCGTAGGACATGACGCGCGAAAGAGCCTCCGGCGGCACGTGCTTCTGCAGTGCCGTGTCCAGGGTCACCTCGTAGACGTCGATGCACACGCCGGCGAGGAACGTGGCCACGGCGATGGCGGCGAGCGGTGCCTCAGCCGCCATCAGCAGGACCGAGAGGGGGAATCCCATGGTCAGCAGGGCTGCCGCCTGCGCGGGGCGACGCGGCCTGATCTTCATGGCGACCCCGCTGCCGACGACGAACCCCGCCGCCTGCGCGACCAGGACCGTGCTCCATGCGGAGGCTCCGCCGAGGGACTTGTCGGCCACCACCGGACCGAGGACGTAGAAGCTGCCGGCCAGCAGCACGTTCACGAAGGCGAGCTGGGAGACCATCACCCACACCCACTGCTTCGCCGTGAACTCCTTCCAGCCGTCCCGGATCTGCTGGATCAGCGCCGGGCCCTTGGCGGGCACCACCGCATTGGTGATCCTCACGGCGAGCAGCAGCAGCGCCGACAGCAGGAAGGTCCCGGCGGGCACGAGCATGGTCTTGTCCGCGCCCATGGTGGAGACCAGCACACCGCCCAGCGCGGCGCCGAGGATGCTGCCGCCGCGCATGGACAGCTTCAGCAGGGCGTTGGCGGACTGCAGGGCGTCGTTGGACACCAGCTGGGGCATGGCCGAACGTGACGCCGGCTCGAAGATGGCCGTCGCCGCACCGCTGAGCGCGGCGAACCCGGCGAGAATCCACGGTGTCGCGTGCCCCGTGATGACCAGGGTGGCCGCGACGCCCTGGGTGAGTCCCGCGCCGATGTCGGCGGAGATCATGACGCGGAGTTTGGGCCACCGATCCGCGAACGCACCGCCCAGCAGGACGAACATGACCTGGCTGAGCAGCCTCGCCGCCAGCACCACGCCCAGCATCGAGGGAGATCCCCCGGGCAGGTGCAGCACCGTGAAAGCGAGGGCGATCGGTGTGATGGCGTTACCGAGGAGTGAGACGGACCGGGCGCTGAAGAGTGCCAGTACCGAGCGATCCTTGAGGATCGCGAAATCGCCCGTCATGCGCTGCGGGTCCCTTCACTGGCAGGGGAGGAGGCCAGGGCCGGAGCCGTCGGCCGCAGGTCGGTCCAGTGGGTCTCGACGTAGGCCAGGCAGGCATCCCGCGAGCCGGCCGGGTGCACCACGGTCCAGCCGGCCGGTACCTCGGCGAACACGGGCCAGAGCGAGTGCTGGCCCTGACCGTTGAGCAGGACCTGGAACCGGCCCTCCGGGTGGTCGAAAGGATTGGTCATCGTGCGTCCCCCTGCGTATGGCTGCGGTCGGAAGCGTGGAGATCGGCCAGCGCCGCGGCCAGGACCGGCCCCATCTGCGCCAGCGACCCGGGCTGGTTCATTGCGGTGTGAGTGGAATCGACGGCGTGCCAGCGCACGGCGCCGCTGACGTACTGCTCCCAGACGTCGGGCATCGGCGCGCCTTCGTTGCGGCCCTCGGTGGCCAGGAAGAACAGCAGATCGCCGTCGAAGCGGCCGGGCACATGGTCCTTGACGATGTGCCGGTTGTGGGACATGGCGGTGAGCAGCGCCACCAGCTGGTCCTCGTCGAGACTCGCCAGCGCACCGGTGTCCTGCTTCAGGAGCTCGAGCACGCCGGAGATCTCCTTGGATCCCGCCTGCGGCACCACCCCCGGCCGGGAGGGGTCCAACAGCGCGGCGACCATGTTCTGTTCGTCGACGCGGTAGTGGTCGGGCACGCCCGGATAGCAGTCCAGCATGGCCAGCAGGCCGATCTCCGCGCCGTCCGCCTGGAGCCGGGTCGCCATGTCGAAGGCGACGATGCCGCCGAAGGACCAGCCGAGCAGGTGGTACGGGCCCTCCGGCTGGATGCGGCGGATCTCGGCCACATAGGCCGCTGCCATCTCCTCGACGGTGGCCGGCATGTCGTCCGGGTGCAGCAGTCCCCGGGCCTGGATGCCGTAGAAGGGCATGCCCGGCGGGACGTACTTCATGAAGCTCGAGTAGCTCCAGGCCAGGCCGCCTCCGGGGTGGATGCAGAACAGCGGCGGCAGGTCCCCTCCGGTGCGCAGCGGCAGGACGACCTCCAGCGCGTCCGCTCCGCTGTCCACGCCCGCACGTTCGGCGAGACCGGCCACGGTGGGGGCCTCGAAGAAGCTGCGCATGGAGAGTTCGAGCCCCAGCGTCGTGCGCACACGGGAGATGAGGCGGGCGGCGAGCAGCGAATGACCGCCGAGCTGGAAGAAGTCGTCGTCGATGCCCACATGCGGCACGCCGAGCACTTCGGCGAACAGGCCGCACATCACTTCCTCGCGCGGATGCCGGGGGGCCCGGGAGCCGACAGTGCCGGTGAGGGACGGCCGGGGCAGCAGAGAGCGGTTCAGCTTTCCGTTGCCGCGCAGCGGCAGCGTCTCCATCTCCACGTACGCGGCCGGAACCATGTAGTCCGGCAGTCGGCCGCTCAGGTGGTCCCTGAGCTCACCCGGGCCGGGCACGGGGCTGTCACCGGCCGGTACGACGTAGGCCGCGAGACGGCGGTCGCCCGGCTGGTCCTCGCGCACGATCACGGCCGCGCGCGATACCGCCGGATGCTCCGCCAGGACTTCCTCGATCTCGCCGAGTTCGATCCTGAAGCCGCGGAGCTTGACCTGACCGTCGGCACGGCCGATGAAGTCGAGTGAACCGTCCCGGAGCCGGCGCGCCAGGTCGCCGCTGCGGTACATGCGCTCACCCGGTGGGCCGAACGGATCGGCCACGAAGTGGGCCGAGGTGAGCCCGGCGCGCCCCAGATACCCGCGGCCGACGCCGACGCCCGCCAGGTAGACCTCGCCGGTGACTCCCGGCGGAACCGGATTGAGATGCTCGTCGAGCACGTACACCCGGGTGCCCGACAGGGGCCGCCCGACGGGAATACGGGTCCGCAGGTCCTCCGGGCGTACGGCATGGACGCACGACATCATCGTGTTCTCCGTGGGGCCGTACTGGTTCATGACCTCGCAGCCCCAGGACTCGAGCAGCGCTTCGGCTTCGGGTGCGCGCAGGGCCTCGCCGCCGGTGGCGACGAGCCGCAAGCAGGAGAAGACGGCCGGATCCGCCCCCTCCGCGAGTACGGCTTCGAGGAGCGACGGCACGATGAACAGGATGACCGAGGGCCGTGCGGTACGGACTTCACCGATGACGGTCCGCGGGTCCCGCGCGCCTTCCGGCGGAAGCAGCGCGACCGTGGCGCCGACGGACAGCGGGGCGAAGAGCTCACGCACGGACGGGTCGAAACCCAGCGCGGTGATCTGCAGGCTGATGTCCCCGGGGGTGAGCCGGAAGCGGTCGACGACGTCGCGCAGCCTGCTCACCACACCGCGGTGCTCGATCATCACGCTCTTCGGCGTGCCGGTGGAGCCGGAGGTGTAGATGATGTACGCGAGGCCGGATGCACGGGCCACGATCGCGGGCCGGTCCGGCGCCGCCGTACGCAGCCGCTCGTCGCTGTCCACGCGCAGCACATGCGCGGTTGCGGGCAGGTCGAAATCGCCGGCCAGGTCCGTCTCCGTCAGCAGGACCGAGGCGCCGCTGTCGGCGAACATGAAGGAACGGCGTTCCGCGGGGTGTTCGGGATCCAGCGGCACATAGGCGGCCCCAGCCTTCCAGATGCCGAGAATCGCCGCGACGGCCTCCGGGCCGCGGGAGAGACACAGGGCGACCCGGCTTTCGGCGGAGACGCCGAGTTCGCCGAGCCGGTGGGCGAACTGGTTGGCCCGCTCGTCGAGTTCACGGTACGTCCAGCGGGTGTTCCGCTGGACCAGGGCCACCGCGTCCGGGGTCAGCCCGGCCTGCCGCTCGACCATCGCCGCGGTGTCGGGCAGTACGGCCGGGGCTTGTGCCGTGTCGTTCCACTCCGCGAGCAGCCGTCGCTCCTCGCCGGAGAGGAGGTCGGCCTGGCTGAGCCGGCTGCCGGGCTCCGCGCACGCGGCCCGCAACAGCGTGACCAGCCTGCCGACCATCGCCTCGGCCGTCGCGCGGTCGAAGAGGGCGGTGCTGAACTCCAGGCCGCCACCGATGCCGAGCACGTTCCCTTCGAGGTCGCGGCGCTCGTCGAACTTGAACGACAGATCGAACTTGGCCGTGCCGCCGGACACGGGGCGGGCGTCCACCGAGAGTCCCGGCAGACCGAAGTCGTCGGGCATGCTGTTCTGCGAGGCGACCATGACCTGGAACAGCGGGTGACGCGCCGCGGAACGGGTCGGGTTGAGGGTTTCCACCAGCCGCTCGAACGGCAGGTCCTCGTTGTCGAAGGCGGCCAGGCTCACGGCACGTATGCGCTGCAGCAGTTCGACGAAGCTCGGGTCACCGGAGGTGTCCGCGCGCAGCACCAGGCTGTTGACGAAGAAGCCGACCAGGTTGCTCAGGGCATCGTCCGTCCGGCCGGCCACAGCGGTTCCGATCGGCAGGTCCGTGCCGGCTCCCAGGCGGGTGAGCAGCCCGGCCACGGCGGCTTGCAGGACCATGTTGACGGTCGTGCCCGTCGTCCGCGCCAGCTGCGAGATCGCACGGTGCAGATCCTCGTCCAGGTCGATGCCGACCAGATCGCCCGAGAAGTCCGCGGCAGTGGGGCGGGGCCGGTCGAAGGGCAGGTCGAGCTCTTCCGGGGAGTCCCGCAACGCCTCGGTCCAGAAGCCGAGTTGCCGGGAGAGACGCGCGGCCGGAGCGTCCTCGTCGCCCAGGAGTTCCTGCTGCCACCCCGCGTAGTCGGCGTACTGGACGGGCAGCGGCTCCCAGTCCGGCGCCCGTCCGCTCAGCCGCGCCGTGTAGGCACGCGCCAGGTCACCTACCAGGGGCTCGAGCGACCAGCCGTCGCCCGCGATGTGGTGCAGGACGAGGAGGAGCACGCTCTTCTCCTCGTCCTGCACGAACAGTTCCGCGCGCAGGGGAAGATCGGCGGCCAGGTCGAATGCGGCCCGTGCCGCGTTCGTCACCCGGGTGTCGAGGCGGTCGGGGGTGGTGTGCGAGACGGACAGCGGCGTGCCGAGCTCGTCGGGCGGAAGGATGTGCTGGTACGGCGTGCCGTCCTGTTCCGGGTAGACGGTCCGTAGCACTTCGTGCCGCAGGACGACATCCCGCAGGGCCGCGCCGAGGGCCTCCGTGTCCACACGGCCCGTCAGGTGCAGGGCGTGCGGAATGTGGTACGCGGGGGAGCCTGCGTGGACCTGCTGCAGGAACCACAGCCGCTGCTGTGCGTACGACAGAGGGCTCCGGCTGCCGCGCGGGCGCGGTCGCAGCGCCGGGCGGCTGGAGTCCGTCGCACCTGCGGCCGCGAGCGCCGCGGGGGTTCGGGCTTCGAAGAGATCCTTGACCGCGACCTCGAGGCCGACCGATGCGCGGATGCGGTTGACCAGGCGGATCGCCATCAGGGAGTGGCCGCCCAGGGCGAAGAAGTCGTCGTCGGAGTTCACCGAGGGGCGGTTGAGGACCTGTGCGAACAGCTCGCAGAGCAGCTCTTCACGCAGCGACCGCGGGGCCGCTCCGTCCGTCGGCCTGCTTCCGCGGCCGTTGCTGGACTCGGGCAGCCTCCGGTCCGGCTTCGGCAGCGCCGCCCGGTCCAGCTTGCCGTTGACCGTCATCGGCAGTTCGTCCATCGTCACGAACGCCACGGGCACCATGTAGGCGGGCAGCAGTTCGGACAGTCGGCTGCGCAGCATGGGTTCGTCCGGTGCGTCTCCGTGTGCGTCGCCGCGCGCAGGGACCACGTAGCCCACGAGTTCCCGCTCGCCGTCCACGTCCTTGACGGCGACGGCCGCCTGTCCGACAGCCGGAAGCGAGGTCAACGCCGTCTCGATGTCACCGAGTTCGATCCGGAAGCCCCGGATCTTGACCTGCTCGTCGCGCCGCCCGCGGTACTCCAGGTCGCCACCCGGCAGGCGTCGCGCCAAGTCGCCCGAACGGTAGCCGCGCACCGTGCGGCCGTCCGGGGCGGTGACGTCGACGAAGCGTTCCGCGGTCAGCTCGGGCCGGGCGAGGTATCCCAGGGCCACGCCGGGGCCGGTGACCACGAGCTCCCCGGTCTCCCCGTCAGGCACGGGACCGAGGTCTTCGTTCAGGAGAAGGATGTCGAGATCGGGAAGGGGAACGCCGATGAGGCTGCCTTCCCGGCCGAGATCCTCCTGTGTGACCCGCCGGTGAGTGGCGTGCACCGTGATTTCGGTGATGCCGTACATGTTGACGAGTTCGGGGGCGGAGTCTCCGTACTTTTCGAACCAGGGCGCCAGGTCGGAGAATTTGAGGGCCTCTCCGCCGAACACCACGTACCGGAGGGGAAGTCTGTCCTCGTTCCGTGATTCCTCGGCGATCAACTGGGCGAACGCCGTGGGTGTCTGGCTCAGCATCGTCACCCGCTCGTCACGGAGTAACGCACGGAATCTCTGCGGATCCTTTGCCACTTCTCCCGGGACGATCACCACAGTTCCACCGTGCAGCAGAGCGCCCCATATTTCCCACACGGAGAAGTCGAAGGCGAAGGAGTGGAACATGGACCAGACGTCGTCCGGCCCGAAACCGAAGAGCGGGTCGCCGGCGGTGAACAGCCGCACAACGTTGTCGTGCGTGACCTGAACGCCCTTGGGGCGTCCAGTTGTTCCGGAGGTGAAGATGATGTACGCGCGGTCGGACGGAGCGACCACGGGCGGCTGGAAAGGCTTCAGAGCGTCGTTCCGGTCGTCGTCCACGGACAGGACCGTATGTCCGGCCGGCGCTGTGCTGACCAGGACGTTCGAGGTCAGGATGAGCGCGGGTGCCGCATCCTCGAGGATCACATCGAGCCTCGCGCTCGGGGACTCCGGGTCCAATGGGACGTAGCAGGAACCGGTTTTGAGAACTGCGAGTGCCGCGATCACCATCTCCGGGGATCGCTCGAGCAGAATGGCGATCGGCTGGTCGGAGAGGGAAGCGTGGGCCTGAATGGCCGCTGCTAACTCGTCAGAGCGGCGGTCGAGATCCTCATAGGTGAGGGTCTGTTCTCTGAATTTCACGGCGAGGCGTTGAGGAAAGCGCTCGACGGATGATGCGAAGGCATCGAGAAGTGTATTGTGCGTAGAATTCACGGCAGAATCGCCTAACATTATTTCTATTTCCCCGTAACTTGGCCACGAATGATTCTGCCGCGGTTCGAAAGGGTTCCCGTTCCCGGCAGCTCGACGTAAGCGCATCCCCCTGAGTCGTGATCAAGCTATCCAGCGGGAGTTGGCCGGAGCAAGGCGGTGTGGCCCAGATCACTAGCTATTTACGTGGCTTGATTCATGACGGCGATGGCTGCTGGAATCAAAATTCAATTGCCCCTCCGGCGGTGATGTTGTATATGCCGGGGGCATCCGGTGTGCTGATTCGGGTAAAACCTCGCATGTCATGACGGCGTGCGGTGCGGCGGAGATTATCGCCGAGTCGCGGAAGGCGGCGCATAGAAACCGTTTGTGAAGAAATTGCGTCGGAGTCTTCGGCCGGTCCGGCTCGACGCGTTCATTTCCGGCCAGCGGGAGGACTCCTCGAACGTCGCGGCGAAGCGACCGGTCCGTGGTGAAGGTGGTCGGCGTGACCCGGACCTCCACCTTTTGCGGGTCGTGCCGGGGCTTCGCGGCGCGACCGTCGGGGTGATGTCCCTTGCGCGGCTGAAGGAGTTGTCCAACCGGGCAGTCGCGCGTCGCCTGCTCGCCGCGAACGTGGCTGGAGGGGCGCGATCCCTCGGAAGCGCGCAAGGCGGAGCGTCAGACGAAGGCGCTGGTGCGGCCCTGGAACGTGCGGAGGTCCATGCCTTCGCACGCATGGTGAAGGGCGACCGCCTGTACGCACCTTTTCTGCTGTCGCTGTCGGGCCTGCGGCCGGCGGAGGTCTGCGGCATGCGCAGGGCCGACGTTGACCCGAGCGAGGCGACCTCGGCCGTCGCCGACACCCGAACCTTTATGGGGAACACGACCGTGGTGGAGAAGGGTACGAAGCCCCTCGCCGGTGAGCGGCGGTTTCCCCTGCCTGCTCCGGTCCGGGCGGCCCTGAAGTGCTTCAGGGCCACGCGGGCGGCAGGGAAGCGGGTGGCGGGGGGATCGCCGTACCTCCTGCCGGTCGACATGGCAGCGCCGATCAGCCGCCCGCGAACGGCGCCGCTCCACCTCAACCGGACTCAACGGCCCACGAGTCCGGGGCGTGATGCATTCGGTATGTCGTATATCGGGTGATCTTCTTGGGGCCGGCCCGTCGCGGGGCACGGGCCCAGGAGCGTTCGCGCGGCGTCCAGGAAGGGCAGCAGTCCGGGGGCGTGCTGAGCGTTGCGCCGCCAGGTCGCGTGGATCGGGGCCTCGTAGTGGGGCCCCGCCACGGCACCATGCCGACAGTCCAGATCGTCAAAGGCGAGCCGGCCGACGACGAACTCGCCGCGCTCACCGCCGTCCTGCTGGCCCGCGTGGCAGCGGCCCAGCGCTCCGCGCAGCCGCGCTCCGCGCAGCCGCGCTCCGCGCAGCCGCGCTCCGCGCATGGCGACGGCCACCCCCAGGCCCGCTGGCGCCGCCTCGAGTGCGTCACCAGCTACCGCAACCCTGTCAGTTGGCGCTAAGGGCTGTCCCGTAATCCCCGGTGGATCAGCGCGCGGCGTCAGATGCGGTGCATCGCAAGGCGGAGGGTCGTCCTCATACTGGGCGTATTCGGGCGATCCGACAACGCGGCGTGGGGGTCCCCCCTGCTCGAAGAGCTTGGGGGAGTGCCGTAGCTGTCGTCGTGCGCCCGCCGGGGATTACGGGACAGCCCTTAGCCGTGGGGGCTCAGCAGCGAACTCACTCAGCGGGCGCGGCCCCTTCGTACGGATCGACAGGTCGGGCAACCGACAATGGTGGGATGCGAAATGCTTTCGACCCGGATCAGTTGACGTCTCGGGCCTTCTACGGGCTTCTCACAGCTCTGGTGGTGCCCCGGCCGATCGCGTGGGTATCGACGATCGGGGCTGATGGTGTGGACAACCTGGCGCCCCACTCGTTCTTCACCATCGCGTGTGTGGAGCCACCGATCGTGCAGTTCAGTTCGGTTCAGCGCAAGGACACGCTCCGCAACGTCGAGGAGACCGGTGAGTTCGTCGTGAACTTCGCCGGCGAGGAGCACTTCGAGGCGATCAACGCCACGAGCACGGATTTTCCGCGGGGGGTCAGTGAGTTCGATGTCCTCGGCATCGAGCGCGAGCCGAGTCTTCGGGTCAGGCCGCCCCGCGTCGCCGGTTCACCGGCCGTACTGGAGTGCAAGTTGCACAGCACCGTGCGGCTGGGTGACTCCACCGTCGTCTTCGGCCGCGTGGTCCACGCTGCCGTCGACCAGAAGGTGCTCGTCAACGGACATCCCGAGATCGACCGACTGCGGCCGTTGGCCCGGCTCGGCAAGGACGAGTGGGGAACGTTGGGCGCGGTGCGTGAGATCGAGCGCGTCCGATACGCGGACTGGTCCGGCACGACCCGCTGAGAGCGAAGCCGGGGCGGTAGCCGGCCGACGGTCTTCTCCCCGATGCCGATGCCCTGGCTGGAGACCAGGACGCTGGTGGAGTCTTGGCGCTCTGCGCGTCGGGCACGCAGGCCGACCTGCGCCGCTTGCCCGGATGTTCGTCTCGGTCCTGTTCGACGAGCCTGCGCAACGGACGAGTCGGATCAGGGTGAATAGGCAGTCCTCGGCGCGTTGCCTCTTATCATTTCTGGGATTACTCGTCCACGATGGCGAAACTCACCTGCCGCCCCATCCGGTCGCCCTGCGCCTCCCACGGTGAAGGGCGACCGGATGGGGCGGGCTAGGGTACCCGCATGTGCGGACGTTTCGCGGGATGGTCCGAGGGGGCGTTCGACGTCCTGATGCGGTTGCAGGGCGAGCCTTCGCAGTCTCTGCGTGAGGAGTGCCGAAAGGATCGCGAGCGGCTGGTACGGCAGCCGATGATCGCGCTGCTGAACGAAGTCGCGGATACCAACCTGGAATACGAGGACTTCTCCGTCTGGCACTACCGCACAAATTCTTGGTGGTGGCAACACCAGAGTGCGGTGATCCGGCTTGCGCGCCATGTCGAAATAGGCCTCCGCTTCGATCTCGACGGCCTGCGGATCCAAGGGGCCTGGTGGTACCCCGTTCCCGAGCAGATCAAAATGTTCCGGCAGGCGGTAGCCGCGGAAGACAGTGGTCGAAGACTTGTCGCCATTGTCGAGGATTTGAGAGACCGGAACTACGGGGTCACCGGGGATCTCATGAAGAGAGTTCCCCGGGACTACCCAGCTGATCATCCCCGCGCCGAACTCCTGCTGCACCGCTCGTTGATCGCCGCTCGACCGCTGGGATGCGATGCCTGGCTGCACACCCCGGAGGCGGTGGACGTCGTCCTCGAAGCGATCGGGGAGCTCAGGGACATGATGTCCTGGCTGGCCCGGCACGTGAAGGTTTGATCTGTCTCCTTGCGGGCTCAGGGATTCACGCCCAGGGTGTGTGCTCCAAGGGCTGCGCTCCTCGGAGGGCGTAGGCGTAGCGACGCCTGCGCGTACCGGGGGAGGAGTCGGTTGGCCATGGGGCAGGCGAGGCTCTGGTGCCGCTGTTCGGGGCGGCGCCCGCTCTGCACGTCAGGGTCGAGCCCGCGGCGCCGTACGTGCTGCAGGCCTGCATGATCTGGTCCATGGCGCGTTACGACAGGGAGTCAGCGTGCAAGCCGGGCTCGGCCGGGAGTCTGCCGACGCCGTACCCGCAACTCGTGGACGGCTCCAGGCGGATGTGCCGGCCCGTCCACGGCTACGGCGAGGTGGACAGGTGCGGGGAGCGGGGCACGAGCAGGGTGATCTGGCTGGGGGCGAAGACGCGGAACGGCGGCCCCCAGAAGCCGGTGCCGCGGCTGATGCCAGGCGAGCGCAGGGCGGACGAGGCGGGATCGTCGGACGGTCTGCGCAGCGACGTGCTGTGCGTCCTTGGGGTTTTGAACGTCGCGATCGCGGACCAGATCCAGCGGTTGTCCTCGCCGCACCTGACCTTCCGGCACACGTTGAAGGAGACGGCGTCGGCGCGGAAGGAAGCGCGCACCGCCTCCCACCGTGGCGCGGCGAACGATCTGCGGCGTCACGGCCTGGTTGTCGACGGCGGTCGGTCCCGGGGCGGTGAGGAGGTCCGTCTGCTCACCGCGGCCGGTCTGGCCGCTGCGGCGATCGACGTGGGCCGGGCGCCGGAGGAGATGGGCGGTGCCGCTCGGGCGCCCCCACGCGATGACGGTGAACGAGACGGTCATCGCGATGATCCGTCCCAAGCCCGACCTCGCCCTGCTCACAATGCAGCGTGCCGAAGCCCAGGCCGTCGCCCAGGCCGCCGTCGACGCACCCAAGGAGATCGGTGCCCTCACCTCCTACGCCACCGAGGTCGCGCTCGCGGTGAAGGGCACCTGGAAGAACCCCGCTATCGGCAGCGCCCGCGCCGACGTCGTTGTGATCGCCCCGGACGATGTACCGCTGCTGTTCATCGAGGTCGACAACTGCACCGAGGAAGTCGTTGGCCATGGCTTGCGTGTCGTGGCTGCCGGTTCAGTTCCTGAGGACTGTCGTCGTTGCGCTGCTCAGGACATTTGTAGGGCTGCTTGTGCGACACCTGTACTGCAGTATGTGTGCCTCTTGACCCTGCACCACGCCTGTCGACCTCCGTAGGCTTGCGGCATGTTCAAATCTCACAAACCAGGACCGGACGATGCCTGGGAAGGCATTGTCGAGGACAAGTCGCGGGGCATGCTCGACGGTGCGAACATGTACCACTTCGTCAAGGTGAGGCGTGCGGACGGCCAGTTCATGAAGGTGCGCATCGACCGTGGGCTGTGGAAGTCGATCGCGGTCGGCGATCGCATCGCAAAGGAGCGGGGTAGCAGCCCGGTCAAGGCGTAACCTCCCAGGGCGCCGGACGGAGAACACCTCGCAGTGCCCCCTCGCCGGCACCCACAGGCCTACCAGCGCATCCCCAACTCATCCAGCGCCGCGCGTCGCTGCTCACCGAGCTTCCCGGCCCTTCGCCGGGCGTTATCCAAAAAAGCGCCCAGCTTGATCTCTTCTCCATCGACCAGCTCGGCGTGCTTGCGGGCCGGCCGCAGATGACCTTCGCGGGCGTGGAACTGCCGGGCGGCAGCGAGGTTGACGGCCCACCGCTCATCCTGCGACCGCTTGGCCGGCACCATCGCCTCGCCCTCCGCCACGGGCTCGACACCGATCGTCTCGAGCAGGTACTGCTGCGCGGCCATCAGCTTGTCCCGGCCCGCGCGCTGCCCGGCAATCCATGCCCCGAGGTCTTCGCCCTGCACGACCACCTCGCCCGCCTGCGTGGGCAACAGGCCTCCGGCGCGGACGTGGGCGAGGGTGAGCCGGTAGCTGCGCTGCCACCCGATCTCCCACGCCGGACACCACCCCGGATCGATCTCCGCGAGAGCCGCCATACGGCTCTCTGACAGCTCACCGCTATAGGACACGTCTGGCTTTTTTCCTCGCGGGCACGCTGTTGGGCGTTCTCCGCCGTCTTCCTGGCGGCCGTGTGAGCGTTCTTGGCGAACCCCCACCGCTGCTCCCTCCCACATCCGCTGTGGCCGGCGGGAGGAAGCGGCTGTGGACGGCGGCGTAGGAGCGGGCGACTTCGAGGCCGGGTTCCGTCGGCGTGGTAGCGGCGCTGATCCGCCACCCAGCCCCCCGGCGGATGCGCCCCCCAGTTCTCCGGTGACATACGTGAACGGCACCCGTAGCTCGGTGCTACCCGTCTCGCGCAGTCGGCGTGCAGCGGCCTCCATACCCCGCCGCCAGTACGCGCCCTCAGGGTCGATTGCACGCAACTGCAGGAACTGCGTCAGCGCGGCCGGGTCACGATCCTTGCTGAGCTGCAGCACCTCCGTCGCTCGCACCGACATCCGCTCCACTTCAGCTTCGATGTTCTCCAGGTCGTTCTCGCCACCGTCCGACAGGCCGTCTTCGGGTTCCTGTTCGCCCGTCGTGCGGTGCGCAGGCGAGGGTCGGCGAGGGCTTCGATCGTGTCGGACCGGAGGTGGGGGTGGGGGTGGGATGATCCTGTTCTCTCCGGTACGCCTGGCGGCGCCCTGTGTACCGGATCGCTGGTGACCGACGAGGAGGACGAAGGATCGATGACGCTGAACGTGGGCCAACGGGTGCGGCTGGCGGCGGATCTCCGGTTGGCCGGGTCGGTGACCCCGGCCGGGGAGCCGGCGGAGGAGACGGGTGCCTTCGCCGGCTCTGTGGCCCTGGCGGCAGGCATCGAGGGCACTGTCGAGCGTGTGGACGAGCATGACCGGCAGCAGAGCCACGAGGTCCGTGAGTACCTGCGCCTCAAGTCGCTCCTCGGCGACTTCGGCCACCAGATGCCGTCGGCGAGCAGAAAGCAACTTGAGGAGCAGGTGGGGGCCTTGGAAGAGCAGTGGGTCGCCTACCAGCGGCAGATGCTTCGCGTCACGGTCCGCGTCCGGCTCGACAACGGATTCGTCCTCGACGATGTCCCCGAGGAGGCTTTCGCCTGTGCCTGATCAGGCGTCGGGGCGTTCGCTTTCCGCGTGCCGGCCTGTCAGCCGGGCAGGACACCCGGGTTGGGGATGTGATGCGGGCCGAGGCTGTTCTCGGCGGCTCGCAGCGCCAGTGCGAAGGGTTCGGGCAGCGCGGGCCGCTTGAAGAACGCCCGGGTGCCCTCGGCTGCCCAGGAGCACGGGACCGCGTCGGGTTGCGGCAGGTGTTGCGTCGGGGGTTGCGGTAGATGTTGCGCGGCCCCTCGCAGCGCCCTGGAGTTCGCCCAGGTCACCACGGGCGTACAAGCATGGTCGGGGTGCCGACATCCCCGTTGTGGCTGCTTTTGCCCATGTCCCTGGCTGGAGTTGAGGAGTGGGAGGGCGGGATGGGCGGCGCGGACGCAGCCGGGGACCGGGGCGCGCTCGCTCGCGTTGCGCGTCGGCGGGGCCTCCGCGCCGTGCTGCCGTCGGTGCGGTGGCGACACCGGCAGCAGCGGTCCGACGAACTCCCACTCGGCATCGGACAGTTCATGGTGACGTATCACCCGACCATGATCCACCACTCAAGATCTTTTGAAGACGCGTCCTGGCGCGGCTCGAAGTTCTCGTCCTGCCTGTCGATCTTTGATACCCGCGGACTGCTGTAGGAGGCCCTTCCTCACCGCGGATCATCCAACCGGGAGCCGCGTTGGACCGGCACCGCGCAAGATCGAAAGGACAACAGCTATCCGGGCGTGAGTTCCGATCAGGATCCGGCATCCTCGCTGCGGTGCCTGCCATCCCCCTACAGTTACTGTGTGGACCTGGTGACAGCACTCACCGTGGTGGGAACCTTCGCGGGCGTGATAAGCGTTGTGGTGGCGCTCGTCCAGGGCCGACAGCCATCCAATCCTGCACCGGCTACTGGCCCAGGTCCGATCCCAGAAGACCGCACGAGGCGAGAACCACCCCTGGGAGCTCCTGATGCCTCCCCACCATCGGCCCCCAGCGCGGTGCCAATCGCGCGAACTCTTCATCCTCCCACTGGACGGCTGGGGCAGATCCACGGCCGAGATGACGTGCTGGAGCTGTTGAGCAGTCGACTCTCCGCGCCGGACGGCCGCTTTCAGGTGCTGGCTGGTATGGGAGGCGCAGGAAAGACAACGCTGGCTCTGGCGCTGGCAGAGCGCGCAAAACGCCAAGGGCGCAAAGTGTGGTGGGTGTCTGCCACGGAGTAGAGGTCACTGTTGGGTTCCCTCCTCGGCCTGGCTCTCACCTTGGGCGCACCGCCTGCACAAGTGGAAGAGGCACGAGCTGGAGTTCGCAACCCAGCCGATGTTCTGTGGGAGCGCCTGGAGGCGGAGCGAGGATGGCTACTCGTCCTCGACAATGCCGACGATACTGCCACCTTGACGCTCGGTGACGCCCCTGCGCGAGACGGCAGCGGCTGGCTCCGCGCGACGCTGACCGGCCTGATTGTTGTGACCAGCCGGGTCAAGGATCGAAGAGAGTGGGGCCGCCACGGTGCCGTGGTGCCAGTTCCCTGCCTGGACGCTGCAGCCGGCGCCCGGGTCCTTCAGGATCTCGCTCCGTGCGCTGGTGCTCCGGCTGAGGCGCAAGCACTTGCCCAACGCCTCGGCGGCCTCCCACTGGGCATTCACCAAGCAGGGGTGTATCTGGGATCTCCCTTCGCCTTGGAACGCACCTTCACCTCCTATCTGGAGGCACTTGACGATCGATTCCCCCTGCTCATGGGTCAGGCGAGTGGTCCCCGATCGGGCGTGACGCATACATGGGAGCTGTCCCTCGACGCCTTGGCAGCACAGGACAGAGCCCAGGCCCGACCGCTGCTGAGGATCCTCTCCTGCTTTGCCTCATCTGCGGATATCACCTCCGCGCTGCTGGACCTGCAGGTACTGGGGGACGGCCTCGGCATGGCAGATACGTCGGTCCGAAGCGGACTGGAGGCCTTGCTCTCCGTGGGGCTACTTGAGTTGGGGGCAACGCCTGATCCCAACGAAGTCGCCAGCGTGGTCGTTCACCCGATGGTAGCGGCCGCCAGCCGGCAGCACTTGGACGTTCACGTCACGACAGCAGCCGCCCGCGCACTGCGAGTTGCCACCGGTCGACTACGACCGGACGACCCCGAGGACTGGCCCATCTGGCTGCGGCTGTTGCCCCATGTGCGTTCCCTGCTGTGCCTTCCCCCGGCTGCACTGGACGACAGGGGTCTTGCCGCGATCGCATGGGCTGTTGTGAGCAGCTGCTCGGCGTTGAGGTGGAGTGGGGCGTGGTCGGCCCCGGAAGCGCTGACATGCGACGCTCTGCGTCAAGCGGAATCTCTCGGCCCGGATCACGAGGCGGTGCTCTGTCTCCGATATCAACGAGCCCTCGCCGCCTTGTACCAAGGACGCCATGCTGAAGCGGAATCACAGTTGAGCGGCATTCTGACGGCTCAACTCAACACCTTGGGTCCGGATCATCCCGCCACGCTGGCTACACGCCATGAATCGGCACATCTACTTGTGGAACAGGGGCGTCTGACCGAGGCCGAGAGCGCCTGCCGCGATGTGTTGCGTGACCAACTCAGGGTGCTGGGGCCAGAGCATCCGGAGACTCTGGCCACGCGTCACTGGCTGCTGCGGGCTGTCGGAGAGCGAGGACGTTATGCAGAAGCCGAGGCCGGCTACCGCGACCTACTGCGCACTCGGACCCGGGTGCTTGGTCCTGAACATCCCTACACCCTGATGACCTACAACAACCTGGGCCTGCAACTCGCTTATCAGGAGCGTTTCGCAGAGGCGGAGCAGATGTACAGCGAACTCGTCGAGACCCGCCTGCGTGTCTTTGGCTCCCATCACCCGTACACGCTGCAAGCCCGTGCCAACCGCGCCTCGGTCGTGACAGAACTCGGCCGGGTGCAGGAGGCAGAGGATGAGTTACGCGACGTGCTGGAGGCGGAACTACGGGTGTTGGGAGAAGAGCACGTGAACGTACTCGACGCCCGCTACGAACTTGCACGGGCGGTGTGCGCGCAGGGACGTCACAGGGAGGCAGAGGCAGAACTGCGGGCGGTCATCGAGGTCGAGAACCGAGTGCTAGGGCCCGAGCACCATCTCGTAGGAGACGCCCGACTCGCGCTCGGCGAGACGCTAATCGGCCAAGGCAGGGCCGAAGAGGCGATTGCAGAACTCCGGAGTCTTCTCGACGTGCAGACGCGCATCCTCGGTCCGACCCACCCGAGAACGGCGGTAGTACGGGAGGCTTTGGCCACCATAGAAGTCAGCCGCACGTGAGTTGCGCAATAGAAGGTGCTTGAAACGGCAAACGGCTGATCTTGGTTGTCGAGTGTCAGTTGTTGCTCGGGGCCAGGCGGCCTTCGAAGGCTATTCGGAACGCGTTGAGGGTGCTTTCCAGCGCATGGTCCACCGCTTGCGGCCCTTCCCTGTCGGGTCCAGGCTCATCAGAGCCACGTAGATGCACTTCAGCGCGGCGTGAACCGTTCCGGGTTCGATGGAGACTCTGGAGCGCAGGTTGGAACGGCGACGAGAGCCAGGTGGTCGCCCATGGGGGCAGACGAGGCTCTGGCGCCGCTGTTCGGGGCGGCGCCCGCTCTGCACGTCAAGGTCGAGCCGGTGGCGACGTACGTGCCGTCGGCCTGCATGATCTCGTCCCTGCGTCGATCTTGGGTGACCGGGAGATCGAATCTGGTCCGTGGCCGGTCCGGGATCCTTGCCGCCTGCGGCCGAGCGGTGTCAGACCGTCCCTGTCTCGTTGTGGAAAGCGGCCTTGGCGGTCGGGTGCCTGAGGTGCAACGTTGGCTTCAGGCACCCGACTTCAGGGCCTAGAAGAAGCCCAGCTTCTTCGGCGAGTAGCTCACCAGCAGATTCTTCGTCTGCTGGTAGTGCTCCAGCATCATCTTGTGGTTCTCGCGGCCGATGCCGGACTGCTTGTAGCCCCCGAATGCGGCATGTGCCGGATATGCGTGGTAACAGTTGGTCCATACCCGGCCGGCCTGGATGGAACGGCCCGCCCGGTATGCGGTGTTGATGTCCCGCGTCCACACGCCGGCCCCGAGCCCGTACAGCGTGTCGTTCGCGATCTTGATGGCGTCGTCGAAGTCGTCGAACGACGTCACCGAGACGACCGGGCCGAAGATCTCCTCCTGGAAGATCCGCATCCGGTTGTCGCCCTCGAAGATCGTCGGCTGGACGTAGTATCCACCCTTCAACTCCCCGTCGTGCTCGATGCGTTCACCGCCGGTGAGCACCTTGGCGCCCTCCTGCCGACCGATGTCCAGATAGGAGAGGATCTTCTCCAACTGGTCGTTGGACGCCTGGGCGCCGATCATCGTGTCGGTGTCGAGCGGGTTGCCGGGCTTGATGAGCTCGGTGCGGGCGACCGCCGCCTCCATGAACTCGCGGTAGTGGCCGCGCTGGACGAGGGCGCGCGAGGGGCAGGTGCAGACCTCGCCCTGGTTGAGCGCGAACATCGTGAAGCCTTCGAGCGCCTTGTCGCGGAAGTCGTCGTTCTGCGCCCACACGTCGTCGAAGAAGATGTTCGGGGACTTGCCGCCGAGCTCCAGGGTGACCGGCTTGATGTTCTCGGAGGCGTACTGCATGATCAGCCGCCCCGTGGTGGTCTCGCCCGTGAACGCGACCTTCGCTACCCGCGGGCTCGACGCCAGGGGCTTGCCCGCCTCCACACCGAAGCCGTTGACGATGTTCACCACACCCGGCGGGATCAGATCCGAGATCAGGCTCATCCAGTAGTGGATGGACGCCGGCGTCTGCTCGGCCGGTTTGATCACTACCGCGTTGCCCGCTGCCAGCGCCGGAGCGAGCTTCCACACCGCCATCAGAATGGGGAAGTTCCACGGGATGATCTGCGCGACCACGCCGAGCGGTTCGTGGAAGTGGTACGCGACGGTGTCGTCGTCGACCTCGCCGAGCGAACCCTCCTGGGCGCGGATCGCCCCCGCGAAGTAGCGGAAGTGGTCGATCGCGAGCGGGATGTCGGCCGCCAGGGTCTCGCGTACCGGCTTGCCGTTCTCCCAGCTCTCGGCGACCGCCAGTTTCTCCAGGTTCGCCTCCATCCTGTCGGCGATCTTGAGCAGGATGTCGGCGCGCGCGGTCACCGAGGTACGCCCCCAGGCGGGTGCCGCCGCGTGTGCCGCGTCCAGTGCGCGTTCCACGTCCTCGGCGGTGCCTCGCGCGACCTCCGTGAACGGCTGTCCGTTCAACGGGCTCGGGTTCTCGAAGTACTGTCCGCGAGCCGGCGCGACGTACTCCCCTCCGATGAAGTGGTCGTAACGCGCCTGGTAGGAGATGATCGCGCCTTCACTGCCGGGCGCCGCGTAACGGGTCATGCTGGTTGCCTCCCGGAGAAGTGCTGCCCGCCGTTGGGCAGCTCTCGCCGCGAGGCTAGGAACCCGGACGTTGCATCGACGTTGCGCGGCTCCGAAGTCTTCGGCCCCGCCCCGCAGATGGGGCCACGTCCCCTCCGCACGTGGAGCCGTGCCCGATCCGGAGGTGGAACCGTGCCCGTTCCACAGGGTGGTGCCGTGCCCGTTCCGTTCAGCGCGGTGACGGTCGCATACGGCCGACGCGTGCGGAGTGCGCCCATCCGGCCGGTGCGGCCTGCTCGGACTCCAGCTCCGCCAGGCGCGCGTGCACGGCCGCCGCCGGGCGCAGCGCGGACAGCGCCCGCCAGACGTCGAGATCGTCCTCGCCCCACGGCGCACGGGCCCAGTCGGCCAACAGGTCGGGGTCCCGCCGGGCGATGATCGCCGTCCGCAGCCCGTCGGCGAGCCTTCGCCGCAGCCGCACCACCGACGGCGCCGTCGAACCCGGCAGCAGCGGACCGGCGTACACCGCCGCGGCCGCCGTCACCGCGCCGCTGCCGAGCCGCCGCTCCACCACCGCCACATCGGACTCGACCGGCCGGGTGAGCCGGTAGGGCCGCGATCCGAGCAGGCCCGGACCGAGGATTCTGCGCAACCGCGCCAACTCGGCCCGCAAGGTCACCGGCGTCACCGACTCGTCCTCGTACAGCGCGCACTGCAACTCGTCGCCCGTCAGGCCTTCCGGATGCCGCGCCAGCAGGACCAGGATCTCGCTGTGCCTGCGGCTGAGCCTGATCTTCCTGCCGTCCGCGACGAGTTGAGCCTCGTCGCGTCCCAGCGCGGTCAGTTGGAGGGCGCCGGCCATGGCCTGCGGCGGTGCGAGCAGCGCCAGATGGGCCTCGGCGGCCCGTGCCACCGCCTGTACGAAGCCGAGGCTGTGCGGATGGGCCAGCCCGTCCCCGCCCGTGATGTCGACCGCGCCGAGTACCCGCCCGGTGCGCGGATCGTGCACGGGGGCCGCCGCACAGGTCCAGGGCTGCACACGCCGGATGAAGTGTTCGGCCGCGAACACCTGCACCGGACGGTCGACGGCGACCGCCGTGCCCGGCGCGTTCGTACCGACCGCCGTCTCCGACCACCGCGCGCCCGGCACGAAGTTCATCCGTCCGGCCTGCCGCCGCGTCCCCGGATGTCCCTCGACCCACAGGAGCCTGCACTGCGCGTCGCAGACCGCCAGGAGATGCTCGCCGTCCGCCGCGAACGTTCCCATGAGCTCCCGGAACAGCGGCATCACCCGCGCGAGCGGATGCTCCGCCCGGTAGGAGCCGAGTTCCCCGTCCATGAGTTCGACCCTCGCGGTGCCCTCCGGAACGACGCCCGCCCGTGCCGAACGCCGCCACGACTCCGCCACCACGGCACGCACCGGCCGCGGCACCGTCCCGGCCTCGGTGAACGACTGGTACGCGCGGCGCAGCAGCCGAACCCGCTCGGCGGGATCGGTCCCCGGTTCCAGGGCCACCCAAGGATCGGTCAACTCGGCCTCCCGGAAGGCGATGCGGCTGGGTCCATCGTCACTCCCGGTGCGGGCCCCGACAACCCGTGTGACGCTCCCCTTCCGGCCGGTGCCTCGCGGCGTGTCCGCTCGGGCCACCGCGAGGCCGCCCCTGGTCAGGCGAAGTTGACGAGCCTGATGTAGCGCGTCCAGTCCCAGTTCGGCCCTGGATCGGTGTGATCGGTGCCCGGCACCTCGTAGTGACCGAGGATGTGGGCGCGGTCCTTGGGGATCCCGTACTGGTCGCAGATCGTGGCGGTGAGCTTGGCCGACTCCTCGTAGAGGGCGTTGGTGAAGTAGGCCGGCTGGTCCACCCAGCCCTCGTGCTCGATTCCGATACTTCTGGTGTTGTAGTCCCAGTTGCCCGCGTGCCAGGCGACGTCGCGCTCTCTCACGCACTGGGCGACTTGGCCGTCGGCCGAGCGTACGAGGTAGTGGGCGGACACCTTCTTCTGCGGATTCTGGAAGATGGACAGAGTCGTGGTGTACGTCGCTTGTGTGACGTGGATGATCACATAGTCGAGTTCGTAGCTGTAGGGGCGATCGGACGCCGTGTAGTTGGAGCTGGTCGCCGGAGTCCACTCGGCGCCCGGATAGTCGACGGCCGCCGACTGCGCCGTCGCCTTGGCATCGGGGAGTAACGCGTACGGGAGGGCCGCGAGGGCTGCGCCCTTGAGCAGCTGCCGCCGGCTCGGGAACGACCGTGCTCGCTCCATGGAGAGTTGGCCTTTCGTCGGTGGGGGGTTGGGGGCTTGAGCTCTACGTCGGTGGGCTGAGGCCTGAAGGTTGCAGGTTGGGCGAACGAGTTGGGAGCCGGGAGCGCGGACTCTGGGTCCGGAGCCCCGGACCGTGGGGCTTGGATCCCTGGAGCCGGGCCCCCCGAGCCAGAAGCTGTGAGGGGGCCCGGAGTCGGGAACCGGGCGGGGCCGGGAACCGGAGGGGCGGGAGCCGGGAGTCACAACCGGAGTCGGGTGTCGGGAGCGGCGTGTCGGTCAAGGGCCTGTCGCACGCGGGCCGCTCGATCAGTGCCGGAGCGACGCGGCCGTCTCACGCAGTCGGGCGTGCAGTCCGCGATGGGTCTCACGCGGGGGCAGCCATTCCTTGCGCAGCTTGGCGACGCATGTGTAGTTGGTGTCGCAGACGTTGGCGACAGGAGACTCGACCGTCTGCGTCGCGAACTGGTACGCGTCCAGCTCGCTGAACCCGTAGTCGCGCACCAGCCACTGCACGAGGTCGAGCTGGGATATCCGGAAAGCGTCCTCCAGCGGGCGTGCCGAGCCGGTCGAGATGATGTGGGTGTCGGACTCGATGCGGGGCCAGGGGGTGGCGACTCCCTTGAGGAGTTCGACGATCACCACTGTGTTCATCGCGCATTCGACGGCGACTCCGCAGGTCTCGCCCTCACCCTGCCGTGCGTGCCCGTCGCCGAGGCTGAGCAGGGCCCCCTCGACGTTCACCCCGAGGTAGCAGGTCACTCCGGCCCGCATCTCCGGCGTGTCCATGTTTCCGCCGTGCGCGTCGGGCACCAGAGCGGAACGGACCTCCAGATTCGCGGGCGCCACACCGACGGTGCCGTGCATCGGATCCATCGGCAGTTCGATCCGGATGTCGCTGTCCCGCGCGCTGAACAGCGCGGTCCGCCGCTCCCGGTCGAGCTGCCAGATCCACACGGTCTCCGGCAGCGGCGGCTGGAGGGACGCGGTGGTGTGTGTGGAGGTCAGGGCGCCGAAGAGGGGGACCGTCGTCGACGCCGCCCAGTCACGGGCCGGCTCGATCGAGACGAAGTGGACCGCGACCGTGTCGCCCGGCTCCGCTCCCTCGACATGGAAGGGACCGGTCTGCGGGTTGAGAAACGGGAACTCGCACACCTCGGACACCAAGTCCTTCTCGGAGCGGACCCGTCCGGCGAAGCAGTCCTCGGTGTAGAGATCGAGCACGGTGCCCGGCGCGATGCGTGCCACGGGCGGCGCGCCGCCGAACGTCCAGGCGAACTCGCCCGGCGCGGGGCGCACGGTCAGGATCCGGGGGTCGCTCATGGCTGCACGGCTCCGCTCTGCGAAGGGGCGGGGGTGGAGTTCTCGTCGAAGTGGACACGGGCGGTCTCGGCTATGCGCCCCGGGTGGCGGCGCAGCAGGAAGATCAATATCACGACACCGGCCGACATCCAGGCACCCACGACCGGCCCGGCGTACGACACGGGCGCGGTCAGCTCGGTCACGAAGTCGAAGACCGGCAGACCCGCGGCCGTCAGCAGCGCTGGAACGAAGGCGATGATGCCGAGCAGCGGGAACACCAGATGCCGAACGGGCTTGAACAACTCGCGTCTGCGGCGCAGGAAGTAGCCCGCGCAGGCGAGATTGACCACGATGTACACGCCGATCACCACGGTGACGATCACTGTCGCGAGGAGCAGGAACGCGGTCACGGGGTCGTACGACAGACCGAGCCCCAGCATGGCCGCCACGGCCACGGCGCACTGCACGGCCACCCCGGCCGCGGGGGAGCGGTGTTTCGGGTGCACGCGCGCGAAGAGCGCTGGGAAGATCCGAATCCGAGCCAGGGCGAAGGCCGTTCGCGTGGAGACGGTGGCGCACGCGTTGGCGTTGGCGATCGTCGAGTTGACCACCGCGAGGAACACCAGCACCCAGAACAGCCCGAACGAAGCGCGTGCCACGCCTTCCCACGAGGCGGCGCCGGAGGCTCCGAACCCCGCGAACCGGTCGGGCCCGAAGTACACCGACATGGCGTACGTCGTCAGGACGTAGACGAGACCGATCGCGAGCGCCGCGCCGAGGACGGCCCGGTGCATCGTGCGGCGTGGGTCCTTGGTCTCCTCCGCGAGCGGGGCCGCCGCCTCGAACCCGGCGAAGGCGAGCACGGTGTACACCGACCCCGCGAACACACCACTGATCCCTTCGTACCCCGTGGCGGTGTGGGATGTCCCGAACACCGACAGCGTGTTGTTCCCGCCGGCTTTGGCGATCAGCCACACCGCGAAGACGAGGAAGACCAGTACTTCGAAGACGCCGAGGACGGTTCCGAAGCGGGCCGAGGCACGTACTCCCAGATACCCCGCTACCGCGATGACCGCCGCGCCCGCGAGCGACCAGGGCCACCAGAGGTCGTCCGGATACGAGGACCATTCCTGGTGCAGTGTGCCCGCCGTGGTGAACCCGAGCTGAAGAAGCAGCAGAGGCGGCACCAGGGCTTCGACGAACACGTAGCCCCAGCCCACGAGGAATCCGACGGACGGATGCAGCCCCTGTGCGGTGTAGGTGGCCACCGACCCGGCGGCGGGCATTTCCCGTGCCAGCTCGGCCACGCACGACGCGGTGAACAGACAGGCCACCAGGGCGATCAGTACGGACAGCGGCAGACTGCCGCCCGCGAACGCCGCGCCGGACGGAATGGACGCGGCGACCGCCGCGGCCGGCGCCATGGCCGTGATGCTCTGGAACAGGACCTCGCGCAGGCCGATCGCCTCGCGCCGCAGCCCCGGAACTGCCCCCTCCGACATGTGTCCCCCCGATTCGACCGGAACACAGCCATCGGCAGGACGGCTGTGCCTCGCGTGAATTACGGTACGGCGCTTGCCGGTTGGGCAGGAAGAGCGAGGCGCGAGTCCGTGGACAGCCCGAGGATTGTGGACACACCGATAACCCTCAAGAGGGAACGGCCTTCGTGCGATGCGCGAGCCTCGACGCCTGACGTGCGGGCCGGGCGTGGAGCGCGACCCGTGAGCTGCCCACGGTTCCGGCGGAGTCGTTCCGCGAGTGGTGGAAGCGTACGCGGGGCGGAAAGGACACGACCAAGTGAGCAGCAGGGATGGCCCTGCGCGCGACCGTCGGGCGGTGTTCCGCTCACGCCCGTCGGGTCGCGTTCCGCCCACGCCTGTCGGGCCCCGTTTTCCGCCTGCGGCGTCGGCCGTGTTCCGACTACGCCCGTCCGGCCACCGCCGCCGGGTCGTCGAGCACCCCTCGTACCACTGAATGCGCCGCTCCCAGCAGCGGCCCCTCGGATCCCAGTCGGGAGACGTGCACGGGGATGGCGGGGCCCGCCGTGCGTCGTGCCAACTCGCCCTCCAGCGAAGGGAGAAGCCAGGGTGCGAGACCGGCGAGGGCCCCGCCCAGCACGACCGTCTCCGGGTCCAGCAGGTTGACCGCTCCGGTCAGGGCGATGCCCAGAGCGGTTCCGGCGTCGCGCAGGGCGCGGCGTACGTTCGGATCACCCTCGGCGGCGCGCCGGGACAGCAGCCCGACCCGGTCCTCGCCCGGTTCGAGACCGGCGGCGCGCAGAACGGCCTCCTCACCCGCGTACTGTTCGAGGCACCCGCGTCCGCCGCACGGGCACTCCGGTCCCTCCGGACGCACTGGTATATGTCCCAACTCGCCCGCGAAGCCGCGGGTCCCGCGCAGCAGCCGCCCGTCCACGAGCACCGCGGCACCGATGCCGATCTCCGCGGACACGTGCAGAAAGTCGCGTGGGGTCGCGTCACCGAGCCAGAGCTCCGCGAGACCGCCGAAGTTCGCCTCGTTGTCCACGGTCAGTGGCAGCTCGGAGGGCAGCAGCTCACCGAGGTCCGTGTCGTGCCAGTCGAGGTTCGGGGCTCGGACCACGGTCCGGGCGTCGCGTGCCACGAGTCCGGGGACGGCGACGGCGAGGCCCGCGGGCCACAGCCCTTCCCGGTCGGCTTCGGCGACGACCTGGCGCACCAGCGCCGCCAGCTCCCGGATCACGGGCCCGGCCGGCCGGCCGCGGTTCGTGCCGTGGCGTACGGCGCGGGCCCGCACGGCGCCGCGGAGATCGACCGCGCACACCGCGAGATGGTCGACGCCCACCTCCGCGCCGATTCCGGCGGGACCGTGCCCGCTGACGGCGAGAGCGGAGCCGGGCCGCCCCACTCTGCCGGGCCGCTCGGGCCCCAGTTCCTCGAGAAGCCCCGCGCGGATCAGCTCGTCGACCAGGGTGGACACGGCGGCCCGGGTCAGGCCGATGTGGGAGGCGACGGCGGCACGCGACAACGGTCCCTCGTCGCTGACGGTGTGCATGACCCGAGAGAGGTTGCGGCGGCGCATGCCCTGCTGGGTGTCGGGCAGTCGCCGGCCGGAACCGGTCGGGTGGGCCTCGTGCAGTGGTGCGGTCATGCCTCCGTCAATCCTCGTCCGGCCGGTCCCGTCGGCCTGTGTCGGTGCACGGTCCCCACAGGGCGGTTCCGCGTCGTGCGGGCCCCACCGGGCGGCCCCGGTCGGTACCGCTCACGCGAGACACCACTCATGAGAGCCGGTCACGCCGGGGCGGCCGGGTCGGTCCTGGTCAGTTCTTGTCCGGCTCCCGTTCGAGCAGCGGGGCCGCGTCGGAGAGTACCTCGGTGATCCTCGCGAGCGTCTCCTCGTCCCGCTCCACGGCGTCGAGCACCGGCCCGCGGGCGGTGCCCCAGCGCCGGGCGACCGCCGCGGGGTCCTCGCCCGTCAGCAGGCCCGCCGCCTGGGCGGCGGCGCCGAGCGCGACCAGTTCTCTGGCCTCGGGCACCTGAACGGGCCGCCCCGAGAGCCGGCGTACGGTCTGCTGCCAGGCCTTGCCCCGAGCGCCGCCGCCGATCAGCAGCAACGGCGCCGTGGGGTCGGCGTCCGCGTCCAGCACGAGGTCGAGGGCGCCCAGCAGGGAGTGCACAGCGCCGTCGTACGCGGCCTGGAGCAGTTGCCCGCCCGTCGTGCCGTGCCGGAGTCCGTGCAGCAGCCCGGCGGAGTGCGGCAGGTTCGGTGTGCGCTCGCCGTCCAGATAGGGCAGCAGCGTCACCGAGGAGCCGGGCTCGACGGCCTCGCGGTCGAGGCCGAGCAGCGCGGCGATCCGGTCGACGGCCAGCGTGCAGTTCAGCGTGCAGGCCAGCGGGAGCCAGTCGCCGCGCGCGTCCGCGAACCCCGCCACCGTGCCGGACGGGTCGGTGGGGCGGTTCGTCGAGACGGCGTACACCGTGCCCGAGGTACCGAGGCTCACCACCGGCGTTCCCGGGCGCAGCCCGAGGCCGAGCGCGGCTGCAGCGTTGTCCCCGGTCCCGGCCGCCACCAGAGTGCCCCTGGAGAACGGGAGCTCACCCCTGGCGTGCACCGTCCCGACCACCTCGCCCGGCCGGGCGACGCGGGGGAGCAGGGCGGGGTCGAGACCGATGTGCGCGAGAACCTCCTCGTCGTACGCCTCGCTCCCGGAGGCCCACCAGCCCGTGCCGGAGGCATCGCCGCGGTCGGTGGTGCCCTGCCCGGTGAGCCGTTCGGTGAGGTAGTCGTGGGGCAGCCGGACCGCCGCGGTCGCCCGTACGGCCTCCGGCTCGTGCTCGGCCAGCCAGGCCCACTTCGTGGCCGTGAAGGACGCGGCGGGCACACTGCCGGTCCGTTCGGCCCAGGACTTCGGGCCGCCGAGCTCCTCGACCAGCCGACGCGCCTGCGGCGCCGAGCGCACGTCGTTCCACAACAGGGCCGGGCGTACGGGCTCGCCCCGGACGTCGAGTGTCACGAGCCCGTGCTGCTGCCCGCCGATCGACACCGCCGCGGCTTCGTGCGCGGCGTCACCGCACTGGCGCAGAGCTTCACAGAGCGCGTCCCACCACTGGCGGGGATCGCTCTCGCGGCCCGCCCCGGTGGAGACGGTGTGCGGCGCCTGTCCGCTCGCCACCACCTGTCCGGTCGACGCGTCGACCACCAGGGCCTTGGTGGACTGGGTGGACGAGTCCACCCCGACGACGAGCGGACCCTCGGCTGCTGACATCGGCTCTCCCTCTTCCGCGGGTCTGCGGAATCTGTGCTGGTCACGGGGTCGCCCGGACCGTCACGGCCCGGGTCCCGCACTTCGTCCCTGGACCGGCATGACCAGGGTTACGTACTTCGTCTCTTCCCAGATAAGCTCCCGCATACTAATTTGTAAACCGCCATGACGAAATCGTCGGAGCTAGCAAGGAGCCGCGACATGAACTACCAGCCCACCCCCGAGGACAGGTTCACCTTCGGCCTGTGGACCGTCGGCTGGCAGGGAAGGGACCCGTTCGGCGATGCCACCCGGCGCGCCCTGGACCCGGTCGAGACGGTGCAGCGCCTGGCCGAGCTCGGCGCCTACGGAGTGACCTTCCACGACGACGACCTGATCCCCTTCGGGTCCTCCGACAGCGAGCGTGAGTCGCACATCAAGCGGTTCAGGCAGACCCTGGACGCCACGGGCCTCAAGGTGCCGATGGCCACCACCAACCTGTTCACGCACCCCGTCTTCAAGGACGGCGCGTTCACCTCGAACGACCGCGACGTGCGCCGCTACGCACTGCGCAAGACCATCCGCAACGTCGACCTGGCGGTCGAGCTCGGCGCCGAGACGTACGTCGCCTGGGGCGGCCGGGAGGGAGCGGAGTCCGGCGCGGCCAAGGACGTACGCGTCGCCCTCGACCGCATGAAGGAGGCCTTCGACCTCCTCGGTGAGTACGTGATCTCCCAGGGCTACGACCTGAAGTTCGCGATCGAGCCCAAGCCGAACGAGCCCCGCGGCGACATCCTGCTCCCCACCGTCGGCCACGCCCTTGCGTTCATCGAGCGCCTGGAGCGTCCGGAGCTGTACGGAGTCAACCCGGAGGTCGGCCACGAGCAGATGGCCGGGCTGAACTTCACGCACGGCATCGCGCAGGCCCTGTGGGCGGGCAAGCTCTTCCACATCGACCTCAATGGCCAGTCCGGCATCAAGTACGACCAGGACCTGCGGTTCGGAGCCGGCGACCTGCGGTCCGCGTTCTGGCTGGTCGACCTCCTGGAGAGCGCCGGTTACGCGGGCCCGAAGCACTTTGACTTCAAGCCGCCGCGGACCGAGGACTTCGACGGCGTCTGGGCGTCGGCGGAGGGCTGCATGCGCAACTACCTGATCCTGCGCGAGCGTGCGGCGGCGTTCCGGGCCGATCCCGAGGTCCAGGCTGCGCTGCGCGCCTCGCGTCTGCACGAGCTGGCGCAGCCCACCGCGGAGGACGGCCTGGCGGCGCTGCTCGCCGACCGTGCCGCCTTCGAGGACTTCGACGTCGAGGCCGCGGCCGCGCGCGGGATGGCGTTCGAGCAGCTGGACCAGCTGGCGATGGACCATCTCCTGGGCGCGCGGGGCTGATCGGGCCGCCCCCAAGGGCACGGACCCGCCTTCCGGCGGGTCCGGCCCGCCCTCCCTGACGGCTGATCCCGCATGGAATTTCCCGGAATCATGCGATCCATGGCATGAGTCCGCATCAACTTCCGCATAGGGGTCGCGCGATGACCGGTTCGAGGCGACTCTTGGCGGTATGGCCATGCCGCCCGAACCGCCTCAGCCTCCACGGTCGCAGGGCGACCCGCATCCTTCCGGGGGTGATGTTCAGGGCCCGCGTTCCGGGGGCTACAGCTCGCCGCACTCCGGCGGTTACGGTCCTCCGTCCTCCGGCGGCTATGGCCCTCCGTCCTCGGGTGGTTACGGTCCTCCCCCGGGCGGCTACGGCGCTCCTCCGAGGGGCGGCGGCCCTCCCTCCGGGGACTACGGTCAGTCGTCACAAGGGGGCGATCGGCCTCCCGGGCAGGGCGACGGGGGATGGCCGCCGCCCCCGCCGCCCGGACCGCCGGACGGGCCCGGCGGTCACCGCGGAGGGCGGCGCCGCAACACCCTGCTCCTCGTCATCGCTGTGATCGTCGGTGTCGGTGTCATCGTGGCCGTGGCCGTGGCGGCCGCGGGCGGCGGCGGCAAGGACAAGAAGTCCCCCACCGAGAGCACTGGGCGGTCGCCGAGCCCCTCCCTGAGCCTCCCGTCCGAGCTGCAGTCGCTTCTTCCCTCGGGCTTGCCCAGTGTCGTACCGTCGCTTCCCTCGGACCTGCCCAGCGGGCTGCTGCCCAGCGACCTGCAGTCGTTCCTCCCGTCCCTCGCGGACGACGAGGTGCCCTATTACATGCTCCGGAAGGGCGATTGTTTCGACGCGGACGTCAGCTTTCCCGGACAGGCCGCCAAGCGCCTCTGCACCCAACCGCACGACGCCGAGGTCGTGAAGGTCTCCGAACTCAACGGCACTTACACGACGAACGCCGCCCTCAAGAAGGCCGCGTCCGCGCTGTGCAAGGCTCCTCTGGAGCGAAAGGCGGCCGACCAGACCGCCGGTACGGTGCGCGACACTCTCGTGCAGTATCCGGACACCGGCGGCTACAGGACCGGCATCGACAAGGTCGCCTGCAGCCTGGCCGCTGACCTGGGAAAGGGCGCCCACAAGCTCACCGGGCCGCTGAAGTGAGCGACACGCGTGCGGGGTCGCTGTCCATCGTCCACGCACGCGTGCCGAGTTCAAGGGGCTCCGGGATCAGATCCCATGCGGCAGCCGCACGTAGGTGACGGTCGTCTCGATACCGCTGTCCACGAGCCGGCCCTGCGTGTCGAAGGCACCCGCCCCGTCGGTCATCCCGAAGTCGTTGTCGTTGATGAGGGCGAGAGTGCCGTGGTCCACGCGTGCGACGCCCTCGATCTTGCCGGGTACCCCCGCGATGGTGCCCAGGTCGACGACGAGACGCTTGCCCAGCACCGGGACTCCGGCCGATGCCGGGTCGTCCAGCTGCTCCAGGGAGGGCGACGTGGTGTCGCTGTCCCAGGGGCCGCCGAGGATGTCCGCGTCGCGGGTGAGCCGTACGGACTGCAGACGGGCCGCCTTGTCGGTGCGCTCCTCGACGAGCAGTCGGTCGCGGCCGACGGCCACCACGGAGGAGATCTTCAGCTCGGACGTGTCGTCCTCGCTCGGGTCGACCACGTTCACCGGGTCGAAGCGGTACGCGTACTCGGCGGTCACGGCCCGCTTCTTGGGTGAGAAGCGCAGCAGCCGTGTGGTGCGCGACGCGTCTCCCGCATCCCCGTCCGGCAGTGCGAGCGGGCTCTGCAGGGCCATCACCAGGTCACCGTCGGGGAGTTGGGCGAGCCCTTCGAGGCCGCGGTTGACCTTGCGGTGGAGCAGGATCGCGGGCAGCGCCTCGACGACCGGGTAATCCGTGCCGGTCAGGTTGAGACCCTTGGGCACATAGCGTGCGAGTACCTTCCCGCGCGCGGAGACATGGACCAGCGACGGGCTGTACTCGTCGACGAGCCAGAACGAACCGTCCTTCGCCCGCACGATGCCCTCGGTGTCCAGACCGTTCGGGTTGTACGCGAGCGGGGTCTGCGCGTCGTAGGAGTAAGGGGCCTCGTCGCGTCCCGCCTGGTTGGACAGCCCGGTGACCGGCTTCCCCGAGGACGTGGTGATCGGGATCGCGTCGAGCACCTTCACGGTGTCACCGCATACCCGGATCTTCACGATCGCCGGGTCGAAGCCCGGAACCGGGAACGTCCGGCGCTTCTTGCCGTCCACCTTGATCTGCCCGTTGGGTCCCCGGTCGGTGACCGTCCAGAATTCACCCTGGCGTCCGGCCGGGTAGATGTCGCTGCCGATGCCGCCGAGGTCGACACCGCGGTCGTTGTCCACCGTGCCGGGCAGCAGCGCGTTGCTGAACGCGCCGAGGGGGAGGTCGCCGAGCGCCGCGGTGTGCGTCACGTGCGGCTGTGCGGGTCCGGACGTCGCGTTCGCGGTGCCGGCCACCAGGAAGGCAGCCAGCACGGCGAGCGGCACGCCCCGGACGACGGATCGGTGGACGTGGCGTCTGCCGACGGCATGCGGGGACATCAGGCCTCCTGAGGCACAAGTTCGTTGACAGCGGCCAGAGTTGGCCCCGACACCGAACAGTGTGCGACCTGGAGATGAACGCAGGGGGGCAACCACTCGTCGGCTCGTCCTCGGCCGTGGCGAGGGCATGCGCAGGGTCACTCGCCGCGTTCCCGTTGGAGTCCAGCAGTCTTGCTCCTTGCCGTGAGGCCACCACCTGCCGTCGCGTCCTGGCCGCAGGTGCGCGGCCGTACCGACCGCCGTCCAGCGGCTGTGGGCCGCCCGCAGCCTCGGGTGCTCGCCCTTCGCCCTCGCCGCGGCCACACGCAGGGCGGCACGCGCGCGTGCCAGTCCTTCTCCGCCGACGGCCAACTCCTCCTGGAGGGCCGACAGTGCCGCGCCCCGTACCGCCGGGCCCTTAACGGCGAGGCGTCCTGCCTCCCCACGTCCCGCACCGAGTGCCACGCGACCGCGACGTTCGCCGGCCGGGCAGCCGATTCAGAGCGGTTTCGGCGCCGGGCCGAGCGGCCTCTGTGTGAACCCGGCGGGCCCTCGCGCGAGGGCCCGCCGCCTTCCCGGCTCCGTGGCGGAGGCGCACAATGACGGCATGGCCGACAAACAGGCAAACTCAGACAAAGGGTCATGGCGCGAAAGGCTTCATGATCCTCTCTCCGTCACGGATCGAGGTCACGGCAGGGGCGGCGTTCACGTCGTCCGTGCAGTGCGGCCGACCGGACCGCGGCACAGTCTGAGCGCGTCAGCGCCGGTCGGATCCGTCCTGAGCGTGGAGGTGATCGGCCACAAGGTCGTGGTCACCGGAAGGCTCGGCTGCGCGGGCGAGAAACACTTTCTCCCGGTGAGCGTGCGGGACGGCATGGGCGTCGCCCACGCCATCCTCAGCGTGGAGCCGTCGCGATGCCACGCCCCGACGCCGTTCCCCACCCATCCCGCGCCTTCGGCCCCTTCACGCCCGTCCCGGAGCCGCCACGCCACTTTGAGGCATGCGCCCGGATCTCATCGCGCCGCGTTCATCCCCTGGTGCGTGCGCACTGTCTGGAGTTGGGTATTCCCTGTGCGGAGACCGGGCTCGTCGACTCCTACCGGCAGGCAGGCAGGCAGGCAGGCCCTGTTGTGCCCTGTGCGTGAGACCGGGGAGCCTCTCAGGGTTGAGTAGGGGGCACGCGTCAGGGACGTATCAGGGTCGCGGTCCGGAACCGTGGGACACGGGGACCCGTTCTCAGGACAGAGAGCGGCAGTAGCCGCGGAGGAGGCGACACATGTCGAAGAACGCGAAGATCGCCGCAGGAGGTGTGGCGGTCGGCCTGATTCTGTTGATCTGGCTGCCCTGGTGGGCCGCCTTCCTGATCGTGCTGGGAGTTCCGGCGGCCGCGTATCTGGCGCTGGACCCCTCGCAGCGGCGCAGGCTGCGTCGTGCCACCCGCAAGGAGCTCGGCCGCTGAGGAGCGGCCGCCCATCCGGCGGCAGCCCCTCCGTTCACCGCGGCTGGTGAGGGCCGGAGACAGACACAACTGAAACCGGGGACTGATCAGGGCCGCGTCACACGGGATCCGATCCCGTGTGACGCGGTCACTCAGCTGGGGCGGACCGCCATCTTGTCCAGGGCCTCCAGGAGGCCGGGCAGCTCCGGTCCGCGACCGACGGGCAGGACCTCGCCGGGCTCCTCGTCGAGCAGGACGAACGCGATGTCGTCGGTCCTGGCGACGAGAGACCAGCCGGGGCCGTCGGCGCGCAGGGTGCGAGCGTCGCTCGTGGCGAAGGATGAGCGGACACGGCCCAGTGGGGGTGGTGTGTCCACGTACGAGCGCGCCTCGGCGAGAACGCGGCGGATGCCGGAGCGGTTTCCGCCCTTGCTGTCCTTGTCCGGAGCGTCCTCGGTGTCGTCCGGGGCCCGCTCGGCACCGTCCGAGGGCGCGAACTCACTGTCGTCGATCTGCTCGCGCCACATCGCCCACTGGAGCGCGATCTCGTCCGCGCCGAGGCGCCGCTGGGCAGGACCCCAGGTGGCGGTGTCCGGCGGGCTGAGCGGAGGCCGGTCCGTGAGCTCGGCCGACGGGTCGTGCGGAGCCGGGACCCCGGGGGCCGAGACGGCCACTTCGAGGGGCCAGCCGGGCAGCGCGGCGACGACCGTCCGCTCGTCCGGCGACAGCTCGTGCTCCATTCCGCAGTCCCAGGACGCGATGGCGACGGCGACCAGGGAGACGTCGTCGATGATGACGGTCCACCGCGCACCCTCTCCGTCCTGGCCGAGCACCAGCCCGTACCCCTCCGCGAGAGGCGCGAGGTCGAGCGTCGCGCATGCCTCCGGGTAGTCGTCCCCGAGCACGCTGGGGAACTTCGCCGGTGTCAGCAACACCGCCGTCAGCACATACAGCGCGTCGTCGTCCCCGGTGGCGACGGCGTCTTCGTCCGTCCCGGCCATTCCAGCCTCCCGATCGCTCCATCTGTCGGCGCACCCTAAGCGACCGGAAGGCGCTTGTCACGGGCCCGAAACGCGTGCGGAGCTGCAGCTATCCGGCTGGACAGGGGCGAAACGCCCCCGCGGGCCCGCCCAGGTCAGGCCGCGGGCAGTCCGAGCAGCGTACGGGCGACCGCCTGCGGCGACTCGTCGCGCTCCCTGGCGAGCGCGATGACGGCCCGGCAGGCCAGCTCGTTCACCCCGAAGGACAGCGCCTCCGGCGACACCCAGGCAGCCGCCTCGTCGATCTGCTCCTGATTGTCCTCCGCGCACGCGGACACGTACGCCGCGGCAGCCTCGAAGAGGTTGTATGTGCGCTTTCTCTCCTTGCGAGCTGTCTCCTGCGGGCGCCCCTCGGGCCGTTCGGCCGTCTTCCTGCGCCCCATCGTGCGGAGTCTGCCGAATATGCCGGACATCGGGTCACCATCCCCCTGCGTGATCGCTGATCGTGCAGTTGCTGCTACTCAACGTAGAGATGGAGTCGCGGCGGCAGAAGAGGGGCGGCCCGGTGAAGCTCTGGTCCGGGTCAGTGGCCGGCCGCGTCGAGTGAGTCGAGGGTGGTCCGCAGCCAGGTCAGTTCTGCCTGGCTGGTGGCCCGCGCGATGGTGAGGATGCCGCGCCGGAAGGGGTCGTCCAGCTCCTCGGCCCGCAGTGGTCGGTCACCGTCGTAGAAGAAGCTCGCGGGTTCCTCCAGGAACGCCAGCCTGCGGCGCAGTACGGCGGCCTGCGCCTCGGGGTCCTCCAGGTGCCGGAGGAAAGCGAGCACCGTGAACCAGCGGTTCTCGTCCGTGATGTCCCGCCGCGCCGGGTCCGCGAGTCTGCGGCGCAGTTCGCGCCCGCCCTCCTCCGTGAGTGTCAGGACGTGACGCGGGGCGGCCACCGATCCGGGCTGTGTGGCCCGTTCCAGCAACTGCGCGTTCTCCAGCCGCTTGATCGCGGGATACAGCGTGCTCTCCGCCACCGGTTTCACATGGCCCGTCAGTGCGGTGATGCGTTTGCGCAGCTCATAGCCGTGCAGCGGGGTGTCGTGCAGAAATCCGAGGATGGCCAGCTCCAGCATGCACACATTCTGCCGCACCGACGTTGTACATCGCTTCTTTTATACATCGGAACCGATGTATCCTCGTGGAGGAGTGGGAACGAAGGAACGGCGACAGGGGAGAGCGCTATGAGGCAGGCCGAGTTCGACGGCAGGGGAAGCATGATCCGCTGGACCGAGGCGGCGGGCGGCGGACCCGCGCGTGTGTACGTGCACGGTCTGGGGTCGGCCTCGACGGTCTACAACGCCCACATCGCGGCCCGGCCCGAACTGGCGGGACGCCGCACCCTGTTTGTCGACCTGCCCGGCCACGGCATCAGTGACCGGCCCGCGGACTTCGGATACAGCCTTGAGGACCACGCCGGGGCGCTGGCGGTCGCTCTGGACGCCGCTCAGGTCGCCGGGGCGGAACTGGTCGCACACAGCATGGGCGGTGCCGTCGCCATCGTGCTCGCCCATCGACGTCCCGAGCTCGTCTCACGGCTCGTCCTCGTGGAGGCCAACCTCGATCCGTACCCTCCGCTCACCCCGGGCAGCAGCGGCATCGCCTCCTACGAGGAGGACGATTACGTCGAGAACGGCGGTCACGCGCGCGTGCTCGAGAAGGTCGGCCCCTCCTGGGCCGCGACGATGCGCCTCGCCGATCCGCGCGCCCTGCACCGTACGGCGAAGGGGCTCAGGCAGGGCACCAGTCCGACGATGCGTCAGATGCTCGTCGGACTGACAGCGGAGCGCGTCTACCTCCAGGGCGAACTCAGTGGTGAACTGCCGGGCACGGAAGGCCTGGAGACGGCCGGGGTGCGCGTCGTGACCGTGCCGGGCGCCGGACACAACATCATGTTCGACAACCCCGATGCGTTCGCGGAGGCCGTCGCCGACACGGCCTGACGGCCGATCACCGGATCCGGTCGGCGGTCATCCCCGGCGTACGGCCAGCGCGAGGAAGCGGGCGTCCTCGTCCACGTACGAGGTCATGTCCCAGCCCGAACCGGCCAGCAAGGGCCTTAGGTTGGCCTCGGCACGCAGGTCGTCCGGAGTGATCTGCCGTCCCTGGCGGGCCGCGAGAGCCGCCCGGCCGATCGGGTGGAAGAGGGCCAGCGTGCCGCCGGGCCGCACCACTCGGGCCAACTCCCGCAGATTCTCACCCGGGTTCGGCAGGTGGGCGACGAGTCCGGCCGCGAACACCGCGTCCAGCGACTTCGTACGCAGCGGCAGCGCGGTGACATCGGCCAGCAGCAGCTGTCCGTCGCGGGCCCGTCCGGCCCGGACCGCAGCCTCCAGCATGGCCGGCGTCAGATCGGCTCCGACGACCAGCCCGGTGCCGCCCACGGCAGCTCGCAACGGAGTCAGGGCCCGCCCGGTGCCGCAGCCCGCGTCGAGCACGCGGTCACCCGCGTGCAGTCGCATGCGCGCCACAGCGGCCGCGTACGCGGGCCCGTCGTCGGGGAACCGGCTGTCCCAGTCGGCGGCGCGCGCGCCGAAGAACTCCTGGACGTGTGTGTGGTCGTCGCTCATGTGCCGCATGATCTCTCACCGACACGAAGGATGACGCGGCGCACACGTTCGAGCCCGACGCGATCGCTCAGGTGCACCTCTTCGTCACTTTGCAACAGCTTTCGAAATGCGCCCCAGTTGTGCGCCCCAGCGCGCACTAGCGTCCCTGGGTCATGGGACACATGGACCACGCCGCCTTCGGCTGGCTGACCCCCGTTCTGTCGTACGCGATGGCCTGCATAGGCTCCGCGCTGGGGCTGCGCTGCGCGGTCCGCGCACTCGACGCCACCGGACGGTCGCGCCGCAACTGGCTCCTCGCGGCGGCCTCCGCGATCGGCACCGGTATCTGGACGATGCACTTCGTGGCGATGCTCGGCTTCGGTGTCACCGGCACGGAGATCCGCTACAACGTGCCGCTGACCATCTTCAGCCTGCTGGTCGCCATGGGTGTCGTCGGCGCGGGCCTCTTCGCCGTCGGCTACGGCCGCGACCGGCACCGCGCACTCGTCCTCGGCGGCCTCACCACCGGGTTCGGCGTCGCGAGCATGCACTACCTGGGGATGGCGGCGCTGCGGCTGCACGGCCAGGTGCGCTACGACCCGGCACTCGTCGGGCTCTCCGTCGTGATCGGAGTGATCGCGGCGACCGCTGCCCTGTGGGCCGCCCTCGCCATCAGGTCCCCCGTGGCGGTGGCCGTCGCCTCCTTCGTCATGGGCGGCGCGGTGAGCAGCATGCACTACACCGGAATGATGGCGGTGAGCGTAAGTGTGAACCCCTCCGGCGGCTCACTGCCCGGAGCCACGGCGATGCAGTTCATCTTCCCCCTCGCCGTCGGTCTCGGGTCCTACCTCTTCTTGACGGCGGCGTTCGTCGCGCTGTCCCCGATGTCCGGCCGGTCTGCAGCGTCCGCGTCGGCCCAGCGGCCGGTCGAGAGCGTCGCCCCCTGACGGCGGTTCCGGAGCCGCCGCGGCCCGGACGGCACGCCCCGAATCTCTCCGATCGAGGAGGCCATGCGTACACCCCGTAGGACCACCAGAGCCGGCGTCCAGCCACCGCCCCCGTTGCGCGGTCGGCGGGCGCACGCGGGACCGCCGGCCGACGAGGGCGCGGACATCGGCGAGCCCGTCGCCGAGCCTTCGCCGGAAGCACTCGCCCGCGCGGTGCGGTGGCACATCAGGCCCCGTACCGTCCGGGCCAAGATCGTCAGCCTGCTGATGGTGCCGATCGTCTCCCTGCTCGCTCTGTGGGCCTACGCCACGGTGAGCACGGCGCAGGACGTCGCGCGGCTGAGGCAGCTGCAACGCGTGGACTCGACGGTCCGGGCCCCCGTCGACGCCGCGATCGCCGCGCTCCAGGCCGAACGGGCGGAAGCCGTCCGCTACGCCACCGACCCCGCCACGGTGCCGCCCAGCGACTTCAAGGACCTCTCACGGCTCACCGACCGCGCCGTCGCGAAGCTCCGCCTGGGGGACCACAACACCGTCGCCGACGGCGCAGACCTGTCTGCCGGAGTCGCCGGGCGGCTCACCGCTTTCGTCGCCGAGGCGGAGCGGTTGCGGTCGCTGCGCACTGGCGTACTGGAACGCCGTACCGGATGGGACGAGGCGTACGGGGAGTACACCAGAACCATTTCGACGGCGTTCGGTGTCGACGGAGCGCTCACCGGCATCTCCGGTGCGGGCCTGCACTCCGACGCGCGCGTCCTGCTCGAATTCTCCCGGGCGGGGGAGGCGCTCGCCCAGGAGAACGCCGTGCTCGGTGGGGCTCGGCTCGCCGGGACCCTTGACGGCGAGCGGCTACGGCTGTTCACGGGTGCAGTAGGCACCCGCCGCACCCTGACGGACACCGCCGCGCCGGATCTCGGCGGGCCCGAAGGAGCTGCCTGGAACGACCTCGTGGAGGGGAGCGCGTACGACGATGTGCGCGCCGTCGAGGACAAGGTGCTGGTCTCGCGCCCCGGCGCCAAGGCCCTCGACGCCGCGCCGGAGACCGTCTGGAACATCGCTCACGAGCGCGTGAGCGACGGGATGCGCACGGTCGAGGCCGACGCGGGCCGTGGTGTCGCGGACGGGACCGACCCGCTCGGGCACGCCCTGCTCACCCCCGCTGGTGCCGCGGTCCTCTTCGGCCTCGCCGCAGTCATCGCCTCGCTGATCATCTCGGTACGCATCGGACGTGACCTCGTCGTCGAACTCGTCGGCCTGCGCGACAGCGCACTGGACATCGCCCGCCGAAAGCTCCCCGAGGCCATGCGCAGACTGCGCGCGGGCGAGGCGGTCGACGTGGACGACGAGGCCCCGCTGGGACGGCCCTCGGAGGACGAGACCGGACAGGTCGCCCAGGCTCTGAACACCGTGCACCGAGCCGCCCTGCGTGCCGCGGTCGAGCGCGCGGAGCTGGCCGGGGGCATCTCCGGGGTCTTCGTCAATCTCGCCCGGCGCAGCCAGGTGCTCGTGCACCGCCAGCTGAATCTCCTGGACGCCATGGAGCGCAGGTCCGAGGACCCGGACGAACTGAGCGACCTGTTCCGGCTCGACCACCTCACCACACGGATGCGACGTCACGCGGAGAGTCTGATCATCCTTTCCGGAGCCGCCCCCGGGCGGGCCTGGCGAAGGCCCGTCTCGCTGACGAACGTGGTCCGCGCGGCCGTCTCCGAAGTCGAGGACTACGCGCGCGTGGAGGTACGGCAACTTCCCGAGGTGGCCGTGGTCGGCGGAGCGGTCGCCGACCTCACCCATCTTCTGGCGGAAGTCGTCGAGAACGCCGCCCAGTTCTCGCCCCCGCACACCAGAGTGCGGATCACCGGCGAACCGGTCGGGAACGGCTACGTGATCGAGGTCGAGGACCGCGGGCTGGGCATGGGCAAGGAGAGGATCGCCGAGGCCAACCGGCGCATCGAGCAGTCCGAGGCACTCGACCTGTTCGACAGCGACCGGCTCGGCCTCTTCGTGGTCAGCAGACTCTCGGCCAGGCACGGCATCAGAGTGCACCTGCAGACCTCGCCCTACGGGGGCACGACCGCGGTCGTCCTGCTGCCCACGGCGCTCCTGTACGACGGCCCGGCGGAACGTTCCCTCCGCAAGGGCGACACGGACAGGCCGTTGGAAAGGCAGTACGCGCGCGTGTCGGCCGCTCCCGAGCACGACGCCGTCCAGGCCCCCAGCGAACGGCCCGCGCTGGTCCCCCCGAGGCCGAAAGCCTCCGAAGGCCCGACGAACGGTTCACGGGAGACCCTGCCCCCGGCGAGAGGTTCGAAGGAGACCGGGACTCCGGTAGTCGCGGCGCTCCGTCTGCACCGTGCCCAGGACGAATCCGAGGGCTCCGACGAACTTCCACGGCGTGTCCGCCAGGCGAACCTCGCCCCCCAACTGCGCGGACAGCGTTCCGAGGAGCCGACGGAGGCTCCGGTGTCCACGGCGGACGACGAGCGCACACCCGAACTCGTACGGGCGCGTATGGCCGCGTACCGGGCCGGCTGGGTACGCGGCGGCGGCCGGTCACCCGGCATCGGCGCCACCCCCGGCCCCGAAGCGGGCAGCGACAGCAGCGAAGGAGAATCTCAATGACCGTGTCAAGCCGTCTGCGTGACCGGCGGGGTGGAGGTGAACAGCCTCTTGTCACGCAGCATCGCCCAGAGCACGTCGACCCGGCGGCGGGCGAGCGAGAGCAGGGCCTGGGTATGCAGCAGGCCCTCGGATCGCTTCTTGAGGTAGTAGTCCCGGGAGGGGCCGGGCCGCATCATCGCAGTCTGTGCGGCCATGTAGAAGATGTGCCGCAGGCGCCGGTTGTAGCGCTTAGGCCGGTGGTAGTTGCCGGTCCGCCGGCCGGAGTCTCGGGCGACTGGGGCCAGTCCCGCGTGGGAGGCCAGACGTCCGGCATCGAGGTAGCCGGACAGGTCACCCACGATGGAGATGAACTCGGCGCCGAGGATGGGGCCCATGCCGGGCATGGACTCGATGATCTCGGCGCGTTCGTCGGTGCGGAAGGTGTCGCGGATTTCCCGGTCGTTGTCCTTGATCCGCTCGTCCAGGGTGAGGAGCTGGTGGGCCAGGTCGCAGACCAGTTTCGCAGCCCGCTTTTCCCCGGGAAGCGCGATCTGCTGGCACTGGGCAGCCTCGACGGCCTTGGCCGCGACGGTGTCGGCGCCGCGGACCTTGCGGCGCTCCAGCCAGGTCGTCAGCCGCTTGACGCCGATCCGGCGCAGGGCGGCCGGGGTCTGGTACTCGGTCAGCAGGACGACCGGGCCCTTGGCTGCGGAGTAGTCGAAAGCCCGCTCCAGTGCGGGGCAGATGCCGACCAGCAGGTCACGGAGCCGGTTGATCAGCCTGACCCGGTCGGCGATCAGATCGGCCCGGTAGTTCGTCAGCACCCGAAGGCTGGAGACCAGCTCCGGGGGTGCGTCCAGCGCGGCGAAGTCCCTGCGCATGCGGGCCTGGTCAGCGATGACCCGGGCGTCCTTCGCATCGGTCTTTCCCTCGCCCTTGTAGGCGCCGGTCATCCGGTTGACGGTGCGGCCGGGGACGTAAACCACCTGTTGGCCGTGAGCGACCAGCAGGGCCAGCAGCAGGGTGGATGCCCGGCCGGAGATGTCCACCGCCCACCGCACCTCACCGGCCCGCGAGCGGGCCGTGTCGATGAGGGTGAGGATCTGGGCCTCGTCGTTGATCACCTTCGTCGAGAACAGCGTCTCGCCGTCGGCGTCGACCGCGACCGCCCAGTGATGCCCCTTGCCGGCATCGACGCCGACCCATATCCGCTTGTGCGCCGCACTCAAGCCTGTCGCTCCCTGTCTCTCGTGACCAGCACTCCATGGTCCGAAGAACACCCCGCCGACAGGTCCCTAACTAGCGATGACCGCAGTTCTCAATCAGTGGTCGGAGCGTCCCGGAGGACCGGGCGGCCATTCTCCTTGAGCCATCAACGGCAACTCCGCATCAGCCACACCCGGTCCTCCCGGACCGCCTACATTCTTAGGGACCCCGCATGATCCAGGACCCGAGCACGGGAAGAGCCCAGCGGTCCGGCGAACTCGACTGGCTGCTGGACGACATGGTGGTGCGCGTGACCGAAGTACGCCACGCCGTGGTGCTGTCGAACGACGGACTGGCGGTTGGCGCGTCCACTGCCCTGCGGCGCGAGGACGCCGAACACCTCGCGGCCGTCGCCTCCGGATTCCACAGTCTGGCCAAGGGAGCGGGCCGCCACTTCGGCGCGGGCGGGGTACGCCAGACGATGGTGGAGATGGACGAGGGCTTCCTGTTCGTCGCCGCGGCGGGGGACGGTTCGTGTCTCGCCGTTCTGACCGCCGTCACCGCCGACATCGGCCTTGTGGCATACGAGATGGCGCTTCTGGTCAAGCGCGTCGGCGAGCATCTCCACGCCCCGCCGCGGGTCGCCGCGCAGCCCCCCGCGGCAGGATGACCGAGGGCGGCCTGTGCAGATGACCGAGGACACACCGGGCGCCCCGCCACAGCCGGGCAGCCAGTGGTACGACCAGGAGGCGGGACCACTCGTCCGTCCTTACGCCATGACGGGTGGCCGCACCAAAGCCGGTCCGGCCGGGATGCACTTCGATCTGATCGCCCTGGTCACGCTCGACAGAGCCGCGCCGGGAGCCGACGAGGACACCTCGCTCGGACCTGAGCACCGGACCCTGATCGAACTGTGCCGTACCGAGACCCAGTCGGTCGCCGAACTGGCCGCAGGAGCCGATCTTCCCGTGGGTGTGGTCAGAGTGCTCCTGGGCGACCTCCTGGAACGGAGCTGCGTCACTGTGAGCCGCCCGGTGCCCCCCGCCCAACTGCCTGACGAACGAATCCTCCGCGAGGTGATCGAGGGACTGAGGGCCCTTTAGGTGATCCACATCGGTCGGCGCTGCGACTCTTCGCGTTCACTCCTGGGCACTGAACGGGCGTGTTCCGCTCGCAAGAGGCAATGTGCGGTCCAATCCTGTTCGCCGGAGCCGCAGTTGTCATGATGCTGTCTTCGAGCACCCGTACAGACGCACCGATGCCGACAGTTGTCGGCACTCCCGAGAGAAGTGATCGATGGTCTCCGAGAACTCCGATGCCTCGGGTGGCGACTCGACCGCCCTGGCATTGAAGATATTGGTCGCCGGTGGGTTCGGCGTGGGAAAGACCACCCTGGTGGGCGCGGTCAGCGAGATCCGACCGCTGCGCACCGAGGAACTGCTGAGCGAGGCCGGTCAGTCGGTGGACGACACCGACGGAGTGGGCCGGAAGGTCACCACGACCGTGGCCATGGACTTCGGACGCATCACCATCAGGTCCGGCCTTTCGCTCTATCTCTTCGGAACACCGGGCCAGGACCGCTTCTGGTTCCTGTGGGACGAGTTGTCGACGGGTGCCCTGGGCGCCGTCGTCCTCGCGGACACCCGTCGGCTCGAGGACTGCTTCCCCGCGGTGGACTACTTCGAGCACCGGCGCATCCCGTTCGTGGTGGCTGTCAACTGCTTCGCGGACGCTCGCGCGTACGGAGCCCAGGACGTGTCCCGCGCTCTCGACCTCGACCGAGGTACGCCGGTCGTCCTGTGTGACGCCCGTGACCGCGACTCCGGGAAGGAGGTGTTGATCCGGCTCGTCGAATACGCCGGGAGGGTACACACCGCCCGGCTGCTCGAGTCCGTCGGCTGAGGCCCTCGCCGATATCGGTTCCGGCCCCGCTCGGCCCCCGGCGCCATCGCTCGGCTTCCCTGTGGTGCGACCGCTCGCGCCTGCTCGTCGGCCATCTTCTCTGCCATGCCACCCATCCGCCTTGCCCGGACGGCGGCTGTGGGGAAGGCTTGCTGGTCGAATCCTCCGGCCAGGGGGGAACGACACACGGGGAGACCGGATCATGGAACAGAACACGGGACTTGGCTGGCTGCTGGACGACCTCACCGAGCGCGTCGAGCACGTTCGGCACGCGCTGGTGCTGTCCAACGACGGACTGGTGACGGGCGCGAGCACAGGGCTCCGGCGTGAGGACGCCGAACACCTCGCCGCGGTGTCGTCGGGCCTGCACAGCCTGGCCAAGGGTTCCGGCCGCCATTTCGGTGCCGGGCAAGTACGGCAGACGATGGTCGAGTTCGACGACGCGGTGCTCTTCGTCACCGCGGCCGGCGCCGGGAGTTGTCTGTCCGTTCTCAGCGGGGCGGAGGCGGACATCGGCCAGGTCGCCTACGAGATGACATTGCTGGTGAACCGCGTCGGCGAACACCTTCGCGTGGATGCGCGACAGCCGGAAGGCAAGCCCGCTTCAGATCTCTGACCTGCTGGTATTCCGTCGCGGCCGGAGTTTTCCACAGGCTCGCCACGATGTCCGACGAGCCGGATACGGTTTTTCCCGAGGCGAGCGCACACCGGCGCGAGCCTCCGACAGCACAGGGGAGACCGTCATGTCCGGCAGCACCATCACGCAGTCCGCCACCTCCTCGCTCAGTCGGGCCGCACGGGAACTGGAGCTCAGGCGCGGTGAGTTCGACCTCGCTCTGCACCTCGGCTGCGTGCGCTCGGTTCCCGACGAGGGAGGCGGGGGACGCCGGGTCGCTCGCGCGGAGATCGACCGGGTGCGCGCCGAAGCCGGCTTCCCGGAGGCGCTGCGCGAGCGGGTGAAGGCCGTCGGCACCACGGAGGGCGCCGCTCTCATGGGTGTCACGAGCACCCGGTTCACCCGCCTCGCGCGCCTGGGGCTGGTGGTGCCGGTCAAATTCTATTTGAACCGCTACCGGGTGGTCGTCTGGCTCTACCTCGCCGAGGAACTGCGGCAGTTCGCGACCGACAAGCAGAATGCGCGGCTGCTGAGCGGCCGGACGCCCGAAGGTCTCCGCGATCAGCTGGACGAAGGCCTGGACCTCCGTCCTCGCAACTGGCGTGGCCGTCACATGGGGTTCCTGCTGAGGCAGACGGAGGACCCCTGGGCCCGTGCCGCCGTGGTGGCGTCCCTGCTCGGCCCGGTCCAAGTGGCCGAGATCGTCAAGGATCCCTACGAGCGCGCCCATCTCAACCGCCTCCGGCCCGCGCCTGTTTCACAAGCCGCGCCGGACTCGCCCGGGGCCCGGATCGCCGAGCGCATCACGACGGCTGACGCCCCCGACGAGATCAGCTGGCTCAGGGCCGACCTGGGTCAGAGTGTCTGCGAAGCGAGGGAGGACCGCCCGGCGCCCCGCCCGACACCCCGTGCCTCGATCGTCGCAGCCCCGGAGTCGGCGCCCACAGCGTTGGTCGGCCGGCCGGCAGGGGCTCCGATGCCGGCAGCCCCGCCGTCACCGACCAGTGCTCCGCGCGCCGCGCGAGAACGGCACGCAGCCGTGGACGATCCGCTCACGACGACGGAGTCCATGCGGTCACGGAGACTGCTGGGATGGCTGCGGCGCAGGAGCCCGGACGCGCGTCCGCCTACAGCGCCCTGAAAAGGCCTTCCTGCACGACCGAGACGAGCAGGCGTCCCTCCCGGTCGTAGATGCGCCCGCGGGCCAGGCCGCGGCCGCCCGTCGCGATCGGCGACTCCTGGTCGTACAGGAACCACTCGTCCGCCCGGAACGGCCGGTGGAACCACATGGCGTGGTCCAGCGACGCCATGTCGAAACCGCGCTGACCCCACAGCGGTTCCACGGGTATGCGGACAGCGTCCAGGAGAGTCATGTCGCTCGCGTAGGTGAGAGCGCATGTGTGCACGAGCGGGTCGTCGCCCAGCGGACCGACGGCACGCATCCATACCGCGCTGCGCGGCTCGGCGCCCTTGGTCTCCTCGGGCGTCCAGCGCAGCCGGTCCACGTAGCGGATGTCGAACGGCTGGCGTCGCGCCATGCGCTCCAGCGCTTCGGGAAGAACGCCCAGATGCTCCTCGATCTCCTGCGTCACCGTCGGCAGGGACTCGGGGTCCGGCACCTCGCGGGCCGGCGGCAGCTGGTGCTCGAAGCTCCCTTCCTCGGGCTTGTGAAAGGAGGCGGTCAGATTGAAGATCGTGCGGCCCTGCTGCACAGCGGTGACCCGGCGGGTGGTGAACGACCGTCCGTCCCGCACCCGTTCGACCTGGTACACGATCGGGACGCCAGGTCGGCCCGGACGCAGGAAGTACGCGTGCAGCGAGTGCACCGGCCGGTCGCCCTCGGTGGTGCGGCCTGCGGCGACCAGCGCCTGGCCCGCCACCTGGCCGCCGAAGACCCGCTGGAGGGACTCCTGCGGGCTGCGGCCACGGAAGATGTTGACCTCGATCTGCTCCAGGTCGAGCAGGTCGACAAGCTTCTCGGCAGGGTTCGTCATCGGTGGGATTCTCCTGTGCTCACAGCTGTCCGACGTCGGTGACCTTGACGATGGCACGGCCCTCGGCGTCGGAGGCCGCGAGGTCGACCTCCGCGCTGATGCCCCAGTCGTGGTCGCCGTTCGGGTCCGCGAACGTCTGACGGACGCGCCACAGTCCGTTCTGCGGCTCCTCCACGATCGACAGCAGTTTGGGGCCACGAGCGTCGGGACCGGTACCGAGGTCCTCGTACTCGTCCCAGTACTTGTCCATCGCCTCGCCCCACGCGTCGGCGTCCCAGCCGGCGTCGGCGTCCATCTCGCCGAGTTCGCGGACATGGTCCAGCGCGGCCAGCTCGACCCTGCGGAACATCGCGTTGCGGACGAGAACACGGAAGGCACGGGAGTTCGAGGTTACCGGCTTGACCTGGTCGGCCTTCTCCTGGGCCTCTTCGGCCGTCACCACCTCGGGGTTGGCGAGCTGCTCCCACTCGTCGAGGAGGCTGGAGTCGACCTGGCGCACCATCTCGCCGAGCCAGGCGATCAGATCCTCCAGGTCCTCGGACTTGAGGTCGTCCGGGACGGTGTGCTCAAGGGCCTTGTAGGCACTGGCCAGGTAGCGCAGGACGATGCCCTCGGTGCGGGCGAGCTCGTAGTTGGAGACGAACTCGGTGAAGGTCATTGCCCGTTCGTACATGTCACGGATGACGGACTTCGGCGACAGCGGGTGGTCGCCGACCCACGGATGGCTCGTGCGGTAGGTGTTGTACGCGTGGAAGAGCAGCTCCTCCAGCGGCTTGGGGTACGACACGTCCTGGAGCCGCTCCATGCGCTCCTCGTACTCGACGCCGTCGGACTTCATCGCGGCCACGGCCTCGCCACGGGCTTTGTTCTGCTGGGCCGCGAGGATCTGCCGAGGATCGTCCAGCGTGGACTCCACGACGGACACCATGTCCAGGGCGTACGAGGGGGATTCGAGGTCCAGCAGCTCGAACGCGGCGAGCGCGAACGTCGACAGGGGCTGGTTGAGTGCGAAGTCCTGCTGGAGATCGACGGTGAGCCGCACGATGCGGCCGGTCGGGTCGGGCTCGTCGAGCTTCTCGACGACGCCGCCGTCGAGGAGCGAGCGATAGATCGCGATGGCCCGCCGGATGTGCCGCAGCTGCTGCTTTCGCGGCTCGTGGTTGTCCTCCAGCAGATGCCGCATCGCCTCGAAGGCGTTGCCGGGCCGGGCGATCACCGAGAGCAGCATGGTGTGCGTCACACGGAAGCGCGAGGTCAGCGGCTCGGGATCGGAGGTGATGAGCTTCTCGAAGGTGGTCTCCGTCCAGCCGACGAAGCCCTCGGGAGCCTTCTTGCGCACCACCTTGCGGCGCTTCTTCGGATCGTCGCCCGCCTTGGCGAGCGACTTCTCGTTCTCGATGACGTGCTCCGGCGCCTGAGCCACGACGTAGCCCGCCGTGTCGAACCCCGCGCGCCCGGCCCGGCCGGCGATCTGGTGGAACTCACGGGCGCGCAGCGTGCGCACCCGCGTGCCGTCGTACTTCGTCAGCGCGGTGAACAGCACCGTGCGGATGGGCACGTTGACACCGACACCGAGGGTGTCCGTACCGCAGATGACCTTCAGGAGACCGGCCTGGGCCAGCTTCTCCACCAGCCGCCGGTACTTGGGCAGCATGCCGGCGTGGTGCACACCGATCCCATGACGTACGTAGCGCGAGAGGTTCTGGCCGAACTTGGTGGTGAAGCGGAAATTGCCGATCAGGTCGGCGATCCGGTCCTTCTCCTCGCGCGTGCACATGTTGATGCTCATCAGCGCCTGCGCCCGCTCCACGGCCTGCGCCTGGGTGAAGTGCACGATGTAGACCGGGGCCTGCTTGGTGGCGAGCAGTTCGGTGAGCGTCTCCGTCAGCGGAGTGAGCACGTACTCGTAGGACAGCGGGACGGGCCGGATCGCCGAGCGGACCACCGAGGTGGGGCGGCCGGTGCGTCGTGTGAGGTCCTTCTCGAACATCGAGACGTCGCCGAGTGTCGCCGACATCAGGATGAACTGCGCCTGGGGAAGTTCCAGGATCGGGATCTGCCAGGCCCAGCCCCGGTCGCCCTCGGCGTAGAAGTGGAACTCGTCCATGACGACCTGACCGACGTCGGCGTGCTTGCCGTCCCGCAGCGCGATGGACGCCAGGACCTCGGCGGTGCAGCAGATCACCGGAGCGTCGGCGTTCACGGAGGCGTCGCCGGTGAGCATGCCGACGTTCTCGGTGCCGAACATCTTGCACAGCTCGAAGAACTTCTCCGAGACGAGCGCCTTGATCGGCGCCGTGTAGAAGGTGACCTCGTCCCGGGCGAGCGCGGCGAAGTGCGCACCGGCGGCGATCATGCTCTTGCCCGAGCCTGTGGGTGTCGAGACAATCACGTTCGCACCCGAGACCACCTCGATCAGCGCTTCCTCCTGATGGGGGTAGAGCGTGAGACCGCGTTCCCCGGCCCACGACTCGAAGGCTTCGTAGAGGGCGTCGGGGTCTGCGGTCTGCGGCAGCTGATCGATAAGGGTCACGCCCCCATCTTGCCTGTCGATACACGTGATGGGGGAATCGGATGCTCGGGGAAAGATCACGACCGCTACGCTGTGGCGCCGGCGACGCTTCAGCGTGCACGGACAACTGGACAGCGGTACAAGAGGAATGGGGCGGGGAACGGCCATGATGGGACCAGCACACTCACTGTCGGGGGCTGCGGCCTGGCTAGGCGTCGGAGCGGCGGCCGCCGCAGCCGGCCACACCATGCCCTGGCCGGTCCTGCTCGTCGGCGCCCTGATCTGCGCCGGCGCCGCTCTCGCCCCGGACCTGGACCACAAGGCCGCCACCATCTCGAACGCCTTCGGACCGGTGTCGCGAAGGCTGTGCGAGATCGTCGACAAGCTCTCCTATGCCGCCTACAAGGGGACCAGGAAGGCGGGCGACCCCCGGCGCAGCGGCGGTCACCGCACGCTGACCCATACCTGGCTGTGGGCGGTGATGATCGGCTCGGGTACTGCGGTGCTGGCGATCACCTGCGGCCGCTGGGCGGTCCTGGCCATTCTCTTCGTGCACATGGTGCTCGCCATCGAGGGTCTGCTGTGGCGGGCCGCCCGCGGTTCCAGCAGCGACATACTGGTCTGGCTGCTCGCCGCGACGACCTCGTGGATCCTCGCGCAAACCCTGGACAAGCCGGGCAACGGCGCGAACTGGCTGTTCACGGCGCCGGGCCAGGAGTACCTGTGGCTCGGACTGCCGGTCGTCCTCGGCGCCCTGGTGCACTGCATCGGGGACGCGCTGACGGTGTCGGGCTGCCCGATCCTGTGGCCCATCCCGGTCGGCCGCAAGCGCTGGTACCCGATAGGCCCGCCCAAGGCGATGCGCTTTCGCGCGGGCAGCTGGGTCGAGCTCAAGGTGCTGACGCCGGTGTTCATGCTGCTGGGCGCCGTGGGCTGCGCGGCGGCTCTGAACTTCATCTGAGTTCGGCGGCCCCCGGGCCACGTCGGCGCTCGGCTCCTCCCGGGCCACGTCGGCGGCCGGTGCCGCCCTGGCCGCCCCGGCGCTCGGCTTCATCGGTCTCGCCGGCCGGCACCGGGCGGCTCGGGCCCGCGGTGTCCGCGGGCGGTGGCGGGAGCGGCGGTCCGTCCGGGTGCCCGGCTCGGGCGGCGGGACGTCCATCACTCAGGGGATGGCGCCCGTACCGCTCAGCCGTTCTCCCCGGTGCCGGACCCCTGCTCCGCGCCTCCGAACCGTCGCTCGAACTGGGCGATGCGGCCCTCCGAGTCCACCGTGCGGGCCTTGCCCGTGTAGAACGGGTGGCTCTCCGAGGAGATCTCGACATCCACGACCGGGTAGGTCTCGCCGTCGTCCCAATCGATGGTCCGGTCGCTCGTCGCGGTGGAGCGCGTGAGGAAGGCGTAGCCGGCGGTGCGGTCGCGGAAGACCACGGGGTGGTAGTCGGGCTGCTTGTCCTGCTGCATGGGAACTCCTTGGGGCAGGCGCGATACAGGGGTCGGTCAGCCGGACACGGCGTCCTCGTCGACGATGTGCATCGCGGCTTCCTCCGCCGACGCCGCGGCGCCGTCGATGCCGATGTCCGTGGCGATGAGCCCGCTCTCCTCGTCCTCGTGCGCTCCTTCGTTCGGGGCCACCAGACGGCCGGAGCGCAGCGCACCCACTTCGTTGTCGAGGGGCTCTCCGTCGGTGCCCTGGCAGTCGCCGATGCCGTCTCCGTCGGGTTCGGCGATGTCGGGCAGTTCGTCGGCGAGGCGCTGGTCCAGGGTCTCGCCCGCCCGGCGTTCCGAGGCGGTCACCCCGCGGTGCTCCACCGCCCACGGCCGCTCCGGCGGGGACCAGCCACGGTCCAGGGGGTCACTGACGCCGTCGGTGACCAGTGTGTCCTCGGCGTCGAGCAGCCCCGCGTCGTCCTGTACCTCGGATCCGTCGGGCTGGTAGACGTCGTCTCCCCATCCGTCGGCGCTGTCCACGGGTACCTCCAGGGGGTGAGGACGGGACCGGAGCCGCCGTACTCGACGACGGGCGCGCGGGCCCGAGGACACAGGTGTCGCCCCGCGCGAACCGGGTGGTTCCCGGGAGTCCCCCGAGCGGGTGCCCACGTCCAGACTTCCACCCCCCTTCGGCACCGCGCAACGCCACAGGGGCCGACCAGCAGCGCCACAAGGGCCGACGTCCGGCCCGGCCGCCCTCTTGCGGGGTGCGCCGAGGGCGGGCGCGACTCCGCTCCCGGCGAGAAGCCGGACCGCACCGGCCGAGCTCACTACCGGGGCCGGTTGCCGTCGGCCCACGCCGCTGAGCTGCGGGAGGACACCGGCGCGCTGCGCCGAGCGGACGGTTCTGCGCCGGTCCGGCCCGCCGTGAGGGCGGGAACGGACCGGCCCGATGCCGCATGGTCCGGACGCCCCCGGTCGGCACTCGGCTCATGTGCGGCGGCAAGGTGGCTCCGGTCGGCACTCGGCTCGTGTGCGGCAGTCCTGTGGCCCCGCTCGGCATCCGGCTCACACGGGGCGGCCGGTGGTGTCCGCAGGGCACCCCGCCCGGCCGGTGATCCCGGCAGGGCACCCCGCTCACCCGTGCCAGGACCTCCACAGCGCCGCGTAGGCTCCGTCCGCCGCTACCAGCTGCTCGTGGCTGCCGAGTTCGCTGATGCGGCCGTTCTCCACGACGGCGATGACGTCGGCGTCATGGGCGGTGTGGAGGCGGTGGGCGATGGCGACGACGGTTCGGCCCGCCAGGACGCGGGCCAGCGAGCGTTCCAGATGGCGGGCCGCCCGCGGATCCAGGAGCGAGGTCGCCTCGTCCAGGACCAGGGTGTGCGGGTCGGCCAGTACCAGCCGGGCCAGCGCGATCTGCTGGGCCTGGGCCGGAGTGAGCGCGAACCCGCCCGAGCCGACCTCGGTGTCGAGACCGTCGTCCAGCGCCCGGGCCCAGCCGTCCGCGTCGACCGCGCCGAGAGCGGCCCACAGCCGGGCGTCGACGGAGTCGACACCATCGGCCGGAGCCTCCTCGTCCGTGCGCTGCCGGGATGGAGGGACGGCGAGCAGGAGGTTGTCGCGCAGGGAGCCCACGAAGACGTGGTGCTCCTGGTTGACCAGGGCCACGTGCGTGCGGACCGCCTCAGCGGGCATCCGGGACAGTTCGGCGCCGCCGAGCGTGATCCGGCCGTCCCGGGGCGCGTAGATCCCGGCGAGCAGCCTGCCCAGTGTGGACTTGCCCGCGCCGGACGGGCCGACCAGGGCGAGCCGGGTGCCGGGCGCGACCGCCAGCGAGACCTCCCGCAGCACGTCCACGCCCTCGTGGTAGCCGAAGTGCACCCGGTCCGCGTGGACGTCACGTCCGTCCGGAGCCACGGCCGGATCGCCCGCGTCCGGCTCGATGTCCCGGACACCGACCAGCCGTGCCAGCGAGACCTGGGCGACCTGCAGCTCGTCGTACCAGCGCAGGATCAGCCCTACGGGGTCGACGAGCATCTGCGCGATCAGCGCGCCCGTCGTCAGCTGGCCCACCCCGATCCAGCCCTGGAGCGCGAGGAACCCGCCGATCATCAGGACCGAGCAGAGCACGGTCACATGCGTGACGTTGACAACCGGGAAGAGAACCGACCGCAGCCAGAGCGTGTACCGCTCCCACGCCGTCCATTCCTGGACCCGACGGTCCGACAGCTCGATGCGGCGCCTGCTCAGGCGGTGGGCCTCGACGGTACGTCCGGCGTCGACCGTCTCGGCGAGGACGGCGGCGACGGCGGCGTAGCCGGCCGCCTCGGAGCGGTAGGCGGACGGCGCGCGCTTGAAGTACCAGCGGCACCCCACCACCAGCACGGGAACGGCGACAAGCACGGCGGGGGCGAGCGCCGGGGCGGTCACGGCGAGTCCGCCGAGCAGCAGCGCCGCCCACACCACACCGATGGCCAGCTGCGGCACGGCCTCGCGCATCGCGTTGGCGAGCCGGTCGATGTCGGTGGTGATGCGGGACAGCAGGTCGCCCGTACCGGCCCGTTCCAGCACGCCGGGCGGCAGACCGACCGACCGTACGAGGAAGTCCTCGCGCAGATCGGCAAGCATCCGCTCGCCGAGCATCGCACCGCGCAGCCGCACCTGCCGTACGAACACGGCCTGGACGACGAGCGCGACGACGAAACAGGCTGCGGTGGCCTCCAGATGGAGTTCGCGTGCGTGGTCCGAGACGCGTTCGACGACCGAGCCCAGCAGATAGGGCCCGGCCATCGAGGCCACGACGGCCACGGTGTTGACGGCGACCAGGAGCAGGAAGGCCTTTCGGTGCCGTTGGAACAGCTCGGTCACGTAGGCGCGTACGGTCGCGGGCGCGCCGACAGGCAGCGTGTTCGCCGTCGTCGGGGCGGCCGGGTCGTACGCCGGTGGCGCCACGCCGATCATGCGGTCTCCTCGATTTCTTCCAGTACGCCGTCCAGAACGGCCGCGTCCTCCAGGGGCACGCCGCCGAGAGCGGTCCGTTCCGCGGCTTGGACGGCGGACTCTTCCTCGGTCTCCCGGGTCACCACGGCCCGGTATCGCGGTTCGCTGTGCACCAGTTCGCGGTGCACGCCGACCGCGACGACCTCGCCGTCGTGGACCAGGACGACCCGGTCCGCCTGGTCCAGGAGGAGCGGTGAGGACGTGAAGATCACGGTTGTGCGTCCGGCGCGCAGGGAGCGCACTTCGTCCGCGATCCGGGCCTCGGTGTGCGAGTCGACCGCGGACGTCGGCTCGTCCAGGACGAGTACCTCCGGATCCGTGATCAGGGACCGGGCCAGCGCGAGCCGCTGGCGCTGGCCGCCGGACAGGCTGCGCCCGCGTTCCGTGATGCGGGCGTCCATCGGGTCCTCGGCGTCCAGCGAGCCCTGGGCGAGCGCGTCCAGCACGTCGCCGCACTGCGCGGCGGACAGGGCTGCCTCGGCGCTCACGAGACCCGACGCGGGCACGTCGAGCAGCTCGCGCAGCGAGCCGGACAGCAGCACCGGGTCCTTGTCCTGGACGAGGACGGCGGTACGGGCGCACTCCAGGGGCAGTTCGTCCAGCGGTACGCCCCCGAGGACCACCGAATTGCTGGTCGGCGCGCCCCTGACGGGCACCTCCTCGCCCGGCTCGCCGGCATGGCCGCCGAGCCGCTCTGCCAGCAGCCCCGCCGCGTCCGGGTCGCCGCACACCACGGCGGTGAGCCGGCCCGCGGGAGCGAGCAGCCCGGTCGCGGGGTCGTACAGATCGCCGCCCGGGATGTCCGCGGCGAGCGATCCAGCGCTGTCCATGGCCCGTTCCAGGGACAGGATCCGGGCGGCTCGCCGGGCCGACGGACGCGAGAAGGAGTAGGCCATGGCAATCTCTTCGAAATGCCGCAAAGGGTACGCGAGTAGCATCACCGCGCTGTATACGGTGACCAGTTCGCCGACCGTGATCCGTCCGTCGCGGGCCAAGTGCACACCGCGCCAGACAACGGCGATCATCAGCAGACCGGGCAGCAGCACCTGGATCGCCGAGATCAGCGCCCACATACGGGCGCTGCGCACGGCGGCCCGGCGGACCTCCTGGGAGGCGCGGCGATAGCGGTCGAGGAAGAGCTCCTCGCCGCCGATGCCGCGGAGCACCCGCAGGCCCGCGACGGTGTCGGAGGCCAGTTCGGTGGCGCGGCCCGCCTTCTCCCGCTGGAAGTCGGCGCGCCGGGTGGCGCGGGGCAGCAGCGGCAGCACGGACACCGCCAGCACGGGCACGCCCACGGCGACGATCACGCCCAGCGCCGGCTGGTAGACGACCAGGGCCACGCAGACCAGGACCACCGTCACGGCGGCCGCCGTGAACCGGGACATGCCCTCCACGAACCAGCCGATCTTCTCGACGTCGCCGGTGGATACGGCGACCACCTCGCCCGCCGCGACGCGACGCGTCAGTGCGGAGCCCAGCAGCGCGGTTCTGCGGGCCAGCAGTTGCTGCACGCGCGCGGCCGCGGTGATCCAGTTGGTGACCGCGGTGCGGTGCAGCATGGTGTCGCCCAGGGCGATGCACACGCCGCACAACACCATCAGCGCGCCGGTCAGGGCGAGCCGGGTGCCGGAGTGGTCGACGACGGCCTGGACGGCCAGACCGACGCAGAACGGCAGTGCGGAGACGGCCAGGAAGTGCAGCAGACCCCAGGCCAGGGCCTTGAACTGTCCGCCGAGCTGATTCCGCCCGAGCCACCACAGGAATCGGGAACCCGAGCGCGCGTCGGGCACACCGGGGTCGGGATACGGAAGGTCTTGGATCTGCATGACGTCCCAGTGGCTCGTGTCAGGGAATGGAGGGAGCCGCGGATTTCGGCAACCGTCCGGCCGCGGGGGCCGGCAGCAAACCGTGAAAGGTTCGCGTCGCAGCGTGGTCGAAAGCAAACGGTTTTCCGCTCCGGGGCAAGGAACCGGCCCGGAGCGACCGTGACTGGCCGGAAGCCGGGGGAGGGTGATTCGCCCGAGACGTGATGCGAGGATGGGCGGCATGCGAAAGAACGGTGCGATGCGTACGGGGCTCGCCGTCATGGTCTGCGGGGCCGTCGCCGTCACCCTCTCGGCCTGCGGTGGCTCGGGGGGCGGAAGCGGGAGCGGTGCGAAGGGACAGGCGGGGGCCGGTGGCGCGGTCGCCCGAACGAGCGTGCCACCGGTCGACCCGAAACGCATCCCCGATGTGGGTGACCGGCTCCAGCGGCGGATTCCGTCCGATTCCCGCCAGGTCCTGGCGGTCTACGGCGAGGGCAAGGACTCCGCGAACTCCACGGCCGTGCTGTACACGAAGTCCGGTACGACGTGGGAGAAGACCCGGAGCTGGGCCGCGCACAACGGGAAGAAGGGCTGGACGGCCGACCATCACGAGGACGACAAGCGGAGCCCCGTGGGAGTGTTCACGCTCAGCGACGCCGGTGGAGTGCTCGACGACCCGGGCGCCCGGCTGCCGTACACGCAGTCGCAGGGCTTCCAGGCGCCGCACTACTGGGCGAAGTCGCACTGGCACGACTTCGACTACGTCATCGCCATCGACTACAACCGACTCAAGGGCAATCCGCCGGACGACCCGACCCGCCCGTGGGGCGACGAGAAGGGTGGCGGTATCTGGCTGCACATGGACCACGGAAGCGGCACGTCGGCGTGCGTGAGCCTGTCCAAGCCCGCCATGGAATACCTGCTGCGCACACTCGACCCGGATCAGCACCCTGTCGTGGTGATGGGGGACAAGGCGGACCTGAAGGCTTAGCGGGCCGGGGGTCCGTGCCGGAAGCCGGTGGGGCCCGTGCCGGAACCGGGCGGAGGCGCGAGGCGGGGCACCGAGCGGTCCGGGTTCGCTGTCGGCCCGGTGTGCCGCGCCCCGATCCGTCGCCCAAGCCCGCCCAAGTCGCATGCTCGTCCCTGCGGATGCCGTCCAAGCCGCGAGCTCCGTCCGAGCCGCATGCCCGTCCAAGGCGGTGGGCGCCGCCCAAGTCGCATGCTCGTCCCTGCGGGTGCCGCCAAAGTCGCAAGCTTGCCCAAGCCCCGGGCGCGGTGCCCAGCGGCCCGGTGCACCATTGCGGTCAGCTCAACGGCCCCGTAGAACACCGCACATGAGTAAACCGGTCATCATGTCCATGCTCACCGGAGTGGTCCTCGTGGCGAGCGCCCTCCTCGGAGCGGGTCCGGCTCCGGCGGCCACCGCGTCCGTCGCGGCTCCTGTGCCCGCGGCCTCCGCCGTGCCGGCCCACGCTCGATCGACCGACGTGCCCGCCGAGTTCGGCAGCGACTGGCACGACCCCGTCACCGCTGCCCCGCCTGTCGGCAGGTACGCCGCACCGTCCTGTGAAGTGACCCTCGCGGAGGCGCAGTTCCGCGACTTCACGCCCTACACGGGCACGTACACCCCGCCGACGGGCTGCGGCGACCACTGGAGCAAGGTCGTGCTCCGGCTCGAAGGCAAGGTCAAGGGACGCCAGTTCGACCGCCTCGGATATCTGCACGTCGGAGGAGTGGAGATCCTCCGTACGTCCACCCCGGAGCCGTCGCCCGACGGGATCGCGTGGTCCGTCGAGAAGGACGTGACGCGCTACAGCGACACGTTCCGGCGGAGCCGCGACGTCGAGATGCTCATCGGAAACGTCGTCGACGACACGTACACCGGCGTTCTCGACGTCAAGGCCACGCTGACGTTCTACGCGGGCAGGCCCGCCACGACTCCCGACCGCGTCCTGACCCTCCAGGACGGCACCCTGACCACCCCGCGCAACAGCGAGCGCGTGATCGCCGAGGTGTACGCGACCGGGTCCGGGGGCGGCTGCGAGGAGTTCTGGTATCTGACGGTCCCGGACACGGCACCGTACTCCTGCAAGGCGGACAACGGCCCCTACCGCGAGGTGCAGATCAAGGTCGACGGCCAACTCGCCGGAATCGCCCAGCCGTTCCCGACCGTGTGGACGGGTGGCTGGTCCAACCCCTTCCTCTGGTACGTGATTCCGGGGCCCCGCGCCTTCGACGTCAGGCCCATCGAGTACGACCTGACTCCGTTCGCCGGACTCCTCGACGACGGGCGTCCGCACCGGATCGACGTCTCCGTCGTGGGAGTTCCCGAGGGGCAGACCGGTTGGAGTCTGCCGGTCAATGTGCTCGTCTGGCAGGACGCGCGGCGCGCCCACGTGAGCGGTGCCCTCACCCGGGCCGAGGCGGGCGACCTCGCCAACTCCTCGACGTACACACCCGGTTCGGAGAACCGAGTCGACACCACGGGTAGGCACCGGCTGACGGTCGCCGGATACCTCGACACCTCGCACGGCCGGGTGCTGACAACGGTCAGCCGCACCCTGGCACACAGCTCCGTGCACCGCTGGACCGCTGGTGAGGACACGGACGGCCTCAGGGCGACATGGACCGACGACGAGGCGGTGACATTCGACGGACGCGGACCAGCCGCGACGACGCGAACCCGGCGCACGTACACGATGGACGGCACGACGACCCTCGGTGCGGACGACCGGCTGCGGACCGTCCTGACGCTCGGCGACCGGGCCGCCGTGGCCGAGACGGCGGGAGGCCTGCGCACCGCTTGGTCACGGCTCGACGACACCTACACGGGCGACGCGACGTACACGGCGAACGTGCCGCGCGACCAGCGCCACGCGGTCGCCACGACGAGCGAACGCTATCGGCTGTACGGGTCGGCCGGCTGCTACGACCGCTCCCTGGTCACCGTGCAGGGGGTGCTCACGGAGGACCGCGTCCGCTGTTGAGCCCGGCCGTCCGCGGTGTGCGGGACGTCGCGGACATCGGCCGCCCGCGCCGGCCGGCCGCGCGACTCACGGCCGTCCGGGGCCAGGGCGAGTAGCGGACGGAGGTCTGCGCCACGGCTACCGGCGGGCCGACCGGTTCGCATCAGGACCGGTCGGCCCGCCGGACGCCGGGGCGGGTGGCGTGCTCCAGCGCCAGCAGGGCGGAGTAGTAGCCGCGGCCCGTCGCGTGGTCCATGCCCACCTCGCACATGCGGTTGGCCGACAGATGCGCGTCGAAGTCGCGGGAGGTCACGAACTCCGCCTCCTTGCGTGTGGCCGACTCGGTGAGTTCCCTGTGGAGCATTCCGCGGTCGCCCGCGAAGGCGCAGCACCCGGCGTCGTCGGGCACCACCACCTCGTCGGCGCACGCCTCGGCCACCGCGCGCAACTGTGCCTCGTCGTCCAAGTGCCGCATGGAGCAGGTCGGGTGGAGCACCGCGGAGCCGAGGGTACGGTGCACGGTGAGGTGGGGGAGGAGCTCCTCCGCGGCCCACACCAGCGAGTCCACGACCAGCAGCCCGGCGTGCAACTCCCGGTTGTCGGCGGTCAGATACGGTACGACCTCCCGCGCGATGCCGAGCGTGCAGGACGAGGCGTCCACGACGAGCGGCAGTCTGCCGCCGGCGGTCCAGCCCCAGGCGGCCTCGACGACGCGGTTGGCCATCACGGCGTTGCCCGTGTCGTATCCCTTGGAGTGCCAGATCGTCGCGCAGCACGTCCCCGACACATCGTCCGGAATCCACACGGGCTTTCCCGCGCGTGCGGAGACCGCGACGACGGCCTGGGCGAGCGACACGTCTCCCGGACCGCCGAAGATGCGGTTGACGCAGGCCGGGTAGTAGACGGCGACCGCCCCGACGCGCGCGGTACCGGGCATGGCGGAGGCGGCTCCTGGCATCCGTGGCAGCCACTCAGGCACGAGATCGGGGCGTACGGCCTTGCGTACGGCCCGCGTCACGGCGTTCACCCGCCGGTCGCCGATCCGGTCCAGGGCGGCGACGGCCAGCCGTGCGGAGCCCTCGAGCGCGCGGAAGTGCCGCGCGGCCAGCGCGGCCGCCTTCTCCTCGCGCGGTGAGTGCCGCGCGTGCCGGAACTTCTTCATCAAAGCGCCCGTGTCGATGCCGACCGGGCAGGCGAGCTTGCAGGTCGAGTCGCCCGCGCACGTGTCCACGGCGTCGTATCCGTACGCTTCCAGGAGTCTGTCCTCGACCGGGGAGCCGCCGGGCTGGCGCATCATCTCCCGTCGCAGCACGATCCGTTGGCGCGGTGTGGTCGTCACGTCCTTGCTGGGGCAGGTCGGTTCGCAGAAGCCGCACTCGATGCAGGGATCGGCGATCGTCTCGACGCGCGGGATCGTCTTCAGGCCCCGCACGTGAGCGCGCGGATCACGGTCGAGCACGATCCGCGGCGCGAGCACTCCGTCCGGATCGATCAGCCGTTTGGTGCGCCACATCAACTCCGTTGCCCTGGGCCCCCATTCGAGCTCCAGGAAGGGCGCGATGTTGCGTCCGGTGGCGTGTTCGGCCTTCAGCGAGCCGTCGAAGCGTTCGACGGTGAGCCGGCAGAACGCGTCCATGAAGGCGGCGTACCGCTCCACGTCGGCCGGCTCGGACGCGTCGAAGGCCAGCAGGAAGTGCAGATTGCCGTGGGCGGCATGGCCCGCGACGGCGGCGTCGAAGCCGTGCCGGGTCTGGAGTTCCAGCAGCGCCTCGCAGGCCTCGGCGAGCCGATCGGGCGGCACCGCGAAGTCCTCCGTGATCAGCGTCGTACCGGACGGGCGAGCGCTGCCGACCGCTGTGACGAACGCCTTGCGGGCCTTCCAGTAGCCGGCGACGGTCCGCTGATCGCGGGTGAGCGAGTTCGTCACCGAGGGTACGGGCGACACCAGGGGGAGCCCCTCCAGCACCACGCGGGCCCGCTCCTCGTAGACCTCCTGCGCGGCCTCGTCCGGAGCGCGGAACTCGACGAGCAGCGCGGTCGTCGGACCGGGCAGAGCGGCCCAGTCGCCGGGCACGCCCTCGACGCTCACCGAGGCACGCAGTGTGTTGCCGTCCATCAGCTCCACGGCCGAGGCGCCCGCGGCGGTGAACAGGGGCACAGCGGCTGCCGCGGCCGGCAGTGAGCCGAAGAAGAGCAGCGCGGCGGACACCCGGCGGTCCAGGGGCAGGGTGTCGAAGACGACCTCCGAGATGAAGCCGAAGGTGCCCTCCGAGCCGACCATCAGGCCCCGCAGGATCTCGACGGGTGTCGCACCGTCGAGGAAGGCGTCCAGGCGGTAGCCGTTGGTGTTCTTGATCGCGTACTTGGCGCGGATGCGGTCGACCAGTCCGGCGTCCGACCCGATCTCCGCCTTGAGCTCCATGAGCCCGGCGCACAGGGCCGGTTCCGCGTGTGCCAGACGCTCGTCCGCGTCCGGCTCGGCCGTGTCCACGACCGTGCCGGTCGGCAGCACGAACGTGAGCGAGGCGAGGGTGACGTACGCGTTGCGGGTGGTGCCCGCGGTCATTCCGGAGGCGTTGTTCGCGACCACGCCGCCGACCGTGCAGGCGATCGCGCTGGCCGGATCGGGACCGAGCACGCGCCCGTGCCGGGCGAGCGCGGCGTTGGCGCGGGCGACGGTCGTGCCCGGAGCGATCCGGATCCGCGCGCCTCCGTCGAGGACCTCGACCCCCGTCCAGTGCCGGCGTACGTCGACGAGGATGTCCTCGCCCTGCGCCTGACCGTTGAGCGAGGTCCCGGCCGCGCGGAACACCACCTCGCGGCCCTTGCCGTGCGCGTACGAGAGCACGGCCGAGATGTCGTCGATGTCCTCGGGGACCACGACGACCCGCGGCACGAAGCGGTAGGGGCTGGCGTCGGAGGCGTACCGCACGAGGTCGGAGATCCCGGTCAGTACCTTGTCGGCGCCGAGCAGTGCGGTCAGTTCACCGCGCATCGGCTCGGGGGTGCCCTCGGCCCGGTCCTCGGGAACCCGGTCGGCCGCGGGGGCCTCGGGGCGCGTGTCGGGCCGCAGTGCGTCGGGGTCGGGCTCCAGCAGAGGCATCGCGCACCACTCCTCACGGGGTCACCGAGCAGCGCTGCCCGGTCGTCCGCCTGCCGCGGGCGACCGGCGGCGCCGGCCTACCGGGTCGGCCGCTGACCGGCGGCGCCGCGGTGCGCCGTCAACCGGTCCAGCGGCGGGCGACCGAGTCGGCCACCCGGCTGCCGACCGGCGGCGCGGCGCGGTGCACCGTGCTCGACCGGCCCGCGGCGGCATTCCACCCCGAGCCGCCCCGGCGGCGTGGCACCGCCCAGAACCGGCTCAGCGGGAGGCATTCCGCCCTGAGCCGTCTCAGCAGCGGTGCTCCGCGCCGAGCCGTCTCGGCGGCGTTCCTCCGCCCCCTGAGCCGTCTCAGCAGCGGTGCTCCACCCTCGGCATGCCGTCCACCAAGGTGTCCAGCAGCCCGCCGAGCACCTCGCGCTGCTCGTCCGTCAATGGAGCCAGGATCTCCTCCGCGGCGCCGCGGCGCGCGGCGCGCAGCTCCCTCAGCGCCTTGCGACCCTCGTCCGTGACCTCGATCCGGATCACCCGGCGGTTGGTGGGATCGGGTGCCCGGCGCACCTTGCCGCTCGCCTCCAGGCCGTCGACCAGCGTGGTCACAGCCCGCGGCACCACTTCGAGACGCTCCGCGAGATCGGCCATTCGGGGCGGTGAGCTGTAATGCGCGAGCGTACGCAGCAGCCGTGACTGCGCGGGGGTGATGCCCAGCTCGCGCTGCTCCAGATGGCGCTTCTGGATGCGGTGCACGCGGCGCGTCAGACGCAGCAACTGCTCGGCGAGCAGGCCGTCGGCATCGGGGGTGGTCATACGGGAACAATATCAGGATGCCGTTCATTGTGAGTATAGGTAACAATGAGCTAGGCTCCGTCAGTCGTCGGATCCTCACTGATGTCCTCGTAGTCCGATTTCCCCCGTCGTCCCGTTTTCCTAGGAGTCCATTGCGTCCCGAACAGCCGACCTGGAGCCCCCCGCCTGCCGACAAGGAACAGCCACGGCAAGTGCGCCGCATCCTGAGTCTCTTCCGGCCCTACCGTGGCCGCCTCGCGATCGTCGGCGTCCTGGTGGGAGCCGCGTCCCTGGTGGGCGTCGCCACGCCCTTCCTGCTGAAGGCGATCCTGGACACCGCGATCCCCGAAGGGCGTACAGGTCTGCTGACCCTGCTCGCCCTCGGCATGATCCTGAGCGCCGTCCTGAGCGGCGTCTTCGGCGTCCTGCAGACCCTGATCTCCACGACCGTCGGCCAGCGCGTGATGCACGATCTGCGCACCGCGGTCTACGGCCGCCTCCAGCGCATGTCGCTCGCCTTCTTCACCAGGACGCGCACGGGCGAGGTCCAGTCCCGCATCGCCAACGACATCGGCGGCATGCAGGCGACCGTCACCTCCACCGCCACCTCACTGGTCTCCAACCTCACCAGTGTGGTCGCCACGATCGTCGCGATGGTGGCCCTGGACTGGCGCCTGACCCTCGTCTCCCTGCTTCTCCTGCCGGTGTTCGTGTGGATCAGCCGCAGGGTCGGCAACGAACGCAAGAAGATCACCACCCAGCGTCAGAAGCAGATGGCGGCGATGGCCGCCACCGTCACCGAATCGCTCTCCGTCAGCGGCATCCTGCTCGGGCGCACCATGGGCCGGGCCGACTCGCTGACGAAGTCCTTCGCGGAGGAGTCCGAGGGCCTCGTCGACCTCGAAGTGAGGTCGAACATGGCGGGACGCTGGCGCATGTCCGTCATCGGCATCGTCATGGCCGCCATGCCCGCCGTCATCTACTGGACCGCGGGCGTCGCCCTTCAGCTCGGCGGCCCCTCGATATCGATCGGCACGCTCGTCGCCTTCGTCTCGCTCCAGCAGGGCCTGTTCCGGCCGACGGTCAGCCTGCTGTCCACCGGTGTGCAGATCCAGACCTCGCTCGCGCTGTTCCAGCGCATCTTCGAGTACCTCGACCTGCCCATCGACATCACCGAGCCCGAGAACCCCGTCCACCTCGACCAGGTCAAGGGTGAGATCCGCTTCGAGGACGTCGAGTTCCGCTACGACGACAAGGGCGCCCCGATCCTCGACGGCATCGACATCACCGTCCCGGCCGGCGGCAGCCTCGCCGTCGTCGGACCGACCGGCTCGGGCAAGTCCACGCTCAGTTACCTGGTGCCGCGGCTGTACGACGTCACGGGCGGGCGCGTGACCCTCGACGGGGTCGACGTCCGCGACCTCGACTTCGACACCCTCGCGCGCGCGATCGGCGTCGTCTCCCAGGAGACGTACCTCTTCCACGCCTCGGTCGCCGAGAACCTGCGCTTCGCCAAGCCGGACGCCACCGACGAGGAACTGCACGGGGCGGCACGGGCGGCCCAGATCCACGACCACATCGCGTCGCTGCCCGACGGGTACGACACGGTCGTCGGTGAGCGCGGCCACCGGTTCTCCGGCGGCGAGAAGCAGCGCCTCGCCATCGCCCGCACGATCCTGCGCGATCCGCCCGTGCTCATCCTCGACGAGGCGACCAGCGCCCTGGACACCCGCACGGAGCACGCCGTCCAGGAGGCCATCGACGCCCTGTCGGCCAACCGCACCACACTCACCATCGCGCACCGGCTGTCCACGATCCGAAGCGCGGACCAGATCGTCGTCCTCGACTCGGGCCACGCGGTCGAGCGCGGTACGCACGAAGAGCTGCTGGCGCAGGAGGGGCGCTACGCCGCGCTCGTCCACCGGGACGCCCAATTGGAGCCGACAAGATGACGATATGCCGGGTTTGCGGGCATTAGAGGGCTACCGTGCCCGTTATGCAGATGAACACTCCGCCACGGAGCACGATTCGACTGACGCGCCGGGGCCGGGGCGCCCTCATCGCGACCGGAGCCGTCGTGGCGGCCACCGCCGTGGCGGTGCCGCTGCTGAGCATGGGAGACGGCGACGCGCGCCCGACGTCGCTCGTCATTCCGGAGGGCTGGCGCTCCGGACAGGTCTACGCGGCTGTCGACAAGGCCCTCCGGGTGCCCGCCGGCACGGCCAAGAAGTCCCTGGCCAAAGCCAAACTGAAGCTTCCGAACGACGCCCGGGGCAACCCTGAGGGCTATCTCTTCCCGGCGACCTATCCGATCGGCGAGAAGGCGACTCCCGAGTCGATGCTGAGGTTCATGGTCGACACCGCGAACAAGAAGTTCAACGGAGCGCCGATCGCGGCCGGCGCGCAGCGCAACGCGATGAACGTCTACCAGGCCGTCACCATCGCGAGCATCGCACAGGCGGAAGCGGCGACCAAGGCGGACATGGGCAAGGTGGCCCGGGTCGTCTACAACCGCCTGGAGCGCGGTATGCCGTTGCAGATGGACTCGACCATCAACTACGCACTGAACCGCTCCACCTTGAGCACCAGCCAGGCCGACACAAGGCTGAACAGCCCGTACAACTCCTATCGGCGCATGGGCCTGCCGCCCACGCCGATCGCCAACCCCGGCGAGGAGGCGATGCGTGTCGCGATCAACCCGCCCCCGGGCGGCTGGTTGTACTTCGTCACGGTCAAGCCCGGCGACACGCGCTTCACGGCCAGCTACGAGGAGCACCAGCGCAACGTCGCCGAGTTCAACCGGAACCACAGGAGCGCGTCCCCCACGGCATCACGAACGGCATCACGAACGGCCTCTCCCATGGACTCTCCGGTTGTTTCCCCCACGGCCCCACCCGCGGCCTCTCCCAGCGTTTCTCCCGTGGCTTCTCCCGCGGTCCCGCCCGTGGCTTCTCCCGCGGTCCCGCCCTTGACTTCTCCCGCGGTCACATCCGCCGTCACATCCGCGGTGACTCCGACGAACTGATGGGAGGGCGGGCATCACACGGCGACCGGCACGTCCGCCAGCAGTCGCCGGATGTCCCGCACGGCGGCCCGTCCGGCCCGGTTGGCGCCGATCGTGCTCGCCGAAGGCCCGTAGCCGACCAGGTGGATCCGCGGATCGGCGACCGCACGCGTTCCCTCGACGCGTATGCCGCCGCCGCGCTCGCGCAGCCGCAGCGGCGCCAGATGGTCTATGGCGGCCCGGAAACCGGTCGCCCACAGGATCACGTCGGCGTCCACGTGCCGCCCGTCCGGCCACCTCACGCCGTCCGGGGTGATCCGGTCGAACATCGGGCGCCGGTCAAGCACACCGTCGGCCAGCGCCTGCCGGATCGCGTCGTTCAGCGGCAGCCCGGTGACCGAGACGACGCTCCGGGGCGGGAGACCCTGCCGGACCCGCTCCTCGACGAGAGCGACGGCGGCCCGGCCGAACTCCTCGGTGAAGGGGCCCTCGCGGAAGACCGGGGGGCGCCGGGTGACCCAGGTGGTCTCGGCCGCGTGGGAAGCGATCTCCATCAGATGCTGGGTGCCCGAGGCGCCGCCGCCCACGACGATCACACGCCGCCCGGCGAACCACTCCGGGCCCGGATACTGCGCCGTGTGCAACTGCCGTCCGCGGAAGGTCTCCTGGCCCGGATAGCGGGGCCAGAACGGGCGGTCCCAGGTGCCCGTCGCGTTGATCAGCGCCCGGGCCGACCACGTACCGTCGCCGCTCTCCACGAGTAGCCGCCCACCGGGTCCTTCCCGGACCGCCGTGACGTCGACCGGCCTCCGTACCCGTAGGTCGAAGGCGCGCTCGTAGGCGTCGAAGTACTCCGAGACGACCTCGGAGGACGGGCGGTCCGGGTCGGCGTCCGTGAGATCCATGCCGGGCAGGGAGTGCATCCCGTGCACCTTGCCGTACGTCAGCGACGGCCAGCGGAACTGCCAGGCTCCGCCGGGGTGCGGCGCGTGATCGAGCACGACGAAGTCCCGCTCGGGCTCGAAGCCGGTGCGCCGCAGGTGATGGGCGGCGGCCAGACCGGCCTGGCCGGCGCCGATGACGACCACATCGACTTCACGCGCGCGTACCCCGGTGTCATTCACGCTTCTACCAACCGGACCGGGTTCCGGGATCTTCCCCTCGGACGCCTCGTGTGAGCCACCCGACGAAGCCGCGTCGGGGGCCGCTCGCGACGGGCTGACCGCGCCGTCGTCCCGGGCCGGGGTCCGGTTCCCCGACGGCACCGTGCGCGAGAGCCTGCGCCGCCCGCAACGTCTGCGGGGTGCACGGGTACCGCACCGCCCGGCCCCGCGGCGGCCTCGATCGTGTGCGGAATCCGGCGTATGGGAGAGGATTGAGGCATGTCCGATGCCTTCACCACGCAGGTCCTGAACATCTCCTCCGGTTCGTCGGAGGCGGTCGTCGACCTCACCCGCGACTGCGAGGCCTTCCTCCGTGAGGTCGCGGCGGGCCGCGACGGTCTCCTGAATGTCTTCGTCCCGCACGCCACCGCCGGAATCGCCATCATCGAGACAGGCGCCGGCAGTGACGACGACCTCCTCACCGCACTGCACTCCCTGCTTCCCGCGGACGACCGCTGGCAGCACCGTCACGGCAGCCCCGGCCACGGCCGCGACCACGTCCTCCCCGCCATCGTCCCGCCGCACGCGACGCTGCCGGTGGTGGACGGAAGTCTGGAGCTGGGGACATGGCAGTCGGTGTGCCTCGTGGACACGAACCGGGACAATCCGAACCGTGAGGTGCGGTTGTCGTTTCTCGGGTAGCCCGGGAGCGGCCAGGACTGCGGGGCCGGTCCACGGCCTCAGGCCGGCCTGCGCCACACGGAGATGTGCTTCGCGGAGTCCTGGGTGAAGGGCGCCCCGTCCCAGTCCGCAACGCGCCGTTCCAGTTCGAGCCCCGCGATCCGTGCCATCAGGTCGAGTTCCGCCGGCCACGCGTACCGGTGCCGGGAGGCGTCGCGGCGATAGCGGCCGTCGTCGCCGTCGCGGGTGAGGTGGTGCGAGACGAGGATCTGCTCGACGAGGTCGAACGTGTCGAAGCCTAGGTGCCGTTCGGCGACGTCGAACGGCACTGCGACCTGCCCGGGAGGCAAGAACCGCAGCGGCGGAACACCGAGCTCGATGACGAATCGGCCGCCAGGCGTCAGATGGCGTGCGGCGTTGCGGAAGCACTCGACCTGTTCGTCCTGCGTGAGCAGGTTCGTGATCGTGTTGTAGACGAGATAGACCAAGGTGAACTCGCCGGGGACGACGGTCGTGGCCATGTCCCCGATGGTGACCGGGAGCGTGTCCTCGTCGAGCTTGTGCCGCAGGACGGCCGCCATGTGCTCCGACAGTTCGATGCCCGCGACCGGCACGCCGCTTTCCCGTAGCGGGACGCCCACTCGTCCGGTTCCGATGGCGAACTCAAGTGCCCGGCCTTCTCCGGCGAGTTCGGCGAGGAAGGCGAGAGCCGGTGCGAGAGCGGCGGCCGAGGAGTTCTCGCTCTCCTCGGCGTCGTAGCGGTCGGCGGTCGCACGGCTCCACAGTTCGCTGCTCGTCATGGGAGGCCACTTTGGCGGGCGCGGCGGGCCCTGTCGACGCATATACGCTCCGATTCCTTCTGGACGGCCACGCCTACGGCTTCGGCACCGACGGCGCCAGCGGCGGGTTTCGCCGACGCCTTGAGATGGAAGGTGCTGTCCGGGAAAATCCGACGCCACTACGAGGAGGGCGACGAGAGCGCCACCGAGTTCGTCACGGACGGCTGCCTACGTGCCACCGACGTGGAGACCGGTGGCGATCCGGTCTCCTTCTGCACCGAGGGCGAGGGGACCTGGCCGGTCTGGCTGGGCCGCTCCGTCACCGGCGAACTGGTCGTGGTCACGGTGATCACGTCGTGGCTGATGGATCTCCGGCCCGTGCGACTGCCAGGATGCCCGGTGAACCCCGGTGAACCCCGGTGAACCCCGGTGAACCCGGGTGAACCCGGGTGTTCTCGGTGGCCCTCGGTGTGCCAACTGCCCATGCAGAGCCGTGGCCTTGGCATGGTCGGTCGCTTGACTTCGAGTTCGCTCCACGCCCTAGCGTCACGGTGATCGGTGCGGCGGTGTTGCTGAGGAGACCGGCTCGGTGTCGTGGGCCTGTCGTTCCCGGAGAGGGAGGAGCCCCATGAAGGTGCTGGTGACCGGCGGGACGAGTGGGCTGGGACTGGCCATGGCGTCCGCTCTGGCCGAGGCGGGGGCGACCGTGGCGCTGACCGGGCGATCCGGTCGTCGGGCGAGTTCGGTCGCCGCCGGGCTGCCGGGTGCGATCGGCATCGAGTTGGACGTGCGGGACGAGTCCTCGGTGGCGAGGGCGGTCGACCTGGCGGAGACGCGGCTCGGCGGCATCGACATGCTGGTGAACAACGCCGGGATCGGCATGCGTACCGTCGACCCGCACTTCATGACACGCCCGCAGGGCTTCTGGGAGGTACCGGTCGACGGCTTCCGTGCGGTCGTGGAGACCAATCTGACCGGCTACTTCCTGGTCGCGCGCGAGGTCGTACCGCGGATGCTGGCCACCCCCGGCGGCGGTCGCATCGTCAACATCTCGGTGAGCGAAACGACGATGCACCGGGCCGGGTTCGTCCCCTACGGGCCCTCGCGCGCCGGCAGCGAGTCACTGTCCCGGATCATGGCCGCCGACCTGCGGGACAGCGGTGTCACGGTCAACCGGCTGCTTCCCGGAGGCGCGACCGTCACGGGGATGCTGCCCCCGGACGCCGTGCCGGGGGAGGGCCGGACGTTCCTGGACCCCACGGTGATGGGCCCGCCCATCGTCTGGCTGGCATCCGACGACGCGGCCGGCGTGCACGACGAGCGGATCGTCGCCGTCGAGTTCGAGAGCTGGCTGCGCGAGCGGAAGACGGGGCGGTAGGGCGGGTGGCGGGACGGGAGCGGCATGGGCATCGGCTGTCGTACGGACCACTGGGGGCACGCCCGGTGGCCCGCACGACGGGAGAGCGAGCGCCGTCGGTCGGCTCCGCCCATGCGGGGAACCGAACGCTCAGGCTCCGTAGGCCAAGAGCACCATCATCCCGGCCTCGCTGTGATAGGCGTTGTGGCAGTGCAGCATCCACTGTCCGGGGTTGTCGGCATCGAAGACGACGGACACCTTCGACCTGGGCAGCACGATGGTGGTGTCCTTGCGCGGGCCGGTGCTGTCGAGCTGGTAGGTGTGGCCGTGCAGGTGCATCGGGTGCCACATCTTCGTGGCGTTGACGAAGTCGAGTTGGACCCGCTGGCCCTCCTGGACGAGCAGCTGGTTCGCGGTCGGGTCGGCCATGTCGAACTGCTTGCCGTTGATGGCCCAGTCGTACGCGCGCATGCTGCCGGTCAGTTCGACGCGGATAACCTGGTCGGGATCCTTCGACTCCAGCCGTACGTCGTCGCTCGCGCGCAGCTGTGCGGCGGTCACCATCCGGCCGTCCAGTTCGGCCGGCCGCACGGTCGGCTCCGGCGTCCTTCCCGATCCGGTCCGCACCACAGCCATCCCGGCGACGTCCTTGCCCTCGGCGACCGCGACGAGCGGGAAGACGCCGTCCTGAAGGGTGACCAGAACGTCGTACCGCTCGCCCATGGCGATCAGCAGAGCGTCGACCTCCTGGTGCTCGACGGGGAAACCGTCGGTGTGGGTGATGGTCATCCTGTGGCCCCCGAGCGCCACCCGGTAGGCGGTCTCGGCGCCCGCGTTGATGATCCTGAGGCGCACACGCTTGCCGGACTTGCCGGTGTAGACGGCCGGGTCGGTCGGCACTCGCCCATTGACCAGGTGGTACGGGTAGTTCACGTCCCCGGCGTCGCTGCCGAGCAGGGGGCTGGAGGCGCCGCTGAGCCTGAACCTCGTCGACGTGCCGTCGCCGGAGGACGCGGACGGGGACGGGGGCGGTGAGGACGTCGGGCCCTTCGAGCCGGTGCTTTTCATGTCCATGCCGGGCGAGCGATGGCTGAGCTCGGCGAAGACATCGTCGGGCGTCCCGGTCACGCCGTCGAGCCAGTCGTCGAGGACGACGACCCACTCGTCGTCGTACGACAGCGGCTCCTTGGGGTCCTCGACGATCAGCGGGGCGTACAGACCGCGGTCGACCTGGACGCCCACGTGCGGGTGGAAGAAGTACGTGCCAGGGGTGTTGGTGATGAAGCGGTACGTGAAGCTGGATCCGGCTCGCACCGGGGCTTGGGTGACCGGCGGTACGCCGTCCATGTCGCCGGGCAGCGAGATGCCGTGCCAGTGGATGGACGTCGTGGTGGCGTTCGGCAGCTGGTTGGACAGCTCGGCGGCGAGCGTGTCGCCGGCGGAGATACGGATCTCCTTGCCGGGGACCTGACCGCTGAAGGCCCAGGACTTGGCCAGGACGCCGCCGCCCAGGTCGAGGGTGGCGGGCGCCGAGGTCACGTTGAGGCTCTGAACCCTGCCCGTACCGCTCCGCTTCTTCTCCGCGTGGGCGACCTGGGAACCGGAGGGGCTGAGGAGGGAGGGACTGTTGGAGGCGTCGTTGCCGTAGGCGGCGAGCAGGCCGGTACCTGCCGCTCCCAGTCCGGCGAGGACGGAGCGACGGTTGATGCTGTTCACGAAAAGTCCTCTTCTCGATGCGCGACAGGCGTTCAGGGACGGTCCACACACGGCTGGGCGGCGTCGCGGGACGCCGGAAGCCGTGGTGCGCGGCCTATGTGCGCGGTCGAGAGAGGAACGGCAGGTCGGCAGACGGATTCCGACATGATGTGAGGCGGAGCCGTCGACATCGTTCTGACGGTCGGGTCGGGGAGTTCATGGCGGAGCGGTGAGGCGGCCAGGCGGCATGGTGTGACGATCAGACAGCGACCCCAGCGGGCGGCGCCACCGAACCGGGCCCAGGGCAACTTTCGTACCGTCATCAGGGGCGTCCGCACTTCCTGCGAGCTAGGACCGCCACCATACCCTGCATGGGTATGTGTGCCCCGGAACCGTCGATCAAGAATCAGCCGAGCGGACCATGGGTGGAGCGGCGGTGCCCTTCGGGGCCGTGGTGATGCGGCGGATGGGTGGTGCCGCCGTCGGTGTGATGGGGAGCTTCCGCCGTGTCGGTGGCGCTGGGACGCATGCCGGCCAGGGTGACCGCGACGAGGCGGTGCACCGCGGCCTCGGACGGCAGGTCGCCGGCGGCGGTCAGGGCGTGCAGGCAGTAGCTCGCGAGTTCACCGGGCGCGATGTCGCCGCGGATGACTCCGGCCTGCGCGCCCTCGGTCAGGAGTTCCTCGATCATGCCGTGGAGCCTCTGCTGCGCCTCGGCGACCTGGCTGTCGCGATGCAGGAACGCCGCGAGGTCGCCGTCGTGGTGCCTGCGTGATGCGCGGGAGATGAGGGCGAAGGCTCGCAGCACTGCTTCGAGACGCTCGCCGGCACCCTCGGCCCGGTCCCGGACCTCGGCCAAGTGGTCGAGGTGGTGGCCGATCTGCCGCTCGTGCCAGGCGAGAAGGATCGAGTCGACGTCCGGGAAGTACTTGTACAGCGTGGCGCGGCCGATCCCGGAGTCCTTGGCGATCCGCGACATCGTCACCGACGTCAGTCCGTTCTCGGCGACCAGCGTCGCGGTGGTTTCCAGGACTGCATTCCGTACGGCGGCGCGGTGTGCGTCGATCGTCTCGTTCCAGAGCTTGGGCACGGCTTCAGTGTACGGTCCGGCGCTGTCGTGACACTTTGCATTGACAGAGACAATGTGTCTCGATAAAACTGAAGGCGTCCGGGAACCCGGACGGTCAGGACGGACGGGAGAGCGCGACAGGGCCAGACCCGCCCTGCTTCCCCTTGCTCTGCTCCCTTGCTCCGCTCCCTCCCCCGGTCCCGTCCTGCGTGGGCCGGAGGAGCTGTACGTCACCAGGCCGCACAAAGGAACCCCATGCCAACCGCTGAAGCCCTCGTCGTGACGGACCGGCCGAGCCGCTACCTCGTCCAGCTCTGCCGGCACTTCTCCAACAAGGGCCGCCACCTCGGTCACCGGCTCCACGGCCACGCGGGCGGTGATGAGCAGGCGCTACGTGACATGCGGACCGTCGCGGAGCAGGCGGAGGCCGAGTGGTCCGACATCGAAGGGAAAGTCGTCCTCGCCTGGGGTCGAATCACTCTGCGGGTCACGCCCGGAGTGCTGTCTCTGCATGTCGAGGCAGCCGCGGACGACGATCTGAGGCGGCTTCAGGATCTGGTCGCCGGACACATCGAGAGGTTCGGCCGACGCGACGGACTGCGGGTGCACTGGCAATCCCCGGAGACGCCCGCGCTGCCTCTCGCAGTCGCCGCCGCAGTTGCCGCCCAGTCTCCGGCGGGGGAGGCCGTGCCACGCCGCGGTCACTTCAGGGCGATGGGCCTCGTGGCCGTCGTCGTACTCGTCCTGGTCGTACACCTGGGGCTGGGCGGTGTTCTCCTGTCGAACTGGCGGTGGACCGGATGGGCCGTCGGCGGTCTCCTCGCGGTCGTTCTGGTGAAGGTCGCGCTGGTGGGCGGGTTCGCCGTCCGTCGCATGCCTCGGCGCTACGACAAGAATCGCGGCGTTGTCTGACCGCGTGACCCGTATCCCGTCACGGTGTGACCCGCGTGACCCGTGACCCCGGAAGTCCGTCCTGCCGTGACCGGAGGGCACGGGACCCCGCCGGGCGGAGTGGCTGCTACCTCGCCGGGATCTTCTGCTCGAACCAGACGACCTTGCCGCTGCTCAGTCTCGTCGCGCCCCAGCGCAGGGCGAGTTGATTGACCAGGAACAGGCCGCGGCCGCTCTCGTCCCCGAGGTCGGCGTGGCGCATTCGTGGCACCTGGGGCGAGTCGTCGGTCACCTCGCAGCGGAGCACGTCGGTGCGCAGCAGTCGCAGCGAGAGGGGTCGCGAGGCGAACCGCACGGCGTTCGTCACGACCTCGCTGACCATGAGTTCCGTCGGGTCGATCAGGGATTCGAGACCCCAGCGGCGAAGGGCCCTGCGGGTCAGCCGCCGCGCCTGCCCCGCGGTCATGGGGTGCGGGGCCAGGTACCAGTACCCGACGCTGTCCGGCGGGAAGCCCTCGAACCGGGCGGTGAGCAGGGCGATGTCGTCGTCCCGGGTCCCCGGGCTCAGGGTGCCCAGTACGTGATCGCAGAGCACCTCCAACGAGGCGAGCCTCTGGGCGCTGCTCTGGAGACGGACCCGCAGCGCCTCGACGCCGCTTCCGATGTCGGTGTCGCGGGACTCGACGAGTCCGTCGGTGTACAGCACCAGGGTCGCCCCGGTGGGCGCGGCCATCTCCACCGACTCGAAGACGACGCCGCCGACGCCGATCGGAGCACCGGGCGGGACGCCGAGGACTTCGGCGCGGCCGTCCTCGTGGAGCAGTACCGCGGGCGGGTGGCCGGCGTTCGCCATCAGCAGGCGGTGCGAGATCGGGTCGTAGATCGCGTAGAGGCAGGTCGCGATGTGGTCGCTGCCCAGCCGCTGGGCCTGCTCGTCGAGGTGGTGCAGGACCTCGTTGGGCGGCAGATCGAGACCGGCGAGGGTCTGCACGATGGTGCGCAGCTGGCCCATGATCGCGGCGGACGTCATGGAATGGCCCATGACGTCGCCGACGATCAGGGCGACGCGGTTGCCGGGAAGCGGGATCGCGTCGTACCAGTCGCCGCCGACCTGGGCGGTCTTCGAGGCGGGCAGGTAGCGGCTGGCCAGCCGGACGCCGGTGGGTTCGGGCAGCGACGACGGGAGCATGGTGTGCTGGAGGGTGTCCGCCACGGCTGCCTCGTGGCCGTACATCACCGCCTTCTGGACCCCGAGCGCGGTGTGCGTGGCAAGCTGCGAGGCGACGAGCAGGTCGTCGCCGGTGAAGACGGGCCGGTCCGTGCTCCGGAGCAGGACGACCGTTCCCATGACGTGATGGCTGCCGTGCAGCGGGGCGATGATCAGGCGGTGGCCCGGCGGCAGAGTCCCCGGCGGGTCCGCCCCCGCCGCGAGCAGTTCGGCGACGGCGGGCGCGTTGCCCGGCGCGTCACCGAACGCGGGACGTCCGTCCCGCAGCAGTTCCGCGAGCCGTCCGCTGCCGACAGGTTCCACCCGCTCGGCGACTTCGGGGAACGGGGGCGATGGCGGTGGCGGGGTCCCGTCGCCGTGCGGCGGCGTCGGCAACGCCCGGTCGGCGCTGTGCAGTTGGAGCACCACGGGTGCCGCCGACCGCTCCGTGCCCACCGGCAGCGGATCGTCGAGGTGGATGAATATCGCGTCCGCGAACGCCGGCACGGCTGCCTGCCGCAGTTCCCGGAGCGTCTCGTCCAGATCCATCCCGCGGGCGATCCGCCGCGTCGCCACATCGAGATACCGGAGGCGGTCGGTCTGCGGCACGCGGCCGTCCGTCACTGCGGAAGGTGAGGGGCGGCCCTGTGGCGGGGCGGTGCCCTCGTGGGGGGTGTGGTGCTCGGTCACGCGTTCTGTCCCGTCCGGTGGGTGGCGCGGTCCGCGGCTCGGACTCCGCCTCCTCAGTCACACCTTCTGCAGCAGAGGAACACCTGTTCCTCTGGCGGGACATCGGCCACCGCGGGGGCGTACGTGTACGACGTCTCCTTGACGATCTCGAAGCCCGCCTCCTCGACGACCTTGTGCAGGTCCTCCCGCAGGTAACCGGAGACCCTGATCGTGTTCCCGAGGAACGGGATCGAGAAGTCGTCCACATCGGCCTCGACCATCGACAGGACGAACAGGCCACCGGGAACAAGAAGATGACGAATGGTCAGCAGGGCGAGCGGAATCTCCTCGCGCGGCAGCATCAGCAGCGAGAAGAAGGCGGCGACGGCGTCGAACCGGCCGAGGTCGCGCGGGCCGCCCGGCCGAAGGTCGGCGAGGTCCAGTTGGTGGAACGTCGCGTCGGGGACGTAGGTGCTCGCGAGCTTCACCATGCCGCCGGAGAGGTCGACCCCCACGACCTCGAATCCGGCGTCCGTCATCTGGTGCGAGGTCGGCACCCCCGTGCCGCAGCCGAGATCCAGGACCCGTGATCCCGCGCCGAGTGATTCGATCAGCCACTCGCCTGCGGTGACCTGGCCTTCTTTGTGTGGAAAGGCCTCGTCGTAGCGGTCGCCGATGGCGTCGAAGGCTTCGGCCTGGCCTCTGCGGTCGAGCCGGATGCTCTCGTAATCAGTCCCGTGATTGCTGTTGATCACGAAAGAAACCTTTCATGGGGGCTATCGGATTATTTCACAATTCGGATGAAAGCGGCCGTGACGGGATCTCCGAGCCTTATAGGTCGCTCAGGAGACGTCAATTCGAGACGATAGTCGTTCAGTGTTCGGCGAGATGCCCAAGTGTCCGAAATCGCTCGGCGGGCGGGACGGCTCCCGCGCCGGGTGCCCGGCTGTCCATCGCACCCGAACTCGCGTGAACGGCAAGGATGTTGGCATGTCCGGGCGGCACGGACACGGCCGGAATCCGTCCGGCGGACGCTGTGGCCGGAGCCGGCTGCGGCGACAACTCGCCCCCGTGGTCGGGGTGCACGGCGAAGTCGGCTTCGCATGGGCGGAGTTGGAGTCCCAACGTGACACCACCCCGGCCCCCGGCCTCGAGGCCGGAGCCGACGCACTCACCGGGAACAGGACGACGCACTCACCGGGAACACGACTGCGAACGCACTGGAGATACGTCGATGTGCTCGCCGGCAACGCGACGTGGCACGCGCCGGGAACCGGCGACCGGGAACTCGACGGCCGTCGCCCCGCTCGGCGGATTTCCCCCTCGGCCCCGACGGTTCCGACGCGGCCGGGCGGCCCTCTCCCGGTACCGGAATGTCGCATTCGTGGAAGGATCGTGTCCAGTCCCGGGCCCGAGCCCGGAAGTGGCCCGCCACGGCCCGCCCGCCACAGGCCCCGGGCCTGCGGTACGTGCTCATGTCTCACGGGGACGTGGAGGTTGCTGTGTCCGTACACCGCGTAGGCCTGGTCGTCCACCAGGGGCGGACGGCGGCCCGGGATGTCGCCCGAGCCGTACACGCCTGGTGCGACGCGCGAGGCATCCGGTGCACCGAGATCGACGTCTGGGCCAAGAACCAGCAGCGTCGTGGCGGGCGCGCGGAAGCCGCAGCGGCCGGCAACCCGGACCTCGTCGTCACGCTCGGCGGCGACGGCACCTTCCTGCGCGGTGCCCGGATCGCCGTCAAGAGCGGCGCGAACGTGCTGGGCGTCGACCTAGGCAAGGTCGGGTTCCTCACCGAGGTGCCGGCAGCCGACGTCACACGGGCGCTGCAGGCGGTCCACGACGGGAAGGCCACCGTCGAGGAGCGCATGACGCTGACCATGCGGGCCTCCCGCGCCCTGGAGATCCCCGGGGGAATGGAGGCACTGCTCCACTACGGACGGGGTCCCGCCCTGCCGCCGCCGCAGGTCAGAGCCGAGACGACGGAGGGCGACGGCTGGGGAGTGGCCCTGGACGTCACAGCCCTGAACGACGTCGTCCTGGAGAAACTGGCCAGGGACCGCCAGGTCAGTGTCGGCGTCTACATCGCCGGACGGCGGCTGGCCTCCTACTCGGCGGACGCCTTCGCCGTCGCCACCCCCACCGGATCGACGGCCTACAGTTTCGCCGCCGGCGGTCCCGTGCTCTCCCCGCACATGGACGCGGTCGTCTTCACGCCGATCGCGCCGCACATGACCTTCAACCGCAGCGTGGTCGCCGCGCCGGACGAGCCCGTCGCCCTGCGGGTGCTGCCCCACTCGGGCCAGGCAGCCGTGAGTATCGACGGCCAGCTGCGCGGTGTACTCGACCCCGGCGACTGGATCGGTGTCTTCCGGGCTCCGCAGCGGGTGCGCCTCATCCGGCTGCACCCCACCGACTTCTACGGCCGGCTGCGCGACCGCTTCCGCCTCACCGACGCACCGGCAACGGCCGCCGACGGCGAGCCCGCCCCGTTCTTCCGCCCCGACACCCCCATCCCGCCGGACCTCGCGGAACTGCGCCTGCCGCCTCCTTCGGCGGCTCGCTGACGGTGGGAGCCGCGTCCCGCGCGGATCCCACCGCCCGCGCCGGACGGCCGATGCCGGCATCGGGAGGCCGGCATCGGGCGTTGTGCGGCCGACATGGACGTCGGGCCGCGTCGCGCGGGATGTCGCGATTTTCCGGGAGAAGCTGTCGATCCTGGTGTGTCCCGTTCGACGCACGGGTGAGATCGGGAAACCACGAACCCATGGAGCACGGTCATGCCCAAGCTGCGCGTACACAACATCACCGTTTCGGTGGACGGATATGCCGCCGGCCCCCACCAGCGTCTCGAACACCCGCTCGGCGAGGGCTTCGAAGGGATGCATGAATGGATGTTCGCCGCGATGCGCGACCTGGCCGACGGCAAGGGGGGAATCGACGTCGAGTACGTGGAGCGCAGCGAGGAGAACATCGGCGCCACCATCATGGGCCGCAATATGTTCGGGCCCCAGCGCGGACCGTGGGAGGACGAGTCGTGGACAGGCTGGTGGGGCCCCAACCCTCCCTACCACAACGACGTGTTCGTGCACACGCACCACCTGCGGCCCTCGGTGGTCATGGAGGGCGGAACGACCTTCCACTTCACGGACGAACCCATCGAGACGGTCCTCGCCCGTGCCTTCGAGGCGGCGGCGGGCAAGGACGTCCGGATCGGCGGCGGAGCGGCCACCGTCCAGCAGTACCTGCGTGCCGGGCTGATCGACGAACTGCACCTGGCCGTCGTCCCGCGGCTCCTGGGCCGGGGCGAGCGCCTGTTCGACAACCTGGGGGACGGGATCGACGGCTACAAGGTCGCCGAGCTGGTCGGATCGCCGGCCGCGACGCACGTCAGGCTGCTCCGTCGCTGACCGCCCTCCAGGTCCGGTCCGGCCGCTCCGTCGCCCACCGCCCCGGGGGCGGCGGCCGGTCCGCGGCCTGCACCCCCGGGCGGCGACCGGTCCGCGGCTTGCTCCCGCAGGCGGTGAGCCGGTCAGTGCCCTGCGCCGCGAGCGCGGGCTCAGTCCTCCTGTGCGGGCGTGCCCGGTCCGGGCGCGCCCACGCGCAGGCCGTCCATCACCAGGTCCAGCAGGCGTCGGGCGCGCGCCTGCCAGTCCCCGTGCGGGTCGAGCTGCCAGAGTCCCGCGATGGCGAGCATGAAGTCGTCGGGGCTCACCCCCGGCCGGATGGTGCCCGCGTCCTCGTTGGCCTTCAGAAGGAGCGCGACAGCCGAACTCATGGGCCCGTGGCCGAGTTTCGTCAGCGTGCCCCGGGGTGCGCTGGTGGCCGTCCGCAGCGCTTCTGCCAGGCCCGCCTTGGCCATGGCGTAGCGCGCGAGACGGTCCATCCACTCCCGCAGCGCCCGGTCCGGCGCGCGGGTGGCGAGCAGGTGCGGCGCCGTGTCGGCGACCTGCTGCACCTCGTAGCGGTAGACCTCCAGAACGAGGGCCTCTCGATGGGGGAAGTTGCGGTAGAAAGTCCCCTGTCCGACCCCCGCCTTCTTCGCGATCGCGCTCAGCGGCGTGTCCGCCGAGCGGGTCAGCTCCGCCAGGGCCACGGCCAGGATGCGTTCGCGATTGCGCTGCGCGTCCGAGCGCAGAGGTCCGTCCGGACGTGCGGGCTCGCCCGCGCCCACCGGTGCGTCCTTGTTGGGCTGCACGCGTACTCCTTCCGGAGCGACGGCCGGATTCCTGCCGGGGCCACGGCCGGACCGCCCTTGCTAACCGGACAGCTGTCCGCTAGGTTCGCTGGTAGTGGACAGCTGTCCGCTTAGAGCCCACTTTAGTGGCTGACCAGCTCCGTGCGGATGGCCGGAACCTGTCGCCGACCGGCATTCTTGCGCACCCGGCGGGTTTCTCGGCCGCGGACCTCCCGATTTCACGTACGACCTCGACGCTCCCGTACGAGTTCTGTTCACCCATCACGAATTCGACGCTTCGACGCGCACCACACACGCGAAAGAAGGCCGGCCATGGCCCCATCGACGTCCAGTGCCATCACTTTGAACATCAACGGCGAGAAGTACACGCTGCCCGTCGACCACCGCACCACCCTGCTCGACGCCCTGCGCGAGCGCCTCGATCTCACCGGCACCAAGAAGGGCTGTGATCAGGGGCAATGCGGCGCCTGTACGGTGCTGATCGACGGGCGCCGGGCGCTGTCCTGTCTGCAACTCGCGGTGGCCGCCGAGGGGCGGGCGATCACCACCATCGAAGGCGTGGCGGACGGCGAACGGCTTCATCCGGTGCAGCGGGCCTTCCTCGAACTCGACGGCTATCAGTGCGGCTACTGCACTCCGGGGCAGATCTGTTCGGCCCTCGGGATGCTCGCGGAGCACGCGGACGGCTGGCCGAGCGCCGTGACGGCCGACGTCCGTCCGGAGGCGGAGCCGCCTCCGCTGAGCGCCGAGGAGATCCGGGAGCGCATGAGCGGCAATCTGTGCCGCTGCGGCGCGTACGTGCAGATCGCCCAGGCGGTCGCGCGTGCCGCCGAGTCGCCGCTCGGCGAGACCGAGGAGCGCGTCGCATGAGGGAGTTCGGTTATGAGCGCGCCGTCGACGTCTCCTCCGCGGTCACCCTGCTCGCAGGCGACCCGGACGCGCGCTTCCTCGGCGGCGGCACCAATCTCGTCGACCTGATGAAGGCGGGGGTCGAGCGGCCGGCCCGGCTCGTGGACATTCGTGAACTGCCCCTGGGCCGGATCGACTTCACCCCTGCTACCGGCCTGCGGATCGGAGCCACCGTCACCAACGCCGATCTAGCCGCGCACCCCGAAGTGCGGCGCCGCTACCCGGCGTTGGCGCAGGCCGTATTGGCCGGTGCCTCGGGGCAGTTGCGCAACATGGCGACGGTCGGCGGAAACCTGCTGCAGCGCACCAGGTGCGGCTACTTCACCGACCTGGCGAAGCCCTGCAACAAGAGGGCGCCCGGCAGCGGTTGTCCGGCCATCGCGGGCGAGCACCACAACCACGCGATCCTCGGCGCCTCCGCGCACTGCGTGGCGACCCATCCGTCCGACATGGCGGTCGCCCTCACCGCGTTCGACGCGGTCGTCTCCTACGAAACTGCCTCCGGAACAGGTGAGTTGCCGCTCACCGACCTGTATCCGCCCGTCGGTGACACCCCGCACCGTGAGACCGCGCTGCCGCCCGGCGCCCTGATCACCGGCGTCACCCTTCCGCCCGGCCCCTTGGCCGAGCGGTCCCGCTACCGGAAGGTTCGCGAGCGCGCGTCGTACGCGTTCGCCATCGGCTCGATCGCCGCCGCGCTCGATGTCCGGGGCGGCGTCGTACGCGAAGTGCGCCTGGCCTTCGGGGCGGTGGCTTCCCGGCCGTGGCGGGCCCGGGAGGCGGAGCGGGTCCTGCTCGGCGGTCCGGTGAGTGCCGAGGCTTTCGCCGCCGCCGCGGACGCCGAACTGGCGGCCGCCGAACCGCTGCCGCACAACGGCTACAAGGTCCAGCTGATGCGGAACCTCGTCGTCGCCGTCCTGTCCGAACTCGCAGAGGAGGCCTCACGATGAGCGCCACCACCGACAGCACGACCATGACGAAGGCGGTCGGCTCGGCGCACACGCGGGTGGAGGGCGTCGCCAAGGTCACCGGGACGGCCCGCTACGCCGCGGAGGTCCCCCACCCCGAACTCGCGCACGGATGGCTGGTGTTGTCCACGATCGCGCGGGGCCGCATCCGCTCCGTCGAGGACGCGCCCGTCCTTGGCATGCCCGGTGTGCTCGCTGTCCTGCACCACGGGAACGCCCCCCGGCTCGACGGAACCTATACGACCCCCTTCGGTCCGCCCGACCGGGGTCTTCAGCTCCTCCAGGACGAACGGGTGCCGTTCGTCGGCCGACCGGTGGCGCTGGTCGTCGCCGAGACGCCCGAGCAGGCGAGGGAAGCGGCCGAGGCGCTGGTCGTCCGGTACGACGAGGAGCCGCACGATGTCGCGTTCTTCGCCGACCGCCCCGGGATGTACACACCGGAGGGGGCCGAGCAGGGCAAGGGCGACGTGGCGGCCGAACTCGCCGCGTCCGCCGTCGTGGTGGACGCGCGGTACAGCACACCCGAAGAGCACCACAGTGCGATGGAACCGCATGCGGCGACCGCCCGCTGGGACGGCGGCCGGCTCGACGTGATCGACTCCAACCAGGGCAGCAGGTGGGTGGCGGACGAACTCGCGAAGCTGTTCTCGCTCGACCCGGACGCGGTGCGGGTGCGGTCCGAACACGTCGGCGGCGGCTTCGGATCCAAGGCGACCCGGCCGCACGTGGTGCTCGCGGTAATGGCGGCGACCGTCCTGCGCCGCCCGGTCCGCGTCGTACTGACCCGCCGTCAGATGTTCTCGCTCGTCGGCTACCGCAGTCCCACCGAGCAACGCGTCAGGCTCGGTGCCGACCCCGACGGGCGGCTGCGGGCGCTCGACCACCAGGCGGAGTGTCTGACCTCGACGGTGCACGAATTCATCGAGCGCAGCGCCGACTTCGGACGTCCGCTGTACGACGCGGACGCCCACCACACCGTCACCCGGGTGGTCGCGCTCGACGTCCCCACCCCGACCTGGATGCGCGCCCCGGGGGAGGCGCCGGGGTCGTTCGCCCTGGAGTCGGCGCTCGACGAACTCGCCGAGAAGTGCGGTATCGACCCGATCGCCCTGCGTCTCCGCAACGAGCCGGCCGTGGGCCCGCTCTCCGGACTCCCGTTCAGCGGCCGCAATCTCCGCGGCTGCTTCGAGGAGGGCGCCCGCCGGTTCGGCTGGGCGGACCGCGACGCGCGGCCGGGCGTTCGCCGCGAGGGCCGCTGGCTGCTCGGCACCGGCACGGCCGCAGCGGCGTTCCCGACCCTGTCGGCCCCCTCGACGGCGGCCGTGACGGCGGAGGCGGACGGCACTTTCACCGTACGGGTCACCGCGATGGACATCGGGACGGGTGCGCGGACCGCGCTGACCCTGGTCGCCGCCGACGCGTTGGAGGTGCCACCGGACCGTATCCGGATGCGCATCGGGGACAGCGAGTTCGGGTCCGCCATCATCGCCGGTGGCTCGATGGGCACCCGCTCCTGGTCCTGGGCGATCATCGCCGCGGCGCGCGAACTGCGGGACCGGCTGGTTCCGGGCGCGGCCGTCCCGCCCGAGGGCATCACCGTGCGGTCCGACACCTCGGCCGCCGTCGGCGCGCTACCGGACATGGAACGGCACACCTTCGGGGCCCAGTTCGCCGAAGTGGCCGTCGACGTCACCAGCGGAGAGGTGCGCGTGCGGCGGATGCTCGGCATCTTCGCGGCGGGCCGGATCGTCAACCCGCTGACCGCACGAGGCCAGTTCATCGGCGGCATGACCTGGGGACTGTCCATGGCCCTGCACGAGGAGGCGATCCGGGACCAGGCCTCCGGCGGACATGTCGGCGCCGACCTCGCCGGCTACCACTTCTCCGCCCACGCCGACATACCCGCCATCGAGGCCGACTGGCTGGACGACCCCGATCCGCACGACCCGATCGGCATCAAGGGCATCGGCGAGATCGGGGTCGTGGGAGCCGCCGCCGCGATCGCCAACGCGGTCTGGCACGCGACCGGCGTACGCCACCGGACCCTGCCGATCCGGCCCGACCGGGTGCTGACGGCGGGGGCGGGCGGACATGCTTGACATCGCCCGCGAGTTGAGCCGGTGGATCGAGGAGGACCGGGAGTTCGCCGTGGCCACGGTGGTGGCCGTCGGCGGCAGCGCCCCGCGTCGGCCCGGCGCCGCGCTCGCGGTGGACACCGGGGGGACGGCGGTCGGTTCCGTCTCCGGCGGTTGCGTGGAGGGCGCGGTGTACGACCTGTGCGCGCAGGCGCTCCGGGACGGTCGGACGGTGCTGGAGCGGTTCGGCTACAGCGACGCGGACGCGTTCGCGGTCGGCCTGACCTGCGGCGGGGTCATCGACGTGCTCGTCACGCCGGTCCGTGCCGCTGCGCCGGTGCTCACGAAGTGGCCGGCGGCGGTGGTCCGGGGAGCGGCCGCAGCCCTCGTCCGCGTGGCCCGCGGACCGGCCGAACTACTGGGCGGGGCGCTGCTGTTGCGTGCCGACGGATCGTACGACGGCGGTCTGGGCGGCGGTCCGGAGCTGGACCGGAGCGCGGCCGGGGAAGCACGGACGATGCTCGATGCCGGGCGTACCGGCACGGTCGAGATCGCGGAGGACGGTTCCCGTTGCCCCGGCGGGGTGACCCTGTTCGTCGAGTCGAGTGTGCCGCCGCCCCGGATGATCGTGTTCGGGGCGGTGGACTTCGCGGCGGCGTTGGTGCGGACGGGCAAGTTCCTCGGCTACCACGTGACGGTGTGCGACGCCCGTCCTGTCTTCGCCACGCGCGGCCGCTTCCCCGAGGCGGACGACATCGTGGTCGACTGGCCGCACCGCTACCTGCGGCGTACCGCGACCGACCACCGCACCGTGGTGTGCGTGCTCACGCACGACGCGAAGTTCGATGTCCCTTTGCTGGAGGTGGCGTTGCGGCTGCCGGTCGCGTTCGTCGGTGCCATGGGCTCGCGCCGCACCCACCGGGACCGCGACCGACGTCTGCGCGAAGTCGGCCTGACCGAGGATGAGTTGGCCCGGCTGCGCTCCCCGATCGGCCTCGACCTCGGGGCCCGTACACCCGAGGAGACGGCGTTGTCCATCGCGGCTGAGATCGTCGCGGCCGGGCGCGGCGGAACGGGGATGCCGCTGACCGGGTCAGGGACGCCGATCCATCACGACCGGACCGGAACACCAACGGCGGAGGCCAGATGAATCGGTTGCGGCGGGCTCGGCGGCGGGCGGGCCGCAAGGAGCCCGCGGTATCGCTTGCTGTCACGGCTGTCACGGCTGTCACGGCTGGTACGACTGGTACGGCTGGTACGGCTGGTACGGCCGTCGTGGCAGGTGCGCCGCTCAGGAACGCGCGACCCCGCTCGCCAGCCAGTCGTACGCCGCCTGTGCCGTGAACTCGGCCTGGCCGCCGCGCATCACCAGCTCGGCCCGCGCGAAGGCGGGGTCGTCGGCCTGTGCGGCGGCATAGGGGACGGCGATGCAGCGCATGCCGGCCGCGCGAGCGGCGGCGGCGCCCGGCGCGGCGTCCTCCAGGACCACGCAGTCCGCCGGGGCGGCGCCCAGCCGGCGCGCCGCTTCCAGGAACACGTCGGGGGCCGGCTTGCCGTGCGCCACCTCGTCGGCCGACACGACGGTCGTGAGCCGGGAGGCGAGGCCCGTGCCTGCCAGGATCGCCTCGATGGCCTCGGGCGATGATCCGGAGGCCACGGCCATCGGGACGCCGGCGGCCGCCAGCAGGTCCACGAACGTCCGCATCTCGGGGTACACCTGCGTCGAGGCGCGGGCCAATTCCAGCTAGCGGCGGTTCGTCTCGGCGAGCAGGGTGTCCAGCGGGGCCGTCAGACCGTAACGCTCCTGCCAGAGCGCGAGCGTCTCCTGGGTGCTGATGCCGACGTATCGCTCATGTTCGGCCCAGGTGAAGTCGGTGACACCCTGCCCGGCGAGTGTCCGGCGTCCGGCTTCGAAGAGTTCGGTTCGCTGTCCACGAGCGTTCCGTCAAGATCGAAGATGACCGAAGTTCTGCCGAGGGTGCTCATGCGGTCAAGGATGCCCGGGAGTGATCCTGGACAGCCGTGCAGCCGTGCAGCCGTGCAGCCGTGCAGCCGTGCAGCCGTGCAGCCGTGCGGGGATGCCGCCCTGGCACCGCTCGGCTGCCCGCGCGTGCCGCCCGTTCCGGGGGCGGGTGCTCAGCTCCGCGCCGCCCGCCCGATCGACTCCACCAGCGGCAGCAACCGGTGCGGGACGCGCTCGCGCAGGGCCACCTCGGTCCGGGTGCGGACCACGCCGGGCAGGCTGATCAACGCCTGGATCACATCCTCCAGGTGGGCGTTGTCGCGCGCGGCGACCCGGGTGATCAGATCACCGCCGCCGGTGATCGAGAACGCCTCGATGATCTCGGGCACGGCGGCGAGCGCGTCGCCGACGTCGTCGAGATGGCCCTGCGTGACCTCGATGTGCACGAAGGCGAGCACGGGGTGGCCGAGCGCCGCGGGGGACAGCGACGGGGCCGTCCCGGTGATCACCCCGTCGCGCTCCAGCCGGTCGAGGCGGGCCTGAAGCGTGCCGCGGGCGACACCGAGGACGCGGGCGTATTCGCGGACGCTGGTGCGCGGCTGCTCCAGAAGCAGCCGCAGGATGCGGGTGTCGAGCTCGTCCACGGCCATGGTCCGTTGGCCTCCCTGTGGCCGACAATGATCACTTTCAACTGTACCAATGGCCCAGTCTGAACCGTGCGGGTTGAGCCAGTTCCGGACTGCCGCTTACCTTGTCCCTATTGATGGCGCTGCGCAGCGCCGGACGGCAAGGACGCCGTACCGGACCCGCGGCGCCTTTCGCATGTGCGCTGCGCATGCCGAACCAGAGCTGAAGTGCGAAGTGGGGGCGGGCCGCCGACGGTGAAGAAGATGTTCATGGCTCCGGATCCGGGACTGTTCCGGCTGCGGGTCTCGCTCCGGGCGGTCCTCGGCATCGGACTCGCGGTCACCCTGTGCCAACTGGCCGGGCTCTCGCTCCCCGCGTCGATCACCGGCGGGCTCGCGGCGCTCCTCGCGCTGTTCACGGTCGGCGATCCGACGGTGCGCGGCCAGGCAGGCACCACCGCGCTGCTCCCGGTGGCCGGTCTCCCGGTCCTCACGGTCGCGACCGCCCTGCACGGGGTGCCGGCTCTGCGGGACGCCACCTGGCTCGCCGTGGTCTTCATCGGGGTGTACGCGCGCCGCTACGGCCCGCGCGGGCACGCACTCGGCATCTTCGCGTTCATGATGTTCTTCACCACCCAGTTCCTGCACGCGGTGCCCGGCCAGCTCCCGCAGCTGTACGCCGCCGTCGCCCTCTCGCTGGCGGCTTCCTCGGCCGTGCGGTTCGGCGCCTGGTGCGTCGAGCGGCGCAGCCCCCTGCCCGCCGCGCCGCTGCCGCTGGAGGGACGCGGCCTGGCGCGCCCCGCCACCCGCCAGGCCTTCCAGGCGACCGCGGCCTGCGCCTTCGCACTCACCGCGGGCCAGCTGCTCTCGCACGATCGCTGGTACTGGGCCGTCGGCACCGCGTGGTGGATCTTCGTCAACACGGCCTCGCGCGGCGAGACGCTGGTGCGCGGCTTCCGGCGCGTGGTCGGCACGCTCACCGGGATCGTGGCCGGGCTCCTCATCGCCGTACCGCTGCACGGCGCGCCGGCGCCCACCGCCGTCCTCGTCGCGGTGAGCGTCTTCGGGATCTTCTACACGGCCGCGCCCTCGTACAGCTGGATGATGTTCTTCGTCACCGTCATGGCGGGCCTCCTCTACGGGCTGCTCGGCGTCCTGCACCCGGGTCTGCTGGGCCTCCGGCTCGCCGAGACCGGTGTCGGCGCGCTCGGCGCGGCGCTCGCGGTCGCGCTCGTCCTGCCCATCACCACCCACACGGTCACCGACCGGTGGATCGAGCGCGCCCTGCACGCCGTGCACGGCTGTACCTCGGCGGCGGCCCGGCGGCTCGCGGGCGACGCCCAGGCCGACCCCGCGCCGCGCGCAGGGGAGCTCGAAGCACTTCTGGGGCGCGTACGGATGGCTCTCGCGCCCCTGGTGCATCCGCTCAACCCGATGCGGCAGCGCAAGGAGCGAGCCCGCGCGATCCTCGCCCTGCTCGACGACTGCGCGCGCGAGGTGCGGGGTCTCGCCGCTGTCGCCGCCGACCCGGAGGCCTCGCACGACGCCCGCCTCACAGCGGCCTGCCGACGGGTCGAGTCGGCGATGGAGTCCCTGGTCGGCGCCGTACCGGGAGGCACTCCGGCGGCCCACCACGGCGCCCCCGGCCACCACCCCGGTGCCGAGCAGGCGCTCGTCCATCTGCACGGCCTGGAACGGGCGCTCGTCGAACTGGCGACACCGCTGCGCGGCTCGCTGCTCCTCGGCGCCTGACGTCTGCGGGGCTCTTCCCCCGGTGTCCGGCCGTCACCCGTGGTCCCAGGAGGCCGCCCTCCCTCTGTGGACACGGACGCCCGGAATGAGGCAGATTTACCGGCCATCCACAGGGCGGATCGCCGCACCCGCCGGGTGACTCCGCGGCCTTCGGACACGCGGGCGCCGCGGACCGGGCGGGAGCGGCCCGCGGGCGGAACTCTTGGGGGCGGCACCATGCGCGACTTCCCGCGCGGCACCACACATGAAGAGCCCACGGCCGACAGATCGGACGCCGGGCACCCGGGCCCCCAGGACGACGGCCCGGCCGGTTGGCTGGACCGGATCCGGCACGACGACGAGCACGGCGGCGAAGATCCGGAACGAGGGCGCGGACGCCCGCTGGACGGCCTCGGAGCGACCCCTGCCGCCATCGGCCCGACGCGCGCCCCGGAAGCTCGTGGCGGCCGCGGTACGGACTTCACACGGCCTCCTGCCCCGAACGCGCCAGGCGCTCCGGCCGATTGTCGTACGGACTTCACACGGCCTCCTGCCCCGAACGCACCCGGTGTGCCGGCCGACGGTTCCGGGGGCCTGGTGCGGCCTCGTGACCTGTATGCGCCCGGTGCCTCGGCCGACCGTTGCGGAGACTCCGCCCCGTCGCGCGGACCGCACGCGCACGAGGCCCGGAACACTCGCCGGGCGGACGACGTGTTCTCGTCCGCCGTTCCGGCCGATGCCCACGCCGTGGAGATTGCCGCGGCGTCCCGCGCCTTGTCCGCGCAGGTGGACGCACTGGCAACGCTCTGGCCGGACCGGGGCGCCACCCCGATCCCCGGGCTTCGCGGGCGGCTGATGGCCGGGGAGGCCGCAGCCGAGGCGCTGACCCGGCCAGCCCAGGGTCCCGGCCGGACAGGGCCGGACATGCGGACCGGACCGGACACGCGGACCGGCGTCGGGTGCGGGGCCGGTTCCGACCGGAACGAACCGGGCCCGGCCCCGCACCGACGCGTCCCGCAAGCGCCCCACGACCTGCTCCGCGCCGCCGCCGAGTTCATCACGCTCCACCGCACCGAGGAGCGCCTGGGCGATCCGGCCCGGCGGATCACCGCCGTCCGCGCGGAGATCGCGGACACGGGGACCTACCGGCACACCACACGGGAACTCGTCTTCGGCGCGCGGGTCGCCTGGCGCAACGCGAACCGCTGCATCGGGCGGCTGTACTGGAACTCGCTGAGTGTGCGCGACCGCCGCGACGTGCGGGGCGCCGGGGAGGTCGCCGAGGCGTCGGCCGACCACCTCCGGGAGGCCACGCGCGACGGCCGGATCCGGTCGCTCATCACGGTCTTCGCGCCCGACACCCCGGAGCGTCCCGGCCCCAGGATCTGGAACGAACAGCTCATCCGGTACGCGGGATACGCGCGCCCCGACGGCGGCGTGACCGGCGATCCGCGCAACGCCGGCCTCACCGCGGCGGCCCGCCGGCTCGGCTGGCCCGGCGGCCCCGGCACGCCCTTCGACGTCCTGCCGCTGGTGATCCAGGACACCGGCGGCGAGCCGCGCTGGTTCGCGCTGCCCGAGGACGCGGTGCTCGAAGTGGAGCTCGGCCACCCCGAGTACACCTGGTGGCGCGCGCTGGGACTGCGCTGGCACGCGGTGCCCGCCATTTCCAACATGTGCCTGGAGATCGGCGGCGTCTGCTACCCGGCAGCTCCCTTCAACGGCTGGTACATGGGCACGGAGATCGGCGCCCGCAACCTCGCCGACACCGACCGCTACGACCTCCTGCCGTTCATAGCCGACCGTCTCGGCCTCGACACCCGCACCGACCGCTCCCTGTGGAAGGACCGAGCCCTCGTCGAACTCAACCGTTCGGTCCTGCACTCCTTCGACCGCGCGGGCGTCACCGTCACCGACCATCACACCGAGTCCCGGCGCTTCCTCACCCATCTGGGACGCGAGGAGCGCAAGGGCCGCCCGGTGGGTGCCGACTGGTCGTGGATCGTGCCCCCGATCTCCGGCAGCGCCACGCCGGTCTTCCACCGCACGTTCGACACCGTCGAACGGACTCCGGCCTACGTCCACCACCCGGAGGCGCTGGAACGCGCGCGAGGCGTGATCCCGCTCTAGCCCGCCGCTCCAGCCCGCCTCTCCGCCCTGCTGCTCCAGCCCGCCTCTCCGGCCCGCTGTCCAGCGGGCCGACCGGCGCACCAGCTCTGGTCTAGACCGCGGCGCGCCGACTGCTACCGTCGCCCCCGATGACGCGGGACCGAGAGGGGACAGCAGTGGCAGACGGCGGCAGGCGGCAACAGCGGGCGTTCATCGGCTCGTTCACGGCGGCGGGAGGCCTCGGTGTCCTCACGGCGGCCGTGGATCCGGACAGCGGCGCACTGACCGTCCTGAGCGCGGTCGACGGCGTACCCGACCCCTCGTACCTCGCCCTGTCGCCCGCGCACGATGTCCTCTACGCGGTCAGCGAGACGGCGGACGGCGCGGTGGCCGCCTACCGCGTGCACGGCGACAAGCCGGAACTGACCGGTCCGCCGATCCGGACGGGCGGCAGCAGCCCCACCCACATCAGTGTCTTCGACGGACACGTCCTGACCGCCGACTACGGCTCCGGCAGCGTCACCGCCGTGCCCATCCGGCCAGGCGGCGGACTCGCCGTCGCCGCCTCCAGTGTGCTCCAGCACACCGGTTCCGGTCCGCACACGAAGCGGCAGCAGGGCCCGCACGCCCACCAGGTGCAGCCCGATCCCACCGGCCGCTGGGCGGTCAGCGTCGACCTCGGCACGGACTCCCTCCGGGTGTGCGCCCTGGACGGCGGGACGCTCACCCTGCACCGTGAGATCGCCCTGCGCCCCGGTTCCGGGCCCCGCCATCTCGTCTTCCACCCGCGGGGCGAGCACGCGTACGTCCTCAACGAACTCGCCCCGACCGTCACCGTCTGCCGCTGGGACGCCGCCGAGGGCTCGCTGCGGCCCGTCGGCGAGACACCGGTGCTCTCCGGTGTCCCGGACGGCGACGCGTACCCCTCGGGCATCGTCGTCTCGCCCGACGGCCGCTTCGTGTGGACCGCCACCCGGGGCCAGGACGTCGTCTCCGTGCTCACGCCCGACCCGGTGGGCGAGGGGCTCGGGCTGGTCGCCACGGTGCCCTGTGGCGGCGTCTGGCCCCGCGCGCTGGCCCTCGACCCCTCGGGCCGCTTCCTGTACGCGGCCAACGAGCGCTCCGGCGACGTGACCTGGTTCACCATCGACCCGGACACGGGCGTGCCGTGCCGCGCCGGCTCGGTCGAGGCACCGGCGGCGTCCTGCGTGGTCTTCGGCTGACCTGACCGATCCGGCTGCCGCGGGGATTCGCGCCGGATGCGCCCGCGCGCGGCCGGGTACGGCTCGCGCCCATGGGAAAGGGCCCCTCCGTGACAGGAGCGGGCCCTTTCGATGTGCGGGTAGTACGCGTAGTGCGGGTAGTACGGGTGTGCCGGCCGACTAGAAGGCCGGGGCTCCCTGACTCTGCGGCGGCGCGATGCCCAGCGCCGACGTGTACTGCGACAGCGCGAGCTTGCCGATCGCCGGGTACGGGCCGAGGGCCTCGGCGGCGCTGCAGCCGGCCTCCTTGGCGGCCGCGTCGAGCAGACCCGCGTCGAGCTCCGGACCGATCAGGTACGGGGCGAGCGCGAGCTGCTGCGAACCCGAGCCGCGCAGCTGCTCGGCGATGGCCGCGATGGACCCTTCCTCGTCGAGCGCCGCTGCCATCACCGGCACGGCGAGCCGCGCGGCGAGCAGCATGCCGGTGATCCCGGCCGCCTGTACGGCGTCCTCGCCGCCGACGGTGGCGAGGACGATGCCGTCCGCGGCGGTCGCCACGGTGAACAGCCGGGCACGGTCGGCGCGGGCCAGACCGGCCTCGGACAGGCGTACGTGCAGCGCCTCGGCGAGCAGCGGGTGCGGACCGAGGACATCGGTCAGTTCGGCCGCGACGCGGCTGTCCATGACCGCCTGGCGGATCCGGCGCAGCAGGGCGTTGTCCGGACCGGCGAGCAGCGGTACGACGATGCCGACCGGGCCGTCGGGCGCGGCGGCGTCGGAACCGGCGGCGCGGGCCTGCTCGAAGCGCGCGGTGCGCTCCTCGGCGGCGTGGGCCAGCACGGACTGCAGCGTGGGGAACTCGTCGTCCCCGTCCAGGTAACCGATGCGGGCATCGAGGCCGGGGAGCTCGGAGCGCGCGATGCTCACGACCTCCTCGGCGAGGCTGCGCGTGGCCGCGCTGGGGGTGCCCGGCACCGCGAGGACGAGCGCGGGCGCGCCCTCGGGAGCCGCCAGGGGTTCCGGACGGCGGTGCCGCCCGGCTTGGCGGGGTCGCGGCATTCGTACTGGCAGGCCGGACGCGGGCCCAGTGGGGGAGCTCATGGCGCCGCATGTTACTGGTTTCCCGGGTTCCCCTGTTCGGGGAGGGTGCAGGTGAGCGGTATCCGTCCGCTTTTGTCTGATGAGTTACGTACGGATCAGAAGTGATCAGTAATCACGGACTTGTCGGTCCTGTGATGAATTTCGGCCATCGATTTCCGGATACGGCTTTTCGGCCACCACGTACAACATCCCTTCGTCCGGGGGCAGTGTGAGCAGGCCGTTCGCCAGGTCGGCGGCGATCCGGAGCGTGCCGTCGAGCGGGTCGCCCGCGGCCGGCACCTGCCGCGCGTGGGGCAGCCGCCCGGCCAACTCCTCGCGCAGGGGGTCGAGGAGCGGGGCGCCCATCTTGAACAGGCCCCCGGTGAGCGCGAGATGGGGCTCGCCGTCGACCGGGCAGGCCGCCGCGGCCGACTCGGCCATGTGCCGTGCGGCAGCCCGCAGGATGTCCGCCGCCACGGGATCGCTCCCGGCGTGGGAAGCGACTTCCGGGGCGAAGGAGGCGAGTACGGCGGGACGGTCGGTGCGCGGGTAGAGCAGCCCGGGCAGCCCCGCCATCGGCCCGAACATCTCCTCCGCCCGCGCCAGCAGTGCGGCCGAGCCGCCCGGGCGGCCGTCGAACGCGCGCAGGGCCGCCTCCAGGCCCGCGCGGCCGATCCACGCCCCGCCGCCGCAGTCGCCGAGCAGATGGCCCCACCCGTCGGCCCTGCGCCACGACGTGAGGTCGGTGCCGATCGCGATCATGCCGGTGCCGGCCGCGATCACGGCACCCGCCCTCGGGCCGAGCGCGCCCGTGTACGCGGTCACCGCGTCGGCCGCCAGGGCGAGCCGCCGTACTCCCAGTTCACGCTCCAGTGCCATCGGCAGCTCGTCCCGAAGTTCGTCACCGAGCGTGGCGAGGCCCGCCGCGCCGATGGCGACCGCCCCGAGTCGTTCGGCCCCTGCTTCGGCCATCAACCGTCTTGTCATCGGCAGCAGTTGATCCAGCAGGTGCCCGGCCGAGATCCCGCGCGGGCCGGTACGGACCGGCTCCTTGGAGGTCAGAGGGTCACAGAGCGGGACCGGAGAAGACGGCGGCGCCACCCCTTGGTGTACGGGGGAGCCGGCATCGCCCGTCACCTCGTACGCGGCGAGTGCCACGCGCAGTCCCGAACCGCCGGAGTCCACGGCCAGCGCCACGGACGGCCCCGGACCGCGCGCCCGCCCGCCGCGTACACCGCCGGACGTCACGGCAGGCGCCAGTCCACCGGCTCCGCTCCCTGCCTGGACAGCAGGTCGTTGGCGCGGCTGAAGGGGCGGGAACCGAAGAAGCCGCGGTCGGCCGACATGGGCGAGGGGTGCGAGGACTCCACCGAGGGGAGATCGCCGAGCAGGGGGCGCAGATTGCGGGCGTCGCGGCCCCACAGGATCGACACCAGCGGCCGACCGCGGGCGGCCAGCGCCCGTATCGCCTGTTCGGTGACTTCCTCCCAGCCCTTGCCTCGGTGTGCGGCGGGGCTGCGGGGGGCCGTGGTGAGCGCTCTGTTGAGCAACAGCACGCCCTGTTTCGTCCAGGGGGTGAGGTCACCGGTGGACGGCTGGGGCGCCCCGAGGTCGGTGTTCAGCTCGCGGAAGATGTTGATGAGGCTGGGCGGCAGCGGACGTACCTCCGGGGCCACCGAGAACGACAGGCCCACAGCGTGTCCCGGTGTCGGATAGGGGTCCTGCCCGACGATGAGGACGCGCACCTCGTCGAAGGGCTGCTGGAAGGCTCGCAGGACATTCGCCCCGGCCGGTAGGTAGGTGCGTCCCGCGGCGATCTCCGCGCGCAGGAAGTCGCCCATCTCGGCGATCCGTCCGGCCACGGGGTCGAGGGCTTTCGCCCAGCCCGGTTCGACGATCTCATGCAACGGTCGTGGTGCCACGGGCGTCACCCTACTGCCGTAAACATGGCGGAGATCAAACCGGTGGCCATCCCGCGACCGGGGATGACCGATTCGTTGCCGATTCGGACGTCTTCGGGCACAAGGCGCCTGCCACAGAGGGTCGTTGGAGTTCTCTGGATCCAGGACCGCGCCCGTGTTCGAGCCGCGGCCTTGCTCAGGCCGCCACCACGTTCAGGCGCGCGACCGCTCTCGGTCCCGAGCGTGTCCGGACGTTTCGCGGCCCTGTCGGCGCAGCCGGTCGTGGAACTCGCCGACCGGGCCCGCTGCGGGCCGACGGCGGAGAACGCATGGACCGGTCCCGCCGAACGCGTTCCCTGTGACGGCTGCGTTCCGAATCGGTGGGCTGCGCGATCAGGCAACGGTGACGCCGGATCGACCAGGCCGGCTCGTGATCGAAAGGTGAATGGCGTCTCAACGGCATGGGCCGTTTGCGCCTCTGATGGATACAGCATTCCAAGTAGGCGTAGATACGCCGCAAGAAGCGGCCGACTCGCTCGTTTGAAACGGTGGTAGAAATTCAGCCACCCGCCGGTGGCGATGGTTATACGGGCCGACGGAGACCGGAGTCGACGGGTCGGGCTGGAGGGATTGGCGTACGCGGAAATCCGAGAAAGTTTCTTGCGAGCCAGGCATTCCTGTTATAGACAATGACCTACGAGGTGTGGGGGCTCGTGGGGGTGGGGGATGCTACGGATTCATTTTACGACCGAAGATCTCTTGAAAACCAGGGTGGTCTCGTCGCCGGATCCCATGTGGGAACTGGTGCTGAGTGTCTTCCGATTACGCAGACGGCTGGCCGTGGCCCGGTATGAACCGTGGTATCGGCAGGTCAAGGCCGAAGTGGCCCGCAGTGATCTGCTGCAGCGCATTCGGCTCATGCTGATGCCCATGATCCCGGCCTCGGGATATTTTCCGGATTTTCTGACTCCGGAAAACCGACAGCACGGGGGAATCGAATCGATCATCGAGTCGGTGGCCGGATGTCCGAAAAGCGTCCTGCGCAGTCAACTCGACCTCCTCGATCGAGGTCGGGGGTCCGCTTGGCTGGAGCGGTTGTACGAAGCGGATTCCGCGGCCCGAGAAGACTTGCGAAAACTCTTGAGGGACTACCGGCGTATCGCCCTCGTCCCTCACTGGAATGCGATCCGCAACAGCGTCGAGACGGATCGGGCCATTCGTACCCGGGCCCTTCTCGACGGCGGAGTCCATGGGTTGCTGCACAGCTACCGGCCGCTGATGCGGTGGGCGCCTCCTGTCCTGCACGTCCGGTATTTCGTTGATCAGACGCTCCATCTGAACGGACGAGGACTGCTCCTGGCCCCGTCGCACTTCGGCCAGGGACCCGCGAACTCGCTCGCCGATCACGCTCTGCCGCCCGTCCTCGTCTATCCCGCCGGGTACGACAGGGCGGCGGCGCCGGTGACGGTCCGGGCTCTGGGCCGGCTCATGGGCGGCACCCGTGCCAACATCCTGATCGCCACCGAGACCGCGACCACGTCCGGGGAACTCGCGCGCCGGGTGGGTGTGTCCGCTGCCACGGTGAGTCATCACCTGTCGGCGCTGCGCGCGGCGGGACTTCTGAGCACCCTGCATCAGGGCGAGCTCATCCTGCACACCCGTACTTCCACCGGATCCGCCCTGGTCAACGCGGCTCACACCTCGGGCACTTGACCTCGGAACCGTGACCAGGGCTCTGGTCACCTGCGCATTTAGACCACGGTGGAAAGGGGTGTCCCTCAACCGAACACGCTGGCGAGTATGGCGGGCAGCCCGCATCCGTACCGGAAGGGATACGACACACCGTGAAGAACATACGTCGCTCGGCAGCCGTCGCAGCCGTCGCAGCCGTCGCAGCCGTCCTGGCCGCCGGCGCCACCGCCCTCACCATCAGCCCCGCAGCCGCGGCCGACACGACCTGCTCCAGCGGCTACGCCTGCATTTACTACCACCCCAACTACCAGGGGGCCTTCTTCAAGCAGTTCCCCAACATCCCCAACTACTCCGGCTACACCTTCACGACCAGTGCCAACGGCAGCGACGGCGCGGGCCAGGGCGTCCGGAACAATGCCGCTTCGGTCGACAACTGGGACTTCAACAACGCCTTCACCGTGTACTACCACATCAACTACACCGGAGCGAGTCAGCGCTTCGCCGCGGGCGGCGGCGGCAACTTCAACACCACGCTGCGCAACGAGAACGCTTCGGGAAAGTTCGGCTGACCCGGCGGAACGCCCTGACCGACCGAGGTCTGTTCACCGCAGCCCTCACGCAGGGGGTGCCCCGCTCCGAAGACACCGGGCGGGGCATCCCCTGCGCCCCGGCCGCATGCTCGGCCGTCCTTGTGTACCCACCCACCGCATCGAGGACACACCGGCTCATGACTTCGTCCCCTACCACCGGCCACCCGAAAGCCGCCGTCGTCCTGGCGACGGCCGCCGTGCTGATGGCCGGGGGCTGCTCCTCGTCCTCGCCGTCGTCTCCCGGGCCTCCCCGGCCGAAGGGCGCGGCAGTCGCCATGCCGGAGGTCTCCTCCGTGCCGCGGCTGATCACGGCGGCCGACCGATCGCTGCCGATCGCCCCCTACCTCCTGAGCGACAAGCAGTCGGACGAGCTGACCGCGGCCCAGGCCAAGCTGACCGAACAGTGCATGACCCGGTTCGGGTTCCGCTACACGTCTCCTGCCTCGACCCCGGTGTTCAGGCCGAGGACCCCCACCCAGTTCCGGTACGGCGTAACCGACCCCGACGAGGCGGCGGTCGACGGATTCGCTCCGGCCGGCAGCAGGAACGCCCCGACGGCCGTCGAGTCCGCGTCGCTGTCCGCAGAGATGACTCTCGTACTGACGGGAACTGACGACCCGCACATCAAACCCGGCTCCACTGCCGCCGGCGGGCAGGTCTACCAGGGCCGGAAGATCCCTGTCGGCGGATGTGTCGGTGAGGCCAGGGCGCGACTGCTCTCCGAAGGGCCACAAGCCGGAGGCGACGCGGAACTCTCCAATGACATCAACATCGACAGCTTTGAGTCCTCGCGGAAGCATCCCCTGGTCAAAGCCGTATTCGCCAAGTGGTCGCAGTGCATGGAAGCCCGCGGCTTCTCCTACCCCGACCCGCTTGCGGCCACCAGCGACAGTGCCTGGCGCACAAGGACCGCGTCGGCGAAAGAGAAAGCGGCAGCCCGCGCCGACGCGGACTGCAAGAAGCAGAACAACGTCGTCGGCGTCTGGTATGCGGTCGACGCCGCCTTGCAGCAGCAGGCGATCGAGAAGAACAGTGCGGCTCTGGTCAAGATCAAAAAGGCGATCCGTGCCCGGGTGGAGCTGGCGGCGGCCGTGCTCGCCGGATGACGGGTTCACCGGATCAGGTGCCGGGCTCGCGTGCGTAAGCATCGTCATCGCGGGGGTGAGCTTGGAGTCGCCCTGGATCCGGCGCGGCCGGCCGCTGTCCAAGCCACGCTGCTCCAGCCGCGAACACGCTCAGACCGTGACCGCCGCGCGGACGCACAGGACGTCCGGGAGGTGCGAGGCGAGCTGTTGCCAGCTGTCGCCGTCGTCCGCCGACGCGTACACCTCGCCGTTGCGGTTGCCGAAGTACACGCCCGCCGGGTCCGCGCCGTCCGTGCACAGCGCGTCGCGCAGCACCGTGCCGTAGTGGTCCTCGGAGGGCAGTCCCGCCGTCAGCGGCTCCCAGTTCACGCCGGCGTCCTCCGTACGGAAGACACGGCACCGCCGGTCGGCCGGGACCCGGTCCGAATCCGCGTTGATCGGGAAGACGTACGCGGTGTCGCCGCGGTGCGGATGCGTCGCCGCCGCGAACCCGAACGTGGACGGCAGGCCCGCGCCGATGTCGGTCCACTGTCCACCCGCGTCGTCGCTGCGGTACACCCCCCAGTGGTTCTGGAGGTAGAGCCGGTCCGGGTCCGCGGCGTCGCGCGCGACCTTGTGCACGCACTGCCCGAACTCCGGGTTCGGATCCGGCAGGAACACCGCCGAGACACCGGAGTTGGCGGGCTCCCAGCTCGCGCCCCCGTCGGCGGTGCGGAAGACGCCCGCCGTGGAGACGGCGACCGTCACGGCCCGCGGGTCGCGCTCGTCGGTGAGGATGGTGTGCAGCCCCTCACCGCCTCCGCCAGGAACCCACTTCGAGCGGGTGGGGTGCTCCCACAGGGGACGGACGAGTTCGAAGGACTCGCCCCGGTCCTCCGAGCGGTACAACGCGGCCGGCTCCGTCCCCGCGTACACCACGTCCGGTTCGGCGGCCGCCGGGTGCAGCTGCCACACCCGCTCCAGCGAGGCGCCCGTCTCCTTGGGGAACTTGACCGCGGGCCGTGCCGGTTCGGTCCACGTCAGACCCAGATCGTCGGAGTGGAACACGGACGGGCCCCAGTGCGCGCTGTCCCCGCCGACCAGCAGCCGCGGCCGTTCGCCCCGGGAGTCGATCGCGACCGAGTACACGGCCTGCGCGTTGAAGTACGGATTCTCGTCGAACTCCCAGGCGCCGCCGCGCCGTCGCCCGATGAAGAGACCCTTGCGGGTGCCCACGGTGAGCAGTACGTCGGCCATGGTCGGCCACCTCCGCGACGTCGTTGTCTGCGATACGGGCCAGTCTGCACCCCGGCACCGACAGTCACCTCCCGGCCTCGCGTTTGCGCAGCTCGGACGGGTCGTGTCGGCGGGCGGGAGGGGGCGCGGCACTGGTCGTTGTGCCGATCGGGGTGCGGGTCGCCGGGCGGGCCGCGCGCACCCGGCTCCCGCGGCGGACGAGCCGACGGGCACGGGGCGTGAGCATCACGCGGGGCAGGCGCGTAAGGGAGGGAGATGTGGCGTGTCCGTGCGGTGGTGAGGAGGATGCCCTTGATGGCGGCATTCCGTGGTCCGAGGGTCTGGCTGTGGCGGTGGCGGCGCAATCCGCTCCGGCGGCGGAGCGACGTCCTGGAGGCCTGGATCATGCTCGCGGCCTGGGCCTTCACGGTGCTCCTCGGGGCGGTCACGGGCCTCGCGACCATCCGCGCCGTGGAGCACGGTCTCGCCCAGCAGCGCGCGGAGTGGCACGCCGTCCCCGCTCACCTGATCGAGGACGCGCCGGAGGCGAGGGGGACGGACCCCGCCGGTCGCGTCGTGTGGACGAAGGTCCGCTGGGCGGCGCCGGACGGCACCCCTCGCTCCGGCCAGGTACGGGTCTACGCGGGTACTACGGCGGACACCCCGGTCCTGGTGTGGACCGACCCCCACGGGCGCCTCGTCACCAGACCCGTCACCGTCGCCGTGGCCCGGCTGCGGGCCTGTCTGATGGGCACCTTCGCGGGCGTGGGCGTGGCGTGTGTCCCCTTCATCGTCGGGCGCCTTCTCCGCGGCCGCCTGGAACGGCGGCGCATGGAGCGGTGGGACGAGGAGTGGGAGCGGATCGGACCACTGTGGGGCCGTATGACGAGCTGAGCGGCCGTTCAGGGCGCTCGTCCGGGTCGCCGGAGGAACGGGCCTGCGTGGCGGCCGTGCGGTGTCCCGGCTTCGCTACGCGGCATCCAGGGCCGCACGGCAGTCCCGCAGCAGCAGTTCGTCATCGAGGACGTCGTGGCTGCCGTGGCCACCGGAGCGTGCCCGGTGTCGCCGGGGCGAGGCCAGTTCCGCCCGGACCAGGTCGTGGACGGGTGAGCCGGCGCCGCCCATCCGGACGAGGCACGCGGTGATGGTCCCCCGGGTGTAGGGGTTCTGCCGCCAGGCGCCGCGGAACACCGGCAGGACGGGTACCGGATCTCCGGCGATGTCCCACAGGGCGCAGGCGGCGGCCGTCCGCTCCCACACTTCGGCGGAGTCCGTCAGGACACGCAGCCCGGGGAGCGCGGGCGTGGCCGCCGCCCCCATCCGGCCGAGGGCCTCGGCCGCCGTCCGGGAAGCGCCGGTGTCCCGCTCCGGGGCCAGTGCCCGGAGCAGCGGCGGAAGGACCGCCTCCGCGTCCCCCTCCACGGACCAGAGCGCGTCGGCCGCCGCCACGGCGTTCTCGCCGGCCAGCAGTCCCCGCAGCGCCGGTATCGCCTCGTGCGCCGGTGCCCCGAACGCGCCGAGCGCCCTGGTCAGCGCCGTCACCAGGGCGTCCCGCAGCCGCAGTCCGCGCGGCGTGCCGTGCAGCAGGCGCAGCACCTCCGGCACGGCGGCGGCGTACCGGAGTCCGCCGAGGCCGGCGAGCAGGGGTGCGGCCCGGCCGTAGGTCTCCGGGTCGTCGAGGGGGACCTCGGCCAGGCGCTCCCGCAGCAGCGGTGCCAGGGGGGCCGCGGCCGGGCCCAGATGTCCGATCGTGTACCCGGTTTCGTTCGGCACCACCGGGTGGCGCAGCACTTCCGCGAGGGCCGGTACGGCCCGCGCGTCCCCGCACCTGGCCAGCGCCTTCAGGGGGCGGCCCAGCGTCGCCTTCCCGCGCGCCCAGGAGTCCGGGCCTGACTCCACGAGGGTGGCGAGCCGGTCGGCCGCCGGAGCCGCCAGAGTGAAGAGGAACTCCAGGACGGACTCCGCGGCGCAGCGCAACCGCTCCTCGTCCGAGCCGAGTTGCTCACCGATCAGCGCGACCGGCTCCTCGTACGCGGCACGCCATTCACGGAACAGCCCCGCCGACATCCACACGGCATTGCACCGGTCGGCCGTGTCCTGGCTGCTCAACTGCCCCTTGAGCAGGGCGATCCGGTCCGCGGTGCGGGCCCCCAGCGCCTGGTGGAGCGTCCGGAGCAACTGGGCGCCCTCCTCGTCCGCGGGTCGCATGCGGCGCAGACTGCCGATGAGGGTGTCGGAGGACGTCCGGATGGGCTCGCCGGACGGCCGGATCCGCTGTGACCTGGTGTGGAGCAGTGAGACGACCGTGGGTACGAGGTCCGCGGGGAGTCGGCCGGGGGCGCACGAGGCGAGCTGTCCGAGCGCCGCGAGCCGCAGCCCCGGGTCGTTCGGTGCGGCGCACAGCGACTCCAGACAGTCCACCGCAGGGGCCGCGGAACCGGCGTACAGCCGGGCGAAGAGCCCGAGACCCTCGACCAGCGCGAGCCGGACGGCGTCCTCCTGCTCGTCCCGCAGCCGCTCCGTCAACAGGGCCAGTACGCGCGGCGGTTCGTCGTGGAAGCGCACGAGCGCCAACGCTGCGGCGCGGCGCACCTGCGGGTCCCCGTCCGCGACGAGGCCGAGGAAGACCGCGGCACCCGCCCGGATCGCCGTGCGCGCCATCGCGTAGTTGTCGTCCTCGGGGTCCTCCGCGTGTCGGCCGGGTACGAGCTCGGCCTCGCCGTCCTCGAAGTCGTCCTCGTCGCCCGATCCTCCGATGCTGGCGAGCAGTTCCACGATCTCGCCCCGGCCAGGGAGCCCCACGTGTCCGGCGAGCGTGAGGAGGAAGGGGATGCACGCCAGCGTCGAGTCGTACACGTCGCCCTGGTGGTGCACGGCCCCGTACATCCCGTCGAGCGCGGTCTCCCGCTCCTGGGGGAGCTGCGAGGCGAGTCCTCGCAGCAGCTCCGGCACGTCCGCGGCGCTTCCGTAGGCATGCTCCATCGAGGCCCAGTCGACCTCGTCGATCCCCCTCAACACGGTGTCCTCCCCAGGCGTACGGCCATTGATCGTGAGTGTGCACCACGGCACTGACAGTGACGCCCGAGAGCCTCCCCGTCGACGGCGTCAACCCAGCCAACTACGCAGCGAACGGCCGCTTTACGACGGTCGGCCGAGGGGCGCCGACCGGAGCGACGCCTGCCGGACGGCCAGGACAGGCGAGGGAAGAGCCCCCGGACAGTGCCGCCGGACACCCTCCTGGGTGCCCGGCGTGCATGCCCACGGCGATGTGACCGCCGGGTACGTCGCGAACCTAAGGGCGCGGCGCGGACGAGACGGGGTGAGGGGGCTGTGCCGCGGGCGCCGCGAGCGGCGGTGCAGGGGGTCGCGGATCCGGGTGTGCCGGGCGGCGGGAGGCGAACCGGGGGAGGGCCGGCGGGGCGAGGAAGCCTTCCGCGCGGGCCGCGGCGATGCCGATACGGGGAAGGTCGGCACTCTTCTCGAAGAGGAGGTAGCGGGGCTCCCAGACCGGCCGGTACTTGGCGTTGGCCCGGTAGAGGGATTCGAGTTGCCACCAGCGCGAGAGGAACGTCAGAACCGAGCACCACAGGCGCAGCACGGGTCCCGCGCCCAGCCGGGTGCCACGCTCGAAGACGGACCGGAACATCGCGAAGTTCAGGGACACCCGCTCGACGCCGATCTCCTCGGCGCGCAGCAACAGCTCGATCACCATGAACTCCATGAGCCCGTTCTCGGAGTTCCGGTCCCGGCGCATCAGGTCCAGGGAAAGCCCCCGCTCGCCCCACGGCACGAAGCTCAGTACGGCCCGCGGCTCCCCTTCGCTGTCATGGCACTCCAGCATCACGCACCGGCCGTCGGACGGGTCGCCCAGCCGGCCGAGCGCCATCGAGAAACCACGTTCGGTCTCACCGTCGCGCCACCGGTCCGCCTTGTCGGTCAGGGCGGCCATCTCGGCGTCGGGGATGTCCTCGTGCCGTCGTACGCGGACCGTGTAACCGGCGCGCCGGACGCGGTTGTGCGCCTGCCGGACGCCCCGCATGGCCCGTCCCTCCAGGGTGAAGTCGGACCGGTCGACGATGGCCTCGTCGCCGAGCTCCAGGGCGTCCAGGCCGTGCCGGGCGTAGACGGTCCCGGCCTCCTCGCTCGCACCCATCACCGCGGGCGTCCACGCGTGGCGCCGTGCCTCCCGCAGCCATGCCTCGATCGCGCCGGGCCAGGCCTCCGGGTCGCCGATCGGGTCACCGGAGGCGAGGGTCACGCCTCCGCCGACGCCGTACGCGATGGCAGCCTTGCCGCTCGGGGACCAGATGACCGCCTTGTCGCGGCGCAGTGCGAAGTAGCCGAGCGAGTCGCGCTCCCCGTGCCGGGCCAGCAGGGCTCGCAGTCGCGTCTCGTCCTCCTCGCCGAGGAGTTCCAGGCCGCGCGGGGAACGGAAGCACGCGTAGAGCACCAGCAGGAAGGTGGCGGCCACGAGGGCGTTGACCAGGATGTCGACCCAGCGTGGTGCGACGACGCTGTCGAAGCGGTCGGCGAGCGGACCGACACTGATTCCCCGCAGCAGGGTGTACGCGATCCGGTCGCTCAGCGGCGTTCCCGACACGCGGTTGGTGGCGCTGACGAGCAGGGTGCCGAGGGTGGCGCTGACGAGGAGGCCGCCCGCGCCGACGGCCAGCGCGAGCCGGGGATTCGAGCGGTCCCCGACGGCGTGGAACTCCTTGCGCCCCAGCAGGAGGGCGACGACGAAGAGGGCGGTGAGCAGCGCCGAGATCCAGTTGAAGACGTGCCGCTGGTAGCGGTCCTGGGTCAGCGCCACCGTGTAGAGCGCGAGGAGCGGCCCCGCCAGCAACAGGTTGAAGATCCACGCTGCTCGTTTGCGGCGCCGCATCACCAGCGCGAGAAACAGGGCCAGCGCCGCCGAGATCAGCCCGGCGGTGGCCAGATACGGGGTGAAGAACTCGCCCCCGTTGTGCTCGTGCACCTCTTCGCGGAACGGCAGCGAGATCACCGCGACGACGTTGAGGACGGCGAGCAGTCGCAGATACCAGACGGTGAGCGCGGCCGCTCGTGGCCGGATTCCGACGCCTGCTCGTCCGGCCCGAGCCCCCCGGCGCGAGCTGGCGTTCCGCTGTTCCGGGATGAGCGCTGACTGTTGTACGGACACCGTGGAGCATCACCTTGGGGAGAGGCCGGGAAAAAACCGGTGGGGACAGAGGCCGGAACACTACATCTTGTAGGGAAGAGTGAGGTTATGGCCAGGCAGAGTCGGCGTGAAGAGGTAAGGAGGTGTTGAGAATACGGGCCGTCGGTCCGCGTCACGCCTACCTGCTGGTCCGCTCGGTCCGTGCCGCGTCCACCCGCTTGTCCGTCTCTCCTCGGTACGCCTGCACGTCGGTCCACGTCGTCCGCCCGGGCGTGTCGGCTTCGCACTGCCAGGGGTGCGGAGCCCGGCCGTGGACGCGGCACCGTGCCGACCGGCTGCGGCACGGACCTCGCGACGGCCGAGCCGGATTCTGTCAGGGGTGAGCCGGATTTCTCAACGGCGCCCGCCCCGGATTCCTCAACGGCGGCCCGGGGCTCCCCGGTCGTGACGCGAGTTCTCGAAATGTCTGCCCGGACACGGCTCCCCGCTGTCGCCGAGCGGGCGGTCGCGGGTGGTAGCCATCCATAGGAGGTCGCCCAGTGCGGCGCCCGCAGAAACCAGGGCTGTGATCACCCCGGCCATGGTCACCGCGTCGCCGAAGTGCGGGCGTCCGTGCAGGGCGTGCAGGTCGAACCCGCACAGGTGGTACACGCCCAGTGCGGCGATCCCGAGGCTCGGCACGAGCAGTGCCAGCACGGACGCCGGCCGGCGTGCCGTGCGCCCGGCGTCACGTTCCTTCACAGGTTCCCCCTGACATGAGACGCTCACCGCCGGGACCCTACAGTACGTAGGGTCACCCTGTCCTGGTTGTGCTGCACCCGTGCTGCACCCGTGCTGCACCCGTGCTGCACCCGTGCTGCACCCGTGTTCCGCCGGGTACCCCGGGCGATGTCCGCCATGCGGGGCCGGGAAGTCCGGGCTCGCCGTGATCCGGATCACCGTTGTGCCACCGGCCGGGCACCCGGGCGGTTTCCGTACCCACCCATGACGCCAGGACCCCGGATGCGAGGATGAGGGCCCTCATGACTGCTGGGTGGTGCACTCGCACGCTGCGAGCCGCGATGTTCGCGGCCGTCTGTGTGGTGCTCGCCGCCCTCGGCCATGTGATGATGTCCGGCTCGCCGGTGGCCTGGTGGGCGCTGGCCGGCGCGGGGGCGGGTACGGCCGGAGCGGGCTGGTGCCTGGCCGGCCGTGAGCGTGGACTTCCGCTCGTCGTGTCCGTCGTGGTGCTCGCCCAGGGCGTGCTCCATACGGCGTTCTCGGTCGCTCAGTCGCTCACGCCCACCACGGATGCCGGCATGGGCCCGGGTTCCGGAACGGGGCAACCCGGCATGGAGGGCATGGCCGGTATGAGCGGCATGCCGATGGGCGGCGTAGATCACGGGTATGCCCAGGGCTTCCTGCGTATGGGTTCTGCCCACACGGCTTCCCTGGACATGGGCTCCGCGGACATGGGCTCCGCAACCATGGACTCGATGGGCGCCATGGGCATGGGGCATATCGGTTTCGGCACCCTGGCACATCTGTTCACCGGGGGACGCGAGGCGGGCTCCTCCCCTTCCTCGTTCGGCATGCTCGCTGCCCATGTGCTCGCGGCGCTGCTGTGCGGCCTCTGGCTCGCGCACGGCGAGCGGGCCGTGTTCCGCACACTGCGGGCGCTGGCCGGCCGGCTGGCAGCCCCTCTGCGGCTGCTGCTCGCGCTGCCGACGCCGCCGCACCGGCCGAGAGTCCGGGTGCGCCGAGGTTACTCGGACCGTGCTCCGCGCCGCCTCCTTCTCGTTCACGCGATCACTTCCCGGGGTCCTCCGGTGGGGACCGCTGTCGTCTGAGACAGCCGGCTCCCCGAAGCGCCTCCCGCGCTTCGGGCAACAGCCGTACCTCCTGTACGGCCGTACCCCCGCCACCGGACCCGTGCGCCCTCGCCCCGGTCCGGATCACGGATGACCCGAGAAGGACACCTGGTGATCACTCCTGCCCTGCCTGTTTCAAGCCACGGAAGCGAGAAGCGGAACGAAGGCGCCCGAGCGGTATCGGCCGACGAGTCGACGACCGCCTGGGCACTCGCCGCCCGTGCCGGTGACCCGGCGGCCGTCGAGCATTTCGTCCGGGCGCTGCACCGCGATGTCGTGCGCTATGTCGCCCACCTGTCCGCCGATCCGCAGGCCGCCGACGACCTCGCCCAGGAGACGTTCCTGCGGGCCCTCGGCAGTCTCCACCGGTTCGAGGGGCGCTCCTCGGCGCGGGCCTGGCTGCTGTCCATCGCCCGCCGCGCGGTGATCGACAGCCTGCGGCACGCCGCTGCCCGGCCACGGTCGCACGACTCCCCGGACTGGCGGACCTCCGTGGAACGCGCACAGCCGCGCGGTCTGCCCGGCTTCGACGACGGCATCGCGCTGCTCGACCTGCTGGCCGCGCTCCCCGACGATCGGCGTGAGGCGTTCGTCCTCACCCAGATGGTGGGTCTGCCCTACGCGGAGGCCGCCCTGGTCAGCGGCTGCCCCGTCGGAACGGTCCGCTCCCGTGTGGCGCGGGCCCGCGCGACCCTGATCGCGCTGCTCGCCGAAGCGGAGGCCGAGGTGCCGGCCGTGCGGGCCGCGCCGACCGCCGCCTGACCGGGCGGGTCGGGGTCCACCGATTCCGGGCGATCCCGACCCGCACGGCATCCCGGCAGGCGAGAACGCGAGGGGGGTTCGCAAGGGGCTCGAAGGGGGAAACGGTTCCGACTCCCGGCACGGGTGGCGGAGATCCGCTTCAACGACCCCCTGCGGGGCCCCACTTCGGCACGTCCGCGGTCCGACGCCTACACGGACCGGTGGTACTGCTCCGGTACATGCACCTCGGCACCGAGTTCGCGCGCCGCGAGCCGGGCGAAGGACGGGTTGCGCAGCAACTCGCGGCCCAGCAGCACCGCGTCGGCCTCCCCGTTGGCGATGATCTTCTCGGCCTGCTCGGCCTCGGTGATGAGACCGACGGCGGCGACGGCCAGCGGGGTCTCCCTCTTCACCCGCGTGGCGAACGGGACTTGATAGCCCGGTCCGACGGGAACGCGTACGCCCGATGCGTTCCCGCCCGTGGAGACATCGAGCAGATCCACGCCGTGCTCATGCAGTTCGGCGGCGAAGCGGACGGTGTCGTCCGTGCTCCAGCCCGCGTCCTCCAGCCAGTCGGTGGCCGAGATGCGGAAGAAGAGCGGCTTGTCGTCCGGCCAGATCTCCCGTACGGCGTCGACGACTTCGAGGGCGAACCGGGTGCGGTTCTCGTACGAGCCGCCGTACGCGTCGGTGCGGTGGTTGGAGTGCGGGGAGAGGAACTCGTTGACGAGGTAGCCGTGGGCGCCGTGGATCTCGACGATCTCGAAACCGGCGGCCAGGGCGCGGCGGGCCGCGTCCGCGAACTGGCCCACGATCTCCTGGACTCCGGCGACCGTCAGCTCGTCGGGCACCGGGTGACCCTCGGCGAACGGGAGCGCGCTCGGGGCGAGTGCCCGCCAGCCGTACGCGTCCGGGCCGACGGGTGCGCCGCCCTTCCAGGGGCGGTCGGTCGAGGACTTGCGCCCACCGTGCCCGAGCTGGACGGCCGGCACCGTGCCCTGCTCGGTGAGGAAGCGCGTGATGCGACGGAACGCCTCGACCTGGGTGTCGTTCCAGATGCCCAGGTCGTACGGGGAGATCCGGCCCTCGGGTGAGACGGCGGTCGCCTCGACGATGACCAGTCCCGTGCCGCCGGTGGCGCGGGCCGCGTAGTGGGCGAAGTGCCAGTCGTGCGGGGCGCCCGCCGAGGGGCCCTCGGGCGCGGCCGAGTACTGGCACATCGGGGGCATCCACACCCGGTTGGGGATGGTGACTTCGCGCAGGACGCAGGGCTCGAAGAGCGCGCTCACGGCCGACTCCATTCGTCGCGGACCGGTGTATGCCTCGTACGATAAGCATCGTAGTACGGCGAGTGTCAAACTACGACAGGTCTCGTACAATGGCGGCATCGGGTGAAGCCCCGGACGATGCCGAAGATATCCGGACGAAGACCGAGGTCCCCGGACGAAGTGGAGCCGCCGTGACGACCGCCGCCGCCAGTGGCCGTGATCTGCCGCACCCCGCGCGCGAGGAGATCCGGCTGGAGTCGGTGCTGCACGCGCTGTCCGACCCGATGCGGCTCCGGATCGTGCGAGAGCTCGCCGCCGACGGCCGTGAACTCTCCTGCTCGGACTTCGTCCTGCCGGTCACCAAGTCCACGACCACGCACCACTTCCGGGTGCTCCGTGAGAGCGGGGTCATCCGCCAGGTCTACCGCGGCACGGCGAAGCTGAACGGACTGCGCACGGACGACCTCGACGCGCTGTTCCCCGGACTCCTCGACCGTGTTCTGGAGGCCGCCACCCGACAGGCCGGGCGCCCGGTGCCGTGACAGGTCACGCCGGCCGCCGGTGACGCCCCCTGGCGGTTGGGTCGAGGGGTGGGCGCGGGCCCGTGGGACACCCGCCGGGCCGGCGAAACCACCGTACGCGGCGCGCTGTCGCCCCGCGAGGGTCCTGCCCGACGACGGCGGGCTGCAGAGACAACGGGCGGCAGAGACAGGCAAATGGGCAAAAAAAGAAGGGCAAAGGAGAATGCCCATCCCTTGCCACTCTCAACTTATAGCGCACCGGGGGGCTTGCGGCAAGGCCCCGGTCGTACCGCAGAATCACTGGCCGAGGCCAGAACCTGCGGAAATGGGAGATTCACGAAGTGCGTGTGCTTGTGTCGATCAATAGGGCGTGCGGCGACGGCGCACCGGTGGTGGGAATCGCGCCGAGGCCGCGGGTGACCGGCGGCGACGTGCGGGTGGGCGCGCAACCGGCCTTCGCGGGCGCGACCCCGGACAGGAGCTGGTGACATGAACCCCTTGACCACCAGTGCGTTCCGCCTCCCCGACCACCTTTCTCCCAAGGCCGATCCGGCGCTGATCGCCGCAGACGAGCGACACTTCGCGGCCGTCGCGGAGAGCCTCGAGCAGGCGATCGCCGAACTGTCCGACCGTCTCGACGCCGAGCGCAGGGCGCCCGGCGGCATCGGCCGCGAGGCCATGGAACGGGACATGGAGATCCACCGGCTGACCGGCCGACTGCGTGCCCTGCGCCGCTTCGGTCTTGACCTGTGCCTCGGACACATCGTCGGCGCGGACAACTCCGAGCCCCTGTACATCGGGCGCCTCGGCCTCACCGACAGTGAAGGCCGTCGGCTGCTCACCGACTGGCGCTCTCCCGCGGCCGAGCCGTTCTTCGCCGCGACCCACGCCGACCCGATGGGGCTGGTGAGCCGCCGCAGGTATCGCTGGACCCGTGGCCGGATCAGCGACTACTGGGACGAAGTGTTCACCGCCGACGGGCTGGAACGGCACGCGGCGCTCGACGACCAGTCCGCCTTCATCGCCAGCCTCGGCAGCAACCGGTCGGCCCGGATGCGGGACGTGCTCGCGACCATCCAGTCCGACCAGGACGCCATCATCCGGGCGGGATCCCGCGGCGCCCTCGTCGTCGACGGCGGTCCGGGCACGGGCAAGACGGTCGTCGCCCTGCACCGCTCCGCCTACCTCCTCTACTCAGACCCCCGCCTCGGCCACCGTCGGGGCGGCGTGCTGTTCGTCGGTCCGCACCAGCCGTATCTGGCCTACGTCGCCGATGTCCTGCCCAGCCTCGGGGAGGAGGGCGTACAGACCTGCACCCTGCGGGACCTCGTCACCGAGGGCGCCGGAGCGGCGATCGAGCCCGACCCGGAGGTGGCCCGCCTGAAGTCGTCCACGGACATGGTGCACGCGATCGAGAAGGCCGTCAGGTTCTACGAGGAGCCGCCCACCGGGGCGATGACCGTGATGACCCCCTGGGCCGAGGTCCGGCTGAGCCCCGACGACTGGGCCGAGGCGTTCGAAGCGGCGGGCCCCGGTACGCCGCACAACGAGGCGCGCGACGTGATCTGGGAGGAACTGCTCACGATCCTGCTGGACAGGCACGACGACGATGTCCCGCCCGACCTGTTCCGGCGGGCGATGATGCAGGACGAGGAGCTGACCGGGACCCTCGACCGCGCATGGCCGCTGCTCGAAGCGGCCGACCTCGTCGGAGACCTGTGGACGGTACCCGCCTACCTGCGGATGTGCGCCCCCTGGCTCGGCCCCGACGACGTACGGAAGTTGCAGCGCAAGAGCGCCCCCCAGGCCTGGACGGTGTCCGACCTGCCGCTCCTGGACGCCGCACGGCAGCGGCTCGGCGACCCGGAGACCGCCCGGCGCAAGCGCCGGCACGAGGCCGTTCTCGCCGCCCAGCGCGAGAGCATGGCGCAGGTCGTCGGCAACCTGATCGAGGCCGCGGCCGACTCCGGCGCCGACGGTGACGACGGCGAAGGCCTGGTGAGGATGCTGCGCGGCGAGGACGCCAAGGTCAGCCTGGTCGACGAGTCCGAACTGCCCACCGTCGAACCGGACCTGCTCGCCGGTCCGTTCGCGCACATCGTCGTGGACGAGGCCCAGGAACTGACCGACGCGGAGTGGCAGATGCTGCTGTTGCGCTGTCCGTCCAGGAGTTTCACCATCGTCGGGGACCGTGCCCAGGCCAGACACGGTTTCGCCGAGTCCTGGCAGGAACGGCTCGGGCGCATCGGGCTCGACCGGATCGACGTGGCCTCCCTGACCATCAACTACCGGACGCCGGAAGAGGTCATGGCCGAGGCGGAGTCCGTCATCCGCGCCGCGCTCCCGGACGCCAACGTGCCGACCTCCGTCCGCAGCGCCGGTGTCCCCGTCGTCCACGGATCCGTCGCGGATCTGGGGTCGATCCTCGACACGTGGCTCCTCACGCGTACCGAGGGCATCGCCTGCGTCATCGGCGATCCCACGTTCCGGGCGACCTCCCGGATCCGGTCGCTGACCCCGGAGTTGTCGAAGGGGCTCGAGTTCGACCTGGTCGTCCTCGTCGACCCGCAGGAGTTCGGCGAGGGAGTGGAAGGCGCGGTCGACCGCTATGTCGCGATGACCCGGGCGACCCAGCAACTCGTCATCCTCACGAGTTCCTGACGCATGATCAGTGGGTGCCGCTGTAAGGGCGGTTGCCCGCATGCCGGTCCGTCGGCTGCCCGTCCGGGCGGCCAGGCGGACCGGCCGCACGCAGGGCAGCAGCCGACGGACCGGCGGCCGATCGTCGGATCGCCCGCGGGTGCGGGTCTACGCGCCGGCCGGGGCCCCCTCGGGTTCAGTGCTGGTCTCCGCTGAACCCGCCCTGCCGGGCAGGTGGTTGAAGAGCAGATTCAGTACGATCGCCGTGAGGCACCCCGCGCTGATCCCGCTGTTCATCACGGTCTGGAACCAGTCCGGGAACTTCTCGTAGACCGTCGGCACTCCGACCGGCAGCATGCCGATCGCGACCGAAACGGCCACCACCGTCAGGTTGTCGGTGCCCCTGAAATCCACCTCGGCGAGGGTGCGCAGACCACTCGCGGCCACGGTCCCGAACATCACCAGGCCCGCGCCGCCGAGCACGGGCGCGGGGATCGCCGCGACCACGGCACCCAGCTTCGGCAGCAGACCGAGCACGACGAGAATGCCGCCCGCGACGGCGACCACCCAGCGGCTGCGCACCCGGGTCATGCCGACGAGGCCCACGTTCTGCGCGAACGCCGTGTACGGGAAGGTGTTGAAGACGCCGCCGAGGACCGTGGACAGGCCGTCCGCGCGCAATCCGTCCGCGAGGGTCCGCCGTTCGATCGGCCGGCCGGTCATCTCGCCGACCGCGATGAAGTCCCCCGTCGTCTCGGTCATCGTCACCAGGGCCACCACCAGCATCGAGACGATCGCTGACGCGTGGAACGAGGGCGCCCCGAAGTGGAACGGGGTGCTGATCCCGACCCAGTCGGCGTCCCCCACCCCGTCGAAGTCCGTGAACCCGAACGGCACCGCGACCGCGAGACCCACGGCGATGCCGATGAGGACCGCGATGCGCCCGAGGAAGGCCGGTGCGAACCGCTGTACACCCAGCACCACGGTCAGGACGAAGCCGGCGAGCGCCAGGTTCTTCGGCTCCCCGAAGTCCTTCGAACCGACGCCTCCCGCGGCCCAGTTGCCCGCCACCGGCAGCAGCGAGACGCCGATGATCAGGATGACCGTGCCCGTGACCAGCGGGGGGAAGAAGCGCAGCAGCCTTCCGAAGACCGGCGCGAGCAGGACGATCGCGAGGCCCGCGACGATCACCGACCCGTAGATCGCGGGCAGTCCGCCGCCCGTCGTGCCGATGAGCACCATGGGGGAGACGGCGGCGAAGGTGCACCCCTGCATGATCGGCAGCCGTACCCCGAAGCGCCAGAAACCCACGCACTGGATCAGCGTCGCGATCCCGCACACCAGCAGATCCGCGGTGATCAGGTACGCCAGGTCGGCGGGCGACAGCTTCATCGCGCCGCCCACGATCAGCGGAACCGCCACCGCGCCCGCGTACATCGCGAGCACGTGCTGGAGACCGAAGGCGGTCAGTTGGCGTACGGGTGGAACTTCGTCGACGGGATGCACGGGAGCGATCGTTGCCATGGGCACTCCAGAAGCTGCGGGGAGAGGGAAGGTCCGCACGACACGAGCACGCCCGGACAGCACGAGACCGTAGGGGGCTTGAACAGTTTGTTGATGTCCGCCCTGTTGCCGGTATGTGTCATGCCCACGGAACCGTCGCGGACTCGGCCACGACCCCACGCGGTCGCGGATTCCCCACGACCCCACGCGGTCGCGGACTGCGTCACGACCCCGAGCGCCGCGCCGGACGGCTGCCCCGCCAGGAATTCGCCAGGCCCCCCGTCAGGACCTCGCCGTCCGTGCCGCGGCCCACAGTGCGTCCCAGTCGGGCAGCTTGACCACGCCGCGGCCCAGCCTGGCTCCGAGTTCCGCCTCGGCCCGCTCGATCGCCTGCCACCCGGCCCATTCGACCGGCCGCACCCCCTCGGTGAGCAGCGCCGTGAGCGGATCCTCGGCGACCTCTCGTCGTACGAGCGCGGGGGCGTCCTCCAGCAGCGAGGTCACCGTCTCCTTGGCGCACGGGCGGTTGGTCCCGATGACCCCGGTGGGGCCGCGCTTGATCCAGCCCGCCACGTACTCGCCCGGCGCGACCACGCCGTCCCGCAGGACCCGTCCCGCCTGTTGCGGCACCGTGCCACGGTCGGGGTCGAACGGCAGTCCGTCCAGCGGTACTCCGCGATAGCCCACCGAGCGCAGCACCAACTGGGCCTCGATCTCCTCGAATCGACCGGTTCCCGTCACCCCGCCCGCTCCGTCCGGCACTGTCCGCTCGAAACGCACAGCGCCCACCCGCCCGCCGTCGGCGAGGAGTTCGACGGGGCGCAGGAAGAAGCGTGGGCGGATCAGACGTGGGCGGCCCAGTGGCGCGGCCGCCGCCCAGCCCCGCAGGACCTCCACGTTGCGGCGCTGTGCGGCGGGCAGCCCGGAGGGGTCGAGGTAGGACGGATCGAGCGCCAACTCCGTCTCGTCCACGCTGATCTCGGCCTGCGGCAGGGAGCCCAGCTCGCGCAGCTCCTTGGTGGTGAAGCGGGCCTGCGACGGTCCGCGCCGTCCGACCATGCTGATCTCGGTGACCTCGCTCGCGGCCAGCGCGCTGAGCGCCGCCTGCGGCATGTCGGTGGGGCTCAGCTCGGGCGCGCCGCGGGCCAGGATCCGGGTCACGTCGACGGCGACGTTTCCGATGCCGATGACCACGGCCGAGCGGGCGCCGGCCACGAAGCCGTCGGCCACGGAGTCGGGGTGCGCGCTGTACCAGGACACGAACTCGGTCGCCGACCAACTGCCGGGCAGGTCCTCGCCGGGTACGCCGAGATGCCGGTCGGTGGCGGCGCCGACGCAGTACACGACCGCGTGGTACAGCTCCAGCAGCCGCGCCACCGGCACTCCGCCGGGTCCCACCTGGACGCCCCCGAGGAAGCGCACCCGTTCGTCCTCCAGGACTGTCCGCAGGTTGTTCTGGAGGGACTTGATCTTCTCGTGGTCGGGTGCCACGCCGTAGCGCACCAGGCCGTACGGGCAGGGCAACCGGTCCAGGACGTCGACCCGGACGTCGGGCGGCCCGCTCCGCTGGACAAGACCCTGTGCGCTGTAGACCCCACTGGGCCCCGAGCCGATGACGGCGACACGCAGCACTGCGGAACTCCTTACCCGAGGGATCAGGGAGATCGCTGACAGGACATCGCTGGTGCTTCCAGGATCGCACCAGTGGTGCTCCGCTGACAGGGTGCGGTGCGTGTTGGCTGCGCGCGTGTCTGTTCGTATGGAGTGTGATGATGCGGTTACGTTCCGCATGTGCCAGACGCATCGTTTCTTGATCTGTCCGACCGCTGCCGCGCGGACGGCGACGTGTCCGTGTGGCCCGCCTGGGAAGTGCGGGAGTCCGGGACAACGATCACGTCCTGGTTCAACGTCCGGCTGGCATTCACGGACGGCGCCCGGGTCGACCTGCTCGCCGTGCTGTCGGAGGCGGCCCTGTCGATCGAGGACGTCCGGGCCGAGCCGCCCCTCTCGCTGGACGACCTCGCGGTGGTCGCCGAATGGATCGAGGAACCGCTGGTCGAGGCGTGCGGGAGCCGCCTCGGCGCCGGTCGCGACCAGGACCGTGAAGGTCGGGCGCGGCGCGCCCGGCCCGCCTGGCCGCGTGGTGTCGAGGGCCGTCAGCTGGTCGCGGAGGCGTACCGGGCAGCTCAGGAGGAGGGTGTGGATCCGGTGCTCGCCGTCATGGGCGCCACCGGCCACAGCCGTCGCGAGTCCCTGAGGCTGATCGCCGGGGCGCGCGACGCCGGGTTCCTGACACCGCGCCACGCCCGCCGTTGACCATGACGGAGTGCTCGTGCCCCGTGGCACGAGTTCAACGTCCAGGCGCGGCCCGGCTACTTGGGCCGGCCGTCCTCCGGCTCGGGGCCGGTCGCGAAGAAGCGGGACAGGTCGGTCTCGCGGGTGCCGCCGGACGCCTCGGTGTCCGGGGGCACCCCCATCTCCCAGTCCAGCCGGTAGCGCTTGAAGAGTTCGGCCCGCAACACCGGAGTCTTCATCGGTACCCCCGGCACCAGTGCCGCGTACACCGCGCCCATGAGCAGGGCGCGCAGCATCGGGTAGTCGGCGTTGACCTGCTGCGATCCGTACCGTTCGACGGTGTCGCCGAGCAGTTCCGAGAGCCGCACCTGCTCGGGACACTGGACGAAGCCTTCGGCCTGCAGCAGTCCGGCCATGTGCTGCCGCATCAGTACCGGCTGATCCTGGGTGAGGCCGAGGATCGCGTCGATGGCCCGCGCCATCCGCTCCCGGCCGTCCTCGCTGCGTGGCTCGCGTTCGAGTGCTTCCTCCAGCGTGCGGTGCATCAGCCGGTGCACCGCGGACTGCAGGAGCTGCCGTTTGCCGGGGAAGTAGTACGACACCAGTCCGCGCGCCGATCCAGCGCGATCCGCGATGTCCCCGAGCGTCGTGGCGTCGTAACCGCGCTCGCTCACCAGCTCCACCGCGGCCTGCAACAACCGTTCCCGGGAACGCCGCCGCAACTCTTCATTGACCGAGGCGCTTCGCGGGGACATGCTGTAACTCCTGCGTTGACTGGCTGTCAGCCAACTATACTCAACGCGTCCGGACCCAGCCCCTTCGCGGGTCGGTTCCGGGCTGCCGCCGACCTGGGGCGACGCGGGGGATCGCCTCAGGTCGGACGCGCGGCAGCCGGCGCCGGGGGAGCGTCGTTCGACCGGTGGCCGTCCTCGGGCTGCGTGTTACTTCTGGGTCGACCGGATGTTCGTACGTTGTCCGTGTGCGCCGGGGCGCCAGAGGGGATCGCCCAGGGCCGGGCGTATGGATACGAAGGTGCGCGGATCCGAGGGCGTGCGGATCCGAGGACGTACTGATTCAAGGGCGTATGGATTCAAGGACGTACGGATCAGTGGTCCTGCGGATCGGCGCACGGTCGCCCGGGACCGTTTCCCATCGCTCGCAGACGTCCCGAGTCCTCCTTAGAGTGGCCTGGAGCCCAGAGGAGGCATACGGACATGGAGCAGGAGCAGATCCTGGCCAGGATCACATCGATGGTGGACGACGAGCGGCGGCTGCGCGAGGCGCTGGCGGCCGGGCAGATCGACGGCGCCACGGAGCACGCGCGACTCGGGCAACTGGAGCGCGAACTCGACCAGTGCTGGGACCTGCTGCGACAGCGGCGCGCGAAGTCCGAGTTCGGCGAGAACCCGGACGACGCACAGGTGCGTCCGTCCTCGCAGGTCGAGGGCTACCAGGGTTGACGTCCGCGGTCCCGGCGGTCAGTCCGCCAGGTCCAGTACCGGCCGCAGTCCGTCCGGGCGGTCCGCCACCGGCAGATGGTCCACGAAGTGCACCGCGCAGCCCAGGGCAGCCGCACCACCGTCCGCCCTTCGGTCGTCGCCGACCATCAGGGTGTCTTCCGGGGGGACGCCGAGTTCGGCGCAGGCGATCGTGAAGAGCCGCGGATCCGGTTTCTGGATCCCGTGTTCGTACGACAGGACGTACGTTCCGACATACGGGTCCAGACCGTGCTCGCGGAAGACCGGCCGCGGGTCCCAGCCGATATTGCTGACCACGCCGACAGCGAGACCTCTCCCGCGCAGCGCGCCGAGCACCTCGGCGGCGTCGGGATAGGGCTTCCAGGCGGCGGGTGTCATATGGCGGTCGTAGAGCGCGTCGTGGAGACCTGGATCGGGCAGCGACACCTGCCGCGAGAGACCGGTGAACGCGGCCCTGTGCTGCTCGGCACTCCGGTCGCGGGCCTCCCACACGTCGGCGAGACGCGCCGGCACCGGCAGCACCGGCCGGGCACCGCCCGCGAGCGCGCCCACCTCCTCCAGGGCCTGTGCCTTCTCGGCCAACTCCGGTTCCGGGAGCGTGTGACCGGTCTCCGCGAGTACTGCGCGCAGCCATGATTCCGTTGCCTCCACGCGGAAGAGGGTCCCGGAAAAGTCGAAGAGCACACCTTTGACGGTCATGAGGGGAATCCTTCGTGGCGCACCCTCACCGGTCAAGGCGATCTTGCCCGTCCGCTCCGTCCCCGGAGAAACCGACCGTGGTACGGCACCGACGACCCACCGAAGCGCGGGTGCCCCGGCTCCGGCGAAGCCGCACGGATGCCCCGGCACAGACGAACGGGCCGGTGGCTCCGCACCATTGGTGGCTTGCCCCGGGCTAGCCCAGCGCCCGCAACCCCGGTACGAACGCCACGAGGACCGGTACCACGGGTACCAGCGCGGCCGCCGCCGTCAGCCGCAGCCGGTGGGCGGCCGTGAGCCGGTCCCGGGGAGTGAGGAGTCGGTCGACGCGCTGCGGGACGTGCGCGCCCGGGGTCGGGCAGGGTCCGAACACGCCCCGGTCCTCGTTGAGTTCGACCAGCGCGAGAGCGATCGTGAGCCGGCCGAAGCGACGTGACGCCACGTCGTCGGCGGCGAGTTCGACCAGCCGGTGCATCTCGTCGCGGAACGCGGCGAACACGGGTACCTGCGGAAACCCGTTGGCCAGCGCGGCCGAACAGTGCAGCAACCAGTCGTGCCGGGCCCGCGCATGCCCCTGCTCATGAGCGAGTACGGCATCCAATCGGCGCCCCTTGAGACGGCGCAACGCGGCGGTGGTGATGACCAGTCGGGGAGCGGCTCCGGGCAGCCACCAGGCGTCGGGGCGCTCCCCCTCCAGGACGACGAGACGATCGGCTCCGGGCTCCTCGCCGGGCAACAGCGGTGCGCGCACCAGGAGTTCGGACCTGCTCTGCCGACGGCGCAGCCGCGCCCGCACGATCTCGCGCGCCAGCATCGCCGCGGTCCAGGCGCCACCGCACGCGAGTACCACGGCCGTGGTGGCGGCCCACGGGCTCCCCGCACTCGGCGTGTAGGCGTCCACGACCGATGCCGGTGCGCCGTCGAATACATGGCCGCGGACGGCCACCCAGGCGGCGGACGCGCTGAGCGTCATCGACAGGGCGCAGCACAGCAGGACGGCCGCCACCACGCATTGCCACACCCACAGGGCGACCACCGGCTCCCGGTCCGGCCAGTCCGCCCGTGCGAGCAGTCCTGGAGCGACCACGGAGGCCAGGGCGCCGAGCAGCAACAGTGCCGCGGGGACCATCATGGCCCGAAGCCTATGAGCGGGGCTCGCCGCTGGATACGGGCAACGACCCCAAGTGACGTACACCACGGTTTCGCGGCGCGCCCGAGGTTCCTTTCCCGGCGCTCCCGGCTTCGGCGCCCGACCGGGTTTCCCGGGCGCGGCATCGACGCCCGTACGTCAGAGCGTGACCAGCATCGCCAGCATCGCGATTCCCATCGACAGGCGGCAGGCCTGGGAGAGTTCGGGGCGGTCGCCCCAGCCGACGGTGCGTGGGGTCGCTCCCGACGCGACGGCCAGGGGCAGGAGGCGGATGCCCGAGCGGAGTACGTAGCCGGCGAAGTAGAGCAGGAGCACTCCGGTGATGACCGGGACGCCTGCGCCGCCGTGGACGTGGTGGGACGGGGAGGCGGTCATCACCGCCGCCATGTAGACCATCGCGGAGGTGCCCATCAGATGGTGCAGATGGTGCGGGCCGCTGCCGGCCGTCCCGAGCGCGCGCAGCGCGGTGACGCCGAAAACGACCGCGCAGGCGATCCAGGCCCAGCGCGGCGGGGTCACCACGGCCGCCGGTACGGCCATCGCGGCCATGCCGAACCCCATGAGCGCCTCGCCGCCCGCGGTGCGGCGCTGTTCCTCGACCGGGCTGCGCATCCGCAGCAGGCAGTAGGCCCCGGTCGCCGCGCACAGCGCGACGAGCAGCCAGCCGGGTGAAGCCGGTCCGTGCACCGCGTACCTCCCCGCTCGACGATGTCGGACACGCGATGCGGGACACGCGATGCCGGGCAGATGGTGCCGGGCAGCGGTGCCGGACATCGGACAGTCGGTCAGGACATGCCCCGGGTGGCTGGAGCGCATACGAGCGCAAGGGTGTACGAGGGGGAGCGTGCGGGAGTGCACGGCAGGTGGGAGCGGCGCCGAGATAATCTTTTACAAGTAAAACACCTGCTAAGGTTGTAGCCATGAGCAGTGCGACCCCTTCCGTCCCCTCGCGTGCACGCCGGCTTCCGCTGGCCGGTGCACTGCGCCTCGGCAGGCCCTCCGACATCTGGTTCAAGCCCGCCCTGAGCGTCGTCGTCGCGGTCGCCCCACCGAATCTGACGCTGCTGGCGCTCGGCCGGCTGGACCTGGCGATGTACACCATGGCCGGGTCGCTCTGCGCGCTCTACGCCCACAATCGTCCGTACGCCGCCCGGGCCCGCGCCCTCGCCTGGGTGGTGGCCGGGATGCTCGGCGGACTCGCCGTCGCCCTCGTCACGGCCTCGCTCACCACGAACGCCGTCGTGCTGGTCACGGTCGGCGCGCTGCTGGCCGCGGTTCAGAAGACCCTGTGCGACGCCACACGCGTCGGCCCGCCGGGACACGTGGTCCTCGCCTTCATCAGTTCGGCGTCCCTGTTCGTACCGCAGAGCCTCGGCCAGGTGCCGGGCCACCTCGCGCTGGGCGCGGTGGCGGGAGCCTGGGCCTGGATCGTCGGCATGGCCCCCGGACTCGTACGCCCGCACGGCCCGGAGCGGCGTGCCACCGCGTCCGCCCTGAACGCCGCGGCGGTGTCCGTCGGGGCGCCGGACGACACCCGTGCCCGCGCCGCCGCGGCGGCCGCCGTACACACCGCCTGGCAGTCGCTGCTGTCCACGGGAGCCCGCTCCGCGCCCCGCCGTGCCCTCGAACGACTCGTCGTACGGGCCGAGGTCGCGCTCGCGGCACCCGCCGACACGGACCCCGCGCGGTTGCGCGGCTGGGCCCGCGATCTCTCCGGCAGCGGACCAGTCCCGCGCCCCGACGGCCTCGGGGACGCCGCGGACGAACTCCTCGGTGTCGAGGCCGCGCTCGCCTTCGGGGAACGGCCGCTGCTCCACCGCCTCGGCCCGCTCGCCCCCATCGCCCTGCGGACCGCGCTCGGCTGCGCCCTCGCCGGATACGTCTCGCTCGCGCTCGGCGTCGGCCGCCCGTACTGGGCACTGGTCACCGCCGCCTCCCTCTACCAGGCCAACGTCACCCTGACCTGGAGCCGGGGTGTTCAGCGCGTGGTCGGCAACCTGGTCGGCGTGCTGGCCTTTGCCGTCCTCGCCCCGCTCGCCCACGTCGGTCAGGCGGCCCTCGTCCTGTGCTGCCTCGCCCTGAACTTCGGCGCCGAGGCACTGATCGGCCGCAACTACTGGCTCGGCAGCGTCTGCGTGACCCCCATGGCCCTGCTGATCACCGAGTTCGCGCACTCCCAGCAGTCCGGGGAACTGATCGCCGACCGGGTCCTGGACACCCTCGTGGGCGCGCTGGTCGGCTTTGCCGCCGCGGTCGCCGTGACGAACCGGCGGGCCGGTGACCGCATCGAAGCGGCGCTCTTTGCGGTGGGGCGGGCCCGGGAACACGCGGCCGGACTGCTCGCCGAGGAGCATCCGGAGTCCGGCGCCCTGGAGTCCGCCCGCCGGGGTCTGTCCGCGGCCGTCGTGGACCTGCGCTCCGCCGCCGACGCCGCGGCCGGCGAATGGTGGCGGCGCGCCCTGCCGGAGGAGCGGGTGACACGGGCCGAGCAGGCCGGACACCGTACGCTCGCGGCGACGGTACGACGCCAGGGACTGCACTGCTGGGAAGGCGCACAGGCATGACGACAGCGGACGGGCGAAGAGCGGCGGACGGCGACCCGAAGCCGGACGGTGACCCGGCGTCGGACCGGGCGGCGCCTGCTGACACGGCGCCTGCTGACACGGCTCCCGTCGACACCGTGGCGGCCGTCGTGCGCCAGTGGGAAATGGTGCGGCCGGATCTCGACACCGGGCCCATGGAGGTCATCGGGCGGGTCAACCGCTGTGCCGCCCTCCTCCAGCAGGCCGAGGACGCGCCGCTGCGCCGGGCCGGACTCACCCGCCCCGAGTTCGACGTGCTCGGCACGCTGCGCCGCACCGGGCACGAGCTGACCCCGAGCGAGATCGCCCGCGAGACCTTCTCCTCGGGTGCCGCCGTCACCAAGCGGCTCAAGCAGCTGACCGAGCGCGGCCTGGTCGAGCGGCGAGGTGACACCCGTGACCGCCGGGTCGCGCACGTCCGGCTGACCGACGAAGGCCGCGACCTGGTCGACGGTGTCCTCCCCGATCAACTCGCCTACGAGACAAGGGTCCTGTCCGGCATCGACCGCGAACGGCAGCATGAACTTGCCCGACTCCTGGGTGAGTTGCTCGGACAACTGGAAGGCCGGCTGCGACTGCCGCGCGCCTGACGCCGCCCGGACCGCCGTCCTGGCGGATCAGTCCTTCTCGCCCTCCGAGTAGATCCCGAAGGCTGCGCCCTGGCGGTCCCGCGCGACCGCCAGGCGTCGGCCGTTGGGCTGCGAGACGGGTTCCATCAGCAGGTGGCCGTCCGCGATGAGGACCGCGTTCGCCGTGTCGTCCACGTCCTCGACAGCGAAGTAGGGCAGCCAGTGCGAGGGAACCTCGTGCGCGAAGTTCTCGTCCATCGTGACCATGCCGCCGAAGTCGGCGCCGTCGATGCCCCACTGCGGGTAGTACTCCGAAGCCTTCACGGTCCAGCCGAACACGGTCGTATAGAACTCGGTCACCCGGTCGGGGGCCCTGGTCAGGAGTTCCACCCAGCCGAGCGCGCCCGGCGCGTTGAACAGCCCCGCACCGTTGAAGGCCCGCGCCTGCCATATCTGGAAGGCGGCGCCGCCCGGGTCGAAGGCGACCGCGAAACGGCCCATGTCGAGCACGTCCATCGGGGCGAGGGCGAGAGTACCGCCGGCGGCCTGCACGGCTGCCGCGGTCGCGTCCACGTCGATGGCGGCGAACGACACGTTCCAGGCGACGGGCTGCGACTCCTGGTAGATCGGGGCGATTCCCGCGACGGCCGCGTCCCCGAGATGCGCGACCGTGTAGCCGCCCGCCTCCTGACGCGGGTCCGTCTCCGGGCGCCAGCCGAACAGATCGGCGTAGAAGCCCTTGGCGCCCTCCAGATCGTTGGTGCCCAGCTCCGTCCAGCAGGGTCCGCCGGTCACCGGCCTGTCGAGCTTCATGAGGTTCCTTCCGCAGCGAGCCCCCTCAGCACGCTAAGCCTGCCGCGGAGCACCGGCCATCCGGACGCAGCCTCTGGACGCCGCGCCGACGCCGGCCCGCCTGCGCCCGCCCGACCGCGCCGACGCCGTGCCCGCCGACGCCGTGCGCGGCCACCCGACGCCGCACCCGACCGCCCGTGCCCGCCCGATGCTGCGCCGGACACCGTATGCACCGCTTACCGCGACCGACCCCACGCTCGGCTCACTCGGACGTCAGGGCCGGTGACGCAACGGATGATCGGCCGGGATCTCGACGATCACGATTTCGGTTCCGTCGGGGTCCGCGATCCACATCTCGATCAGCCCCCACGGCTCGCGCACCGGCCCACGCACCACCTCGACACCGGCGGCCGTCAGCTCCTCGTGGGCCGCCGCCATGTCCGCGACCTGGAGCCACAGCTTCAGCGCGGGGGAGGGCGGGGTCTCGGACCGCCCGGCGACCTCCAGGAAACCGCCGCCGAGGAAGTAGACGGTCCCGCGCTCGGGCCCCGTACCGAACTCGCGGTAGACGGCCAGGCCGAGCCGCTCACCGTAGAAGGCGCGCGAGCGCTCCGGGTCGGTCGGGCGCAGAAGGGTCCGGCTGCTCAGTACATGCACCATGCACCCGGAGCCTAGGGGAGGGTTACGCTCGGGCGTGCCCAGCCGCGCCACTGATCGGAGAAACGCTCCATGGAAACCGCCGCCGCCACCGAACTGACCTTCCGCGACGCCGCCGACAGCGATGTGGACGCCCTGGTCGCGCTGATCGATTCGGCGTACCGAGGGGACTCCAGCCGGACCGGCTGGACCACGGAGGCGGACATCCTCGCGGGACAGCGGACCGACGCCGAGGCGGTGCTCGCCGTCATCGAGGCGCCCGACAGCCGGCTCCTGACCGTGGAGCGGGACGGCACGGTCGTCGCCTGCTGCCAGCTGGAGCACCGCGGCGACCACGCCTACTTCGGCATGTTCGCGGTCAGCCCCGCGCTCCAGGGCGGCGGGCTCGGAAAGGTGATCATCGCCGAGGCGGAGCGGACGGTCCGCGAGGTGTGGGGCGCCACGGAGATGCACATGACCGTGATCTCCGTACGCGAGGACCTCATCGCCTGGTACGAGCGACGCGGCTACAGCCGTACCGGACAGATGACGCCGTTCCCGTACGGCGACGAACGCTTCGGCATCCCGCAGCGCGACGACCTGCGCTTCGAACTGCTGGTCAAGCCCCTCGTCTAGGCCGCCTGCTCCGCGGCCGGGCATCGACGGCGGCTGACGACCGCACCACGCGGCGGGCCGCGTCGGCGGGGCAGGTCGGGCAGCCGCCGAGCTGCTCGGCGTCCGCTGCGGGCGACTCTCCTCCCGTGGACCACGGCAGTGGACCCCGGGCATCGGCCGGGCCGCTCGGACCGGTGTCGGCCGAGCGGCCCGTCGGTGTCGCTGCCTGCTTCGTTCCGGCGATGCCGTGAAGCGGCCGTGCGCCCTATGCCGTGAAGCGGCCCGTGCGCTTGATCTCGGGGTAGTCGGTCGTGGCGCCGTCCAGTTCCAGCGCGCGTACCAGCCGGAGCTGGTCCTGGGTGTTCACCACCCAGCCGATGATCCGCAGGTCGGCCTTGCGGGCCTGTTCGACGACCTCCAGACTCAGCCGGCGGATGTTGAGGCAGACGGTCGCGGCGCCGACCTCGACGGCGCGGTCCACCACATCGGTGCCGTAGCGGCTGGCGATCAGCGCGGTGCGGACCCCCGGCACCAGCCGGGCGATCTCGGCGATGGCCTCGTCGTGGAACGACGACACCTCGACCCGCCCGACCAGGTCGTGCCGGTGCATCACCTCCGCCAGCGACCTGGCCGCCGCGACATCCTTGATCTCGGCCTGCAACGGCGTCCTGACGGCTTCCAGGACCTCCTCGAAGACGGGGACGCGCTCACCGCGCCCCGCGTCCAGCGTGCGCAGCTCCGCGAGCGTCTTGTCGGCGATCGGCCCCGAGCCGTCGGTCGTACGGTCCACTTCGGCGTCGTGCATGACGACGAGGGCGCCGTCCTTGCTCAGATGCAGATCGAGTTCGATCAGGTCCAGGCCCGCGTTCTGGGCGGCGATGAAGGAACGGAGGGTGTTCTCGGGTTCGACACCCATCACTCCGCGGTGACCGATGGTGAGGAAGTTCAAGATTCGACTCGCTTCCGTCGACGGCGGCTCGGCTCGCGCGTGGTTCCGACGGGGGCGTCCACGCGGCAAGGCCGCAGCCTAATGGCCTGGCTGTGCTATGTACCCGTTCCTACGCGGTGCAATGGGAGTGTCGGGCTCACACGGTGCCGTGGGAGTGTCGCGCCCGCGTGGTGCGAGGGGGAGTGTCGTGCCTGCGCGCCGCACCGGCGGGGCCGATACGGGAGATTTGTGCAGCCTCGCCGGACGGTCGCTCCGTGGTGGGCGTGTCCCGAGGCGAGCGGCCGGACGCCACGGCCGAGCAGTACTTCGGTCCCGACGCCGACCGCGCGCACCCGTACGGCTCGCCGCTCCTGGCCGATCCGCGCGGTCTGCCGCCCGCCCACGTCGTGACGGCGGGCTCCGATCCTCTGCGTGACGAGGGCCACGCGTACGCCGCCAGGCCGGGGGAAGCCGGAGTACGCGTCACGGAGATCCACTACCCGGGCATGTTCCACGGGTTCTTCGGCTGCCCCGAGCTTCTCGCGGATGCCCGCACCGCCCAGGGGGCTGTGGCGGATGTCATTGCCTCTACGGTGTCCAGCAGGAAAAAGAGCGGTTAAGGCGGGGGGTGTGCAGGATAATCTCCCGAGTTCCCGCTTGCGGAAAGGAACCTCGAAAACATACGGTGTTCATACGCGAGGTTCTCCTGTGGAGGGTGGGACATGACGGAAGTTCTTGTGCAGGTGGGTACGGAGGAGCGGGTTCCTCCCGTGGCCAGGGTGGTGGAGCACCCGGCATGGCCCGTGCTCAAGGATGCCGTGGAAGAGATCCGTCCCTGGCAGTCCAAGGACGGCTCCATCGACTTCGAGGCCGACGGCGCGCCCGACGCCTCCGACGTCGACCTGGCCGTGCGCCGGACGATAGACGCGATCGAGCGGCTCTCCCCGCTGGTGCCCCACGACGTCGCTTACCACGAGGCGCTCGTGAAGGATCTGCGCCGCTGGGCCGACGGCGGCTTCCAGGTGCCCGACTTCCTCGACTCGCTGCTGGCCTTCCAGCCCGCCGCGAACCGCGAGGACGGCCTCCAGCACCTGGTGGTCTTCCCGATGTACACCCAGAACGGCAACCTGGACCGCAACTTCGAAGCGGTCGTGCTGCGCATGGTGTGGCCCGAGTGGCTGGCCGAGCTGGAGCGCACCCGCTACGACAACCCGCTGTTCTGCGGCATCACGTTCGAGGACTTCACCGCCGGGTACGACACCAACTCGGCCGTTCTCTTCCCGGAGACGATCGCGGTGCGCGAGGCGCCCGAGCGCTTCTCCTGGGGCGGCATCTTCTGCGACCGCGAGGCCGCCCGCTTCCGCGCCGTCACGGACGCCGCCGTGGACACCCTGGGCCTCGAGCTGCCCGAGGACATCGCCGCCATGGTCCACGACCAGGAGCGCTGCGAGCAGGCCTTCGTGCTCTGGGACATGGTCCACGACCGCACCCACAGCCACGGTGACCTGCCGTTCGACCCGTTCATGATCAAGCAGCGCCAGCCGTTCTGGATGTACGGCCTGGAGGAGCTGCGCTGCGACCTCACCGCCTTCAAGGAGGCCGTGAAGCTGGAGTCCGAGGGCAACGCGCACGGCCGCGACGTGCAGTACGCGGTGCTCTTCGACCGGATGTTCCGCTTCCCCGTCACCGGCGACCGCGTCCGCAACTACGACGGTCTCGGCGGCCAGCTCCTCTTCGCCTACCTGCACAAGCACGACGTCGTCCGCTGGACCGACAACAAGCTGCACATCGACTGGCAGCGCGCCCCGCAGGTCACCAACCAGCTGTGCTCCGAGATCGAGGACCTGTACCGCGCGGGCATCGACCGCCCCAAGCTCGTCCACTGGTTCAAGGCGTACGAGCTCGTCTCCACCTACCTCGCCCCGCACCCGGGCTCCCGCTGGGCCAAGGGTCCGGACGCCCTCGACCTGTCCCAGCCGCCCCGCAAGCTCGTCGACGACGTGCTTCCGGACGAGTTTCCCCTGAGCATGTTCTATGAGGCGCTCTCCAAAAAGCTGAAGAACGTGATCGCCTCCACCAAGGGCATCACCGCGGCCGACTCCGAGCGGATCGCCGCGTGACCGACCGCGGTACCGAGAACATTGCTCAGGAGGCGAAGACCATGGGGAACGGGGCTCTCAGCGGTGCGGTGATCGCGGTGGCGGGTGCGGGTGGACCCGCCGGCCGGGCGGCACTGCTCAGGCTCGCCGAGGCGGGCGCGACCGTCATCGGCGCGGACAACGACGCGGAACGGCTGGCGGAGGCCGTGGACGCGGCCCGCTACGCCCACGGCGGTTCCACCGTCGTCGGCGACACCGTCGACCTGCTGGACCTGCAGTCGACCCGCGACTGGGCCACGCGTATCCAGAAGGACTTCGGCCAGGTGGACGGCCTCGTCCACCTCGTCGGCGGCTGGCGCGGCAGCGAGACCTTCACCAAGACGGTTCTCGACGACTGGGACCTGCTCGAACTGCTGCTCATCCGTACCGTCCAGCACACCACGCTCGCCTTCCACGAGGCGCTGCAGAGCAGCGACCGCGGCCGGTACGTCCTGATCAGCGCGTCAGGCGCGAGCAACCCCACCGCGGGGAACGCCGCCTACTCCGCGGCCAAGGCCGCCGCCGAGGCGTGGACGCTGGCCATGGCGGACTACTTCCGCAAGGCCGGCATTGCCGAGGGCGCGGAGGGGCCGACGTCCGCCGCTGCCATCCTGGTGGTGAAGGCGTTGGTGCACGACGCGATGCGCGCCGAGCGCCCGAACGCGAAGTTCGCGGGCTTCACGGACGTCAAGGAACTCGCCGAGTCCATCGTCGGCGTCTGGGACCGGCCCGCCGGTGAAGTGAACGGAAAGCGTCTGTGGCTGACCGAGAAGCCGTGAATCCTCCGAAGACCGACGCCCGGCGTCACCACGACCCGGCCGTCCGCGGTTTCGCCAGTGACAACTACGCGGGGACCCACCCCGAGGTGCTCGCCGCCCTGGCCCTGGCCAACGGCGGGCACCAGGTCGCGTACGGCGAGGACGACTACACGCAGAACCTGCAGGGGATCATCCGCAGTCACTTCGGTGCCGCGGCGGAGGCCTTCCCGGTCTTCAACGGCACCGGCGCGAACGTGGTCGCGCTCCAGGCGGTCACCGACCGCTGGGGCGCGGTGATCTGCGCGGAGAGCGCGCACATCAACGTCGACGAGGGCGGCGCTCCCGAGCGCATGGGCGGCCTCAAGCTGCTCACGGTGCCCACGCCCGACGGCAAGCTCACGCCCGAGCTGATCGACCGGCAGGCGTACGGCTGGGACGACGAGCACCGTGCGATGCCGCAGGTCGTCTCGATCACCCAGAGCACCGAACTGGGCACGCTCTACACGCCCGGCGAGATCCGTGCGATCTGCGACCACGCCCACGCGCACGGCATGAAGGTGCACCTGGACGGGTCCCGGATATCCAACGCGGCCGCCTCCCTGGACGTCCCGATGCGGACGTTCACCAACGCGGTCGGCGTCGACATCCTGTCGCTGGGCGGTACCAAGAACGGCGCGCTGTTCGGCGAGGCGGTCGTCGTCCTCAACCAGGACGCCGTCAGCCACATGAAGCATCTGCGCAAGCTGTCGATGCAGCTCGCCTCCAAGATGCGCTTCGTCTCGGTGCAGTTGGAGGCGCTGCTCGCCAAGGACCTGTGGCTGCGCAACGCCCGGCACGCCAACGAGATGGCGCAGCGGCTGGCCGAGGGCGTCCGCGCCGTGCACGGAGTGGAGATCCTCTACCCGGTCCAGGCCAACGCGGTCTTCGCCCGGCTCCCGCACGACGTGAGCGAACGGCTGCAGAAGCGCTACCGCTTCTACTTCTGGGACGAGACCGCCGGCGACGTCCGCTGGATGTGCTCCTTCGACACGACCGAGGACGACGTCGACGGGTTCGTGGCCGCGCTCAAGGAGGAGATGGCCCAGCGCTAGCGGGGTCGCTCCCGCGGTTCCCCGGGTGGGCATGTACGCACCCCCGCACACCGCGCAGCAATGCATAGATATGCGGCTGCCTGAAAAGTCATTGACTCTCGGGTAGCCGCATTCCTATGCTCTCCGGGCATGGAGCTGATCCAGAAAACCAGCGACCTGTCCGCGTACCTGGCCGCCGACGAGGTTGTCGACCATCATCATCCGCTCGTCCGTGAGACGGCCGCACGGCTCGCCGAGGGGGCCGCCGACTCGTATGCCTATGCGCGCCTGGCGTTCGAGTTCGTGCGGGACACCATCCCGCACTCGTTCGACTCCGGTGATCCGCGGGTCACCTGGCGCGCCTCCGACGTACTGGAGCGGCGCACCGGCATCTGTTACGCCAAGGCCCACGCGCTGGCCGCCCTGCTGCGGGCCGAGGACATCCCGACCGCGTTCTGCTACCAGAAGTTCGACGAGGTGCACGGACTCGTCGCGGTACGCCTCGACGGCGCCTGGCACCGGCAGGACCCCCGCGGCAACAAACCCGGTGTGGACGCCCGGTTCTCCCTCGACGGCGAGCGGCTGGCCTTCACGCCCGACCCGGAGTGCAATGAGATGGACTATCCGGAGTTGTACGCTGAACCTCACCCGCTCGTGGTCGGCGTCCTGAAGGCCGCCCCCGACCGGCTGTCCCTGTCGCGGACGCTCCCCACCGCACTCTGAGGCGAGGCAGAAGATGACGCTCACGCTCACCGTGTCCGACGAGGTGCGCGCCCTCGCGCCCGGATTCACCCATGTCGCCGTCGAGGCCGACGGACTGGTCAACGGACCCAGTACCGAAGGGACTTCGGCCCTCCTGGACGACGCGGCCCGGCGGCTGGCCGGACGACTGGAAGGGCGGGCTCCGCACGAGGACCCGCACATGGCGGCCTGGCGGGAGGTGTACACGGCGTTCGGCTCCAAGCCCTCGCGCACCCGCAACTCCGCTGAGGCGCTGGCCAAACGGGCGCTCTCGGACGCGGGCCTGCCGCGGATCAACGTCCTCGTGGACATCTACAACGCGATCAGCGTGGCCCACCTGATCCCCGTAGGCGGCGAGGACACCGACCACATCCGGGGTGCGATGCGCCTCGTGCGCGCCACGGGCGACGAGGACTTCGTGACCGTCGCGGGCGGTGCGGAGGTCGTCGAACACCCCGACGCGGGCGAGGTGGTGTGGCGTGACGACAGCGGAGTCACCTGCCGCCGCTGGAACTGGCGCCAGGGGCCGCGCACCCGGCTCACGGAGCAATCCGCCTCGGCGCTCTTCCTGTTGGAGAGCCTGGCCCCGATGCCGGTCGCCGACGTCGAGGCCGCGGGCACCGAACTCGCCGAGCTGCTCCAGAAGTTCAGCCCCGGGGCGCGGATCACCGTCCACGCCCCGGAATGACGACTCGGCGCGCCGGGCATGCCGTACGAGACGGATCAGCGCTTCTCGGCCGCGCGCACCTCTTCGGGGGTCGGCGCGCTGCCGCCGAGATGGGCGGGCATCCACCAGGTGTCGTCCGGCCCCTTGGGGTGTACGGGATAGGCGCGCTGTGCCGCTTCGAGCAGTTCCTGGACCCGCTCGCGCAGCCGCCGGGTGATGGCGCCCGCGTACTGGTCCTGCGGGGCCTCCACCGGCTCGCCGACCCGGATGGTGATCGGGGTGTGGCTGCGCTTGAAGTTGCGCGGGTGGCCCTTGGTCCACAGCCGCTGCGTGCCCCACAGGGCCATGGGGATGAGCGGGACGCCGGCCTCCTGGGCCATGCGCGCGGCACCGGACTTGAAGCTCTTCAGCGTGAAGGACTGCGAGATGGTCGCTTCGGGGAAGACGCCGACGATCTCACCGGAACGCAACGAGTCCAGCGCGTGCTGGTACGCCGTCTCGCCCTGCTGGCGGTCCACGGGGATGTGCTTCATGCCCCGCATCAGCGGACCGGAGATCTTGTGCCGGAAGACCGACTCCTTCGCCATGAAACGCACCAGGCGCTTCTGCGGCAGAGCGGCCAGGCCGTCGAAGATGAAGTCCAGGTAACTGATGTGGTTGCTGACCAGCACGGCGCCGCCCGAGCGCGGAATGTTCTCCGATCCCTTGCAGTCGATCTTGAGGTCCCACGCCTTGAAGAGCGTTTGGGCGAGGCCGACGACGGGACGGTAGACAAGCTCTGCCATGGACGGGGTGGACCCTTCTCTCTGCCTGGGAAGGGGTTCTCCCGGCGGGAAAGTTACGCAGCCGTAGGTTTACGGCATTGCGCAGATCGTGCCCGAAGAACGGACGGGAGGCCAGCCCCGGTGCCGTGGAACGGCGAGATCCTTGTCACGTCGTCCACTTGATCCACCTCGGAGTTTTAACCCGTCTTTACTTGGCGCGTACCGTCACCCGACGCACAATCAGGTACATCTCACACCCGAGGCAGTACCCGAACGCGGCATTGAGAAACGCCGCCGCGAGCGCGCACCCGGTTGCCGCCGACCCCAGCCACTGGGGGCCCGCGGTCCAGCCGATCAGGCCCACCACCGCGAAGGCGAGCCCGACCGCCTGCGCGAACCGCGGGGGCTCCGGCGCCTCGAACTCCGTCGGCGGCCCGAGTCGCGGCCGTACCGCCTTCCTGAAGACCCAGCCGTACGGCGAGCGCGCCACGCCACCCGCCGCGCCCAGCGCGAACGCCAGCGTCTGCCACGCCAGCAGCCAGACGCTCCCGGTGATCAGCGTCACCGCCAGCACGACGGTCGTCACGGCCGCACCGAACCGCGGCCCTCTCGCATCGATGTCCATGAATCCAGCATTCCGTATGGAGGATGCCGGACGGCCTCGGGAATCTTTGCGGTCTCATGAATGCTTGTGCATGTGATGAACGGACTTGTGGTGTGCGTGGTGGTGCTCGCGGCGGCGAGCGCCTTCGGGGTGCTGCACCGGCGGCGGAGCGGGAGGGTGCGTGTGCGCGGGCGCGACGGCGGAAAACGGCTCGGAGCGGCGGAGCTGGGGGAGGGGCTCGGGGAACGGGCCACGCTCGTGCAGTTCTCCAGTGCCTTCTGCGCCCCCTGCCGGGCGACCCGGCGGGTGCTCGGCGAGGTGGCCGGACTGGTCCCCGGGGTGTCCCACGTGGAGATCGACGCCGAGGACCACCTCGACCTCGTACGCGATCTCGGCATCCTCAAGACGCCCACCGTGCTCGTGCTCGACGCCGACGGGCGGATCGTGCGGCGGGCGACGGGACAGCCGCGCAAGGCGGACGTCATCGCCGCGCTCGGAGAGGCCGTCTGAGCGGTGGCGATCATGGTGAGGCATCTCCCACATGCCGGTACGCCCTTGACTGCGCCCGTCGCCTCTCGTCAGCCTGACCGTATGTCACCGGAAATCCTTCTCCCCGAGCTCGTCGACGTGGACCCGGCCCGCACCGCGGGTGCGCGCGGTCCGGGCTGTTGAGCAGCCAAGGACCGCTCCCCGCTCTCGGTTCCCGCCGAGCGGCGGGAACCCCACGTCGGCTCTCGCAGAAGGACAGCTCCATGACGGCCACCCCCGGCCTGGGCACTCCGCGGCCCGCCTCCCCGGATCTGCTGCGCTCCGTCTTCCGGCGGCACGCGGCCGGTGTCGCCGTGATCACCGCCTCGGGCGCCCGAGGTCCCGTCGGTTTCACCGCCACCTCGCTCACCTCGGTCTCGGCCGAGCCCCCGGTCGTCTCGTTCGGCATCGGCACCGGCGCCTCCAGCTGGCCCGCGATATCCGAGGCCGGCCATGTGGGCGTCCATGTGCTCGGCGAACACCAGCGGGAGCTGGCCGCCACCTTCGCCCGCAGCGGCGCCGACCGGTTCGGCTCGCCCACCCGTTGGCGTAAGGGGCCCGAGGAAGTTCCCGTGCTCGACGACGTCCTCGCCTGGCTCGTGTGCCGCGTCGTGGCGCGGGTACCGGCGGGGGACCACCGCATCGTCCTGGCGGAGGTCGTGCTGGGCGATCACTCGGGCGAGGGCGGCCCCCTCCTGTACCACCAGGGCCGGTTCAACGGACTGCGCGACTGAGCCCGCGGGCCGGGCCGTCCACCGGGTTACTCACCGGTTCTACCCGGCGGTTACACAGAGTTGCGAAGGTCACAGTCCAAAGCGCTTGCTTAGTGGGGGTCCGATGGGTGTACTGGTGAGTAATATTTCGGTCGGGGCGCGGGTCGCCCCGACCGGGATCGGCCACTTCAGGCGCCTATGCTGCCTGAAAGAAGGCAGCCCAGAAATGACGATGCAGTAGGAGAGCCGGCGTGAGCTTGAGGATCGTTGTCACTGTGAAGTACGTGCCCGACGCCACTGGCGACCGGCACTTCGCCGATGACCTGACCGTCGACCGTGACGACGTGGACGGTCTGCTGTCCGAGCTCGACGAGTACGCCGTCGAGCAGGCGCTGCAGATCGCCGATGCCGCGGACGACGCGGAGATCACCGTGCTGACCGTCGGCCCCGAGGACGCCAAGGACGCGCTGCGCAAGGCGCTGTCCATGGGTGCCGACAAGGCCATCCACGTCGAGGACGACGGTCTGCACGGCACCGACGCCATCGGCACCTCGCTGGTGCTCGCCAAGGCGATCGAGAAGGCCGGCTACGACCTGGTCATCTCCGGTATGGCGTCCACCGACGGCACCGCCGGCATCGTTCCGGCGCTGCTGGCCGAGCGCCTGGGTGTCCCGCAGGTCACGCTGCTCTCCGAGGTCTCGGTCGAGGACGGTGTGGTCAGGGGCCGTCGCGACGGCGACAGTGCCTCCGAGCAGCTGGAGGCCTCCCTCCCCGCGGTCGTGTCGGTGACCGACCAGTCGGGCGAGGCGCGTTACCCCTCCTTCAAGGGCATCATGGCCGCCAAGAAGAAGCCGGTTCAGTCCTGGGACCTGGAAGACCTGGAGATCGAGACGGACGAGGTCGGTCTCGAGGGTGCCTGGACCAAGGTCGAGACGGCCACCGAGCGTCCGGCGCGCACCGCCGGAACGATCGTCAAGGACGAGGGCGAGGGCGGCAAGCAGCTCGCCGAGTTCCTCGCGGGCCAGAAGTTCATCTAACCGCCGAGGGTCCGTGACTCGCTCCCGGACCGTTGCAGCGGCCACGGCCCAACCCGCTCACCTCCCCTCAGACTTCGCAATCCGCAGGAGTGCATTCCCATGGCTGAAGTTCTCGTCTACGTCGACCACGTGGACGGTGCCGTCCGCAAGCCCACCCTGGAACTTTTGACGCTGGCCCGCCGCATCGGCGAGCCCGTCGCCGTCGCGCTGGGTTCCGGTGCCGAGAACACCGCCGCCGTGCTCGCCGAGCACGGCGCGGTGAAGGTCCTCACGCACGACGCCGCCGAGTACGCCGACTACCTCGTCGTGCCGAAGGTGGACGCGCTGCAGGCCGCGTACGACGCCGTCTCCCCGGCTGCCGTGCTGGTGCCGTCCTCCGCCGAGGGCAAGGAGATCGCGGCCCGCCTCGCGGTCCGTATCGGCTCGGGCATCATCACCGACGCCACCGACCTGGAGGCCGGCGACCAGGGTCCGGTGGCCACGCAGTCCGCGTTCGCCGCCTCCTTCACCACCAAGTCCCGCATCTCCAAGGGCGTCCCGGTCATCACGGTCAAGCCGAACTCGGCCGCCGTGGAGGCCGCCCCGGCCGCCGGCGCCGTCGAGGCCCTCGCGGTCACCTTCTCGGAGAAGGCCACCGGCACCAAGGTCACCGCCCGCACCCCGCGCGCCTCGACCGGCCGCCCCGAGCTGACCGAGGCCGCGATCGTCGTCTCCGGTGGCCGTGGCGTCAACGGCGCCGAGAACTTCTCCATCATCGAGAACCTCGCCGACTCGCTCGGCGCGGCGGTGGGCGCCTCGCGTGCCGCGGTCGACGCCGGCTGGTACCCGCACACCAACCAGGTCGGCCAGACCGGCAAGTCCGTCTCGCCGCAGCTCTACATCGCCTCCGGCATCTCCGGTGCCATCCAGCACCGCGCCGGCATGCAGACCTCGAAGACGATCGTGGCGATCAACAAGGACGCCGAAGCGCCGATCTTCGACCTGGTCGACTACGGCGTCGTCGGCGACCTCTTCGACGTCGTCCCGCAGCTCACCGAGGAGATCAAGGCCCGCAAGGGCTGATCCCGCAGCACCGCACGAGGCCCCCGCGACCGGACACCGGTCACGGGGGCCTTCGCTCGTCCCGGGGTCGGTGAGGCCCGCACGGCAGGGCGGTCGCTCGGGAACTCGCCGTACAGCGAGGCGTACGGCGAGAAGGTGGGGCCACGGAGTGTCCCGCGGCCCAAGAGGGTGTTGACCCGTAGGAAGCTCGCCGGATAACTTCGTTCTACGGATTGTTGATTCCGTACTGCGGAAAACAGGAGGGTGTGGGATGGGTCAGGGTCAGCAGGAGAAGGTGGCGACGAGCCTCGCGGGCGCCGTCACCGAAGCGATCAGCGCCTCGCTCGCCCCCGTCGACGCCGAGCTGGAGCGCCGCTACCCCGGTGACCCCGGCACCCGGCAGCCCGTCCACACCGTGTACGTCCCCGGAGACGCCTTCGCCGCCGACACCATCCGCACCTGGGGCGACCGCGCCCTCGCCGCCCTCGACGAACACGCCCCGGACGCAGCCTCCTTCGCCGCGGTCCTCGGCCTCACCGACGAACTCGCCGAACCCGTGTACGGCCGCGTGCGGGCCAAGCTGGAGCGCGAACCCGTCGAGGACCTGCGCGTCGACTTCGAGGACGGCTACGGCCCGCGCCCGGACGCCGAGGAGGACGCGACGGCGGCCCGCGCGGCCCGGCTGATCGCCGAGGCGTACCGGAACGGCACCGCGGCCCCGTACATGGGCATCCGTATGAAGTGCATGGAGGCACCGGTGCGCGACCGGGGCATCCGCACCCTCGACATCTTCCTGACGGGCCTGATGGAGGAGGGCGGTCTGCCCGACGGACTCGTCCTCACCCTGCCCAAGGTGACGTACGCGGAACAGGTCACCGCGATGGTCCGGCTCCTGGAGGAGTTCGAGAAGGCCCGCGGCCTGGAACCGGGCCGGATCGGCTTCGAGATCCAGATCGAGACCAGCCAGTCGATCCTCGCCACGGACGGCACCGCCACCGTCGCCCGCATGATCCAGGCCGCCGAGGGCCGCGCGACCGGACTGCACTACGGAACCTTCGACTACAGCGCCTGCCTCGGCGTCTCCGCGGCCTACCAGTCGAGCGACCACCCGGCTGCCGACCACGCCAAGGCGATCATGCAGGTCGCCGCCGCGGGCACCGGCGTACGCCTCTCGGACGGCTCCACCAACGTCCTGCCCGTCGGCCCCACCGAGAACGTCCACGACGCCTGGCGCCTGCACTACGGCCTCACCCGCCGTGCCCTGGCCCGCGCCTACTACCAGGGCTGGGACATGCACCCCGGCCACCTCCCGACCCGCTATGCGGCCGTCTTCGCCTTCTACCGCGAGGGCTTCGAACAGGCCGCCGCCCGCCTCTCCCGCTACGCCGGCCATGCGTCGGGCGACGTGATGGACGAGCCCGCCACCGCGAAGGCCCTCAGCGGCTATCTCCTGCGCGGCCTGGACTGCGGCGCCCTGGACATCCCGGAAGTGGCCCGCGCGACGGGCCTGACCCGGCCCGAACTGGAGGCCTACGCGGCGCCGCGGCGGGGGGATCTGACGGTTTCGGGTCAGTAGCGGCGCCCGCCCGCGTCGGGTGCGCGAGCGGGACGGAGGCCGGCCGCCGCCGAGCGGTCCACGCACGGGTCGGGTCGCGCGCCGGGACGGCTCCGCGGACGGGCGCGCGGAGCCTCGGCGAGGCCAGGCGCCCTGAGCGGGCGTACGCCGGTGCGGCGACTGCTCAGTGCGCCGGCGGCAGCTCTCCGGAGCCGCGGGTGATCAGCCGGGTCGGGAGTTCGATGCGCTCCGGAGCGATGAGGTTGCCGTCGAGCTGGCGGAAGAGGCGTTCTGCGGCGGTGCGGCCGAGCGCGGCGGCGTCCTGGGCGACGACCGTGACGCCGGGCTCCAGGAGGTCGGCGAGCTCGATGTCGTCGAAACCGACGAGGGCGACCGGGCGGCCGCGCTCGGCGATGACACGGACCACGGTCACGGTGACCCGGTTGTTGCCCGCGAAGACCGCGGTGACGGGTGAGGGGCCGGAGAGCATGTCCTCGGCCGCCTTGCGCACCCGCTGCGGATCGGTGACCCCCAGCGACATCCAGCCGTCCTCGACCGGTATCCCGGCGTCCTCCATGGCGGCCCGGTAGCCACGCAGCCGCTCGGCGGCGGTGTGGATGCGCGGCATGTCGCCGATGAAGCCGATCCGGCGGTGGCCGTGGGCGATGAGGTGGGCGACACCGTCCCGGGCGCCGCCGAAGCTGTCCGACAGGACCACGTCGGCGTCGATCCTCCCGGCCGGGCGGTCGACGAACACCGTGGCGATGCCCGCCTCTATCTCCGGCTCCAGATAGCGGTGGTCGTCGCCGGCCGGGATCACGACCAGCCCGTCCACACGGCGCGCACAGAGCGCGAGAACCAGTTCCTGCTCGCGGTCCGGGTCCTCCGCGCTGGAACCGTTGATCAGCAGGGCTCCGTGCGCGCGGGCCACCTCCTCGACCGCGCGGCTCAGTGGTCCGTAGAAGGGGTCCGCGAGGTCCTCCAGGACCAGCCCGATGCTCGCGGTGCGGCCCTTGCGCAGCACCCGGGCACTGTCGTTGCGGCGGAAGCCCAGCGCGTCGATGGCCTCCTGGACGCGCCGCTCGGTGTCCGGGGTGACTCCGGGCTCGGCGTTGACCACGCGGGAGACCGTCTTCAGGCCGACTCCCGCACGCGCCGCCACGTCCTTCATGGTCGGACGGTTTCCGTAGCGGTTCTCGGATCGGCGGGCGGTCTCGGCCACGATGTGCTGTCCTGTCCTGTCGTCCACGGGGATGCGTAGGTCCATGGGGTTGTATGAGGATGTGGCGACGAGCATAGAGCCTGGACAACGTTGTCAGATGCGGGAGACACTGTCCACCGCAATCTCCGGCCTGCGCCTTCCCCAGGGCGCACGGTCCCCGTGGTCCGTCGGCGCCCTCGGCGCGACGAACCGACAGGGCCCGATCCTGCCCGGTTTCCGGCCGGGGAACCCGGGCCCGCGGCGCGGCGGGCCCGTCACGACACCCCATGGGAGACCTGACTCTGATGCACACCGACCTCGTGGCCGCGCTCGACATCGGCGGCACCAAGATCGCCGGAGCGCTGGTGGACGGCCACGGCCGGATTCTCCTGCGCGCGCAGCGCGCGACGCCCGCACAGGAGGACGGCGACACCGTGATGCGCGCCGTCGAGGACGTCATCGGCGAGCTGACGGTCTCCCCCCTGTGGAGCAGGGCCGGAGCGCTGGGTATCGGCAGCGCGGGCCCGGTGGACGCCTCCGCCGGTACGGTGAGCCCGGTGAACGTGCCCGGCTGGCGCGGCTACCCGCTGGTCGAGCGGGCCGCCAAGGCCACGGGCGGACTGCCCGTCGAGCTGATCGGCGACGGCGTCGCCATCACGGCGGCCGAGCACTGGCAGGGCGCGGCCCGGGGCCACGACAACGCGCTCTGCATGGTGGTGTCCACCGGAGTGGGCGGCGGGCTGGTCCTGAACGGACAGTTGCACGCGGGTCCCACCGGAAACGCGGGCCACATCGGACACATCAGCGTCGACCTCGACGGCGATCCCTGCCCCTGCGGCTCCCGGGGCTGTGTCGAGCGCATCGCCAGCGGCCCGAACATCGCCCGCCGTGCACTGGAGGGCGGCTGGCAGCCCGGTCCCGACGGCGACACCTCGGCCGCGGCGGTCGCCGAGGCGGCCCGCGCCGGTGATCCGGTCGCCGTGGCCTCCTTCGAGCGGGCCGCGCAGGCCCTCGCCGCGGGCATCGCGGCGACCGCGACCCTGGTCGAGATCGACATCGCCGTGATCGGCGGGGGAGTGGGCAAGGCGGGCGACGTGCTCTTCGCACCGCTGCGCCGCGCACTGGCCGACTACGCGACACTGTCCTTCGTCCGGCGGCTGACAGTGACGCCCGCGCTGATGGGCACGGACGCCGGCCTGGTCGGCGCGGCCGCGGCGGCACTCACCCGGAAGGCCCACACGCCTGCGGCTCGCGTCTGACTTCGACTTGGTGGTGCCGGCTCGCGGCCCGCGTCGGACCGGTGGTCCGGCTCGTGGTCCGTGTGCGGTCGTGGTGGTCCCTGCCTTCGGCCCGCTCGGGCCGGTCGCCCCGGCCTCCGGTCCACGGTGACTCGGTGGTCCCGGCCGGCGGAGTGGCCGGCCTTTGGCCGAGGCGGTCCCGGCCCGCAGTGCCGCGGGGCGTGCGCCTCAGCAGTGAAGCTGCGTGGCCGGACGGTTCCCGGATCGCCCGGTTCGCCCGTTTTTCGGGTTCGATCGTTCCGCGTGGTCCGAGTCGGACGCGTCCGACTCGGACTCACCCGCACCCGGTGCCGGGTGCACCGGTAACGTTCGGGGCCCCGAGCGCCGGGCGCGCCCGGCGCCGGGCCGGACGAAGGTGCCTGACCCACCCGTGACTCCGTCCTGCCTCCGTAGTTGAACCGGGCATGAAGAAGCGCAGCATGCTCGCCATCGCCTCCCTCGCCACCGGGTTCGTCGTCGCGGCGATCACCCCGTCCCATGCCCTGAGCGGGGACGCCCTGAGCGATCTGAACGTCAACGACACGCTCAGCACGGTCGATCACACGATCGGCAGCGACAACCTCGCGGTCGACGAGGCTGCCCCGCACGGCCGGAAGAGCTGAAGGATCGCCGCGCGGCGCCGGTGCCCCCGCCACGGGGGCACCGGCGCCGCGTTGCGGGCGCCCTCATCAGCGGCTGGTTTCCATGGCAGGGTGGAGCGGGCAAGCCTCAGGGGGCCAACAGAAGAGGGGGAATCGTGATCGTCTGGATCAACGGTTCAACCTGGAAAGTCGCTGGTCAGCTGCTTTCCTGCTGGAACGCCCTCCAGGAACCTAGCCTGAGTTGGCTTCAGTTAGCTTTACTTAGCCTTGGTGGGCAAGATCGTTCTCCCATTCGTCTCCCATGGAGGCACGGAGCGAGCCCCGGCGCTGGCTGTGCTGGTCGGGTAGCCGGAGCCCATTGCTGGGCCCCGGCCCCCTCAGAACCGGCCGTGCGGGCTTTCCCCGCAGCTCGGCTCAAGCAAGCCCCATGGGCTTCGCAGGTCAGCAGGGTGTGGTCCGTTTGCCGTCGTTCGCGTAGTGTTGACGATGGCATTCGGAGTGCACGAGGCGAAGATTCGTTCGCTCGTCCGAGCCGCCGTCTCGCCGGTAGGTGAAGTGATGCTTGTGGAGCATCTTCCTGGTGGCCGCGAACCAGTCCATCCACTCACGCAGATTGTCCGGCTCGTATTCGGCCCCGGCGATCAGCGCCTGCTTGCAGAGGGGGCAAAGTCCTCTCTGCCGTGCCGCCAGATGGAGACTGATCTTGTCCATCGGCGGCGGCGCCTTCGTTCGGCGGCGGGTGCGCCAGTAGTCGATCAGGGACGGATCATCCGGGGATGCCGTCCCTTTGACCATCCGGTGTCGGACGATGCCCGTCCAGGCCAGCTTGGGGAGAAAGGCGCCGGTGTTCCGGTCGCCGAACACCCAACTGTCGTTCCTGGAGGGGTTGAACTTGTCGAAGTAACGGGTCTTAACCCATGACCGCGACTTCCTCGGGTGGCGTCGCCTTCCCCACTTGAAGGTGAGGTGCCACATGTAGTGGTCGAGAGACGCGAAGGTCTCCGTGGACACCACTGTCCGGTAGTAGGCCGCCCACCCTCGCACGAGGGGGACGACCCTGCGCAGTACGGCCTCGGCGTTATCCCCTTGCAGGGACCCCATCTCCGTCCGTAACCGCTCCCGGAACCTCAGGACGGCTGCCTTGCTGGGTTTGATGAGCAGCTTCTCCCCGAAGCGACGCACGGTGAAGCCCAGGAAGTCGAACCCCTCCTGGAGGTGCACGACTCGGGTCTTCGCCTCATTGAAGCGAAGGCCCCGGGGCCTGAGCCATTCGTCCAGCCGCGTCCTGACCAGGTCCGCTTGGTCTTCGTCGTGACAGAGCACGACGAAGTCGTCGGCGTAGCGGATCAGGACCGGAGAGTCCGGCATCGACCAGGACTCGCGTCCTTTCTCGGTCGAGTACCGGCATCCGGCAGCCTGTTCCAATCCGTGCAGGGCAATGTTCAGCAGCAGAGGGCTGATCACGCCGCCTTGAGGAGTTCCCTCCTCGGTTGGCGCGAATCGGCCGCGATCCATCACTCCGGCCTTCAGCCACCCGTGGACCTGTTCCCTGGCAGGGAACTGCCCGATGGACGACATCAGGTGCTCGTGGTCGATGCGGTCGAACGCCGCTGCCAGATCTGCGTCGAGCGCCCATAGGCGTCTCGCAGCCTTTCCTTTCGCCGTAGCGAAGATGGCGGCTATCGCGTCGTGGCAGCCGCGGCCGGGCCTGAAGCCGTAGGACTTCGGCTCGAACCGCGCTTCCCACTCGGGTTCCAGGGCATTCTTCACCCGGGCCTGAAGGACCCGGTCGCGGATGACCGGGATACCGAGCGGTCGTTGTTTCCCATTGCTCTTGGGGATGAACACTCGCTTGACCGGCCTGGCCTTCCAGGGCGTGGACGACCGGTGGATCTCGGTCGCCAGCTTGCCTCTCTCCGCTGGGGTGAGGGCTCGCTCCCCGTCGATGCCGGCAGTCTTGCGACCACGGCTCTGCTGCGTCACCCGCCGCACGCTGACCAGCGTGTTGCTTCGGCTTCGCAGCATGAGCTTCTGCAGGTTGCGGACCTTCTTCCAGTCCTCTTCCTGCGTCGCCTTGAAGATCCTCTGCCTCAAGCGCCGTACGTTTTCCTCGGTCTGGCCCCAGTCGATGTCGTGCCAGTCGAGTGCGTCGTCCTCCGGTCCGTTCACCGAGGCCGCGCGGGGCGCGGCCAGGGCCGTCTCCTGCATCTGCGGCTTCGGCATCCAACTTGTCCTTCGGTTCAGGCGTCTTTGCTTCGGAGCTTCATAGGCTCACCTGATCCACGTGGGCGCCCTTTCGGGCCGGGTCACTGGGACCCGTATCCGGCGGGTTATGCGGGTGCGGGTGAAGTGCCCGCCTCCCGGTTTTCCCTGGCCTTTCGGCCGACCGGCCTTCGCTTCTTGGATCATCCTGTCCCGCCGGGGAGATCGGCTCTCCTTACGGTCGGCTCACCAGGCCGAAGCCTGGTCCCCGACGGGGTTTCCACGTTCCGCACCAGGAAGATGCGGCTGGGGTGGGCGCCCTCTCTACCCCGGGACCAGCGGTATCCGCCTCCTGGAACGAGATCCCCAGGAGTCGCTTTACGCTTCCCAGCGTCAGGTCCTGCGACTGCCGTCTGCATGCCATCGCACAGCCTCAACCTCACGGGGCATCGTCAAGGGTTCACTTGCGTTCGCCCGTCCAGCCTTCCCCTCGCCTGTGGTTCCTCGATGGCCGAGGCACCCTTGGGCTTGAACGCTCAGCTCCACACCCCGCCGTTGCCAGCGACGCATGTGAGCGCGGGGACGAGCCTGGATACTGGCTCGAAGTCCAGCCATCTATCTCTCCTTCATTGGCTGTCCTTACTTCTCTACTGCGACTTCGTGTCGCACCCCCGGGACGTTGGTGGCACGCGTGCTGGGTGCTTGAACAGGTGAGGGCCTTCTGGGGTCGGTGTGGATTGCGACATCTACACCCGACCGCAGGAGGCCCTCGTCTCCCACCGTAATGCCCCGCTGGCGCCGACCGGCAGGTTGCGTCTGGCACGCTGTGTCGTCGAGGGCGGCCGGCCGTTACGGCGGGCCGCAGAACGTTTCCAGGTCGGCCACGCCACCGCCGCCCGCTGGGTGAATCGGTACCGGCGGCACGGCGAGGCGGCATGAAGGAACGCTCCAGCCGCCCTCGCGCCAGTCCGCGACGGGCGTCTGCCGCGAGATGGTGTAGCGCCTGCTGCGGGAGCTGCGCGACAAGGAGATGGTGGTCACGGGCCGCCGTGCGCTCCTGATACGGCGGCCGGACATGCTGCGCCGGATCACCGCCGTCCGTCCGGCCTCGGCAATTCCCAAGACGCAGGGGTCGCACGCGGGGTGACCCACCCCCCTGGGCGGTCCCGCCGCACGGGTGACGCGGGCGGTGAGGGCGTACGACCACCCGGACGGCCACGCCCTGGTCGAGCACGGCGCGTTCGGCGGGCTCCAGTTCGGGCGGTGCGGAGGAAGTCGACAATAGGCGGAGAAGTCGGCAAGCTTTTCCCTGCCGCTCAAGGACTCACGCAGGATGTTTCTATCGGTGCACTCACGTTCGTACTTCCAGCGCTCTCCGCGGCGTCTCCGAAAGTGCTTGGTGTAGCGGCTGCCCGCTTGCTCGCATGTGGTGTCTGGCTGTTTGGTCAGGCGCTGAATGATGCGGATTGGCCAAGCAATCGCCTCACTGATGCGCTCCTCCCAACGGCATGCTTCGATAATTCAAAGGGGCGCGCGATCACCCCCAGCGTGGACAGTACGGGTCCGTATCTCAGCTGGTGGGTGCAACGCTCCGCCGAACTCCTCCGCATTGCCACTGACCCTGCTGGCTTCAAAGATGAACAGGGCTTCTATGCGCCGACCCGCAACCTCGCCTTCATCGCGAGCCTGGGGCGCCTCTACCGTGACACAGGCGAGGCCATGCGGTCGAACGGTCACAGTGTGCCCTGCGCGCGGCATACGATGCACTCGATTGCCTGGAGGGAATGGGATGGAACGCGTTCGACAACGCGACCAATCCCAGCAAAGTCCGTAAAGTCTTGGAGAGGCTACGCGAGACACTGTCTTCACCAGTCGCCGAAGCGACGCTTCCCCTGTGCGAGCGTGCAGCGCGAGCCCTGGAAGAGGTGCGGGACGGATTCATCACCAGAAGCCGTCACTACTCCACCGACGGGCTGATTGAAATGCCGGGGAAGGGCGGTCCGCAAAACATCTCCTGGGATAAGGCCGTTCAGATGTACATTCGTCTGGACCGGAACAGCGCTCATTCATTCGGCAAGATCGAGGAGGATCCTCTCGACCGCAGTCTTCTCTTTGTCCACGAGGGGGTGATTCCCGGAGACCTCTGCTACCTTCCTTTCCTTCATTTGATGGATATGCTGGTAAACTGCGAGCGCCTCCAAGTGCAGCTCTCCAAACGCCGCTAAAGCCTGCTGCTCACTGCGGCATGGTTCTGGTATCCGAAGTCGGCATCCGAACATCAGCCTGGGCGATTTTGATCTCGCATCATGGCAGGTCGTCTTGAGCCTCCTGCAAGGCATTCTGTAGGCCTCGGTGGCGGCGAGTCGTTTCTCCAGGTCCTTGTCGGCCGCCCGGAGCTCGTTGTTGCGGGCTGCGAGGTCCTTCGCTCCGATCTGGTGCAGTTGCTGTCCCAGGTGCCGCTGAACGGCCTCTTTGAGGCGGCCCCGCTCTCGCGAGCGGTCGCCAACTCGGCTCGCGTCAGCTCCAGATCATTGGCCAGGCTAGCCGCGCTGGCCCGGCTGCCCGCTCGTTTCTCGGGGGCAAGGGCCGGAGGACCGAATACGCGGCGGGCGACGGGGCGTGCGGACAGTTGTCAGGAAGCCGGGAGCCTTAAGCAGCGCCGAGAGGAAGCAGACCAGGACGAGGACCGCGAAGAAGTTGAGGCACGAGCCCGATGCCATCTGTCCCGCCTCGCCGTTAACCCGGCAAAGTTGCCTTGACCGTCACGCCCCGGAGGCACGCATGGCACGTCAAAAGCCCGCTCACAGGTGAGAATCACCATGGCAGCCTGGTACCAAGAAGTCGTCGGAGACCCTTCCCAGCTACCCCCCGAGCGGCTCAAAGGCAGGCAACTCGCGCTCCTGCACGCGTTGGAGAACGGCGGGCCCGAGACGATCAGGGAAGCTGATCGAGTCCTGGGGCCTGGTCTGGAAGGTCGGCCAGCACGGCGGCCTCACGGTCGACGTACCGGACGACACCGGCTGAGCTTGTCCTACCTTCTAAGCTTGTTCTCTATCTACCAAGCGTGCTGCATGACCACCTCCAGGCCCAGGCGCTCAGCCCCGACAACAGCCAAGATGTACATCGACGCGGCAAGCCACCTTGTGCCTGTGCTGTGAGACGAAGATTCGGTGATCAGTGCCGGTTCCTGATCCGGTCATGACATGGCGGCGGCCGTGGCGGAGGTGATGTCCACCTGATGCGCGGTCGCGGGGGAGCTTGGCAGTGGGCACGGTGGAACGGTGACTATGTTGGAAGAGCGTGTAGCGGTCGATGTGGAGCTGGGGGAGCTTTCCCCTGCTGTTCCTGCGGAGTGGGGTGGCGTTCTGCGGGGTGTGCCGGTGCGCTTGGCGGTGGCACTGCGGTCGAGTGGGGAGGCGCGGCTTCGCTTTCCCGATGGCGAGGAACGGCGGATTCGTCCTGCAGGCCGGAGTGGCCTCGATCGTCGGGGCCGTTTGCTGGTCCTGTTTGTGGGCGAAGGGCCGGTTCCCTCCGGGTGACGCGGCGAAGGAGGCCATGTGCCTTGCCGGTGCGAGCGTAAGCGGAGTGCTCGGAGTCGGGTGTCTGACCGGCGTCAGCCTGCAGGACTGAGCTGTTTCTGCTTCTTGATCAGTGCGCAACCTCAACCGTCGGACTCCTTCCCATCCCGACCAACTCCCGGAGGGCACTGTGAAGACGGGGAGACCGCGGCCAGAGAGGGCGGCAGCGAACGAGGGGGATCTATGCCAGGTGGGGACTTTCCTGTTCCGTCCAGATGGTCTTGCTGTTGTCACTGAAGCGGACGCCCCAGTTCTGTGCGAGTTCGGCGCAGATGAAAAGGCCGCGTCCGCCCTCGTCGGTGGTCTGGGCGTGGCGAAGGTGTGGTGAGACGGGGCTGGAGTCGCTGATCTCGAAGGTGAGCGTACGGCCGCTGTTGATCAGGCGGAGGGTGATGGGAGGGGTGCCGTAGCGGATGGCGTTGGTGGCCAGTTCGCTGACGATGAGCTCCGTGGTGAGGGAGAGCTCGTCGAGGTTCCATTGGGTCAGTTGACGCCGTGTGCGGGCGCGGGCAGTGGCGATGGCCGCGGGTTCGGCGGGTAGGTCCCAGGTGGCGACGAGGCCGGGTTCGAGTGCCTGGGTTTGCACGAGGAGCAGCACCGCGTCGGTGCCGGGGGCAAGGGCGGGGACGGTGCGCATAACCTCGTCGCGCAGGTCGCCCAGGGGTCGGGTGCTTTGGGCGAGGATCTGCCGCAGGCGGTCCTGGCTGGTCTTCCTTTCTGCCTCGCTCGAGGGAAGGAACGCGTCGGTGTAGAGAGCGATGATGCTTCCCTCGGGGAGGTCCAGACGGGTGCTGGCGAAGGTGTCTTCGCCGCCGCCCAGCGGGGGAGCGACGGGAACATCGATGGTCTCGACGGCCCTATGGGGGTGGGCGAGTACCGGTTGCGGGCCACCGGCGAGGGCGAGGGTGCAGCTCAGGGCCAGGGGATCGTAGATCCCGTAGAGGCAGTCGGCGGTCAGTGTCTGGTTTTGCAGAGGGTCGCTGGTCGGCAGGCGGGCGCGTTCGGCGGCAAGTCGGGACACGGTCCCGTTGAGGCGGGCGAGTAGTTCGTCAGGTTCCAGGTCCAGTGATGCCAGGGTGTGGATGGCGGTGCGCAGCTGACCCATCGCCATGGCGGCGTGGATGCCTGTACCCGAGACGCGACCGACGGTGAAGGCGATCCGCGCACCGGACAGCGAAAAGACGTCGAACCAGCCGCCGGCATCGACCGAGTGATGGAAGTGGGCGCTCTCCACGACTGCCTGCGGCGCTGGGCGCTGGGCCAGGAGACGGCGCTGCAGCGTCAGGGCGATGGTGTGCTCTCGGGCGTAGCGGCGCGCGTTGTCAACGTGCAGCGAGGCCCGTCCAGCGACCTCCAGCGCGAGGCCGAGATCCTGGTCCACGAACGGGTCGCGGCCGGGAGAACGGTAGAGACTCAGTATTCCCAGTACGCCGTTCCTCAGCGTCATCGGGATGACCATGGCAGAGTGCGAGCCCTGCGCGTGAGACGCCTGCGCATGGTGGTCGGGGGTTTCGTCCGGCTGGTACGTGACAAGCTGGGGGCGCAGGTCGGTCAGGGCCTGAAGCCAGGCCCCTGGAAATCTAAAGGGACCCGTACCGGTGCCAAGTGAGTCCCGTTGAGGGGCCGCCGTGGCGAGGGACATCCGACGCAGGGGTATGGCGGGTCCCACGGGCCCGGGCGGGGGGTCATCGCCCCGCACGACGGGGTCCAGCAGGTCGACTTCTGCGGCGTCGGCGAACGTGGGCACCAGGATCTCGACGAGTTCCCCGCAGGTGGTGTCCAGCTCGAGCGTGTGCCCCAGGCGCTCTCGCACGTCGTTGAGGATTCGGGCGTGAGCGAGGGCCCGCTCGCGGATGGTGACGTCCACCATCGCCGTGGACAGGCCCAGCACCCGGCCGTCCGCGTCCTGGAGCCGGAACACGGAGACGGAGTACACGTGCTCGTGCGCGGGGTCGTGGGGCGGGCGGCCGCGTACGAGCCTGTCCAGCGCAGGTTCGCCGGTGGCGAGCACGTCGTGCAGCATCGCCACGGTCTCTTCAGGGTCGGACAGATGCACCACGTCGCCGAGCCGGCGGCCGAGCACGTCTGCGGGCTCGACTGCACTCATCCCCGCTGCCGCTGTGTTCACCTGCAGGACGCGCAGATCGGGATCCAGTACCTGCATCCCGATGGGCGACTGGGTGAACAGTGCCGTCAACACCGCCTGCCCCCGTGCGTCGGCACCCCGCCCCTCATCCGGACGCAGCAGCCAGACGCCCCAGCCCGACCGGCCATCGCGCAACGTCACGGGTTTCACCGCGAGCCCGGGAACCGCCGCTGCCCTGTCCGAACGGCGCTCCGCCCCGGCGCCGGCCGGGTCCCATACCGCGGTCAGCAGCTCCACGACGGAACGGCCGACAGCGAAGTCTGCACCGAGCTCGAACAGGGACCTGGCCTCCTGGCGCCACCCGACGATGACACCCGCTGCGTCGATGACGAGCAGCGCGTCGTCCGATGCCACGGCCAGATCCTCCATGCGTCGCCTCCGGCGCGGACAGATCAGCTCTGCAGGCCGGGCGTCTGCCTCAGGTAAGGTCCCTTCCAGAGTGCCCCCCGCGCAAGGACACCGCACGTCGGAGCCAAGGGGCGTTGTGGAACGCCCGTCCTTGAGTGCGGTGTGCGGTGTGCGGTGGCGGGCCAGAAAAGACGACTGGGGCCCCTCGGCTGGACGCGCCGAACCGTCATTATCCGTGTCGAAGGGCGGTTCTCCTCTATCTCTCCCGGACCCTGCACGACGGTCGGGCCGACCGCGTACCGGGGGAGACGCATCACGACGGAGGTCAATCCATGAGCGCACTGCCGCACGAGCCGAGCCCGCGAGCCGCCTACGCAGACCCGCACAGGCTGGAGGCCCACGAAGGGCCCCAGACCCTGGCGGAACTCCGCGCCGCGCTCGCCGTGATCAGCCCGACGACTCTTGCAGCGTTCAACGCCGAGTTGGACGCCGCGCGGTTCGGCGCAGCTCAGGACGAGGTCATCAGCCGCTACCGTCGAACGGTGGCGTTCGCGACCCGCCCCGAGGTAGCGGCCGCCGTCCGCTCCTCACTGGACGGCACCGCCGATGCCCGGCCGGTCGACGAACTGTTCGCCTACCTCGATGGGCGAGGCACGGCCGCGTGACCCGATGGACCGTCCTTGTGCCACCGCGGCTCTACGAGGAATTCGCCCAGCTCAGCGGTCCCGGACGTAAGGCCGTGCATGAGGTCCTGGCGCTCCTCGCCGAGGACCCGCGCAACGCCGTCACCAGCCGCGAACCGATCACCGGCGCCGATCTACGGCAGATCACCACCGAGCCCACTGCCGACACAGGCGACCGCATCAGCATCCTATACCGAGTCCACGACGCTGAGACGGCCGATAAGAAGTCATCTCATTTGGTGAGTCGGCGGTAGCAGATGAGGGTGCAGGCGATGGCGGCGAAGGCGAGGAAGTGTTCGGCCTTGCGTTCGTAGCGGCGGTGGAGTCTGCGGCAGCCGGCGAGCCAGGCGACGGACCGCTCCACGACCCAGCGGTGACGGCCCAGATGGGTGGAGGACTCGATGCCGCGCCGGGCCAGGCGATGCGTGATGCCCCGACTGCGGAGCCATTGCCGCAGGTGGCGGTAGTCGTAGCCCTTATCGCCGTGCAGCTTGCCGGGCCTGCGGCGGCGCGGACCGCGGCAGTGAGCGGATCGGCGGGATGCCCCGCACGAGCGGCTCCAGACCCTGGCTGTCATGCATGTTCGCACCCGAGATGCCGACTGCCAGAGGAAGTCCGGTCCGCTCGGTGATCGAATGGATCTTCGACCCGTACTTACCGCGATCCACAGGATTCGGACCTGTCAGATCCCCTTTTTCAGGGCTCGCATGTTCACCGAGTCGATCACGCGGTGGGACCAGTCCAGTTCCCCGTGGGAGCCGAGCTCGTCAAGGACCAGGCGATTGAGCTTCGCCCACACCCGGGCCTTGGACCACTCCGTGAAACGCCGGTGAGCAGTGGCTCCCGAAGGCCCGAACGAGGCGGACGGAAGCTGCTGCCACGTGCAGCCCGACGTGGCCACGAACACGATCGCAGCCAGCACCTCCCGGTCACCGTGCCGCCGCCGACCACCGCCCTGAGGCCGGCTCGGTGCCTCCGGCACCACCCGCTGGAACAACTCCCACAACTCATCCGGCACCAGCCGCTCAACGATCCCCACACCCACAGACTATCGAACAAGCCAAATGAGATGACCTCTTATAGTGCTTGTCACTTCGCCTCGGGCCTGTAAGGGCCGGGCGGCCATTGGCGCCAAGGGACGATCTTGGTATTCGGCTCATGCCGGTGGTGTGCCCCGGCCTCGGCCTCTGCGATGAAGCACTGCCCGGAGGGTGTGTGCGGCGGCGCGGCCGGTGCCGGTCGGCAGTCCTCCACGGTGCACGCTGAGGAGTCCGGGCCGGCGCGCGTGTCAGCTTCCGCCGTCCACTACTCACTGTCACGGGTGAATTACCGGTGCCGCAGGCGGGAGAGTGCTCCGGCGTCCCTAGGGTTGCGTGCGCCGGGCCGTAGGCGTCAGCCGTACGGCGGCACGACAGGCGGAGGTCGTCTTGGGCGTGGATGCGAGCACCAGCCAGGAACGGATGGACCGGTGGAAGAGCCTGCTGTCCGGGCAGGACAGCAAGGGGGCCCGGGGGGCGGCGCTGCGCCGGAGTGGGCCGGTGAACCTGCTGACCGGGGTGTGGCTGCACGCGGCGGCGCGGGCGGAGCAGGGGCTGGAGCTGACCGGGCTGGAGCGCTCGATCCTGGAGCCGCTGCAAAGGGTCCTGGGTGAGGGCGAAGTGTCCGCGGTCGGGCGCCTCTACCGTGAGCAGCGCGGCGAGGAGGGCCTGGCGGTGGCCTTGGTGCCGCAGGCGGTGACCTCCCGCAGCCTGCAGCAGGGGTACGGCCTTGAGGAGTACAGGGCCGCGCTGACCGAGCTGCTGCCGCAGATCATGGCCATGCCGAACATGGCGGTGGTGGACCGGGACAGGCTCGCCGCGGGCGAGGGCATCGACACGCCGGAGTTCACCGCGGCGCTGGCCGAGTACGGGTACGGCGTCACCGGCTTCACCGGCGCGGGGGACGACGAGGCCAGCGATCAGGCGGTCGCACCGTTCCGGGCCCGTCTGGAGTGGGGAGGGTTCCACTGCTATGAGGCGGCCGGTGACCAGGGCGGCGGCCGCGACGAGATCTACTGGACGTGCGCGTCCAACGCCACCGACTACCAGCACACCACCCGTACCGGCCCAGTTCTCGTATAGCTGCCGCCAAGTGGTGAGTAACGCTGAGTAACTACACGGGGCTCAACATGGCCAACAAGGGCAAGAACAGCAACGGCTCGCAGTTCTTCATCACGACCGTGGTGACCTCCTGGCTGGACGGCGCACACGTCGTGTTCGGCGAGGTGGTCGAGGGCATGGACCTCGTGACGAAGATTGAGAGGTTGGGAAGCCCATCGGGGAAGACCAAGGCGACGATCAGCATCGTCGATTGCGGCATTGTGGATTGAGCGGGAGCGGCCCGTCGCCTGAGTCTTCAAAGGCAGGTGGGTGGCCGCTGCCCGACCCCTCGTCGGCCAGATCGTGCGCCTGTACGCTCCGTGATCGCTTTGCCGCTGTACGTCGTCGGCGCCTACGGCCTGAGCGACCTAGCCGCGGTTAGAACGCGCTGGCGTACCTTGCCGTGCACTTGCCCACTCCACCGATGAGGGTGGCGATCTTCCTCTTCCCGCAGTCCTTCACAGCCCATTTGCCGCCTTCGCACTCAAGAAGGCGTTCGCCGAGCGTACTGGTCGCCCCGACCTCGCAATTCAGATGGCGGAGTGTGTTAGACAGCTCGGTCAGGACGGGTTGCCCACCGGCTGCCGGGGGTTCATCGGCTGCCGACGGTCCGGCGGCAACACCCAGAGCAAGAACCCCGGCAAAGGCCAGGGCGGCAAGATGACGCTTCATCGTGATCATGAGCTGACAACGCTCTTCCGCAGAAAAGGACACCTCCGCCCAGCTGCCATGAGCAACATTGACCTGTCGAATCGTCCGTCTGGACGGTACACAGCCCATGTCGCTGGCCACTGACATCTCGTGTCGTCGGCGGAGGCTTCGGGAGTACCGGGCCGTGTTGACGAGTGTCGGCGCTAATGGGACGAGTTGGCCAGCATCCGGCACACCGTCTCCGGATGCCAGCGCTCCCCGAAGGAGCTGATCACCGCCATTTGCGGCTGGTGACGATCCTGCTGGCTTATTCAGTCATGCGGCGAGGTGCCGTCAGTCACGGTTTCGACCACATCGACATTCCCCACCCCACCCTCGACCGGAAATGCCAAGACGGCCGCTGCTGCCCCGGCCAACGAGCCGCCGGCCCCGCCGGGCACGGAATAAGCCAGCAGGATCGGTGACAGGGTTCTTACTCGCACTACGGCCGGAACGGGGGCGAGGAGATCAGCGGCGTCGTCGTCCTGGGGTGGCTGCACCTGCCAGATCGTACAGAAAAGGGTGCTCCTCAACTTCTTGGGCACATCGACTTTCTGACACCGTTTTATGGGCATGATCCGGCGTCGATCCGGTCGCGCGCCGCCACTTACCGATCTTGCTCAGCAATCGGTCGATAGATGAGCAAGATCGCGGAGCGGGCAGGCTGCGGGCCTCTCCTACCCTTCTGCCGACACCGAAGTGAAAACTGCCCGGCATCGAAGTTGGACCTATGGGCTTCGATCCACGGGCACCATCGCCTGACGGACAGTTACCATTTGCTTACTCAATGCGACTACGTAAATGGAGAACGCCATGACGACGGGTGCCAGAGTCAGCTCAGCGTGCCTGCGGGCATACCACGACCTGAGGGACGGCAAGAAGCACAAGTACGTCCTCTTCAATCTCGGCAAGGACAACACGGAGATCGTCGTCGAGAAGGTTTCCAGCTCCACGGACTACGAAGACTTCATCGCGGACCTTCCAGAGACGGAGTGCCGCTGGGCCGTCTACGACTTCGAGTTCGAGAAGGAGGGCGCCGGGAAGCGGAAGCTCGCCTTCGTCTGGTGGGCACCGCACGCGGCCCAGGCCAGCCAGAAGATGTTCTTCGGCGCCTCCAATAACGGGCTCGTGCGCTCGCTCGCGGGTGTCGCATTCGAGATCCAGGGGGCCGAGTACAGCGAGGTCGCCTACGAGGCGGTCCTCGACAAGGCGAACAGCGGGAACTGACCTGGTAACACCGTCGGGTGTCCGCAGTGGTGGCCGGCCGCTGGGGGGCTTCGCCCAGCGGCCGCTAAGGTCGGCTGCACGATCCCGGTGCCCGACGGTGTCGGAGGCCAAGTCGATGCCCTGTTCTCGTGCTCGGCGAACGATATCGGTCGTGGACACATCGGGGGCCGGGCCCGGCCGCTACTGGGATGTGCAATATCCCGCGGGTTCGGTCGGCTTCTTTCCTCCGTTGCAGCAGGTCGACCGGGCATGCAGGACCGGCGAGCCCGTGTGGATCATGATGGATCCTCGGAAAGCCCGAAGATCCATCATGATCCACATGCAGATGTGCGGGCCGATACCTGCGGACTACCTGATCAGACCCCGTATTGAGGCATTGAGCGGACTACGAACTCACGGGTTGTTCACACCACAAGGTCGGCACCAAACCCCGCCCGCGGCGCCTGGACTTCCGCCCGCGCGAACCTCCAGGAAGCCCACGAGGTTGGATAGCTCCATGGTGCGACGAGAGCGCGTGAAGAAGAGACGGCCTCCCTTCGGCATGCCGAGAAACATCGTCCTGCTGGCGACGCCGGAAGGCTGGCGCCACAGTGTTCTCACCGAGGAAGGCGGGATGCTCTGCGGACGCCTTGCCGACGTGGCGGCCAACACCGACCCAGCCGAGGCACAGGCCGCCATGGCTGCCATGGTGGTGGGACTCGCACACGACTTCCACGAAGCTGACGTCGATGTGACCTGGGATCCGCCCCGGGAACCCGGGTCCTGGACAGCTCAGGTCACCGTTGCCACGACCCCACCGAGCGCCTGAAGTCAAACGACAAGATGAGTGCCTGTTCCTGAACCTCGGTCTGAGGTCTGACGCGCAGCTTGCCTGTGCATTTCTCTGCGCTTGTCTGCGTCGGGTGACTAGGCACCTGCAAGATCGTTAGCCGGGGTATGAACAAGCAACTCGCTGCCGTAGCAGTCGGCCTCGCCGTCGCCCTCGGTGCCCTCTCCACTGCCGCCCCCGCCTACGCTGACGGAGGACCCGCCGTGGTCGACCACGAAGACGACGGAGAGCGCCAGCAGGTCATCCTGAACGACGTCAATCAGGACCAGCGCGACACCAATGGTCCCGTCGACATGGTTAGGGAGAAGATCCTGCACTTCCTTTCCAGCGCCCCGAATTTTGGTGGTGCGGCGTTGGGTCCGGCGGGGGAGACCCAGCCCGGCTTCGCTGTCATGTCGGAAGAGGGGAAGGAGAAGATCGAAGACTGAAAGCCTGCTTCAAGCCCCCGAGGCTGCCGTTTGCGTCGCCCGGAGGCGTCACCGGGTGACGCCTCCTGAACGCGACCGTCGGCGCCATGCTCGCGTCCGGCGGCGCGGTGAGCGGTAATGGCTGTCGGATCGCTTCGTCTTCCCGAACGGAGTCTCCGCGGCGTACCAGGTGCTGCCACACTCCGGGCATGTGAAGCGGGGCCAGGGATGGCGGCGGCCTTCGAGCACCGCCTTGAGGGCCGCTCCGCCGGCGTTGATCGCTTCGCGATCCGACCCTCGCCATGGTCCTGACGGCCTGACCCGCGAGTGCCAACGGCCTCACGGCGGCATGATTTCGAGTCCGAACTGGTGCAACAGTCCTTCGGCAAGCTCTGTGGCACCGGTGATGAGGGCCTGATCGTCGGCAAAAGGTGCCAGGTCGCTGTAGGCGGGCTGCACGGCGGAGGGCTGTCGGGCCCACTCGGCTATCTCGGGACGGCTGAAGCCGAGGACGACGGGAGTGAAGCGGAAGGGGCCATCGGCCTGCGTCCCGAGGACGGCCCGAAGCTCGATCGCCGCGTCCATGCGCAACGCCAGTCGGTGCTCGTGGGCGAGGGCGACGGTCTCGAAGACAGCGCTGATGAGCACCGGCGTGGCCACGGGCAGTTCGACGCCCGGCTTCGGCTCGTGCAGGGCGCTGTGCGAGAGATCGACGGCAGTGACGACCGTGCCGTCGTGATGCAGTTCCGCCAGCACCCCGCGTCGACGCGTAGCGCGGGACGGCACGAACATGTTGGTGTCCACCCAGCGCCGCAGGCCCCTGCGCGGGTCGTTGTCGAGGAGATCGTGGAAGACCTGCGGAACCCGTAGCCGAGGCATCGGGACGACAGCGGCAAGCAGGGCCTCCGCGCGCTTCGTGCTCTCGTGCATGACCAACTGCGCTGCCGAGCGGGACAGCGCCGGCACCATCCTGGGAATGGGGCGCGTGGGCCGTGCGGCGACGATCAGCCACGCCGTGGGACCTTGTGACTCTCCCAGGACGAGGTCGGTGACGTGCTGGACGTGTTGGTCCAGAGCTGCTTCGGCGACAGCCTGGCGGGCGAAGCGTTCCCGGTACGCAAGAGCGACCTGGTGCTCGGCCATGTAGCCGGTGTCATCGCGGTATCGGAAGGGAGCGTTGAAGGTGGTCTTGTCCTTGTCCTTCTGCTGCCAGCCGTAGAGGAAGTGCGGCGCCATCTCACTGGCCGGGACATCGACGACGAGGATGTCCTTGCCGGTGCCGTCGGTGGCTGGGAGCTTGAGGTAGCTCACTCCGCTCACTGCGGGTTGCAGATGGACGCGCAGCCACTGACCCAACTGCTTGTCGTTGACCCCGTCCAGATCGATACCCGCCATCGAGATGTCGTCACTGACGCCGTAGACGAGCAGACCACCGCGGGTGTTGGCCATGGCGGCGACATCTTTGGCGAACTCGTTCCACTCGCCCTTGACCGGCGAGGTGGCTGGCAGGTCCTCCTTCCAGTCCAGGTCGTCGCTCTCGCCGAGCTTCCGCTGAACGGCTTCGGTGACCATTGCGTATGTCACCGGTCCCGGCGGGTGGCCGAGGAATTCGTGCAGCCGGGTCCATGTTCGTGCCATTCCGGCAGCGTAGTTCCCAACCGGGAGTGTGCGCTTGGGGTTTCGATCCAGCGATCTTCGACGGAGCGGAGAGCGCAGCCGCTTCGGGAGCACCGGGCCCAGCAGGGATCTACCGCTCGCGTACGGCCTCGGGACTGGTAAGCCCGCTGACAAGGTCGAGATCAAGAGCTGCCTCGCGATCGTCTTCCAGCGCCGCGGCTGCATCCAGGCCATGCTCGACGCCGGGACCCCGGCCGAGGTGGTCGCCGTGCACTCCCGGCACTCGCCGCGCTCCACCGCGTTCGACGCCTACCGCAAGAAGAAACTGTCCTGGAACGAGAACCCGACCGCCGCCCTCGGGCTGGCAGCCTGACCCGACCGGAAGGAAGCCCCCCGTGGACAACGACGAGGAGAGGGCCGGTGCACCCGTCCGCGACCGCGACGCCGGACGGTCCGACGACGGGACCGGTGACGCGTGATCCCCGGACAGCATCGAACCAAGGGCGGCGCCCCACAGCTCGGCGTCGCACCCGGCCGGCCCTGCCCGTTCGGCACCTACCGGGCACACCCGCCCGCACCCGGGGAGGACGACCTCGATGAGGCAGGGGGGACCCGGCAGGAACAAACCGGGGAGCCGAAAGGTCGTGGATCAGACCCCTCCGACTACTGGGACAGGCCGGTGCCGCCTCCCCGCATCCTCTGCCCCTCAAGCCAGGCGGCCCGTGCGGCGCGCGAACTGGGTGATTCACCCCGAGTGGATGCATGTTCCCGCTCAAGAGTGCGGCGGTAAGGCCCGTCTGTCGCCACGACCTTCCTGCCGACACCCGGCAGCGCTTCAAGGTCAGCAATCTGCCGGTCGAGCGCGGCGAGCCTTGGGTGTTGGGGATCGTCAGCCGCGTAGGTGTTACGGAGATTCTTGATGGCAGCCAACTGCTCGCGAAGAACAGCGGCACTCGTCGTCTTACGCATCTCTTCCCCAAGTCGGAGTACGGGCCACGACCGTCGATCGTCCTCCCCAGCTTTCACTCGCGCCAGCAGTACAGCCCAGGCCGTTGGCGGCTTATGACGGCGTTCTTACCGGCCGCCCAACCCGGCGGGCCCCGGTGCCCCGGTCCGGCTGTGAAGGACGGCGGGGGCACTGGCCACAAGCCGGGCCACAGCACGGTCCAGGAAGCGCAGGGATCCGGCTGGCGACCCTGGCTGTTCGGCAGTCAGCGCCGCCGGGACCTACGCGAACGCATCCACCACGGCCTGGCACTTGGTCCCGGCCTGGTGGACCAGGCGCAGCCGCTCCAGCAGTGCCGACAGCTCCGCAGGCTCCCCCTCGGGACGCGCCGCGCTCACCAGTTCGTGCAACACCGCTCCCTGCTGGGCGCAACCGCCGGTGCGGTGGGCGTAGTCCACACTCGCCAGCAGCAGGGCCCGGGCGTACGGCAGACCCAAGGATGCCGCCACGGACGTCAGCCCGGCCCGGCTCACGTCGCGGCCGTCCAGCTCGATACGGCCACAGGCGCAGGGGGCCATCCGGTCCAGCAGCGCGAAGAGACGTTCCTCGGGCTCCCTTTCCAGATGCTTCCACGTCGCGTCGCAGTCGGTGAACGCGAACGCGACCGCCTCGGAGTATGCCTGCGTGGCCTGGTCGGCCCCCGCGGCCATCCGCTCATCGCGTGACTGTCGCTGCCGCTTCGTCCGTCCCGACTTCACTCGTCCCACGGTCTGCCCCTCCCGATCGTTAATCTGTCTCCGGCCCAACGTGTCACGAGAGTGGTCGTCACGGCCCGGGCTGGGCGGTCAGTCGTCCAGGGGCCCGGACATCTGCTCCGCCCGGCACGTTCCGCACATGCCGTAGGGGCCCTGTCCTTGTACTGCCGCCACCCGACAAGTAGCTGAGCGTGAAGCCCCAGGCAAGGGTCTTCGGGGCAGAACCGCTTCCGATAGCGTGCCGCCAGGTACATGAACGGGTCCCACGCCCCCTTCCCATCCCGAGGTCCTCTTGTCCCGACGCATCAGCCGACACGGCGGCAGTGGCCGCAGCGCGCCCGTGAAGCAGACGCCGAAACCGCCCACCCCCAAGCAGATGCAATCGGTGAACTGCCCCGCCTGCAACGCTCCCGCTGGCACGCCCTGCACCCTCCAAGGCGGACACTGGGCCCGCGCCGACGCCTACCGCGCAGCCAACCCCAGCCGGGTGCCGGCGCAACAGAGCCCCACCGGCAAGGCCAAGGCCGCGACAGGGCAGAAACCCCGTGCTGGCACCCGGTCCTGCGCCATCTGCCACAAGCCCCTCGGTAAACGCCCCACCGCGGTGGCGAAGTCGGGCAAGACCTGCCACGCCTCCTGCCTGAAACAGGCCCAGCAGGCCAGCACCGGAAAGCCGCAGCCGTCCGCACCCCGGCAGTGGAACACTACCGTCGCAGAGCGGGAGTTCGCCCGGAACAAGGAAGCCGTCGAGTCGGGGCGAACGTTCCGCTCCGGGCAGTCGTCCGGGTGGAGGCTGGGCAGCTCCCCCTCCAGCGCCGGCGAGATCAAACGCTAGGCCCTCCGCGCGGGGTCCGGTGACGAGTCCCGCACTGAAGCGGAGGCCCTAAAGTCACACTGAGCTACTTGTCACTTCGCCGTCGCTCGGGAGAACAGGTCCGCCGCCTATGCCCGGTATCCGACCGGCCCCGCGCGGACGGCCGCACGAGACCGATCGCGTCGAAGGGTGCGAGCGGACGGAGCAGGGCACCGGGCGGTGAACCGTCCGGTGCCTGTCGTCTGTCGGGCCGTCAGCCCTCGCGTTCGTAGCCGACGATGGCGTCCGCCACGTCCTGTTCCAGGTAGCCGACCCACTCCGATCCGAAGAACGCCATCGGGTGCTGCTTGGAGTAGGGGACCGGCCCGACCCGCTCCGGGGCCAGCGTCGTCAGGTACTGACCCCTATCGGTTCTCGGCTGCTCTAGGCTCACCGCGGCGAGGTACCCCGTGGTCCTGTCCGGGGCCACGACGAGCAGCATCACCTGGGGATGGATGACCGAACCGCTCTCCAGGTCCTTGATCCGCCAGCACCACCACGACCCGGCCCGCTGGTAGGTTCTGCGGCCTGCGGACCAGAGAAGAGGTGGAGGGACTCCCGGCCGGCGTACGGCGCGAGCCGGGCGACTGCTTCGGCACCCAGCTTCCGCACCCGCTGCTGCGCTTCTGCCTCCCACTTCTCCTTGAGCCGCGCCTGTTCTTCCTTGCGGTCCCGTTCCTGTCTCGCCTTGCCGATCGCGTCGTCCAGCGCCATGGGGCGACGGTAGCCACGGGCACCGACACCCAGAGGGCCCCGATCCGGCCAACTGCGCCGGGCCAATGCCGCTTGGGCGGCCATCCGAGGGTGTGTGACGGCGGGGAGCGGACAGCCGGTGGGTGGGAGGTTAGGGCTGGTCGGACCAGACCTTGACCTTCTGCGGGATACGCAGCGGCCGGACCGCAGGTCTGTGACGACATGAGCGTCGAGGTGGCGCTGCCGGTCATGGCCGCCGCCGGCACGGGCCGGCTGGTCGTCTGCGACCAGGACGGCCAGTGCACCGGCCTGGTCACCCACGCCGAACTCACCACGATCCGCGACAGTTCCGCCTACACGGACCGTTTCCGGCTTCGCGACCTCCTCGGCGACCACGGGTCGTTCGCCTCACCCGTGACCACGATGGCCGACGCCGAAGCTGCGATGCGCGCCCGTCGGCTGGGTGCCCTGCCGGTGGTCGACGAGCAAGGCAGCGCTCTGGGCGTCCTCGCCCTCTCCCGCTGAACCGCCCACCCCTGGCCGTACCGTTCTCCCCTGCTTCTCCCTGTGAGGTCACATGCGTTGCGTCATCGCCCGCTTCCCCTTCGAACTCACCAAAGCCAGCGTGCTGGACTCGATGAAGGGCATCAAACCCGAGCCGGGCTCCGGCGAATCCGTGATCATCGGCCGCCGCCACTACCCCGTCAAGCAAGTCGGCCAGGTCATCACCCGCCAGGACCGCCGCGATTTCAGCGCCGCCGAAGTCCTCCGTGCCATGGCGCAGCTCGGTTTCACCTGCCGCGCCCTCCCCAAGGCCGCACCCGTACGCGCCCTGAGCCCGCTGCAGCACGCTTCCGCAATGCTCGGCACTCCCGTGTCCGTCTGACCGACCGCGGGAAACAGGGGCAGGCCGGCACCTGGACGGCACTGTGGGTCCGGCCGGCACGCGCCAGCCGGGCCCACAGCGCTCGCCACGGGTTTTTCCGCGGGGGTTGCTCAGTGGTCGGAGTAGCTGAAGTCGCCCATGGTCCAGGCGCTGACGTCGTCGATCGCTACGCGGTACATCCCGCCGGTCTCGGGGATTCCGACTGTGCCCTGCAGGATGCGGGCGACGTGGAAGTGCAGATGCGTGGGAGGTCCGTCGTTCTCCGCGGGAGTGTTGAAGACGGCGGAGAACTCGCCCAGGCGGGCGGAGTCCGTCAGCACGTCCGACACCCTCTGCCTCCACACCGCTTCGGGGGCCAGTCGGCCGGTGATGACGGCACCACCGGTGACCACGGTCAGGGACATCTGGTTGCTCTGCCCGGACTCCACCAGGGTGGCGATGTCTACGAGCAGCTCGTCAGGCTTGGACATGGGGGAGATTATATTGACTGGTCACCCGGCCCTTGACGTGTGGTGACAGCAGCCACGGAGGGTGCCGACCGTCTGACGAGGAAGCTTCGGAGGGTGACCGGGGTAGCGCTTGTGAGGCGCTCAACCATGGTCAAGGGAAGCCGGTCCCCCGCGCGTCACGCAAGAAGTCAACGACCGCGAGGGCCACCCCGTCGTCTGCACTCGCGGCCTGCCGATGATGCTCCCCGGTCGGCCCAGATGACGGTGCTGCGGGATAGCTCGCGCTGTCAGCACTGCACACGGCTATGGAGCGGTTCCGTCATGTGGTGAACGCATTCCAGAGAACAACCCTTCAGACGCTCATCCAGGCGTCGAGGAAGGCTTTACGCCCCACGGGATCGTCCGACCTGCGGTCTGCGTGCAGGACGCGCCAGGCGGTGAGTTCGAGATCCCGGAGCCACAGTTCGCCGATGACCTCTGTCTTGAGGTCGGGGAAGTCGTCGGACTCGACGAGGGCCTGTCCGATCACCTCGCTTGCTGCGACGCGCTGGGGCGGGGTCATCTGGTCGACGGCGGATAGGATCTGCCGGGCCAGGGCGGTTCCCTCTCCGGTCAACGAGCGCAACACCAGAGTCTTGATGTTGGCGGGCAGCAGATAGGCGGTGCCCGATGACCTCCACAGCTCGGACCAGAAGCGCTCTCCCGCCTTGGTGGGGGCAGGCAGCGCGGCCAGCAGCCCGAGGAGATGGCCGGTGGCGGCATATCCGTCGGAGTGAGCCGCTGCGACGACTGCGATGCCGGCGACGCGCTCCACATCAAGACGGCCCGCCTCGAGATGCGGAGCCAGACCCAACTGGTGTTCCAACTGGCTCGTGAGGGGGGGTGGATACATGGGGACGGACCTCAGGAAGCATCGACGGTCCTTGCGCGTAGGCGGGCCCAATGCCCGGTCGGAAGTCCTGATCGTTCCCATGACGAGCCGGTTTATTCGGCTCCGGCACACCCAATCGACGCCAGGATCAACGAGGTCGCAGTACCAACCGCAACCGTTGCGGAAAAGCAGGCCGCGACGGTGAGCACGGAGTTCGCGAGCGACCTCTCGGAATGCTGTCCGAGTGTCGTCTTCTAGCATGCCTCCATGATCACCGGTGATGCCCACGAGGGAGGACGAGAAGCCGTGTCCCAGGACGCTGCTGAAGCCGAATGCATCTACGTCGCCTCACGGCGGCGGGAGGCTCGTGAAGACGGGCCGCCCGCCGGATCACGCGACGACCAAGCGACAGGGAACGCTCATCCGGTGGCCGCGCTGGTGGAGCGGGCAACCGACCTGGTCGAACCGATCAAGCCGCAGTTGCGCGGTTGGCTACATGCGGGAATGGTCCCCGCCTCGCTGATCGCCGGCATCGTGCTCATCTGCCTGGCCCGCACTCCGCAGGCAGCCGTGGCCTGCGCCGTGTATTCGGTCACCGCCTGGATGCTGTTCGCAACGAGCGCCGTCTACCACCGTGGCACCTGGGGGCCGCTCGGCGAAGCTCTGCTGCGGCGTCTCGACCACGCCAACATCTTCCTCATCATCGCCGGCACCTGCACCCCCCTGGCCGTGCTCCTGCTCCCGCCGGGCCAGCGGTCCATACTGCTGTGGATCGTGTGGGCGGGCGCACTGGCCGGCATTGCGTTCCGGGTCCTGTGGGTCGGAGCTCCGCGCTGGCTGTACACCCCGTGCTACCTGGCCCTGGGCTGGGCACCGGTCCGCTATCTGCCCGACTTCCTGAATACCGGGGGAGCGGCCGCACTCAGCCTGATTGTGGTCGGTGGCCTGCTCTACAGCGCGGGCGCGGTTGTCTACGCCCTCAAGCGCCCTGACCCCTCACCCCGGTTGTTCGGCTTTCACGAGGTGTTCCACGCCCTGACCGTGGCAGCCTTCACGGCGCACTACATCGCCATCTCCCTGGTCACCTACTGACCGCGACAACGTTCGGGCCCGCGTCGCAACGCCTGGTGGTGCACGACAGTGCGGAGGGGTCCTGACACCAACGGTGCCAGGACCCCTCGTCGCGCCGTGAGGGAGGCGGTAGGGCCGCGGCCGACTCGTACGGCCGTCTCGACGATGACTACCCCCTGCCTCGCCACGGGCCGGACTGATACGCGGCATCACCCAGGGCTCCTCGACGAAGCGCAGCGCATCAACGCTGAACACCGGCGGGTCACCGGATCGCCGAACCCAACGGACGCGGCCTGAGACGGTTGAACCCTGCAGCCACCCCACGCACTTGGCGGCTGACTCCCATGCAGACTGCCCGGAACGCGGGCGTTCCGGGCAGTCTCGTGTCTTAGAAACCAGGGGCTGAGAGCGATCCAAATACGGAGAGGCACTGGTGCTGGAAGTCGCCGCTGTACAGCTGGAGTACCGAGTGGCGGCGCCTTGGGCGGCTTTCGTGGTGCCGTCACACTGGTCGGGCGGGCATGACGGCCACTGGGACGTGTGTGCCCGTTCGTGTCCGTTGACGGTGCTGGATTCCGGGCCTGTTGTCAGGCTGCCCGGGCGAGCTGGGCTCGTCCGAACAGCAGGGCGTAGCCGTCGGGGAGTTGTCCGATGATCCGGGCGGTCAGGTCGTCTCCGGCGAGGCGGGCGACGATGCTAGGGACCGATCCGGTGTCCCTGCGGGGTGTCGCCAGAGTGCCACCGGGCCGTTGGGCGAGGTCCTTCACGAAGCCCCAGCCGGTCAGTGGCCTGCCGGTGGGCATCGGCGAGGTGAGGTAGCTGGCTGCTTCCTGGGGGAGGCGTGCGGCGAGCTCTACGCCTTCGTCGCATAGCGGCGAACCTTACTCTGACGAGCGTATTCCCTGATCCTGCGGTGCATCGCCCGCCCGCGAACCGTCGACGAAGGGACCTCTCATCGAGGCGACGCCGCGAACCCGATGGCCGCGGTCTGAGATGAGCGTGCTCGCTGGCGTCGGCGGCCGTCGTGCACCCAGTCCCGGCGTGTGGGCGTGATCGTTTCTACTGGTGACAGAGTGCGTGGGCGTGTAGCGTCTGCGTCAGCTGTCGTGGTTCGGAAGTTCCCCTTTGCCCACGCCTTTGGTGTGGGCTTTTTTGCTGTGCTGTGCCGCAGGGACCAGGGCGATCACCTCCGCCTTCCGCATGAAGTGGGAGGCGTCCATCGACTGGAAGGCATGAGACATGGCTACGGGAACTGTGAAGTGGTTCAACGCGGAGAAGGGCTTCGGCTTCATTGCCCAGGACGGGGGCGGTCCGGACGTCTTCGCGCACTACTCCGCGATCAACTCCGCGGGCTTTCGTGAGCTGCAGGAGGGCCAGATCGTGACGTTCGATGTCACCCAGGGCCAGAAGGGCCCGCAGGCCGAGAACATCAACCCGGCCTGACCTCTCCCCTCCTGCCCGCGGGCGCCGCGGTCGGCAGGCACGGCTGCCTCATACAGCCGCACCGCCCGACCCGAAACAATGGGCGCCTGGGCTTGACGGGGGCGGGGGCGGAATCTGAGATGCACGGATCAGGGCCGCGCAGTTGCTGCGCGGCCCTGATCCGTGTCGAGACCGACGTACCGCGCGGATGAGGTTAGCGCAGGGGAGCGTGCCCCGCCTCGACAGCAGCGGCTGCGTGCGAAGGGCTTATGCCGATGAACAATCCGGCAGGAGTTCATCGACCCGCACGCCGGGGTGCCTCCGGTTGAGCTGACTGGGCTGTGCGGTCAGCGGAGTGTTTACCTCCTGCGAGGTGGAGCTGGCGCAGGGTATTTTCTGTGTCGTGCCTGAGGTATTCGGGGGAGGCCAGGCGCTGCCACAGCGGGTCGGGGTGGCAGGGGATGGTGGCGTCGCGGGCGGCCCATTCCCTGGCGAGCTGTGTGTAGAGAGGTGTGTTCGGGTCCGGGGTTTCCGCTGAGGTCTGGCCACGGGCGTGCGCGGGGGTTGGAAGGCGTTCGGCGTGTTTGTGCTGGAACGCGGGCCTCGGCTCTGCGCTTGCCGCTGCCGGCCTGTGCGCCGTGGCTGGAGTTCATCCAATGATCATCCGTGACGTTCGTCAAAACGATTCGTCTGTGCTCGGGGACAGCGTGCCTGGTGTACCTTCGCGCTCCGTCTCCGTCAAAACGCTTGTCGGCGGTGGTGGGCTTCCTGGAAGGCGCTCTTGTGGGTGTCCGCGGCTTCGGGGGGCTGGCCTGCGCGGGCTCCGAGGTCGGCTGCCAGCAGCCTGTTGAGGGCGCTGGGGGTGCTGCTTTCGGCGTACTCGAGCAGGTGCAGGAGGGCTGTGAGTTCGCCCTGGCGGAGGTAGAGGTGGGTCAGTGGATGCGAGGCGCGGGAGACCAGTGCCCGACGCACACGGTCTTCGTAGGCGCGTCTGTGCAGGTCGGCGAAACGGATCTGGGGTTCTTCGAACAGGCAGGGCTGGGCGGGAAGGTAGGGGGCGAGGCTGTCCAGCAGCACGGCGAAGTCTTGGCCCTCCTGCCGGTAGAGGGGCTGTTCGCTGCTTCCGGCTCCGGCCGGGTCGCGACGGAAGGCGTCGACGAAGGCCGCGACGATGCGGGGTTCGGGAAGCAGGCCGGCTCCTGGCCAGCGGACACCTGAGAGGTACCGGTCCTCCTGGTCGGCGGTGTAGAGACACCAGCCGGACGTGCCCGCCCAGTGGAGCCCGCAGTCGCCCCCGCCATGCTGATCCTGGAATGCCTGCGTGAACGAGATGCCTGCCTCGACATCGAGGTACTCGCCACCGTCCGCGTCGTGCCAGGGACCGCGGCTCTGTACCCCGGTTACCGGCAGACCTGCGTCCAGGAGGCGCTCGGCGACAGCGGCGGCATAGTGGCCCGCCCGCCTAGAGAGCTCAGCTGACATCTGGGGACTGGTCTCGCAGGCCACGGAACTCTCTCCGCTGTCGGAATCGGGCGGTGACGTCGCTGTAGACCCCGCCGAGCCGGACTGGGGTCCGGCGCAGGAGCCGCGCGGCAGCCCGTCCTGGCTCGCGTCCGCGAGGGTACGGCGGCTGGTGATCGTACAGACCCCAACCCGCGCGACTTGCACTGCACCCTGTGCTGCGTCTCGGCTGCGCCCGGGGAGTGGCCGCGCTCCTCGAGCCTGATTACCTCCTCACCGGCCACGCGAAAATCTATGGTGACTGGAGTAGACATTGGCTGATCGTCTGGCTATGGTTTCTCTCGTAGCCAGGAAGACAGCAGGGCCCGGCAGACACGAACTGCCGGGAGTAGTAGCGGCAGTTGCAGGACGGTGCGGTGGTGGAGTTTCGAAGCCAGGGTTGTTGCAGGTCGGCGACGGGACTGACGGCCGGACCGGGTGGCCTGCAGTGATCAGGGGCCACCGTGAGCAGGACCGCAGTTGAAGTTGTAGTTGCAGTACCGGTAAGTGCAGTTCGCAGGACCCAGCAGTGAAGTTGGTGAGTGGTACCTCGGTGAAGGCGTCGGCTGCGGGCGCGCGCATCGGGAGGTTCGGCAGTGGGGTTCTAAGCCACAGCAGTAGTCGCAGGACGGGTGACGGGGCTGGCTGCCGAAGAGTGACGCTTCCTCAGGTCGCAGTAGGACACGCAGTAGAGCAGTGCCAGAAGTACGCAGTCCCCTTCGGTAAATGTTGGTCAAGAGGAAATAACGGAGGAGCGAGGCGCCATCAGGATCGCCCGGGCGGAATGACTGAGCCCGGGTACCGCAGGACATCGATAGTGAGGTGGTCTCCGGTCGAGCAACCGCGATCCCCGCACACGCTCACACTCACCGTGAGCTGGTGCGGATACAGAAGGCCGGCGCAGTATCAGGGCCGGCAGATGGTGTAGCAGTTCCTTCGGGGCCCTGGCGCGCACAGCGCCAGGGCCCCTCCACGCGTTCCATGAGAGAGGTGCAATGACAGCAGACGACTCGTTCGACCGGATCGACGACGATGACTACCCTGCCTACACGATGGGCCGGGCCGCCGAACTCCTCGGCACCACGCAGGGCTTCCTCCGCGCGATCGGCGAAGCCCGCCTGATCACCCCGCTCCGCTCCGCGGGCGGACACCGCCGCTACTCCCGCTACCAGCTGCGCATCGCCGCCCGCGCCCGCGAACTCGTCGACCACGGCACACCCATTGACGCTGCCTGCCGCATCGTCATCCTTGAGGACCAGCTCGAGGAAGCGCAGCGGATCAATGCCGAGTACCGGCGCGCCGCAGGAACGGCTGGCCCGACGGCCGCAGCCTGAGACGGCTTGGACCGGCCGCTCGGTCTCCCGGCTTGCGGTGGTACGCGGGGGAGGCGCACACATCAGGAGCTGACGGCGGGGCCGGGCCCCAAGGGCTGTCGTGTCGTCATATGTGAGAGAACGGGATGCTTGGTGACCATACCCAGGGCCAGGGGGCTCGTCCGGCCGGGTCGGACTCGCGTGCTGCCCGGCCTTGCATACAGGAACCGGATCAGTATCCGGGCCCCGCGGACACAGAGCGCATGACCGAGCGCACCAGCCCCGGCTTCGACCCCGTCCGCGCCACGGCCCGTCAGGCCGGCGGCATCGCCGAGCTCCTCGACGTGATGTGGGAACAGGACCGCAACGACGGCCCGCCTCCGTACATATCGGCGTACCAGCTGCGCGTGATGTATCTCGTCGACCGCGACAACGGGATCCGTATGCGGGCGCTCACCCGGCTCCTGGGCGCGTCTGCGCCCTCGGTCTCCCGTCTGGTCGACCGCCTCCAGGCCCTCGGCTTCGTCGAACGCCGGCCCTGCCCCGACAGCCGCCGCGAAGTCACACTCTGCGTGACCCATGCGGGCCGCAAACACCTGGCGCAGGTCCGCGAGCGGCGCGACCAACTTCCAGGCGGGGATGTCGACGAGCTTGATTTCGTAGCCGCGGTGCGTGCGGTATCCGTAGAGCTCCTGTGCGTGGGGGATCTTGCCGGACTTGCGGGCGGCGCTGACCCGTGATGCCCAATTGACTGCGCGCGGGCCGGGTTCGAGGGGCTTGATGAGGCAGCCATCGTCGCGGCCAGTTCTTCGAGGAGTTGGTCCGCGTAGCTCGTACGGGCCTTCGGCACTGTCTTGGGCCGTGGCGGTGTCGGCTTTCGGCCGGACCGCTCAGGTGGCTCAGGGTTCTGTTCCACGGGGCGGATGCCGCGTTCGGAGAGATACTGCCGCCCTTTGCCGGTGCGCTGGACGCTCCAATGCCCGCGGCGCTTGGTGATTTTGATAAGCCCGCGGCTTTGCAGTGCTTGTCCGCTGACCTTGTACGTGCTGTCCGGCCAGACTCCGTCGGGGCATCCCTGGCCCACCCAGTCGAGCACGGCCTGCTGCCGGTCGTTGAGGGCCTGGTGCATGTGGTCCTCCCGCGGTTCCCCAAGGTGTGCTGCCGCGGGGACAATGCCCGCTGCTTCCCCCGGAATTCCGGGCGGGCTGAGAGGACCTTCGTTCGGATGCGACGTGGTGCGTGGCGTGTTTACAGCGAGAACAGTTCTTCCTGGTAGTTCTCGACGATGTCCCGGCGCGGATAGAACAGGCCGAGCAGCATGAACGTTCTGGGGCGCTTGGCCAGGTTCCCGACAAAGCAGTGGACGACGTGGTCCGGCGCGAACATTCGGGTGAACCAGCGTTCGCGCAGTTTCTCCTCCACGCCCTGCTGCCCGTACTGGCGCAGGTACTTGCGGTAGGACTCGCCGGCCTCCCAGTCCCGGAGCGCCATGTCGTGACCGGTGCAGTCGGAGTCGTCGCAGCGGAAGCGGTAGCGGAACTCCAGTGGCACCCACTCCAGTTGGCTCAGGTCCTGGTCGAGGAGATCCATCTGGTCGGCCAGAGCGGCCTTGGAGACGGGCCAGGGTTCAGCTGGTTCGAGGCGGAAGCCGACGGTGTCCGCCGCTGGGCGGAAGAGGCCGAGGGACGTGCCGTGCTCTTCCTGGTCCCGTTTGATGGCGCACAGGGACGGGGCGATCAGCGGGCGGAGGATCGAGTAGCGCTCGCGCCAGCCGTCACTCGTGCCGATCCTGTCGAAGACCTTGAGGGTGTCCGGGTTCGGGCGCAGGCTCTCGGGCTGGCGGTCCTGGCGGTGGCGGCGTACGTCGACTTCGATGATCGCGTACTTGGCGAACTGGCTCTCCTGCTTCAGGAGCCGGAACGGGACTGGGAAGAGGCGGACGTGCTCGGGGGCGCCGCGGTCGAGGCGTATGCCGGCGACGCAGCTGGTCTCGCGGTACTTCGTGGACAGTGCCGGATACGTCTTGACTGTGATCAGTATTCGCGCGCGCTCCCACGCTCCTGTCATCCCCCACCCCAGGTCCGTTTCGTCTGGACCAGATTGGAAGTGAGACGGTGGGAACGTGCAAGGGTGCCGTCACGTAGGGGAGTTGAACTCAGGCCAAGGGACTGACGGGTAGTGACGTGCGCTTGCGCAGGGTCTCCAGGACGACGTGGCGGTGGCAGCGCTCTTCGTCCTTCTCGAAGCACAGCACCGCGACTCGGGCCTGGCCTGCGTGTGCCGCGAGTACGTCGAGGTCAGCCCTGGCTGCGTCGGATCGCAGCAGGCTGCGGAAGCGGGCTCGGCCCTCGCTGATGCGCCCTTCCCAGAAGGGGGCCCGGTTATCCTTCGGGTTCCCGAGGGCTCGCAGGTGGGTGTAGGCGATGCCGGCCTCGCCGAGGGCGTGTCCGAGGCGGGTCTTGCTGAAGCCGGGCTTGCGGCTGATGGGGGTCAGGCGGACGTCGGCGACCATGCTGATCTGCGCTTCCAGCAGGGAGGTGACGAACGAATCGATGTCCCGCCCCTCATATCCGGCGGACCACAGACCGGCCTCTGGCCCCTGTGCCTGCCGGAACAGCTCGTCGAGCGAGATCCCGAGCACCTCGGCCAAAGCTCCAACGGTAAAGAAACCTGGCTGAATTGCTCCCCCACCCTCAAGGCGCGCCAGCGTCGCGGACTGGATGCCGGCCTCCTTCGCCAGGCGCTCGGGCGTCCATCCGCGCTCCTCGCGAAGGGCGCGGACGCGGGCGGCCAGCGTCCGTGCGGGGGAGAGAGCGGTAGGAGTTGAGGGGCGATCGGCCATGGACCGGGATCTTAGTGCGGGTGGGCTGCTCCTGTGGGGGTTCGTCGCGGGTGCATCTGCGACGGGCAGGTCACGAACTGCCGAGCAGGGCGGGGGCCAGTTCGGTCTCCGGCTTGCTGAGTTCGAAGCGGAGGCCGAGGAGTTCCGCGGTGCCGACGGGGGTGATGAAGGACGTGATGCAGTACGAGGTCGGGTGCACCAGGGCGTCGCGGTGAACCCCGGGGTCCTCCATGCGCGGAAGCCGACGTGCAGCAGGTCGCCGTCCGGGTCCGTGCGGATGGGTTCGCGGTCGTCGATGGTCCAGTCGTCGCCCGGGCGGCCGTGGATGGCGCGGTAGCGGGGCAGCAGGAGGGCGATGGGGGAGGTGAAGCTGGGGGAGTTCGGGCCGGGACCGTGTGTTCGGTTCCGTCGGTGTCTTCGTGCCGGGTCTCCTGTGGGGTGTGTACGGTGCGGCCGCCGTGGTCGGTGTCGATGATCCATCGGTCGCGTGAGACGTACAGCAGGGAGCCGGTTTCGCCGTCGGCGAAGACGGTTCTAAAGTGGGCGGCGGCACGGCGGGGGTCGGCGCTCAGCAGGCGGCCCGCCATTTCCGTATGGCTGATCGGCACAGGCGCTCCCGAGCTCAGGCCCTGCCCTTCTTGAACTTGCAGCTGGTGGTCTTGTAGCAGGTCACTGGTGTGGTCAGGCGGCCGCGCAGGCCGAGGCGCGATCGGTGGGCTTCTCCGTGTCCGCGAGCGTTGCGAGGTAGCGCTCGGCGTCCAGCGCTGCGGCGCATCCGGAGCCGGCGGCGGTGATGGCCTGGCGGTAGGTGTGGTCGACGATGTCGCCCGCGCCGAAGACGCCGGGAATGTTCGTACGCGTCGAGGGCGAGTCCACCTTCAGGCAGCCCTCCGCATCCAACTCCAGCTGTCTGGCGAACAGTTCGGTGCGCGGGGCGTGCCCGATCGCGATGAACAGCCCGGTCGCCTCCACTGTGCGGAGGTCGCCGGTGAACGTGTCGCGCAGGGTGATGCCGCTCAACATGCCGTTCTCCTCGTGAAGTTCGGCGACCTCACTGTCGAACGCGAAGGAGATCTTGTCGTCGGAGAAGGCCCGGTTCTGCTTGACCTGCGAGGCGCGCAGGGTGGAGCGGCGGTGTACGACGGTGACCGAGCGGGCAAGGGGGCACCCCCTGCTCGAGTGAAGCCGAGAGCTTGGGGGAGGGTGAGGCAGGTGGCCTCTTCCATGGCGGTGTCGCCGCCGCCGACGACCACGATGTCGCGGTCGCGGAGAAGAAGCCGTCGCAGGTCGCGCACCAGGACACGCCGCGCCCGGAGAGGGTGTCCTCCTTGGGCAGGCCGAGCTTGCGGGAGCCGGAGCCGGTCGCGATGATCACGGTCTTCGCCCGGTGCACCGTGCCCGCGCTGTCGGTGACGGTCTTGACGGGGCCGGTCAGATCGACCTCGACGACATCGTCGTCCAGCATCTCGGCGCCGAACTTCTACGCCTGGGCCCGCATGTCGTCCATGAGGACGGGGCCGTCCACTCCCTCGGGGAGGCCGGGGAAGTTCCCCACCTCGGTCGTCGTAGTCAGTGAACCGCCGACGGAGATCGAGCTACCGAAGAGCAGCGGCTTGAGATCGGCGCGGGTTTCGGCCACTGATCTGACTCTCTGTCAGTTCTCGGCGTCCTCCCCCCGCTCCCACAGGCGGGGCGGCGACAGTGAGGCCGCAGCCCTGGATCAGGGCCTGTGAGCCGCAGTCTGCCGTCCCCTCATGCCTGAGGAAGCCATGACTCCCACCCCCCACCTTGCCGAAATCGCAGCCCGTACGGAGCGGCCGGCCTCATTCCAGCCCGTCGACCGGGTCCTTCTCCCGGACGCCGGCACCGCTACGGTGGACATCGTCGTACCGGTCTACAACGAGGAACGCGCCCTCCCCGGGTGCCTGCGCACCCTCCACGCGCGGCTGTCCGAGGGGTTCCCCTTCCCCTGGCGGATCACGGTCGCCGACAACGCCAGCACCGACGACACCCTCGCCACCGCCCGCCGCCTCGCCGACGAACTGCCCGGGGTAGGCGTCGTCCACCTGGACCGGAAGGGGCGCGGGCTGGCCCTGCGCACCGTCTGGGGCGCCAGTGACGCGGACATCGTGGCGTACATGGACGTCGACCTGTCCACCGGCCTCGACGGGCTGCTCCCGCTGGTCGCCCCGCTGGCCAGCGGCCACTCCGACCTCGCGATCGGCTCCCGGCTGGCACCCGGCGCGCGTACAGTGCGCGGGCCGCGCCGCGAGTTCGTCTCCCGCTGCTACAACGGCATCATCCGGCTCACCCACGGAGTCCGCTTCAGCGACGCCCAGTGCGGATTCAAGGCGGCCCGTACGGAGGTGCTCCGGCCCCTGCTGAAGGTGACCCGCGACGACGCGTGGTTCTTCGACACCGAGCTGCTCCTGCTCGCCGAGCACAACGGACTGCGCGTCCACGAGGTGCCGGTCGACTGGGTCGAGGACGTCGACACCCGGGTGGACGTGGTGAGCACCGCCACGGACGACCTGCGGGGCCTGTGGCGCATGGCGCGCCTCAAGGCTTCCGGCGGCGCCCGCGTCGACATCCGACCGCGCCCCGCACCATCCGCCGAGCACCCCGACGCCATCCTCGCACCCGCCACGGGACGCGGCGTGCTGTCGTGGGAGGTCGGCTGCTTCATCGCGATCGGCGTCGTCTCCACGGTCGGGCAGGCGCTGCTGTACTGGCTGGCACGCGGCTGGTGGACTCCCGCCGTCGCCAACCTGGTCTCGCTGTTCGTCCTCACCGTCCTCAACACCGAGGCGAACCGGCGCCTCACCTTCCGGCACTCCTCCACCGCGCCCGCCCGCGCCCACCTCGGTGCTGGAGGGCTGTTCGTTCTCGGCTACCTGGTCACCTCCGGGGCGGTGCTGTGGTTCAAGTGGCTCGATCCCGGCGCCTCACCGGCCGCCGAGACCGCGGTCCTCGCCGCGGCGTCCGTCGCGGTCACCGGCGTGCGCTTCGCCACCCTGCGGCTGGCCGTCTTCGCCGGCCCCCGCAGCCGTACCAGTTGACGAGAGCGAAACGAGACATGAGCAACTACGCGCACATCACGTCTGTACCAGCGGCTTCGGAGCACGCCGGGAGGCGTACGTCCGTCCGCTCGCTGCCCACCTGGGCGGCACCCGCGGCACTCGGAGCCGTCATGGTGCTCGCGGCGATCCTGTACGGATGGGCACTGGGTTCCCTGGGCTGGGGCAACAGTTACTACTCGGCGGCCGTGAAGTCGATGGGGAAGAGCTGGACGAACTTCCTTTTCGGCTCCTTCGACCCGGTCGGCGTGGTCACGGTCGACAAGCCGCCGGCCGCGCTGTGGCCCCAGGTGATCAGCAGCAAGATCTTCGGGCTGCACGGGTGGGCTCTGATCCTGCCGCAGATGCTCGAAGGAGTGGCCGCGGTGCTGGTGCTGCACCGCACCGTGCGCCGCTGGGCGGGTGAGGGCGCGGCGCTGGTCGCCGCCCTGGTGCTCACGCTCACGCCCATCACCGTGGCCATCAACCGGGACAACAACCCGGACACGCTGCTGGTCCTGCTGCTGGTGTCGGCGGCGTACGCGCTCACCCGCGCGCTGCAGGCCGAGGGCAGGTCCGCGACCTGGTGGCTGTGCGCGAGCGGCTTCCTGATCGGGTGTGGATTCCTCACCAAAATGCTCGCCGCCTGGATGGTCATCCCCGCGTTCGCTCTCGCCTGGCTCGTGGGAGCAAGCGGCCCCTGGATTCCGCGAGTGGGGCGTCTGCTGGGCGCGGGAGCCATCCTGGCGGCGTCCTCCCTGTGGTGGGTCGCCATGGTCGCCCTGTGGCCGGGCGACCGCCCCTACATCGGAGGCAGCACGGACGGCTCGGCCTGGGACCTCGTGATCGGCTACAACGGACTCGGGCGGGTCTTCGGCTCCAGTGACGGAGCACCCCAGGGAATGGGTGGCGGAGGCGGCGGCGGGTTCGCCGGCGGGTTCGGCGGCGAGTCCGGCCTGACCCGGATGTTCGACACGCAGGTGGGCGGTCAGATCAGCTGGCTGCTGCCCCTCTGCGGGCTGGCTCTGGCCGTCGCGGTCGTCGTGGCGGTGCTGCACCGCCGCGGGAAGCTGCCGGCCTCGGCCCTGCTGCCGGCCTCCGGCTGGCTGCTGTGGGGAACCTGGCTGGTGGTCTGCGCGGCCGTGTACTCGACTCAGAAGGGCATCTTCCACCCCTACTACACCACCCAGCTCGCCCCGGCCATCGCCGCCTTGTGCGGCGGGCTGACGGCCGGCCTGGTCCGTGTGCACCGTGCGGGCTTCCGCTGGGCTCCACTGGCCGGTGCGGCCGGGGTCGTGGTGAGCGTGGTCTGGGCGGTGGTGCTGGTCCGTCGTGTACCCGACTGGAACGGCTGGCTGGTGTGGCCGGTGCTGCTCGTGGGCTGTGCCGCCGTCGTCCTGCTGGTGCTGGCACGACGGAACGCCCGGTTGCTGACGGTTGCCGTGGGCGCGGCGGTGGCGTCGGTCCTGGTGGCTCCCGGAGCCTGGGCGGTGAGCGTGCCCGGTTCCACCAGCATGGGCGGCTCCAACCCGACGGCCGGTCCGACGACGATGGGCTTCGGCGGAGGCGGCGGCATGCCCCGGCAAGGTCGGAACGGCGGAGGCATGCCGTCGGGCATGCCGTCCGGGATGCCGTCGAACATGCCGGGCCTCCCCGGCGCCGGCGGGTCCTCGAGCGGATCCGGTGCACCCTCGTCCGGCGGCATGCCGTCCGGGATGCCTTCCGGCATGCCCACGGCGGGAGCGGGCGGCATGCCTGGTGCCGGCTCGGGAGGTGCCCCGGGCGGTCCCGGCGGCAGGGGGGAACTCACCGCTGACCAGCGCAAGATCCTCCAGTACGCCGTCAAGCACGCACCCGACGCACGCATCAAGCTCGCCGTCGAGGGTGGCGCCCTGTCCGCCAGCCCCTTCATCCTGGGCAGCGACGAGAACGTCATCGGCATGGGCGGCTTCACGAACAGCGACAACGCGCCGTCGGTGGCCCAGCTGAAGGAGTGGGCCAAGAACGGCGAACTGCGCTACATCCTGGGTTCCGGCACCAACGGCGGCGGGCCGGGCGGCATGTCCGGCGGATACGCCAAGCAGCGCTCCGACTGGATCGCCGACAACTGCACGAAGGTGCCGGCGTCGTCCTACGGCGGCACGTCCTCCGAGTCGGACAGCGGAGGTGTGATGGGATTCGGGGGAGCCAGCGTGCTCTACGACTGCGCCGCCAAGTAACCCGGGCCGGAGCAAGCGCCGCCAGACGGCAGAACGGATCAGCAGACGTCATGACCGACAGGCCCCCAGCAGCGAGGCCGGGACATCGGCTCCTCGTGGTCGAGGACGAGCCCAGCATCCGTACCCTGCTGGAGGCGACGCTTCGGCTGACCGGATACGAGGTGAGCAGCACCGACACCGGACAGTCGGCCCTCCTGGAGGTCGAACGCCTGGAACCGCACCTGGTGCTGCTCGACGTGATGCTGCCCGACCTGGACGGCTTTGAGGTGACCCGCAGGCTGCGGGCGGCGGGGAACGACTGTCCGATCCTGTTCCTCACCGCCCGCACCGGCACCCACGACCGCGTCAACGGCCTGCGCGCGGGCGGAGACGACTACGTCTCCAAACCGTTCAACATCGAGGAGGTCCTGCTGCGAATCGAAGCCATCCTGCGCCGAACGGCTCCGGCCATCACGGCGCGGGTGATGCCGAGCGTCCTGAGCTACGCCGACCTGGAACTCGACGAGGGCGCCCACGAGGTGCACCGCTCGGGGGAGTACATCGCGCTGTCACCCACCGAGTTCAAGCTCCTGGCCTACCTTCTGGCGAACGCCGGACAGGTGGTGAGCAAGATCCAGATCCTCGACCACGTCTGGAGCTACGACTTCGCAGGCGACGTCCGGATCATCGAGACGTACGTCCGCTACCTGCGCAAGAAGATCGACCGTTTCGATCCGCCGCTCATCCAGACAGTGCGGGGGGTCGGCTACAGCCTCCGACTCTCCCGCGACCACGGAGGGACGCCGGAGCAGTGACCCGCTTCCTGCCCCGGCCGTCCGGATCAATGAGACGACGCCTCGTCCTCGGCGTCACCGTCCTCGCCACCGCAGCCGTCCTGGCCTCCCAGGCCCTCGGCTACGTGGTGATGCGCTCCTGGCTGCTCGACCGCGTCGACGAGCAACTCGTCGAGTTCCACCCGCCGGCGCCGGCCTTCCACGACGCTCTCGACGGGACCCTGCCGACGCCGGGGGAACAACCGGACATACTGCCCTCGGACTTCCACGTCTACTTCTACGACGCCTCCGGGCGCCTCCTGAACGGCTCGCTGGGCTCCGAAACGAAGCCAGGGCCCCGGTTGACCGACGACGCGCAGGACCTCGGTCTGCGGGACGGGCATCCGGAAACCCTGCCTGCCACCAGCGGTGACGGCCGCTGGCGAGTGATGCTCAACCCCGGCCCCGGGGGCATGAATGCGGTGGTCACCCTGCCGCTAGACACCGTCGACGGCGCCGCCTCGAAGATCCTGTGGCTGAACGCGGTCCTGCTCGCCGTCACGATCGTCGCCCTGGTCGCCCTGGGCCGGTGGGTGGTCCGGCTGGGCCTGTTGCCCCTGACCAGGATGGAAGGCATCGCCCAGGAAATCACCGCGGGCCGGCTCAACCTGCGGTTGCCCGACACCGATCCGCGCACCGAGATCGGACGCCTCGGCCGGGTTCTGAACTCCATGCTCGACCGCCTCCAGAAGGCGCTGCTGGCCCGTGAGGCGTCCGAGGCCCGGCTGCGTCGGTTCGTCGCCGACGCGGGGCACGAACTGCGCACCCCGCTCACCGTCATCCAGGGCTACGCCCAACTCGCACTGCGTCCGGAGCGACGCCCGGCGCGGGAACTGCGGGAGGCCAACCGGTTCATCGCGCAGAACGCGCAACGCATGAGCCTACTCGTCGACGACCTCCAGCTGCTGACCACCCTGGACAAGGAACCCTCGTACCGGAGGGAACAGGTCGATCTGCTGTCCCTGGCGGCGGACGCCGTCACCGCGACCGTCGCCCACAGCGCGTCCCACCCCGTCGACCTCGGCCCGCTGCACACCCCGGCTGATCCCACCGGAGCCGAGCAACTCGACGTCGCGGAAACCGTCGGCGACCCGCACCGGTTGCGGCAGATTCTCGAGAACCTGCTCTCCAACGCCCGCATCCACACCCCAACGGGCACCCGCGTCCACGTCCGCGTCGGCACGACCGAGGCGGGTCCCGGAGCCGGCGGCACGGACCGACCCGGACGCTTCACCGCTTCACCGGCCCTGCCGGAGCGCACGCCGATCAGCGTGATCGAGGTGGCGGACCAAGGGCCGGGCCTCGAACCCGTCGACGCAGAGCTCGTCTTCGAGCGCTTCTACCGCGCCGACCCGGCCCGCTCCCGCCTCCACGGCGGCAGCGGCCTGGGTCTCGCCATCGCCGCGACCATTGCCGAGGGTCACGGCGGCCGCCTCGAACTCGACACGACCCCCGGCCACGGTTGTACCTTCCGCCTGGTCCTCCCCGCAGCCGGCTCTGGTCAGGAGCCTTCTGACGTGCGTCTTCGCCGTCGACGGTGACAGCACCAGCCGTGCGGCGATCTCGTCGTTCATGTGCCCCGCGGCCACCAACCGCATGACCTCGCGCTCCCGTTCGGTCAGACCATCGAGCCGGGGATTCGGCCTCGGACCCTGCACCCGGCCTGCCAACTCGGCGATCAGCCGCCGGGTGACCGAAGGGCTGATCAGGGCATCACCCCGCGCGGCGACCCGTACCGCCTGCACCAGTTCCTCCGGCCCCGTGTCCTTCACCAGAAAGCCCGTCGCCCCGCCGCGCAGCTCCCCGTACACGTAGTCGTCCAAATCGAAGGTCGTCAGGATGACCAGCTTCACCGACCCCAACCGCTCATCCCCGGCGATCACCCGGGAGGCTTCCAGACCGTCCATCCCCGGCATCCGGATGTCCATTAGGACCACGTCCGGCCGCAGCTCGCGGCAGGCCGAGACCGCGGCCTGCCCGTCCGCGGCCTCTCCGACTACCTCGATGTCGTCCTGGTCCGCCAGGATCGACCGGAACCCGGCCCGGACGAGCCGCTGGTCACCCGCCAGCAGGACCCTGATCATCGGTCACTCCGTTCTGTCGGCTCTCCTGTGATCCCGTACGGCAGCCGGGCCCGCATCGTGAATCCGTCCTTTGGGCGAGGATCCGCGGTCAGCTCGCCACCCAGTGCCCGCGCCCGCTCTGTCATGCCGGCGATCCCGCTGCCGCCAACGGACCCGGCCGGGCAGGCTGGAGCGCCCCCGCCGTCGTCCTCGACGGTCAGGGTCAGCTCCCCGTCCCGGTAGGCGAGTTGGATCATGAACCGTCCGGCGCCGCTGTGTTTGGCGGCGTTGGTCAGCGACTCCTGCATGATCCGGTAGACGGCCAAGTCGACCGGGGCGGACAGCGGACGCTCAGCCCCGCTCCGCTCGATCCGCACCGTGAGCCCCGCTGGCCTGGCGGACGCCACCAGTTCCTCTGCCCGGGCCAGCCCCGGCTCGGGCGCGCTGGGCGCCTCCTCGTCGACCTGACGGAGCACACCGAGGGTGGCCCGCAGCTCACGCAGGGCCTCCCGGCTGCCGGCCTTGATCGCGCCGAGCGCCTCCTCGGCCTGAGCCGGGTCCTTCTTCAACCGGTACAGCGCGGCACCCGCCTGCACGTTGATCATCGAGATGTTGTGCCCGACCACATCGTGCAGCTCCCGGTCGATGCGCAGGCGCTCCTCGGCCGCCCGCAGCCGCGTTTCCTCCTCCCCATAGGCGACCCGACCGCGCCGCACGATACCCAGGGCCACTACGGCGACCAGCCAGCCCGTGAGCATGAACACCGCCCTGCCGGTGACATCGCTCTTGGTCGTGAGGGTGCCCGCACCCACGCCGATCGCCATTGTCGCGGCCATCGCGACGGCAGACTGCAGACCACCCTGGGCCGCGATGAAGTACAACACCACGATCGGAACCAGTACCAACGGCCCGTCGACGGCACTTACTACGTAGTAGGCGCCCGTGGCCGCCACCGTGAACCAGCCCACGGCCACCGGACACCGCCACCGAAAGACCAGTGCTCCACATACCGTCGACATCAGCAGCCAGGACGCGATCGAGCGGCCCGCTCCTTCGGCGACGGCGGCGACTTCGCGGCCCCCGAGGGCCCGACGACCGCCGAACTCTCCGCCCTCAGCCGTGAACTGGCGGACACCAGCCGCAAGCTGGCCGAGTCCCGCGACCGCGAAAGGGCGCTGGAGACCTCGCGCCGCGAACTCGTCGCCTGGATCTCGCACGACCTGCGCACCCCGCTCGCCGGACTGCGCGCGATGTCCGAGGCGACGGCAACCGCTCGGTAGATGGGAGACATTGGTGAGGGGCCCGAAGTCGGAGGTCGGGCCCCTCACCGTGCGCGCACCGACCGATGCGCGGCGCCTGTTCAGCGTGTCCGGGCTGCAAGCACGGCAGGGCGCTGAACGGGAACGGGAGCGACCCCGCGCGTGGGGATGGGCCGCTCTCGTCTTGATGGTGCTGTCGTGCTGCGCGATCGGCGATGCAAGGCGGTCGTTCGGGTGAAGGACCATCAGCAGCTGACCGCGTTCTTGGCCCCTAGCCCGACCTCAAGAACGCAGGCAGCTACGCCGGTGGGTGCTCGAGAAGTCCCTGGCTTGGGTCGGGCGCATCTGCCGCCACCCTCGCGAGCACGGAGAGGCCCCGTCCCGCATTCCGAGATCTTGGTCTCTGCCGCGATCACCCTCATGCCCACTGCATCACACGTCGGTGTCCCTGTCCGTCGTGCGGGCCGATGAACACCCGTGAGTCCGAAGTGGTCACCACGATGACGTATCGGCGCTCACCTGGTGAGCCCGCCAATGCTGGGCTACGCAGGGAACGTCGAGAGGAGACCGTCGAAGCGGTCGATGGATTCAGCATGACCGAAGAGTCCGGGCAGCCCGCCGGTGTGCCAGAAATCAGTCGTCTGACCAGGCTCGATGGAGCCGTCCTTGACCGCCACCTAGAGACCGGCCATGACCTTTGCTGTGTAGACAGGGACCAGGAGGACGCCCTCCGTTCGAGCCCCGAGTTCCAGAGCTTCCGCAGCAGACTCAGAGTGTCGGCCGTAGCCGGAACACGGGGCAGGAAGATCCAGTGCCAACGGCCCGCCCCGACCGGATGCTGTTGGTTAATTCCGCCCCGCTGGATCTCATCCAGCGCCGGCGGAGTGCTGCGAAGGGCGGAACGCGGGTCTTGGCGAGTGGTCTGCCGGTGAGCCAGGCATCGATGCGGGCGAGGTTGATGGCGGCGCTGTCCACGTACTCTCCGATGTGGCCGGGTCGGTACGTTTGAACGTGGCCAGTGGTCAGGCCACGTTGGTGTCCCGTTCGATGGCCTTGAGACGGTTCTTGAGTCGGTAGCTGGGGCCGTTGATCGCGACGACGTCGCAGTGGTGCAGGAGCCGGTCGAGGATCGCGGTGGCGAGGACCTCGTCACCGAACACCTGTCCCCATTCGCTGAAGGTCTTGTTCGAGGTCAGGATGATCGAGCCCTTCTCGTAACGCTTCGAGATGACCTGGAAGACCAGGTTCGCCTCGGCGCGTTCGAGGGGCTGGTAGCCGACCTCATCGACCACGAGAACGCCGGGCCGCAGGTAGGAGCCGAGTTTGCTGGTCAGTCGGCCTGCTGCCTCGGCGGCCCTGAGATGGCGGACCATGTCGTCGAGGGTGGTGAAGTAGACCGAGAACCCGGCTCGGCAGGCAGCGACCGCCAGGGCGACCGCGATGTGCGTCTTGCCCACCCCGGGCGGACCCAGCAGGGCCGCGTTGGCCTTGGCCTCGATGAACGAGAGAGTGGCCATGTCCTTGATCTTGCGCGGGTCGAGGTCGGGTTGGAACGAGAAGTCGTAGTCATCCAGCGTCTTGTGGTGCGGCAGCTTCGAGAACAGCAGAGACCGGCGGAAGCGGCGGTCGTCGCGGACCGCGAGTTCCTCGGACAGCACCAGGTCGAGGAAGTCGAGATAGCCGAGCTTGCCCTCCTCGGCCCGGCGGGCCAATTGGTCCAGTCCGTCGGCGAGATGGGGCAGGCCGAGCTTGGTGGCCGTGGTGCGGATGCGGTTGCCGGTCAGCTCGCTCAAGACGATTCCTTGCTCTGGGGACGGGAGTTGAAGGGCCGGGTGCCGGTGAGTTCGTCATAGACCGACAGCGGCCGGCGGCCAACCTCGATCCGGGTGGCCGCGGCCCTGTTGAGCAGTGCCTGGAGCGGTCCGGCGCCCTGCCCGGAGGTGGCGTTCCGCTGCGGCGGGGAGAAGGACACTTCGGTCGTGGTCCGCCGGTTGTTCCCCTCGGGCAGTCCACTCCAGTGGCTCTCGTCGACGACGCGGACACCACGGCCGACAGCCCTTGCATGGACGGCCAGCAAACTGTCACTGTCGGCGGTCGCAGTGGCCGAGTGCAGGCTGATCTGCGACTTGGTGGCCCGGATCTCCACCAGCTGGCGGGGGCGGACCTTGCGTGCCGGGACCGAGTAGAGGTTGCCGTCGAAGGCGACGAGGCAGTCCTTGCCGACATGCCGCAGTTGCCGTTCGGCCACCAGATAAGGGGTGGGTGGCAACGGCTTGAGGGCCGCGTGGTCGCGGGCGGCCCGATGTCCGATGACCTCGTGGTGGGTTGCATGGGTGCGGGCGCGTCGCTGCGGCACCCATGCCATGAACGCGGCGTCCATCTCCTCGGTGGAGGAGAAGGCCCGTCCTGCGAGCACGTGGTCGCGGACGATCAGGACCTGGCGCTCGACCCGGCCCTTGCCGGTGGGCCGGTAGGCGGCCAGCACGTCGATGTCGAAGTCGTAATGGCCGGCGAAACCCACCGCCTCCGGATGCAGCGGGACCGCTTCACCCGGCGCGACATGCCGGCGGACGACGGTTTTGGTCCGGTCGTAGACGATCGACATTGGCACCCCGCCGTAGTGGGCAAACGCCCGCCGGTGGCAGTCGAAGAAGGTCTGCAGATCCTGGCTGGTGGTGAAGCAGCAGAACGGGTCGCGGGAGTACGACAGGGTCATGTGGAACGAATAGACCTTGGGGATGCCCAGGTGGGCGAGGACCTTGCCTTCGTCGCCCCAGTCGACCTGGGCCTGGGCCCCGGGCACGACCTCGAAGCGGCGGTGCATGCCCGCCAACTCCCGCGGCGCGATGCCCAGTTCCTCGGCGACTCGTGGACGGGCTTCCTGCAGATAGAGCTTGACGCGCTGGTAGTTGATGGTGGAGCCGTAGTCCTTCACCAGGCGCTCGTGCACCACCGCACCCTTGATGAGGATCTCCGCCTTGAGCATCGCGTCGATCAGCGGCGCGACCTCGTCCACCGCCTTCTTGCGTGTCCGGCCGTTCGACACCCTCCTCGGCGGCGCGGCCGGGGCCTGGCCGGACAGATACTTGCGGACCGTCTTCCTGTTCAGGCCCGTCTCCTTGGCGACCTCCGTCAGAGTCACCGCACCGGACTCGAACAGGGCACGGAAGCGCCGGAGTTCCAACCAGCGTTGCGGGTCCAAGACCATCGTCAGCCGCCCTCCGCCGCCCCTTACCAACCAGCAGCAGAGTGCCGAGCAACGGGACTCACCGCATCAACAAGCGGCCCTTTTCACTCGTACGTGACTGGCCGCGTTCACACGTACGGCGACAGGCGCCGGTGAAGTGGTGCTGCAACCGGGTTTTGGCGAGGCCGCGGTAGCGGGATCTGCGTAGGCCGAAGGCGTGGACGCCCTGCGAGATGGTGCCCTCGACGCCGGCTCGGTGTCCGTAGCGGCGGCGCCAGTGGTCTGTGTTCTGCTCGATACGGGCCTGTTGAAGGATGTCGTGTTCGGTCTTCGGTCTCAGGGTCAGATTGCGGCCGGTCCTGGAGTTGGTGCACGAGGTCCGCAGTTCGCAGGGGTCGCAGTGCCGGGCGGCGAACCGGACCCGGGTGACTGGAGCGCCCCACTCGCTCTGGTCTTCCCGCCAGACGACGTTGGTCTGTCCGCCGGGGCAGACGGCCCGGCGCTGGTCCCAGTCGATGGTGAAGCGGGTGTTGTCGAAGATGTCTCCGGTCGCCTGTCCCTTCACGGTGGTGGACTTGACCGGGCCGACCAGTTCGATGCCGTGATCGCGGCGGGCGTGGTGGATCTGTTCGGCGTCGATGTATCCGGCGTCCACCAGGTGCTCGTCCGGCAGGAGACCGCGTTCGGCCAGGGCGGTGTGGATGTCCTCCAGGACGAGGACGTCGTTGACGGGCGCCGGCGTGGTGCGCATGTGGGTGATCAGATGCGGGGCGTCGGGCTCGCAGGTCTCGCTGAGGTGGACCTTGTATCCGGACCAGCCCAGATCCCGTTTCGAACCAGTGCGGGCCTCGGGCTCGTAGGGGGTCCGTAAGCGGATCAGGCCCGGTGGGAGGTCCTTCGTCCCGCGCCAGTGCACGGTGCCCTCAACGTGGTGGAACTGCTGCACCCAGGTCTGCCGCAGGAACTCCACCGCGGGCAGGCTTCGCAACGTGGGCGGTGACACGGCCGACCAGAGGGCCTTCAGCAACATCATGCCGTCGGTCCCGCACTGGTCGGCGTGTTCGACGCGGGCCGCCCACCGGGACGCGAAGCGGCTGTCCTCCGGCCTGGCCGAGTAGCGGTCGAACCACTCCGGCGGCGACACCGTCACCAACCAGTCCCCGGCCTCCTCCGCTACCTGGTTCAGTGCCGCCCGCAGTGTCTCGGCCACGAACTCCAGCCGGTTCAGGTCTCTCGTTGCGGCCAGCACGTGGGTCGCATCCGTGCGCTGCCGCTTGCCCGCCTTGACCAGCCCTGCCTCGCCGGCCGCCCGGAGTACTGCATCGAACACCATCTGGCCGGCCTCGCCATCGACCAGCCGGGCACGGAACTCGCTGAGCACAGAGAAGTCGAATCCGGTGTCGGCCAACTCCAGCGAAAGGGCGTACTTCCAGTCCAGACGCGAGCGGACCGCGTGCGCGGCCTGCCGGTCGGTCAGCCCCTCGGCGAACTGCAACACCGACACCAGCGCGAGCCGGGCCGGAGACACCGTCGGCCGCCCCCTGATCGGGAAAAGCTCCTCGAAATCGGCATCCGAGAAAACCGGCCCGAGTGCATCCCGCACCCGCATCACCAGGCAGCCCTTCGGGAACACCGCACGTGCCAGCCGAGCGGTCCCCTCCGGGATCTCCCCCAGATCCACCCCACGCAACGACACCGAACCCACCCCTCAACACAACGACGGCCCACACAACCCCAACGGAGTCATGCAGGCCGTCGTCACACCCACACCCGATTTACCAACAGCATCCACACGGTGCGGGCCGTTGGCCTTCCGGCTTCGATCGTCCGTCCGTGACGCTGACGCTCAACGGGTTGGCCGTAAACGGTCCGATGAATCATGCTCCGTCACGGCTGCTGTCCTGGGCCACTGCAGCAGACGGAATTCGATCACCGCAACAGCTCCGCCGACAGGTGCATCAGCGAGCCGGCGCATGTACCGACCGTGCACACGCCCCGACACCACCCCACATCCTGGACACCTCGCCGTCGGTACCGCGGAGTGAGCACAGAGCGTGACCGTTCCGGCCTCACGCTCGATCGACTCGATCACCACACCGGCCAAATGCGGCAGCAACCGCCCCAAACCCCCTGAACCGCACACCAGGCAGGCGACGTCGCTGAGTAGGCCCGGAGCGCGGTGCCGGGATCACTCCCGGTCCGTTTCTCCGGACCTCTCGCCGAACCCGCCGTGCGCCTCTCAGCGCAACGGGCTCTCCACGGTCTCTGCCGTCAGGCGTGGTTGATACCGGCCCAGGGATTGGGGATCCTCGACGCCCGGTAGCGGTAACGCGTGACCGTTACCGTCTGGAGGTCGAACAGTTCGATCCCATCCGCGTGCGGGCGGCGCCAGCCCCCGTGGGGGTTGGCGAGCCACCGGCGGACGTCCTTCCACCTCCAGCGATGCAGAGCCCTCAGCCACCGGACCACCCGCCACCAGACGAAGTGTTCCAACATGCTGAAGGTGTGTTTCGCCACTGCGTGCTTGAAGTAGTTGGCCCAGCCGCGCATGATCTGATTGAGACGGATCAGCACGTCCCTGGGAGGGTGTTGCGACGTCCTGTGGGTCAGGGCACGGATCTTCGCCTTCAACGACCGGAGGGGCCGGTCGGCGATGAAGGTGTAGACGTACCACTTGTCGTTGGTTCCCTGCTTGCGGCGCCACTGGATGCGGAACCCCAAGAAGTCGAAACCGTCGGTCATGTGCACGATTCGGGTCTTGGTCGGTGACAGACGAAGACCCAGAGGCTCCAGCACATGAGCGATGTCTTCATGCAGCGTTTCGACGTCGTCGCGAGTGCCGTGCACGAGGACGACGAAGTCGTCCGCGTAACGGACGACCCGCCACCTGGGCAGGCCCAGGTAACGACGTCGGTCCCGCCGGGAGCCGGTGCTCATCTCCCCGCCGTTCTTCCACGGCCCGTGCAGGTGCTCGTCGAGCGCCGACAGGACGATGTTGAAGATCAGCGGTGAAAGGATCCCGCCTTGCGGGGTGCCGGTGTGAGTGTCCTGGTACTGACCGTCCTCAGTGAGGACACCAGCCTTCAAGAACGCCTTGACCAGCTCCAGTACGCGCTTGTCCTTGACTCTGACCCGCACCGCGTCCATAGCGGCGCGGTGCGAGACGTTGTCGAAAGCTGCCTCGATATCCGCATCCAGCACCCACCGATAGCCTCGGGTACCGAAGTAATGGATCTCGGCGATCGCGTCCTGGGCCCGCCGCGCGGGCCGGAACCCGTAGGAAACCGGCTCGAAGTCGGCCTCGAAAATGGGCTCCAGCACCAGTTTCAGTGCCGCCTGGACCAAGCGGTCCTCCACCCGGGGAATCCCGAGCTTGCGGACCTTCCCCGAGCCACCGGGCTTGGGAATCGCGCGTTCGCGTGCCGGCATCGGGCTCCAGGCCCGTGCCTTGAGCCGCTCACGCACCTCGGCCAGGAAGGCCGGGACGCCGATCTCGGACTCGATCCAGCCGACCGTGCGGCCGTCCACGCCGGGAGTCCGCGCCCCCTGATTGCCCGCAACCCGGTCCCACGCGATTCGCAGCGTGGCCGGATCGTGCACGAAGTTGAACAGGTCGTCGAACCCGCGGCCGGGGTCGGCCGCCACCCAACGGTGAAGCTTGGCCTGCATCTCCGATACCCGCTGACGGGGCCCCATTTCGGGGCCCGTTGGCGGAGCGTCGCCGTTCGGCGGCGCATCTTCCGGCATTGCAGCATCCTTCCCTTCTCGATACCGCTGCCGCCCTTCCCCGTGTGACCGGCTTTCCCGGCCTCGGAGTACTACGGCGGCTCCGCCCCCTCCCGGACCGATCAGTCGTCGGTGGACTCAGCCCCGCCACCGCCGCCGGACGCGGCGCGAAGGGCAAGGACCGGGACGGTTCCCGTGTTCACTGTGGTTCGCTCGATGAAGTAGGAGCCCGACTGTGTCCCTGTGGCATCGCCGCGAGTACGCCGCAGACCTTCCCCACGGCCTCCCGAGCAGCTCTTGTATACCGCCCCAGGAGTTCTCCAGATCACCCGAAGGAATGACCCGGATACGCGCCACATCCGGCCCAGATCCACCAGATTCGAGCCGGTGTCGCTTTAAGAGACGTAACACGCCGGTTCCTTGCGTACTCCTCTCCATCATGCTCGCCGGACCCGCACCATCTGGCAGTACTGGCACGTCCCGGCTTTGTCAGGGCCGCTCTCGCCCTCCCCGGCACCACCCGGATCAGACTGCCCTCAGCTTCAACGACCCTGCTGCGACAGGGCGTTGGTGCAGGTCTTTCACCTCCACTCGAACCAACAGCGCCTCACGGCGCAAACAAGATCCTCGACAGAGCCGGATTGTTTGACCGTCGACACGCTTCGACGAGGCCCTGAGGGACGCTGCAGGGTGAGTTCTGATGAGGTCAGCTGAGTCCCGCCCGATCACCCACGAGCACATCCTTTCGGGCTAATCAGCTCCGGTAATGCACACTGACTGGTTCCATCCCTGGCAGCATCCAGGCCGAACTTGTCGATCGGTAGAGGGCGCGCGGCATGAAGCAGACACTCAACGAACGGCAGCTGACGGTGCTGGAGTGGGTGGGAAAGGGATGCCCCGAGGGAGCTTCCGCCGCCTACAAGACCAGCTGCCAGGCTCTGCAAAACCGTGGGCTGGTCAAGGTGGCCAGACGAGGTGGCGTGTGGAATGCGGTGCTGACCGACGCAGGGCGCCATTACCTGGCCCACGGCACCTACCCGGTGCCGAAGGCCCCGTTGCGAGCGCTTCCCATCCCCCGGTTGCCCAAAACCGCTGCCCCAGGTTCGTTGCCTGGTGTTCCGCAGCAGCCGCGTAAGACGTACACCGACCAGCTCCTGGAGGAGCTGGAAGCAGCCAGCGGCAGGATCCTGAAGTCGGGCCCCGACGCTGACGCCTGGTTGAGCCGTGCCGCCTCGGCGAGCCGATCCGGACGAATCCCGAAGACTAAAGAGCTGCAGTACTGGAAGCGCCGTGAGGGCGTCGAGATCAAGCTCGTGGACATTCCCGCGTGGCGCCTGGCCGTTCTGGAACCGGTGGTGGTGCCAGCACGGCTGACCCGTCCGCATGCCGTCGTCCAGGCGATGCAGAAGGCGAAGCAACCGCTCGGGCTGACACGGCCAGTCCAGCAACGCGCTCTGCGCATCGTGCACGCGCTTCTTACCGCCGTCGAACGCAACGGTCATACCTGTGCTGCCGGCACCGTGGGCGCGGGACCGCGGCATAACCGCCGCCTTCCGCATGATCCGCACTTCACGATCAAAGCCCAAGGGGACAGGATCGAGTTCCGAGTGGTTCAGGAGAAGGACCGAAGCGAGCACGTTCCGATGGACAGGGAACTCGAAGAAGCCAAGAGGTACTCCTGGGTCAGGATCCCCCGATACGACTACACACCCTCCGATCGGCTGCGGTTCGATCTTCGAGGCGGCCATCCCCATCATGGGTCCGAATGGGCGGACAACTCGGAGCGTCTCCTGGAGGAGCAGCTCTCAGAAATCGTCCACGAGATCGGACTGCGCGGTGAGGCGGCCGAGCGCAAGCGCCTAGCCGACCTTGAGCAGGCACAACAGAAGCACTTGCGCTGGGAAGCGGCGATGGCCGAGGCCTGTGACCAGTACGCCGAGGACTACCGCGTCCGACAGTTGGACTCGCAAGAGGCCGCTTGGCGCCGCGCGACACGCCTGGGCGCCTACCTGGAAGCCGCCCAGGCGCACGTGGCGACGCTTCCGCCTGGACCGGAACGAACGGCGGCTGAAGAGTGGATGCTGTGGGCCACCGATCACGTGGCGCGGGTCCATCCGATGTTTCAGCAGCTTCAGCTCCCCGAGATCCCCGCCCCCCGCGCTGACGATCTGAAGCCGTTCCTCCGAGACTGGAGCCCCTACGGCGCTTACTACCGGTAGTTCGTTAAATCCGGCGGTGGTGTGGGTTGACGGCAGGCCAAGTGGGCCGTAGGCCGGTGGTAGGAGGCAACTTCCCTGTTGGAGGCCGCGTATGACTCCACGTCGTCCGTGTCCGCCTGCGCCGGGGCCATCGGAGGAGTACGCGGCCCGGTTCGACGACCTGTTCTTCAGCCTGGCCCAGCGGCGGGGGTTTCGCGAGTACCTGACCGGTCTGCCGGCACCGTGGGACCGGAACAAGACGATCACCTGCCTGGCCGGGGCGGAACCGGCGACAGGTGCGGGGATGCCGGAGGTGCAGCGGCTGCAGTTCTTCCTGCCGGAGTCGCCGTGGGAAGCCGAGCAGGTCAACGACCGGCGGCTTGAGCTGCTGTGCGAGGAGCCGGCGACGCTCCGCATGACGGCGGGGTGATCGTGATCGATGATTCCGGGGACCGCAAGGACGGCACGGCGACCGCACACGTGGGTCGGCAGTGGCCGGGCCGCTTGGGCAAGACGGACAACGGCACAGGCCCGCACCCGTCGGCCGACCTCGTCGAGATCGTTCGTCTCTACGGACTGTGGTCGTGGATCGAGCAGAGCTACAAGCAGATCAAGGACGAACTCGGCCGGGCCGACTTCCAGGTCCGCTCCGCCCGCGCCATCCACCGCCACCAAACCCTGGTCAACTGCGCTTTCTCCTTCTGCTGGGACCAGTGGTTCGCTCCCCCTGGACCGCTGGATGCCACCGCGCCGGACCCCTGCCCCAACCAGGGGTCAGAGAGGGGGACCAAACCCGTCAAACCAGCCCCAACCACCCTGCTGCCCCAGGACCTTACGAGCCATCCGTTCCTGGCTCACCCCCGCCATCACCCTCAGTCGATGGCGGCAGGCCTGGACGGACACGGACCCGCCCTCCGAACTCCAGGCCCTGATCGGCGCCGTCACCACCGGGCGCGGCATTGACCTCTACCGCCGGATTTAACGAACTACCGGTAGGACCTCTAAAGACTCCGGGTTGCGGTGCGTAGTGAATTGGCGTGCTGGTCTGTGACGGACAGAGATGACGCTTGTCCAGGCTGGTTCGCTGACAGCCAGCACCGCGAGTCGGGAAGCCCGGCTGCCCCTGATGGGCGATCTTGGGAGGAGCCGTGACCGGGCGGGTGGGGAGCGGGGTTGACCGGTGTATGGACCTGACCCGACGTCTGCCCACCACGGCGGCCGCCGCCGTCGCCGTCCTTGCGACCGCCTTGTCCGCTGCTTCGCCGCCCCCCGCCGCTGCCGTCGCTTCCGTATCGTGCGCGTCGACGTGGCGGGCCGTGCAGAAGGTGGCGGTGCGTATGCCGGCGTGGAACGAGGGGTGGGTGGCGACGACGCGTTCGCCGATCGTGCGCTATCTGCACCGGGGCGAGCGGGTGACATCGTGCATCGTCGCGGTCGGCCGCGGCTCTTGCTCGGAGTACCGCGAGTGAGGTGGCGGGAGCCTGTGGCGCGTCGTGCCCGAAGGGCAGGTGCCCTCTGGATGCCTGCGCCGCGCATGACCGGCCAGACGCGCCAGACGCGGCGGGACCAGGCGCAGGACCAGGACCAGGCGCTCACGCTCGCTCTCGCCGTTCTGCTCCTGAGTGGCAGCGTGCTGATGCTGTCCTGCTGGAGCGGCCCCTTTCCATGTTCGCCGCCGTGGCTGTCCTGGTCGTCACCGCCTACGCCGCACCCGGTATCGCCCGCCGCCTGGCTGTCCCTCGCGCGGTCCGCCGGCTTCTGCGCACTTTGCCCGGCGCCTGACCATGCAGCCGATCGCTGCCGAGACAGCACCGGGTCCAGACGACACACAGCGGATTCCTCTTCCTTCTTTTCTATGCAGGCGAGCGTGATCCGTTTCGGGTGGCTATGTAGTTTTTAGGTCACCGGAGAGAGTGATCTCGATGGTGCGTTTGAGTTTGTTTCCGTGGGTCCACTCCAGGGCGCGGTCGTATTGGAGGCGTCCGACGACGATGCCGGGTGCGATTCCTGCCTGCTGTGCGAAGGACTCGATGTTGCTGAACGGCATGGGGCGTTGGGCGAGGCACCGGTAGGCGGCCGTGTGCTCGGGTGGGATGAGGGTGTCGGCGGCGAAGGCGTCTGCTTCGGCTTCACTGCGGTCCCCCTCGGGTGTCGTGTCGTCGGCGCGGTGAGTGTCATCGATGAAGGTAAGGCGTTTGCCGTGCAGGAGGACGTGGCCGAGTTCGTGGAAGAGGGTGAACCAGAAGTGGTCGTCCTTTTTGAAGCGGTCGCTGAGTGCTACGCCGACCTTTTCGGGGGTGAGCCAGCGGGTGACGCCGGAGACGCGGCTGTTGGGGGGCGCGGGAACGAAGACGACGGCGACGCCAACTTGGGCGCACAGGCGTGGAACTTCGGTGAGCCAGAGCGCTGGTTCCTGGATGGTTAGGGCGCGAAGGCGGGGGAGGAGTTCGAGCAGCGCTGTGCGGTCGTACGGAGCGCAGTCCAGGGTGCGTGCCTTGAGCTCGGCCTGGCGCATCCATACTGCGGTGGCATAGTCGTCCGGCTTGAGAACGGTGGAGCGCCTAAAGGCGGTCCGGTAGCTGCGCCACACCTTCTCCGCGACTTCGGGGTCTGCGACGCCGAAGAACGCCAGCAGCTGCTCGAGGTTGTCTACGGTGCATTCCTTGGTCGGCAGGATGCCCCGCCTGACGAGTTCCCCCAGTGAGAAGCGCTTGAGCCAGTCGAGGTGGTTGCTGAGCGCCTCGCGGCTCTCCGTGCGGCTGACATGGGTGCGCCAGGCGGCTTCCATTTGGTTCCATAGAGAGGCCGGAATGCCGACGGCGCGTTCCAGGAGCAGGGCGGTCTCCGGGGTGAGTACGGCGCTGCCCTGGACGATCTGGTTGATGTGCTTGGTTGACAGCCCCGTGCGGCGTGCGAGGTCGGCCTGGGGGATGCCGAGGGCTTCGAGTTGTTCCTTGAGGGTGTCACCCGGGGGCAGGACGTCATCTGGGCTGAAGAACTGGTGAGGGGCGGCGGGCGGGGTCACGTGAGTGCCTCTCGGTCGGCGAGGCTGCGGGGCGGGCCTGTGGCGGGTTCAGGGGCGGTAGATCGCGGTGACGATTACTGCGCGTACGGCGTGCTCGTTCAAGGTGCCGTCGTCGTGAGTGGGGGGCGGGTCATCCCGAGGGCGGAGGACGAGGTCGCCGTGAGGGCCCAGCGACACGAGCAGAGTGAAGCAGTCTCCGTTGGATGCGGGGCGAAGCCGCGCTGCTGCAACGTGCCGCAGGTCAGCCAGGTGGTAGGCGGCCGACATCTGACCGAGGCGCCTGAGGAGGGCGGTTGAGCCTCCGTCGCCGAAGCGGGCCCTTCTGGCGGAGCCGTTGTTGCAGGCATGCGCGAGTCCGGCGTCCTCAAAGGCGATCTCCACCAGCAACCTCAGAATCCTCTTCCGTATACCTGACGCTTCCATGCTATCCTCCGGAGCAAGGTCAATAAGTTCTATGCACCTATTGGGTGTATGAAACTTTGAAGCGGTCTGGTCTGTGCAGAACCACGCACGGACTTGCGAAGGGAGGCTCATGGCAGGCAAGAGCAGCGCATCCAGCGGCAAGCGTGGTCGCAGTGCGATCACGGGCCGGTTCGTGAAGCAGTCGACGGTGCGCCGCAGCCCGGCGACGACCGTCAACGAGACGGCCTCGAAGAAGACCAAGAAGAAGTAGGCCGTGTCCTCAGCCGTTCACTGCAGCATTGCCCTGCCGCACGGCGGGGCAGAAAGGAGCACCTCATGAGTGCAACGCCCGACCAGGCCAGCCTCGTCGATCAGGATCGCCGTCCTCCGAGCACGATCCCGGTGACCATCAACAACAAGACCGTGCAGTTGCCGGAGCGGGAGATGACCGGTCTGGAGATCAAGCAGGCTGCTGCCGCGCAGGGCCTGCCGATCGACCCCGGCTTCCAGCTCTCCGTCAAGCGCGGAAACCGCTACGACATCGTCGGGGACACCGACACGGTCCACATCCACCGCAATCTCGACTTCCTCGCCGTTGCTCCGGACGACAACTCGTGACGACGTACTCGGCGGTGACCGCCCCGATCGACACGGCTCTCACAGAGCTCCGTGGACACTTCGGGGCGGACGCCCTCACCATCACCCCGGACGGATCCGGCGGCGTCTACGTCGTCATCAGCGACCAGCCCGTCGGCCCCGCCTACACCCCGGCCCGGACCTGGCTCGGCTTCCAGATCTCCGCAGCCCACCCCGATGCCGACGTCTACCCCCACTACACCGGCACGCTCACCCGCACCGACGGCCAGCCCCACGGCCCGGCCATCCAGCACGTCACCTGGCAAGGACGCCCCACCGAGTCGGCACTGCAGATCTCCCGACGCTCCAACCACCGCGACCCCGCGGTCGACACCCCTGTCAACAAGGCAGTGAGGATCCTGGCATGGCTGACCACGCAGTGAATCCACCCGCCGCCGGAGCAAGCCTGACCATCCCCGCCCGCCTCTGGCGACAGCTGACCGCTCACCTGTTCCCCGGCGACCGGGCGGCCCACAGCGCCGTCCTCCTCGCCGGATGGACCGACGGCCCCCGCGGTCTGCGTCTCCTGGCCCGCGAACTCATCCTTGCCCGCGACCACATCGACTACGGGCGCGGCACCTTCGGACACCACGCTCTCTCTGCAGCCTTTGTCCGCGACAACATCCTGCGCGCCCGCGACGAACACCTCGCCTACATCGCGGTTCACAACCACGGCGGCTCCACTCGCGTGGAGTTCTCGCCCACCGACCTGGCCAGTCACGAACGCGGCTACCCGGCCTTGACTCAGATCAGCAACACCCCTGTCTGCGGACTCGTCCTCACCCCCCAGGCCGCAGCCGGCGATCTCTGGAACCCTGATGGCACCCGCACCGACCTCGCCGAAGTCGTCATCCCCGCCAACAACCTCCTGCGCCTACGCCCCCAGCCGGCCACAGCGTGCACCCCAGATACAAGCCACGCCTCCTACGACCGCCAGGTGCGCATTTTCGGCGACCTTGGGCAGCGGACCTTCCAAGCGATGAAGGTCGCCGTCATCGGTCTGGGCGGGGTGGGCAACCTGATCACCGAGTACCTCGCACGCCTCGGCGTTGGCCACCTGGTCCTCATCGATGATGATCTCGTCGACGAGACCAATCTGCCCCGCCTCTCCGGTGCGACCGCAGATGACGTCGGCCATCCCAAGACCGCTCTGGCCAGCCGACTGGCCCGGCAAGCACAGCCAAACATCGCCCTCACTGTTCTCACCGAACGCGTCGAGCAGCCCCACGTCCAAACCGAACTGCGCCAGTGCGACTGGCTTTTCCTCGCAGCCGACGGCGCGGCTGCCCGTCATTTCACCAACGCCGCCGTGCACCAGCACCTCGTTCCCGCCACTCAAGCGGGCGTGAAGATCCCCGTACGAGACGGAACCGTCGGACAAATCCACGCCGTCACCCGTCTCCTTCTGCCCGGGACCGGCTGCCTGTGGTGTGACGGACTGATCAACCCCACCGACCTCGCCATCGACATGCACACCCCCGCTGACCGAGCCGCCGCACAATACGTCCCCGGCATGCCAGCCGCCAGCGTTCTCCCCCTCAACGCCCTGACCGCCGCCGAAGCCGTCAGCCACTTCATGCATGCAGTGAGCTGCCTCCACGACGACGACCTCGACCACGCCAACATCCTGCACCGCCCCCGCACCCGCACGCGGGACCTCATGAACTCCAGCACCAAACCCGACTGCCGATGGTGCGGCCCGCAAGAGCAGTTCGCGCTCGGAGACCGACCCACCAGCAACGTGGCATCCAGCTGACTGAGCAGATCCACCAACCAGAGCGAGCCCGCACGCTGCCCTTCTCTAGGCCTACCAGCGCATGCCGAGCTGGTCGAGTTCGGCGCGGCATTGCGGGCTGAGTTTGGCGGCCCGGCGGCGGGTGTTGTCGAGCCAGGCTCCGAGTTTGTGCTCGATGCCGTCGACGGTCTCCACCGCTTTGCGGGGCACGGTCAGGTGTCCTTCGCGGGCGTGGAACTGGCGGGCGGCGGCGAGGTTGGCGGTCCACCGGGCGTCCTGCGACCGGGCCGCGCCCGGCACCGGTCCGCCCTCGGCCTGGTGCTCGATGCCGATGCTCTCCAGGAGCCACTGCTGTGCGGGCATGAGCTTGTCCCACCCGGCCCGCTGCCCGGTGATCCACATGCCCAGTCCTGGCCTTGGACGATGAGTTCACTCGCTCCGGCGGGAAGGGTGCTGCCGGGCTCCTCGGAACACGAGGGCTTGGCCCTCGTTGTGTGCTCAGTCGAGTCGTTTCCAGGTCTGGCAGCCGGATGTCTGGAACGCCTTGTCGGTGGCGAGAATGGTGATGGTGGCCGGGCCTTTGCCGGATCTGTTGGCGATGATCTCGGTGAGGTCGCCTGTGGTGCCTTTGAGGCGGGCCCAGTAGCAGTCTGTCAGGGCTTCGGCTGGTCCAGCGCTTCGGTAGGTTCCCGGCCGGGCTTCCCGGCCGACCAGGAAGGTGCCGTCACCGGGAATCTGTGACAAGGTCGTTTGCGCCGTCCCGGTCGCCTTCGACGGCGTGTGGGTCTGGGACGGAACCTCCGCGGTGGATGCCGTCCGAGAGGCGGCTGACGGGGAACCGTCGGCGTTGCCGCCGGCACCCACGATGCCGATGAGCACCCCCACCACGAAACCACCGAAGGCTGCGAAGGAGTGAGTTAGCACGGGGCGGCGGCGTCCACTCGCAGGACGCGGGGCGGTTTGCCCCAGCTGAGGTCCCTGCGGCGGGCCCGTCGGGGGCTGTGATCCATCATGTCCCCAGGGTGTGGCCGAGGCCGCCCAGTCGCACGCCGGGTGCCCTGGAGGATGCGATGGCAAGCCGGCCGAATGGGTCTTTTGCGAAGCTGCCTGCGGTCGGTGGACAGTCCTGGCCGTCGTCGGCTGGCTGGTGTCCTGCGCCCTCAGAGGCTGAGTCGTATGGATCACCGGAGGTCATGGGCGTCGCGCCAGGAAGACGAGCTCTCTTCCCGGGCGGTCGGGCGCATCGCGGATGCCTTCCACCGCGTATCAGTGCGCGTCCAAGTCCCTCTCGATGTTCTGCGTCCTGACACCCGAGGAAGTCGCCGAACACGCCGCGCTGCTGGTTGCCGCCGACTGGCTCACCGAAGCCGACACAGCCGGCGGCAGGCTGCACGGACAGCTCGCCGAGCGGGTCCTGTCTCCGGCGGGCCGCTGTAGCCGGACCGTCGTGCCCCATGCCTCATCCAGAGGGGCGACCGCCAGCTCCGGTCGATCGCCGATGCTCGCGAACCGTGCCCCGCTCCCTGGCGTGGAACGCGCCGTATGGGTGCGGATCATCCGTCAGGGGGGTGCCTCTATGGGGTTCGTCAAGGAATCGAGCTGCGTTTGGCCGGGCTGACGGGCAGCATGGCGGCATGCCGGATCTGCTGTGGGATGACGTCAGGAACTTCTTCGACCCTGACCTGATGGGTGCTCTGCCTGATGTGTCCGTGACCGACACCTCGGTCGATGACTGGCAGGCGGTGTTCGACCTGGTCGGGTCGAGCGGGTGGACGTGGGAGTACTCGGAAGGCTGCGTTCGCATGCCTTTGCCCTCGGCGCAGGAGGTGCTGTCACGGCCCACGGACGCGGACATGGCCCTGCTGAAGGTATGGCCTGTCGCGGATGTGCAGGTGAACTTCTGGCCGATGTCGGCCGGTGAGATCGACTTTGATGTCGACCTCCGGGAGTTGCAAGGCCAGGAAGGAGTGGACGTCCTGTGCGGCCTCCTCAGCACGATCGGGCGCCGGCTGGGCAGGCCCGTGCTGATGACCGGAGAAGGCGACCGGGGGAAGCCGGTGCTCGGGTTCGACCCCAGGGCCGATCGCGTGGTGCTGCTGGCAGATCCCCTCGGAGTTCAACTGACCGCCGCTGCAGGCCGGGATTCGTAGATGGCGCCGTCGCGGAGCATGGCGAACAGGACGCTGATGCGGTGGCGGGCGAGACGGAGAAGAGCCTGCGTGTGGGTCTTTCCGCGGGCCCGGCACTTGTCGTAGTAGGTGCGGGAGGCGGGATCATGCAGGGCGGCGAACGCTGACAGGAACATCGCCCGTTTGAGCTGCCGGTTTCCGCCTCTGGGCGCGTGTTCGCCGTGGATCGAGGTTCCCGAGGACTTCGTCGTCGGGGCGAGCCCGGCGTAGGAGGCCAGATGAGCGGCGGTGGGAAAGCTGGTTCCGTCGCCGACGGTGACCAGCAAGGTGGCGGCGGTTCTGACCGCGACCCCCGGAATCGAGGTCAGGACCGGGGAAAGAGGGTGAGCCTCCAGCAACTGCCGGATCTGTGCTTCAAGGGCTCGTCGCTGTTCATGGACGGCGGCAAGCGAACGAGCAAGGGATGGGATGACGATGTCGAGGGTGCCCGTGCCTGGAACGATGACGGTCTGTTCGTCCAGGGCATCGAAGACCTCGTCGATCAGCCGCTCGGCCATGCGTGGAGCTTTGGGTCTGATGACCTCGACGAGCTTGCGGCGTCCGGCTTTCCGAAGCGCGGCCGGGGAGCCGTAGCGTTCCAGCAGCCAGGTCACCGCGGAGTGGTCCAGGCGTGGGCCAAGGACGCGTTCCAGCGAGGGGTGGAACTGAGTGAGGAGGCCGCGTATCCGGTTGGAGGTCCGGGTGGCCTCGGCTGCCAGGTCCTGATCGAAGCCCACCAGCACGGTCAGCTCGGCGGTGATCTCGTCGGTCAGTTCCAGCGAGCGCAGGATGTGCGGCATCGTCCGGGCGGCGTCCGCGATCACTGCGGCGTCCTTCGCGTCGGTCTTCGCCTCGCCGGGATACAGGTCGGCGATTCGCCGCATTGCGAGTCCGGGCAGGTAGGCGACCTTGCAGCCAGCGTCCCGGGCGACCGTCAGGGGCAGGGCTCCGATCGAGGCGGGCTGGTCCACGATCACCAGCACGGTACCGAACTTCGCGGCCAGCTTGTCGAAGACGGTCCGCAGCTTCGGCTCACTGTTGGGCAACTGCTTGTCGAAGACCTTCTTGCCGGCCGGGGTCAGCCCATGGCCGTGGTGGGCACTCTTGCCGACGTCCAGGCCGAGGAAGACGCCCACGTCGTCGATGTCGTACAACCCATCCTCCTGAACCGGGTTCGTGCGGTGCTGGCCAGGGCGTTGGCGTCGTATGCGCGCATCCACGTTATGCAGACCTGCCGCCCGCGGGATGCCGGGCATTGCGCCAGACCAGGCGGTGGTCAGACCTCTCATCAGCGTCTCCAACGGCGTCTCTCGGGCCCGGTGACACCACCCCCCAGGTCATCCGTTCGACAGGGGGACACAGTCATGCCGGGCCCGGAGGCCAGCGGCCCTCTTGCAGGACCACGGAAAACATAACGGGGGCACGCACCCAGGAGCGGGTTCAGGCAGTCGCGTTGGTCTTCGCTGATCCGGGCGGGCCGCTGCTGGACGATATCGAAGGAGACCACGGCGGTCAGGGCCGTCTTGTGGACGTCATCGCCGCAGTTCGATCAGCCCGAGTCCAGCTGCCTTGGTGTTATGCGGTGGCGTAGGGGTTGATGATGCGGTGCGGTCGGCGTGAGGTCGCCATGACGTTCTGCGGGAAGCGGGGGCCGGCGACGTAGTGGCGGCCCTTCGTCTGCCCGATCGCGGTGAGGACGTCGGCCTTCGTGAGGGCCTGCAGGTCCCGGGTTGCCTGCTGGGTGTTGATCGCTTCCTGCCGCTCGTAGCGCGAGCGGCGTACCCGGCCCACCATCGCGACCTCGTGGAGGGCGGTCACTTGCCGCTCGCTGATCCCGTTGGTGTCGGCGTGCTCCATCAGCTCGATCCAGACCTGGTTCGAGCGGTCGACCCGGTGCTGCACCCGCTGCGCCTGCTCGTGGTAGGCGCGCAGGTTGAACTTGATCCAGGGCAGGGTGTCGCGTTCGGGCGAGTACACAGGGCCGCCGACCTCGCGGAGCACCTTGTAGTACTCCCAGGTGTTGCCGGGCATCCCGAGCCATTCCTCGATCGAGGAGAACTCAGGTGCGAGAACGCCGCCGCGGGCAATCAGCAGGGTCTGCAGGGAACGGGACATACGGCCGTTCCCGTCGGACCACGGATGGATCTTCACCAGGTTCAGGTGCGCCATCGCCGCCCGGATCAGGACGTGCGCTTCGGTATCGCCGTCATTAAGCCAGTCCACCAGCTCGGCCATCAGGCCGGGCACGAGATCCTGGTCGGGTCCGTCGTAGTCGGTGGCGAGCTCGTCACCGGGCGCGGTGATCCGGATCGGGGTCTTACGCCATTGCCCGGCGGTGCGCAGCGGGTGGTGGTGGCCCTGGAGCATCCAGTGCAACGCGTTGAGGAGTTCCTTGCTGTACCGGAAGTCGGCGACGTCGTGGAGGGACTGGATGTACGTCATCGCCTGCTGGTAGGCAAGGGTCTCCGCCTTGTTCTCCTCGCTGGCGTCGACCTCACGCTCCCCGTCCATCAGGTCGGCGACGTCCTTCGCGTCAACCTGATAGCCCTCGATCGTGTTCGATGCCGCGATCGCGCTCGCGGTCAGCGCCTTACGCAGATCCTGAGCCCACTTCATCGGCGCCTGCTGCACCGCGTCACGCAGGCGCTCGCGCAGGCCGTCCACCTCGTGCAGAACCTTGAGGTCCGCGGCGTCGAGCGCGGGAGTCTTATACAGCATGACTCAATGATACCAGCCACCTATCATTCCGGTAGGAGTCGAGAGCGCTGACCACGCCAACCTGCAGAGACGCAGGCAGGTTCGTCTGCCGTACAAGCCACCGATCACCGCTACCGCGTTGCGGGCGGTGACTCAGAAGTTCGGCATCGGCTCCGCCGAGACGCTGCGCAACTGGTTCAGGCGGGACGAGATCGATTCCGGGCAGCGACCGGGGACGACCACGGAAGAGTCCGCGGCGATGAAGACGCTGAAGAAGGAGACCGCCGAGCTGAAGCGGGCCAACGAGATCCTGAGGGCTGCGGCCTTAGGACTTGTCCGGCCGATCATGTCGGGCTACTCGGCTTTACGGCTCGGGGATGACGGTCAGCCGAAGGTGATCGACGCCGTCGAAGTCCTCTGCCTGGACTTCGACGGCTGAGGTGTCGAAGCGAAGGGTGAAGCAAGGGTCCGCGTCGATGAGCTGTTTCAGGTTCTCGCGGACGCCGTGGTCGAGAGGGGGCGAGAACACTGCGTCCCACTCACCCGTGTTGGCGATGGCCGTCGCTCTGATCGGGATTCGAGCCAGGCAGGTGGATGGGTTGGCCCACCACTCCAGATGCGCCGTCTTCTCGTAGCGGTCCATTCCCCGAGCGTAGACGCCGCTACTCCCCATCTGGGCTGCTCGTTGTTCCGGGCATGGGGCGGGGTGATCTGAGTGATGCCGAGTGGGAACGTCTGCGTCCGTTCCTGCCGGTCAGCAACAGGCGTTGTGGCCGGTGGCGGGATCACCGGCAGGTGATCGACGGGATTCTGCACCGGGTGCGGACCGGTGTTCAATGGCGTGATCTGCCGGAACGGTTCGGGCCTTGGAAGACGGTCTACGAACGGCACCGGCTGTGGTCGGCCGACGGAACGTGGGAGCGTCTGCTCCAGCAGGTTCAGGCCGCGGCCGACGCCGCAGGCGAGATCGACTGGGACGTCTCGGTCGACTCAACCATCGTTCGTGCGCATCAGCATGCGGCGGGTGCCCGCACCGACCCGCCGCCGGCGCCCGGCTCAAAGGGGGCCGAAGGGCCAGAACATCAGGACGAAACGCCGTGGCAGAGCCTGCACGCCCGCCTGGTGGAGGTGGTGCGGGAAGTGAGGGCCTGGGCCGCTCGCGGGGCGGGTTCACCACCAAGCTCCACCTGAGCGCGGATGGCCGCTGCCGCCCGCTGTCTCTGATCGTCACACCAGGTCAGCGGGCGGACTGCACCCAGTTCAAGCCGGTCCTGGAGAAGATCCACGTCCCGAAACTGGGGTCGGGCAGGCCCCGCAAGAAGCCCGACAGCGTCGCCGCCGATAAGGCATACAGCAACGGGCCCGTCCGGAACTACCTGCGGCGCCGGGGCATCCGGCACACGATCCCGGAGAAGCTCGATAGCCAGGCCGCCCGCCTGCGCAAGGGCTCACGCGGCGGGCGGCCGCCCGGTTTTGACGAAGAGCGATACAAGAAGCGCAACACAATCGAGCGCGCCATCAACAGGCTCAAGCAGCATCGGGCCGTGGCCACCAGATACGACAAGCGCGGCTACGTCTACCTGGGCACCGCCACCGCCGCAGCCCTCACCATCTGGCTCCGCACATGATCGGCCGGACAAGTCCTAGATTCAACCGGTCAAGGCAACGCTCTCGGCTGGTGTGCGGAATCCCAGGCACTTGCGCGGACGGTTGTTGAGCTTCGCCGCGATGGCGTCAAGATCGTCCTGGCTGAACGTCGACAGGTTCGTGCCTTTGGGCAGGTACTGCCGGAGCAGCTTGTTGGTGTTCTCGTTGGTGCCACGTTGCCAGGGGCTGCGAAGAACACGTCGACACCGGTGTCGGCGGTGAGCCGTTTGTGAGCTGCCAGTTCCATGCCGCGATCCCAGGTCAGCGTGCTGCGTAGTCGGGGATCCATGCGTTCGTAGGTCTCGGCCAGAGCGGGAACGACCACGGTGGTGTGGCGGCTGGCGAGTTTCACGACCGTGAGGAACCGCGATTTCCGGTCGACCAGCGTGGCGATCTGGCTGTTGTTCGAGCCGATCACCAGATCGCCTTCCAGGTGCCCGGACTCGCTGCGGTCCTCCGCCGCCTGGGGCCGCTCCTCGATCGGTCGGGCATCGGTGATCTGCGAGCGCTACTGCCCTTTCACTGTGTGGTGCTTGTTCTTCCGGATCGGGCGGCCGGTTCGCAGGCGCTTGCACAGCTCGCGGGGGATCACCTTCCATCGGGTAGTGCAGACCGATCGGTAGATCGTCTCGTGGCTGATCTCCATCGCCGGGTCGTCACCGTGATGCAGACGCAGGTGGCCGGCGATCTGTTCCGGCGACCACTCCTCCTTCATCAGGGTCAGCACCGTCTGCCTCAGTGCGGGCCTGCGGGCGAGCAGGCACTGCTTCGGGCGCCGGGCGCGGTCAAGTGCCCGTTCCTGCGCGGCGATCGCCCGGTAGATATCGCGTCCGCCGTTGTTGCTGACTTCACGGCTGATCGTCGACACCGCACGCCCCAGGAGGCGGGCGATGGCCCGGTAGGACTCTCCGGCACACAGCCCGCGCGAGATCTCCTCCCGCTCGCCCACGGTCAAGCTTCCGACGCGCGCTTTGCGGGGTCCGGGAGCGATCCCTTCGTGATGCTTGAGGACAGTGAACACCGAGCCGGGCGGCTTGCCGATCTGCCTCGAGATGACGCTGGTCGACTCCCCGGCTCTCCACCGCCGCCACAAATCGGCCTTCATCTCGTCCGGCATGCCCGGCCGACCCATTCTCGCCACGTAAACCGTCCTCAACCAGCACTGTTGCTCTGACCGGTTGAATCTAAGTCTCCAGGGCTTTGAATCAGTCCTGAGGCTACCCACGGCCTTCCAGACCTACCTCGACTCCCGCAACCTCAGCTGGGAATGCTGGTGGCGACAAGGTAAGTAAGCCGACGGTTGAAGATTCCCGACAGAGTCGCTCAGTGAGGTAACGGTCACGATGGAGGAGCGGATCGTGGTGTACCTCCAGCGGGTGTGGGAGAAGGAAGTAGTGGGCGCGGGCCTGTGGACTCCTTCTTTTCCCGCGCCGCTCTCAGATGACCTTGTGAAAGCGGCTCCGCCGCTGTTCAGCGGCCTTGAAGTCTTGGAGTACGAATGATCCTCTGGATCAACGGTGCGTTCGGTGCGGGGAAGACCACCACCGCACGGGAACTGATCGAGCTGATCCCGAACAGCACGCTCTTCGACCCCGAGGTCGTCGGGGGCACACTCGCGCAGCTGCTCCCGGCCAAGCACCTCGCCGAGGTCGGCGACTTCCAGGACCTGCCGATCTGGCGCCGGCTCGTGGTCGACACCGCCGCCGCCATGCTCGCCGAGCTCGGCGGCGTCCTCGTCGTCCCCATGACCCTGTTGCGCCAGGAGTACCGCGACGAGATCTTCGGCGGTCTCGCCGCCCGCCGGATTCCCGTACGGCATGTACTCCTCGCTCCGGCGGAAACGATCCTGCGTGAGCGAATAGCCGGGCGCGAGGTGCCCCCGGACCTGCCCGACGGCGAGATGCGCGTGCGCCAGTGGTCCTACGACCACATCGAGCCCTACCGGGCCGCGCTCGCCTGGCTCACCGCCGACGCCCACCCCGTGGACACCAGCGCGCTCACCCCGTACGACACCGCCCTGCGCGTTGCCGAAGCCGTACGCACCGGGGAGGCACCCGTGTGCGCCATCGTGCAGACTCCCGAACCCACCGCCGAGACAGTCGCGGCCGGAGTGCTCCTCTTCGACGAGAACGACCGCGTCCTGCTCGTCGACCCGACGTACAAGGCCGGCTGGGAGTTCCCCGGCGGGGTCGTCGAGGCCGGCGAGGCCCCCGCCCGTGCCGGTATGCGCGAGGTCACCGAGGAGACCGGCATCACCCTCGACGAGGTGCCCACGCTCCTCGTCGTCGACTGGGAATCGCCCGCACCCCCCGGCTACGGCGGTCTTCGGCTCCTGTTCGACGGCGGACACCTGGACGAACAGGCCGTCCGGGGACTCCTGCTCCCCGGACCCGAACTGCGCGGCTGGCGCTTCGCCACCGAACAGGAGGCGGCCGACCTGCTCCCGCCCGTGCGCTACGAACGGCTCCGCTGGGCCCTGCGGGCCCGAGAGCGCGGCGCGGCGCTGTACCTGGAGGCCGGAGTGCCGCTCGGCTGACCCCGAGGTCTCCTCCACACGGCCCCGGCCCCGTACGGCGGACGCGTACGGACTGCGGTGCCGGCTGACTCGGCGACGGCACCGTCCGCGCCGCGACGCCCTCGCGTCCCGGCGACACCTCGGGCGGGCCTTGGCGTCGCGATGAAGGACCGGACATGGCGAGGGCCCACGCCACCAGGCGTGGGCCCTCGCCATGTCCGCGGACGATCAGCTCGCCGCGTAGTTCCGCAGGAACAGCGCCTCCGCGACCGACAGACGCTCCAGCTCGTCCGGCGAGACGCTCTCGTTCACCGCGTGGATCTGCGCCTCCGGCTCGCTCAGGCCGATGAGCAGGATCTCCGTCTGCGGGTACAGCGAGGCCAGCGTGTTGCACAGCGGGATCGAGCCGCCCATGCCCGCCGACTGCATCTCCTGGCCCGAGTAGGCGACCGCCATGGCCTGGGCCATCGACGCGTACGCGGGGCTGGACGTGTCGGCGCGGAACGCCTGGCCCTGCCCGATCCGCTCGGTGCTCACCCGCGCGCCCCACGGCGTGTGCGCCTCGATGTGCGCCTCCAGCAGCTTCGTCGCCTCGACCGCGTCGACGCCCGGCGGCACCCGCAGGCTGATCAGCGCACGGGCACCGGCCTGCACCGACGGTGTCGCTCCGACGACCGGCGGGCAGTCGATCCCGAGCACCGTGACGGCCGGACGCGCCCAGACCCGGTCGGCGACCGTGCCGGAGCCGATGAGCTCCACCCCGTCGAGCACCTTGGCGTCCTCACGGAACGCCTGGTCCTCGTACTGCAGGCCGTCCCACGCCAAGTCGCCCGCCAGGCCGTCGACGGTCGTCGAACCGTCCTTCGCGCGCAGCGAGTCCAGTACGCGGATCAGCGCCGCCAGCGCGTCGGGTGCCGCGCCGCCGAACTGCCCGGAGTGCAGGTTCCCTTCGAGGGTGTCCACCTGCACCCGTACGAGGGTCATGCCGCGCAGGGTCGCGGTGACCGTCGGCAGGCCCGCCCGGAAGTTGCCGGCGTCGCCGATGACGATGGTGTCGGCGGTCAGCAGCTCCGGATGCTCCTCGGCGTACCGCTCCAGACCGCCGGTGCCCTGCTCCTCCGAACCCTCGACGATGACCTTGACGTGCACCGGAACGCCGCCGTTCGCCTTCAGGGCACGCAGCGCCAGCAGGTGCATGACGACGCCGCCCTTGCAGTCGGCGCTGCCCCGCCCGTACCAGCGTCCGTCACGCTCCACCAGCTCGAACGGGGGTGTCGTCCAGGCGGCTTCGTCCAATGGCGGCTGCACGTCGTAGTGCGCGTACAGCAGGACCGTCTTGGCGCCCTCGGGTCCCGGCAGGAAGCCGTACACCGACTGGGTGCCGTCCGGGGTGTCGAGGAGAGCGATGTCCTGGAAGCCCTCGGAGCGCAGCGCGTCGGCGATCCAGTTCGCGGCGCCCTCGCTCTCGCTCCTCGGATACTGGTCGAAGTCCGCCACCGACTTGAAGGCCACCAGCTCGGTGAGCTCCGCCTTCGCCCGGGGCATGAGCGAGGCGACGGTCTCGGCGACCGGATTCGACGACATGGGCACGCTCCTTGTGGGTGCGACGTTGTACTTCTATGTACAGATGATCGAGTGATGCGTACTGGTGTACAGGGCGCATCCGTTGCCGATCCTCCCACAGCGGCCTGCGGCGACGCCCGCCGTAGGATGCGGGGGACAGGTGCGGCAGACGGCTGGACTGGGAGCAGTAGACCAACGTGAGCAGCGAGAACTCTTCGGCGGACGACGAGCGGCGTACGGCGGACGACGGGCAGCGGGTGTGGGACGTCGTAGTCGTCGGTGGAGGGCCGGCGGGTGCCTCGGCCGCCTATGCGGCAGCGGTCGCGGGACGCAGTGTCCTGCTGCTGGAGAAAGCCGAACTGCCCCGCTACAAGACGTGCGGCGGCGGCATCATCGGCCCCTCGCGCGACGCCCTGCCCCCCGGTTTCGAGCTGCCGTTCAGAGACCGGGTGCACGCGGTCACCTTCTCGATGGACGGCAAGTTCGCCCGCACCCGGCGGTCCCGGAACATGCTGTTCGGGCTGATCAACCGTCCGGAGTTCGACCAGCAGCTCGTCGAGTTCGCGCAGAAGGCGGGCGCCGAACTGCGTACGGGTGCCACGGTCTCGCGCGTCGAGCAGCACGGGTCCGCGGTGCCCGACCGGCGCACCGTCGCCGTGGTCCTGCAGGGCGGCGAGACCGTCCTGGCGAGGGCGGTGGTCGGCGCCGACGGCAGCGCCAGCCGGATAGGAGCACACGTCGGGGTCAAGCTCGACCAGGTCGATCTCGGTCTGGAGGCCGAGATCCCGGTGCCGGAGACGGTCGCCGAGGACTGGCAGGGGCGCGTCCTGATCGACTGGGGCCCCATGCCCGGCAGTTACGGGTGGGTCTTCCCGAAGGGCGACACGCTCACCGTGGGCGTGATCTCCGCACGCGGCGAAGGCGCCGCCACCAAGCGGTACTTGGAGGACTTCATCGCCCGGCTCGGCCTCGCGGGCTTCGAACCGGCGATCTCCTCGGGCCACTTGACGCGCTGCCGTGCCGAAGACTCACCGCTGTCGCGCGGCAGGGTGCTCGTCTGCGGCGACGCGGCGGGGCTGCTCGAACCCTGGACCCGGGAGGGCATCTCGTTCGCGCTGCGCTCCGGGCGGCTCGCGGGCGAGTGGGCGGTGCGGATCGCCGAGGCGCACGACGCGGTGGACGCCCGACGGCAGGCCCTGAACTACGCCTTCGCGATCAAGGCGGGGCTCGGGGTCGAGATGAGTGTCGGCAAGCGCCTGCTCGGCGCCTTCGAGCGTCGCCCCGGCATGTTCCACGCGGGACTCACCGGCCTGCGCCCGGTGTGGAAGGCCTTCGCCGGGATCACCCGCGGCTCCACCACACTCGGCGAGATCATCCGGTCCCACCCGATGGTCGGACGCGCCCTGACCACCCTCGATCGCCGTCCGGAGGGTGCGGAGGCGGCCGAGGGGGAGCGGTAGCGGACGGGGGTCGCCGTCGGCCGCATCCTGTCGTCAGCCCTGAATTCGGCCCTGGGGGCGGGAGGAGAAGAGCTGACGGCTGTGGCCGCCGTCAGCTCTTGACCGTGATCCGGAAGACCGGGTGGTCGGGAGCGATGCGCCGCAGCTCCTCGTCGGACGAGTCGGGACCGACGCCGCCGAAGAACACACCTACCTCGGCCTTCCAGCGCTTGAGGTAGGCGCGCAGCAGCGAGACCTTGTCGTCGTCGGCGACCTCTACGGCGGTGAAGGTGTCGACCTTCTTGCCGAGGCGCAGCTCGCCCCCGCCGGCCGCCCGCATGTTGTGTGTCCACTGGACATGGCCGCGGGGGGCGACGAGGTACTGCTCGCCGTCCACGGTGAGCAGATTGACCGGGGTCGTCCGCCACTCGCCGCTCTTGCGGCCCCGGACGGCCAGGACGCGCGATCCCCAGACGCTGAGGCCGCGCCTGGTGATCCAGGCCACGGCGCGGTTGAAGACGTTGACGGTGAACCAACCAGGCTTCTGGACGTGTGTGGACACGGTGACCCCTTGTGGCATGTGATGAGAGCGCCGATCTTTTTTGTGAGCACTGCTCTCGCTTGAGAAGAGTCTGCATCGGATCGGTGATCCAGCGCAAGAGCAGCGCTCTCGTTTTTGTGCGCCGCTCTCGCTCGGATTCGGGTCGCTGATGGCGAACTGGAGCGCTGATCCACTTTCAGATCACTGCTCTCCTATGTGTGCACTGCTCTGAACGTGGGACACTGCTCTGTATGAGTACCGCGCAAGGGGCACGTGCCCGAGCCAGGATCGAGGTCACCGCGGCCATCAAGGACGAGGCGCGCAGACAGCTCGCCGCCGAGGGCGCCGCCAAGCTCTCGCTGCGGGCTGTGGCCCGTGAGCTGGGCATGGTCTCCTCCGCGCTCTACCGGTACTTCCCCAGCCGGGACGACCTGCTGACCGCGCTCATCATCGACGCCTACGACTCCCTCGGCGAGGAGGCCGAGTCCGCGCACGCCGAGGTCGCCGCCGCCGGCCCCCGAGAGCGGTGGATCACCGTGTGCGTGGCGGCACGGCGCTGGGCTCTGGCGCATCCGCACGAGTACGCGCTCATCTACGGCTCTCCCGTTCCCGGGTACACCGCCCCGCAGGAGACCGTTCCGGCCGCCTCCCGGGTCGGTGTGCTCCTGATCGGTGTCGTCCGGGACGCGTATGGGGGCAAGGGCGTGGCCCGCACACCCCTGCCCGCCGAAATGAAGACCGAGGCGCAGCGGATGTCCGCCGAGCTCGCGCCCGATCTGCCGCCCGAGGTGATCGTGGCGCTGGTGGCCTCGTGGGCGCAGCTCTACGGGCTGATCGGGTTCGAACTGTTCGGGCAGTTCAACCGGGTCGTGGAGGACCGCGAGCCGTTCTTCCGGCATGCCGTGGGGAGGCTCGCGCACGACGTGGGGCTCGTGTATCCGGAGCAGGCCGCGACCGCCGGTGGGCCGCCTTCGCCGTAGGCCCGGTCTCAACAGCGCCGTACTCCCCGCCGTACTCCCTGAAGCGCTCACCGTCGTGCTCCCCGAAGTGCTCCCGCCGGACTCCGCCCCGTACTCCGCGGGGAGTACGAGTGATCACCTCGCCCGGCGGACGCCGTCGTCGTGGTCGGCCGTCTAGCGTGACGGTCATGGAAGAGCAGCACACACCCACGGCCCCGACGTGGGGAGGTCCACCGTGGTGGCGGCACGGGCCGCCCGGGTGGAACCGCTGGAACGACGAGGAACGCCGCGCGCGATGGCCGTGGCGTTCCACACTGCTGCTGACCGCCTTCGTGCTCCTCGGCTCCAACTTCGCCGCCCACGCCCAGCACGGCGACCGGCTCGCCCTGGACTTCTTCGCCCGAGCGCTCCTTCTGGTGGGCTCGGGTCTGCTGCTCTGGCGGCAGCGGTACCCGGTGTTCGTCGTGTTCGGCACCGCCGCGGTCGCCCTGGTCTATGTGGCCGCCGGATATCCGTACGGGCCGGTCTTCCTCCCGGTCGCGGTGGGCTGCTTCAGCGCCGTCGTCGCCGGGCACCGCAGGGCCGCCTGGACGGCAGTCGGCCTGCTGTGGGCAGGACATCTCGTGGTCTCCCGCTGGCTGTACCGCTGGCTGCCTCCGACAGGCGACCATCCCCCTTCCTGGATGCAGGAGATCGGCATCGCCACCTGGGTGGTGGCGGTGGTGGCCCTGTCCGAGCTGGTGCGCGTGCGCCGCGAGCAGTGGAGCCGTGACAGGACCGAGCGCGCGCAGGCGGCCCGGCGCCGCGCGGACGAGGAACGGCTGCGGATCGCCCGCGAACTGCACGACGTACTGGCCCACAGCATCTCGGTGATCAATGTCCAGGCGGGCGTCGGGCTCGCGCTCCTCGACTCCGACCCCGAACAGGCGCGCACCGCGCTCACCACCATCAAGGCGGCCAGCAAGGAGGCGCTCGGCGAGGTCCGCCAGGTGCTCGACACCCTGCGCGCGCCGGGCGAGGCCCCTCGCGCGCCCGCCCCCGGGCTGGACCGGCTCCCCGAACTGGTCGAGCAGGCGGCGAGCGCCGGTCTGTCGGTCGAGATCGAGGGCGAGGTCCCGACACCGGCACCCGGTACCGATCTCGCCGCGTTCCGCATCATCCAGGAGGCGCTCACCAACGTCGTACGGCATTCGGGGTCGCGCCGCGCGCGGGTGCGGCTCGATCACGCGGAGGGCGCGCTGCGCCTGCGGATCGACGACGACGGGCCGGCCACCGGCGCGGACGCGGGCGGGAGCGGCAACGGGCTCGCGGGCATGCGGGAGCGGGCGGCCGCCCTGGGTGGCACGATCGAGGCGGGTCCGCGCGACGACGGAGGGTTCCGGGTGCTGGCCGTACTGCCGTGGAAGGTCAAGGAGGACCGGTGATCCGCGTACTGCTGGCCGACGACCAGTCACTGGTCAGGGCAGGCTTCAAGGCGCTGCTCGACGCGCAGCCGGACATCGAGGTGGCAGGCGAGGCGGCGGACGGCGAGGAGGCGGTGCGGAGCGTCCGTGAACTGCGCCCCGATGTCGTCCTGATGGACATCCGGATGCCCGTGCTGGACGGCCTCGCCGCAACGCGCCGCATCACCGGCGATCCGGACCTCGGGGACGTCAAGGTGGTCATGCTCACCACCTTCGAACTCGACGAGTACGTGTTCGAGGCCATCCGCTCCGGTGCTTCCGGCTTTCTGGTCAAGGACACCGAGCCCGAGGAACTGCTGCGTGCGGTACGGGCGGTGGTCGAGGGTGATGCCCTGCTCTCGCCCGGGGTGACGCGTCGGCTGATCTCCGAGTTCGCGGCCCGTTCCAAGGAGCCCGAGTCCGTCGCGTCCCTCGCCGAACTCACCGAGCGGGAAAGGGAGGTGATGGCGCTGGTCGGCATCGGCCTCTCGAACGACGAGATCGCCCGCCGTCTGGTCGTCAGCCCGCTCACGGCCAAGACCCATGTGAGCCGGACGATGGTGAAGCTCGGGGCTCGCGACCGGGCCCAACTGGTCGTACTCGCCTATGAGTCGGGGTTGGTGCGGCCGGGCTGGCTGGGCTGAGGCGCGGTCTCGTGGCGGAACCGGAACAGTACGGTGGCCACCCGCAGCGCGAAGAGGAGGGCGGCCAAGGCGCCGCCCGAGGTTTCCAGAGCCCGTACCGCGCCGGACGACAGGTCCAGGAAGAGAGCGGGTCCGGTGACGACCCCGAAGGCGACCGCCGCCACGAACACCGCACTGGCCAGGGCGTATCCGATCTCGACGGTGACCGCGTCCCGCCGCGCCTGGGCATGCTGTGCGTGCGTCCCGTCCGCTGACGCGCGGCAACTGTCCAAACTCTCCCCGTTGTTGCTCATCAGCCGAGTCAACAGGCACGCGCCCGGCGGGGCAAGAACCCGGCCGGGCGCGTGTGTCGAAGGCGTCCCTAGTCACGGACGGCGACCCGCTCCGGCCCCGACTCCGCCGGCTCTTGGGCGGACTTGCCGGACTGGGCGACGACGACGGACCCCTGCGGACGCCGTGTCCGCAGTCCTGGCAGCGTGATCAGCAGACCCGCGAGGGCGATGCCGGTCACCACCATCAAGCCGGGCCGGTAGCTGTCGAGAACGTCCTGGGGCGATGAGCCCTCCGAGGAGTTCGCGGTGACGACGGCCGTCACGACCGCGAGGAAGATCGCGCCTCCGACCTGCACGGAGGTGTTGAGCAGGCCCGAGACCATGCCCTGCTCGTGGTCGTCGACGCCGTTGGTCGCCTGGATGTTGAGGGACGGGAAGACCAGGGCGCACGCGGCACCGATCAGCAGCATGGTCGGCAGGATGACCGCCGCGTAGACCGGGTCGAGGTCGACGCGCAGGAAGAGCGCGTACCCGACGACCATCAGGGCGAAGCCCGCCGCGATGAGCCGGGGTGTGCCGAACCGGTCGACGACGGCCCCCACCTTCGTGGAGGACAGTGCCACCAGCGCCCCGGCCGGCAGGAAGGCGAGCGCGGTGTGCAGCGCCGACCAGCCCAGCAGGGACTGCATGTACAGCGTGACCAGGAACTGGAAGCCGACGTACGAGCCGAAGAACGCCATCGCGCCCAGCTGGGCCCGGATCTGGCTGCCGGAGCGCAGGACGCCGAGCCGGATCAGAGGGCTTGGGCTGCGTCGCTCGATGCCGACGAAAACGGTGAGCAGTACGGCGACGGCGAGGAAGGACAGCAGAGTCCGCGCCGATCCCCAGCCGGCCTGGGGTGCCTGGACGACGGTGAAGACGAGCAGCAGCATCGAGGCGGTGCCGATGATCGCGCCCGGGATGTCGTAACCGCGGTGGTCCTTCTCGCGCTCACTGCGCGGGATGAGCTTGAGGCCCACGAGCAGGGCGACGACGGCGATGGGTGCGGGCAGCAGCATGGTCAGCCGCCAGCTCGCCTCGGTGAGCAGACCGGACAGGACCAGGCCCATCGAGAAACCGGTGGCCGCGCAGGTGGTGTAGATGGAGAGCGCGCGGTTGCGCAGCGGGCCCTCGGCGAACGTCGTGGTGATGATCGACAGGCCCGCAGGGGCGGTGAACGCGGCGCTCAGACCCTTGATGAACCGGCTGGCGATCAGCAGGGGGCCCGAGTCGACGAGTCCGCCGAGCAGCGAGGCGAGCGCGAACACCCCGAGGGCCACCAGGAAGACCTGGCGGCGGCCCAGCAGGTCGGCGGTGCGTCCGCCGAGGAGCAGCAGCCCGCCGTATCCCAGGATGTAGCCGCTGACGATCCATTGGAGCGTAGAGGTGGAGAGGTCGAGTTCGGAGCCGATGGACGGCAGCGCGACGCCGACCATCGACACGTCCAGCGCGTCCAGGAACATCGCGGCGCAGAGCACCAGCAGAGTGCCCCACAGCCGAGGGGTCCAGCGTCCCTGGGGCGCGGGGTGGGTGAGCGGAGAGGTCATGCCAGAGACAGTACATGCATACGCATTCAATGCAAGTGCATTTAATTCCGATGCAACAAAGTTGTTTTTTTGCTACGGTGCGCGCATGGCGGCGGAGAATGCCGAGCGAGGGCTCGTGGACCAGTGGCGCGACATCCTGGCGGTGCATGCCCGCACCGTCTGCGAGCTCGACCGTGAGCTGCATCGACACGGCCTGGGCGCCAGTGACTTCGAGGTGCTCGACGTACTGGCGATGGGCGCCGCGGCGGACGGCGGCACCTCCTTCCGCGTCCAGGAGATCTCCGAGCGGGTCCATCTCAGTCAGAGCGCCCTGTCCCGGCTGATCGGGCGCCTGGAGAAGGACGGCCTGGTGACCCGCGGGATGTGCGCCGAGGACCGCCGGGGTGTGCACGTGTGCATCACCCCGAAGGGACGCGAACTGCACGGCGAGGTCCTGCCGTTGCAGCGTGCGGTCCTCGCCCGGATGCTGGCGGACGGTTCGGCGGCCTCCGGCGGCTGACGGGGCCGCCGGCTTCGCGCCGGCGACGTTGCTGATGCTCCCCGGCGTGCTCGGATTGCTCGACCTGGCCGTCCGGCCACGGTCCTCCGCCCCGGGCGCGACGGACGTCGGGCCACGGTCCTCCGCCCCGGGCGACACGGACATCGGCCGCCCGTTTCCGAGCGGCCGGGACTCCGGATCCGCGTGTCAGCTCCAGGTGATGCCGGACTTCTCCCGCCACAGGGTGGCGAGCGAGGCGGCGCCCGTCACGCTCGGAAACGGCACGCGGTTCCACAGCGCCAGGTAGAGCCGCGCGGCCGGTCCCGCCAACTCGCAGTCCACGTTCTCATCCGTGTCCTCGTCCGTGTCCGCAGTCGCGTGCACGCCGCGTTCGCTCTGCGGCGGCTCGGAGGAGAGCCGTACGGTCCACACGGCGTCCGGGCGGTCGGTGGCACGCACCCGCAGCACGCGGGGTTCCTCGGTGCGCACCCTGCTCTTCTCGCGCGCGTGGAATCCGCGCAGCAACTCGTCGATCCCGTCGACCGCGAAGTCCGGCGGGACGGCGGCCGGCTCACCGCCGAGCGCCGACTCCGCGTCGACCCGGTGCACGGTGGTCTCGTGCGCCTGCCGGCGCGCCCAGAAGGTGAGCGGCGAGGGCGCCGGAAGGAAACTCCAGCACCGCACGTCCGGCGAGGCGCCGGCCAGGGTGTCCACGAGCAGACGGTGCCCCTCGCGGAACCAGGTCAGCAGTTCGTCGCCGTCCAGATCCGGCAGTCCACCATCGGGGTGGTACGAGGTGTGCCCCTCGGCGACGAACGCGGTGGCCCAGCGGTGGACCATGCCCGTGTGCCGCACCAGATCCTTGACCTGCCAGCCGGCACAGGTCGCGACCTTGGCGTCTACACCCGCCTTCTCGGCGGCCGCGACCAGCGACCGCCCCTCCCGGTCCAGGGTTTCCACGAACTCCCGAATCTCCATGCCGAGAGTGTGCCCGATGCGGGGCGGAACCGGGCGGCGCGGGGTGAAGTGCGGGGGAGGGGAGCCGGCTTCGGTGAACTCGGGGCGCACATGGCCACGCGCCGACGTCTGTGCGCCCTTGCGTGCGCCGCACCCAAGCTCGCCCGCTCCTACTGTTGTCGCACGCCCGCGTGCAAGCCCTGGGCGCGCCCCGCGTCGCTCGCGCGGGGCGCCGCGTGCAAGCTCTCACCCCACAGCGGCGCGGCGCGTGGCGAAGCCGATCAGTGCGGCCACGGCCGCCAGCGCCGCCACGCTCGTGAGCGCCGTCGGCAAGGAGTACCACTCGGCCATGAATCCGATCGCGGGTGGCCCGAGCAGCATGCCCCCGTACCCGAGGGTGGAGGCGACGGCGACCCCGCTCGCTCCGGCCAGCGCGCCGGCTCGTTCGACCGCGACGGGGAAGATGTTGGCGAGGCCGAGTCCGGTGACGGCGAATCCGAGCAGCGCCACCCATACGGCGGGCGCGAGTGAGGCGACCAGCATGCCGAGCGCGGCCGTCGTGCCGCCCGCGACCAACGTCCGTGTCCGGCCCAGCCGTTCGAGCAGCGCCGTCCCGCTCAGGCGGCCGATCGTCATGGCGAGGGCGAAGCACGAGTACCCGGCGGCGGCGATCCCCGGGTGCGCGTCCAGGTCTTGCTCCATATGGAGTGCGCCCCAGTCCGCGAGTGCGCCTTCGCCGTACGTCGTGCACAGGGCGATCAGCCCGAAGACGACCACCAGGCCGTGGGTGCGGATGCCGACATGCGGTTGCCCCGAGGGGGCGTCACCCCGCGGGCGATCCGGCGGCGGCGGGACGTTCTGGTGGAGCAGCGCGCGTCCCGCGACTCCGGTCACGAGCAGACCGATGACGGCGATCCCGAGCAGATGGCGTGTCGGTGACAGCTGCCCGGCGACCAGCCCGCCGAGCCCCGCTCCGAGCATGCCGCCCAGGCTGTACGCCGCGTGGAAACTGGGCATCACGGGGCGCTGGAGTGCGGCCACGAGATCGACTGCCGCGCTGTTCATGGCGACGTTGATTCCGCCGTAGGCCGCGCCGAAGATCAGCAGGACGAGGCCCAGAACCGGAACCGAGTGGGTGAGCGGGGGCAGGATGATGCTCAGGGAGAGCAACGCCCCGCAGGCCACGGTCACCGGATGGCTGCCGAACCGTCGGCAGAGCCGTCCCGTCAGCATCATGGTGATCACGGCGCCGGCGGAGACACCCAGGAGGGCCAGACCGAGGTCGCCGGCGGAGGCGCCGGTCTGGTGCTTGATCGCGGGGATACGGACGACCCAGCCGGCGAAGACGAAGCCGTCGAGGGCGAAGAAGGCGGTGAGGGTGACGCGGAGTCGGGTGAGGGATCGGGCCGGCACAACGTTGTGCGGACTTGTTTTGTTTATTAGCGGCACAAATTCACGTTAGACGGCTGCCCCGCTCGGAGCAAGGGAAGTGGTGGGTCGGCATGCGTCGGGCGTGGCCCCACGGATGCGCTGGTGCGGGCCGGACAAAGTCAGACGAATGCTCAGGTCTTGGTCGGCGAGCCCTGTTGAGCGAGCAAGTGTGGGCCGGACGGGACCCCTGAGTGAACCTGCGCGGGCCGCGCGAGGCCCGAGGCGGGAACCGGCGTCGGCGGGGCGGGGGGCAGGCCCATATACGAATATACGAACCGGTGTAGGCAGGGCGAGACCCCGTGCGGGAACGGCGTCGGCCGGGCGAGGCCCCGGGAGTCAACAGGTGTGGCCGGAGCGCGGCCTCGCGGACGAACCGGCGGGTGCCGGGGCAAGGTCTCATGTCCTGACCGGCGGGTGCCAGGGCGAGGTTTCGCGGACGAACCGGCGGCCGTCGGGGCGAGGCCCCGCGAAAGAAGGGGCGACCGGGACCCCGATGGGACGGGATTCACTGTCGCCCCCGCAGCTCAGCGGTTCGCCGTCCCGTGTGCCCGGACGGCGAACCGTGCGTCGCTCCTCGCTCAGACCGCCGGAGCCGGGAAGGTCGGGTACTCCACCCCGGAGACGTGCTGGACGACACGGATGACCTGGCAGGAGTAGCCGAACTCGTTGTCGTACCAGAGGTAGAGGATCGCGTTGTCGTCCTCGACCTTGGTGGCGCCGGCGTCGACGATCGAGGCGTGGCGCGAACCGATGAAGTCGCTGGACACCGCGTCGGGGGCGCTGATGAAGTCGATCTGGCGCTTGAGCGGCGAGGTCAGCGAAACGTTGCGGAGGTAGTCGAGGACCTCCTCGCGGGTGGTCGCGCGGCCCAGGCGCAGGCTGAGGATCGCGATCGAGACGTCCGGCACCGGGACCCGGATCGAACTGCCGGTGATCGGCGCCTTGAGGTCGGGCAGCGCCTTGGCGACCGCGGAGGCGGCACCCGTCTCGGTGATGACCATGTTCAGCGGCGCGGAGCGGCCCCGGCGGTCGGAGCTGTGGTAATTGTCCAGCAGGTTCTGGTCGTTGGTGAACGAGTGGACGGTCTCCACATGGCCCCGCAGGACGCCGTACTCCTCCGCCATCGCCTTCAGCGGCGGCACGATCGCGTTGGTGGTGCAGGAGGCGCAGGACAGGATCTGCTCGTCCGGCTTGATCATGTCGTGGTTGACGCCGTGCACGATGTTGGGGACGTCGCCCTTGCCGGGCGCCGTCAGGACGACCTTGTCGATGCCGGGCCGCAGGTGGTTCGAGAGACCCTCGCGGTCGCGCCACTTGCCGGTGTTGTCGACGAGGATGGCGTCCTTGATGCCGTACGTCGTGTAGTCGACCTCGGACGGGTCGTTGGCGTAGATGACCTTGATCTCGTTGCCGTTGGCGATGATCGTGCTGTTCGCCTCGTCGACGGTGATCGTGCCCTGGAACTGGCCGTGGATCGAGTCGCGGCGCAGCAGCGAGGCGCGCTTGACGATGTCCTGCTCGCCGCCCTGGCGTACGACGATGGCGCGCAGCCGCAGACCGTTGCCGGAGCCGGTCTTCTCGATCAGCAGACGGGCGAGGAGACGGCCGATGCGGCCGAACCCGTAGAGGACGACGTCACGTCCCTCGCGGCGCTCGATCTTGTTCTCGCCGATGGCGCCGGCGACCGCCTCGGCGGTGAACTCCTCGACGGACAGGCCGCGGTCGTCGGCCCGATACGTCGCGGCGAGCATGCCGATGTCGATCTGGGACGGGCCGAGATCGAGCGTGGTGAGCGTCCGCAGGAACGGCAGGGTGTCGGTGACCGAGAGCTCCTCGCCGGCGATCTGCCGGGCGAAGCGGTGGGTCTTGAGGATGCTTACCACTGACTTGTTCACCAGGGAGCGGCTGTGCAGGAGGATCGTGATGTCCTGCTCCCGGTGCAGCCTCCCGATGATCGGGATCATCGACTCCGCGATCTCTTCGCGGGTCTTCCAGTTGGTGAACGCGTCGTCGTTGACAGTCACAGAATCATCTTTCGAGCTAGGTGGCGCTCATATGCTAACCGGACCGTCTTTCTGACCGTTCATGCGGTGTCCACTCACGGGGAAGACGGCGTCCGCGGCGGCCCGCGGGCGCCGGAATCCGGCCCTCCGCAGGGCTCGCCGTCCGACTGGCAGATGTCGTCCACCAGTACGGCAAAGTCACCTACGACTAAGTCACCTACGGCAGAGTCACCGTCCGGTCTGCGGAGCACGGCCCTCGCCCGGCCCGTGCTCCGTGATCCGGCCGACCGGCTGCTCAAGACCGTGGACACGCTGTGTGCTTCGGGCCGCGCCGAATCCGGCGGAGCGGAACCGCGGGCACGCTGACCGGGGCGCCCGGCAGCCCGCGGGGAGTCTCCGAGGCCGAGCGGTTCGGGCGAGGAGGCCCTCGGACATGCCCCTCGCCGCCCCGTGCGGTTGCGCCGAACGGGGCGGCGCCTGCCGGACCTCGTCGCTCGGGCGCGGGCCCTTTCCGGTGAAGTCACCTGAAACGGGGCCCAGGCGACGGTTCACGTGTGACGGCGCGGGCAAGCGGGCGGAATGCGGCGGGCACGCTCAGCAGCGCCGCGAACCGGACCAGGTCCATCGTCACCATCACGGGCCGTTTGCGACGGAACTCCATCCACGGCCCGAGAGGTACGGCGACGGCGGCCCCCACCGCCAGCCCCGCGGCGGCCAGCGCCGACACCTCGGTCGGACCGGCGTGCAGTACGAGAATCGCGATCAGGGGAAACGCGTCGAACGCGAGCCAGGTGCCCAGTGTGCTGACCGCGTAGGCCGTCCACAGCCACCCGAACCGTCGCCCGAGCGAACGCCTGACCCGCATTCCGGTGTGCCTCCCAGCTCTTCGCCCGATCGCCCTCACGCCGACCGGAGCATCCGATCGCGCTCACGTCGACCGGAGCATCCAAGCGAGCGGACCCCAGCGGCTCAAACCGGTCGGGGCCTCGTGCGGCTCGTCCTTCACCCGAGGTGTCACGTCGTACGCCGACGACCTCGGATTCGGGTGACGGGACCGGGGTCAGGCGGCCATGGCCTCGGATTCGGGTGACGGGGTCGAGGTCATACGGCCATGACCTCGACCCCCGCCTCCTCGAACCGTCCGATCGTCTCGGGCCCCACCGCCGCGTCCGTCACGAGTGTTCCCACCGACTCGGCCGCGCAGATACGGGCGAACGCGCGCTGCCCCAGTTTGCTGGAGTCGGCGGCGACGATCACACGCTCGGCCCGCTCGCACAGGAGGCGGTTGATCGCGGCCTCCGCCTCGTCGTGGGCCGCGGCGCCGTGTTCGGCGTCGAAGGCGACCACGCCGAGGACCGCGACATCGAGGGTGATCTGCCCCAGCACGCCGCCCGCGAGCGGCCCGATGAGCTCGTAGGACTGCGGCCGGGCGACCCCGCCGGTCACCACGATCTTGAACTGGGGACGCACGGCCAGCTCGTTCGCGATGTTCAGTGCGTTCGTGACGACGGTCAGCGCGGGGGAGCCCGACGCCAGGTCAGGACGTACGGCCAGGGCGCGGGCCACTTCGGTCGTCGTGGTGCCGCCCGTCAGGCCCACCGCCTCGCCGGGGGCGATGAGGCCGGCCACCGCCTTCGCGATGCGCTGCTTCTCCGAGGCGTGGCGGGCGGTCTTGTAGCGCAGGGGCAGTTCGTAGGAGACCCCGTGCACGACGGCGCCGCCCCGGGTCCGCACGAGCATCTGCTGCTCGGCGAGCTGGTCGAAGTCGCGCCGGATCGTCGCCGCCGAGACCTCCAGCCGCGTCGCGGCCTCCTCGACATCCAGGCGGCCCCGCTCCACGAGCAGTTCCAGCAGCGCCTTCCATCGGGCGTCGCGCGACATCCGCACCCTCCGTTCCTCGATCCTCCGCGACCCTAACGCACTCCGCCTGCGTTCAAATGCTTGATTGTGCTCGAAAACTCGCTATATCTTGCAAGAACAAGCATCCGTGGGAGGGGTACGGCATGACCCATGTCGAGGACGAGCTGAACAGCCAGCCCGAGTGCTGGACACGCGCCGCCGATCAGGCGGCCGTTCACGAAGCCGCGCTGCCGACGGCGGGGGAACGCGTCGCGATCGTGGGGTGCGGCACCTCGTTCTTCATGGCGCAGGCCGCTGCCGCACTGCGCGAACAGTCGGGGCAGGGCGAGACGGACGCCTTCGCCGCCTCCGAGTTCCCCGCGGGCCGCTCCTACGATCGCGTGGTCGCCCTGACGCGCTCCGGGACGACCACCGAAGTGCTCGAACTTCTCCGACGGCTGCGCGGACACACCCGTACGACCGCCGTCACCGCCGATCAGCACACGCCGGTGATGGGGTCCGCGGACGACGTCGTCGTGCTCGGCTTCGCCGACGAGCGGTCCGTCGTGCAGACCCGGTTCGCGACCACCGCGCTCACCCTGCTCAGGGCCCACCTCGGTCTGCACAGTGACGCCGTGGTCGGCGACGCGCGCACCGCGCTGGACACGCCGCTGCCCGAAGGGCTCGTCGACTGTGCGCAGTTCACCTTCCTCGGCCGCGGGTGGACCGTCGGCCTCGCCAACGAGGCCGGGCTCAAGATGCGGGAGGCGTCCCTGGCCTGGACCGAGGCCTATCCGGCGATGGAGTACCGGCACGGTCCCATCAGCATCACCACCCACGGCACCGCCACCTGGATGTTCGGCGAGGCACCCGAGGGACTGGCCGAACAGGTCCGGGGGACCGGCGGGTTGTGGGTGGACGGCGGCCTCGACCCGCTCGCCGAACTGGTCCGCGCCCAGCGCCTCGCCGTCGCCGTCGCCGCGGCGCGCGGCCTGGACCCCGACCGGCCGCGCCACCTCACCCGCTCGGTGATCCTCAGCCACTGATCCGGCTCGATCGTCCACGCAGAAGGAGGAGTTGTGCCGCTCGTAGCAACCGGTGAGCTGGTCGCCGAGGCCGCCGAATCGCGGACCGCCGTCGCCGCGTTCAACGTCATCACCCTGGAGCACATCGAGGCCGTCATCGCGGGCGCGGAGTCCGCCGGCGCGCCTGTCGTGCTCCAAGTCAGCGAGAACGTGGTCAAGTTCCGTTACGGTCGGCTGCTCCCGCTGGCCCGTGCCGCGGCCGCCGCCGCCGAACGGGCCTCGGTGCCCGTCGCGTTGCACCTCGACCATGTGCAGAGCGACGACCTGCTGCGACAGGCGCCCGGTGCCGGGTTCAGCTCCGTCATGTACGACGCGTCGCGTCTGCCGTACGAGGAGAATCTGGCCGCGACCCGGGCCGCCGCCGACTGGGCGCACGCCCATGCCCTTTGGATCGAGGCCGAGTTGGGTGAGATCGGCGGCAAGAAGGGGGAGCCGCGGCGGGACGCACACGCGCCCGGCGCCCGTACCGACCCGATGGAGGCCCGCGCCTTCGTGGCCGACTCCGGTGTGGACGCGCTGGCCGTGGCGATCGGCAGCTCGCACGCGATGACCACCCGGACCGCCGCCCTCGACCACGGCCTGCTCAAGCGCCTGGCCGCCTCGCTCGGCGTCCCCCTCGTCCTGCACGGCTCCTCCGGGGTGCCCGACGGCGAGCTCCGGGCGGCCGTCGAAGGCGGTATCGCCAAGGTCAACGTCGGCACCGCGCTGAACATCGCGATGACGGGCGCCATACGGGAGTTCCTCGCGGCCAGCCCCGACGCCGTGGACTCACGGAAGTACCTCGGCGTGGGACGGGAGGCGATGGCACGGACGGTGGCGGGACTCATCGGCGTGCTGCGGGGCTGAGCCGTCCGGATGCCTGTACAGCCTGAAATGCGGCCCAAAGCCGCTTCGCCGGTGCCCGGTCCGGTCGAAGCCACTCCTGACGCATGCGCTTTTGCACCGACGACAGTTCGAGTGGGTGACAAGGTGGCTAGGGTGAACAAGTATGAGAAGGCCGAAAGGGCACGGCAGGCTCGAGGGTGAAACATCGCCCCGGAGGCCACTCGGGCAAGCGTCCGTATGCCCCATGAACACGGGGAGCAGGGGTTTGCGGTGTTTTCGGGGTGGAGCCGGCGCTGGACCGGGCGCAGGACGGAGAAGGCCTTGAGCGGTCAACTTCTGGCTTGTATTCGCATGTCGGTGCGCGACGAGGACGAGTGCACCCCGGTGAACAGTGCGATGTCCGCAACCGGTCCGCGCCCCGGCGCGCATCGAGAAGTCCGCCTACGCCTGTCTTTGGGCCCGATGTGAACGGACTGATCTACTACCTGGCCGCGGCCGTCCTCTGGATGGGACTCGCGGCCCAACTGCCCGACCTGCGCCGCCACTGGAGAGACCCGCTCAAGCGGTCGTTCTGTGCCGTCATCCTGCTGTCGGGACTCTGCTTCGTGCTCGGCGCGCCACCCACCGTCGCCCTGGTCAACAGCCTTACGGGCATACCGAATGTGGCGGCGCCGCTGACCTACGGCGCGGTGACCGCCTTCGGCGCGGCTTCCCTCATTCTCATCGTGCACTGGCGGGGCAGCGATCCTGCCCGGGTGCGGCGCACGTCCCGGGCCTGGCTGTTCAGCTACCTGGGAGTGATCGCCGCCGAGGGCGTCCTGTTCGCGCTGGGCAACGCGCCGGTCGAGCGCCGGGCCGACTTCGACACCTACTACGCCTCGACGCCGTTCATCCGAGAGATGATCGTGCTGTATCTGATGGCGCACATGGTGGCCGCGGTGACGACGACCCTGTTGTGCTGGCGCTGGACACGGAAGGTCAGGCGCTGGACCCGCGGTTCGCTGGCCCTGCTCGTGCTGGGCTGGCTGTTCACCAGTGCCTACAGCATCGTCAAGTCCGTCGCGCTGACCGCTCACTGGCTCGGGCACCACTGGGACGGTCTCAGTACCAGCGTCGCACCGCTGGTGGCCGTCGGCTCCTGCCTGGCCTCGGCCGGCTACATCCTTCCCCTCGTCGGTCCGCGCATCGACTCCGCCGTCACGTTCGTACGCCTGCGTCCGCTGTTCCGTCTGCTGGCGGGGCCGACCAGCCGTCGGCGCTGGGTCGCGGCGCTGCCGTGGCGGACGATCGGTGACGTCGAACTGCGGCTCACCACGCGGGAGACGGCCATCCGCGACGGCCTCAAACGGCTTGCCGGACAGCTCGACGATCAGGTGCGGTACCGCGCCTATCGGGACGCCCTGGCCGCCGGGTCCTGTGCGGCGGAGGCCGAGGCGATCGGAATGGCCGCGATGGTCGCCGTAGCCGCGCTCGCCGAGACTCCGACCCCCGTCGCGGAGACCGGCACCATCGGCATCTCGGTCGGTGACGTCGATGTGGTGGTCTCGGTCAGCGCGCGTGCGAGTCGGCCGGACTCTGGTTCGCGGCGGTTGGACACGGGCCAGCCGTCCTTGCTGAGCCTGTCCAAGGCGGTGCGCACCCCCATCGTCGACGCCGCGGTCCAGTCACGGAGAACCGCGGTACGACAGCTGTCCTGACCGTGCCCCGCGCAACCTGGGCCTCGGCTGTCTGGGTCGCCAGCCCGCCAGCCCGCCAGCCCGTCGGACAGACGGCTCACAGCGTGCGAACCGTCGGACAGGCGCCGGGAGCGTGGACCGTCGGGCCCACGCCCGTGCCGCGGACACCGTCATACGGCGAGTGGGCCCACTGAGTCGAGGAAGGCGCTCTCCTCGGGGGTCAGCGGCGGGCCGGTCAGGGGCTCCATGACGGGCCCCTTCAAAGTGGCGAGAAGCAGCTTGGGGTCCACGAGACGGCTCGCGTCGGCCTGGAGCGTGATGACCCTGCACATGGCCGCCGACACGTCGTACGAGGTGGTGGCCACGCGGGCCATCCGGCCCATGTAGCGGCTGAGGAGCCGGTCCACGAGCGTCGGAGCCTTGCCGACGACCTCCGGGAACCACTGGTCCTGGGAGGTGCTCATCGTGTAAGCGGCGGAGACGGATCTGGCGGCCGCCCGCTGGACGCCGCCGGCGAACCCCGGAGCGGCGACGTCGGCCTGCAGCGACTGCAGGCTCAGGGCCTGGGCACCGAGGGCCGCGACGGACATGCCCTGGCCGTAGACGGGGTTGTAGGTGGCGACGGCGTCACCGAGCACCACCAGGCCCTCGGGCATGGCCGCCTTCTCGAACTCGCGGCGCCTGTTGCGGGTGCTGCGGCTGAGGAACACCTCGCTGAGCGGTTCGGCACCGGAGATCAGCTGCCCGATGAGCGGGTGGCGCAGGCCGAGGGCGAATTCGGTGAACTCCTCGGGATCGGCGGTGGGTTCGCCGCCGCGGGTGCCCGCGAGGCTGACCAGCCAGCGACCGTCCTCGATCGGCACCAGATTCGCGGAACGCCCCGGCCGGGAGGCGGCGGGGTCCGCCTCGACCTGGGTCAGCGGGAAGTGCTCCGCGCCCTTCGGGACGCGGAAGATCCGGCTGGCGTAGACGAGACCCGAGTCGACCTCGTCGGTCGGTATGTCCGTCACGCCGAGCGTTTCGAGCCAGTGCTCGACGCGTGATCCCCGTCCGCTCGCGTCGACGACGAGATCGGCGCTCAGGTCCTCCTCGGCCCCGTCGGCGAGGACGCGTACACCCGTGACGCGCTCGGCGGTTCCCAGCAGCGCCAGCGCCTCGGCACGGCGGACCGTGACCCGGGTCGTCCCGAGGACGGCGTCGCGGAGAACCGACTCGAGCAGGTCGCGGCTGCAGAGGGTCAGCAGCAGATCGTCGGTCACGGTCGGCCAGCGCCGGAACCAGCCCTGCGCACCGAAGCCCAGCATGTCGGTGAAGGACTGCTCGTGAGCTCCCGACGCGAGCAGGCGCCGGCGTACGTCCGCTCCGGGCAGCAGCTCATGTATCGCGTCGCGTCCGCTGGGCAGCAGGATGTGGGCGTGCCGTGCCTGCGGGATCCGCTTGCGCGGGTGTGGTCCGTCGCGCAGTTCGTCGCGCTCCAGGACGATCACGTCGCCCACCGACCGGGACAGGGCCGCGGCGGCGAGCATGCCGGCCACACTCCCACCGATGACGACAGCACGGCGCGACATGATTCCCCCAGTTGTCATTGGTGAGCGACATCACTCTACGGTCGGACGCGTAGGTGTACAGGGGAGATCAAAAACTGTGCCGATTCTGTCTTTTGGTGACGCGCCAGGTGCCTCTTGTCGCAGGTCTCCGGCGGGGGACCGACCCGAGGGCCCGGTCCGAGAAACGGCCCGACGATCCGGTCCGAGGAACCGGCCGGTCGACCGGGCCGGAACGTACTGCCGACCGCTCCGCACTTCGGCTCTCTCCGTTCCGGCGCCCCGCCCCGCGTGCTGCCCGAGGCTCGCGGGGTTACCGGTCGGCGTCCTTCTTCACGGCCCGCAGGATCACGAACTTGGCGTCGCCCGCGACCAGTTCACTGTTGCCGAAGAGCCGGCGCAGCTTCAGGTGGTAGCCCAGATGGCGATTGCCGATCACCCACAGCTCACCGCCCGGCCGCAGTGCGCGCCGGGCGTCCGAGAACATCCGCCAGGCGGTCGTGTCCGTCATCGCCTGGTGGGAGTGGAACGGGGGATTGTTCAGGACGAGGTCGACGCTCTCGGAAGGGACGCCCTCCAGCCCGTCGGCGACACGGAATTCGGCGCTCCCGTCGGCGTTCGCCCGGTAGGTCGCCTCCGCCGAGGCCACCGCCTGGTACGACTCGTCGGCGAACAGCACCTCGGCGTCGGGATTGGCCAGCGCGATCGCCGTACCGACCACGCCGTTGCCGCATCCCAGGTCCACCACCCGCTCGACGCCCCGGCTGCGCGGCAGATGCCGAAGGAAGAAGCGGGTGCCGATGTCGAGGCGGTCGGCGCAGAAGACGCCCGCGTGATTGACGACCGTGCGGCCGGAGACCAGGCCGATGTCGTCGGGGAGCACGTAACTGTACGGCCAGGGGTTGGCCTTCCGGGCGATTCCCTGGAGCGGGGTGCAGAAGATCAGTCGGGCCTTCTTCTCGGCCAGCGAGGTGCGGGTCGGACCGAGGATCCGCTCGAAGAGGTGCAGCGTCGAGGTGTGGATCTCCTTGACCATGCCGGTGCCGATGACCACGGTTCCCTCGTGCACGCCGGGCGCCAGCCTGTGCAGCTGGTCCTCCAGGAGAGCGAGGCTCTTCGGCACCCGCACGAGCAGCACGTCGACCCGCTCGGGAGGCGGCTCCTGGGTCGTGAGGAGCCGGACCCCGGACTCCTCGGCACCGGCCCGCGCCAGATTCGCGCGGGTCGCCTCCTGCGCCAGGTGGGAGTCGGTGATCTGTGTCGGCCGCCGCGCCGACAACGCCGTGGTGAGAGCACCCCACCGGTCGCCGACGATCACGACCGAGCCCGTCAACGGGGTGCCGCTCTCCGCGAGGTGTCCCAGCAGATAGGTGTCGGCAGCGTCCCAGGCGCGGAGTCGATCGCGAGGGTCCTCGGGGAAACGGGCGAGTTCGTAATCGCCCCAGGGTGTCGTCATCCGGTCGTTCATCGTGGGTCAAGGCTAAGCGACCCGGGGCGCCTGAGGTGCGCGAGGATGGGGGCATGTCGATGGACGCGGAGTTGTTCCCGCGCGACCGGACGGAGATCGCGCCCGGCGCCGTGCACCTCCCGGACTGGCTGGACGGAGAACAGCAGCGGCAGCTCCTCGAGGCCTGCCGGGGCTGGGCACGCCCGCCGGCGGGCCTGCGCACCGTCCGCACCCCCGGCGGCGGCACGATGAGCTCCCGGCAGGTCTGTCTTGGCTGGCACTGGTACCCGTACGGCTACGCGCGGACGGTGGCCGACGGTGACGGTTCGCCGGTGAAACCCTTCCCCGACCGGCTCGGCGAACTGGCCCGCGAGGCGGTCACGGACACCCTGGGCGCCGACGCCCTCGGTGCGGATCCGTCCGCCGCGTACGACATCGCGCTGATCAACTTCTACGACGCCGAAGCACGTATGGGCATGCACCGCGACAGCGACGAATCGTCCGACGCCCCGGTCGTGTCGCTGAGCCTGGGCGACACCTGCGTCTTCCGGTTCGGCAACACGGAGTCCCGGTCACGGCCGTACACCGACGTCGAGCTCCGCAGCGGCGACCTCTTCGTGTTCGGCGGCCCGTCACGGCTCGCGTATCACGGAGTACCGAGGGTGCACGCGGGTACGGCGCCCCCCGAGTTGGGACTGACCGGGCGGCTCAACCTCACGCTCAGGGCCGGCGGCTTCCCGCCGGGGCCCGCGCGGTAGCGGCGGACCGGCTCACGGCCGACGCCGAGGCGCGGGCTCTCGGACCGGGTGGCCGACGTGCGATCCGAACGGCAGCCCGGCGCCGGAGTGTCTCCTCCCGGCGGTCGCCGTGACCGGACGGGCCCCGCGGGAGCGGATCATGGGAGACTCGCCTTCATGAACGGCAAGGCGGGCCCCCGGACGGCGGGGGATGGCAGCACGCGGACACGGCTCGACCGGGGGCGCGGGGCACTCGGACCGGCGCTGGAACTCGTGCACACCGGGCGCGCGCCGACGCGTGCCGTGCTCACCGCCGAACTGGGAGTCACCCGGGCGACCGCGGGCGCCGTGGCCGCGGAACTGGAGGCGCTGGGGCTGATCCGGGTCGACGCGCGGCCCGGTGCCGCCGCCGGTTCGCAGGGGCGGCCCTCGCACCGGCTGGAGGTCGCCGAGGACGGGCCCGTGGCGCTGGCCGCGCAGGTGCACGCGGACGGGTTCCGCGCCGCGCTGGTCGGCCTCGGCGGCCGGATCGTCGCGACCGCGCCCGGCTGCGAGACCGTCGACGCCGATCCGGCGAAGGTGCTCGGCTCGGTCGTCGACGCCGGCGCCGAACTGCTCCGCGAGACCGGGCGCCGCTGTGTGGGCGCCGGGCTCGCCGTACCGTCCGCCGTCGCCGAACCCGAGGGGCTCGCCCTCAACCCGCTGCACCTGGCCTGGCCCGCGGGCGCCCCCGTCCGGCAGATCTTCGCCGAGCGGGTGCGCGCGGCCGGAATCGAGGGACCGGCGTTCGCCGCCAACGACGTCAACCTCGCCGCCCTCGCCGAGCACCGGCACGGAGCGGGCCGCGGCGCCCGCGATCTGTTCTGCGTGGCCACCGGACACCGTGGCGTCGGCGGTGCCCTGGTGCTCGACGGGCGCCTGCACACGGGCAGTTCGGGGCTCGCCCTCGAAGTCGGCCATCTCACCGTCAATCCCGAGGGGCGCCCCTGCCACTGCGGCAGCCGCGGCTGTCTCGACGTCGAGGCCGACCCGCTGGCCTTCCTCACCGCGGCCGGCCGCGCCCCCGGCCCCGAGGTGTCGCTGCTCCAGCAGTCCAACGAGCTGATCCGCGACGAGTACGCCGATCCGTCCGTCCGCAGGGCCATCGAGGCGCTGATCGACCGCCTGGGCCTCGGCCTCGCGGGCCTCGTCAACATCCTCAATCCGGACCGCATCATCCTCGGCGGACTGCACCGCGCCCTGCTGGACGCCGACCCGGACCGGCTGCGCGCCGTCGTCGCCGACCGCAGTCTGTGGGGGCAGAGCGGCGGAGTACCGATCCTCGCCTGCACCCTGGACCACAACAGCCTGGTCGGGGCAGCCGAGTTGGCGTGGCAGCCGGTGTTGGACGATCCGCTGAAGGCGCTGCCCGTCTGACCCTCATGGGCGCCAGGCGACGGCGAAGGCCCGCCCGGCGTTCTCGGTGAGGATCCGGTCCACCAGGTCCTTGCCCAGGGCGAGTTCGAGCCTCGGGCGGACCCGGCGCAGCAGATACGGCATCCCCGGGCCGCCGTCGACCGAGCGCGCCGCCGCGGTCGTCGTGTCACCGCCGAGGAGCAGCCGGTGGCCGAAACCGGCGTCGGCGAGGGCGCGTACGGCGTCGGGCATGCGCCAGTCCGTTGCGTGGTTGGCGCGGGAGGGACCGTCGAAGGCGAGGTAGGCGCCCGACCCGGCGGCCTCGCGCTGCACCACGAGGTCCGGGGAACGGTTGAGGTGCCCCAGGATCACCCGGTGCGGCGGAACACCCAACTCGCCGCACAGCAGGTCGAGTACGTCCAGTGCCCCGGTGCCCAGCTCCAGGTGCACGGCGATCGGCGCACCGGTGGTGTGGTGGGCCTCGGCCGCGGCGGTCATCGTCCAGCGGGCATGCGCGTCCAAGGCGTGGAAGCCGCCCGCGACCTTGATCAGACCGGCCCGGATTCCGGTCGTCCCGATGCCCGCCGTGAGCTCGGTGACGAGGACGTCGGCCAGCGTTGCGCGCAGTTCGCCCAGCAACTCCGGTGTGTAGTGCGCCGCTTGGTGCAGCCCGGTCGCCGCGACGACATGGACCCCGGCGTCGCGGGAGATCAGCGGCAGATCCGCGGCCCGCCTGCCCAGACCGTACGGCGTCCACTGGACCACGCTGCCACCGCCCTGCGCGCGGAACGCGGCCAGCTCGGCCCGCGCGGCGGACGCGTCGCACAGCTCCTGGCCCGGGAGTTGCGGACTGCCGAAGAACAGATGGTCGTGCGCGTCGCACACCCCGAGGTGTTCGGGGAGCACGTCACCCAGAACCGTACGGACCGTGTTCACCGGGCTCACCACCGCCGGCCCCGCGGCAGCCGGTCGCGCTCGGGTTCGGACACGTGCAGCACCTGGAAGACCTCGCCCGGCGCCTTGGGGGAGTCGTGCTCCCAGAGCGAGAAGTGCACGACCTCCCAGTGCCGCGGATCGACGGCGGCGCCGACGCAGACCGCCCCGTCCAGCGCGGCCAGCCGCCCGGCCTCGCGCACCGCCCCCTCTATCGCCTCGGACAGCTCCAGGCCCTCGTCGACGGCCCGGCGCCGGCGGACCGCGACCTTGGCCGGCGATCCCGCGGCCCCGCCCTCCTCGTACGCGAGACCGGTCCAGTGCTGCACCACCGGGCGCCCGAAGTCGTTCACCAGGCCCTGGAACGCCCCGCCCCAGAGAAAGGAGTTCATTCCCTCGGTCGTGTTCCACAGGTAGAAGGGCGCGTACTGGTTGACCGGGGAACCGTCCACCCCGCGCTCGCGCATCAGATACGCCTTGATACCGAGGCCGTCCCACGCGTCGAGCCGATGGCCGATGCGATCGACCCGGTCCCGGACGACGGTCATGTCGTAGTCCGCGGGAAACGTGATCTCGTACTGCATGGCGTGCATGGGAAGGTCCTTCCTGGAGTTCGCGGTCGGCGGTTCGCGGTTTCGCGGGGAGGGCGGACGCCGGCCCGGTGGTCTTCGGCGCGGCGGGGTCAGCGGGTGGGTGCCAGCAGAGCGAGCAGTCCCCGGACTCCCGCGTCGAACGCGGCCGGTGAACCGGAGGCGCGCGCCAGGACGTAGCCGCCCTGGACGGTCGCGAGGATCGTCGCGGCGATCTCCTCGCCGTCGAGCGTGGGCGCGAACTGCCCCTGCTCCCGGCCCTCTTCGACGATGGCGGCCAGCCGCCTGCGCAGCCATTCCAGCGTCTCGTCGACCGGTGCGCGCAGTTCGTCGCTCGCGATCACGTCCGGGTCCATCGTGAGCCGCCCGATCGGGCAGCCGCGCAGGACGTCGCGCTCGCGGCGCAGATAGGCCTCGATCCGCTCGTACGGCGATCCGGGCGAGCCGAGGACGCCCTCGGCGGTGGCCCGCATCTCTTCGGCGGTACGGCGGATCGCGGCGAGTGCCAGACCGGGCTTGCCCCGGAAGTGGTGGTACATGCTGCCCTGCCCCGCGCCCGCGTGCTCCAGGATCGCCTTGGGGCTGGTGCCCACGTAGCCGCGCTCCCAGAGCAGCTCGCGCGTGGACTCGATCAGTCGGTCCGGAGTGCTCATGCGTCTACTGTACATACTAGTAGGTACAGAGGTTGGGATTCCCTGCCGCCTGAGGGGTGGGTGCCGCGCGGAGCAGCCCGGGGCGCCCTGCGTACTCCCCCTGAGGTACGCGTACGGCCGCTGGCGGTACGACGACTCGGACCCCCTGCCGGGGCGAGTCTCGAAGCATCACCGAAAGATCCCGCGGAGACGCGCGATTCCATCGAGGAGATGACTCGAGATGCAGACCCTGGCGAACTGGGACGGCGGCCCCGGCCCGTGGATCCTGTTCCTTCCGCTGATCTGGGCGGCCGTCGTGATCGGCGTCGTGACCGTCCTGCGGCGCACCGCCTGGCGCGGCGGCCGTGGCCCGTGGCGTGCGACGGGCGGCTTCGGCCCCGGTTCTTCCCTGACGGCCGGCGACTCGCCGATCGCCGTGCTCGGCCGCCGCTTCGCCTCCGGAGAGATCGACGAGGACGAGTACTGGCGCCGCCTGTCCGTCCTCGACGAGCAGTTCGGGCGCACGGGCAAGGGCGGTGCGGCATGACGGCCACGACCGCCCGCAAGGACGCGGCCCGCGTCGCCGGGGCCGTGAAGGTGTACGGCAGCGGTGACACCGCCGTGCGGGCCCTGGACGGGGTGAGCGTCGGCTTCCCGGCCGGCCGCTTCACCGCGATCATGGGGCCCTCGGGCTCCGGCAAGTCCACACTCATGCACTGTGCGGCGGGCCTGGACACCCTCACCTCGGGAACCGCCTACATCGGCGACACCGAGCTCGGCACCCTCGACGACCGCCGCCTGACCCTGCTGCGCCGCGACCGGATCGGATTCGTCTTCCAGGCGTTCAACCTGATTCCGACGCTCACCGTCGCCGAGAACATCGCCCTGCCCATGGACCTCGCCGGAACCAAGGGCTCCCGCGAATGGACCGACGCCCTCGTCGACGTCGTCGGTCTGCGCGACCGGCTCCACCACCGGCCCAGCGAGCTGTCCGGCGGACAGCAGCAACGCGTCGCCGTGGCAAGGGCGTTCGCCGGACAGCCCGACGTCGTCTTCGCCGACGAACCCACCGGCAACCTCGACTCCCGCTCCGGCGAGGAGGTCCTGAACCTGCTCGGCAGGGCGGTGCGCCAGATGGACCGTACGGTCGTCATGGTCACGCACGATCCGGTCGCCGCCGCGCACGCCGACGAGGTGGTCTTCCTCGCCGACGGACGCCTCGTGGACCGGATGGAGAACCCGACGGCCGACAAGGTCCTCGACCGTATGAAGGCCTTCGACGGCAAGGGGGCACCGGTATGAACGCCGCACTGCGCCTCAGCGTCTCGTCGCTGCGCTCCCACAAACGCCGCTTCGCGGGGACGTTCTTCGCCGTGCTGCTCGGCGTCGCCTTCCTGGCCGGCACCCTCGTCATGGGCGACACCCTGCGCGCCGGGTTCGACACGATGTTCGGCAACGCGACCAAGGGCACCGACGCCGTCGTCCGCAGCGCCGACACCATCACCACGCCGGGGCAGAGCCAGGGTGTACGCGCGCCCGTCGGCACCGATCTGGTGAGGACGATCGAGCGGACCCCCGGCGTCGCAGCCGCCGCGCCGGACATCCAGGGTGCGGGCCAGCTCATCGGCTCCGACGGCAAGCCCATCGGCGGCCAGGGCCCGCCCACCCTCGCGGGCAACTGGATCGACGACCCGTTGCTCAACGCGTACCGGCTCGCCGAAGGCCGCGCTCCGGTGAAGTCCGGCGAGGTCGTCGTCAACAGGGGCACCGCCGAGAAGGGCCACCTGAAGATCGGCGACACGACGGTCCTGCGCACCCCCGACCCCGTCCGGGTGACGATCGTGGGCCTCGCGACCTTCGGCGGCGAGGACGGCATGGCCCAGGTGACGTTCACCGGCATGACACAGGCCGACGCGGAGAAGTACCTCACCGCGAAGCCCGGCGAGGCCGCGAGCATCCGGGTGCGCGCGGGCCCGGGAGTCGGTCAGCAGGAGCTGGTCTCCGACCTGACTCCCGTACTCCCCGAGGGAGTCGAGGCCATCACCGGACAGGAGTCCGCGCAGGAGAACACCGACATGGTCTCCAGCCAGTTCCTCACCATTTTCACCACGCTCCTGCTCGTCTTCTCCGGCATCGCGCTGCTCGTCGCGACCTTCTCCATCCACAACACCTTCGCGATCGTCGTCGCCCAACGCACCCGGGAGAACGCGCTGTTGCGCGCCCTGGGCGCCTCGCGCCGGCAGGTCACCGCGTCGACCCTGGCCGAAGCGAGCGTCGTCGCCGTGACCGCCTCGGCCGTGGGCCTCGCCGGCGGCATCGGTATCGCGGCCGGACTCCAGGCGCTGTTCCCGGCCATCGGATTCCCTTTCCCCGAGGGCGACTTGGTGATCAGCGCTCTGTCCCTGCTGCTGCCGCTCGGCGTCGGCATCGTGGTCTGTCTCGGCTCCGCCCTGCTGCCCGCCGCCCGGGCGGGACGCACCGCGCCGCTCGCGGCGCTGCGGGAGACGGCGGTCGACGAGTCCGGCGCCTCGCGCGGACGGGCGGTGGTCGGCGGGGGACTGGCCGCCCTGGCGCTGGGCGTCACCCTGACCGGTGTCCTGCTGACCCCGTCGCTGTGGCTCGCCGGACTCGGCGCCGTGCTGGCCCTCGCCGCCTTCGTGGTCCTCGGTCCGGTCGCTTCCACGACCGTCGTACGAGTCCTCGGCGCGCCGCTCGGCAAGCTCCGCGGCGTCACCGGCGGACTCGCCCGGCGCAACGCGCTGCGCAGCCCCAAGCGGACCGCCGCCACCGCGGGCGCACTGATGATCGGCGTCACCGTCGTCTCGCTGTTCACGGTCTTCGGCGCCTCGCTCAAGGCCACCATGGACCAGACGGTCTCCCGCTCGTTCGCGGGTGACGTCGCCGTCAGCACCCCGTCGTTCGGCGCGGGCGGCAGCGGACTCAGCCCGAAACTGGCCCCCGCCATCGCGGGTCAGCCGACGGTCGAGTACGCCGTCGGGCTGGGCAAGGGCGTCGCCGAAGTCAACGGCAAGGGCCGCGCGTTGACGGTCACCGACCCGGTCACGCTCGGCAAGGTCTTCGACCTCGGCGACGTACAGGGCTCGCTGAGCGGCCTCGGCAGCGACGGTATCGCCATCACCCGCACGGAGGCCGCCAAGCAGCACCTGGCGACCGGCGACACGGCCCGGCTCACCTTCACCGACGGGCGGAAGACGAACTTCACCGTCCGCGCCGTCTACGGCCAGTCGGAACTCGCGGGCGACTACGTCATCACCCGCGCCGCCTGGGCCCCGCACCGCACCCAGGACTCCGACACGGTCGTCGCCGTCTCGTTCAAGGACGGCGTGAGCACGGCGCAGGGCAAGGCCGCGGTGGAGAAGGTCGCCGAGCGGTACGGCAGTCCCGAGGTGCAGACCCGGGACGAGTACGCGCAGTCCTCGGCGGGCGGCATCGACATGATGCTGACCCTGGTCTACGCCCTGCTCGCCCTCGCGGTGCTCATCGCGCTGCTCGGCATCGCCAACACCCTCACGCTCGCGATCCACGAGCGGACACGCGAACTCGGTCTGCTGCGGGCCGTCGGACAGACCCGGGCGCAGCTTCGCGCCATGGTCCGCTGGGAGTCGGTCCTCGTCGCCGCCTTCGGCACGGCGGGCGGACTCGCCCTCGGTGCCTTCCTCGGCTGGGTGCTCGTCGAGGCCTCCGGCGGAGCGTCGGACAGTGCCTTCGCCTTCGCGATCCCGCCGCTGCGGCTCGTGGTGGTGGCGCTGGTGGGTCTCGCTGCCGGGGCCCTCGCGGGACTGCGTCCGGCGCGGCGGGCGGCACGCCTGGACGTGCTGCGGGCCATCGCCACGGAGTGAGCCACCCGGTGCCGTACGACGCCCGCGAACGAGCGGCGTACGAGAGGGGGGTCACCGCCCGGTCAGCCGGCAACGGCCGACCGGGCGGGAGCGTGTTCCGGCCTCAGTACGTCGACGGTGTGCCGCAGAGTGGCCTCGCCCGCGGTCTCGTAGGGCGAACGAAGGGAAGCCGCCGCCACGGGTGTCGAGGCCGGAAGCGTGAACCACACGACCTTGCCCGACTCGCCGTCGGGCCGCACACCCCAGCTCTCGCTCACCGCCGCGACCATGGCGAGGCCGCGTCCGCAGGTGGAGCCGGGATCGGCTTCCCGTACCACGGGAAGCCGGGGGTCGTGGTCGTGCACCGAGACCGTGAGCCGGTCGAGCAGCAGCTCGATCTCCACGGTGCAGATCTTGTCCGGCTGGGCGTGCCGGTGAACGTTGGTCAGCAGCTCGGTCACTCCGAGTGCGGCCCGGTCTATCAAGGGGTCCAGATGCCAGTAGCGCAACTGCGCAGAGACGATTCTGCGGACCTGGCCGATCCGCGACGGCAGGGCTTGGAGCTCCACCGTGCAATGCCTGCTTGGCTGGCTGATCACGGCTGCGACTCCCCGAATTGAGGTCCGGAAGAAGACGGAGATCGGATCCAGCAGAGGCGGCTGAGTGGAACGACCGCCTGCTGTGGTGGCCGGCGGGCTGGTTCGCAGCGTTATCGCCGGTAAACCCAGAGTAGTGATGTGACATCAGAGTGACTCAGGGGGCACGGTCCCGCAACTCGCGGCGCTTCAGGACTCGTAGCGGGTGCGTGGGGGCAGCTCAGCCGCTGCGTCCCGCAGCCCTGCGGACCGCCTCGATGAAGCGGCGGGCCGACGGTGGCCCCGGCCTGCCGGGTGCCGGATCGTGCTCGCCGAGCGTGAGCGAGTAACGCGTGCCGTTGACGTCCGCCAACGCCCGGTCCTCGTGCGCGAACCAGGGTTTCGAGGCGCGCACCGCCTGCACCGGCGCGCTGTCGATCTCGCTGCCGTAGCTGGTGAGCAGTTCCAGCCTGCCGTCGCTGATCCGGACCTGTCCGGCCCGGGTGAGCGAACGCAGCCTCTTCCCGATCCGCACGCCCGTGGCCGTGAACTCCGGCTCCGCCATCATGCCCGCCCCCTTGTGCGCTCCGGCTGTGCCCTGTCGTGACCCAGTGTGCATCCGCGTCGGGGGCGATCGCCCCGTTCGGTGCAGTCTGCCCGCAGGCGGCGTCGAGCACCAGTGCGGATGGCGAGGTGGTGGCGGTGACGGGAGCAAAGGCCGGGATGCGCCCCCCGAATGCGGATTCCCGCCGTCCCCCCAGGGGTGCCTTTGGGCTGCCCAAAGGTGTGTTTATGCAGGTGAGAAGCGTGCGGAAGGTGCTTATGATCGGAGACGTCCGACCAGCTGAAGCGGTGTCGGCACCATGCGTTAGGAGCCTTCCCGTGAGCACTCCCCAGCCGATCCGGACAGGTGAGACCCTCGATGTCGACCGTAGTGACGCGGAGTACCGGAGCTGGCTCAAAGAAGCCGTGCGCAAAGTCCAAGCGGATGCGAATCGCTCGGCGGACACGCATCTGCTCCGCTTCCCGCTGCCCGAGCAGTGGGGCATCGACCTGTACCTGAAGGACGAGTCGACCCACCCCACCGGCAGCCTCAAGCACCGCCTCGCCCGCTCCCTCTTCCTGTACGGCCTGTGCAATGGCTGGATCAGGCCCGGCCGCCCGGTGATCGAGGCGTCCAGCGGTTCGACGGCCGTGTCCGAGGCCTATTTCGCGGGGCTCGTCGGAGTGCCTTTCATCGCGGTCATGCCCCGCACCACGAGCGCCGAGAAATGCCGCCTGATCGAATTCCACGGCGGGCAGTGCCACTTCGTGGACGACTCCCGCAAGATCTATGAGGAGTCCGCCGCTCTCGCGGTCGAGACCGGCGGTCACTACATGGACCAATTCACCTATGCGGAAAGGGCCACGGACTGGCGCGGGAACAACAACATCGCCGAATCCATCTTCCGCCAACTGGCGTTGGAGCGATTCCCGGAACCCGCGTGGATCGTCACCACGGCAGGCACCGGCGGTACGTCGGCGACTCTCGCGCGCTACGTCCACTACATGCAGGCGGACACCCGTATCTGCGTCGCCGACCCGGAGAACTCCTGTTTCTTCGAGGGCTGGACCACCGGCGATCCGGACGTCACCTGCGCCAGCGGCTCACGCATCGAGGGCATCGGCAGACCGCGCATGGAACCGAGCTTCGTACCCGGGGCCATCGACCGCATGATGAAGGTGCCGGACGCGGCGAGCGTCGCCGCCGTACGCGCCCTGGAACAGGCCATCGGCCGCAAGGCGGGCGGCTCGACCGGCACCGGCCTGTGGAGCGCCCTGAAGATCGTCGCCGAGATGGTGGCCGAGGGGCGCAGGGGAAGCGTGGTGACGCTGCTGTGCGACCCCGGGGACCGTTATCTGGACAAGTACTACTCGGACGCGTGGCTGGCCGAACAGGGCCTGGACATCGCGCCGTACGGGACGGCGATCAACTCCCTGCTGGAGACGGGCGTCTGGCCGGCCTGACCCCTGACGGCAGAACGGGCTTCATGGCCGGGCGGTCCAACCCACGCCCCGGGGCGCCCGGTTGCGCGGGCAGCTCGGCCGCCCCGTGTTCCCGCGTCATCGTGATCAGGCGGTCGGGCCCCTCCGCCTCGCGGCGCGCCCCGACCCGCCGATCCTACGGTCCTTGGGGTCGGGCACCCGTCAACCGGCGCCCGGCGCCCGTGAATTCGGTTCCGGGGGCCGGGACATCGGTCTGTCGGTCCGTCGGCGCCGGATCTGCGCGCCGGCGATTCAGGCGGATGCCGACGCCAGTCGCCGGTCCAGCGCCGTCACAGCACCGCGGAAGGCACGGCCCAGACCGCCCCGCCCCACGGTGAGTGCCGCCCGGAAGAAGGCCGTTCCGTCGGCGGCGAAGGTCCACTGCACGCGCGTCCCCTTGCCCGCGGGCGTCAGCCGCCACTCCTCGACCAGGGCGCGGAGCCCCGGCGCGTTCGTGGCATCCACCCGGTACGCGTACATCTCCGGAGCCCGGGCGACGAGGACGGTCTCCTCGAAACGTGTTCCGCCGCGGAGCCGCACCTCGCGCCCGGTGCCGTCCGCGGTGGGCCGGGCGAGCGTCACCGCGGAGAACCACTCGCTCCAGCCGGACACGTCCTCGGCGAGCGCGGAGAACACCGCCTCGGGAAAGGCGGCCACCTCCCGCGCGAACACGAGACGCAGCGGAGCGGCCTCGACGAAGCCGGGTCCCTCCGGACGCAGTCGACGTGCCATGAGTGAACCCCCTTGCCGGAACCGGGTTCCGGTCGCCGAGTGTGCGGAAACGCCCCGTGACGGGCCCGGTGGAGCGTCGTACGGAGCCGAAACCGGTGGAGCGTCGTACGGAGCCGAAACCGGTGGAGCGTCGTACGGAGCCGAAACCGGCGGAGTGCCTCGTGGAGCTGAACCCGCTCCACGACCTCAACCGAACCCGCTCCGCGACCTCGTGGAGCCGATCCCGCTCGACCGCCTCAGGGAACCGGCCCCGGTCGGCCACGAGCGACGGCCTGGGCGCACCCGCGCCACGGACGACGCCGAAGGCGTGACCGGCGGCGCGGGCAGCGTCACCTTAGCTGGCGGACCGTCAGTTGTCTGTATCGTCCTCGGGTTCACCGGCCACCACCAGGCGCCGCAGGTGCTCCGCGATCTCCGCGCGAGCCCCGGCGGGCATCCCGCCGTCGGTCACCAGTGTGTCGACCTGCTCCAGCGCGGCGAACGAACTGAGGCCCACCGTGCCCCACTTGGTGTGGTCCGCGATCACGATGACGCGTCGCGCGGACTGCACGAGCCGCCGATTGGTCTCCGCCTCCGCGAGATTCGGTGTCGACAGCCCCGCCTCGGCCGATATGCCGTGCACACCGAGGAAGAGGACATCGAAGTGCAGTGCCGCGATGGCCTGATCGGCCACGGGCCCGACGAGCGAGTCGGACGGCGTGCGCACCCCACCCGTGAGCACGACGGTCGCGGCGCCCTGGCGCTGACCGGAGGTGCGCTGCGCCGAGTGGAACACGTCAGCCACGCGTACCGAGTTGGTGACCACGGTCAGGTCCGGGACGTCCACGAGGTGATGGGCCAGCGCGTACGTCGTCGTACCACCGGAGAGGGCGATCGCCGAGCCCGGCGCGACCAACTCGGCGGCGGCCCGCGCGATGTCCTCCTTGGCGGTGAGCTCCAGACCCGACTTGGCCTCGAAACCCGGTTCGTGCGTGCTCGCCTCGACCACCGGCACCGCGCCGCCGTGCACCTTCTCGACGACACCCTGACGGGCCAGCGCGTCGAGGTCACGGCGGACCGTCATGTCGGAGACACCGAGTCTTCGCGTCAGCTCGTTCACGCGGACGCCGCCGCGGCGTCGCACCTCGTCGAGGATCAGAGCGCGACGCTGCTCGGCGAGGAGGTTCTGATTCTCACTCACGACCGCTCCGGTCCTTTCGTCGCTGCCTGCCCGACTCCGCCCGAACCCGCTCCCACGTGGACATTCTCCTTGCCCGAGGTCTGGAGGACGACCCATCCTCGCACGGCACACCGCCGGTCGCGCCACTGCCCGCACGCCCGCCGTGCCCCTCCTGTGCCGTCACGTTCACACGTATCGGGGAGATTCCGTGAGTTCGGGTGCGCACGCCCTCCGTAGCGCGCGATCCTTGTGCCTGCACATGACACATGAGAGACGCGGGGCACGGGGGAAGTGCGGAACAGTGGAACGTGCACGGGAACATGCCATCGACGGGGAGCCCGGCAGCCCCGTACAGCGACCCGAAGCGGCCGGTACCGCCCTGGAACTCCTGGTTCACGGGGTCGGCGGCACCACGCCGGAGGAGATGCTGAACGATCCGCGGACGGTCCGGGTCACCGGCGACGCGACGGCGGCCGTCTTCCGTCGCGCCGACGACACCGATGCCGAGGAGCGTCCGGGCGACCACCTCGGCGGGCCGGTGCGCGAGGCGTACGTATGGTGCAACCTCACGTCCGGCAACGGCGCGCGCGCCCTGTGGCTCCTGTTACTGCCCTTCATGGTGGTCAACCTCGCGCACTGGATGCGCCCCGCCGCGCACGGCCGAGGGCGGGTGGTGCGCCTGTACGGGCTGCTCGTCCGCCTCGCCGGGCTCACCCTCACGGTGCTGCTGGTCGCCGCCGCCTGCGAGGTCGCCCTCGATCTGGCCGCCTGGCAGTGCGCGGGTACCCGTGCGTGCGTGCGCAACCACTCCTGGCTCGGATTCCTCTCCCCGGACCGGTCCGACGCCGGCTGGTGGAGCCAGCCGGGCCGCCGCCTCGCCCTGGCCTGCCTGGTGCCCACGGCGCTCACCACTCTCCTGTGGTACCTGTCGCACCGCACCTGGAGCGCGTACGAGTCGCAGCAGCCGATGGCCCGCGCGGCCGAGCACGACGACGAGACCGACGGCACCGGACTCGGCCGCCCCGGCTTCTGGTACGGGCGCCGCCTGGTGGCCCGGCTGCGCGCCGCGCACACCGCCGCGGGGTTCCTGACCGTCGCCGCGGCCGTGGGCTCCTCGGCCGCCCGCTACGACCGTGCCCGGGGCGGGCCCGCCGTACTGGAGGCGCTGGGCGGGCTCCTGAACGCAACACTCGTGGTGGGCGGGACCGTTGTGCTGTGGGTGGTCAGCCGTCGCGGCCGCAGCGAGAACCGGATCGACCACGGACGCGACCGGACGCTCGTGCGCCGGCTGCCGCTGGGCTCGATGGCCCTGCTCGCTCTCACCCTGGTGTACGCCGGCTGGTCACGGCCTCACTGGCATTCGACGGGGCGCCTGCCGGGCGATGCCACGTTCGGCGGTCTCACCCTCGTACAGGGCCTGCTCGTGATCGCGCTCGGCGTCGTCGCCCGAGCCCTGTACCGCACGGACACCCAGATCCCGGGCTCGGGCCGAACAGCGGGCAGCGCCCCCGACACCCGCACCGCGATGCGCGGTTTCGCGGGGCCCGCCGTCGCCATGCTCGCCTGCGCACTCGGCGGCGTGATGTCCGGAGGAGTGTCCCAGCGGGTCGCCGACTGGCTCGACGGCACCCGGCACTCGATCCCCGGCCCGCCCGTCCTGCTGACCTGGCAGGCCTCCGCGATCCCGCCGCTGCTCCTCGTCCTGCTCGCCCTCACCGGCTGGCTCGCCCGGCGCACCTGGCAGCTGCGCCGCCGCGAGACGATCGCCGTCGAACGCGAGTACCCGGGCGAGGCCAAGGACTCCGCCCGCACCCGGCGTATCGCGAGCACGCGCGCGATGGCCGCTCTCACCGACCGGGCGCCGCTCATGGTCGGCGTCATCTCGTCCGTGACCCTGCTGCTCGGGGCCTGCGCCCTGGCCGGGGCCTTCGCCACCGGGGACGCCCCGAGCGAGGCCGCGCGCGGGGCGAACGGCTTTGTCCACGGCGCGGCCGAGACCGCGCAGGCACTCGGCTCCTGGCTGATCGGCCTGGGCTTCATCCTGTTCGTCACCTGGGGGCGGCGCGCCTACAAGGACCCCGCCGCCCGTCGCACCATCGGCATCCTCTGGGACGTCGGCACCTTCTGGCCGCGTGCCGCCCACCCCTTCGCGCCGCCCTGCTACGCCGAGCGCGCCGTGCCCGACCTGACCTGGCGCATGGCCACCTGGACCCGTGCGACCGGCGGACGGCTCGTACTCTCCGGACACTCCCAGGGCAGTGTGCTGGCGGCGGCCGCGGCCTGGCAGCTCAAGCCCTCGGTACGCAAGAGGGTCGCGCTGCTCACCTACGGCTCACCGCTGGAGCGCCTGTACGGACGCTGGTTCCCGGCCCACTTCGGCCCCTCCGCCCTGGCCTCGCTGCACCGCGAGGTCGCCTGCTGGCGCAATCTGTACCGCCGCACCGACCCGATCGGCGGACCCGTCCGGCTGCCCGGCGACTGCGGTCCCGAAGTCGACCACGAACCCTTGAAGGACCCGCTCGCCTACGGCCGCACCGAACGGCAGCCGCTGCCCGCGCCGGTTCTCGGCCACTCCGACTACCAGGCGGACCCTGTCTTCGCCGGCGAACGGGAACTGCTGCTTGCCCGGCTGCTGCCCGAGGTGCCGGGCCAGCGTCCCCGCGAGGAGGCCCAGGGCGGCTGAGCGGGCTCAAGGCGGCGGAAGATCAGGGCAGCTCCGGCAGATCCTGCGAGTAGAGCAGGGTCAGGTCGTCCGTGTTCGGCTCGTCCAGCTGGGCGACCCGGCCCGCGTGCCGCTCCACCATCGCCTCGAACGTCTGCCGCGCCGTACGTCCGTTGCCGAACGCGGGCCCCTTCGGAATCGCCGTGAAGTACTTCAGCAGCGCCTCGGCCGCACCCGGACCCAGCCGGTACTCGTGCTCCTCCGCCTGCTGCTCCACGATCCGCAGCAGCTCGTCGGGAAGGTAGTCGTTGAAGGTGATGGTCCGTGAGAAGCGGGACGCCACCCCGGGGTTGACCGACAGGAACCGCTCCATCTCCGCGGTGTACCCGGCGACGATCACCACCACCGCCTCGCGATGGTCCTCCATCAGCTTCACCAGCGTGTCGATGGCCTCGCGCCCGAAGTCGCGGCCCGAGTCCTCCGGCGACAGTGCGTACGCCTCGTCGATGAACAGCACACCGCCGCGCGCCCGGTCGAACGCCTCCTGGGTGCGGATCGCGGTCGACCCGATGTGCTCACCGACCAGGTCGACGCGGGACACCTCGACGAGATGCCCCTTGTCCAACACACCCAGCGAGGCAAGGATCTCGCCGTACAGCCGGGCGACGGTCGTCTTGCCGGTGCCGGGGGAGCCGGTGAAGACGAGATGGCGCCTGGCGGATGCCGCCTTGAGGCCCGCTTCCTGCCGGCGCCGGCCCACCTCGATCATGTCGGTGAGGGCACGCACCTCGCGTTTGACGTTCTCCAGGCCCACCAGTGTGTCGAGTTCACCGAGGACGATCTTCGATCCGCGGGTCGGCTCCGCGGGCTCCACGCCGGCGACGAGCGGTTCCCGCTCGGTGCTGCGCTGACCGGGGATCGCCCCCAGCAGACTCGCGGACGAAGCCGACGTCTCGACCGCCGTCTCGTGCGCCGGGGTGCGCAGTCCGGTGCTCTCGTCGCTTGCGCAGTCCTCGACGACGGGACCTCCGCCGGTCGCCGAGCCCGCGTCGGCGAACTCGTAACCCCCGCGCGCACACCGCTCCGTCCGGCACTTGCGCAGGGTCGCCCGGCAGCCGTCGATCACATGGAAGCCGTAGCCCCCGCTGTCCACCACCCGGCAGTTCAGGAAGCTGCCCCGGCCGTCCGCCGAGACATAGAAGCCCGCCTCGGCGGGCGAGGTGACCGTGCAGCGCTCGATGGTCGGATCAGCGCCCTTGGTGACGATCACGCCGGTCTGTGTGCCGTCCACGATGCAGCCGGACAGGTTGCCGCCGCTGCCGTGGTCGCGGAACCAGGCACCCGTCGCGGCGTCCCGGATGCGGCAGTCGTCGAGCTGTGCGGTGGCACCGTCGCTCACCGACACCGCGGTGTTGCGCACCTGCGAGATGTCACAGTCGACGACGTCGGCGCGCGAACCCCGGTCGAGGACGAACAGCGCGTCCGGCACGTCGTGCACCCGGCACGAGTCCAGTACCGCGGTCGCGCCGTCGCTCACCCACACTGCGGGGTAGTCGCCCGTGCTGTCGAAGATCTCGCACTGGTTGGCGTCCACGCGGGTGCCCGGGTCCCAGACCGAAAGGCCGTTGCGTCCGAACTGCCGCACGGTCGTACGGGTCAGGGTGAGCACCGAGCGCGAGCGCAGATCGACCGCGTTCTCCGGGATGTCGTGGATGCGGCAGTCGGCGAGCGTGAGCACCGCGTCCGTGTCGAGGGTGATGCCGTCCGCGGTCGTACGGTGCACATCGCAGTCGGTGAGATGAGCCGTGGCCCGGCCGGTGATCTGCACCCCGGAACCCTTGACCTCGTACACCTCGCAACCCACCGCCTCCAGCGACGAGTTCTCGCCGGTCGCCGACAGGCCCGCACCGGAAGTGTGGTGCACCCGGCAGCGCTCGAGGCGCGGATGCGCGCCCCCGCGGACCACGACCCCCGACTGACCGGCCGCGACGACCTCGCACTCCTCGAACACCCCGCCGCCGCCGTCCAGTACGGCGATGCCGACGCCCCCGGGGTTGTCGACCGTGCAACGGCGCACGGTCGGGCGGGCGCCACCGCGCACCTCGATCCCGGCGGCGGAGCGCGTGACGATCCGTATGTCCAGCAGTTCCGGTGTGCCCTCTTCGACGAGCAGCGCGGGCGAGGCCGAGTCCTGGCCCTCCACATGCAGGTCCTGGACCACGGCGGAGGCGCGCACCGTCAACGCCACGCCGTCGATCGGTGCGATGCGCACGGAGCCGGGGGACCCTTCGGGGCCGCGCAGTGTCACCGCGCGCTCCACCACCAGGTTCTCCCGGTAGGTGCCGGGAGCGATGGTCAGCACGTCGCCGTCGGCCGCGACCTCCAGGGCGGCGGCCAGCGATGCGTACTCACCCGTGCGGCGCCGCCACCGCGAGGTTCCGGTGTGCGTCACCTGGACCGTGCCCTGTGCCATGGCGCTGTTGTGCCCCCACCTCGTCGTACGCGGGTCCTGCGAGGTCGTGCTGATGCCCCGTCGGTCGGGATCCCGGTCCCTGCGGACAGCCTCTCACGACGGTGCCGAACAGTTCGGCCGGTCCACCGTAGCGTGCGCGGGGACGACCGGTTGACCGGAGCGGGAACGCCGTCAGCTGCCGGTGTCTGCCTTGCCCCAGTCGGGACCTGCCTTGTCCCATGCCCGGTCCCATCGGGTGTAACGCCGACGGATCATGTGCCACAGGATCAAGCGCCTGCCGCCCTCCAGGAGTCCCGCCGACAGCACGGCCGCGCCGAAACCGGCCAGAACGGCGTGCGTGGTCGCGGTGGCACCGTCCAGCGGGCGGCCCATTATTCGGCCGTGCCGGTCGGTCCAGATCGAGAAATGATCCCCCGGGCGCGGGGACTTGAGGGTGGCCACCACCGTGCCGCGCTGCGCGGTGCTGTCCGGCGCCGTCCAGTCGGCCAGGACGCGGCTGTGCGCGTCCCGTCCCGACGGCGTCTCGGGGTCGGGCGCCAGCGGGCCCCGGGAAAGCTTCCTGACGACGACGGCCGTCACCTGGTGACGGTCCCTGCGCTGGTCCCGCACGGCCTTTTGCAGCGTGCCCTGGACCGAGGCCCCCACGGCCGCTCCGACGAGGGGCGCTGCGACGAGGACGAGCAGGAGGGCGGCCAGGGCCAGCCAGGCCTCCACGAGATCTGTCGTACGGCGCAGCGGATTGTGCCGCCAGCGCCAGAGACCGATGATCGCGCGCACCGTCCCGCACCCCCTTCCGCGTACGTGATAACCCGCAGCGGAGCCGTTCACGCGTGAGGCCGGGGAAGAGAGAGCGACGTCACCCTCCTCCAGGGCCCTTCACGAAACGTCTCACGCCGACTCAACGCTTCCGCCCCGCGGCGGGGTTCCCCGTGCCAGGCCTCTGGCGGAAGGTGATCGCGGGCTATCCGAGGACCGTGACCGGGTCGCCGACTCGCAGCGTGCCGCCGGACTCGGGCACCAGGTTCTGCCCGAAGGTCAGCTTGCCGGCGAAGCGACGGTGCCGGGCGAGCGTGCGCAGGGGCTCCTTGCCGCGCCGGGCGGTGCCCTGGTCGGTCGTGGTGACGACGCAGCGGCCGCACATCTTGGTGACCCGGAAGGTGACCTCGCCGATCGCGATCCGCGACCAGTCGTCCTCGGCCCAGGCGTCGGTGCCGGATACGACGACGTTCGGCCGGAAGCGGTTCATCGGCAACGGGCCCTCCTCGGCGTGGTCGCCCTGCGCGATCAAGGAGTTGAGAGCGTCCAGCGATCCGAGTGTGGTGACGAGCAGCGGATAGCCGTCGGCGAAACTGACGGTCTCACCCGGCAGCGCGAAGTCCGGGTCGACGGGCCGGCGGAAGGCCGGATCGTCCATGTGGACGAGGCGCACATCCGCGCCCAGGTATCCGCTGCACCAATCGTGTGCCTCCGGGGCGGCGAGGACCGCTTCCACCTTGTCGCCGAAGATCTCCACCGGGGTCGTGCCGATGGGCTCGGGCACGGGAACATTCACCGGATCGCGGTTCTCGGCGGACAGACGAAGGCCGCCGCCGGAAAGTGTCTCGGCGGCGGCCAGCGCCAGACGCGGCTGCTCGCGTTGCGTGACGACCTTTCCCCCGTCGTCGATCAGGACCCAGCGTCGGTCTCCGGCCAGCCCCCAGGGCTCCACCTCGGCCTCCCGGAGCGACTGGCCCCGGAACGCCTTGACCGGATGGACGTGAATCGAGTGCAGTACCGCGTTCCCCATGACCGCCATGGTGCCAGGAAGCACCGACAATCGGGTTCGGACGTCTCAGTACCCGCGGTACTGCTGACCGTTGTAGGGGTCCTGGTAGGGAGCCGGGGCGGGTCGGGGAGCTGCGGGGCGCATCGCCTCGTAGCCCGTACCCGCCATCGGACGGGGCTGCTGCGGCTGGGGGCTGGGATAGCCCCGAGGAGCGCCGGCCTGCTGCGGGATGTACGGCGAGGGAGCCTGCTGCAGCGGCGAGGGCTGCTGGGCCTGCTGGTAGCCGTAGGAGGAGGGGCCGGCCGGCAGCGCGGGGAGCGCGGACGGCAGCGCCGGGAGGTTGTTGCTGCCCGGGTCGTAGGCGGAAGGGACCCGGATCGGGGCGATCTGAGGGGTACCCCGCTCAGCGACGAGGGAGTCGTAGATCGGGGTGTCCTGGAAGGCGGAGTAGTAACCGCCGCCATAGGTGGAGCGGGGGGAGGTCATGGCACATAAGTTAAGCCCACGATGTGCTGGTTGGGGAGACCGATAAGAGGGTTGTTTTCCGTGTCGGCGGTGACGCGGGATCCCCAATGCGAGCGAACTCGGCAAAAAAGGACGTCAAAGATGGTTGAGATCGTGTAAAGGCCGAGCTTCGGACGGGTTACCGGCGGTTGACCAGGATCTTCTGGTGTGAGCCATGGGAGTCGGCGGGCCTGGGGATTAGGTTTGGCGAGAACGGAGCCGGCGGTCCGTTCGGGACTCGTACCGGCGTGGAGACACGTGATGGGGGCGTACATGTCAATGCCTAAGGGATCGAATGTTCCTGTCCCGACGACGGCACTCCGGGTGGAATTGGGGTGGCGATCAGGACCGGGGGTGCCCGACGTCGATGCCTCCGCCCTGCTGCTGGTGGCCGGAAAGGTTCGTTCGGACGGCGACTTCGTCTTCTACAACCAACCGGCGCACTCCTCGGGCGCCGTGCGCCACGAGGGGAAGCGGAACGACGGCGGCCAGGTGACCGACGCACTGCTCGTCGATCTCACGCGCGCGGAACCCGTCGTCGAGACCGTGGTCCTGGCCGCCTCGGCGGACGGCGGCTCCTTCGGACGCGTTCCCGGCCTGTACATCCGGGTGCTCGACACACAGCACGGCACGGAGGTCGCCCGCTTCGACAGCACCGACGCGACCGTCGAGACCGCCTTCGTGCTGGGCGAGTTCTACCGGCGCCAGGGTGCCTGGAAGTTCCGTGCCGTCGGACAGGGCTACGGAAGCGGACTGGAAGGGCTGGCCACCGACTACGGGATCACGGTGGACGAGCCGCAACGCGCGGTACCCCCCGCGCCCCCGTCGCCCGCCACCCTCGTACAAGGGCCGCTGCCCCCCGTGGCTCCGCCGGTCACCATGCCGCCGCCGGTCGCGCCGCCCGTGACCATGCCGCCGCCGATGGCCCCGCCCATGACTCCGCGACCGCCCGCGGCCCCTCCGGCGCCGGTCCGCCTGTCCAAAGTGACGCTCACCAAGGAGGCCCCCTCCGTCTCGCTCAGCAAACAGGGGGGCACGGCCGGTGCCCTGCGCGTGAACCTCAACTGGGAGGTGCGCAAGCAGTTCTCGGGTTGGGGCAGCAAACGCGGCAGGGCCGTCGCCATGCATGCCGACCTCGACCTCGACCTGTGCGCGCTGTACGAGCTGTCCGACGGCCGCAAGGGAGTCGTGCAGGCACTCGGCAACGCCTTCGGAGCGCTGCACCAGCCGCCGTACATACATCTCGACGGGGACGACCGCACCGGGGCCGTGGCCAGTGGCGAGAACCTCTCCATCAACCTCGATCACAAGCAGAGCTTCCGGCGCATCCTCATCTTCGTGACCATCTACGAAGGCGCGCGATCCTTCGCCGATCTGCATGCCACGGTCACCCTCCAGCCGCTGAACGGCGCGCCGATCGACTTCTCGCTCGACGAGTGCACGGTCCCCTCCACGGTCTGCGCGCTCGCCCTCATCACCAGCAGCGGCGCCGACCTGGTCGTCCAGCGCGAGGCCCGGTACCTGATCCCCGCGCGCGGGGTGAGTCCGCAGCGCACCGTCGACCACGCCTACGGCTGGGGCATGAACTGGACGCCCGGCAGGAAATGATCTCCCGGCCCCCGCCCTTCAGTTCTCGTCGAGGGCGGTGTCGGGGCGGGCGTAGGTGCGGCCCTTCCAAGCCGCGCCGCGCCCCCTGTAGTGCTGCACCGCGGAGTCGACCGTCATGAGGAGATAGAGGAACGCGGTGACCGGCAGCAGGGGAGCGAGCGACAGGGGCTGCCGGTAGTAACGGAGCATAGGCATGTACGTCGCCGTCATCACCAGCCAGGCGAGCCCCCCGGCCGTCGCCGCCCACGCGTTCCCCGCGACGAGGCTCACCAGGAGGGCGACCGGCGGCACCAGATACACCACGGCGAGCCCGGCCACGGTTCCGGCGAGCAGCAGCGGGCTGTGTCGCAGCTGGGCGTAAGCGCTGCGCGAGACCATGCGCCACAGATCGTGCAGCCGCGGATACGGGCGCACGCTGTCGACCCGCTCGGCCAGGCCCAGCCAGATGTGGCCGCCGCCCCGCTTGACGGCACGGGCGAGCGCCACGTCGTCGATGACGGCATGCCGGATCGCGTCCGGGATCCGCGCCCGCTCGGCGGTGTCCGCGCGCAACAGGACGCATCCCCCTGCCGCGGCCGCCGTCCGCGAGCCCTTCACGGCAATCCGGCGGAAGGGGTAGAGCTGCGCGAAGAAGTAGACGAAGGCGGGTACGACGAGTCGTTCCCACAGGCTCTCAACCCGCAGCCGGGCCATCTGCGAGACGAGGTCGAAGCCACCCGTGCGGGCCGCCGCCACCAAGAGCCGCAGACTGTCCGGGGCGTGCGCGATGTCCGCGTCGGTCAGCAGCAGATATTCGGGTCCCCGCGCGCGGGCGAGGCCGATGCCGTGCCGTACGGCCCACAGCTTGCCCGTCCAGTCCGCAGGCGGTTCTCCCGGTGAGCCGACGGTGAGCGGCAGTCCGCCGTGCCGGCACGCCAGCTCGCGGGCCAGCTCTCCCGTGCCGTCCGAACTGCCGTCGTCGACGAGGAAGATCTCGGCCCGCCCCGGATAGTCCTGGGCGAGCAGCGACGGCAGGCTCTCGGGCAGGACGGCGGCCTCGTCCCGGGCCGGCACCACGACACAGACAAAAGGCCAGTCCGACGGTTCGCGGCAGGCGGGCAACCGGACGTCCGTACGCCAGAAGAAGCCCTGGCCGAGGAGCAGCCACAGCCACGCGGCCAGTGATCCGACAGCGATCCACACGAGGGCGCTCACCTGCCGCAGTCTGCCCCACCACAGTCGCCCGTAAAGACCGATCGTCTATGGTGACCGGGTGAAGATCGCGCTCATGGACTCCGGAATCGGACTGCTCGCTGCTGCCGCCGCGGTACGTCGACTGCGGCCCGACGCCGATCTCGTCCTGTCCTCCGACCCCGGCAGCATGCCCTGGGGACCCCGCACACCGGAAGACGTCACCGCGCTTGCCCTCGCGGTCGCCGAGGCCGCCGCGCTGCACCGGCCCGACGCCCTGATCGTCGCCTGCAACACCGCTTCCGTACGTGCCCTGCCCGCCCTGCGTGCCCGCCTGGAACCGGGGGTGCCCGTCATCGGCACCGTCCCGGCGATCAAGCCGGCCGCCGCGGGCGGCGGACCCGTCGCGATCTGGGCCACACCCGCCACCACCGGCAGCCCGTACCAGCGCGGGCTGATCGAGGAGTTCGCCGACGGAGCGGACGTCACCGAGGTGGCCTGCCCCGGACTCGCGGACGCCGTGGAGTACGCCGACCAGACGGCCATCGACGCCGCGATCGCCGCGGCCGCCGCGCGCACCCCCGAGGACGTAAGGGCCGTCGTCCTGGGCTGCACCCATTACGAGCTGGTCGCCGAGCGCATCCGCGCGGCCGTGCAGCGCCCCGGCCGCCCGCCGCTCGTCCTGCACGGTTCCGCCGGGGCGGTCGCCGCCCAGGCGCTGCGCCGGATCGGCGAGCTCCCGGACCCCGAGGCCCCCGCCGATTCCACGGTCACGGTCCTTCTGAGCGGACGCGAGGGCGCGCTGCCCGCGACCGCGCTCACCTATGAGGAAGGCCGGATCCTCTCGGCGGTCAGCCCCGTTCGCTGACCGGCGAGAGTCCTCGCCCTCGTAACGCCGTGCCTGCCGCTGGAGACTTCCGGCCAGGGACGGATGTCGGTGAACTTACGGAAACCCGGCGCCCTGCGGGCACGGTCGGTCACCGTTCGGACGCCGTCGGTGGGGCGCTCGTCCACACGGCCGAGTGACGCTGTGCGACCCGGTGCCCGCGCAGCGGAACCTGAGTAGTCTCATTGGCATGAGGGACCATCCCCACGGCGAAACCTCCCCGCATCCGGAGATCTGGACCGGACATGCGAGGAATCGTGTTCAGTGGCTGCCGGCCATAGGCGGCGTGGCCTGTCTGGCTCTCGGGATCGAGCTGGCCGTCTCCTCCGGCTGGACGTCGGGAACGGCGCCGCTGGTCATGTCCGTCGTCGGATGCATCGCGGCGGGACTGCTCATCCTCTTCGGCACGCTCGCGTTCGTGCATGTCGCGGTGAGGGTGGACGAGGACTTCCTCGAGGTGCGCTGCGGCCACATAGGACTGCCGCGCCGCCGCATCCCTCTCTCGACGGTCGTCGGTGCCGACTTCGCGCCCCAGGTCACCCCGCGCCAGTGGGGCGGCTGGGGGTATCGCTGGCGGCCCGAGCAGGGGACTGCCGTCATCGTCCGGCGGGGCGAGGGTGTGGTGCTGCGCCTGGGCGACGGCCACACGTTCACGATCACCGTGGACAACGCCGAGGCGGCGGTACGGATCATCCGCGGTCATCTGCGCCCGGACACCACAGGCGTGGTGCGCTGACAACCGACGAGGGCGCCGCTCACGACTCCGGACGGCCGTCGGAACGCCTGGCGGCCTGCACGTCGTCCGGCTCCCCCGTGGTCAGGGGGCGTGCGGTCGCGAGCCCGGCGAGCAGTCCCGCACCCGCGGTCACCGTCATGAAGCTCAGTGCGTTGCCGATCGACGCGATGACGGCCACAGCCGTCAGGGCCGCGCCCGTCGTCAGCGCGATCGGCGTGGTGCGCGGCGAGCGCAACAGCGCGTACAGGACCCAGCAGAACGCCGCCGCGAGCAGGACCACGCCGGTCAGACCCTGCTCGGCGGCCTGCTGCAGGAGCGCGGAGTGGGGTTTGCCGTCGGGCAGCGGTGACTGGGCGACCGTGGGACTGAGCTCTCCGTAACGTCCCGGCCCGACCCCCAGCAGGGGATTCCCACGGGCCATGCGCAGGGCGTCGTGCCAGAGCAGGACGCGGTGCTCGGTCAGCTGGCCCTCCAGGGACGCGGTCAGTCCGCCCGGCAGCGCGTCCTCGCCGATCGCCCAGGTCGCCCCGGTCACCAGCGCCGCTGCCGCCGCGAGCCCCGTCAGGCCGAGGGCCCGGCGCCGCACACGGGCGGCGGCGAGCGAACACAGCAGAACCCCGGTGCAGGTGACGAATCCGGTGGTGGACCCGAGGAGCGCCGCCGTCACCGCGGTCCCGGCGGCCAGCAGCCGCAGCGCGAGCCGCAGGGTGGGCGGGCGCGCGGCCCACGCCGCGCAGCACGCGGCGCCGCAGGAGAGGGTCAGCAGGGCGGTCGTGGCACCGGTGTGGCCGAGTTGCAGGCTGATCTGCGGTCCGGGCGTGGCGATCGCGAGACCGAGTCCGGCCAATGCTCCGGCGCAGAGGGCGGCCACCGGCAGAAGCGCTCCGAGGATCCGCCCCGAGGCGTAACCCGCCGCAACCGCGAGCACCGCCAGCAGCATGCCCTCGGGCCGGCCGTCGTGCGCGGCAGCCGTGATCAGCGACCAGGCGGCACAGGCCGCGAGCACGACCATGCCGGCGACATCGGAAGCGCTGCGTCTTTCGCCCGTGGCCGTCGAATCAGCCGTGGACGCCATCCCCGTGGAACCCACCCCCGTCGCCCCCCGACTCTGCCGGACCCCGGGCGCCGTCACCGCATCAGGCCGCACGTCAGAGGTTCGGCCACACCGTAACGGGTGATGCGCCGGTTTGGGGACCTGTTGTGCAGGAACGTTGCGGCAGATCCGTGCGAAGGAGCCTGCCCTGCGGTGTTCCGCCCATCGGGACCGAGGAGGCCGAGCTGTCGGCGCCCAGGTCAAGCGCCGTACACTCCCCAAGTGACCGCCACCGCAACCACCGTAGACGAGCCGGAACAGCTCGAACCCCAGGCCGTGCCCGCCCCGCGCGGGGCCGCTCTGGTGCGTCGCCTCGTTCCGGCCGCCGCCGCGGCGCTCTCCGGAGTGCTGCTGTACGTCAGTTTCCCGCCACGGACCCTGTGGTGGCTCGCCCTGCCGGCCTTCGCGGTCTTCGGCTGGACCCTGCGCGGTCGCTCCTGGAAGGACGGTCTCGGCCTCGGCTATCTGTTCGGCCTCGGATTCCTGCTGCCGCTGCTGGTGTGGACCGGCGTCGAAGTCGGCTCCGGTCCCTGGCTCGCGCTCGTCGCGGTGGAGGCGATCTACGTCGCGCTCGTCGGCGCGGGGATCACGTTCGTCTGCCGGCTCCCAGGGTGGCCGCTGTGGGCGGCGGCACTCTGGATTGCCGGAGAGGCGGCACGCGCGCGTGCGCCCTTCGGTGGCTTCCCCTGGGGGAAGATCGCGTTCGGACAGGCCGACGGCGTCTTCCTGCCGCTCGCCGCGGTCGGTGGCACACCAGTGCTCGGCTTCGCGGTCGTGCTGGGCGGCTTCGGGCTGTACGAGATCGTCCGCCTGGCCGTCGAGCGGCGCGGTACGGGCGTCCTGAGCCGCGGCGCGGCCGTGGTGGCGCTGCTCAGTGTCGCCGTCCCCGTCGTCGGGGCGCTCGCCGCGCGGATGCTCGTCAGCGACAAGGCCGAGAACGGCACGGCGACCGTCGCGCTCATCCAGGGCAACGTCCCGCGCGCGGGACTCGACTTCAACTCCCAGCGGCGCGCCGTCCTCGATCACCATGTGAGGGAAACCGAGCGACTGGCCGCCGAGGTCAGGGCGGGCAAGGCAGCCAAGCCCGACCTGGTGCTGTGGCCGGAGAACTCTTCCGACATCGACCCGTTCGCCAACGCCGACGCACGCTTCGTGATCGACGAGGCCGCGAAGGCGATCGGTGCCCCCGTCTCCGTCGGCGCGGTCGTCGAGCGGCACGGCAAGCTCTACAACGAGCAGATCCTGTGGGACCCGGACAAGGGCCCGGTGGACACCTACGACAAGCGCCAGGTCCAGCCGTTCGGCGAGTACCTGCCGCTCCGCCCGCTGCTCGGGGCCATCAACAAGAACTGGACGAGCATGGTGCGCCAGGACTTCAGCCGCGGCACCGAGCCGGGTGTGTTCACCATGAACGGCACCGGGGTCGGCCTCGTCACCTGCTACGAGGCGGCGTTCGACTGGGCCGTGCGCAGCACCGTCACCGATGGCGCCCAGATCATCTCGGTGCCCAGCAACAACGCGACCTTCGACCGCAGCGAGATGACCTACCAGCAGCTCGCGATGTCCCGCATCCGCGCCGTCGAGCACAGCCGCACCGTCACGGTCCCCGTGACGAGCGGTGTCAGCGCCGTGATCATGCCGGACGGGAAGATCACCCAGAAGACCGGGATGTTCGTCGCCGACTCGCTGGTCCAGAAGGTGCCGCTGCGCTCCTCCGAGACCCCTGCGACGAAGCTCGGCATCATCCCGGAGATGATCCTGGTGCTGGTCGCGGCGGGTGGCCTCGGCTGGGCGGCGGCGACCGCGGTCCGCTCGCGGCGGAACACCGGCGCCTAAGGCAGGGTTCCCTGGTCCGCGCGGGGTGGCGGAGTCGGGCCGATAAAGTCGGGGTCATGGCTATTCCCGACTTCATCCGCGCGATCCGGGCTTCCGCGGGCCACCAGCTCCTCTGGCTTCCCGGGGTGACCGCCGTGGTCCTCGACGACGAGGGCAGGATTCTGCTCGGGCAGCGTTCGGACAACCACCAGTGGGCGCTCATCTCCGGCATTCCGGATCCGGGGGAGCAACCCGCGGCCTGCGCGGTGCGCGAGGTGTACGAGGAGACGGCCGTGCACATCGAGGTCGAGCGGGTCGTCATGGTCCGGGCCGGGGAGCAGATGACCTTCGGCAACGGCGACGTCTGCCAGTTCATGGACACCACGTTCCGGTGCCATGCCGTCGGTGGTGAGGCCCGCGTCAATGACGACGAGTCGCTCCAGGTCGGCTGGTTCGACGTGGACGCCCTGCCGGAGCTGAACGAGCACGCCCTTACCCGGATCAAGCAGGCGCTGGTTGACGCACCCACATGGTTCGAGCCTATGACCTGAGTGCGAAGTATGTGTGCTGACCACATCGGTTGGGGAACGGGGGCTGCCTAGGGTCGAGGCATGACCGCGCCCAGCGCCCTCCCGGGCCTCCACGCTTCCGCACTCGACCTCGGCGGCCGCACCGCCCTCGTCACCGGCGCCGCGAGCGGCATCGGCCGAGCCTGCGCGCTGCGGCTCGCCGCCGCCGGAGCGAAGGTGAGAGCGGTCGACCGGGATGCCGAGGGCCTGGAAACCCTGGCCGAGGAGATGCACGGTCTGGCCGGGACCGTCGAACCGCACGTCCTCGACCTCACCGACCTCGACGCGGCGGAGCAGGTCGCGGCCGGCACCGATGTCCTCGTGAACAACGCGGGGCTGCAGATGGTCCGCCCCATCGAGGAATTCCCGCCCGACGTGTTCCACAGGGTGCTGACCGTGATGCTGGAGGCACCTTTCCGGCTCATTCGCGGGGCTTTGCCTCATATGTACGGCCAGAATTGGGGCCGCATTGTCAATGTCTCCTCCGTGCACGGGCTGCGAGCCTCGGCGTTCAAGTCGGCGTACGTCGCCGCGAAGCACGGACTCGAGGGCCTCTCGAAGACCGCAGCCCTTGAAGGCGCGCCCCACGGAGTCACCTCGAACTGTGTGAACCCCGCCTATGTGCGCACCCCACTGGTCGAGAAACAACTGGCGGATCAGGCGAGGACGCACGGGATTCCGCGCGAGCGCGTTCTGACCGAGGTCCTGCTGAGGGACAGCGCGGTCAAGCGGCTCATCGAGCCGGAAGAGGTCGCCGAGGCGGTGGCCTATCTCTGCGGTCCGCAGGCGGCCTTCATGACCGGAACGTCGCTGGCCCTGGACGGAGGCTGGACCGCGCACTAGCCGGAGCCGGCGCTGAGGCCGGGCCGGAGCTAAGGCCGGAGCCGAGCCCGCCTCACCCGCCTCGCCCCGAGCCGCATCGGCGCGTGTCCTTGCCGCGAGCCCTGTCGGAGTCGGGTCGACCTGCTTCACCAGCCACAACGGAACCTGCCCTCGCCCCTCGCTCGCCGGAGCAGACCCCTTCATGAGCCGGCTCGGGCCGGTCCCCTCCCGAGCCGTACCGGACCGACATCGAGCGGCACCGGACCGGCCCCACCCCCGAGCCGTAGCGGAGCAGGTCGTGAGTTATCCACAGGGCCGGGGCGCCGCCCCGAGGATGCGCGATCCTGTTGCCATGTCCAGCGACCACCTGCCATCAGCCGAGCGCTCCGCAGACAGCGTGGAAGCGCCGTTCCTGGAACTCCTGGCCAGAGGAGCGACCGCCGACGCCTACGAGCAGCCGGTGCTGCTCGCCCGCGCCGAGGGCCGCCCCGCCGAGCGCGTCGCCGCGCTCGAACAGGCCAAGCTGCTCGCCCTGCGCGTGCGCACGGAGATAGAAGGACGCCGTCGCCGCGAGGCCGAACTCTCCGCGCTCTTCGAGACCGCGCACGACCTCGCGGGCCTGCGTGACCTCGACGCCGTGCTCCAGGCGATCGTGCAGCGGGCCCGGTCACTGCTGGGCACCGACATCGCGTACCTCAGCCTGAACGACGCGGCCAGGGGCGACACCTATATGCGCGTCACCGAGGGCTCGGTGGCGGCACGCTTCCAGCAGTTGCGGCTCGGCATGGGGGAGGGCCTGGGCGGACTCGTCGCACAGACAGCCCGTCCGTATGTCACCGACGACTACTTCAAGGACGAACGCTTCCAGCACACCCGGACCATCGACGCGGGCGTGCAGGACGAGGGGCTCGTCGCGATTCTCGGCGTGCCGTTGATGATCGGGCCCCAGGTCATCGGCGTGCTGTTCGCGGCGGACCGCAGAGCGCGGGTCTTCGAGCGGGAACAGATCGCACTGCTCGGCTCCTTCGCGGCCCTCGCCGCGGCCGCCATCGACACGGCGAACTCGCTGGCGGAGACCCGCTCCGCCCTCGACCGCCTGGGCCGGGCCAACGAGATCATCCAAGACCGCAGCGGAGTGATCGAGCGCGCCTCGGACGTCCACGACCGGCTGGCCGAACTCGTGCTGCGCGGCGGGGGAGTCCACGACGTGGCCGCAGCGGTGTCCGAAGTCCTGGACGGCACGGTCGAGTTCGCGGAACCGGGCGGCACACCGGCCATGGCCGTGGAGGCGGCCCGCGCCGACGCCCACGCCGTTCGGCACGGCGACGACTGGGTCGCCGCGGTGGCGGCGGGAGGCGAGCTGCTCGGCGCGCTGGTGCTGCACGGGCATCCGGGCCTCGACCCCGTCGACCAGCGCACCCTGGAGCGCGCCGCGATGGTCACCTCGTTGCTCCTGCTCGCCAGACGCTCGGCATCCGAGGCCGAACAGCGCGTACGCGGCGAGCTGTTGGACGACCTACTGGACGCCCGGGACCGCGATCCGAGGCTGCTGCGGGAACGGGCGGCGCGGCTGCACGCCGATCTCGACGGCCGTCATGTGGTGCTGGCAGCCCGGCTCGAGGTCACGACCTCCGACGCCGACCAGGAGGCGGGCGCGCGCAGACGGCTGTGGTCGGCCGCGTCCCATCTCGCCACCACCCGCCACGGGCTGGCCGCCGCCCGCGACGGTGGCACCGTCCTGCTGCTCCCGCTCGGGCCCGGCGACACAGCGACGACACTGGCCCGCCGCACGGCCAAGGAACTAGGCACCGCCGTTCACGAGGCGGTCACGGTCGGCGCCTCCGCGCCCGTCGACCGGCTTGCGGCGCACCCCGAAGCGGTGACCTCGGCGTACACGGAGGGGCAGCGTTGTCTGGAAGCGCTGCGCCTGCTCGGCCGGGCCGGGGACGGCGCGGCCGCCGAGGACTTCGGGTTCCTGGGGCTGCTGCTCGCCGGGGACCGGGACATCTCAGGGTTCGTCGGCCGCACGATCGGCGGAGTCGTCGCCTACGACGAACGGCGCGGAACCGACCTGCTGCGAACCCTCGACGCGTACTTCGCGAGCGGTATGAGCCCCGCGCGCACGAAGGACGCCCTGCATGTGCATGTGAACACCGTGGCGCAGCGGCTGGAGCGGGTGGGGCGCCTGCTCGGTGACGACTGGCAGAGCCCGGCCCGCATCCTGGAGATCCAACTCGCCCTGAGACTGCACCGGTTGTCATCGGACGGGCCGCACTGATCCCCGCACGCGATATCACTGCGTGCGGGGATGAGGGAGCGCGGATTCGCGCGGTCAGACGGTACGGGCGTCCGCCGGCGTGACGGGAGCGGGCTGCTCGTCGGCCGTGGCCTCGACGTCGGACAGGTCGCGGTGGCGGGTCTCCTTCGCGAAGCCCACGGCGATCAGGGTCAGGACGACCGCCCCGATCACATAGAGGGAGATGGGAGTTGAACTGCCGTACGAGGAGAGCAGCGCCGTCGCGATGAGCGGTGCGGGCGCGCCCGCCGCGACGGAGGCGAACTGGGCGCCGATGGAGGCACCCGAGTAGCGCATCCGGGTCGCGAACATCTCGGAGAAGAAGGCGGCTTGGGGCGCGTACATGGCACCGTGCAGGACCAGGCCGACGGTGACGGCCAGGACCAGGTTCGCGAAGCCGCCGGTGTCGATCAGGGAGAAGAACGGGAACATCCAGAGGCCGATGCCCGCAGCGCCGAGCAGGTAGACGGGGCGGCGGCCGATGCGGTCGGAGAGCGCGCCCCAGGCAGGGATGACGGCGAAGTGCACGGCTGAGGCGATGAGGACGGCGTTGAGCGCGGTCTGCTTGGAGACGCCGGCGGAGGTGGTGGCGTACACGAGGATGAAGGCGGTGATCACGTAGTAGCTGATGTTCTCGGCCATGCGGGCGCCCATCGCGACGAGCACGTCACGCCAGTGGTGGCGCAGTACGGAGACCAGCGGAAGCTTCTCCGGCTTGTCCGTCCCGGCCGTCCTGCGGGCCTCCGCCCGCGCCAACGCCTGCTTGAACACGGGCGATTCATCGACAGACAGACGTATCCACAAACCGATGACGACCAGCACTCCGGAGAGGAGGAACGGGATGCGCCAGCCCCAGGAGAGGAAGGCGTCGTCCGACTGGGTGGCGGTGAGCAGGGAAAGGACGCCGGTCGCCAGGAGTTGGCCCGCGGGTGCTCCGGTCTGCGGCCAAGAGGCCCAGAATCCTCGCCGCTTCGCATCGCCGTGCTCGGAAACCAGCAGGACGGCGCCGCCCCATTCGCCGCCCAGCGCGAAACCCTGCACCAGGCGCAGCGTGGTCAGCAGGACCGGGGCCGCCGCGCCGACGGTCGCGTGCGTGGGCAGCAGACCGATCGCGAACGTGGCCCCGCCCATCAGCAGCAGGCTCAGCACCAGCAGCTTCTTGCGGCCGAGCCGGTCTCCGTAGTGCCCGAAGACGAGCGCGCCCAGCGGCCGGGCCGCGAACCCGACGGCGTACGTCAGGAAGGACAGCAGCGTGCCGACGAGCGGGTCGGAGCCGGGGAAGAACAGCTTGTTGAAGACCAGGGCGGCGGCCGAGCCGTAGAGGAAGAAGTCGTACCACTCGATGGTGGTGCCGATGAGACTG
>NZ_JAODTZ010000004.1 GCF_025399795.1 Streptomyces rhizosphaerihabitans | reverse complement strand
CGCGGTGTGGGTTCCGGCTCGCGGAAGGCGGTGGCGACGGGCTTCTCGCCGCTCTCCATGGCCCGCACCGCCGCGAGCAGGTCCGCGGCCGTGCCGCTGAGTTTGGCCCCGGCCTCGATCGGCGCCTGCTTCTCGGCCTTTCGCCGCTCGATCCGCTCCCGCTCCACGCGCTGGGCCGCCAACTCGGCAGCCGCCTCTGACAACTGGGCGGCGCCTTCGGTGGTTCCGGTCCCCGCGTCGGCGGCCTCCGTACCGTCGGCGGCCTCCGCGTCAGTGCCCGCGCCGGTGTCTGTGTCCGTGTCCTCGTCCCCGGAGACGTTCCGGTCCCCGGAGCGCGCGTCCGCGTTGTCCGCGTCCTCGCCCCTGCTCTGCGGGGCGTCGGCGGCCGTGTCCGCGCCCGGCGTCCCCGGCTCCGCGTCCTCCGTGGTCTCGGGCTCCGTGCTCACAGCGTGCTCCAGTCGTGATCGGGATAGTGGTGCACCGGGGCCGACACGTCGTCGAGCGCCCGGCAGATCTCGTCAGGAAGACTAAGGGTCTCCACTGACAACGCGGCCGTGAGCTGCTGCGCGTTGCGCGCGCCGACGATGGGGGCGACGACCCCGGGCCGGTCGCGGACCCAGGCGAGCGCCACCTGGAGCGCGGTCACCGCGAGCCCGTCCGCCGCGGTCGTCACCGCCTCCACGATGCCGCTCGCCGTGTCGTCGAGATACGGCGCGACGAAGGGCGCGAGGTGTTCCGAGCCGCCCCGGGAGTCGGTCGGCGTCCCGCCCCGGTACTTGCCGGTGAGCACGCCGCGCCCGAGCGGCGAGGAGGGCAGCAGGCCGATCCCCAGGTCGAGGGCGGCGGGCAGCACCTCCCGCTCGACGCCGCGCTGGAGCAGGGAGTACTCCATCTGCGTACTGGCCAGCCGGGTGCGTATCCCGGGCGCCGCGAGCTGCCAGGTGGCGGCCTTGGCGAGCTGCCAGCCGCAGAAGTTGGACACGCCCGCGTAGCGCGCACGGCCGCTGCTGACGGCCAGGTCGAGGGCCTGGAGGGTCTCTTCGAGAGGCGTGTCGGGGTCGTAGGCGTGCACGTGCCACAGATCCACGTAGTCCGTGCCCAGGCGGGCGAGCGAGGCGTCCAGGGCCGACAGCAGATGGCTGCGCGAGCCGTCGAAGCGGCGGTCCGGGTCGCGCACGCTCCCCGCCTTCGTCGAGATCACCAGGTCCCGGCGCGGAACGAGCCCCTCCATGAGCTGCCCGAGGAGGTACTCGGCCTCCCCGTCCCCGTACACGTCCGCGGTGTCGACGAGGGTCCCGCCCGCTTCCCAGAACGTCTTCAAGAGGTCCGCGGCGTCATGCTCGTCGGTGTCCCGCCCCCAGGTGAGGGTGCCGAGTCCGATCCGGGAAACACGCAGGCCGGTACGGCCGAGATGCCTCTGCTCCATGGACGCCGAGATTACTGTCCGGCACCGGCCGTGTGGGGGCCTGTGGACAACGGAAATCTCACCGATCGCCGCACGTGACGACGGGTGGCGCGGGCCGGCGTCCGGCACCCGCCCGCGCGGGCCCACGCCACGGGCGGCGCCGGCCGTGGGCGAGGGGCGGTGCCGGCCGGCGCGGCAGCCCCCGCACCCGTGCCGAGAAGGCGAACGTGCCGCTCCCCGCCCGGGGCGCCCGCACGCTAGGGTCTCGGGCACAAGGGACGTTACTGATCGGTAAGGGGAATCGGCCATGCAGCTCGGCATCAATCTCGGCTACTGGGGCGCCGGAATGGACGCGGACAATCTCGCCGTCGCCCAGGAGGCCGACCGGCTCGGATACGCCGTCTGCTGGGCCGCCGAGGCCTACGGCTCCGACGCGGCCACCGTGCTCAGCTGGGTCGCCGCCCAGACCGAGCGCATCGACGTCGGTTCGGCCATCTTCCAGATCCCGGCCCGCCAGCCCGCGATGACCGCGATGACCGCCGCGACGCTGGACTCGTTGTCGGGGGGCCGCTTCCGCCTCGGACTCGGCGTCTCCGGGCCGCAGGTGTCCGAAGGCTGGTACGGCGTCAAGTTCGACAAGCCGCTGGCCCGCACCCGCGAGTACGTGGAGATCGTGCGCAAGGCGATGACGCGCGAGCGGCTGTCGTTCGAGGGCGAGCACTGGACCCTGCCGCTGCCGGGCGGTCCGGGCAAGCCGCTGAAGCTGACCGTGCACCCGGAGCGCGAGCACATCCCGCTGTACATCGCCGCGATCGGCCCCAAGAACCTGGAGCAGACCGGCGAGATCGCGGACGGCGCGCTGCTCATCTTCCCCTCGGCCGAGCACCTCGAGGACACCGCGATCAAGTACCTGCGCGCGGGCCGCGAGAAGGCCGGGAAGACGATGGAAGGGTTCGACGTCTGTCCGACGCTTCCGCTCGCCCTCGGCGCCGACAAGGACGTCACCGCGCTCGCCGACATGTTCCGCCCGTACACCGCGCTGTACGTCGGCGGTATGGGCAGCCCCAAACAGAACTTCTACAACCAGCTCGCCCAGCGCATGGGCTACGAGAAGGAAGCCGCCGAGATCCAGGGCAAGTACCTGTCCGGCGACAAGGAGGGCGCGGCCGCCGCCGTCCCGCACGAGCTGATCGACCAGACGACCCTGCTCGGTTCGGTGGACCGCATCGCCGACCGTATGAAGGCGTACGCCGCCGCCGGGGTCACCACGCTCTCGCTGGCCCCCGCGGGCTTCACGCTGGAGGAACGGATCGCCTCGCTGCGGGCCGGCTCCGACGCTCTGGAGCGGGCCGGACTCGCGTAACGCGGCAGAACGGCACCGGGAGTTCTGCGGCCGTGGTGGGGGCTCGGGGGTCTTCCCCGCCACGGCCGTCACGGGGAACAACGCGCCGACGGCCCCTTGGTTACGCGCCCGGGTCCGTCTCGTCGTCCATCGTTCGGTGGATTTGTCCGACACATCGGTTGCCGGGGCGTGAACATCCCATTTGACTCGTTTTCTGCACAACTCTGCAGAGAGGGTGTCAATGATGTTGTCCGCCAAGATCCTGTTCCGGGAGATCCTCGACAACGACGAGTCGTACCGGCTCTTCTGTTCCATCGCCGCCAGCGGGGAGTCGCAGGGCGGCTGGGAGAACGCCCGGATCGCCGCACTGGTCCCGGCGGGCGAACGCGAGCTCGCTCCCAAGATCGCCCGGCACGGTGCCGACGAGGACAAGCACGGGCGGATCTTCAACGCCCTCATGAAGAAGCGCGGCCTCGAACCGGTCGAGGTCCCGCCCGACACCGACTACACGATGCTCCTGGAGCGGCACGGCATCGGTCTGGCACACGACAAGCTCAAGGGCGACCAGCAGCTCACCGTGCGGGACATCGTCACCTATCTGGCCCACAGCCGGGTCACCGAACAGCGCGCCTCCGAGCAGATGGACCTGCTGCGCAGGCACTTCGCCGACCACCCCGACATCGGCCGCGCGGTGAAGATGATCTCGGCCGACGAGGACAACCACCTCGCCTACTGCCACGAGGAACTCCTGCGCTTCGCGTACGCCGGCCACGGCCGTGCCATCCAGCGGACCCTGCGCGAGTGCGCCCTCGCCGAGATCCGCGTCTACCGGGACGTCAGCCTCGCCGTGATGGCCCACATGGGGCGCCTCCTCGGCTGGTCCAGGGCCAGGGCGGTCGTGCTCGCCGCAGGCATTCACGCGGTGTACGCCTACGAGCGGGCCGCGGGCTGGCGCCGGATGGTGTCCCTGAAGATGCCCGAGCGGCGCGGCGCGCTGAACGGCCCCACCACGGCACCGGAATTCGCCTGAACCGCCCGCGGACCTACAGCCAGCCCCGCCGCTTGAAGAGCCGGAACAGCGCGATCTCCAGGACGACCATGCACACGATCACCGCCGGATACGACCACACCCAGTGCAGCTCGGGCATGTGGTCGAAGTTCATTCCGTAGATCCCCGCGATCATCGTGGGGACCGCCGCCATGGCCGCCCACGCTGAGATCTTCCGCATGTCGTCGTTCTGCCGCACGCTCATCTGCGCGAGATGCGCCGAGAGGATGTCCGACACCAGCCGGTCCAGACCCTCCACGGACTCGTTGACCCGCAGCAGATGGTCGTTCACGTCACGGAAGAAGGGCTGCGCCCTGCCCTCCAAGAACGGCACGTCCGCCCCCTTGAGACCCGAACCCGAGAGCCGGGCCAGCGGCACCGCCAGCGGGACCGTGGCCCGGCGGAACTCCTGCACCTGCCGCTTGAACGCGTAGATCCGCGACGCGGTGTTCCGCGAGCCGCCGAGCTGCGGCGAGAAGACCTCCGCCTCCAGCTCCTCCAGGTCGGTGCCGAGCTCGGTCGCCACCTCCAGGTAGTGGTCCACCGCGGCGTCCGCGATCGAGTAGAGCACCGCCGTCGGCCCGTGCCGCAGCATCTCGGGGTCCGACTCCAGGCGCCGCCGGACCGACGCGAGGGGCGACTCCTCGCCGTGCCGCACGGTCACCACGAACGAGTCGCCGACGAAGACCATGACCTCGCCGGAGGTGACGGTGTCGCTCTCCGGCTCGTACGACACCGGTTTGAGGACCACGAAGAGCGAGTCCTCGTACACCTCCAGCTTGGGACGCTGATGGGCCTTGAGGGCGTCCTCGACCGCCAGCGGATGGAGCCCGAACTCCTCCGTGACCAGGTCGAACTCCTTCTCCGTGGGCTCGTGCAGACCGATCCACACAAAAGAGTCGCCCCCGGCACGGCACTGCGCCAGGGCGTCGGAGAGGTCGTCGGGGCCCTCCGTCCGCCGGCCGTCGCGGTAGATGGCGCAGTCGACGATCACGGAGCGCATTCTCCTTTCGTTGTGGCCCCGCCGCACAGCGGGGGCCGCTTTCCACAGGGCCCGCCGGCTTCGCGGGCCGTCCGTTTACGCTGGGCCGCATGCCCACCCTGATCCTTGTCCGGCACGGACGTTCCACCGCCAACACCGCGGGACTGCTCGCCGGCTGGACGCCCGGCGTCGCCCTCGACGAGCGAGGCACCCAGCAGGCCGCGGCCCTGCCCGGCCGGCTCGCCGGGCTGCCGATCGCCGAGGTCGTCACGAGCCCGCTCCAGCGCTGCCAGGAGACTGTCCAGCCGCTGCTGGAGGCCCGCCCCGAGGTCTCCGTGCACACCGACGAGCGTATCGGGGAGGCCCACTACGGCGACTGGTCGGGCCGCAAGCTCGCCGAGCTCAAGGACGAGCCGCTGATGGACGTCGTCCAGGCGCATCCGTCCGCGGCCGCGTTCCCGGGCGGCGAATCGATGCGGGCCATGCAGACCCGGGCCGCCGAGGCCGTACGCGAGTGGAACGCGCGCGTGGAGCGCGACCACGGCGCCGACGCGGTCTACCTCATGTGCTCGCACGGCGACATCATCAAGTCGCTCGTCGCCGACGCACTCGGACTTCATCTCGACCTCTTTCAGCGGATCTCCGTAGAACCGTGTTCCATCACAGCGATCCGTTACACCAGGCTGAGGCCCTTTCTCGTGCGTCTCGGGGACACCGGTGATTTCGCCTCCCTGGCGCCGCACGAGGAACCCCCGAGCGGTGACGCTCCGGTCGGGGGCGGTGCGGGCGCACCGTGATCGTCGGCCGCAGTAGGGTGAAGCGGTCGAACCAGCGCAGTAGTTGTCAACCCGTTCTCAGCCGATGCGGGCCCGGCGAGGTCAGCCGGCCCCATGCCGATTCAATGGAGACAGGACGTGTCCCGTCAGGTGTTCCTCTACGACCCCCCGGACCGTTTCGTGGCCGGTACGGTCGGGTTGCCCGGACGCCGTACCTTCTTCCTGCAGGCGACCTCAGGACCCCGGGTGACGAGTGTGGCCCTGGAGAAGACCCAGGTCGCCGCCCTCGCCGAACGGATGGACGAGCTCCTCGACGAGGTCGTCCGGCGCACCGGGGGCAGCGCCCCGGTGCCGGCGATGGCCTCCGCCGAGGTGTCCGACACCGCGCCCCTCGACACACCCGTGGAGGAGGAGTTCCGGGTCGGCACCATGGCGCTGGCCTGGGACGGTGACGAGCAGCGCATGATCGTCGAGGCGCAGGCCCTCGTGGAAGTCGAGGCGGAGTCCGACGAGGACCTCGCCGAGGCCGAGGAGCGGCTGCTCCAGGACGAGGAGAACGGCCCGCCGATGCTCCGGGTCCGGCTCACGGGCGTTCAGGCCAGGGCCTTCGCCAAGCGTGCACTCGACGTCGTCAACGCCGGCCGGCCCCCGTGCCCGCTGTGCAGCCTCCCGCTCGACCCGGAAGGACACGTATGTCCGCGCCAGAACGGATACCGCCGCGGAGCGTGACGACCGCCGAGCTGCTCGCCCGGGGCGAGCTGAAGGTACGCGGACGGATCCGCGAGGCCTCGAACGCGGTGCTGTACTGCTCCGTGTCGTACGAGGGCCGCGAGGCGTTCTGCGTGTACAAACCCGTCGCCGGGGAGCGGCCGCTGTGGGACTTCCCCGACGGCACGCTCGCCCAGCGGGAGGTCGCGGCGTACGAGGTCTCCGAGGCGACCGGCTGGGGGCTCGTTCCCACCACCGTGCTGCGCGACGGGCCGTACGGCGAGGGCATGTGCCAGCTGTGGATCGAGGCGTCGGCCGAGAACGACGGGGACGGGCTCCTCGCGCTCGTGGAGGGCGAGGAGCCGGCCGAGGGCTGGAAGGCGATCGGCTTCGCCGAGGTCGGCGAGGGCGAGACGGCCCTGCTCGTGCACGCGGACGACGCCCGGCTGCGGCGGCTCGCCGTCCTCGACGCCGTGATCAACAACGCCGACCGCAAGGGCGGCCATCTGCTGCCCGCGCAGGAGGGCCGCCTCTACGGCATCGACCACGGGGTCACCTTCAACGCCGAGAACAAGCTGCGCACGCTGCTGTGGGGCTGGGCGGGGGAGCCGCTGACGGCCGAGGCGCTGGACGTCCTCGCCTCCCTGCGCGACGCTCTGGCGCCGGGCGCACCGCTGGCCACCCGCTTGGCCGAACTGGTCACCACCGTCGAGACCGACGCCACGCGCGCGCGGGTCGAGGCGATGCTCTCCTCCGGGAAACACCCGGAGCCGAGCGGGGAATGGCCCGCGATTCCCTGGCCGCCGGTGTAGCGCGGCGGCGGCCCCCGGTTCGGCCCGGCGGGGCGCGTCCGCACCGGGCGGGGAACCGCGCAAGAGGTCTTCCCGGCCAACAGGTGCTGCCCGGTTCGTATACGGAAGTCCCGTCCGGTTAGGCTCATGACATGTATGCCTGGCCCGCTTCTGAGGTCCCCGCCCTGCCTGGTGAGGGCCGCGACCTCCGGATCCACGACACCGCGATCGGGGGGCTCGTCACCCTCGACCCCGGTCCCGTCGCCCGTATCTACGTCTGCGGCATCACGCCGTACGACGCCACCCACATGGGACACGCGGCGACCTACAACGCGTTCGACCTCGTGCAGCGTGTGTGGCTCGACACCAAGCGGCAGGTTCACTACGTCCAGAACGTGACGGACGTCGACGACCCGCTGCTGGAGCGCGCCGAGCGCGACGGCATCAACTGGGTGGGACTCGCCGAGAAGGAGACCGCCCTCTTCCGCGAGGACATGACCGCCCTGCGGATGCTGCCGCCGCGCCACTACATAGGCGCCGTCGAGGCGATACCCGGCATCGTGCCGCTCGTCGAGCGGCTGCGGGACGCCGGAGCGGCGTACGAACTCGAAGGCGACGTGTACTTCTCCGTCGAGGCCGACCCCGACTTCGGCAAGGTGTCGAACCTGGACGCCGCCACGATGCGCCTGCTCTCCGCGGAGCGCGGCGGCGACCCGGACCGGGCCGGCAAGAAGAACCCCCTCGACCCGATGCTGTGGATGGCCGCCCGCGAGGGCGAGCCGAGCTGGGACGGCGGCTCACTGGGCCGCGGCCGGCCCGGCTGGCACATCGAGTGCGTCGCCATCGCCCTCGACCACCTGGGCATGGGCTTCGACGTCCAGGGCGGCGGTTCCGATCTCGCCTTCCCGCACCACGAGATGGGCGCCTCGCACGCACAGGTGCTGACCGGCGAGTTCCCGATGGCCAAGGCGTACGTCCACGCCGGCATGGTCGCGCTGCACGGCGAGAAGATGTCGAAGTCCAAGGGCAACCTCGTCTTCGTGTCCCGGCTGCGGCGCGACGGGGTCGACCCGGCCGCCATCCGTCTCGCGCTGCTCGCGCACCACTACCGGTCCGACTGGGAGTGGACGGACACCGTCCTCGAAGAGGCCGTCGCGCGCCTGGAGAACTGGCGGGCCGCGGTGTCCCGGCCCGACGGGCCGGCCGCCGACGCGCTTGTCGAGGAGATCCGCGCCGCGCTCGCGGAGGACCTCGACGCACCGGCCGCACTCGCCGCGGTCGACCGCTGGGCAGCGCTCCAGCACGAGAGCGGCGGCACGGACGAGGGTGCCCCGGGCATCGTCTCGCGGGCGGTCGACGCGCTCCTCGGCGTCGCCCTGTAGTACCTCGTCCCGCCTGTTCCACCGGGAGCGGCGGGACATACGGGTGCCGGGCGGAGATTCTCCGCCCGGCACTGTCTACTCCGCCAGAACTCCCTTCCCTACTTGGTCACGATGACGGACTGGACGGCACCGGTGCCGGTGTCGTAGATCCCGTAGACCTGCTGCCCGTAGGCGAAGGCCTTCTGGACCACGTCGTGGGTCACCTGGTTGGGATTGACCAGCCTGCGCCAGGCGTTGTCGATGAACAGGTAGAGGGCCTGCGGCTGGCCGGGGAGCGCGGTGACGACGTCCTGGAAGTGCTGGGCCATGCCGATGGCCAGGGCCCGGGTCTCGACGGCGCTCTGCAGGATCAGCGGCTCGCCCTGCTGGATCTGCTGGTGCTGCTGCTGGCCGCCGGGCTGCTGGATCTGCTGCTGACCGCCGAGTTGCTGGAGCAGTTGCTGGAACGGCTGCTGCTGACCGAGCTGCTGGAGCTGCTGCTGCAGGTGCTGCGGAACCTGCTGGCCGATCTCGTGCCGGCCGAAGGGCTGCTGCATCTGCTGCCCGATCGGCATCTGCTGCGCGACGGGCATCTGCTGCCCGAACGGCTGCTGTTGGCCGATGCCCTGCTGCTGGTACGGCGACGTGCTCGGGTACTGCTGCTGTCCCTGCTGGCTCATCTGCGGGATCGTGCTCATGCGGGGTGCCACCTTCCATCAATGGTTGGTTGCGTTCCGTTTGGGTCTGTTGAGGTCCGTTGTGGGCCCGTTGCGGTCCAGGAGGACCAGGTCCTCAGCCCGTGACGACCAGGCCGACGATCTCGTCGTCCGAGAACCAGACCCGTACATCGGGCCGTCCCCCCGCGAAGGCGGAGTGCACCGCCTGACGGATCTCGGAGGACGGGTTGTTCAGGTTGCGCCAGGCACCGGACACGTACAGCCGGAGCCTCGGCGGGAGTTCGCGCGGATACGGCAGCAGCTCGTCCCAGTACCGTTCGGCCTGGCCCGAGCCGACCGCCTCCGGCAGCAGATGGGTGACCGCCGCCTTGATGTCCGGCCGGCTGCCGATCCGCTGGGACGCGGGCCGGCCCGGTGCGTCCTGCTGCGGGGAACCCGTGGCCCGCAGCACCGCGCGCGCACGCTCCGAGGACATCGGTGCCTGGCCGGCCGCCTTGAGCATGCCCTGCAGCGCGGCCAGTGCGCCGACCACCACCGGGGAGGCGGAAGAGGTCCCGGAGAACGTGTCCGTGTACCAGGCGATCTCCTCGGCGCCGCCCTGCAGATCGCCGGGCCGGTCCCAGAAGCCGCCGGTGGTCGTGACCTCGCGTCCCCAGCCCTGCGCGTCCACGCGCGCCCCGTAGTTGGAGAACGCGAGCCGTGAACGGTCCGGGCCGTGGTCGCGGCCGTGCGTGCCGGGCGGCGGTGCGCCCGCGCCGACCAGGATCGCTCCGGAGGACTGGTTGGAAGGGTTGAAGGGGTTGCGCCACCACTCGGGGAACTCCCCGGGACGGCGTTCGTACAGCGCGTCGTCGAGCGATTCGGCGCCGTTGCCGGCGGCCGCCACCACGAGGATGCCCCGGGCGGTCGCGTACTGGATGGCCGCGAAGTTGTCGGGCCACCATTCGAGCGGTATGTAGCCCGCCTGGCTGTCGCGCTCCTCGAAGTCGAACCGGGGCCCCGGGGCGTGCAGTTCGACCAGGATGATGTCGCCGGGGCTCAGCCGTTCCGCCGCCGCGTGGATCGCCGCGGCCGTTCCGATGCTCTGGAAGGACGCGGCCGCGGTCACGGCGTCCGGCACGATTCCGGTGATCCCGTGCTCGTTGCGGTCGCCGCCGATCACGCCGATGACGGCGGTGCCGTGGTTGCGCCAGGCGAGGTCCGTGTGAGGCGTGCCGACGACGACGCCGGCGAGTTTCGACGCCAGGTCCTCATGCCCGAGCTGCCAGGCACCCTCCACGTCGATCACGGTGACGCTCTGGCCCGAACCGCCCGGCCGCTGCCAGGCCCAGTACGCGTCGACGCCCTCGGGTGCCGGGCGCAAGTAGCCCTGGCGACTGGTGAAGTCGGGGGTGACGGGCGCCCCTTCCTTCTGCCGCTGGCTGTCGTCGGCGCTCCGGCCGGTCCACGGCGCCGGTCCCTGCGAGGCGGGAACGGCACCGGGCTTCACATACGCCGTGTCGATCTCCGGCAGCGCCGCGATCCGTGCGCGCAGTTCCTGGGCGCGGCTCTCCACGCCGCGCACCCGGTAGAAGAGCGCGAGGTCGGGCCCGCTCCCGGTGCCCGTCGCCGCGGACTGCTGGAGCCGTTCCTCGCTGCCGAACAGCGGCTCCAGGGCGAGCTGTTCGTCACTGAGGAACATGTTGAGGGCCGATACGTCGGCGCCGGCCGCCGAGCGGACGCCCTCGGCCCGTGCACGCAGCCGGGCCTCCGGACGTGCGACGACGATCAGCTCCTGCTCGGCTCCTCGGTAGGTGAATCCCGCTCCGTCGGGCCCCGGCCCGGACGTTCCCGGGCCCTGCGCCGGCTGTACCTGGTCGGTCATCGCGTACCGCTCCCTTCGATCCCTGGGGTGCCGGTCCATGCGTGTGCCGTTCGTTGCGTGTGCCGTTGTCGTGCCGTGTGCTGTCCTCCGGTCGGCGCCGAGTGCCATGTCCCGTTGCCGGGCGGCGCCTTCGGGGCACAACCTGGCACGCCCACGGCTTCCCGTCCACCCCGTCTTGGCCAACTTGGTTTGAGAACAAGTTGAAAGGGGAACCCTGTGCAATCCGTCTTGAAAGAGATGTCACGGCGTATTCACGCCAAAGGCCACGGAGGCGGATGTCATGTGGTGGGGCGACAGCGGCCGTTGACCGCCGGGAGCGCGACCGGGCGGCACCGCTGTGGGCGTGATGGGCGGTCCGGCGTCGGCCCCGACGGCCGGAAGGGGCGGCACGCTCGACGCGTGCCGCCCCTTCCGGATCGGTCCGGGTGGCCGGGTTCTCGGAGTCAGTCCCCGTAGCCCAGTCCCCGTAGCCCAGTCCCCGGAACTCAGTCCTCGGTGGAGTCCGACGGGCCGGAGGGATCCGAGTGATCGGAGGAATCCGCCGCGTCCGAGGGGTCCGACGTATCCGCGGACTCCGGCGCGCCCGGCGCCTGCGACGCGTCCGAGGTGCCCTTCGACGTACCCGAAGGGTCCTTGGGGCCCTTTGAGCCCTTGGAGCCGGGCTCGCGGCCCCGGGCCTCCGTGTCGGTGCCGTCGGCGGGCTCGCCCGGCTCCTCGTCCGACCCGGTGTCGGACTCGGGGCGCTGCGTCAGCGGCGGCCGGGTGCGGCCGCCGGGAGTGTCGCGGAGGTACGAGGCCGGCTCGCCGCTCTCCGTCGCGTGGCCGCCGGCCCCGGCCGTCGGACCGCCGCCGTCCCTGCGGCGCAGATAACGCTCGAACTCGCGGGCGATCGCCTCACCGGACGCCTCCGGCAGCTCGGCGGTGTCCCGGGCCTCCTCCAACGTCTGCACATACTCGGCGACCTCGCTGTCCTCGGCGGCCAGCTGGTCGACGCCCAGCTGCCAGGCCCGCGCGTCCTCGGGCAGCTCGCCCAGCGGAATGCGCAGGTCGATGAGGTCCTCCAGGCGGTTGAGCAGAGCCAGCGTCGCCTTCGGATTGGGCGGCTGCGACACGTAGTGCGGTACGGCCGCCCACAGCGACACGGCCGGTACGCCCGCGTGCGTGCACGCCTCCTGGAGGATGCCGACGATGCCCGTGGGGCCCTCGTACTTGGTCTCCTCCAGGTCCATCGTGCGGGCCAGGTCGGAGTCGGAGGTGACTCCGCTGACCGGCACCGGACGGGTGTGCGGGGTGTCGCCGAGCAGTGCGCCCAGGATCACCACCAGTTCCACACCCAGTTCGTGCGCGAACCCGAGCAGTTCGTTGCAGAACGAGCGCCAGCGCATCGACGGCTCGATGCCCCGGACCAGTACGAGATCGCGGGGCTTCTCGCCGCCGATCCGCACCACCGACAGACGCGTGGTCGGCCAGGTGATCTTGCGGACGCCACCGTCAAGCCACACGGTGGGGCGGTTCACCTGGAAGTCGTAGTAGTCCTCGGCGTCCAGCGCCGCGAACACCTCGCCCTTCCATTCCCTGTCCAGATGCGCGACCGCGGCGGAGGCGGCGTCGCCGGCGTCGTTCCAGCCTTCGAACGCGGCCACCATGACTGGGTCGATCAGCTCGGGAACCCCCTCCAGCTCGATCACCCAGCGCCTCCTTCCGATGTGCCCTTGCGTACGCCTCAACCTTACGGCGTGCCGAGGGGGCCTCCGTAGCCCCCTTGCGCGGGGGAGTGAACGGATCACTGCCCCGTCGGAGGCCCGGAAACACGCGTGCCCGCCACCCCGGGTCCACGCGCAGTCGTCCGAGCTGTCCATGGCCAACTTGCCCGGGTACCGGTGACGTTGCCGGTACCCGCACCACAGGCCGGATGACCGGGAGAGATCCGATGTTCCGGAAGCGATCCCGCGGCTGGAGAGTGGATCTGAGCCAGTGCTCCGCACTCGCGATGTGCACCGTCGTCCAGGACCGGGCCGCCCCGGCGTCCCCATCGCGCAGGGCGGACAGGACGGTGCGGTGCTCGCGCATCGTGCGGCCGGCCGTGTCCTCCTGGGTCGGACCGCGCCGGACGGAGGCCCGGCTGGTGGGTCCGGACAGGCTCTCCGGCAGCGAGCACAGCACCGAGTTGCCCGAGGCCGCCGCGATGCCCCGGAGGAAGTCCAGCTCGCAGGCGACGAGTTCCGCCACGAACGGATTCGGACGGGGTTCTGGAGGCTGAACGGGTGAGCGTGCCGGGGACCGCGCGGTGCCGGCGCATGCGTGAGGGGCGGCACCCCCCCCGTGGGAGCCGCCCCTCACCCGACCGTGGGCGCCTACTTCTCGTCGAGCAGGTCCTGCACCTTGCCGCGGACGTCGTCCGTGGCGAGACCGCGGATCGTCAGCGTCGTACGGCGGCGCAGCACGTCGTCCGCCGTCTCGGCCCACTCGTTGTCCCGGGCGTAGACGACCTGCGCCCAGATCTCCGGGGCGTCCGGGTGGACGCGCTCGCCGAGCGCCGGGTTCTCGTTCGCCATCCGGGCGATGTCGAAGGCCAGTGAGCCGTAGTGGGTGGCCAGATGCCTGGCCGTGTCGGCGGCCATGCGCGGGCCGGGCGCCGGGCCGTCCACCAGGAGGCGGTGCGCGACCGCGCGCGGGTTGGCGACACCGGGAAGCGGCAGCTTCCTCGGCAGCTCGGAGATCGGCTCGAAGTCCTCGCCCAGCGGGCTGCCCGGCAGCGACTCCAGCTTCTTCATGACCGTACGGCCGATGTGCCGGAAGGTGGTCCACTTGCCGCCCGCGACGGACAGCATGCCGCCGCGGCCCTCCGTGACGACCGTCTCGCGCTTGGCCTTCGACGTGTCGCCGGGGCCGCCCGGCAGCACCCGCAGACCGGCGAAGGAGTACGTGATCAGGTCGCGCGAGAGCTGCTGGTCGCGGATGGAGAACGCGGCCTCGTCGAGTATCTGGGCCGTGTCCTTCTCGGTGACCGAGACGTCCGCCGGGTCGCCCTCGTACTCCTCGTCGGTGGTGCCGAGCAGGAGCATGTCCTCCCACGGGAGCGCGAAGGTGATGCGGTACTTGTCGATCGGGGTGGCCAGCGCCGCCTTCCATGGGGAGGTGCGCTTCAGGACCAGGTGCGCGCCCTTGGACAGGCGTATGGAGGGAGCCGCGTCCGGGTCCTCCAGCTTGCGCAGGTGGTCGACCCACGGGCCGGTCGCGTTCAGCACGAGCCGGGCGTTCACGCCGAACTCGTCGCCGGACAACCGGTCCCGCAGCTCCGCGCCCGTCACCCGGCCCCGGGTGAAGCGCAGGCCCGTGACCTCGGCGTGGTTCAGGACCGCGGCGCCGGACTCGACGGCCGCGCGCACCGTCATGAGGGCCATGCGGGAGTCGTTCATCTGGTCGTCGCCGTACACGGCCACGGCCTTGAGATTGTCTGTGCGCAGCTCGGGCACGTCCTGCGCGGCCTTCGAGGGGCTGAGCAGATGACCCACGCCGTCACCGAAGGCCGACAGGGCGGAGTAGGCGAAGACGCCCGCTCCGAGCTTCGCCGCGCCGTGCGGCCCGCCCTTGTACACGGGGAGGTAGAACGTGAGCGGGTTCGCCAGGTGGGGGGCCACCTGACGGGAGACCGCACGGCGCTCGAAGTGGTTCTCCGCCACCAGCTTCACCGCGCCGGTCTGCAGGTAGCGCAGACCGCCGTGGAGAAGCTTGGAGGAGGCGGAGGAGGTGGCGCCGGCGAAGTCACCGGCGTCGACCAGCGCCACCCGCAGCCCGGACTGCGCGGCGTGCCAGGCGGTGGAGATGCCCAGGATGCCGCCGCCGATGACGAGGAGGTCGTACGTTGCCTTGGAAAGCTGCTCCCGGGCCTCGGCGCGGCTCGGGTTGGAGCCGGAGGCCGGGTGCGTACCGAGGGCAGGCACGGACTGCAGGGTGGGCTGGCTGGTCATTGCGGGTTCTTACTCCTCGTCAGTTCTCGTCTTCGATCCAGCCCATGGTCCGTTCGACGGCCTTGAGCCAGCTCTTGTACTCACGGTCGCGGACGTCCGCGTCCATGTTGGGGGTCCATTCCGCGGCCCGGCGCCAGTTGGCGCGCAGGTCCTCGGTGTTGGTCCAGAAGCCGACGGCGAGGCCGGCGGCGTAGGCGGCGCCGAGGCAGGTGGTCTCGGCGACCATCGGGCGCACCACGGGGGCGTCCAGGACGTCGGCCAGGGTCTGCATCAGCAGGTTGTTGGAGGTCATGCCGCCGTCGACCTTGAGCGCCGTGAGCTCGACGCCGGAGTCCTTGGTCATGGCGTCGCTGATCTCACGGGTCTGCCAGGCGGTGGCCTCCAGGACGGCGCGCGCGATGTGCGCCTTGGTGACGTACCGGGTCAGGCCGGCGATCACACCGCGGGCGTCGGGACGCCAGTACGGGGCGAACAGACCGGAGAAGGCCGGTACGACGTAGGCGCCGCCGTTGTCCTCGACCGAGGACGCGAGCGTCTCGATCTCGGCGGCGGACTTGATCAGGCCCATCTGGTCGCGCATCCACTGCACCAGCGAGCCGGTGACGGCGATGGAGCCTTCCAGGGCGTAGACCGGCTCCTGGTCGCCGATCCGGTAGCCGACCGTGGTCAGCAGGCCCGAGTACGAGTTGATGATCTTGTCACCGGTGTTCATCAGCATGAAGGTGCCGGTGCCGTAGGTGGACTTGGCCTCGCCCTCGGAGAAACAGGTCTGGCCGAAGAGGGCCGCCTGCTGGTCGCCGAGCGCGGAGGCGACCGGGATGCCGCCGAGCAGGTCGCCGAGCGGGCCGCCGGTGACCTCGCCGTACACCTCGGCGGAGGAACGGATCTCGGGCAGCATCGCCAGCGGGACGCCGATGGACTCGGCGATCTTCTCGTCCCAGGCCAGCGTGTGCAGGTTCATCAGCATGGTGCGGGAGGCGTTGGTGACGTCGGTGACGTGCTTGCCGCCGTCGACACCGCCGGTCAGGTTCCAGATGACCCAGGTGTCCATGGTGCCGAACAGGATGTCCCCGGCCTCGGCGCGCTCACGCAGGCCCTCGACGTTGTCGAGGAGCCAGCGGGCCTTGGGACCGGCGAAGTACGACGCGAGCGGCAGGCCGGTCTCGCGGCGGAAGCGGTCCTGCCCGACGTTGCGGCCGAGTTCCCGGCACAGGGCGTCGGTGCGGGTGTCCTGCCAGACGAGCGCGTTGTGGACGGGCTCGCCGGTGTTCTTGTCCCACAGCAGCGTGGTCTCACGCTGGTTGGTGATGCCGATGGCCTTGATGTCGTCGCGGGTGATGCCGGCCTTCGAGATGGCTCCGGCGACGACTTCCTGGACGTTGGTCCAGATCTCGGTGGCGTCGTGCTCGACCCAGCCCGGCTTCGGGAAGATCTGCTCGTGCTCCTTCTGGTCGACGGAGACGATGCGCCCGTCGCGGTCGAAGACGATGCAGCGGGACGAGGTGGTGCCCTGGTCGATCGCGGCGATGAAGGGGCCGGCGGTGTGTGCGTCGGTCACGGTGTGCTCCTGGTGTCCGTCGGAGAGGGGCTGTTTACGGCGCGGTGCTTCAAAGCGGTGCTGTGCGGCTCGCGGCTCAATGGGGCGCGGCTTCCAAGCGTGCTGGAGCGGGGGCTCCTAAGCGAAGGCGACGTTGTATATGCCTGCTGCGATCGCGCCGCCGATGAGCGGACCGACGACCGGTATCCAGGCGTAGCTCCAGTCGGAACCACCCTTGTTGGGCAGGGGGAGCAGGGCGTGCACGATGCGCGGCCCGAGGTCACGGGCCGGGTTGATCGCGTAGCCGGTGGGGCCGCCGAGCGAGAGACCGATGCTCACCACCACGAAGGCGGTGATCAGGGCGCCCAGGGTGCCCAGGCCGTTGCCGTTGTCGTTCAGGCCCTGCGTGAGGATCGCGAGGATCAGGACGACGGTGCCGATGATCTCGGTGGCGAGGTTCTGCACGATGTTCCGGATCTCGGGACCGGTGGAGAAGATGCCGAGCACCGGGCCCGCGCCGGTCTCCTGGGCCTCGACGGCCTTGGTCCTGGTGGCCTGTGCACCCGGACCGCCGACGATCTCGCGGTCGGTGAGGTGCGCGAGGAACTGGCCGTAGTAGGCGACCCAGACCAGCGCCGCACCGATCATGGCGCCGAGCAGCTGCCCGCCCCAGTAGGTGGCGAGGTTGCTGTAGTCGTCGTCCTTGATCGCGAGCGCGAGTGTCACGGCCGGGTTGAGGTGAGCGCCGGAGAGCGGCGCCGAGATGTAGACCGCGGTCATGACCGCGAAGCCCCACCCGAAGGCGATGGCGAGCCATCCGGCGCCTCGCGCCTTGGAGGCCTTCAGCGTGACGGCGGCGCACACGCCACCGCCCAGCAGGATGAGAACGGCGGTACCTATGGTCTCGCCGATGAAGATGTCGGAGCTGGACACCCGCGACTCCTTTGTCCTTCGTCCAGGGGAAGCCGAACCCCGGGTCCCACCGGTGGTTCGTGCTCTCGGGGAGTGAGAGCGGTCTCGGCCCTGGCATTGCCACACCCTAACGCGTATTGCCGGTAGGTGTTCGACAATGTCGACCGATGGACGGGAGTCTTGCTCTCGTGTCAGCAGCCCGTCAAGGGCTGGGTTATCGAAAACACGATCGTTATTGATTGCTGTGTGCTATTGATGCGTCGTCGCTGGTCCGAGGGCATGACGAAGGCCGGGAAGCATGCGGCTTCCCGGCCTTGACTCCTGTGAACCCCGGACCTCTTCCGGTACGGACCCCGAACCCGCCCCGAAGGGACACCGGACCCCTGTGCGCGCAACCGCCCGTCCAACGGGGTGCGCGTCGGAACCGCCCGTCGAACGCTGTACGCGTCAGAGCGGCCCGTCGAACGGCGTTCGCGTCAGAACCGCCCGGCGCCCAGGTCCCGCGACACCGCGCGGGCGCAGTCCCGTACGGCGGCGATCAGGTCCGGGCGCAGCTCCTCGTCCTTGCACACCCGCTCCACGGCCCCGGTGATGCCCACCGCGCCGACCGGCATCCGCCGCCGGTTGTGGATCGGGGCGGCGACCGAGGCGACACCCGTCCAGGTCTCCTCGATGTCGTCCGCGTACCCCCGCGCGCGCGTCACGTCGAGGACGCCCTCGAAGTCGTCCAGTTCGCTGATCGTCCGCGGGGTGAACGCCTTGCGCTCGACCTCCAGGACCTCGCTGTGCGCCACCGGGTCGTACGCCGACAGCACCTTGCCCAGGGCCGTGGAGTGCAGCGGCTGCATCGCCCCCACCTCCAGCACCTGACGGCTGTCGTCGGGCCGGAAGACGTGGTGCACGATCAGCACGCCCTGCTGGTGCAGGACACCCAGATAGACGCTCTCGCCGCTGGAGCGGGCCAGATCGTCGGTCCACACCAGGGCGCGCGCCCGCAGCTCGTGCACGTCGAGATAGGTGGTGCCGAGGCGCAGCAGCTCGGCACCCAGCTGGTAGCGCCCGGAAGCACTGTCCTGCTCGACGAACCCCTCCTGCTGGAGGGTGCGCAGGATGCCGTGGGCGGTGCCCTTGGCCAGGCCCAGTGAGGAGGCGATGTCCGACAGGCCGAGCTGCCGCTCGCCGCCCGCCAGCAGCCGCAGCATCGCCGCTGCCCGTTCGAGCGACTGGATGTTCCGTGCCATCGCCGTGCTGCCTCCGTCCCCTTCGACCGCCGGCGTGCGACTGCCCGCTTCCGTTCGGCAATGTCGAACACTACCGGTCGTCACCGAGCACCCGCCAATGGGTGGTCGCCCCACGTTTCGTCCGTCTCCACACCGCCGTCACCCACGCCACGCCCGTCCGGCTCGTGGACGCCCACGACTGATCCGCGGTGCTCCGGGCTACCCTGACGGCGTGCGCCTTCCATGGGAAGCGCAAAGCCGACAGCCGTCGCACTCCAGGGAGCACCTTCATGGCCTCGTTGCCGAACCCGTCCCTTTCGTCCGGTCTCTCCGAAGGCCGGAAGCGAACCGACGCACTCCGAGAAGCGCTCGCCACCCGTGTCGTGGTCGCCGACGGCGCGATGGGCACGATGCTTCAGGCGCAGGACCCGACCCTCGAGGACTTCGAGAACCTCGAGGGCTGCAACGAGATCCTCAACATCACCCGCCCCGACATCGTGCGCTCCGTCCACGAGGCGTACTTCGAGGTCGGCGTCGACTGCGTCGAGACGAACACCTTCGGAGCGAACCACTCGGCGATGGCCGAGTACGACATCGCCGACCGCGTCCACGAGCTCTCCGAGGCCGGGGCCCGGATCGCCCGCGAGGTCGCCGACACGTTCGGCGCCCGCGACGGCCGCCAGCGCTGGGTCCTCGGCTCGATCGGCCCCGGCACGAAGCTGCCGACGCTCGGCCACGTCTCCTACGGCACCCTGCGCGACGGCTTCCAGGCCAACGCCGAGGGTCTCCTCGCCGGCGGCGCCGACGCGCTGATCGTCGAGACCACCCAGGACCTGCTGCAGACGAAGTCCTCCGTGCTCGGCGCGCACCGCGCCATGGAGGCGACCGGCGTCCGGGTGCCCCTGCTCGTCTCGATGGCCTTCGAGACGACCGGCACCATGCTGCTCGGCTCCGAGATCGGCGCCGCGCTGACCGCGCTGGAGCCGCTCGGCATCGACATGATCGGCCTGAACTGCTCGACCGGCCCCGCCGAGATGAGCGAGCACCTGCGCTACCTCACCCGGCACTCCCGCATTCCCCTGCTGTGCATGCCGAACGCCGGTCTGCCGGTCCTGACGAAGAACGGCGCCCACTTCCCGCTCGACGCCGAGGGACTGGCCGACGCCCAGGAGAACTTCGTACGGGACTACGGCCTCTCCCTGATCGGCGGCTGCTGCGGCACGACACCCGAGCACCTGCGCCAGGTGGTGGAGCGGGTCAACGGTGTCACGCCCCCCGAGCGCAGCCCGCAGCCCGAGCCCGGTGCCGCCTCCCTCTACCAGACGGTCTCGTTCCGCCAGGACACCGCCTACATGGCGATCGGCGAGCGCACCAACGCCAACGGCTCCAAGAAGTTCCGCGAGGCCATGCTGGAGGCCCGCTGGGACGACTGCGTGGAGATGGCCCGCGACCAGATCCGCGAAGGCGCCCACATGCTCGACCTGTGTGTCGACTACGTCGGCCGGGACGGCGTCGCCGACATGGACGAGCTGGCCGGCCGCTTCGCCACCGCCTCCACACTGCCCATCGTGCTCGACTCCACCGAGGTCGAGGTCCTGCGCGCGGGCCTGGAGCGCCTCGGCGGACGCGCGGTCCTCAACTCCGTCAACTACGAGGACGGCGACGGGCCCGAGTCACGGTTCGCGAAGGTCACCCAGCTCGCGCGGGAGCACGGCGCCGCGCTCATCGCGCTGACCATCGACGAGGAGGGCCAGGCCCGTACCGTCGAGACCAAGGTCGCCATCGCCGAACGCCTCATCGAGGACCTCACGTCCAACTGGGGCATCCACGAGTCCGACATCCTCATCGACACCCTGACCTTCACGATCTGTACAGGTCAGGAGGAGTCCCGCAAGGACGGCATCGCGACGATCGAGGCGATCCGCGAGCTCAAGCGCCGCCGCCCGGACGTGCAGACCACGCTCGGCCTCTCCAACATCTCCTTCGGCCTCAACCCGGCCGCCCGCATCCTGCTCAACTCGGTCTTCCTCGACGAGTGCGTCAGGGCGGGCCTGGACTCGGCGATCGTGCACGCCTCCAAGATCCTGCCCATCGCCCGCTTCAGCGAGGAAGAGGTCACCACCGCACTCGACCTCATCCACGACCGCCGGGCCGAGGGCTACGACCCCCTGCAGAAACTGATGGCACTGTTCGAGGGCGCCACCACCAAGTCGCTCAAGGCGGGCAAGGCCGAGGAACTGGCCGCGCTGCCGCTGGACGAGCGGTTGAAGCGGCGGATCATCGACGGCGAGAAGAACGGCCTGGAGGCCGACCTCGCCGAGGCGCTCCAGGACCGCCCCGCCCTCGACATCGTCAACGAGACCCTGCTGGACGGCATGAAGGTCGTCGGCGAACTGTTCGGTTCCGGCCAGATGCAGCTGCCCTTCGTCCTCCAGTCCGCCGAGGTCATGAAGACGGCCGTCGCCTACCTCGAACCGCACATGGAGAAGTCGGACTCCGAGGGCAAGGGCACCATCGTGCTCGCCACCGTGCGCGGCGACGTCCACGACATCGGCAAGAACCTCGTCGACATCATCCTGTCCAACAACGGCTACAACGTCGTCAACCTCGGCATCAAGCAGCCGGTCTCCGCGATCCTGGACGCCGCCGAGGAGCACAAGGCCGATGTCATCGGCATGTCCGGACTCCTGGTCAAGTCCACGGTGATCATGAAGGAGAACCTGGAGGAGCTGAACCAGCGGGGCCTGTCCGCGGACTACCCGGTCATTCTCGGCGGAGCGGCCCTGACCCGCGCCTACGTCGAACAGGACCTGTACGAGATCTACCAGGGCGAGGTCCGCTACGCCCGCGACGCCTTCGAGGGCCTGCGCCTGATGGACGCGCTGATCGGCGTCAAGCGCGGAGTGCCCGGAGCCGTGCTGCCCGAACTCAAGCAGCGCCGGGTGCGGGCCGCCGCGGACGTGGCCGTCGAGGAGCGCCCGGAAGAGGGCCATGTGCGCTCCGACGTCTCGGTCACCAACCCCGTTCCGAAGCCCCCCTTCACCGGCACCCGCGTGATCAAGGGCATCCAGCTCAAGGAATACGCCTTCTGGCTGGACGAGGGCGCCCTGTTCAAGGGCCAGTGGGGCCTCAAGCAGGCCCGTGCCGGCGACGGCCCGACGTACGAGGAACTGGTCGAGACCGAGGGCCGGCCGCGGCTGCGCGGGCTGCTGGACCGGCTCCAGACCGACAACCTGCTGGAAGCGGCCGTGGTCTACGGCTACTTCCCGTGCGTCTCCAAGGACGACGACCTGATCATCCTGGACGAGCGGGGCAACGAGCGGACCCGCTTCACCTTCCCCCGCCAGCGCCGGGGCCGCCGACTGTGCCTGGCCGACTTCTTCCGCCCGGAGGAGTCGGGGGAGACCGACGTGGTCGGCCTGCAGGTCGTCACCGTCGGCTCCCGGATCGGCACGGAGACCGCCAAGCTCTTCGAGGCCAACGCCTACCGGGACTACCTCGAACTGCACGGTCTCTCCGTGCAGCTGGCCGAGGCGCTCGCCGAGTACTGGCACGCGCGGGTGCGCTCGGAGCTGGGCTTCGCGGAGGAGGACCCGTCCGAGGTCGAAGACATGTTCGCGCTGAAGTACCGCGGCGCCCGATTCTCGCTCGGCTACGGCGCCTGCCCCAACCTCGAGGACCGCGCCAAGATCGCGCAGCTCCTGGAGCCCGAGCGCATCGGCGTCCACCTCTCCGAGGAGTTCCAGCTCCACCCGGAGCAGTCGACCGACGCGATCGTGATCCACCACCCGGAGGCGAAGTACTTCAACGCACGGTGAGGGCACCGACGCGCTGCGATCCGTGCTGCCACGCACACTGATCGGATAAGTCGTACACTGGTCGGTCCATCGCAGGCCGGTTGTCCCCTGGCGTAAAAGGGGGCAACCGGCCTGATCGTCCCTCAAGGAGGTGCGCCAGGATGACCAGTACGGTCCCCGCGCTCGGAACTCGTACGGCCGAAGGCTCCGCCCTGCAGGCCGTTCTCCTCGACATGGACGGAACCCTGGTGGACACCGAGGGATTCTGGTGGGACGTGGAGGTCGAGGTCTTCAACGCCCTCGGCCACGCGCTGGACGACTCCTGGCGCCATGTGGTGGTCGGCGGCCCGATGACCCGCAGCGCGGGCTTCCTCATCGAGGCCACGGGTGCCGACATCACCCTCCCCGAGCTGTCCGTGCTGCTCAACGACGGGTTCGAGGAGCGCATCGGCCACTCCCTGCCGCTGATGCCCGGCGCGCTCAGACTCCTCGCCGAACTGGCGGCGCACGAGATCCCCACCGCGCTGGTCTCCGCCTCGCACCGGCGGATCATCGACCGCGTCCTGGGCGTGATCGGCTCCCACTTCTTCGCGCTGACCGTCGCGGGCGACGAGGTGGAGCGGACCAAGCCGTTCCCCGACCCGTATCTCCTCGCGGCCACGCGGCTCGGCGCCGAACCGGCGCGATGTGCCGTCATCGAGGACACCTCGACCGGTGTCGCCTCAGCCGAGGCCGCCGGCTGCCAGGTGGTCGCCGTCCCCTCGGTCGCGCCCATCGCCCCGGCCGCCCGCCGCACGGTCGTGAGTTCCCTCGAAGAGGTCGATCTGCCCTTTCTGCACCGTCTGATGACGGAAATGCGCTGAACGTTCACCGAGCGTGAGCCGCCGAATCACCCGGCGTGCGGTACCGAATACCGGGGACGGGTCCGGCGGTTCCCTGTGGTAAGTGCGAGCGGCGGCGCGACGGAAATTCATAACGGGGCGGATGGCTGAATTCCGGTACTCCTCAATCAATTTGACGGTGTGACGTTCGCCACGTGTTGGAGGGTCGACAGCAGGACCGACTTGTGCCCGCACCCCCCATTCGTGAGGGGGCGACGTGCCCTTGTGTACCGATTGATGAAACCCTGCACTAATCCTTCCCGTGTCGGGTTATCGGTGCGTCCACGCCCGGTTTCGCAGCGTGAGCGGAAGCCGGCTCCGGCACCTGATGGCCGACCTGGCGGTGCGGACTAATGTCATCGCGAGAACATCGCCGTAACCCCGTGACCCGCCGCGCCACCCCTGCATGCCGGTTCGCGGAAACTACAGCTCTGGAGAAACACGAGCATGAACCGCAAGACTTTGGTGATGCCGGCCGTGGTCGGCTTGCTCGCCCCAGTGCTCGCCGCGTGCGGCGGGTCCGCCAGCGGGGGCGACAGCGGCGATGCCATCGTTGTCGGTACCACGGACCAGTTCACCGCCTCCAAGGAGGCCCCGGCGCCGTTCGACCCCGCCTACGCGTACGACGTCGGCACCTGGAACGTGCTGCGTCAGACCGTGCAGACGCTGATGGTCCAGCCGCGTGGTGACGGTCAGCCGCAGCCCGAGGCTGCCGAGAAGTGCGGGTTCAGCGACAGCGGCAACGAGCGTTACTCGTGCACGCTGCGCGAGGGCCTGGAGTTCTCCAACGGTGACGCGATCACCGCGAAGGACGTCAAGTTCTCGATCGACCGTGCGAGGGCCATCAAGGCCGACAGTGGTGTGTTCGCCCTGCTGTCCACCATCGACACCGTCGAGACGCGGGGCGACCGCGAGGTGATCTTCCACCTCAACAGCGCCGACGCCACCTTCCCGTTCAAGCTGTCGACCCCGGTCGCCGGCATCGTGAACCCGAAGGACTACGAGAAGAACAAGCTGCGCGACGGCTTCTCCGTAGACGGCTCCGGGCCTTACACCGTGGAGACCGAGGTCAAGGACGACACCGTCGTCAAGGCCGTCTTCACGAAGAACTCCCACTACAAGGGGCAGTTGAAGATCAAGAACTCCAAGGTCGAGATGCGCTCCTACGAGAGCGCCGCGACCATGGGTACCGCCCTCGAAAAGGGCGACATCGACCTGATGACGCGCTCGATGACGCCGGCGCAGATCACCAAGCTGGACAACGCTTCGGGTGGCAACATCAACCTGAACGAGATGCCCGGCCTGGAAATCCGCTACCTGGCCTTCAACACCGACTCCCCGTCGGTGAAGTCCACGGCCGTCCGCCAGGCCATGGCGCAGCTCATCAACCGCGGTGAGCTCGTCGCCAAGGTGTACGGTTCGCAGGCCGAGCCGCTCTACTCGATGGTCCCGGCGACCATCACGGGTCACTCCAACGCGTTCTTCAACAAGTACGGTGACCCGAGCGTCAGCAGGGCCCGGACGCTGCTCACCAAGGCCGGCATCACCACCCCGGTCAAGGTCACCCTGCACTACACGACCGACCACTACGGCACGGTCACCGCGCAGGAATTCGACATCCTGAAGAAGCAGCTCAACGCGAGCGGCCTCTTCGACGTCACCACTCAGGGCACGAGCTGGGACAAGTTCGTCCCCGCCGAGCGGGCCGGCAAGTACGACGTCTGGGGCATGGGTTGGTTCCCCGACTTCCCGGACGCCGACAACTACCTGGCGCCGTTCCTCGACAAGGACAACTTCCTCAAGTCGCCCTACTCGAACGGCGACATCATCAACAACCTGATCCCCGCCTCCCGGCGTGAGGCCGACCGCCTCAGCGCGTCGAAGAGTCTCACGACCATTCAGGACATCGTCGCGAAGGACGTCCCGCTGATCCCGCTGTGGCAGGGCAAGCAGTACATCGCCGCCCGCGACAACATCACGGGCTCGGAGTGGGCGCTCAACTCCTCCTCCACGCTTCAGCTGTGGGAGCTCAGCCGCGGCGTCAGCGGGTAACGGAACCATCCGATCCGGGGCCGTCAGGCCCCGGATCCGGCCTGGGGCCCTACAGTCTCGGGTTCAGTAGATCCAACGACAAGGCACGTGCAAGTGAACATGCGTAACCAGTGGCCAGTCCTGCCGATCGTGGCGGGGCTGGCCTCCGGCCTGCTGACCGGCTGCGGCTCGGAGACGGGCAGTACCGGGAGCAGTAGCTCCTCCGTGGTGATCGGGATGTCCGACGACGTCCTGGCCACCGACCCAGCTTCCGGCTACGACCCAGGATCGTGGCTGCTGTTCAACAACGTCTTCCAGTCGCTGTTGAGCTTCCCCAAGGGCGGAACCGAGCCCGAGCCGGAAGCGGCCAAGGAGTGCGCGTTCACCGACACCAACACCAAGGTGTACAAGTGCACGCTGCAGGACGGTCTGAAGTTCAGCAACGGTGACGCGCTCACCTCGGCGGACGTGAAGTTCTCCTTCGACCGCACGCTGAAGATCAACGACGGTGCCGGTCCGGCGATCATGTTCCCGATGCTCGACCGGGTCGTCACTCCGGACGCCCAGACCGTCGTCTTCCGCCTCAAGTACGCCGACGCCACCTTCCCGAGCAAGATCGCCTCCGGCGCCGGCTCGATCGTGGACCACCAGCAGTACGCCACGAACGCGCTCCGCAAGGACAACGAGGCCGTCGGTTCCGGCCCGTACAAGCTCGACTCGTTCAGCCACGACAAGGCCGTCTTCTCGGTCAACCCGAGCTACAAGGGCACCGTCAAGGCCAAGAACACCGGCGTCACGCTGCAGTTCTTCCACGGCGACCAGGCGGCTCTGAAGAACTCCCTGCTGAACAAGCAGATCGACGTCGCCTACCGAGGCCTCGCCGCCGACGACATCGCGGCGATCCAGAACGACTCCGCGGCCGACAGCGGCATCAACGTCATCGAGGGATCCAGCGCCGAAGTCCAGCACCTCGTCTTCAACATGGACGACCCGGTGGCCGGCAAGCTCGGTGTCCGCAAGGCCATCGCCTACCTCCTGGACCGCGACGCCCTCGTCGGCGACGTCTACCAGGACACCGCGACCCCGCTGTACTCGATCGTCCCGTCCGGCGTCGCCGGGCACAGCACGTCCTTCTTCGACACCTACGGCGCCCGCCCCTCGCGGTCCAAGGCCGCGGCCGCACTGCGCACCGAGGGCATCACCGGCAAGGTGAAGCTCACCCTCTGGTCGACCCCGTCGCGCTACGGTCCCGCCACGGACCAGGAGTTCAAGGCGATCGCCAAGCAGCTCAACGCCAGCGGACTCTTCGACGCGAACGTGAAGTCCGTCGCCTACGGCCAGTACGAGCAGGACGTCACCGCGGGCAAGTACGGCGTGTACGTGAAGGGCTGGGTGCCCGACTACCCGGACCCGGACAACTTCACGGCCCCGTTCTTCGGCAAGGGCAACGTGCTGAGCAACAACTACACCAACAGCACGATCACCGGCACCCTCATCCCGAAGACGGCCGCCGAGAGCGACCGCGCCTCGACCGAGGCCGAATACGGCAAGCTCCAGGACCTGGTCGCCAAGGACGTGCCCGTCCTCCCGATCTGGCAGGCCAAGCAGTACGCCGTCGCGCGCGACAGCGTCTACGGCCTCGAGAACTGCCTCGACGCCTCGACCGTGTTCCGCTTCTGGGAGATCTACAAGGGCTGACCGGGCACCGCTCGTGACCGCCGTACACGAAGGGCGCCCGTTCCTCACCGGAACGGGCGCCCTTCGCGCTGCCTGCAGCGAACCGGGACCGGCCCGGCGAACCGGCGCTACTGAGCCCCGGGACGCACCAGCCCGCTCTCGTACGCGTACACCGCGGCCTGCACCCGGTCGCGCAGCCCCAGCTTCGTCAGGACATGCCCCACATGCGTCTTGACCGTGGTCTCGCTGACGAACAGATCGGCCGCGATCTCCGCGTTCGACAGCCCGCGCGCCACCAGCTTGAGCACCTCGACCTCACGGTCGGTCAGCGTGTGCAACGTGTCCGGAACCGGCTCGTCGCCGGACGGCAGATGGCCCGCGTACTTGTCGAGCAGCCGGCGCGTGATGCTCGGCGCGAGCATCGCCTCGCCCGCCGCGACCACCCGGATCGCCTGCACCAGTTCATTGGCGGGCGCGTCCTTCAGGAGGAAACCGCTGGCGCCCGCGCGAAGCGCCTCCACCACATACTCGTCGAGGTCGAACGTCGTCAGGACGAGGACCTTCGCCGGACCGTCCCGGCCGGGGCCGGTGATCTGCCGGGTCGCCTCGACACCGTCCATCCGCGGCATACGGATGTCCATCAGAACCACATCGGGCTGCAGCGCACGCACCTGATCGAGTGCCTGGAGACCGTCACCGGCCTCGCCGACGACCGCCAGGTCCTGCTCCGCTTCCAGAATCATCCGGAAGCCGGTGCGCAGCAGCGGCTGGTCGTCGACCAGTAGGACGCGGATGGCCACGTAAGTCTCCTTCGCTAGTCCGGCCCCATTCTGCCCTGCTCCTACGGCCTGTCCGACAATTCCCGCCGGACCCGCGACGCCCGGCACCGCATCTCACCGCGTTGTCGGCTCACCCGCGTACGCCCAGCCCGAGGACGACCCTCCGCCTCGCGACGCTCCCCCACAGCCCGAAAGGCGTGGGAGGGGCCCCAGCATCCGACATCGCGCGCCGATCCACCGGGAACCACGGAACAGCCCTCAGCCGCCCGACCCGGGCGCCCTGACCGGGAGCGGATACACCGGGGGAGTACCACCGAATTCCGGACACACCGCCTGGTGGTCGCACCAGCCGCAGAGTTTGGTGGGACGCGGCCGCCACTCGCCCGTCTCCGTCGCCTCCCGGATCGCGTCCCACAGAGCGAGCAGCTTGCGCTCGACCCGCTCCAGGTCCGCGATCTCCGGGTCGTACGTCAGCACGTCACCGCTGCCGAGATAGACGAGCTGAAGACGGCGCGGAACCACCCGCTTCAGCCGCCACACCACCAGGGCGTAGAACTTCATCTGGAACAGGGCACCCTCGGCATACTCGGGCCGGGGCGCCTTGCCCGTCTTGTAGTCGACGATCCGGACCTCGCCCGTCGGGGCCACGTCGACCCGGTCGATGATGCCGCGCAGGGTGAGCCCGGAATCCAGCCGCGCCTCGACGAACAGCTCCCGCTCGGCCGGTTCCAGCCGCGTCGGATCCTCCAGCGTGAACCAGCGCTCCACCAACTGCTCGGCCTCGGTGAGCCAGCGCGCGAGCCGCTCGCCCTCCGGGTCGTCGGCGAACAGCTCCACGACCTCCGGCTTCGTCTCCCTCAGCCGGTCCCACTGGGCGGGGATCATCGACTTGGCGCGCGGCGCGGTCCGGTCCGAGGCCGGGGCGTCGAAGAGCCGCTCGAGGACCGCGTGCACCAGCGTTCCCCTGGTCGCGGCCTCGCTCGGCTTCTCGGGCAACTTGTCGATCACCCGGAACCGGTACAGCAACGGACACTGCATGAAGTCACTGGCACGCGAGGGCGACAGCGAGGCGGGCGCGCGCGCGACCGCCGGGGCCGGTCCGTCGGCGACGGGCGCGCCCGCCTCGCCGGCCGCGGCCGCTTCTTCGGGTACGGCGCCCTCGGTACTGGTTTCCATGACAACAGACCTTACGGCCCGCCACCGACAGCGAACCGGTCCCGGCGGCGGCGACGGCGCGGAAAACAGAGGGGGTGCCGGGGCGGAACGTGCCGCGACGGCCGCATACCATCGACCCAGACCCCCCTGCTCCGCATGAACCGGGGGCGGGGGACGCTATCGAACGAGGGGACATCGTGGACGAGAGCGGCGGGAGCGGGCAGCCGCGGTCCGGTACCGGCGAGGCGACCGAGCACCACGAGAGGCCCCCGGCCTCCGCCGGTCCGGCCTCCGGCGCACGCCCCGGACCGGCCGGGCCCGAGACCACCACCGGGCCGGCGCCCACGGCCCCCGGTCACGACTCCCGGACCGAGACGGACCCCGACGCGGACACCGGCACCCCGGCCGAGGCGGAAACCCCCGCCCGCCCCGAGGCCGACTCCCGCACAGCCACCGACGCCACCTCCCACGCGGAGTCCGGGCCCCACGACGACACCACGCCTGAGGACCGGACCGGACCCAAGGCGCACCCCACGCCCGCTCCGGAGCCCGTGGCCCACGCCGGAGCCTCCCACGACCCGCTGGTGAAGGCCCCCGCCTCCACCGAGCACACAGCGGGGAACGAGGAGACCGGAGCCCGCAACGAGCCCCCCGAGCCGTCCGACGGCCGGAGCGAGGCGCACGGCGACGAGCCGTCCCCCACGGACCACGACGAACCCGCCGACGCCCACCGGACCCGCGCCCGCACGGGCAACGGCAAAGGACGGCCACCGCGCCGCGGAAAGGAGCCCGGCGGCGGACTGCTGATGGGCCGGCCGTTCGGCGTGCCCGTGTACGTCGCGCCCAGCTGGTTCCTCGTCGCCGCCCTGATCACCTGGGTGTTCGGCGGCCAGCTCGACCGCGTCCTGCCCGAACTCGGCGCCGCCCGCTACCTGGTGTCCCTCTTCTTCGCGGTCGCCTTCTACGCCTCCGTACTCGTCCACGAACTCGCCCACACCGTCGCGGCCCTGCGCTTCAAACTGCCGGTACGCCGGATCCAGCTCCAGTTCTTCGGCGGCGTCTCCGAGATCGAGAAAGAAGCCGAGACCCCCGGCCGGGAGTTCGTGCTCGCCTTCGTCGGCCCGCTGCTCTCCCTCATCCTGTCCGGCCTCTTCTACCTCGCCATGCTGCCCGTGGAGCCCGGCACGGTCCCCGGCGTCCTGCTGGCCGGCCTGATGATCTCCAACCTCATCGTGGCCGCCTTCAACCTGCTGCCCGGCCTCCCCCTCGACGGCGGCCGCATGCTCCGCGCCGTCGTCTGGAAGATCACCGGCAGGCCGATGAGCGGCACCGTCGCCGCCGCCTGGGTCGGCCGCGCCCTCGCCGTCTCCGTACTCATCGGACTGCCCCTGCTCACCCAGTCCGAAGCGCTCGGCGCCGCCCCGGAGAACGTCGGCGGCATGGACACCATCACCGACGCCCTCCTCGCCGCCATCCTCGCGGCGATCATCTGGACCGGCGCCGGCAACAGCCTCCGCATGGCCCGGCTGCGCGAACACCTCCCGGAACTGCGCGCCCGGTCGCTCACCCGGCGCGCGGTCCCGGTCGAGACCAGCACCCCGCTCTCCGAGGCACTGCGCCGCGCCAACGACGTCGGCGCCCGCGCCCTGGTCGTCGTCGACGCCGACGGCGAACCGCTCTCCCTCGTCCGCGAGGCCGCCATCGTCGGCGTACCCGAGCACCGCCGCCCCTGGGTCGCGGTCAGCGGCCTCGCCCAGGACCTCACCGACGGCATGCGGGTCTCCGCCGAGCTCGCGGGCGAGGCCCTCCTCGACGCCCTGCGCGCCAGCCCCGCCACCGAGTACCTGGTGGTGGAGGACTCCGGCGAGATCTACGGCGTCCTGTCCGCCGCGGACGTGGAACGCGCCTTCGTGAAGGCCATGGCCCGGCCCTCCTGACCGTGGTCGGCGGCCCTGTCCGGGACCGGTAGGCTGTTCACATGTCCGAACCGACCGGTGCCGCCCGCAGGCGCGGGCCCTTCAAGGTCGGGGACCAGGTACAGCTGACCGACCCCAAGGGCCGCCACTACACGTTCACGCTCGAGGCCGGGAAGAATTTTCATACCCACAAGGGTTCCTTCCCCCACGACGAGCTGATCGGTGCTCCCGAGGGCAGCGTTGTCCGCACCACGGGGAACGTCGCCTATCTCGCGCTGCGCCCCCTGCTCCCCGACTACGTCCTGTCCATGCCCCGCGGCGCCGCCGTGGTCTACCCCAAGGACGCGGGGCAGATCCTGGCCTTCGCCGACATCTTCCCCGGCGCCCGCGTCGTGGAAGCGGGTGTCGGCTCCGGCTCGCTCAGCAGCTTCCTGCTGCGCGGCATCGGCGACCAGGGCATGCTGCACTCCTACGAGCGTCGCGAGGACTTCGCCGAGATCGCCCAGCAGAACGTGGAGCGCTACTTCGGCGGACCGCACCCCGCCTGGCAGCTCACCGTCGGCGACCTCCAGGACAACCTGAACGACACCGATGTCGACCGCGTCATCCTCGACATGCTCGCTCCCTGGGAGTGCCTGGAGGCCGTCTCCAAGGCGCTCGTCCCCGGCGGCATCCTCTGCTGCTACGTGGCGACCACCACCCAGCTCGCGCGGACCGTCGAGTCGATCCGTGAGATCGGCTGCTTCAACGAGCCGACCGCCTGGGAATCGATGATCCGCAACTGGCACGTCGAAGGCCTGGCCGTCCGCCCGGACCACCGGATGATCGGCCACACCGGCTTCCTGCTCACCGCCCGCCGCCTCGCGGACGGCGTCGAGCCGCCCATGCGCCGCCGCCGCCCCTCCAAGGGCGCGTACGGCGAGGACTACACCGGCCCGAACGCCGACGGCGGCGCCGGCCGCTGACGTACCCAACGCACCACAACTGTGGCCGAGTTCCCGGATCTCACCGGGAACTCGGCCACAGTGCTTTCCCGTTGACACTCCATCAGGGCCGCCGGACGGACCTGCCGAAAGCCCCCTGCCGACCGTCCTCCCGAGCCCACCGACGGTCCTCCGCAAGGCTGCTGACGGGTCCTCGGGAAGTCGGCGGACGGGCCTGCCGGCCGCTCCGGCGCATGGCCCGGAGGATGGCCGGGTCGTGTATCGGGAACGGGGCTCACGGGCTTGAGACGCGCGCCGGTGAGTGGCCAGGTGAGTGACCAGGAAGGCGGTCGACAGGTCTGCCGGGAGCCCCGCCGATGCGACCGCCTTCCGCGCAGGCCAACAGGCCGCCGGGACGGCTGCCGACACGGGCCTGCCGGGTGCCGGGGCCGGGCCTGCCGAGCGTCGGGGCCACCCCGCTCGCGCGCCGCCCCATCAGGACGCAGCACCTAGCCCCGGGGTGGAGCGCGACGGGCAGCTCGGCCGCCGTCGGCAGGCGGCACCCGGAGGCTGGTCGGCGGGCCCGTTAGCGGGTCCGTTCGCGGGTCCGCCGGCAGACCGGCCATGGGTCCGACGCGCGCTGCCGGATCGCGCCGGTGGTTGTCGGCGGAGCTGCCGCGAGCGGGGCCCACGTGCCTGACGGGCCGGCCTCCGGACCGTGCGGACGTCAGTCGACGGGTCTGGCCCGGAGACCGGCGGGCAAGGCCGCCGAGCCCGTCGGCAGGCCGTACGGAACGTGGGCGGAGGGCTGTACGGAACGCGGGCGGAGGGCCGAGCGGCGTCGCCCTCAGGACGCCCTCCCGACGGCCGTCCCCGTGGCCCTTCCCTCGGGTCCCCGACGGCCCTCCCGGTGGCCTTCCGGCGGCCCTCCCGACGGTCCGGGCGGGGCCCTTACGGGACCGTGCCGGAAACTCCGCCGGAACTCTTCACAAGTCCGGACCCCGCCGTTCCACCAGGCTGTGACGTGTGGCACCATGCGGGTCACCCCACCCCCACCGGCACAGCCCTCGCGGGAGACACTCCTAGTGCAGCAATCCGTTGTTCCGGAACTGGCACACACGCAGACCAGCCCCATCCAGTGGGTCGCCACGGCCACCGCCATCGCCGGAGTCGTGGCGCTGTCGTCCGTGCTTCACCCCGATCCGGCGAGGGCGGCCCAGCCCGGCGCCGGCCCGAAAACGGCGACGGCCCCGGTGGCCGCCCCCGACCCGACCGGCGTGGACTTCCCGATCACCTGCGGGCCCACCAAGGTGCTCGTGCAGAAGAAGGCCGCCGGGGACCTGGACGGCGACGGCCGCCCCGAGACCGTGGCCGTCGTCCGCTGCGACGCCGGCTCCGGCACCCCGCCCAACGGCGTCTACGTCCTCACCCAGGCCGAGGGAGCGAAACAGCCCAGGGTCGTGGCGACCCTGGTCGATCCCAAGGACCGGCTGAGCGTCACGGACTTCGCGGTGCGCGACGGAGCCGTCACAGCCACTCTGCTCGGCTACTCCTCGACCGACGTACCGAGTTGCTGCCCGGACCTGAAGGACAGCGCCAAGTGGCAGTGGAAGAACGGCGCGTTCATCCGCTCGACACCGTCCGAAGCGCGGAGTGCCTGAGCGCGCCCCCGGCGCGAGACCCGAACAAAAGAAAACACCCTCCGCGACGCGGAGGGTGTGAGGAACCAGACATCAGGTGACGCGCGGTACCCGAAAGGTCACTCCGCGTCGGAACCGTAGACCTCGACCTTGTCCGAAACCCGACGGACGTGGATGCAGTCCCCCGGGCACTCCTTCGCCGAGTCCGTCACATCGCGCAGAAGCGGCAGCGGTACGGGCGTTGTGGCGCCCACCGCCTGCAGGAGCTCGTCCTCCGGGCTCTTCACATAGGCCAGCCCGTCAATGTCCAGCTCAAAGACCTCGGGCGCGTACTGGACGCAGATCCCGTCGCCGGTACAGAGATCCTGGTCGATCCAGACCTCAAGCGCCTCGCCGTCGACTCCGGCCTCCTGCTGCACGGTCATTTCTCCTGCCGTTTTCTGCGTCGAGCGGACCGAAGACTGGGGAATCGGGCCAGCTCTGACGGGTGTTGAACACTTCGACCCTACCTCCGCCCGCTTCCCAATCATGTTCGGTGGGTATTCCCCTGGCGTGAGGGAGAGCGCAAGGGTGAAGATCGGACACACCCCGACAGTCTTTGTGATCTAGGGGTTTCAATCGACACCCACCCAGGTAGGGTCTGGAAGCGTCCAGCTCCCCTTGGAGGAGGTGAGGACCGTGGCAGCCCACGACGACGACATGAACCGCGGCATCCGCCCGGGACGAGGGTCCGATGACCCCGCCGGGCAGATTGCCTACCTTGAGCAGGAGATCGCCGTCCTGCGACGCAAGCTCGCCGACTCTCCGCGGCACACGAGGATTCTCGAAGAGCGGATCGTCGAGTTGCAGACCAACCTGGCAGGCGTGTCCGCACAGAACGAGCGGCTCGCCAACACGCTCCGTGAGGCCCGCGACCAGATCGTGGCCCTCAAGGAAGAAGTCGACCGGCTCGCACAGCCGCCGGCCGGCTTCGGTGTCTTCCTCACGGCGAACGAGGACGGCACGGCGGACATCTTCACCGGGGGCCGCAAGCTCCGGGTGAACGTCAGCCCCAGCGTGGAGCTCGTCGAGCTCAGGCGCGGCCAGGAAGTGATGCTCAACGAAGCTCTCAACGTGGTCGAGGCCATGGAGTACGAGAGCATCGGCGAGATCGTCACCCTCAAGGAGATCCTGGAGGACGGCGAGCGCGCCCTCGTGCAGGGGCACACCGACGAGGAACGGGTGGTACGGCTCGCCGAGCCGCTCCTGGACGTCAATATCCGTCCCGGGGACGCCCTGCTCCTCGAACCCCGTTCCGGCTACGTCTACGAGATCGTTCCGAAGAGCGAGGTCGAGGAACTCGTCCTCGAAGAGGTCCCGGACATCGGCTACGAGCAGATCGGCGGTCTGGGCGGCCAGATCGAGATGATCCGCGACGCGGTCGAGCTCCCGTACCTCTACCCCGACCTCTTCAAGGAGCACGAACTGCGGCCGCCCAAGGGCGTCCTGCTGTACGGGCCCCCCGGATGCGGAAAGACCCTCATCGCCAAGGCCGTGGCCAATTCGCTGGCCAAGAAGGTCGCCGAAGTGACCGGACAGGCCACCGGCAAGAGCTTCTTCCTCAACATCAAGGGCCCCGAGCTCCTGAACAAGTACGTCGGTGAGACCGAGCGGCAGATCCGGCTCATCTTCCAGCGTGCCCGGGAGAAGGCCAGCGAGGGCACACCCGTCATCGTCTTCTTCGACGAGATGGAGTCCCTCTTCCGCACCCGTGGATCAGGCGTCAGCTCGGACGTGGAGAACACCATCGTCCCGCAGCTCCTCGCCGAGATCGACGGCGTGGAGGGCCTGCAGAACGTGGTGGTGATCGGTGCCTCGAACCGTGAGGACATGATCGACCCCGCCATCCTGCGGCCCGGCCGGCTCGACGTGAAGATCAAGATCGAGCGCCCGGACGCCGAGGCGGCGAAGGACATCTTCCAGAAGTACCTCACCGAGCGTCTCCCGCTGCACCCCGAGGACGTGGGAGAGCACGGCGGCGACAGGGCGGCCACCGTCCACGGCATGATCCAGACAGCCGTGGAGCAGATGTACGCCGAATCGGAGGAGAACCGCTTCCTGGAGGTCACCTACGCCAACGGTGACAAGGAAGTCCTCTACTTCAAGGACTTCAATTCCGGCGCCATGATCGAGAACATCGTCGGCCGCGCCAAGAAGATGGCCATCAAGGACTTCTTGGAGCACAGCCAGAAGGGCCTCCGGGTCTCCCACCTCCTCCAGGCATGCGTGGACGAGTTCAAGGAGAACGAGGACCTGCCGAACACCACCAACCCGGACGACTGGGCCAGGATCTCCGGAAAGAAGGGTGAACGGATCGTCTATATCCGTACGCTCATCACCGGAAAGCAGGGCGCGGACACCGGACGCTCCATCGACACGGTGGCCAACACCGGTCAGTACCTGTAAAAGACAGGGCGGCTGCGGGTGCCCTTCACGGGTATCCGCAGCCGACTGCTTTTCAGGACATGGCCGGAGCACAGCAATGACGCAAATGATCTCCCCACCAGCGCAAAGGCGTTCTAGGCTCTTCCGTACCGCCGAGTCGCCAGTGCGGGGACGGGCACCGCACACGCACCGGAGCGCCAGCGGTACTTGAGCAGCGCCCCCGACCGAGGGCGCCGCCGGCAAGGAGGGCCGCATGACCGTACGGCGAGTAATGGGCATCGAGACGGAGTACGGGATCTCCGTCCCCGGTCACCCCAACGCCAATGCCATGCTCACCTCGTCCCAGATCGTCAACGCCTACGCGGCGGCGATGCACCGGGCGCGCCGCGCCCGCTGGGACTTCGAGGAGGAGAACCCGCTGCGGGACGCACGAGGCTTCGACCTCGCCCGGGAGACCGCCGACTCCAGCCAGCTCACCGACGAGGACATCGGTCTGGCCAATGTCATCCTCACCAACGGTGCACGGCTGTACGTCGACCACGCACACCCGGAATACAGCTCCCCCGAAGTCACCAACCCGCGGGACGCGGTCCTGTGGGACAAGGCCGGCGAGCGCATCATGGCGGAGGCCGCCGAGCGAGCGGCCCAGCTCCCGGGCGCCCAGCCGATCCACCTCTACAAGAACAACACCGACAACAAGGGCGCCTCGTACGGCACGCACGAGAACTACCTGATGAAGCGGGAGACCCCCTTCTCGGACATCGTGCGGCACCTGACGCCGTTCTTCGTCTCACGCCAGGTCGTCACCGGAGCGGGCCGCGTCGGTATCGGTCAGGACGGGCACGAGCACGGCTTCCAGCTCAGCCAGCGCGCCGACTACTTCGAGGTCGAGGTCGGCCTCGAGACCACCCTCAAGCGCCCCATCATCAACACCCGCGACGAGCCGCACGCGGACGCGGAGAAGTACCGCCGGCTGCACGTGATCATCGGGGACGCGAACCTCTCCGAGATCTCGACCTATCTCAAGCTCGGCACGACGGCGCTCGTCCTCTCCATGATCGAGGACGGCTTCATCGCCGTCGACCTGGCCGTCGACCAGCCCGTACGCACCCTCCACCAGGTCTCCCACGACCCGACCCTCAAGCGCCTGGTCACACTCCGCAGCGGCCGCACGCTCACCGCGGTCCAGCTCCAGATGGAGTACTTCGAGCTGTCCCGCAAGTACGTCGAGGAGCGCTTCGGGGCGGACGCCGACGAACAGACCAAGGACGTCCTGCTGCGCTGGGAGGACACCCTGAACCGCCTGGAGAACGACCCGATGAGCCTCTCCGGGGAGCTCGACTGGGTCGCCAAGCGGGAGCTCATGGAGGGCTACCGGCGCCGTGACGACCTCGACTGGGACGCCGCCCGGCTGCACCTGGTCGACCTCCAGTACGCCGACGTGCGTGCCGAGAAGGGCCTCTACAACCGTCTGGCCGCCCGCGGCAAGATCAAGCGCCTGCTGGACGAGAACGAGGTCGAGCGGGCCCGCACGACACCGCCCGAGGACACCCGGGCGTACTTCCGCGGGCGCTGCCTGGAGCAGTACGCGGACGACGTGGCGGCGGCCTCCTGGGACTCGGTGATCTTCGATCTGCCGGGCCGGGACTCGCTCCAGCGCGTCCCAACCCTGGAGCCGCTTCGCGGAACGCGTAATCACGTCAAGGAGCTCCTGGACCGCTGCCGTACGGCCGAGGACCTGGTCAGGGTCCTGTCGGGCAACTGAGCTTCCACCCGGACGGCACCGGCCGGACAGGGTGGAATACCTGGCGTTACGGGAATCATCGAGGTGGCCCCCGTACGTTGTAGCAACTGCGGGGCCGATGTCGGACCCTGCTTGTAGGGTCTGATCAAGAACGTCGAACCGAGCGGGGTGAGGGTTATGGCGACCAAGGACACCGGCGGCGGACAGCAGAAGGCGACGCGTTCCACCGAGGAGGTCGAGGAACAGTCGCAAGACGCACAGGCGACCGACGACCTCAAGGAACGCCAGGAAAAGCTGAGCGACGACGTCGACTCGGTTCTTGACGAAATTGACGATGTCTTGGAGGAGAACGCCGAGGACTTCGTCCGTAGCTTCGTTCAGAAGGGCGGCGAGTAGCCTTCGAATCCAAGGCCACGGGGGGCTTCGGGTTGAAGAGCGAAGAGGGTGTGAAGTGTTGCGTGCGGTGCGGCGAAGCCAAGCCGCACGCGGCCTTCGCTCGTAAGCGGTCCAATCTGGACGGTCTGCAGCATCACTGTCGAGATTGCGCGTCGGACTATCACCGAAAGCGTCAGGTGAGTCTCGGGCGGAAAGTCCGCCCTCAGGCGGACGTGCCCGAGGGGCACAAGCTCTGCCTCAAATGCGGTGAGGTCAAGCCGTGGAGCGAGTGGCATCGCAATGCAACGGCTTCGGACGGGCTGTCTACGCGTTGCAAGGTGTGCCGAGTCGCCGAGGGGCGTGCGGGACACCTCAAACGCCACTACGGCCTCACCGAAGCCGAACGCGACGAGATGGTGGCCTCGCAGATGGGGCTCTGCGTGATCTGCTTGAAAGCTCCCGCCATTCATGTGGATCACTGCCACAAGACGGGTAGTGTCCGTGGCGTACTGTGCTTCAACTGCAATTCGGCCATCGGCAAGTTGGGAGATGATCCCGACGCAGTTCGTCGGGCTGCCGCCTACTTGGAAGGATCCCCGTGGAAGCCAACACTCGTAGCACCGGGCGTCTACCGGCTGCCTTCCTGACGCCCGGGTCGTCGTCCTTCATGGACTTCCTGTCCGAGCACCAGCCGGAGATGCTGCCGGGCAAGCGGCAACTGCCGCCCATCCAGGGCGTGATCGAGGCCCCGCACGGCACGACCATCGTCGCCGTCACCTTCGCCGGCGGAGTCGTCCTCGCCGGTGACCGGCGGGCCACGATGGGGAACGTCATCGCCCAGCGAGACATCGAGAAGGTGTTCCCGGCCGACGAGTACTCGGCGGTGGGCATCGCCGGTACGGCGGGTCTGGCCGTGGAGATGGTGAAGCTGTTCCAGCTGGAGCTGGAGCACTTCGAGAAGGTGGAGGGCGCCACGCTCTCCCTGGAGGGCAAGGCGAACCGCCTGTCCACGATGATCCGTTCCAACCTCGGCATGGCCATGCAGGGCCTCGCCGTGGTCCCCCTCTTCGCGGGCTTCGACGTGGACCGCGACCGGGGCCGCATCTTCTCCTACGACGTCACCGGCGGCCGCTCCGAGGAGCACGGCTACGCGGCCACGGGCTCCGGCTCGATCTTCGCGCGCAGCGCCATGAAGAAGCTCTACGCCAAGGATCTGACGGAGGACCAGGCTACGACGCTGGTCGTCCAGGCCCTCTACGACGCGGCCGACGACGACTCGGCGACCGGTGGTCCCGATGTCGCGCGCCGGATCTACCCGATCGTCACCGTGATCACCGAGACCGGCTTCCGCCGGCTCACCGACGATGAGTCCTCCGAGATCGCCCGCGTGATCCTGGAGCGGCGACTCGTGCAGCCCGACGGCCCGCGTGCCGCGCTGCTCTGAGACCGGCCTCTTTTCCCAGGTGATCCAGTGACTTCGACAGAAAGGGACGGATAGCCGGTGTCGACTCCGTTCTACGTCTCACCCCAGCAGGCCATGGCCGACCGGGCGGAGTATGCCCGCAAGGGCATCGCCCGTGGCCGCAGCCTGGTCGTGCTGCAGTACGCCGACGGCATCGTGTTCGTCGGCGAGAACCCGTCCCGCGCGCTGCACAAGTTCAGCGAGATCTACGACCGGATCGGCTTCGCGGCCGCCGGCAAGTACAACGAGTACGAGAACCTGCGGATCGGCGGTGTGCGCTACGCCGACCTGCGCGGCTACACGTACGACCGTGACGACGTGACCGCCCGTGGTCTCGCCAATGTGTACGCCCAGACGCTGGGCACGATCTTCTCGTCGGCGGCGGAGAAGCCGTACGAGGTGGAGCTGGTGGTCGCCGAGGTCGGCGACACGCCCGACGGGGACCAGATCTACCGGCTGCCGCACGACGGTTCGATCGTGGACGAGCACGGTTCGGTCGCCGTCGGCGGCAATGCCGAGCAGATCAGCACCTATCTGGACACCCAGCACCGGGACGGGATGTCGCTGGCGGAGGCTTTGAAGCTGGCTGTTCAGTCGCTGTCCCGGGAGCCGAACGGCGGCGAGCGGGAGATTCCGGCGGAGCGCCTGGAGGTCGCGGTGCTGGACCGGACGCGGCCGCAGAAGCGGAAGTTCAAGCGGATCGTCGGTCGTCAGCTCGGCCGGCTGCTGGAGGCCGGAGGAGCGGAGACCGCGACGGAGGCCGAGGACGCCGACGACGACGAGTGAGGTCACGTCCGACCTCGCGCCCGTCAGTCGGGTGCACATACGGAAGGGGCCGCCCCGGTGCACACCGGCGCGGCCCCTTCCGCGTGCGGGCCCGGGTCCGGTGGGCCCAGGGGTGAAGGTGGTGGCGTCTACGGGGCTGGAGGGGCCGTGGAGCCCCGAACGACCAGTTCGACGGGGATGTCCTCCTGCGGGGGTGTGCGGCCGTCCAGGACGGCGAGGAGGGCCTTCATGCCCTGTTCGCCGAAACGCTCCGCGTCCAGGCGGACCGTCGTGAGTTCCGGGTCGAGGGCGCGGGCCAGGGCGAGGTCGTCCAGGCCGGTGATGGAGATGTCCTCGGGGATGCGCAGGCCGAGGCGGCGGGCCGCCTTGTAGGCGCCGGCGGCCAGTTTGTCGTCGTCGCAGATCACTGCGGTGGGGCGCGGTCCCGGGGCGGTGAGGGCGGTCTGGGCCGCGGCCAGGGCGTCCTCGAAGGAGATGGGCGCCCGTGCGACGCGCAGGCTGGTTCCGGGGATCTCGCAGAGGCAGGAGGCGATTTCCCGGGCGCGGACCTCGAAGGTCCAGGACGGGATGTCGGCGGCGAGGTGCAGGAAGCGGCGGTGGCCGAGTTCGAGCAGATGGGCGGTGATCTGGCGTACGCCGTCCGCGATGTCGAGGTTGACGGTCGCCGCGCCCTGGCTGCCGGCCGGGTCGCTGTCGAGCATGACCAGGGGGAGCTGGTCCCCGCGGATCGCGGTGAGGGCGTCGGCCGCCATGGAGGAGGCGATCACGCCGTCGAGGGCGGCCTGGGCGGAGCCGAAGGGGTCGCGGGCGGGGCCGATGCCCTCGGGGGAGGGGTAGAGGACCACGCCGAAGCCGTGCTGGGCGGCCACGCGGGCCGCGCCGGTGTAGACGCCCGCGAAGAACTCGGTGGTGAGCGCGGGGACCACCAGGAGGACGGTGCGGGTGCGGCCGAGGCGGAGGTTGCGGGCGGCCAGGTTGGGGCGGTAGCCGAGCTCCTGGGCCGCGTCCCGGACGCGTTCGGCCGTCGCCGCGGAGACGCGGCCGCGCCACTTGTCGCCCAGTACCAGGGAGACCGCTGCCTGGGAGACCCCGGCGGCCTCGGCGACGTCCCGGCTGGTGGGGCGCGTACTACCTCTTGCCACCGTCGGCCTGCTCCTTCGTCTGGACTCCCGGACAGCGCACATGGTACGTATGGAAGGAGGCGTTATACGTAACACTTGAACGTCGCGCACTATCTGGAAGGGCAGGCCATGGCCGCGGGATACCTGGAGATCCTCAGGGCGAGGCACGCCACCCGGCTGCTCGTCGGCACGCTCGTGGGGCGGCTGCCGAACGCCACCGCGGCCATCGCGGTCGTGCTGTTCGTGCGGGCCGAGGGTGGCACGTACAGCCTGGCGGGCGCGCTCGCCGCCGTGTACGGGGTGGCCAACGCGGTGGGACAGCCCCTGCTCGGCAGGCTCGTGGACCTCTACGGGCAACCGCGGGTGCAGCTGCCGGCGGCGGTCGTCTCGGCCTTCGGGATGGGCGTCTTCGCCTTCGTCGGGACGGGCCGGCCGGGCCTCGCCTGTGCCGCGATGGCCGTGGCCGGTCTCTTCACGCCTCCCCTGGAGGGCGGTCTGCGGGCGCTGTGGCCCTCCGTCCTGCGCAAGGAGGAGCAGGTGCACACCGCGTACGCGATGGACGCCGTGGCGCAGGAAGTGATGTTCACCGTCGGGCCGTTGTTCGTGACGCTGTGCGTCTCGCTCTGGTCCGCCCGGGCCGCGCTGCTGATCCTGAGCGTCATCGGTGTCCTGGGGGCCCTCTCCGTGGTCGTCTCGCCGCCCTCGCGCGCGTGGCGGTCGGCCCCGCGCGAGGCGCACTGGCTCGGCGCCCTGCGCTCACTGGGGCTGGTGGCCCTGCTCGGCGCGTTCCTGTTCATCGGGATGGCGCTCGGCTCGATCACGGTCGCCGCGGTGTCGTACGCCGACGGGCACGGCGGGGACGCGGTGTACGGCTGGCTGATGGCGGGCATCGGCCTCGGCGCGCTGCTCGGCGGCCTGGTCTACGGCGCGCGTCGGTGGGGCGGGGCGCCGGAGCGGCGACTGCGGGTGCTCGTAGCCCTTCTGGCGGTCTGTTACGTCCCGCTGATGCTGGTGCCCGGTCCGGTCGCCATGACGGCTCTGGCCACGCTCGCCGGGGTGTTCCTCGCGCCCTGCATCGCCTGCGCCTTCGTCCTGGTGGACCGGCACGCTCCGGCCGGTACCGTCACCGAGGCCTTCTCCTGGCTCGTGACGACGTTCACCGTGGGCGCGTCGGTCGGAACGGGCCTCGCGGGGCCCGTCGTCGAGTGGGGCGGGGCGGCCCGGGGCTTCGCCGTTCCGGGGGTCGCGGGCGCGGCCGCGCTGGTGGTTCTGCTGGCCACGGGCCGGGTCCTCGCAGCTACCGGGAGGGGCGCGGTCGTTGCGGTCTCATCGGAAAATGATCCAAACCGAGCCGTCGAACCCCGTTTCAGCTCAGGGGATCGGGCGTAATGTTCAGTCATGGACCGCCGCATTTTCGGGCTGGAGAACGAGTACGGCGTCACGTGTACGTTCAGGGGACAGCGCCGCCTGTCTCCCGACGAGGTGGCGCGGTACCTCTTCCGCCGTGTCGTGTCATGGGGCCGCAGCAGCAATGTCTTTCTGCGGAACGGTGCCCGCCTTTATCTCGACGTGGGATCACATCCGGAATACGCGACACCCGAATGTGACAACGTGACGGAGCTCGTCACCCACGACAAGGCCGGCGAGCGCATTCTCGAAGGACTCCTGGTGGACGCCGAACGACGCCTGCACGAGGAAGGAATCGCGGGCGACGTCTATCTGTTCAAGAACAACACCGACTCGGCAGGCAACTCCTACGGATGCCACGAGAACTATCTGGTGGCGCGGCACGGGGAGTTCTCCCGGCTCGCGGACATCCTCATTCCGTTCCTCGTCACGAGGCAGCTGCTGTGCGGTGCCGGCAAGGTGCTGCAGACTCCGCGCGGTGCCGTGTACTGCGTGAGCCAGCGAGCCGAGCACATCTGGGAGGGTGTCAGTTCCGCGACGACGCGCTCCCGGCCCATCATCAACACGCGGGACGAGCCGCACGCGGACGCCGAGCGCTACCGTCGGCTGCACGTCATCGTCGGTGACTCGAACATGTCCGAGACGACCATGCTCCTCAAGGTCGGTGCCACCGACCTCGTGCTGCGCATGATCGAGGCGGGCACCGTCATGCGTGACCTCACCCTGGAGAACCCCATTCGGGCGATCCGTGAGGTCAGCCACGACATCACGGGCCGCCGCAAGGTGCGCCTCGCCAGCGGCCGTGAGGCCTCCGCGCTCGAAGTGCAGCGCGAGTACTACGAGAAGGCCGTGGACTTCGTCGAGCGCCGCGGCATCCGAACCGGAACCGTCGAACAGGTCCTCGAACTGTGGGGCCGTGTGCTCGACTCGATCGAGGCCGAGGACCTCGACCGGATCGGCACCGAGATCGACTGGGTCATGAAGTACCAGCTCATCGAGCGGTACCGGGCCAAGCACAACATGACCATGTCGCACCCGAGGGTCGCGCAGATAGACCTCGCCTACCACGACATCCACCGTCGTCGTGGCCTCTACTACCTGCTGGAGAGGAAGGGGCAAGCCGCGCGGATCTGCAACGACTTGAAGATCTTCGAGGGCAAGTCCGTACCGCCGCAGACGACTCGGGCGCGGCTGCGCGGCGACTTCATCCGGCGGGCTCAGGAGCAGCGCCGCGACTTCACCGTGGACTGGGTCCACCTGAAGCTCAACGACCAGGCGCAGCGCACGGTGTTGTGCAAGGACCCGTTCCGTTCGGTGGACGACCGGGTGGAGAAGCTCATCGCCGGAATGTGAGCCGGGGTTTCGCGGGTGAAGCGGAACGCAACGCGGGGCGCCGTACGTTTTCCGTACGGCGCCCTTCTCACGTCGTAGAGTTGCGCGCACGCCATCAACCAAGATCGACCGATACGAGGCCCCCACCGTGCGCCGACGCTCACTCCTTCTGTCCGTACCCGCTGGACTGGTCACACTCGCCGGATGCGGTGACGACGGCAAGTCAGACACGGCGAAGTCCAGCAACAGTCCCTCGCCTTCGGCCTCCGCCGCGGCCTCCGCGCCGCCCCCGCCGAAGATCGTCGACGGCCCGCTGCCGGCGATCACCGCCGGTACGAAGTTCGGTGAGAAGCCGACCGTCGCCAAGGGGACCGGAGAGCCGTCGAAGGACCTCGCGGTCAGGACGGTCATCGCGGGCGGCGGCCAGACGGTCGCGGAGAACGACTACATCCAGGCCAACTACCTGGGTCAGATCTGGGCCACGGCGAAGGTCTTCGACAACTCCTACGACCGCAAGACGCCGCTGGTCATCCAGCTCGCGCAGGGCGGCATCATCGACGGCTGGCGCTACGCCCTGGTGGGCAAGAAGGCCGGCAGCCGTGTCGAGATGTCGGTCCCCCCGACCTGGGGCTACGGCTCGCAGGGCAACGCGCAGGCGGGTATCAAGGGCACGGACACGCTGGTGTTCGTCGTCGACATCGAGAACACGTTCAACTCCAAGAGCTCCGCCAAGGGCAAGGACGTCGCGCAGAGCGATGCCAAGCTGCCGAAGGTCGGCACCAACACGAACGGCGAAGCTCCCAAGATCACGGTACCGAAGACGGACCCTCCCACGGCGCTCGTGGCGAACTATGTGATCGAGGGCGACGGCGACGTGGTCAAGGCCGACAACAGCGTCCTGGTGCAGTACGAGGGCGTGCTCTGGGACACCGGCAAGGAGTTCGACTCCACGTACCAGCGGGGTCAGCTGACGTCGTTCGGGCTCCAGCAGGTCGTCAAGGGCTGGGCGCAGGGGCTGACCGGCAAGAAGGTGGGCAGCCGCGTTCTCATCGTGATCCCGCCGAAGCTGGGTTACGGCGACAAGCCGCCGGCCGGCAGCGGGATCAAGAAGGACTCCACGCTCGTCTTCTCGGTCGACATCCTGGCGAAGATGTGACGCCCTCGGTGATGTAAGACTGTCAGCGTTGCCCATACGTACACAAGCAGGAGCAAAGACGTGAGCATCGAGAAGCCCGAGATCGATTTCCCTGAGGGCCAGCCGCCGGCGGACCTCGAGATCAAGGACATCTGGGAGGGCGAAGGCCCCGAGGCCAAGTCGGGCCAGAACGTCACGGTGCACTACGTGGGTGTGTCGTTCAGCACGGGTGAGGAGTTCGACGCGAGCTGGAACCGGGGCGAACCGTTCCGTTTCCCGCTCGGCGGCGGCCGCGTCATCAAGGGCTGGGACAAGGGTGTGCAGGGCATGAAGGTCGGCGGCCGTCGCCGGCTGACCATCCCCGCCCACCTCGCCTACGGCGACCAGAGCCCGACCCCGGCGATCAAGCCCGGTGAGACGCTGATCTTCGTAGTCGACCTGATCGCGGTCTGATCACGGCGGACCGGATCCGATCTGGATTCGATCATCTGGGGCCCATGCCTGTCCGGGCATGGGCCCTCGGCTTTTACCGCGACCCTCCGGAGCGGTACGGTCATCGGTCGGAAGCACCATAGGAAGGGCGTCGATGGCCATTGCCAAGGCCGAGCGGCTGATGAACCTCGCACTGTGTCTGCTCGGGACGCGGCGGCCGCTCAGCAAGCGCGAACTCCGCGAGTCCATCGAGGCCTATCTGGAAGCCGGGTCGGACGACTCCTTCAACCGGATGTTCGAGCGGGACAAGGACGATCTGCGCGAACTCGGCCTGGTCATCGAGACGGTGGAGAACCTCGACGGCGAGGTGGGTTATCTCGCCCGCCGGGACAGTAACCGCCTGCCGCCGATCACCCTCGACGCCGAGGAGGCCGCCGCCCTCGGTCTGGCCGCCAAGGTCTGGCAGCAGGCCCGGCTGGCCGGTGCCGCGAGCGGCGCGCTGCAGAAGCTGCGCGCCGCGGGTCTGCCCGAGGATGTGGACCCGTACGAGTCGCACGGTGCCCTGGAGCCGCACATTCCCGTCCACGAGGCCGCCTTCGAGCCCCTGATGCTCGCCTGCCGCGACCGCCGTCCGGTCGTCTTCGACTACCGCAAGGCCACCGCCGTGCGCCCTGAGACGCGGCATGTCGAGCCCTGGGCCCTGGAGTGCTGGCGCGGCCACTGGTATCTCGCGGGCTGGGACCGCGACCGCGGCGCCGAGCGCGTCTTCCGGCTCTCCCGGATCACCGGCAAGGTCCGCGCGCGTGCGGGGCGGTACACGGCAGAGGTCCCCGATGTCGTCACCGTGCGCGAGACGGTCGCCGGCTGGGCGGGGGAGATCACCGACCGCTCGGCGTTGATCCGGCTGCGTTCCGGCGCGGGCTATCCGCTGCGGGCCAAGGCTGTCTCCGTACGGGAACTGGGCGGCGGCTGGGACGAGTTGGAGATTCCGTACGGGCACGGACTGGACGCCTGGCTGGTCGAGTTCGGGCCGGACGTGGTGGTCGTGGAGCCCGCCGAACTGCGGGCCGATGTGGTCGACCGGCTGCGCGCCGTGGCCAAGGGCTGAGGGGAAACGTAAGAAAGTGGCAGGAAAACCGGCCAGGCCCACGAACGCGATCGACCAGACCCGGCGGATGCTCTCCCTGGTGACGTATCTGCGTGAGCGCCCCGGCGCCCGCGTCGGCGATGTCGCCCGTGCCTTCGGGATCACCGAGGACGAACTGATCTCCGACCTCGACGTGCTGCCGCTGTGCGGGACCAGCTTCCGTGGCGGGGACCTGCTCGACATCGACACCGACGGCGACCGGATCTGGTGGCACAACCCCGACGACGTCGCCGAGCCGCTGCGGATCGCCGCCGACGAGGCGACCGCGCTGCTGGTGGCCGCCCGCGCGGTGTCCACCCTGCCCGGCCTGCGTGAGGGCGACCGGCAGGCGCTGCTGCGGGCCACCGCCAAGGTGGAGGCCGCCTCGGGGGAGGCGGCGGGTGCCAGCTCCCGGCTGTCGGTGACCTTCGAGTCCGAGGGCGGCGTCTTCGCCGACGTGGACCGGGCGATCTCCGAGCGGCGCCGGCTGTGGATCCGCTACTACTCGCCCTCGCGGGACGAGCTGAGCGAACGCGAGATCGATCCGATCCGCCTGGTCAGCGTGGGTCACACCTATGTGGAGGCCTGGTGCCGCCGCTCGGAGGCGCGCCGCACCTTCCGGCTCGACCGGGTCGCCGAGATCCGCATCCTGGACGAGCCGTCCGCGCCGCCGGAGGTCGAGCTGCGGGATCTGTCCGAGGGGCTGGTCCAGCCCGCGGCCGAGGACCCCGAGGTGGTCGTCGAGGTCGGTCCCGGCGGGCGCTGGGTCGCCGAGTACTACCCGCACGACAGCGCGGATGAGCTGCCGGACGGCGGGCTGCGTATCACCTTGCGGACCCCTGATCCCACGTCGCTGCGGCGGCTGGCCCTGCGTCTCGGCGGTGACGGCCGGATCGTCTCGCCCGAGGACCTCGCGGACAGCGCCCGGAGCGCGGCTCGCGAGGCGCTGGCCGCCTACGACGCGCCGGACGGGCTCGAAGGGGTCGAGGACAGGCCGTACGAGGGGCGGGAGCAAGGGCTTTGAGCACGTCGTCGATGTCTGGTGCGCCGGGAAGGCCGGGCACATCGGAGAAGCCGGGTGCCGTGCGGCGGGCGGAGACGGCGGGACGCGCCGGGGCGCCTTCGGGTGCGCCGGGGACGCCCGGCCGGACGGGGTCGCCCTCGGGTGCGCCGGAGATGTCGGTCGGGACGGCCTTCGCCGGGATGCGAAGGGTGGTCGAGGTGATGTTCAAGGCCGCCTGTCCCGACTGCCGGGCCGGCTTCGAGCTCACGCCGGGCGCCCTGCGCCTGGCCATCGGCGCCAGCAGCCGCACCACGTTCTACTCGTTCACCTGTCCCGCGTGCGGTTCCGCCGTCCGCAAGCCCGCGGGGGAGCGCATCGTCGAACTGCTCACCGGGGGCGGGGTCCGCACGCTGCGGCTGCACTCCACCCTCTAAGGTCGTCGTCATGTTCTGGCCGATGTTTGCGATCGCCGCGGGTTTCCTGGGAATCACGGTTCTGGGAGTGCTCGCCGTCCGTGTCTTCCTGGAAGCGGAGCGTCTGGGCCGACAGGTGGCCGACTCCGCGCGCCGCATCGGCACGGCCTCCGAGGACCTGGAACGGGCCGCTGTGAGGGCCGCACGCTCTATGGATGCGGTATGAGTCGTTCCATGGATGCGCAATGAGTCACGCCAGCCTGTCAACTTCATGCCGGGGCCAGGTACGCTCAGGGTCGCGGCCCGGAGAATGAGGCGCGGGCCGCGAACTGGGAGTACGCACAGGGATTGCCCCGCGTTCACCCCTGAGCGTTACGATCGCTGACAACGCGATGATCGGACACATGTCCGATCCATCGGACAGCACCCCGACCATGCAGCCTCGGTGAGAAGGTAAAGACTTATGTTCGGAAGGCTCGGAGCTCCCGAGATCATTCTCATCCTCGTCGTCATCATCCTGCTGTTCGGCGCGAAGAAGCTTCCGGACATGGCGCGCTCCCTCGGCAAGTCCGCCCGGATCCTCAAGAGCGAGGCCAAGGCGATGAAGGACGAGGGCGGCACCCCGGCCACGGCCGGCCCGCCCAGCACCGACGAGCAGCCCCCCGCTCAGCGCACCATCCAGGCCGCCCCCGGCGACGTGACCAGCTCGCGCCCGGTCAACGAGCCGACGGACACGACCCAGCGCTGACGCAGGGCCGGTGACATCCGGCCCGCCGCATGAGATGAGGATGTGGGTTGCTCAAGTCTGCCCGCAACACGGAGAGGGATCCCGAGGGGCGGATGCCCCTCGCGGACCATCTTCGCGAGCTCCGCAACCGGCTCGCGAAGGCGGTGCTGGCCATCGTCCTGGTGACGATCGTCGCAGCCTTCTACTACAACAACATCATCAACTTCTTCACCAAGCCGGTCCTGGACTCCATCGGGTGTCCGGAGACCTTCGCGGAGCTGGCGAAGCAGCCCAAGAACCACCAGTGCGCGCAGATCACCATCAACGGTCTGCTCGCCCCGTTCACCCTGGCGCTGAAGGTCTCCCTGATGGCGGGCGTCGTGCTCGCCTCGCCGGTCTGGCTCTACCAGCTCTGGGCGTTCGTCGCGCCGGGTCTGCACAAGAGTGAGAAGAAGTACGCGTACGCGTTCGTCGGCACCGGGGTCCCGCTGTTCTTCGGCGGCGCCTTCTTCGCCTACAAGGTGCTTCCCACCACGGCGAAGGTCCTGATGCAGTTCACGCCGAGCGGCGTGAAGAACCTCCTGCCGCTGGACGACCTGCTCGATCTGGTCACGCGCATGGTGGTGGTCTTCGGTCTCTCCTTCGAGCTGCCGCTGCTCCTGGTGATGCTCAACCTCACGGGCATCATCACCGGTCAGCGCATGCTCGGCTGGTGGCGCGGCATGATCATCGGCATCACGGTCTTCGCCGCCGTCGCCACTCCCAGCACCGACCCGCTGACCATGATGGCGCTCGCCGGGCCGATCTGGATCCTGTACTTCGGCGCGGTCGTCTTCTCGCTGCTCAACGACCGGCGCAAGCGTCGGCGCGACGAGTCCGGGCCGGGCGACGACGAGGCCTCCGACCTCGACCTCACTCCCGAGGACATCGGAGACATCGAGAACGTGACGGCCGGACCGACTCTTCCGGAGCAGGCCAGCACGGACCGGGTCAACGGTTATGACGACGTGACCTGACGAAGCCCGGGACCTCGTAGGGTCAGCCTGTGACCAGCGAGATCACCCTCTTCGTCAACCCCACCGCGGGCCGCGGCCGGGGCGCCCGCGCGGCGCTGCCGGCCGCTTCCGCGTTGCGCGCCGCGGGATTCTCCGTCCGGACGGTCCTCGGCGACGACGCGGCGGACGCCCTCGCGCGGGCCCGCGAGGCGGTCGCGGGCGGCACCGGCGCTCTCGTCGCGGTCGGCGGCGACGGCATGGCGAACCTCGCCCTCCAGGCCGTGGCCGGGACCCGTACCCCGTTCGGACTGGTCGCCGCCGGGACCGGCAACGACTTCGCGCGCGCCCTCGGCCTGCCCGTGGGTGACCCGGCGGCCTCGGGACGGCTGATCGCCGACGCCCTCAAGAGCGACCGGCTGACGGACGTCGACCTGGGCCGGGTGAACGGCACCTGGTTCGGCACCGTCCTCGCGTCCGGGTTCGACTCCCGGGTCAACGACCGCGGGAACCGGATGCGCCTGCCCGTCGGCCGTTTCAAGTACGACGTCGCCATGCTCGCCGAACTGGCCGCCTTCCGGCCCTTCTCGTACCGCATCACGCTGGACGACGGCGCGACCCGGGAGACCGAGGCGACGCTCGTGGCCGTCGGCAACGGATCGTCGTACGGCGGCGGTATGAGGATCTGCCCCGGCGCGGACCTCGGTGACGGCCTGTTCGACATAACCGTGGTCGGGGACTGCACCCGCACGACGTTGCTCAAGATCTTCCCGAGGGTCTACCGGGGCACCCACGTCGACCATCCCCTGGTGAGCGTGCACCGGGCGGCCCGCGTCGAACTCCTCGCCGAGGGCATCACCGGCTACGCGGACGGGGAGCCGCTCGGGCCGCTGCCGCTCGTGGCGGAGTGCATACCGGCGGCCGTGCGCGTCGCACTTCCCTGAGCTGCGGGGATCCGATGTTTCACAGCATCTGATACGGATAATGATCGTCCTCATGTCAGTGCCTCCCGGTAGTCTCGAAAGCACGATGACAGAGGACCTCTCACCGGCCGAGCGGTATGCGGCAGCACGCAGGCGCGCTGCCGAGCAGGCCACCGCGCTCGCCTCCTTCCGCGAGATGTACGACTTCGGCCTCGACCCCTTCCAGATCGAGGCCTGCCGGGCGCTCGAGGCGGGCAAGGGTGTGCTGGTGGCGGCGCCCACCGGCTCGGGCAAGACGATCGTCGGCGAGTTCGCCGTCCACCTCGCCCTCCAGCAGGGCAAGAAGTGCTTCTACACGACCCCGATCAAGGCACTCTCCAACCAGAAGTACGCCGACCTGTGCCGCCGTTACGGCGCGGACAAGGTCGGCCTGCTCACCGGCGACAACAGCGTCAACTCCGAGGCCCCGGTGGTCGTCATGACCACCGAGGTCCTGCGGAACATGCTGTACGCGGGCTCGCAGACCCTCCTCGGACTCGGCTATGTGGTGATGGACGAGGTGCACTACCTCTCCGACCGCTTCCGCGGCGCCGTCTGGGAGGAAGTGATCATTCACCTCCCCGAGTCGGTGACCCTGGTGTCGCTGTCGGCGACCGTGTCGAACGCGGAGGAGTTCGGTGACTGGCTGGACACCGTGCGCGGTGACACCCAGGTGATCGTCTCCGAGCACCGTCCCGTCCCGCTCTTCCAGCATGTGCTGGCCGGACGGCGGATGTACGACCTCTTCGAGGAGGGCGAGGGCCAGCGCAAGGCCGTCAACCCCGACCTCACGCGCATGGCGCGCATGGAGGCGAGCCGTCCGTCGTACCAGGACCGTAAGCGGGGCCGCGCGATGCGCGAGGCGGACCGGGAGCGTGAGCGCAGACAGCGCTCGCGCATCTGGACGCCCGGCCGCCCCGAGGTCATCGAGCGGCTCGAGTCCGAAGGGCTGCTGCCCGCCATCACGTTCATCTTCAGCCGCGCGGCCTGCGAGGCCGCCGTGCAGCAGTGCCTCCACGCAGGTCTGCGGCTGAACGACGACGCGGCGCGTGCGCGCGTCCGGGAACTCGTCGAGGAGCGCACCGCCTCCATCCCGGACGAGGACCTGCACGTCCTCGGCTACTTCGAATGGCTGGAGGGCCTGGAGCGCGGCATCGCGGCCCACCACGCGGGCATGCTGCCCACCTTCAAGGAGGTCGTCGAAGAACTCTTCGTCCGCGGCCTCGTCAAGGCTGTCTTCGCGACGGAGACCCTCGCGCTGGGCATCAACATGCCTGCCCGCTCGGTGGTGTTGGAGAAGCTCGTCAAGTGGAACGGCGAGCAGCACGCCGACATCACCCCCGGCGAGTACACCCAGCTGACCGGCCGCGCCGGCCGCCGCGGCATCGACGTCGAGGGCCACGCGGTCGTGCTGTGGCAGCGCGGCTTCAGCCCCGAGTACCTCGCGGGACTCGCGGGCACCCGCACCTATCCGCTGCGCTCCAGCTTCAAGCCGTCGTACAACATGGCGGTGAACCTGGTCGACCAGTTCGGGCGGCACCGCTCGCGCGAGCTCCTTGAGACGTCCTTCGCGCAGTTCCAGGCCGACAAGTCGGTCGTCGGGATCTCCCGGCAGGTGCAGCGCAACGAGGAGGGTCTCGAGGGCTACAAGGAGTCCATGACCTGCCACCTCGGTGACTTCGACGCGTACATGGACCTGCGCCGCGAACTCAAGGACCGCGAGACCGAGCTGGCCCGCCAGGGCATGTCGCAGCGCCGTGCGGAAGCGGCCGTCGCCCTGGAGAAGCTGAAGCCGGGCGACGTGATCCATGTGCCTACCGGGAAGTACGCCGGACTCGCCCTGGTGCTGGACCCCGGGCTGCCCGCGGGCAGGTCGAACGGCCACCGGGGCTTCGAGCAGCACGACGGCCCGCGCCCGCTGGTGCTCACCGCCGAGCGCCAGGTGAAGCGGCTGGCCTCGATGGACTTCCCGGTGCCGGTCGAGGCGCTCGACCGGATGCGCATCCCCAAGTCGTTCAACGCGCGTTCGCCGCAGTCCCGTCGGGACCTGGCGTCCGCGCTGCGGACCAAGGCCGGGCACATCGTCCCGGACCGGCACCGCAAGAAGCGCGCCGAGGCCGCCGACGACCGTGAGATCGCCCGGCTGCGCACGGTGATCCGCTCGCACCCCTGCCACGGGTGCAACGACCGCGAGGACCACGCCCGTTGGGCCGAGCGCTATCACCGCCTGCAGCGCGACACCTCGCAGCTGGAGCGGCGTATCGAGGGCCGGACGAACACCATCGCCCGCACCTTCGACCGGATCGTCGCCCTCCTCACCGAGCTGGACTATCTGCGCGCCGACGCGGTCACCGAGCACGGCAAGCGGCTCGCCCGGCTGTACGGCGAACTCGACCTGCTGGCCAGCGAATGTCTGCGCGCCGGCATCTGGGACGGACTTTCCCCGGCCGAACTCGCCGCGTGTGTCTCGGCGTTGGTGTACGAGTCCCGGGTCGCCGACGACGCGATGGCGCCGAAGGTGCCGTCCGGCAAGGCCAAGGCCGCGCTCGCCGAGACGGTGCGTATCTGGGGCCGTCTCGACGCACTGGAGGAGGACTTCGGGATCAACCAGACCGAGGGCGTCGGCCAGCGCGAGCCGGACCTCGGCTTCGCCTGGGCCGCTCATGAGTGGGCGTCCGGCAAGGGTCTCGACGAGGTGCTGCGCGAGGCCGAGATGCCCGCCGGTGACTTCGTGCGCTGGTGCAAGCAGGTCATCGACGTCCTCGGCCAGATCGCGGCCGCCGCGCCCGTCTCGGGCGGCGAGAAGTCGACGGTCGCGAAGAACGCGCGCAAGGCCGTCGACGCCCTGCTGCGCGGGGTGGTGGCGTACTCGTCGGTGGGCTGACGAGCGGCGGCCCGTCCGCCGGTGATCCGAGCCGAGCCGACACGGCCGGTGGGATGCCACCCCCTACTGTCCGGGGGCGGCACCTCACCGGCCGCGCTCGTTCCGGCGGGGTGCGGAGGTCGGCTCCGTGGCTGTTCGGTGCGATACGGCGGACGGTTCCGCGGCTGTTCCCGGCGGGGTGCACCTGGCGACCCCGCGCCTCTCGGCGGGGTGCGGCCGACTTGGGCGGGGTGCGGCCGGCGGCTGTGCGCCGGTTTCCGGTGGATGCGGCCTGCGGTTCCGGTCCCGTGCCGGCGGGGTGCACCCGGCGGCCCGGGCCGTTTTCGGCGGGATGTGGCCGGCGGCCCCGCGCCCGTGTCGGCCGGGTGCCGCCGGGGGCTCGGGTGGGTCAGCGGTTCGGGTGGCGGCTCACGTACGCGCGCCAGCCTCCGTACTCCGTGATGTCGGGCGCGCCGTCCAGTGCGCCGGGTTCGCAGAGGAATCCGGGCACGCTGCTGCCGTCGGCCAGTTCGATGCTGCCCAGCGTCATCGGGCGGGGGAGAGCCGCGAGCAGGCGTCCGAGGCCGTCCGCGGGGAGGCTCCACACCTCGGCCTCGACGGCGGAGCCGCCCGCGCCGACATGGACGAGCCCCGGCTTGGGCGGGCTGGTGGCCAGGGCATGCAGGCGATAGACGGCGGCGGTGGTGGTCGTACGGTCGAGGCGGGCGCCCAGGGAGAGCAGCTGGGGGTTGAGCGGCTGGCCGGACAGATGCGCCCCCACCACGGCGAGTCGGGTCTCCGGCTCCAGAGAGCGGGCGATCCGGGCGAGCCGCTCGTCGGTGAACGCGGGGCCGATCAGCATCACGCCGAAAGGGAGTCCGGCGGGTGTCCGCCCGGCCGGGACGGCGACGGCCGCCAGGTCGAAGAGGTTCGTGGAGTTGGTGAAGCGGCCCAGACGGGCGTTGGCGCCCAGCGGGTCGGCGGCAACTTCGGCGAGCGTGGGATGGCCGGGTGCGGTGGGCAGGAGCAGCGCGTCGGCGTCGGCCAGTTCCGCGAGGGCCCGGGTGCGCAGGGAGGCCAGCCGCTCCTGGTCGGCGTACAGCTGGTGGGCGGGGATGTCCCGGGCGCGGGTGATGATCCCCGCGACGGTGGGGTCGAGACCCGCACCCCCCTCGGCGGTCAGTTTGTCGACAAAACTGCCTACCGCCGTGTAGCGCTCGGCGACGAAGGCGCCCTCGTAGAGCATCGCGGCGGCCTCGGTGAACGGGGTGAGGTCGAGCGGGCGGACCTCGGCCCCCGCCGCGACGAGCCGGTGCACGGCCGCCTCGTACGCCTCTGCCCAGCCCTCGTCCAGCTCGCCGAGCTGTGCCGTCGGAGGGACGGCGACGCGCCAGGGGCCGGGGGTGCGCTGGGGGAGCGGGGGGAGTTCGCGACCGGAAGGGGACGCCATGTACGCGAGGGCCTGTTCGGCCTCCGGGAGGGTGCGGGCGAACACGGTCACGCAGTCCAGGGACGCACAGGCCGGGACGACACCGGTCGTCGGCACCAGACCGCGGGTCGGCTTCAGGCCGACGATGCCGTTGAACGCCGCGGGGACGCGGCCGGAGCCTGCGGTGTCCGTGCCGAGCGCGAGGTCGACGATGCCGAGGGCCACCGCCACAGCCGATCCCGAGCTGGAGCCGCCGCTGATCCGTTCCGGGTCCAGGGCGCCCCGGACGGCGCCGTGGGGAGAGCGGGTGCCGACCAGGCCGGTGGCGAACTGGTCGAGGTTCGTGGTGCCGAGGACGACGGCACCGGCCGCGCGGAGGCGGGCGACCGCGGGGGCGTCGGCCTCCGGGGTGTACGCGTAGGCGGGGCAGCCGGCGGTGGTGGGCAGGCCCGCGACGTCGATGTTGCCCTTCACGGCGAGGAGCGAGCCGGCGAGCGGGAGGCGCTCGCCGGCGGCGAACCGGGCGTCCACCGCGCGGGCTTCGTTCTCGGCTTCCGTCCGGGGGCGCAGGCCGATCCAGATCTCGGGGCGGTCCACGGCCTCGATACGGGCGTACGCCATGCGGACTCGGCTGAGGGCGGACATCGGTACTCCTTCTGCTGGGGCGGTTCCCCCACCGGCGGTGCGGCGGACGCTCCGTGCCCCCGTTCGCCCGGGGTTTCCCCGTTCCGGCGGGCCGGGAACTCGCCGGAGGACCGGACGGGTGCGGTCGCGGCCGCCGGTCCGCGGTCGGACGCGGGCGACGGCGCGGACGCTTGCGGGCGACGGCGGGGACTGTGCGGACGACGGCGGGGGCCGGTTCGGACGGTGCGGGAGGCAGGGCGGGTGCGGACGGCGGCGGAACGGGCGTGGTCGGGTGCGGACGGGTGCGGGTGACAGCGGCGGGGCCGGTTCGGACCGCCGCGGGTGGAGGCGGGGCCGGTTCGGGTGGCGGCGACGGTCAGGGTGCCGACGGTTCCAGGGGGGCGAGCACCAGCAGGGCCGTGCCCGCCTCCACCTGGGCACCCGGTTTGGTGAGGATCTGCTGGACGACGCCGTCGACCGGGGCGGGGACGCGTGACTCCATCTTCATCGCCTCCAGGGCGAGCAGCGGTTGCCCCGCCGTCACCCGCTCGCCCGGCTCCACGTTGAGCTGCCACACCGACGCGGCGAACTCGGCCTCGATCAGCCGGCCGCCCTCCGGGACGCTCACCTCGACGGCCGGCGCCGCCGGGGCCCCCGCCGCCTGTGCGCGGGTGAACTCGCCCGCCGCCTCCCAGGCGTCCCGCTCGGCGGAGAACGCGCCGCCCTGCCGGGACCGGAACTCCGCGACGGACTCGGCGTTCTCGGCGAGGAAGTCCTCGTACGCGGCGAGCGAGAAGGTGCCCTCCTCGACGCGTGGCACGAAGCGGCCGGAGATGATGTCGGCCCGCAGCTCCAGGAGTTCGTCCGCCTCCACCGGGTACCACTTGATCCGGTCGAAGAAGCGCAGCAGCCAGGGCGAGCCCGGCTCGAACGCGCCGCGCTGCTGCCAGCCCGACCACACCTGGGTCGTCCGGCCGACGAACTGGTAGCCGCCGGGGCCCTCCATGCCGTAGACGCAGAGGTAGGCGCCTCCGATGCCGACCGAGTTCTCGGCGGTCCAGGTGCGGGCCGGGTTGTACTTGGTGGTCACCAGGCGGTGGCGCGGGTCCAGCGGGGTGGCGACCGGCGCGCCCAGGTACACATCGCCCAGGCCGAGGACGAGATACTCCGCGTCGAAGACCGTGCGGTACACGTCGTCCACCGAATCGAGGCCGTTCACGCGGCGGATGAACTCGATGTTCCACGGGCACCAGGGAGCGTCGTCGCGGACACCGGCCATGTAGCGGGCGATGGCCTCGCGGGTGGCCGGGTCGTCCCAGGACAGCGGGAGATGGACGGTCCGGGAGGGGACGACGAGCTGGTCGCTCGGCGGGAGCGCGCGGACCGTCCGCCGTACGGTGTCCAGGAGTTCGCGCTGGGGCAGCCGGCGCGGGTCCGCCTGGATCTGGAGCGAGCGGATGCCCGGTGTGAGGTCGGTGACACCGTCGAGGTCCGCCTCCGTCACCGCCTCCATCAGCGCGTGGACCCGCATGCGCAGGGCCAGGTCCAGCTGCATGGGCCCGAACTCGACCAGCAGGTTGTCGTCGCCGCTGCGGCGGTACGTCACATCGCCGTCCCGGGCGAGCACCCCGCCGTCGACGATCGCGGGCCGCGCCGAACCGTCGTCGGCGAGCGGCGCGAAGCGCACGGTGTCGCCGGGGCGGAACTGGCCGAGCTTCCAGCGCTCGGTGCTGACGACGGTCGCCGGACAGACGAAGCCGCCGAGCGAGGGGCCGTCCGGGCCGAGCAGCACCGGCATGTCGCCGGTGTAGTCGACGGCGCCGACCGAGTACGGCGTGTCGTGGATGTTGGACGGGTGCAGGCCGGCCTCGCCGCCGTCCGCGCGGGCCCAGCGGGGCTTCGGGCCGATGAGCCGTACGCCGGTGCGGGCAGAGTTGAAGTGGACCTTCCAGTCGGCGGCGTAGAAGTCGTGGATGTCGTCCTCGGTGAAGAACTCCGGTGCCGCGTGCGGTCCTTCGAGGGCGCCGACCCGCCACTCGGCCGTGAAGCCGGGACGCTCGCCGGGTGGCACGGGTGCCCCGAGTGCCGTGACCGCGCCGCCGTGCAGGACGTCGCCGGTCCGCAGGGTCCGGCCCCCGTGGCCGCCGAACCGGCCGAGGGTGAAGGTGGAGGCGCTGCCGAGGAACGCGGGCACGTCCAGGCCGCCGCCCGCGAACAGCACATAGGTGCGCAGGCCGTGCCCGGTGGGCGCGCCGACCTCCAGAACCGCCCCGGCCGGCACGGTCACCGGCTCCCACTGGGCGATGGCCGCCCCGTCCACCGTGACCGGCGCGGGAGCACCCGTGACACAGACCGTCGTGGCGTGGGTGAACCTCAACGCCGGTCCCCGCAGAGTGCATTCGAGCCCCGGTGCGCCCTCGGGGTTGCCGAGCGCACGGTTGCCGAGCCGGAAGGAGAGGTCGTCCATCGGGCCGCACGGCGGTACCCCGACCTGCCAGTAGCCGGTGCGGCCGGGCCAGTCCTGCACGGTGGTGAGCGTGCCGCCGGACACGACCTCGATGCGTGGGGTGGGATCGGTGACACCCGCAAGGGTGGCCGTCGAGTGCGCCGCCCGCCGGAAGGACGGATCGGCGAGGGCGGCCCGCACCAGACCCAGGTTGGTCTCGATGCCGTCCACCCGGGTTCTGGCCAGTGCCTCGTCGAGCCGCTCCAGTGCGTGTTCCCGGTCCGGCCCGTACGCGATGATCTTCGCGAGCATCGGGTCGTACGACGTGGTCACTTCGGTGCCCGTCTCGACCCAGCCGTCCACGCGGACGCCGCCGGGGAACTCGACCCGCGTCAACAGGCCCGCGCTCGGCCGGTGTTCGCGCGAGGGGTCCTCGGCGTACACCCGCGCCTCGACGGCGTGACCGCGGGGCGTCCCCGGATCCCGTACGACATCGGACTCGCCCCGGGCCAGGCGCAGCATCCAGGCGACCAGGTCGACGCCGTAGATCTCCTCTGTGACCGGATGTTCCACCTGGAGACGGGTGTTGACCTCAAGGAAGTACGCCTCCTCGCGGGCGGCGTCGTACACGAACTCGACGGTCCCGGCCGAGCGGTAGCCGACCGAGGCGCACAACTCGCGTGCGGCGAAGGCGAGTCGGTCGCGCACGTCGGAGGGCAGGCCCGGGGCGGGGGCCTCCTCCAGGACCTTCTGGTTGCGGCGCTGGAGCGAGCAGTCGCGGTCGCCGAAGGTGACGACACGGCCCCGGCCGTCGCCGAAGACCTGCACCTCGACATGGCGGGCGTGTTCGACCAGGCGTTCGAGGAAAACTCCGGCGGAGGAGAAGGAGGCCGCCGCGACGCGCTGTACCCGGTCCCAGGCCTCGGTCAGTTCGTCGGCGGATCGACATGCCGACATTCCGATGCCGCCGCCTCCGCCGGTGGCCTTGAGCATGACGGGATAGCCGATGCACCCGGCCGCCTCCAGGGCCTCGGGAAGGCCGGGGAGCAGTCCCGTGCCCGGCGCCAGCGGCACTCCCGCGGCCTCGGCGGCCGCCCGTGCCGTGTGCTTGGCGCCGAACAGCTCCAGCTGTTCCGGCGTCGGCCCGACGAACACGATCCCGGCGTCCTCGCAGCGCCGCGCGAACGCCGCGTCCTCGGACAGGAAGCCGTACCCGGGGTGGATGGCCCCCGCCCCGGTGTCCTTGGCCGCCTTCAGGACCAGGTCGCCGTCGAGGTAGGACTCCTTGGCGGGGGCCGGGCCGAGGCGTACGGCCTCGTCGGCGAGCCGTACGTGGGGCGCGGCGCGGTCGGCGTCGGAGTACACGGCGACCGTGCGCAGGCCCAGTTCGCGGGCCGTCCGGATGATCCGGACGGCGATCTCGCCGCGGTTGGCGATCAGCAGGGTGTCGAAGGTCATGCGGAAGCCCCGATCGTGATCGCGACCGCCGTCGGTTCGAAGCCGTTGCACGGGTTGTTGATCTGCGGGCAGTTGGAGACCAGCACGATCACATCGCGTTCGGCGCGCAGGGTCAGTCGCAGTCCGGGCGCGGAGATGCCGTCGACGATGCCGAGGGTGCCGTCCTTCTCGACGGGCACGTTCATGTACCAGTTGATGTTCGAGACGAGATCGCGCTTGCCGAGGCCGTGACGGGCGCCCTCCGCGAGGAAGTTGTCCACGCAGGCGTGCTGGGACCAGGTGTGGTGCCCGTAGCGCAGGGTGTTCGACTCCTTGGAGCAGGCGCCGCCGACCGTGTCGTGCCGGCCGACCTCGTCCTCGACGACGGTCATCAGCGGGGTGTGTTCGTTGGACATCAGCACGCTGCCCGTGGTCAGGAAGATGTTCCCCTGCGCCTGGATGGTGTCCGGCGCGCTGTAGCGGACGGCGGTGTCCTCGGCGTCGTACACCAGGAAGTCGACGGCCTGGTTGCCGTGCAGATCGGTGACGGTGAGCGTCTGACCGCTGCGGACGACGGCGGACCAGGCGGCCCTGGCCGGGACGGTGACGTGCGTCATGCGAGCCCCCTCGTGGCAAGGAATTCGGTGGTGTTGAGGAAGGCGCGGCGGCCCTCGGGCGTGGCCTCCCACAGCGGGTCGCCCGCCGCGGTCGCCCGTGCGCGCCAGGCCAGCACCTCCAGGGGGGTGCTCGTGTAGCCGGGGCGCGGATCGGCCGGGTGCGGCACGTTCGCGATCAGCACGGTGACGTCCTGCTCGGCGCGCAGGGTGACGCTGCCACCGGGTCCGGCCGAGCCGGTGAAGTCGAGTGAGCCGTCGTCGCCGATCTCCACGCCCTGGAAGAACGAGAGGGAGGGCGGCAGATCGCGGGGTGTGAGCCCGTTCTTGGCGGCGGCCAGTTTGAACAGCTCGCGTCCGGCCGGGGACGCGGACTGCGGAGTGCCGTCCCCGTACCGCTCCGTGTTGCGTACGAGCGTGGAGGTGCCGCACAGGGCGTCGTGCCGTCCGGAGGAGTCGGCGACCACCGAGGCCAGCACCCGGCCCTGGTCGGAGAGGAGCAACTGCCCCTGGCCCAGATAGGCGTTCCACTGGACCTTGACGGTGTCGGCGACGTTCAGGCGCTCCCACGGGCGGTCCGCGACATACAGCAGCAGGTGCGCACAGGCGTCGCCGGTGAGGTCGGTCAGGCGCAGTTCGGTGCCCCGGGCCAGCACCTTGTGCGTGTAGTTGCCGCCCGCCACGGTCTCCGCCCACACCAGATGGCCCGCCTCGCAGGGCGGCGCCGGCCAGTCGCCCGCGGGGACCACGGGCATGGCCTCCGTACGGGTTCCCTGCTGGGCGCGGGCGTGGTCGCGCGCTCCGTAGGTGGTCGCTGTCGCCATCGCGGGTCCTCCGGCTCCTGGGTCATTTCTGTCGCCCGACAGAAATTAGGGGCGGGGTGGGTCGCGGCCGTGTCCCGTGTGTTGCCGCGCGGTTACCTGTCCCTCACGGGGGTGCGCAGCCGGGGAGGGCGGGGTCCGCGCACCGCCGCCCGGGGTCCGTCGTGCGCGTCGCGGCACCCCGTCGGCGCACCTCGTGTGTGCGAGGATCGAACGTATGGGAACGGGTGGCGGACGACGGGTCGGCAGGCCGCGGGTAGCGCAGCGGCCGGACAGCGGACTGACGCCGCGCGCCGAACTGCTCGACGCCGCCGCCGAGTTGTTCACGACGCGGGGATATGCGGCCACCACCACCCGTGCCGTCGCCGAGCGGGCGGGCATGCGCCAGGCGTCCATGTACCACTACGTGTCCGGCAAGGAGGAGCTGCTCGCCGAGCTCCTGGAGTCCACGGTCACGCCGTCGCTGGCGTTCGCCCGCGAGCTCCTCGCCGACGACGCGGCGCCCGCGGAGGGCCGGCTGTGGGAGCTGTGCCGCACCGACGTGGAGGTGCTCTGCGGCGGCCCGCACAACCTCGGCGGCCTCTATCTGCTGCCCGAGGTGCGCACCGAGCGCTTCGCCGGGTTCCATGCCGTGCGGGCCGAACTCAAGGACACCTACCGGCAGTTGCTCGCCGCGACGGCGGCAGGGGGAGCGCTCGCCAAGAGTGAGCTGGATCTGCGGACGGATCTGCTGTTCGGGCTGATCGAGGGCGTCATCCTCGTGCACCGCTCCGATCCGCAGCGTCCGGTGTCCGCCTTCGCCGAGGCCACGGCGGACGCGGCGCTGCGCATCGCCGGAATCTGAGCCTTCACCGCCGCTTTCCTCTCCATCGCTCCACCGTCGCCGCTTCGCCCCGGCCGAGCCGCGATCGCCCCGGTGAGCCGCGGTTTCGCACGTCCGCACGGCATCACGCACCGTGTGCGTACGGAGGCGCAGCGTGCAAATGGGGCTGAGGGTACTCCAGTCTTATGGGCGTTTTCAGGTGCTTGCTGAATATGACACAGCGTTGATCCGGTCGGACTAAGCTCGCCCGCAGCGCACCGAGTTGGGATGTAATCGTGCGTTTGTTCCCAAAAGTTCCGAAGATCTCGTTTGATCCGTGTTGATCCATGTCGTTTCCCCCACAAACCTCCCCCACCCCCAGCCGACTTGTCTCAGAGGGCATACATGGTGAGTGTTCAATCGCCTCCCGGTGACAGTGAACTTCCCTACGCGCGCGTGCTGTTGCTGCCGGCCATACTGATGGCGGTGGCGACCGGCGCCGCAGTCGCCGCGGTGACGGAGCCGGCCCGGGGCGCGGTCGCCCTGTGCGGTGGCTTCGCCACGCTTCTGGTCATCGCGATCGGCGGCGAAGCCGTCCGCCGCGGCCGCGTCGCCCGTGAGCTGCGGGCCGACTTCGCGCGCCGCACCGCCTCCCTGGAACAGCGCATCGCCGCGCACGATCAGGAGATCGTGCGCTTCACCCGGGAGGTCCTGCCGTACGCGATCGACCGACTGCACGACGGGGATTCCCCCTCGGAGGTCGTTCGCACCCTGGGCCGCGACAACCCGGAGCTCCGCGAAGTCCCCAAGTCCCAGAAGGACTTGCTGAAGAAACTGCTCAAGATCGTCGACACCGAGGAGTCGATGCGCGACGCCGCGCAGCGCTCCTTCGTCAACATCGCCCGGCGCGTCCAGGCCATCGTCCACCAGCAGAACAACGAACTCCGCGAGATGGAGGAGGACCACGGGCGCAACCCCGAGGTCTTCGACGACCTGCTGCGCATCGACCACGGCACCGCGCTGATCGGCCGGCTCGCCGACTCCATCGCCGTGCTCGGCGGCGGCCGCCCCGGACGCCAATGGCCTGAGCCCGTACCGCTGTTCAGCGTGCTGCGCGGCGCGATGTCCCGCATCCTGGAGTACCGGCGCATCGAGCTGCACAACATCGTCGACATCGCCGTCAACGGCGTGTCCGTCGAACCGCTCATCCACGCCCTGGCCGAGCTCCTGGACAACGCCACCCGGTACTCGCCGCCGCACACCAAGGTGCACGTCACCGCCATCGAGGTGCAGACCGGCATCGCCATCGAGATCGAGGACGGCGGCGTCAGTCTCAGCGACGAGGCCCGCGGCAAGATCGAGGAGCTGCTCCGGCTGGCCGCGGCGGGCGTCGACCCGAACGTCATGGGCCAGGCGCCCCGGCTCGGCATGGCCGTCGTCGGACGACTCGCGCAGATGTACAGCATGCAGATCTCGCTGCGGCAGTCCGCGTACGGCGGTGTCCGCGCGGTCCTCGTCGCCCCGCGCGACATGCTCACCACCGACTTCGCCCCCGGTCTCGCGCACGGCATCGGAGCCACCTCCGTGGCCGGCATCGACAACGGCGGGGTCGAGGGCCCGGCGCGCAAGCCCAAGAAGCGCCGGCCGACCACGGGCCCCCGCATCCCCTCGTCGAGCGGTGACCTCCGCGAGGACGACGTCCCGGTGGTCACCGAGTGGACGCCGGGCGGTCTGCCGCAGCGCCGCAGCCGGGTCAAGGTCCCGCTCAGCCAGCGGTACGCCGAGGCGCGCGCCGAGCAGGAGGCCGCCGAGGCCGCAGGCGCCTCGTCCTTGTGGGAGCCCGAGCCCGAACCGCAGGAGAAGGAGCCCGAACCCGGGCTGTGGGTCGAGGCGTTCATGAACGGACTCAAGGGTGACCCGGACCCGACCGCATTCAGCACGGACAACCAGCCGGCCCCTGCCGAGGCCGACGACGAGGGGGACCTCAAGTGATCCAGCAGCGAGCCAACTTCGACTGGATGCTCAAGGAACTCGCCGACGGAGTGCCGGGCATCCAGCAGATCGTGGTGCTCTCCGCCGACGGGCTGCGCATCGCCCGCTACGGCGGCGACCCGGACGCGGCCGACCGGGTCGCCGCGGCCTGTGCGGGCCTGCAGAGCCTGGCCGGAGCCGTCGCGGGCGAGATCCCCAAGAGCGACGGCCGGATGCGGATGGTCATCATCGAGATCAACGGCGGCTACTTCTACCTGATGTCGGCCGGAGCCAACGCCTACCTCGCGGTGCTCGCCAACCAGACCGCGGAACCGGGGCTGATGAGCAACCGCATGCGGGACCTCGTCGTACGGATCGGCGCCCATCTGACGAGTCCGCCGAGGCACAACGGGCAGACCGTATGACTCCTCCGCAACGCCGGCGGCGCCAACCCGAGGACCGGCCCCCGGACCCTCCCGCAGCAAGCCTCCCCCTCGCGGGCCCGGAAGGCCACGAGGGGGAGGAGGGGCAGGGCAAACCGAAGAACCCGGAGCGCCTGTACGTGCTCACGGGCGGCGGCGAGGGCGGCGACCGGGCCGAGCTCGATCTGGTCACGCTGGTCGTCGCACGCGCCGCCGAGTCGCCGCCCGCCGCCCAGCCGGAACAATCGGCGCTGTTGCGGCTGTGCAGGGCCCCTTTGTCCGTGGCCGAGATCTCGGCCTATCTCAATCTGCCGTTCAGCGTGGTGACCGTCCTGCTCACCGAGCTGCTGGCGGCCGAACTGGTACAGGCGCGCGCCCCGATCGTCCGTCAGGCGCTTCCCGACCGTTCCCTCCTCGAAGCGGTGATGCATGGACTTCAAAAACTCTGACACCATCACGGGCCCTCGCGCCGAGGACCACCTGCCCCACACCGCACAGGCGGCGGTGAAGATCGTGATCGTGGGCGGCTTCGGAGTCGGCAAGACGACCATGGTGGGCTCCGTCAGCGAGATCAGGCCGCTGACGACCGAGGAGACCATGACGCAGGCCGGCATCGGGGTCGACGACAACTACGGGTCGGAGACCAAGACGGCCACCACCGTGGCCATGGACTTCGGCCGGATCTCCATCACGGACCAACTGGTGCTCTACCTGTTCGGCACACCGGGCCAGGAGCGCTTCTGGTTCCTGTGGAACGGCCTGTTCGAGGGAGCGCTCGGCGCGGTCGTCCTGATCGACACCCGCCGTCTGGAAGTCAGCTTCGACGTGATCGGCCGTCTGGAGGAGCGCGGCGTTCCGTTCGTCGTCGCGATAAACGACTTCCCCGACGCGCCCCGGTACCCGGTCGAGGACCTGCGGGCCGCGCTCGACCTCGCCGAGGAGATCCCGATCGTGAAGTGCGACGCCCGCCGCAGGGCGTCGAGCCGCGACACCTTGATGACCCTGATGCGGTTCCTGCATTCCCTGGCGATGACTTCGGCGCGCGTCTGAACGCCGTACCGTGAACGGCATCCGTTCGCCAACTCCCCATCCATAGAACGTATTTGAGCTTCGGAGCGATCATTGTGACGACCGAATCCCATTTTCCGACCGGTACGGATGAACCCGCGTTCGGTGGCCCGCCTCCAGGCTGCCCCGCCCATGGAATCGGCCCCGGCGTCGGCCCCGGCGGTCTGCGCCGCCTGTACGGGCCCGAGGCGGAGGACCTGGGAGCGCTGTACGAGAAGCTCCGTGCCGAACACGGAGGCGTCGCACCCGTGTTACTGCACAACGACGTGCCGATCTGGGTGGTCCTCGGCCATGCCGAGAACCTGCACATGGTCAGCACGCCCTCGCACTACGCGCGCGACAGCCGGCTGTGGACCGCCGTCAAGGACGGCACGGCGGGCGCCGACCATCCGCTCGCCCCGCACATCGCCTGGCAGCCCATCTGCTCCCACGCCGAGGGCGACGAGCACCTGCGGCTGCGTGGAGCCGTCACCGGCGCCATGTCCACCATCGACTTCCGCAGTCTGCGGCGCTACATCAACCGTGCGACGCAGCGCCTGGTCAACGTGTTCTGCGAGCTCGGCGAGGCCGATCTGGTCGGACAGTTCGCCGAGCATCTGCCGATGTCCGTGCTCTGCGAGATCATCGGCATGCCCGAGGACTACAACGACCGCATGGTGCAGGCCACCCGTGACCTGCTCAAGGGCACCGACACCGCGATCGCCAGCAACGAGTACGTCATGAGCGTGCTGACGCAGCACACCCTGCGGCGCCGTGCCGAGCCCGAGGAGGACTTCACCAGCCACCTCATCAACCACCCGGCCCGGCTCACCGACGACGAGGTCGCCCAGCATCTGCGGCTCGTCCTGCTCGCCGCGTACGAGGCCACCGCCAACCTCATCGCCAATGTGCTGCGCATGGTGCTCACCGACCCGCGTTTCCGAGCCCAGTTGAACGGCGGGCAGATGACCGTTCCCGAGGCGGTCGAGCAGTCCCTGTGGAACGAGCCGCCGTTCAGCGCCGTCCTCGGCTACTTCGCCAAGCAGGAGACGGAGCTCGGCGGCCAGCGCATCCGCAAGGGCGACGGACTGCTGTTCGGGATCGCGCCGGGCAACGTCGATCCCCGGATCAGGCCCGATCTGGCCGCCAGCATGCAGGGCAACCGCTCCCACCTCGCCTTCGGCGGCGGTCCCCACGAGTGCCCGGGCCAGGACATCGGCCGCGCCATCGCCGATGTCGGCGTCGACGCCCTGCTGTTGCGGCTGCCGGACGTAGAACTCGACTGCGACGAGAACGACCTGCGCTGGCGGGGCTCCATGTCGTCGCGCCACCTCGTCGATCTGCCCGTGCGATTCGAGCCCAAGCCGACACAGGACGTCATGCAGCGGCCCGCTGTCCGCGCGCTGCCCGCCCAGCGGTCCCATTGGCAGGTCATGACCGGCACCGCAGCACCGGCCGCGCCCGCCGCACCGCAGCCGGTGGTCCCCGAACCCGTCCCGGCCGCTCCTCGGCCCGCCCGCGGGCCGAGCGCCTGGCAGCGCTTCCTGCGCTGGTGGCGCGGCTACTGATCCCCGGCCGCTCCGGCCGACCAGACGTCGTACGAGGCCCACGCCTCCAGTACCCGTTCGCTGACGAACCGATGGGCCCGTCCGGTGACCGGATCGGTGAACTCCAGTGTCCGCGCCAGCAGTTGCAGCGGACGCCGGAAGTCGTCGGCCGGCACCGGACCGGTCACCGTCGGGTACAGCGGATCGCCGAGAATGGGCAGGCCCAACGCGCTCATGTGCACCCGGAGTTGATGGGTCTGGCCGGTACGGGGAGTCAGCCGGTAGCGCCCCAGCGCGTCCCGGCGTTCCACCAGGTCGATCCCGGTGACCGCGTTCGGCTCGCCCGCCACCTCCCGCGCGGCCATCACCCCGCGCTCCTTGAGGATGCGGCTGGTGACCGTGCGCGGCAGACCGAGAGCGGAGTCGTACGGCGCCACGGCCTCGTACTCCTTGCCGATCAGCCGGTCGCGGAACAGCGACTGGTACGCGCCGCGTTCCTCCGGCCGTACGGTGAACAGCACGAGCCCGGCGGTCAGCCGGTCGAGGCGGTGTGCGGCGCCCAGCTCAGGCAGGCCGAGCTCCCGGCGCAGCCGGGCGAGGGCCGTCTCGGCGACATGGCTGCCGCGGGGTGTGGTGGCGAGGAAGTGCGGCTTGTCCGCGACGACGATGTGCTCGTCCCGGTACACCACGTCGAGCGGGAACGGCACCGGCTCCTCGTCGGGCAGCTCCCGGTGGAACCACACGAACATCCCCGGCGCGTAGGCCGCTTCGGCGGTCAGTGGCCGTCCGTCCTCGCCGACGATCAGCCCCTCGTCGATCATCGAGTCGATGACCCCGTCGCCCGCCGCGAGCCGTTCCACCAGATACTCCCGCACGGTGGGCCGGCTCCCCTCCCGCGGCAGTCTGATCCGCACGGGGTCGACCCCGTGGCGCTGCGGGAGGGGGGACGGCGGGATCCGGGGCTTGCGTCTCACCCGGTCAAGCGTACGAGGCCGGGACCACCTCGGGAGCCTCCGCCTCCGTCGCCCGTGCCTTGAAGGCCCGGTACCCGGCGCCCGCGACCAGCGTCACACCGAGGAACAGCAGGGTGAACCAGCGGAAGTACCAGTGCCCGCCCGCCGGGTCGTACACCGCGGCGCGCGGCCACGCCAGGTTGACCGTCATGAAGAGGCCGTAGACGAGGGCGAGCGCGTTGACGGGGATGCCCCAGCGGCCGAGGGAGAAGAGCGGGGCGCCCGTCTCGTCGGTGCCGTCCGCGGTGAACCGCCCGCGCAGCCGGCGTACCAGCAGCGGCCCGGTGACCATCGCGTACGCGAGGTACAGCATCACGATGCAGGTGGTGCCGATCGCCAGGAACGCGTCCGGCGAGGCGAAGTTCAGGAGCAGCAGGGCGGCCGCGAGGACGCCGACGACCAGGGCGGGGGCGCTCGGCATGCCGGTGCGCGGGTCGACCTTCGCGAGACGGCCGGAGAAGGGGAGCTGGTTGTCGCGGGCCATCGAGAAGAGCATGCGGCAGGCGGCGGTCTGGATCGCCAGGGTCGCCACCGCGATGGCCACCACCACGTCGGCGAGCAGCGCACGGCCGACCCCGTCGCCGAGGCTGCTGGTCAGGACGTAGCTCAGGCCGTCGACGCCGAGGCGGCCGTCGGTGAGGCTCGGGGCGGCGAGCAGTCCGCCGAGCACGATCAGTCCGCCGAGCAGACCCGCCGCGCCGAGCGCGGTGAGGATCGTACGGGGCGCGGTGCGCCGCGGGTGATGGGTCTCCTCGCTCATCTCGCCGGCGCTGTCGAAGCCGATCATCACGTACGCGGCCATGAACGAGCCCACCATGAGCGCCCCGAACAGGCCCGTGCCGGTGCCTGTGCCGGTGTGGAAGGTGATGCCGGGGGAGCGTTCGGAGTGGGTGAGCAGCAGCACGATGATCAGGACGGCGCCGATGATCTCGGCGGTGACGCCGATCCGGTTGACGGCGGACATCACGCGGTTGTCGAGAAGGTTCACCACCGTGGTCAGGACGAGCAGGACGACGCCGAGGACGGCCGCGTTGGCGGCGCCGTCGGGGCTGGTGGGGGCCGGATCGCTGCCGACCAGCTGGAAGCCGGACCAGATCGCGGGCAGCACCATCTGCAGGGCGAGTGCCGCCGCGGCGACCACGACGATCTGTCCGATCACCATGATCCAGCCGGCGAACCAGCCGAAGGAGCGGTTCGACAGGCGCGAGGACCACTGGTAGATCGCGCCGGAGATCGGGTAGCGCGCGGCCAGTTCCGCGAAGCACGCGGCGACCGCCAGCTGGCCGATCAGCACGGCCGGCCAGGTCCAGAAGAAGACCGGGCCGCCGAAGGCGTACCCGAAGGCGAAGAACTGGAAGACCGTCGTGAGGACGGAGATGAAGGAGAACCCGGTGGCGAACGAGGCGTACCGGCCGAGGCTGCGGTGCAGCTCCTGGCGGTAGCCGAACTCGGTCAGCGAGCGGTCGTCGGGGGACTCGGGCGGATCGGGGCGTACGTCGGAGGGGGCGGTGGTGGTCACGGCGGCACCTGCCTTCGGCGCGGAAGGGAGAGGAATTCCTGTCGGGTGACAGAAATTAGGGAGACCCTGTTTCACCCGCGTGACGCGGCCGTGTCAGCGACGGGCCTAAGTCCTCACGTGTCTGCCGTCCCCGTTTCAACGCGATACATCGCGTGTATTGACGAGCCTTCTTGAGACGCGATATGTTCGGCTACGGATATTCGGAGACGAGTCGAGAGGTGTGGTGGCGATGAAGCGACGCAAGCTGAGCAATCCGCTGGCGCTCGCCGTCATGACGACGCTCTGGCAGAAGCCGATGCATCCGTACGAGATCGCCCAGACGTTGCGCCGTCAGGGCAAGGACAGCAGCACGAAGATCAACTACGGGTCCCTGTACACGGTCGTGCAGAACCTGGAGAAGCACGGCTTCGTCGAGGTCACCGACGTGGAGCGGCAGGGCAACCGTCCGGAGCGCACGGTCTACGGCATCACCGAGGCCGGGCGCGAGGAGATGACCGAATGGCTCTCCGATCTGATGGCCGTCCCGGCGCGCGAGTACCCGATCTTCGAGACCGCGCTCTCGCTCATGGGGGCACTGCCTCCCGACGAGGTCGTACGGCTGCTCGCGGAGCGGCTCAACTCCCTCGAGGTGCAGGCCGCGAGCACCCGCGGCGGCCTGGCGAAGCTGTACGAGACGCTGCCCCGGCTCTTCCTCGTGGAGAGCGAGTACCAGCTGCACATGATCGAGGCGCAGGCGAAGTGGGTCCGGGGCTTCCTCAGGGAGCTCAGGGAGGGCACGCTGCCCGGCGTCGAGGCGTGGCGGACCTTCCACGAGACGGGGGAGATCCCGCCCGAGTTCCAGGACGTGGAGGAACGCCACTTCGAGCAGTGACCCGAAGAAGAACAGACCCCGGCAGGACTGTTGCACCAGTCCCGCCAGGGTCTCGAACCCCGAACTGAATCCGCCGTGCGGCAGTTCCAGGCGATCGAGGTGCGGCACACCCAGGATAGCCCGGCGCTCTTCACACGGATCAGCTCGGCAGTCACCCGAGATCACTCGGGAATCCGAGACCACTCGGCTTCACGCCGAGCATCCGCTCACTTGGGAGAGCAGCCGTCATGAGTAGTACTCGTGCGCCCGCAGTCGAGGCGCGTCAGCTGATCAAGACCTATTCCGGTGACGTCACCGCGCTCAGCGGCATGGACATCACGGTCGAGCAGGGGACCGTCTTCGGCCTCCTCGGCCCGAACGGCGCCGGCAAGTCCACCACCGTCAAGATCCTCACCACCCTGGCCCGCCCCGACTCGGGCACCGCCACCGTCGCGGGTCACGACGTGCTGCGCCACCCGGACCGGGTGCGGCGCGCGATCGGCGTGGTCGCCCAGAACTCGGGCGCCGACCCGGTGGCGACCGGCCGGGAGAACCTCCGGCTCCAGGGCAGGCTCTACGGTCTGAAGGGCGCGGGCCTGGACCGCCGGGTCGACGAACTCCTGGAGCGGTTCTCCCTCGCCGACGCCGCGCGGCGCCCGGTCAAGGGCTACTCGGGGGGCATGCGACGGCGCCTGGACGTGGCGCTCGGTCTCGTCCACCGTCCCGAGGTGCTCTTCCTCGACGAGCCCACCACCGGACTCGACCCCGAGGCGCGCACCGCGATGTGGGACGAGATCGCCCGGCTCGCCGGCGACGAGGGCCTGACCATCCTGCTCACCACGCACTACCTGGAAGAGGCCGACCGGCTCGCCGAGCGCATCGCCATCGTCGACCGCGGCCGGGTCGTCGTCGAGGGCTCCCCGGACGAGCTGAAGGGCGAACTGCGTGGGGACGCCGTCCACGTGGAGCTGAGCGAGGCGGTCGGCGAAGCCGGCCGAACGCTGCTGGAGGGCACGCTCGGCGGGCTGCCGGGCGTGCATCAGGTGCTGCTCGACGGACGGCGGATCAGCGTCCGTGCCGACGACGGCGGGGCCGCGGTACCCGCCCTGCTCGGAGCCCTGGAGCGGGCCGGGGTCAAGGTCGCCTCCGCGACCGTCGCCCGGCCCTCGCTCGACGACGTCTATCTCCGCTATGCGGGCCGCCGTTACTCGGAAGCCGAGGCGGAAGGCGCCGACTCCTTCGTTCTGGCCGGAGGTGCCCGATGAGCACGGCCGTTTCGCAGACCTGGTACATGACGCAGCGACAGCTGATGGTGTTCGCCCGCCAGCCCGCGTACGCGATCATCACCCTGATCCAGCCGGTGATCTGGCTCTTCCTGTTCGGCAGCCTCTTCAGGAAGGTCGTCGGGCTCGGCGGCTTCGGCACCACCTCGTACCTCGACTACCTGGTGCCGGGCGTGGTCGTGATGAGCGCCCTCAGCTCCAACATGTGGGCCGGAATGGGCACGTTGGAGGAGATCCAGCGAGGCACGCTCAACCGCTTCCTCACCACCCCGGTCAGCCGGGCCGCGCTGATGAACGGCAACGTCGTCAACAACGGCCTGATCACCGCCCTGCAGTCGGTGATCATCGTGCTCCTCGGACTCGCCGGAGGCGCCGACTACCCCGGCGGCATCGGCGGTGTGGCGATCCTGGTCCTCGCCTCGGTCCTGCTCGGCACGGTGTTCGGAGCGCTGTCCAACGCGCTGGGCATGCTGGTGCAGGAGCGGGAGTCGATCATCGGCATCAACACCTTCCTGCTGCTGCCGCTGACGTTCCTCTCCAGTGCCTTCATGGCTCCCTCGCAGATGCCCGGCTGGATCCGGCACACCGCCGACTTCAACCCGCTCGACTGGGCGATGGTCGCGGGCCGTTCGGCGATGTCCGAGCACCCCGACTGGGGTGACGTGCTCAGCCGGACGGGCGGCCTGCTCGCGCTCGCGGTGGCAGCGGTCTGGCTGTCGATCCGCACGTTCCGGTCGTACCAGCGGTCGGTGTAGCCCCCAGGAACGGGCAGCCGGTCCCGCCCGGGGGCGGTGGGGTGACGCCGGCTCCGGCCCGCGTCGGCGCCGCCTCGGCCGCGGTCGGTGGCAGCCCCGGCCCACGGCGGCCACCCGTACGCACGGCTGTCCGTACGTACGTCAGGAGGCGGCCCGCGCCACGCGGGTCCGCCTCCTGATGACGTACGGGGTGGTGAGCCGGCGTCAGGCCGACGCCTCCTGCTCCGCCTCCACCTGGGCGTTCCACGCGCGCTTCGCCGCCTGCCAGCCGTCCTCGTTGTGACCGAGGCGCCAGTAGCCGGAGATGGACAGGTCGTCGCGCGAAATCCCGCGCTCGACCCGCAGCAGCCCTCGCAGTTCCTTCACGAAGCCGGCCTCGCCGTGTACGAACGCGTGCACCCGGCCCTCCGGGAACTCCAGGGCCTGTACGGCCTCCACCAGGGCCGCGCCGACGGGCCGGTCACCTCGGTGCAGCCAGACGACCTCCGCGTCGGAGTCGATCTTCTGCTCCTCCTCGGGTCCGGAGACCTCGACGAAGGCGCGGACCACGGCGGCGTCGGGCAGCGACTCCAGGGCGGCGGCGATCGCGGGCAGCGCGCTCTCGTCTCCGGCGAGCAGGTGCCAGTCGGCGCTCACATCGGGCGCGTAGGCACCTCCGGGACCCATGAACCGGACGACTTCGCCCGGCCGCACCCGAAGGGCCCACGGCCCGGCGAGCCCCTCGTCGCCGTGCACCACGAAGTCCAGGGTCAGCTCGCGCACTTCGGGGTCCCAGGAGCGCACGGTGTACGTCCGTGTCACCGGCCACTGCTCGCGCGGGAGCTCCTCGCGGATGCGCTCCATGTCGAAGGGCTCGGGATAGGAGACGCCCGGGGGGCCGAACAGCAGCTTCACATAGTGGTCGGTGCTGGTGCCCGCGGCGAAGTCCGCCAGGGTGTCGCCTCCCAGTACCACCCGTTGCATGTGGGGGGTCAGCCGCTCGGTCCGCACGACCTTCGCGGAGTGGGGCTTCCGGGGCTTGCGTTCCGGGCGCTCTGCCATGACTGCCTCCTGATTCGCATGCTTAGGCTTACCTAAGTTAGCATCCCTTCCTCTGTAGCACCTATGCATGAAGCGGTATCAGTCGTGTCAGAAGCGTTCGGCTAAGCCTGCAGTGTCGTGAGCAGGCGGTGCAACGAGCCGCCCAGACCCCAGCGCGCGGCCAGTTCGTCCAGCGCGGCGGGATGGCGCGGCGCGTGCGGCAGCGCCGTGTCCACCTCGGGCAGCGGCACATCCCCGGCCACCTTGACGACGGTCGGCGCCACGGCGAGGTACGGCCGCGACTCGTCGAGCCGCTTGCGCTGAGAGGGCGTCAGCTTGGCCTTCGGGTCGTCGACCGCGGCCATGATCCCGGCCAGGTCGCCGAACTCGGCGAGCAGTTTGGCGGCCGTCTTCTCCCCGATGCCGGGCACTCCGGGCAGCCCGTCGCTCGGATCGCCGCGCAGCAGCGCCAGATCCGCGTACCCCGGACCGTCCACGCCGTACTTCTCGCGCAGCCAGGCCTCGTCGGTGAGCTGGAGCGTGCCGACACCCTTGAGGGGATACAGCACGCGCACCTCCCGCTTGTCGTCGACGAGTTGATACAGGTCACGGTCTCCGGTGACGATGTCGACCGGGCCCTTGGCGCGTCCGGTGAACGTGCCGATCACGTCGTCCGCCTCGTACCTCTCGACCCCCACGCGGGCGATGCCCAGCGCGTCCAGGACGTCCTCGATGACGGGCACCTGCGGGGAGAGCGTGTCCGGCACCTCTTCCTGATCCGGGCCGACCTCGGTCTCCACCGCGACCCGGTGCGCCTTGTACGACGGGATCAGATCGACCCGCCACTGCGGGCGCCAGTCCGCGTCCATGCAGGCCACCAGGTCGTCCGGGCGGTGGTCCTTGACCAGGCGGTCGATGAACTCCAGCAGCCCGCGCACGGCGTTCACCGGGGTGCCGTCCGGGGCCTTCACGGATTCCGGCACACCGAAGTAGGCGCGGAAGTACAGCGAGGCGGTGTCGAGAAGCATGAGTCGTCGAGTCTGCGTCGTCACGTTCCGCATCATGCCGTACGCCACTGACAGTGACCTGGACCACTCCCGTGTTTGCTCCGTGTAAGCGGGGGCAGGCGCCGCCTCTGAACGGACCCGGTTGTGCATTCAACCGTCATCAGCCGTCGGGAACGTCGAAAGCGTTCGTTCAACCCGTTCCCCGCGTTCGAACGAGAGGCACACGTGTCATCCAGGCTTGAGGCCGACCATCTGTACAAGGTGTTCGGAAGACGATCGAAAGCGGCCGTGGAGCGGCTCCGCCAGGGGGCCGACCGTGAGGAACTGCGCGCCGACGGCACCACCGCCGCCGTGATCGACGCGTCCTTCACGGTGGAACCGGGGCAGATCTTCGTCGTCATGGGCCTGTCCGGATCCGGAAAGTCCACGCTGCTGCGCATGCTCAACGGACTGCTGGAGCCGACCGCGGGGCAGGTGCGCTTCGACGGCCAGGACCTCACCGCGCTCAGCGCGCGCGAGCTGCGCGAGGTCCGCTCCCGGAAGATCAGCATGGTCTTCCAGCACTTCGCGCTGTTCCCGCACCGCAGCGTGCTGGAGAACGCCGCCTACGGCCTGGAGGTCCAGGGCGTACCGGCCGCCGAGCGCAGGGAACGGGCGGCCACGGCCCTCGAACTGGCCGGACTCGCAGGCTGGGAGAAGTCCTGGCCCGACGAACTGTCCGGCGGAATGCAGCAGCGCGTGGGACTCGCCCGCGCGCTCGCCACGGACGCCGATCTGCTGCTCATGGACGAGTCGTTCAGCGCGCTCGACCCGCTGATCCGCCGGGACATGCAGGACCAGCTGATCGAGCTCCAGAAGAAGCTCAAGAAGACCATCGTCTTCATCACGCACGACCTCAACGAGGCGATGCGCCTCGGCGACCGGATCGCCGTCATGCGCGACGGCCGCATCGTCCAGACCGGCACCGCCGAGGACATCCTCGTGCGGCCCGCAGACGACTACGTCGCCTCCTTCACCCAGGACGTCGACCGCTCCCGCGTGCTCACCGCGGGCGCCGTCATGGACACGGACCTGCGCGGCGACGAGGCCGACTGCTCCTGCGAGACCGCCGGGCCGGACACCTCGTTCGTGGACCTCTGCGCGATCAGCGCCCGCCTCTCCCACCCGGTCGCGGTCGTCGACAAGAACCACACCCTCGTCGGGGTCGTCCCCCGGCAGCGCCTGGTCGGCTTCCTCGGCGACGAGCAGGGCACGCCCGAGCGGTGTCCCAGCCCGCGCGGCGAGGAGGTGACGGCCGGTGCCTAGGATCCCCTTCGGCGACTGGGTCAACAGCGCGGTCGACTGGCTGCTGAACCACATGGCGTGGCTCTTCGACTTCCTCAAGACCGTCTTCTCGGGCACCTACGACGGCATCGACGCCGTCCTCCAGGCGCCCCAGCCACTGCTCCTCGCCGGTATCTTCGCCGTCGTCGCCTTCTGGCTGCGCGGCACCTCCGCCGGTGTCCTCACCTTCGCCGGATTCGCCTTCATCGACTCCCTCGAACTGTGGGAGGACGCGATGGTGACCCTGTCCCTGGTCCTCGTCGCGACCCTCATCGCGCTCGTCGTCTCCGTGCCCGTGGGCATCTGGGCGGCCCGCTCCGACCGGGTCAGCGGCGTCGTCCGGCCGGTCCTCGACTTCATGCAGACGCTGCCCGCGATGATCTACCTCATCCCGGCGATCCTGTTCTTCGGCACCGGTGCCCCCGCCGGCATCGTCGCCACCCTGATCTTCGCGCTGGCCCCCGGTGTCCGCATGACCGAGCTGGGTATCCGCCAGGTCGACAAGGACCTGGTCGAGGCCGCCGACGCGTTCGGCACCACCCCGCGCGACACCCTGCTGCGCATCCAGCTCCCGCTCGCGCTGCCCACCGTCATGGCGGGCGTCAACCAGGTCATCATGCTGGGCCTGTCCATGGCCGCCATCGCGGGCATGGTCGGCACCGGCGGTCTCGGCGGCGATGTCAACGAGGCCATCGGCCAGTTGAACGTCGGCCTCGGCTCCGAAGCCGGCGTCGCCATCGTCATCCTCGCGATCTACCTCGACCGTATGACCGGCGCGCTGGGGACCCAGGTCTCCCCGCTCGGCCGCCGCGCCGCCGCCAAGGCGCGCGCCGCGCAGGGCCTGAGGATCTGGTCGTACCGCCCCCGTCCCGTCGTGGCCATGGCGGGCGTCGTCGTCCTCGCCCTGGTCGCGGGCGGCATGGGTGTCTTCGGCGGCGCGGGTGCCACCTCCACCGCGTCCGACGGCGAGAACGTCGGCCAGGGCAAGAAGGTCACCATCGGCTACATCCCCTGGGACGAGGGCGTCGCCTCCACCTTCCTCTGGCAGGAGATCCTGGAGCGGCGCGGCTTCCAGGTGGAGACCAAGCAGTTCGACGCGGGCCCGCTGTACACCTCGCTCGCCCAGGGCGACATCGACTTCGAGACCGACTCCTGGCTGCCGACCACGCACGCGCAGTACTGGAAGAAGTACGGGAAGCAGCTCGACGACCTGGGTTCCTGGTACGGCCCGACATCCCTGGAACTGTCCGTGCCCGCCTACATGAAGGGCATCGACTCCCTCGACGACCTCAAGGGGCAGGCCGGGAAGTTCGGCGGCAAGATCACCGGTATCGAGTCGAGCGCCGGAATGATGGGCCTGCTCAAGACCAAGGTGCTCAAGGAGTACGGGCTCGACCAGGAGTACGAGGTCGTCGACAGCTCCACGCCCGCGATGCTGGCCGAGCTGAAGCGCGCGTACGCCGAGAAGGCGCCGATCGTCGCCACCCTGTGGTCGCCGCACTGGGCGTACAGCGAGTACAAGCTGAAGAAGCTCAAGGATCCGAAGGGCGCCTGGGGCAAGGGCGACGGGGTGCACACCCTCTCCCGCAAGGGCTTCGCCCAGGACAACCCGGTCGTCGGCAAGTGGCTGAAGAACTTCCGGATGACCGAGAAGCAGCTGACCGGTCTCGAAGCGGAGATCAACAAGGTCGGCAAGGGCAAGCAGCAGGACGCGGTGCGCGCCTGGTTGAAGACGAATCCCGGCGTCGTCGACAAGCTGGCCCCGGTCGAGGGCTCCGCGTCCGCCACCCCGGCCGAGGCGAAGCGCCCGCTGGACGTCGCCTGGTTCCCCTGGGACGAGGACGTCGCCGTCACCTACCTCTGGAAGAACGTGCTGGCCCGGCGCGGCTACACCCTCAACCTCAAGCAGATGGACGTGGGCCCGGTCTACACGGGTCTGGCCTCCGGTGACCTCGACCTCAACTTCGACGCCTGGCTGCCGTACGCCCAGTCCAACTACTGGGAGCAGCACAAGAACGACCTGAAGGATCTCGGCACCTGGTACAAGCCGACCTCCCTGGAGATCGCCGTCCCCTCGTATGTGAAGGACGTGAAGTCCCTCTCCGACCTCAAGGGAAAGAGCAAGACCTTCGGCGGGAGGATCATCGGGATCGAGCCGGGCACCGGTGAGATGAACCTCCTCAAGAACAAGGTGCTTCCCGGCTACGGCCTCGACAAGGAGTACAAGGTCGTCGACGGCTCGACGCCCGCGATGCTGGCCGAGCTGAAGCGCGCGTACGCGAAGAAGGAGCCGGTCGCGGTCGTCCTGTGGTCGCCGCACTGGGCGTACAGCGAGTACAAGCTCACCAAGCTCACCGACGACAGGAAGCTGTTCGGGGAGGGCAACACGATCCGGACGATCTCCAGTGAGAAGTTCCCCGACCAGTACCCGAAGCTCACCGAGTGGATCAGGAAGTTCAGGATGAGCGAGAGCGAACTCGGCGGCCTGGAGAGCGAGATCAAGCGGCGCGGGCAGGGGCACGAGGAGGACGCCGTCGCCGGGTGGCTGAAGGAGCACCCGGACATGGTGCAGCGGATGACTCCGCAGTAGGAGACGGGCCGTTCGCCCCGAGGCGCGGTGAGCGGTCGAAGCGAGGCGCGGTCAGAGGTCAGCCGCTGGCTCCGAGGCGCGGTAAGGGGTGGCAGTTCGCTCCTGGGCGCGGTAAAGGCCGGTGGTTCGCTCCGAGGCGCGGTCAGCGGTAAGGGTCGGCGGTTCGCTCCGAGCGGGCCGAGCGGTTCACTCCGAGGGGTGGTCCTCGTCGTACGGGTTCGTTTGACCCGCGCGGCGCGGGCCACCCCTCGCGGCGTTCCCGGGATCCGCGGACTCCTCCCCGTCCGGGCGGATACCGGTCCGCACGCGCGGCCGACGACGCCGGTGGTCACGTACTGGCGTACGAGAGAGATCCGGACAACCGTGACGCGGTCCGTGACCGCACCCTCCCGAAGGGTTTTCGGCCCATGGCGTTGACCGAGCGTTCGGCATGCGGCCGCGCTCGCGCACCGCTCCGAGGGCCCGCCGCACATCAGCTCCGTGCGCGGCGGCACGGCCGAACGCATCGGCCACCGCGGGTTGCGGGGCGGCGCGGAGCGCCAACTGTGCGCCGGGAGAACGGACTTCAGGATCCGATCCGACGGCCGGCGGGTCCGGACGGGCATACCGCCTGGGTGATCGGCCCTTTCGTCTCGCGCGGGGGGACCGCGGCGCCGGGCGCGCGACGGCTCGCGTGGTGGCGCGAACTGTAACCCTCACACTCCCTCGATGTGACAGCGATGTGACGGGTCCATGAAACGGTTTGCCGAACATGCGTAGGGTGCAAACAACTCATCAGAAGCGGCGAACCGGAAATCCGGACGGTTCGCGGACCGACGACGCGAGGGAGGGAGCCGGAGCCATGGGCGACCACAAAGAACAGCCCCTTCGGGTGGGCGCGGCCGTACGGCGACGGCGTCGGGCACTGCGGCTCACCCTTGCCGTCGTGGCCGAGCGCAGTGGTTTGTCGGTGCCCTTTCTCAGCCAGGTGGAGAACGAGCGGGCGCGGCCCAGCAGAAGTTCCCTGGAGAGAGTCGCCGACGCCCTCGGCACCACCGCCGTCGAACTGCTCGCCGCCGCCGACCCGGCGTGCAGTGTCGACGTCGTGCGCGCCGACGCCGGTGCCGAGTTCACTCCCGAGGCCCACGCGCGCCCCTTGGTGCGCGGTCACCACCAGCTGCACGCCACCGAGTTCACCGGCGACCACGAAGAGGGACGCGAACTCCAGCACCGCAACGACAAGTTGATGTACGTCGCCGACGGTGCCGTCGAGGTCGAGGCGGAGGGGCGTGCCCATCGCCTGGGGCGCGGCGACACGCTCTACCTGACGGGCGGGGTGCGGCACCGCTGGCGCGCCACCGTGCCGGACACCCGGGTGGTCGTCGTCGAGGTCGCCGACCACATCGACGCGGTGGAGGACCGGCACACCTTCGGCAAGCGCTGAGCGGCGCGGCCGAGGACGGTGGGGGAGAGGACGGCGCGAGCGGGAACAAGGCGGGGGAAGCCGGCGCGCGAGAGGATGGCGGAAGAGAGGACGGCGCGGGAGAGGCGGACGGTTATGCGGGTGGTGTCCCTCGTGCCCTCGCTCACGGAGGCCGTCGCCGTGTCGGTGCCCTCGGCCCTGGTCGGCGCCACCGACTGGTGCAGCCACCCCGCGGACCTCGACGTCCTGCGGATCGGCGGTACCAAGAACCCCGACGTCGACGCCGTCGTACGGCTCGCGCCCGACCTCGTCGTCGCCAATGAGGAGGAGAACCGGGAGCCCGATCTGACCGCGCTGCGGGAGGCGGGGATCGAGGTACTGGTCACCGAGGTGCGGGATGTGCCCGGGGCCCTTCGCGAACTGGACCGGGTGCTCGCTGCCTGCGGCGCGCGCAGTCGCCCGCACTGGCTGGAGGCCGCGGAGGCCGCGTGGGCGGAGCCGCCCGCGCCCGCCCGCCGTACGACCGCGATCGTGCCGATCTGGCGGCGGCCCTGGATGGTGCTGGGCCGGGACACCTTCGCCGGAGACGTCCTCGCCCGGCTCGGCGTCGACAACCTCTACGCGCAGCACGAGGACCGCTATCCCCGCGTCCCGCTCTCCGAGCTGACCGCGGCGTCCCCGGAACTCGTGGTGCTGCCCGACGAGCCGTACCGCTTCACCGCCGACGACGGGCCCGAGGCCTTCCCCGGGGTGCCCCGCGCCCTCGTCGACGGCCGCTTGCTGACCTGGTACGGACCGTCACTGGCGGAGGCACCCGCACGACTCGGCGAGGCGCTGCGAGCAGCGCGGTCATGACCATCGGACGCGGTCATGACCATCGGACGAGGCGCCGCAAGGCCTGAACTTCCTTTCTGGATGGGCGAAATCAGCACCCCGGGCTCAGCCGCTGAAGCCCTCCGGGCCGCCGGACCGTGGTCCCCGACCCGGAGTTCCGGTCCGGCGGCGGGGTCCGTTCAGTCCTCGGGCCGCTCGGACGCCAGCAGCTCCCGGAGTTCGTCCATCGCCTCCCGGAGCCGGTCGGCGAACGTCCGCATCTGCGCGGCGACCGCCAACGGCGTGCTCAGATAGAGGTTGAACCGCTCGGGAAGCAGCACATAGGCGACACCGATGCACTGGCTGCTGGTCGACCCGAAGCCGAAGTACTGGATATTGACGGACGGCGCGGAGCTCGTACTCAGATAGTCGTCCCGCATGGTCGACCAGCCCGGCGTCCGGTACAGCGCGGGCTGTTCGGTCACCCCGAGCTCGGCCCCCCGCCGGCGCTGGATCAGCTCCAGCTCCCACAGGTGCTGCTCCGGCACCTGCCCGGCCTGGCACGCCTTCGCGCGTGCCACATGGGCCTCCGTGGCTGCCCGGAACGCGGCGCGCCGCGCGTCCGCGTCGGCTGCCGGGTCCTCCATCGCCGCCACGAAAGCCGCCATCTCGGTGGTGACGACGCGCATCGCCTCGGTCCGCCCGTGCCGGTACTGCCGGGTGGCGATCGACTCGTACGTGGCGCCCAGGTGCCCCTTGGCGCGCTGGTGGGCGAGCTGGTAAGCGGCCTGGACGAACGCGTCCGGCGAGACCCTCAGCACCTTGGCCGCGCTGCTGCCGAAGTCCGTGAACGACAACGTGCTGGTCGCGGTGCTCTCCCCGTACGCCGCGAACGCCTCGGCGGCGGAGCGCGCCCGGTCCCGCAGCGCGTCGTCCAGTTCGAACACGATCGGCTCCAGCGCCGGCAGCCCCTGGGAGCGGGCTCCGGACTGCCGGGACTGCTCCTCGGCCGGGGTGTCGAACAGGGCGTCGGTGAAGGTGAGGATCGTGGTCCCGTCCAGCTCGCAGTGCTCGACGTTGATGCCCGCCCGCCCGTCGGCGAAGACGACGAAGGACACGGCCTTGTCGAACCAGCGGTTGCCGCGGTCGCCGTACAGCAGCTGGTCGCAGGCGTCCTGGACGTCCGCGGGGGCGAAGTCCTCCAGAGCGACGCAGAACAGCGCGGTCTCGACATCGTCGAGGGCGTCGGCGTTGCGGGGGTGGCAGGCGAGAAGGGACTCCCGGGCGGCCGCCCACTCCGCGCGGGCCATGGTGGTGAGGTGCCCCACCGAGGTGTCCGCGCCGGCCGGGTCGGCCTTCATCACGGCGCGCAGCCCCGCCTCGATGTCATCCAGACTGTGCGGGACACCGTCCGGACCCAGCACGTTCAGCCGGAACATGCCGCCCCGGAAGAACACCACGATGTGCCGGGCCTCGGACGGGCCCGGCCACTCCTCGGTATGGGGGGCGCGGACGGTGTCCTGCTGCGGGCCGGGGATACGCGTGCTGGAGAACAGGAACTTGTTCTGCACCATCGACTGAGGTGCTCCGCGCTGCACCACCGGTGGAATCAGCCCCTGATCGAGCTGCCGCTTGTAGTTGAGGGCCCCGGCGACGAGCCCGGCCGCCCGCTCCACCTGCGCCTGGTCGGAGTCCTTGAACAAGAAGAAGAAGTTGGCGTTGAGGGCGATCCGGTCCCGGCGGCCCAGGTATCGGTACGGCCAGAAGGTGTCGAGCCAGCTGTGCACGCCCTCCGTGGCGTCGTATTCCTCCAGCGCGGCATGCAGCACCCGGCCGGGGCCACCGGGTCGGAGGAAGGCGGCGACCTCCGCCTCGGTCGCCGACCGCTCGTCCGCGGTCAGCAGCGGCGTACACCAGGCGAGAAACCTCTCGCAGCTCGCGTCCAGCGTCGGCAGCGGCACGCGCGGGAGGCTGTCCTCCTGGGCGAAGGTCGCGTTGCCCGACGCATCCTGACTGGTCTTCAACTTTGTTCTCGATTCGGCTCGTTGGTACCTGTGATGTCGTACGGCCGGGAAAGGTGGAGCTGTGCGTACAGCCAGCCTTCCGCCTCCAGGCCCCGTGGATCCACCCCTGCGGCCGACATGCTGTCGAGCACGAGCGCCTGCTCCTGCGGGGAGGCGAACCGCCGCTGTCTGAACACCTCGTCGACGCGGACGGTCCGGTAGCCCAGCCCCGCCAACGCGCGCTCGACGGGGTCGAACGGGAACATCCGCAGCACGAAGTGCGCCATCCAGGGGCGGCGGACGCCCTGCGCCCGGACGACTCGCGTGAGCGTCCGCTCGGTGACGTAGCCGACGCAGCCCGTCGAGATCACCAGGTCCGTACCCGAGAGCTGGGCGCGCTGTCGCGGTGTGGGTTCGTGCTGCTCCAGGTCGGCGTGCACCACGTCGTCGAGGAACCCGGCCTCAAGGGCGTAGGACAGTGCGCTGCCGGAGGTGTCGAGGCCGACGAAGCGGATCGCCTGCGGGGGTCGGCGTGACCGGGCCAGCTCCCGGTCGCGGGCCAGCAGAGCCTCGCGGCTCTCGGCCGCACGCTCCTCGTCGCCGTAGCGCGCGTACAGCTCGTCCATGGTCGCGTCGTACTTCAGCAGGGCGGCGTTGATTCCGTACGAGCAGCCGATGTCCAGCACCTTCGGTACCGCGACGTGCTGGGACTCCCGGTACTCCGTGATGATCTTGGCGAAGTAGGGCTTGGCCTGCTGCGGAACGCCGTAGTCGAGCGGGCGCAGCGCCCTGAAATAGGTTCGCGGGTCGGGCTGGTCGTAGATGTGGTCGAGTGAGACTTTTCCGGTCACGTCGAAACGCACAGGGCTTACTCCTCCGTGGATCGCGCAGGGGGAAGGAGAGGGAAGGAGGGGGAGGGGGAAGGAGGGAGGCGGACTGCGGCGACTACGCGTTCCCGCCGTCCGTCAGTCCAGGAGCCGGTCGCCGCGGACCGCCCGGCCCTCGGCCGCCAGATGCTCGGGCAGCACCCGGCCGAAGAGCTGCCGGGTCCGTTCCACGCTTCCGATGACGCCGGGGCGCTCGCTGTAGGCGAATATCGCGGAGTGGCGCGCGACCTCGCCGCGCACCGGGCTCACTCGGTGCAGCGAGTAGCGCCCTTTGAACAACTGAAGGTCACCCGGTTGGAGGGGGAGGCGCCGGGTCAACCGCTCGCCTCGGCCGTCCACCACGTCCCGGACGTCGTCGAAGTTCTCGTCCTGCGCGGTCCGAATGTTCGGGCAGTACTCGAATACGCCGCCGGCCTGCGCCTGCTGGGTGAGCATGCTCACGGTGAACTCGTTGGTGTCGAAGTGCCAGGGGTGCTCCATGCCCGGCGCGACGACGTTGAGGACCAGCCCGGAGAGCGGGTCCGCCAGCTCGTGCAGCTCCGGCAGTTCGAAGCAGCGGGCGATGAAGTGCCGGAACACCGTGTCGGAGTAGAGCCGGCTGATGAGGGAGTCCGCGGGAACGCGGTCCCGCGCGACGAACGCGTTACCCCGCTCGAAGGTCTTCCGGCCCGGATGGTCCTCCGGCAGCGCCGAGTCCACCGCGATGTTGTAGACGTTCACCGTCTCGACGTCGTGGTGCGCCCGGGGGGCGATGTCCGAGCATTCCTGCCGCAGCACATCGCGCAGCGACGGGCGGACGAAGTCCGGCAGCACGGTGCAGCCGAGAGTCGACAGGTCGTGTCGGGCACGGGAGACCACGGCCTGTCCCCGGGCGCTCGCGGGTTCCGACAGGGGATAGCGAGCCGTGTCGACCACCTGATCAAGCGTCAGGGCTTCCAAAGAGCGCATTCGATCCTCTCCACATGCGGGCCGCCCCTCTCGTCGGTTCCCTCGACGGCCCACGGTTCCGCCTCTTACGCACACACGGGCCGAGCGACGCAATCCGTGCGGTCGGCCCGACCTCACTCTCGGATCTTCGGTAACTCGGCTGGCAGGAGGGGCACTTGAAGTTCCCACAGCGGTGCCATGTTGTCTGTGACGCGTCACACTGCCCAACTGTGAGCAGGTCCTGGCCACCGACGTATACGTTCCACCCGGACCGGCGTGGTACGGCGCGACGGCATCCGCCCGGAACTCGGACGAGTACTTCGATGCCCCCAAACGGGAACCCCTGCCCTTCGGATCCGCACGATCCGAAGGGCAGGGGTGTCGTCCAAAGGCATGGCAAGGCAGCCGCGAAAGGCTACTTGCGCGAAGGCGCTGCGAGCAGCTTGCCGCTGATCAGGCCGTGTGCGGTGCGGACGGCGGCCACCGACCAGGCGGTCACCAGCAGGGCGTACAGGGCGACGGCGAGCGCGTCGAAGGCGACCAGGCCGGTGTGCCGGGCCAGGCCCTCCGCGCCGGTCACACAGGTTCCCACCGGGAAGGTGAACGCCCACCAGGTCATCGCGAAGCCCATGCCCTGGCGGCGGGCCCGTACGACCATCGCGACGGCCAGCGCGAGCCACAGCAGCGCGAAACCCAGCACGGGGACGCCGTAGAGGACGGCGAGGAGCGCGAAGCCCTGGTCGTACGGGGCGGGCACCACACCGGGCGCGGCGTCCGCGAACTTGCCCACCGCGGTCGTCGACTGGCCCAGCGGGCCGAGTACGAGGAACAGCGTCGGGGTGAGCGCAAGCGGCAGCGGGCCCGCGGTGACGAGCCGGGCGAAGATCATCGGCAGCATCACGAAGGTGGCCAGCAGGCTGATCCCGAACATCGCGACACAGGCGAAGAGCAGCGTCTCCCGGGGCTGTCCGGCCGGCAGGTGGGGAACGAGGAGGGGGCCGAGGGCGGCCGACACCATGGGGGCGACGATCGGCAGCAGCCACACGGGTGACGCCTGTCCGGGCTCGATCCGATGCCGTACGACCATGAGGTACGGGACGGTCACGGCGGCGGCGAGCCCGATCAGTGTCCCGGCGACGAACAGAACCGTGTCCACGGCGACCGCCGCCTGCATCCCGATCCAGTCCCGGCCGACGAGCAGCGTGCCGCCGCCCACGGCGAGCAGGGCCATGGAGAGGCAGCCGTAGAAGGGGGCCATGGCCGGGTCGAGGAGGTGGGCCCGGGCCTGGTCGCGGTGGTGCGTCCAGTGCAGGGCGCGGGCGACGAGCAGCGACACCAGCAGGGTGAGCGAGAGGGCCCACACGACGGCGCAGGCGGTGCGCAGGCCCGGCACGTTTCCGGGCAGTCCGGCTCCGGCCGTGGCCACGATCGCGGTGCCCATCACGGAGGCGTACCAGTTCGGGCCGAGATGCCGGACCGTGGCGATGGCACGGTTTCCCGGGACACGGGGGGTCTTCGTGTCGGGGACGGTTCCCGCCTGATGGGCGGACAGGGGCTGGGCTGCGGTGACCATGGCACCACGGTCGCGCTCGCGTCGGCTCCCCACCAGGGAGTGCGGGCCTATGAGGGCATAAGCTGGCTTTATGAGCAGCAGCGCTGAGGATCGCCATGAGTAGCGGTGCTGAGGATCGGCCCGGCGTCGGGATCGCGCACCGGGTACCCGATCTCGGCGCGCTGGAACTGCTGCTGGCGGTGGCGCGCCTCGGCAGTCTCGGGCGCGCCGCACGCGAGCTGGGGATCACCCAGCCGGCGGCCAGCAGTCGTATCCGGTCCATGGAGCGGCTGCTCGGGGTGGCGCTCGTCGACCGTTCGCCGCGCGGATCCCGGCTCACCCGTGAGGGGGCGCTCGTCACGGACTGGGCGCGGCGGGTGGTGGACGCGGCCGAGGCGTTCGACGCGGGGGCGCAGGCGCTGCGGGACCGGCGCGACTCTCGGCTGAGGGTGGCCGCGAGCATGACCATCGCCGAGTACCTGCTGCCGGGCTGGCTGATCGCGCTGCGCGCGCAGCGCCCCGATACGGCCGTGTCGCTGCTCGCCGGGAACTCCGCCGGCGTCGCGGAGCGGCTCCTGTCCGGCGAGGCGGACCTCGGCTTCGTCGAGGGCCTCTCGGTGCCGTCCGGCCTCGACGCGACCGTCATCGCGCACGACCGGCTGATCGTGGTGACGGCGCCCGGACATCCCTGGGCGCGTCGCCGTAAGCCCCTCGCCGCGGCGGAGCTGGCCGCCACGCCGCTCATCCTGCGGGAGGAGGGATCGGGTACGCGTCAGGTCCTCGACACCGCGCTCGGCGGGCTCGCCCGCCCGCTGATCGAACTGTCCTCGACGACGGCGGTCAAGGCCTCCGCCGTCAGCGGAGCCGGACCCGCCGTCCTGAGCGAACTGGCCCTCGGCGAGGAGCTCTCCGCCCACCGTCTGGTGAGCATCCCGCTCGCCGACGTCCGGCTCGCCCGTGCCCTGCGGGCCGTCTGGCCGACGGGACACCGCCCCACGGGCCCGGCCCGCGACCTGCTCTCCCTGACGAGGGGCGCGGCCTGACCGCACGGGACCCCGGGATGCCGCCTGACCGCACAGGGACACGGGGTGCCGCCTGACCACAGGCCGTTTTCGCCCTCTCCGCCCCTACCCTCCCCCAAGGTCTCGGCTTGGCTCCCCAAGGTCTCGGCTTGGCTCCCCAAGGTCTCGGCTTCGCTCGACCAGGGGCCCCCATCGTCCCCAGGGGCGCTGCCCCCGGACCCCCGCTCCTCGATCGCCGCAGGGGCCGAACTCGGCCCCTGCTTCTCAAGTGCCGGAGGGGCTGAATTCCTCCGCTCAGGACGCCGCCGCGACCAGGCCCCGCATCACCCGCAGGTCGTCGCCCATCTCCGGGTGCCACTGGACCCCCAACACCCAGGCGGGGCCGGGGAGTTCGATCGCCTCCACGGTGCCGTCCGCAGCGTGCGCGCAGACCGTGAGACCGTCACCGAGGCGGTCCACCGCCTGATGGTGGTACGTCGGCACCTCGCACGGCTCCGGTGCGAGAGCGGCGTACCGCGTCCCGGGTACGGGCGTCACCTCGTGGTGTCCGACGACGCTGGTGTCCTTCACATGGCCGTCGAGGTGCTGGACGAGCGTGCCGCCCAGCGCCACGTTGAGGAGCTGGTGGCCCCGGCAGATACCCAGGAGCGGGGTGCCGGAGTCCAACGCGGCCCGGATCAGGGCGAGTTCCCAGTCGTCGCGCTCGGGAGCGGGCGGGCCCGTACGCGGGGAGCGCTCGGCTCCGTAGCGGAGGGGGTCGACGTCGGGGCCGCCCGCGACGACCACCGCGTCGAGCCGGGCGACGGTCTCGGGCGCCAGGGCCGAATCGTCCGGCGGCAGCATGACGGCGAGTCCGCCCGCCCGCTGCACGAGCCGCGGATAGCCGGCCGGCAGCAGCGCGGCTTCCAGTTCCCACACACCCCAGCGCGCCCCGACCTCCAGATACGTACTCACACCGATCAGCGGCCTGCTCACGCGCTTCTCCCTCGGATCCGGGTCGCCACGACTCCCATGGAACGTCAATGGAAAGGTCTCATACCTTTGGGCGATGAGGGGCGGAAACACCACGCGCCCCTCACGCCCGTCCGCTCACGCCAGGAACCCGCGCAGCAACGCCGCCGTGCCCGCGCAGTGCTCCCGCATGATCTCCCGCGCGCCGTCCGCGTCCCCGTCGAGGACCGCCCCGACGAGGGCGGTGTGCTGGCGCTGCGAGTGCTCCAGATTGCGGACGAGGAGCGGGATGCAGTCGAGCAGGTCGTTGACGGAGGCGCGGACGGCCGCGTACCGCGCGGTGAGGGAGGAGGAGCCGCACAGCTCCGCGAGGGTGAGATGGAGCATGGTGTCCAGTCGCCGGTAGTCGGCCAGCGGGGCGTCGTTCGTCCGGGTCAGCGCCTCGCGCAGCCGGCCGGCCTGCTCCGCGTCGAGCCCGTGCGTCGCGCACAGCCCGGCGGCACCCACCTCCAGGACCTCGCGGAAACGCAGCACGTCCTCGATGTCGACCGCGGCGACCCGGCGGCGCAGCTCGTGCTCGCCGGGCGTGGCAGTGCGTGCCAGTACGAAGGTGCCGCCGTACCGGCCGCGCCGCGACTCGACCAGACCCTGGTCCTGGAGCACCTTCAGGACCTCGCGCAAGGTCACCCGGCTGATACCGAGTCGCTCGGCCAACTCCCGCTCCGCGGGCAGCCGTTCACCACCCGGCACCAGGCCGAGCCGGACGATCTGGAGGATCTGCTCCAGCGCCTCCTCGAAACCGTTGCCCGCCCGCACCGGCCGCAGCACCGGCGTCAGCCGGTCGTCCGTCCCACGGTCGGGTTCCTCCCGCGTCATCAGGTCGCGCCCCCTTCCCAAGCAATGGTTCTCCGCAATACCTTATGGCTCTCGGCTGACCCAAGGAGGCTTTTCCGGTGGCAGACCGCACACCCCCGCTCTCCGTCGAAGAACTGCGCCGTCTTGTCGAGGCAGGGGACATCGACACGGTCGTCCTGGCCTTCCCCGACATGCAGGGGCGGCTCCAGGGCAAGCGGTTCGCCGCGACGTTCTTCCTCGACGAGGTCCTGGAGCACGGCACGGAGGGCTGCAACTACCTCCTCGCCGTCGACACCGACATGAACACCGTCGACGGATACGCCATGTCCTCCTGGGACCGGGGCTACGGCGACTTCGCCATGCACCCCGATCTCGCCACCCTGCGGCGCGTCCCCTGGAACGAGGGCACCGCCCTGCTCATCGCCGACCTCGCCTGGAACGACGGCTCCCCGGTGGTCGCCGCGCCCCGCCAGATCCTGCGCCGCCAGCTCGACCGCCTCGCCGAACTCGGCTACACCGCCCAGGTCGGCACCGAGCTGGAGTTCATCGTCTTCAAGGACACCTACGAACAGGCCTGGGACACCGGCTACCGGGGCCTCACCCCGGCCAACCAGTACAACATCGACTACTCGGTCCTCGGCACCGGCCGCATCGAGCCCCTGCTGCGCCGCATCCGCAACGAGATGCAGGCCGCGGGCCTCACGGTCGAGTCCGCCAAGGGGGAGTGCAACCCCGGCCAGCACGAGATCGCCTTCAAGTACGACGAGGCCCTCGTCACCTGCGACCAGCACGCCGTCTACAAGACCGGCGCCAAGGAGATCGCCTCCCAGGAGGGCGTCTCGCTCACCTTCATGGCGAAGTACAACGAGCGCGAGGGCAACTCCTGCCACATCCACCTCTCCCTCGCCGACGCCGACGGAACCAACGTGATGGCCGGCTCCGCGCAGGACCCGGGCGGCATGTCGGAGGTCATGCGCCACTTCCTCGCCGGACAACTGGCCGCCCTGCGTGACTTCTCGCTCCTGTACGCGCCCAACATCAACTCGTACAAACGGTTCCAGCCCGGCTCCTTCGCCCCGACCGCCGTCGCCTGGGGGTACGACAACCGCACCTGCTCGCTCCGGGTCGTCGGCCACGGCCGCTCGATGCGCTTCGAGAACCGGCTCCCCGGCGGCGACGTCAACCCGCACCTGGCCGTCGCCGGACTCGTCGCGGCCGGCCTGTACGGCATCGAGCGGAAGCTGGAGCTGCCCGAGGCGTGCGCCGGCAACGCCTACACCGCCGAGTACGCGCACGTCCCCACCACCCTGCGCGAGGCCGCCGAACTCTGGGAGAACAGCCCCATCGCCCGAGCAGCCTTCGGCGACGAGGTGGTCGAGCACTACCGCAACATGGCGCGCGTCGAGCTGGAGGCCTTCGACGCCGCGGTGACCGACTGGGAGCTGCGCCGCTCCTTCGAACGCATGTGAGGACCCCCTTGTCGCACCCGCACACCTCGCACCCGCAGACCTCGCCCCCGTACGACCATGAACTCCAGGTACTCGACCCCGCCACCGAGGAGGTCGTCGCAACCGTCCCGGCCGCCTCCGCGCAGGACGTCGCCGACGCCGTCGGGCGGGCCGCGAAGGCGCAGGTCCGCTGGGCCGCCCTCGCGCCGGCCGACCGCGCCCGGCTGCTGCGCCGCTTCGCGGCCGTCGTCGACGGCCACATCGAGGAACTGGCCCGCCTGGAGGTCCGCGAGGCCGGCCACACCCTCGGCAACGCCCGCTGGGAGGCGGGCAACGTCCGCGATCTGCTCGACTACGCGGCCGGGGGAGTGGAACGGCTGACCGGCCGCCAGATCCCCGTCGCGGGCGGCCTCGACATCACCCTCCTCGAACCGCTCGGCGTCGTCGGGGTCATCGCACCCTGGAACTTCCCCCTGCCCATCGCCGCCTGGGGCACCGCACCGGCGCTCGCCGCGGGCAACGCCGTCATCCTCAAACCCGCCGAGACGACCCCGCTGACGGCACTGCGAGTGGCGGAACTCGCCCTGGAGGCGGGCCTGCCCGAACACCTCTTCCAGGTACTGCCCGGCGCGGGACCCGTCGCGGGCGCCGCACTCGTCGAACACCCCGGTGTCGCGAAGATCGTCTTCACCGGGTCGACGGCCGTGGGCAAACAGGTGCTGGCGAAGGGCTCCGCCCTCCTCAAGCGGGTCACCCTCGAACTCGGCGGAAAGAGCCCCAACATCGTCTTCGCCGACGCCGACATCGAGGCCGCCGCGGCAGCCGCACCCATGTCCTTCCTCGACAACTCCGGCCAGGACTGCTGCGCCCGCACCCGCATCCTCGTCCAGCGCTCCGTCCACGACCGTTTCCTCGAACTCCTCGCCCCGGCGGTCGAGTCCGTCGTCGTCGGCGACCCCTCCGACGAGCGGACCCAGATGGGCCCGCTGATCTCCAGGTCCCAGCTGGAACGCGTACGGTCCTATGTCGACGCCGACGCGCCCGGCATCCGGGGCAAGGCCCCCGAGGGCCCCGGCTTCTGGTTCCCGCCCACCGTCCTCACCGGCGTCGACCCCGACGCGCGCGTGGCCGTCGAGGAGGTCTTCGGCCCCGTCGCCGTCGTGCTGCCCTTCGATGACGAGGCCGACGCGATCCGGCTCGCCAACGCCACCGACTACGGCTTGTCCGGTTCCATCTGGACCCGCGACATCGGCCGCGCCCTGCGCGTCTCGCAGGCCGTCCGCGCTGGCAACCTGTCCGTCAACTCCCATTCCAGCGTCCGCTACTGGACCCCTTTCGGCGGCTTCAAGCAGTCGGGAATCGGCCGTGAACTCGGCCCGGACGCCCTCACCGCCTTCACCGAGACCAAGAACGTCTTCATCAGCACGGAGGGTCCCGCACAGTGACTTCAGACACCCCTGAGACCATCTGCCGCCGACTGGTCGGCCGCACCGCCGTCATCACCGGCGCCGCCAGCGGCATCGGCCTCGCCACCGCGCGCCGGCTCGCCTCCGAGGGCGCCCACGTCGTTTGCGGCGACATCGACGAGCAGCACGGCAAGGCCGTGGCCGAGGAGGTCGGCGGGACCTTCGTCAAGGTCGACGTGACCGACCCCGAGCAGGTCGAGACGCTCTTCAGGACGGCGTACGACACCTACGGCTCGGTCGACATCGCCTTCAACAACGCGGGCATCTCGCCGCCGGACGACGACTCCATCCTGGACACGGGCCTGGAGGCCTGGAAGCGCGTCCAGGAGGTCAACCTCACCTCCGTCTACCTGTGCTGCAAGGCCGCCATCCCCTACATGCGCCGCCAGGGCAGGGGCTCCATCATCAACACGGCGTCCTTCGTCGCCCGGATGGGCGCGGCCACCTCGCAGATCTCGTACACGGCCTCCAAGGGCGGTGTGCTCGCCATGTCCCGTGAACTGGGCGTCCAGTTCGCCCGGGAGGGCATCCGGGTCAACGCCCTGTGCCCCGGCCCCGTCAACACCCCGCTGCTGCAGGAGCTGTTCGCCAAGGACCCCGAGCGGGCGGCGCGTCGGCTGGTGCACATCCCGGTCGGGCGCTTCGCCGAGGCGGACGAGATCGCGGCGGCCGTCGCGTTCCTCGCCAGCGACGACTCCTCCTTCGTGAACGCCACCGACTTCCTGGTGGACGGAGGCATTTCGGGCGCGTACGTCACGCCCCTGTAGGACCGTCGCGGTACGGGTCGCGGGGCCGGACGGTCCGGCCGTACCCGTCCTGGCGGACACCGTGTACCGCCCGTTCCCGGCACGTCCTAGAGTGCCGGGATGAGTATGACGCCTCCGCCCGGCTGGTACCGCGACCCGTCGTACCCGCTCGTCGAGCGCTGGTGGGACGGGACCACGTGGACCGACCACCGGCGTCAGCCCGAGGCCCCCCAACAGCCCCTGATGCAGACCCGGTCGCCCGGTGGCGCCGGCTCCGGCCGGGCCAGGGCCGTCGCGCTCGTGACGGCCGCCGTCGTGCTTGTCGCCGCGATCGTCACGGGCGCCGTGCTGCTGCGCCGCGACGACAGCGGCGACGAGGCCGCGACACGGACCACGCCGGCCGTCGCGTCTCCCACGGGGACCGACGGCCCGTCCCCGTCATCGGCCGGTCCCTCGCCGTCGGCCGGGGACCCGGCCGTCGTCGTGGACGAACTCGACGGCATCACCTTCCCGATCCTCGACGGCTGGGCACGACCGCAGTACGTGGTCGACCACGACACGGTGCTGACGACCCCGGGCACCTACGACTGTCCGGGCGACTCCAGTCTGTGCCGGCGCGGCCGGGTCGTCTCGCGCACGGCCACGGCCACCGACGAGACGTCCCCGAAGGCCCTCGCCGAGGGGGACATCAAGGACGCCGCCGACAGCGCGTACGACCACGACGTCGTCGGCAGCCGCCCCTTCCGGGGCATCACCTCCCACCAGCTGGTGAAGTCCGGCTCGGTCGCCGTCGCCGGGCGCGCCGGGTACTTCGTGCGCTGGAAGGTCAAGACCGGTGTGGGACCCGGGGGTTACGTCGAGTCGCTGGCCTTCCCGTCCAGCGTGGGCTCGCAGTCCCCGGTCATCGTCCGCTTCGCCTTCGACGCCGGCGCCGACGGGCCGCCGCTGTCCGACATGGACCGGATCACCAAGGGGATCCGCTCGGTCGGCGAGAAGGACGCCGGCGGAGGTGTGGGCAGCAGCGTCGGCCCGTCGAGGTGAGTCGAAGCGAACGGTGACCGCCCGGCCGGGGGACCGGCGTACCGGGCACCCGGCTACCCGGCTACCCGGAGCGGGCCGCCCTCACCGGATCCGGAGGTGTCGCCCTCACCGGATCGGAGAAGGTGTGGCCCCGGATCAGAGGAAGGTGTGGCCCTCTCCGCGATAGGTCGGGACGGCGGCCGTGACCGTGTCGCCCTCGACGAGGTGCAGGGTGTCGAACCGCTCGCACAGCTCACCGGCCTTCGCGTGCCGGAACCACACCTTGTCGCCGATGAGCAGATCGTCCGCCGGGGAGCCGAGCAGCGGGGTCTGCACCTCGCCGGGACCCTCCTGGGGGTCGTACGACAGTCCCTCCGGCAGATACGGGACGGGCAACCGGTCCGCGCCCGCGGCCCCGGACGCGGGGTATCCGCCACCCAGCACGGTCACCACACCCACGCCGGGCCGACGCACGACGGGCTGTGCGAACAGCGCGGCGGGGCGTCCGCTGAAGGACGTGTAGTTGTCGAAGAGCCTCGGCACATAGAGCCCCGACCCGGCCGCGATCTCCGTGACGGCGTCCTCGGCGGCCGTGTGCTGGACACTGCCGGTGCCGCCGCCGTTGACGAATTCGAGGTCCGGCTCGATGGCCCGTACCGCCCGGACGACCTCCGCGCGCCGCTGGGCGAGCTCCTTGCGGGCGGTGGCCTGCATCAGCCGTACGGCACGCGAGCGCAGCGGCCGTCCCGAGATCGCGTCGCCGACGCCCGCGATGTGGCCCTCGTACGCCATGATCCCCACCAGCTTGAACCCCGGGGCGCGTTTGACGGCACGGGCCATCTCCGCCACCTGGGCGGGGGAGTGCAGCGGCGAACGCAGCGCTCCGACCCGCACCCGGCCGCCGAACAGCTTGAGCGAGGTGTCCAGCTCAAGACAGACCCGCACCACCTCGGTGCCACCCTGGCGTGCCTCGTCGATGAGACGGAGCTGCGCCGGGTCGTCGACCATGACGGTCACCGCGGCGGCGAGCTTGGGGTCGCCAGCCAGCTCGGCGTAGCTCTTGCGGTCGGCCGATGGATAGGCGAGCAGGACGTCGTCGAAACCCGACCTGGCCAGCCACAGCGACTCGGCGAGGGTGAAGGACATGATCCCCGCGAAGCCGTCCCGGTCCAGGACGCGTTCCAGGAGGGTGCGGCATCGGACGGACTTGCTGGCGACACGGATCGGCTTGCCGCCGGCCCTGCGGACGAGGTCGTCCGCGTTCGCGTCGAAGGCCTCCAGGTCCACGATCGCGACGGGGGCGTCGAGGTGAGCGGTGGCCCGGTCATAGCGGGCCCTGTCGGCGGCACGGGCAGTCATGACCGAAGACTGCCAGACTCGATTACCGCAGGGTAGGGGGACGTTCCGGGCAGATGCCCCGAGGCCTCGTACTGGTTCCCGCCGGACGCGCGTCAACCCGTAGAGTGACGCGGACGCAGGGAGGAACGACCTTGCCCCGGCGGGCCCTGCCCGGGGTGACGGTCCACCGGCGCGGGTATGCGTGCCCGTGGCGATCCTCTTCCGCACGTGACGAAACGGCTCGCCGAGCTCCGGGGCGGCCGACAGCCCGGTACGAGGAAACGGGGGGTGCATGAGTACGGAAGCGCGGCGTGCCTCGAATCCCCAGCGCCCTGCCGGCTCACCTGCCGACGCCCCGCCGGGCTCCCAGACCCCGTCGGCCCCGAAGAACCCACCGGCTCCAGCTGCTCCGGCCCACCCTCCGCTTCCGTCGACCCCTCCGGCTGCGGCGGCCCGGTCCGCTCGGACCACCCCATCCGCCGGACCGACTCCCCCGAAGCCGGCCCGGTCGCCCGAGCCGTCCCTGTCGGGCGGGGAGGACTGGTCCGCCGAGGATCCCTCGCCGCTCACGCAAGCGTCCGGGTCCGCGTCCGGGGCCGGGTCTGCGTTCGGGTACGCCGCGCCCAACCACGCCCCGGCGGTCCCGCCGCGCCCCGCGAGCCCGCCCCGTGGCGTGGCTCCGTCTGTGCCGCCCCAGCCCCTCGGGCCGCCGTCGACGCGGGAGTGGTCCGGTTCGCCGGGCGGACCGTCCGCGGGCGGAGGCGGGTTCCGGTCCTCCGGAGGCGGTTCCGCGCCGACTGCCACCGCGACTTCCCCGTCGGCCTCCGCATCCGCGCCGAATTCCGCGCCGGTCTCACCGCCGGGACCCGTACGGGCCTCGCGGGTGCCTTCGCCGCCGCGTTCCTTCGACTTCTTCGACACCTCGACGGAATCGGACGAAGCATCCGGTACGACGCCTTCCCCGAGGCCCGCTACACCTTCCGAGCCGGGGTCGGCCTCGTCCGGTATATCGGCGTCCGCGTCTGCCGGCAGGCCGTGGTCCGGCATGGCGGGGGGCGCCTCGTCCGCCGCGGGGCCGGTTGCGCACGGTGCGCCGGGGTTCCGCGCGCCTGCAGGGCCGGGGTCCGCCACGACCGGTGCGCCCGGGTCCGCCTCGCCCGGTGCGCCGGGTTCGGCTGCCCCCGGAACACCGGGACCAGCCTCGTTCGGCAGGCCGACGTCCACATCGCCCAGCGAGTCGGGGTCGGTCTCGCCCGGTGGGCGGGGACCTGTCTCGTCGGGTGCGCCGGGGTCGGTCTCGCCCGGTGGGCCGCGACCCGTCTCATCCGGTACGCCGGGGGCTGCTTCGCCCGGTAGTCCGGGGTCCTCGGCGGGTACGCCGGGTTCTGTTTCGTCGGGCAGGCCGAGGTCGGTCTCGCCCGGTGGGCCGGGGGCTGCTTCGCCCGGTAGTCCGGGGTCCCCGGCGGGTACGCCGGGTTCTGCTTCGTCGGGCAGGCCGACGTCAGCCGCGCCCGGGTCGGCCGTGCCCGGTACGCCGCGGTCCGTCTCGCCCGGTAGGCCGTGGTCCGCCTCCGCCTCGGCGGGGTCAGCCCCTTCCGGTACTCCGGGGGCCGACGCGCCACGGTCCGCCTCGACCGGTACCGCACCGTCCGGCGCAAAGAGCACGGCAACGGCGTCCACCGGCCCGGGCGCCGCGTCGGAAGCCGTCCCGTACGGCTCCGCGGCACCCCCTTCGGAGCGCCCGGCCCCGCCGTCGGCGGCCTCGGAGCGCTCCGCGTCGGACGCCGCTTCGCAGGGTCCCGCATCCGTGTCCGGGCCGGAGGCCAGGCGCTTCCCCCGTCTGCGCCCCGAGGCGCGGCCGGGGACGTCGACCCCGCCGCCCCCCGCGGCCTCCGCACGCTTCCCGGACGCGCCGCCCGCGTCAGCCGAGCCGACGCGTCCCGATGGGGCGCCGCACCCCGCCGGACCGTCGCGGCCCGGCGGGACACAGCGCCCTGGGCAGCGTCCCGCCCGGCTGTCGCACCCCGCCGCGCCGCAGCGCCCGTCCGAGCCCCGGCGCGCCTTCGAACCCCCGCGCCCCTCCGAGCCCTCGTCGCCGTCCGAGCCCTCGCGGTCCTCCGATCCGGCGCGCGACTTCGACCCCTCGCGGCGCTCCGCGTCCGCACGCCCGTCGGAGCTTCCGCGTCCGGCAGAGCCCCCACGCGCCTCCGCACCCTCCCGCCCGTCCGAGCCGTCACGGCCCTCCGGCCTCTCAGGGCCCTCCGAGTCGCTGTATACCGCCGAGCCTCTGTATCCGTCCGAGTCCGCGCCGTCGTCGCGGACCGGAGTGGCAGGGCCGGCCGCCGTATCCGGGGAGCGGCTCACGGAGACGAGCAGGGGGCTGTGGCCTGGACGGGGCGAGGAGCCCGCTGTGCCCTCCGCGGTCACGCCCTCGTTCACCCCGCCCCCGCCGGCAGCGCCTGCCGAGGGAGCCCCGGGCCCGCAGCGCCCCTTCGTGTCCTTCGCGGAGCCCGAGACGTACGGCGGCGACACCGCGCGGGTGCGTCCGCTCCGTGGGCGGGCCCGGCCCCGTACCGTGGCCGCCGCGGCCTGTGTCGTCCTCGGACTCGGGCTCATCGGCGGTGCGGTGACCGGGAGTTGGCTCACCGGCGACAACGCGGACGGACCCGGTTCGCCCGGTGCCTTCACGGCGGCCGGAGAGCTCTGGCACAGCGTGCCGGTGGACCAGCTCTTCCCGCCGACCGTGCGCGGCGACGGAGCGGGCCCCGGCGGCTCCGACCGCACCTGGACCCGGATCGCCGTCGCCCCGGACTCCGGCTGCAAGGACGCCTTCGACCCGCTGCTGCGCCAGGCCCTCGCCCCCGTCGGCTGCCTGCGGCTGCTGCGTGCCACCTACGTGGACGCGACCCGGAGCCATGTCACCACCGTCGGCCTGCTGTTCACCAAGGCGGACGCGGCGGGCATGACCTCCCTGAAGGCCCGCTTCCGCAAGGAGGGCCTGGCCCGGCGCACCGACCTGATGCCCCGCCCCTACGCGGCGAAGGGCACCGCCGCCGAGGGCTTCGGCAAGGCACAGCGCGCTTCCTGGACCGAGGCGGTCCTCACGGACGCCCCAGTCGTCGTGTACGCGGTCTCCGGGTTCGCCGACGGGCGCACGGTCGCCACCCCGCAGCCCGCCGCCGACGCGATGAAGCCGGACTCGACCACGGCCCCGGCCCAGGCGGGCCTCGGCCATGAGGCGCAGGGCCTCGCCGACCGGGTCGAGCGAGGCCTCCGCAAGACCGTCACCTCGGCCACGGAGAAGCCCTCATGACCCACAACACCGGCCCCGCCGGCCGTAGTCAGCAGACCGGAGCGACCGGCGCCTCCGGTACGAGCACAGCCTCCGGCACGACCGGCACGACCGGAGTGACGACCGCGGCCGCGGAGCGCGCCCCGGTCCGGCGGAGTCCGATGTCAGGGCCGCTCCGCACGGCCCCCGCCGCCGACAGCGCCCGGCCCCCGCGCGCGGCCCCGGCGGTCCGCGGGCCCCTGCTCTCCCGCAGGTCCGGCGCCCTCGCCGCCGTCCTCGCCGCCTCCCTCGCCCTGGTGCCCTCGACCGCGGCGCACGCCGACGGGATACGTGCCCAGCAGTGGGGCCTCGACGCGATGCACACACAGCAGGCGTGGCGTACGACCAAGGGCAAGGGCATCACCGTCGCCGTCCTCGACACCGGCGTCGACGCCCTGCACCCGGACCTCAAGGGCAATGTGCTCGCGGACAAGGACCTGGTCGGTTTCGGCGCGAGCCGCGGTGACGTGACCTGGGCCCGGCACGGCACCGCCATGGCGGGCATCATCGCCGGGCACGGCCACGGGCCGGGTGACGCCGACGGCGTCATGGGCATCGCCCCGGAGGCGAAGATCCTGCCCGTCCGCGTCATTCTCGAAGACAAGGACCCGGCCCGCTCCAAGGCCCGCAACACCCGTGGCAACGCACTCGCCGAGGGCATCCGCTGGGCCACCGACCACGGCGCCGACGTCATCAACCTCTCCCTCGGCGACGACTCCAAGTCCGCCCACCCCGAGCCCGCCGAGGACGAAGCCGTCCAGTACGCGCTGAAGAAGGGTGCCGTCGTCGTCGCCTCGGCCGGCAACGGCGGGGAGAAGGGCGACCACATCTCGTACCCCGCCGCGTACCCCGGCGTGATCTCGGCGACCGCCGTCGACCGCTACGGAACCCACGCCTCCTTCTCCACCCGTCGCTGGTACGCCACCGTCAGCGCCCCGGGCGTCGACGTCGTCATCGCGGACCCGGACGACCGGTACTACGAGGGCTGGGGCACCAGCGCGGCGTCCGCGTTCGTCTCCGGCGCGGTCGCACTCATCGAGGCCGCCCACCCGGGTCTGTCCCCGGCCCAGATCAAGCAGGTCCTCGAGGACACCGCCCGCAACGTTCCCTCCGGGGGCCGGGACGACTCCCGCGGCTTCGGCTTCATCGACCCCGCCGCCGCCATCGAGGCGGCCGGCCGGCTCAAGCCGCAGGGCCTCAAGTCGGCGGCGTACGGCCAGAAGTACTTCGGCACCGGCCCCGACGCCCCCGACAACGGCGGCAGTTCCGCCGACTGGGCCGGTCCGCTCGCGGGCGCCCTGGGCCTGGCCCTGCTGGCGACAGCGGTGTTCTTGTGGCGCGGCCGCAGAGGCTTGCACCCCTTCGGCCGGTCCTGACGGCTGTCCCACCCCTGGATCCTGAGCCCTGAGCCCTGAGCCCTGAGCCCTGAGCACTGAGTTCTGGGCCTCGGCCTTCCGCACCCGGCTTTCCGTCTCCGACCTTCCGTCCCCAGCCTTCGGTCCTCAGTCCTCGGCCGCGTCCTGGAACGCGGACAGTGCGGCCTTCGCCACCGCTTCCACCAGCGAAATACCCTTGGCCTGCGTGGAGTTCCCGTTCGACAGCGTCGCCACCAGGTAGTCGTGGCCGTCGGCCGAGATCCGGCCGATGCTGTTGACGTCCCACAGCCCGGTGGTGCTGCGCGCCAACCACCCGTTCTTCAGGGCCCATTGGGAACCGTCGGCCGCGGCCGACACTCCCCACCGCTGGTCGGTCTCGATCTTGCCCATGAGTCCCTGGAGGTAGGACCGGGAGGTGTCGCTGAGTTTCGAGTCGTCCCCGAACACCTGGCGCAGCAACGTCAGTTGGTCGCTCGCCGTGGTCTGGGTCAGGCCCCACAGCTCGCCGTCGCCGCCCTGCGTGTCCGTCAGGCCGAAGCGCTTGTTCGCGGTGTCGAGTCCGTCGGCCCGGCCGATCGCGGCCCACAGTGCGGTCGCCGACGCGTTGTCGCTGTTCTCGATCATCGCGGTGGCGTACGTCTTCTCCTGCGTGGTGAGATGCCGGTCCGCGTCCTGCGCCTGGAGGAGCAGCGTGGCCAGGATGTTCACCTTGACGATGCTCGCGGTGTCGAAGGCGGTGTCGCCGTGGGCGGCGCTCTCGCCGGAGTCGAGGTCGAGGACGGCGACCGCCGTCTTCGCGCCGTCCGCCACGGGCACCGCCTTCAGCGCCTTCGCGAGCAGCGCGTCCCGGTCCACGGAGGGCTCCGCCACGGGTTCCACCGATGCCTCCTCGCCGGCGGCCGGCGACGAAGAGGGGGATGCCGTCGCCGTCGCCGCCGCCGCCGACGATACGACGGCCGGGCCGTCGTGCGCCTGTGCCTTCATGTACACCGTCCCGGCCGCCGTGGCTCCGACGAGCACCGCGGAGGCCACCACGGTGTAGAGGAGAGGCTTGCGTCGGGAGGGCCGGGCGCGACGCCCGCGTGCTCTGTGACGGTCCATTCGGTGATGCTGGACGGCCGGGCTGTGTCCGCGGTTAGACGCGTGTTAGAGGTGTGTCAGGGAAGACTGAGAAACCGATGAGTTCCGTCAACTCCGGGTTTCAGGGGCCGCACAAGCGCAGCAGCATTCCCCCGATAGGGTCGGGGACCGTGGCGAACAAGAACATTCCCGACCCAGGCTTCCCCGACGACGACGGCTCCGCCGATCCGCGGCTGAGCGCGGCGCTCGTCGCCTGGTCCGCGGACCGCACTGCCGTACCGCCGGTTCTGGAGGCACTCGAGGGTGCCCGGCTGCTCGTGCCCGTCGTGGCGATTCTCGGCGAGGTCGAGGAGGACGAGAACGGGCTGCGCCGCGAGAAGACCAGTGACATGGCGGTGCCCACGCTCAAGGCGGGGAACCGCACGGCCCTGCCCGCCTTCACGTCCACGGAATCGCTGGCCCGCTGGGATCCCGGGGCCCGCCCCGTCGCCGCCCGCCTGCGTCAGGTCCTGGAGGCCGCGGCGCACGAGAAGGCCGACACGATCGTGCTGGACCTGGCCGGGCCGGTGTCCTTCGAGCTCACGGGATCCGCGCTGCTGGCGCTCGCCGAGGGACGTACCACCGCCGATCCGCTCGCCGACCCGGCCGTGGTCGGGGCCGTACGGGCCGCGGTCGCCGCCGAGCCCCTGGTGGTCCGCGCCCATCTCGTCCCCGGTCCGGCGGACGGCACCCTCGCCCTCGTGCTCGACCCGTCGGCCGCCCCCGCCGAGACCGCCCGCGCGGTGGCCCAGCGGCTCGCGGCCGACGAAACACTGAGGGCCCGCCTGGTGCGCGGCCTCGACCTGGCACTTCTGCCGGCCGGGGCGACGCCTCCGGGCGAGCCCCTGTACGTACGCGGGTAGCTGCCCTCTGTACGGACGCGGGTAGCTGCGCCGGTACGGACGCGGACGGGGCCGCGTCCGTACGACGTGAGGTCGCGGGTCAGCCGTAGACGGGGCCGGTGTACTTCTCGCCGGGGCCCTGGCCCGGCTCGTCCGGGACGAGCGAGGCCTCGCGGAAGGCGAGCTGGAGCGACTTCAGACCGTCGCGCAGCGGTGCCGCGTGGAAGGAGCTGATCTCGGTCGCGCTCGCGTCGAGCAGCCCGGCGAGCGCCGTGACCAGCTTGCGCGCCTCGTCCAGGTCCTTGTACGCGTCGCCCTCCTCGGTGAGACCGAGCTTCACGGCGGCGGCGCTCATCAGGTTCACGGCGACTGTCACGATGACCTCGACCGCGGGGACCTCGGCGATGTCGCGGGTCATGGTGTCGTAGTCGGGGTTCTGGGGAGGGGTGTCACTCATGCCTCACACGATAGGCCCCGGCGCGCGCGCCCCCGTCCACGGGAGCCTTCCGCAGGTCCGCCGGGACTTTCCGCCGGAGCCTTCCGCCGGGCGAGCGGCGGTGAGGAGGCCGCCGGTTAGCGCGTACCCGGCGGAACTGCTAACCTTGCGTAACGACCGGCCGGAGACACGTATGTGCCCCGGCCCACAAGTGGAGGCTCCGATCTCCCACCCGACTGTCCTCCGGGACGGCGGGTCACCCGGTCAGGCGGCCCCCACCGTTCCGTACGGACGGTGGAGTCGCCCGAATGTGCGCCCCGCGGTTGACCGCGACGGTGCTCCGGTTATCCATGGAGCCCCGCCTGTGTCCCGTCCGGGGCATTTTTTGATGCCCCGCGGTGGTTGGTCCACATGTCATCAGAGACATACGCGGCTGTCCGCCAGACCGCCGTGTGGTGCTACCGAGGAGGATCCATCAGCACCGAGCCCCGCATCAACGACCGGATTCGCGTTCCCGAAGTGCGACTTGTCGGTCCCAGCGGCGAGCAGGTCGGGATTGTTCCGCTTGCCAAGGCCCTTGAGCTTGCTCAGGAGTACGACCTCGACCTGGTCGAGGTGGCGGCGAGCGCTCGCCCGCCCGTCTGCAAGCTCATGGACTACGGGAAGTTCAAGTACGAGTCGGCCATGAAGGCCCGTGAGGCGCGCAAGAACCAGGCGCACACGGTCATCAAGGAAATGAAGCTCCGGCCGAAGATCGACCCGCACGACTACGACACCAAAAAGGGTCACGTCGTCCGGTTCCTCAAGCAGGGCGACAAGGTCAAGATCACGATCATGTTCCGTGGTCGCGAGCAGTCCAGGCCGGAGCTCGGCTACCGACTGCTGCAGCGTCTCGCCACGGACGTCGAGGACCTCGGGTTCATCGAGTCGAACCCGAAGCAGGACGGCCGAAACATGATCATGGTTCTCGGTCCGCACAAGAAGAAGACCGAGGCGATGGCCGAAGCCCGTGAGGCCCAGGCGGCTCGCAAGGCGGAAGCGAAGGCCAACCCCGGTCGCTCGCAGAACGCCGCCGATGACGACATCGCCGACGGTGAGGTCACCGAGGACGAGGTCACCGAGGGCGAGTCCGCCGAGGGCGAGTCCATCGAGGGCGAGTCCACCGAGGCCGCGTCCGTCGAGGCCCCGGCCGAGGCATCAGCCGAGGCCTGATCCCAGGGCTGCTGCCCCGGGATGTCAATCCATACATATGACGTTCCATCGTGCCCGGTCCAGCGACCGGGCACCGGAACGCCACTGACGAGGAGAGAACGGCGCTATGCCGAAGAACAAGTCGCACAGCGGTGCCAGCAAGCGCTTCAAGATCACCGGCTCCGGCAAGGTGCTCCGTGAGCGCGCCGGCAAGCGCCACCTGCTCGAGCACAAGTCGTCTCGTCTGACGCGTCGTCTCACCGGCAACGCCGAGATGGCCCCGGGCGACGCCAAGAAGATCAAGAAGCTTCTCGGCAAGTGACGTACCGGCGCCCAGCGCCGCACGTCTGAACCGGGACCCAATCGATTTCGGGTCGTGTGAGTCCAACCACGGCCCCGCTACAAGGAGTAAAAAGTGGCACGCGTCAAGCGGGCAGTCAACGCCCACAAGAAGCGCCGGGCAATCCTCGAGGCGGCCAAGGGCTACCGCGGTCAGCGTTCGCGCCTGTACCGCAAGGCCAAGGAGCAGGTCACCCACTCGCTGGTCTACAACTACAACGACCGCAAGAAGCGCAAGGGCGACTTCCGTCAGCTGTGGATCCAGCGCATCAACGCTGCGGCCCGCCAGAACGGCATGACGTACAACCGCCTCATCCAGGGTCTGAAGGCCGCCAACATCGAGGTGGACCGCAAGATCCTCGCGGAGCTGGCCGTCAACGACGCCAACGCGTTCACCTCGCTCGTCGAGGTCGCGAAGAAGGCGCTGCCGTCGGACGTCAACGCGCCGAAGGCCGCGTGACGCTGCGCTGGCTCTGAGCCGATGTGACGAAAGGACCCGCAGGTTTTCAGGCCTGCGGGTCCTTTGCTGCTGACCCCACGGGCAGTCGTTCGGGTGCGGGCCGTCGGGGGCCGGTCGCTCCCCCGAGTTCTCGGCTCCGCTCGAACAGGGGGGACCCCCATCGCGGCGGAGCCGCAGATCGACAGGGCCCCGCGCCCCTGGGGGGTCGGAGTCGCCCCCGCTGCCGTGCGAGCCGCACAGATACCGAAGGTGAACCAGAACATGCCCCCCGCCGTCCCCGAGCTGATCTCCCCGCGCTCGCCGCGTGTCCTGGCCGCCCGGCGGCTCGCCAGGCGGAACTTCCGGGGCAAGGAGCGGCTGTTCCTCGCCGAGGGGCCGCAGGCCGTCCGGGAGGCCGCCGCGCACCGCGCCGACGGCGCCGCCACCCTCGTGGAACTGTTCTCGACCGTCGAGGCCGCGGAGCGCTACGCCGACATCATCGGCGACGCCCGCCACGCCGGAGCCCGCGTGCACCTCGCCGAAGAGCAGGTCATCGCCGACATCTCCACCACCGTCACCCCGCAGGGCCTCGTCGGGATCTGCCGCTTCCTCGACACCCCCTTCGAGGAGATCCTCAAGGCCGGACCCAGGCTCGTCGCCGTGCTCGCGCACGTCCGCGATCCCGGGAACGCCGGGACCGTGCTGCGCTGCGCGGACGCCGCGGGCGCCGACGCCGTCGTCCTCACCGACGCGTCCGTCGACCTCTACAACCCCAAGGCCGTACGGGCCTCCGTCGGGTCCCTGTTCCATCTGCCCGTCGCCGTCGGCGTGCCCGTCGAGCAGGCCGTGGCGGGACTCAAGGACGCCGGCGTCCGCATCCTCGCTGCCGACGGCGCGGGCCAGGACGACCTCGACGACGAACTCGACAAGGGGACCATGGGCGGCCCCACCGCCTGGGTCTTCGGCAACGAGGCCTGGGGGCTTCCGGAGGAGACCCGCGCGCTGGCCGACGCTGTCGTGCGCGTTCCGATCCACGGAAAGGCCGAGAGCCTGAACCTGGCCACGGCCGCGGCCGTATGTCTCTACGCGTCAGCCCGTGCACAGCGCGCCTCCACAGGGTGCCGTTCCGTCACCGGCAGCTAGTAGGGTGACGGGCTCGGGGGCCCTCTGCGCCAGACGAGAGGTGGGGTACGGGGATGAGTGTCGGCACGGGCGGTGCCCAGAGCGCGCTGCGAGCACGGGACGCGCGCGGCACATCCGCGTCCCGGCACGATGACACCACCGGAGCCGGTCCCGGTCTTGGGATAGACCCCGACGACCTGCCCGACGGGATCGTCGTCGCCGACGAACACGGCCGGGTCATCTGCTTCAACGCCGCCGCCGCCCGGATCACGGCGGTCCCGGCCGCCGAGGCCCTCGGCCGCCGGCTCGAATCGGCGCTCCCCCTGGAGGACCTGGAAGGCCGCCGCTGGTGGCAGCTGACCGACCCCTACGGCGGACTCGCCATCCGCAACAGCCAGCCCGAGCGGAACCTGCTGCTGCCCGGCGGCCGTGAAGTCCTCGTCTCCGCGCGCTATGTGCGGACCCGGCCCACCGGACCGGTCCGCCGGGTCGTCGTCTGCCTGCGCGACACCGAGGCCCGCCGCCGCACCGAGCGCAGCCACGCCGAGCTGATCGCCACGGTCGCCCACGAACTGCGCTCGCCGCTGACCTCCGTCAAGGGCTTCACCGCGACCCTGCTCGCGAAGTGGGAACGCTTCACCGACGACCAGAAGAAACTGATGCTGGAGACCGTCGACGCCGACGCGAACCGTGTCACGCGGCTCATCGCCGAGCTCCTCGACATCTCCCGCATCGACTCCGGGCGCCTCGAACTGCGCCGCCAGCCCGTCGACATCGGCGCCGCCGTCGGCCGGCACATCCAGGCGTACGTCGCCTCCGGCCAGCCCGCCGACCGCTTCCTGCTCCGCATCGAACAGCCCCTGCCCGGCCTCTGGGCCGACCCCGACAAAGTCGACCAGGTGCTCAGCAACCTGATCGAAAATGCGGTGCGCCACGGCGAGGGAACCGTCACCATTGACGTGGCACCCTCCACCTCCGCGCGCGAGCGGCCGGACGAGGAGGGCACGGCGAACGCCGTCACGTCGGTCACCGTGAGCGACGAGGGCACCGGAATCCCGGAGGAGTCCATGAACCGCGTCTTCACCCGCTTCTGGCGGGGCAGCAAGCGCGGCGGCACCGGCCTCGGGCTCTACATCGTCAAGGGCATCGTCGAAGCCCACGGCGGCACCATCACGGTCGGCCGCGCCCCCGGCGGGGGAGCGGAGTTCCGATTTACGTTGCCCGTGGGCACCCCGGCGTATCTTCTGTAACGCCGCAGCGGCCCCCACGGGCTCATCCGCACGGGAGCACCGCGAGGACGCCCAGTCCTGGGCAGGCCCCCACCCCCGTTAGACTCGGCCTTTGGCACCTTTGCGTCCACTCATCTGCGGACGATGCGTCTCCGAGTCGATGACGGGGACCCTCAGCCAGCCAACCGGAAGCACGGGAAGAGATGTCGGCACCTAATAAGTCGTACGACCCTGTAGAGGTCGAGGCCTTGAAACCGGAAGAGATCGAGCGCATGCGGGACGAGGCGCTCGCCGCCTTCGCGGCCGCCGGTGACCTCGACGCGCTCCAGGAGGCCAAGGTCGCCCACACCGGCGGCACCTCTCCGCTGGCCCTCGCCAACCGCGAGATCGGCGCACTGCCCCCGCAGGCCAAGGCCGCGGCCGGCAAGCTCGTCGGTCAGGCCCGCGGCGCCGTGAACAAGGCCCTCGCAGCCCGCCAGACCGAGCTGGAGGCCGACCGCGACGCCCGCGTACTGGTCGAGGAGGCGGTGGACGTCACACTGCCGTACGACCGCGTACCGGCCGGCGCCCGGCACCCGCTGACCACCATGATGGAGCGGGTCGCGGACGTCTTCGTGTCCATGGGATACGAGGTCGCCGAGGGCCCCGAGGTCGAGGCGGAGTGGTTCAACTTCGACGCCCTCAACTTCACGCCCGACCACCCGGCCCGGCAGATGCAGGACACCTTCTTCGTCCAGGGCCCCAAGGGCACAGAGGGCGACGAGTCCGGTGTCGTGCTGCGCACCCACACCTCGCCGGTGCAGGCCCGCGCCCTGCTCGACCGGGAGCCGCCCGTCTACGTCGTGTGCCCCGGCCGCGTCTACCGCACGGACGAGCTCGACGCCACGCACACCCCGGTCTTCCACCAGATCGAGCTGCTGGCCGTCGACGAGGGCCTGACCATGGCCGACCTCAAGGGCACCATGGACCACATGGTCCAGTCGCTCTTCGGCTCGGACATGAAGACCCGGCTGCGCCCGAACTACTTCCCCTTCACCGAGCCGTCCGCCGAGATGGACATGCTCTGCTACGTCTGCAAGGGCGAGTCCGTCGGCAACCCCGACCGCCCCTGCCGGACCTGCTCCTCCGAGGGCTGGATCGAGCTCGGCGGCTGCGGCATGGTCAACCCGCGGGTGCTGGTCGCCTGCGGCGTCGACCCGGAGAAGTACAGCGGATTCGCCTTCGGGTTCGGCATCGAACGGATGCTGATGTTCCGTCACAACGTAGAAGACATGCGAGACATGGTCGAGGGTGACGTCCGGTTCACCCGGCCGTTCGGGATGGAGATCTGATGCGGGTCCCGCTTTCTTGGCTGCGGGAGTACGTCGACCTGCCGGCGACGGAGACCGGGCGCGACGTCCAGGCCAAGCTCATTCCGGCAGGCCTCGAGGTCGAGACCGTCGAGCCGCTCGGCGCCGACCTCAAGGGCCCCCTGGTCGTCGGCCAGGTGCTCACCATCGAGGAACTGACGGAGTTCAAGAAGCCCATCCGCTTCTGCACCGTCGACGTCGGCACCGCCAACGGCACCGGTGAGCCCCAGGAGATCGTCTGCGGCGCCCGCAACTTCGCCGTCGGCGACAAGGTCGTCGTGGTGCTGCCCGGCGCCGTCCTGCCCGGCAACTTCGCGATCGCCGCGCGCAAGACGTACGGCAAGACCTCGCACGGCATGATCTGCTCCGGCGACGAGCTGGGCATGGGCGACGACGGCTCCGGCGGCATCATCGTGCTGCCGCCCGAGGTCGAGGTCGGCACCGACGCGATCGAGCTGCTCCAGCTCGTCGACGAGGTCCTCGACATCGCCGTCACGCCCGACCGCGGCTACGCCCTGTCGATGCGCGGTGTGGCCCGCGAGGCCGCCATCGCGTACGGCCTGCCGCTGCGCGACCCCGCGCTGCTCGACGTACCGGCCCCGAACGCGTTCGGCTACCCGGTGCAGATCTCCGACCCGATGGGCTGCGACCGCTTCACCGCGCGTACGGTGACCGGCCTCGACCCCGACGCCCAGTCCCCGATCTGGCTGCGGCGCCGGCTCCAGAAGGCCGGCATGCGCCCGGTCTCGCTCGCCGTCGACATCACCAACTACGTGATGCTGGAGCTCGGCCAGCCCCTGCACGCCTACGACCGCAGCCGGGTCCAGGGCACGATCGGCGTCCGCCGGGCCGAGCAGGGCGAGAAGCTCACCACCCTCGACGGCGTCAAGCGCACGCTGGACGCCGGGGACCTGGTGATCACCGACGACCGCGGCCCCATCGGCCTCGCGGGCGTCATGGGTGGCGCCCACACCGAGATCGACGACACCGAGGGCACCACGACCGAGGTCGTCATCGAGGCCGCGCACTTCGACGCGATCTCGATCGCGCGCACGGCCCGCCGTCACAAGCTGGCCTCCGAGGCGTCCAAGCGCTTCGAGCGCGGCGCCGACCCCGAGGCCGCGTCCGCCGCGGCCCAGCGGACCGTCGACCTGCTCGTGCTCCTCGCGGGCGGCACCGCCGACGCCGGGGTCACCGAGGTGATCACACCGTCCGCGCCGCACACCATCACCATCCCGGCGAACCACCCGGACAAGGTGGCCGGTGTCGACTACGGCCGTGAGACCGTCGTCCGCCGTCTCCAGCAGGTCGGCTGCGACGTCTACGGGCAGGACGAGCTGATCGTCACCGTGCCGTCCTGGCGGCCGGACCTGACGGACCCGAACGATCTGGCGGAAGAGGTCATCCGTCTCGAGGGCTACGAGAACCTGCCCTCCACGCTGCCCAAGCCCCCGGCGGGCCTCGGCCTCACGGACCGGCAACGCCTGCACCGCCGGATCGGCCGCGCGCTGGCCGGCGCGGGATACGTCGAGGCGCTGAACTACCCGTTCATCGGCGAGCACGTATTCGACCAGTTCGGCCTCGCCGCCGACGACCCGAAGCGCAAGGTCGTCAGGCTGGTCAACCCGCTCTCCGACGAGGAGCCCGCACTCCGTACGACGCTGCTGCCGGGCCTGCTGCACGCCCTGCGCCGCAACGACGGACGCGGCGGCCACGACCTGGCGCTCTTCGAGACCGGCCTGGTCTTCCACCCGCGGGAGGAACTGCGCGTCGCCGGGCGGCTGCCCGTCGACCGCCGTCCCACCGACGAGGAGATCGCGTCCCTGACGGCCGCGCTTCCCGCCCAGCCCCGGCACGCCGCCGTCGTCCTCGCGGGCGCCCGCGAGCAGGCCGGCTGGTGGGGCAAGGGCCGCCCGGCCGACTGGGCCGACGCGATCGAGGCCGCGCGCACCCTGGCCCGCGAGTCGGGGACCGAACTCCTCGTCCGCTCCGGCCAGTACGGGCCGTGGCACCCGGGCCGCTGCGCCGAGCTCTCGGTCGTCGTGGACGGCGCGGAGCAGGTCATCGGGTACGCCGGTGAGCTGCACCCCGGTGTCGTGAAGACGCTGGGCCTGCCCGCGCGCACCTGCGCGATGGAGCTGGACCTGGACGCGCTGGAGCGGGCGAGCTCGGGCCACCCCAAGGGCCCGAAGATCTCGACCTTCCCGGTCGCCACGCAGGATGTCGCCCTTGTCGTCGACAAGAGCGTCCCGCACACGGACGTCGAGGCGGCGCTGCACGAGGGCGCGGGTGAACTCCTGGAGTCCATCCGGCTGTTCGACGAGTACGAGAGCGAGCAGCTCGGCGAGGACAAGAAGTCCCTCGCCTACGCGCTGCGGTTCCGTGCCGCCGACCGCACGCTGACCGTCGACGAGGCCTCCGCGGCCCGTGACGCGGCGGTGGCGCTGGCCGCGGAGCGTACGGGAGCGGTGCTGCGCGGAGCCTAGAAGCTCCACCGGTTGTGCCGGGGAACTGTGCGCCGTTCGGTGGCCGCGGATCGTTCGTGGCCGGGCGCGCGGTTCCCCGCTCCCGTTTCCAGGAGTTCCCGTTTCCAGGGGTTCCCCGGCCTCTGCCCAGGGGCTTCCCCCGGCTCCCGCCTGCATAAATGCGGGTGTCCGAAGACACCTCACTCATTCGGGTGACATGTCCGGGAGGTCGGCCCGGCAGGGTCGGGCGCTCGACAGAATCGGACCGGTCTCTCCGAGGCCGTCTGCGCTGTCAGTGCCTATTGGGGGGCCAATCGGCATGATCCGTATCAAGGCTGGGGCTCCCCGCAGGGCGACGCTCCGGACGCATTCGCGGAACCAGGCCAGGGCGGTCCTCGGGCCGCGGCGCCGGCGTGACCGGCTCAGGGCCGGATTCGCCCGCGCGGTGCGCGGCCGCAGACCCCGTATCGGGTTCACCCGTGAGGAGTGCGGCGGCGGCACGCGCGGCGGCCTCGGCCACCGGGCCCGCCGTACCGCCGACCGGGCGCCGCTGCGCCGGGCGGTGAACGTGGGGCTGCCCGCGGTATGGGGCGCGCTGGCGATCTCGTACAAGATGGCATGTCCGCTCGCGCAGGAGAACGGGCTCGGTGCCCGCAGCGTCACCAGCGCCGTCTTCTTCGCGGTCGGCGCCGGTCTGATACTCCACGTCAGAAGAGCGCTGCTGCGCGAGCTCCGGCAGATCCGCAAGGTCGCGGGGGCCGCGCAGAACGTCCTGCTGCGCCCGCTGCCGCCGCGCATCGACGGGCTGAACATCGCCGCGGTCCAGCTCTCCGCGGACCACGGCGCGCTCATCGGCGGCGATCTGTACGAGGCGATCGCCACCGAACACGGCGTGCGGGTCGTGATGGGGGACGTCCGCGGGCACGGACTCGGCGCCATCGGGACCGTCGCCGCCGTCCTCGGCAGCTTCCGCGAGGCGGCGCACGACGAACCCGAACTCGGCGGCGTCCTCAGAAGACTCGAGCGGGCACTGGCCCGGCATCTGCGCGAGCGGGACCGGGCCGAACATCTCTCGGCCGGACTCGACCCCGACAGTCCGGCCGCCGAGGAGTTCGTGACCGTTCTGCTGCTGGAGATCCGCGGCGACGGCGAGGTGCACGCCCTCAACTGCGGCCATCCCTGGCCGTATCTGCTCGGCAGGGGCTGTGTCCGGCCCCTCGTCCGTGCCGAACCGCTGCCCCCGCTCGGGCCGTTCCCGCTCCCTGCCGGTCTCCCCGCCGAGCCCTGCGGCCGACTCCGGCCCGGTGAGGGTCTGTTCCTGCACACGGACGGCGTCGAGGACGCGCGGGACACCCGGGGACGGTTCTTTCCGCTGCTCCCGGCGCTCGCGGCGGCCGTCCGTGACGGGCCCGTCGTACCGCAGGCCGTGCTGCGCGCGGTCTTCACCGGTCTGCTGCGCCACACCGGCGGCCGGCCCGCCGACGACGTGGCCCTGCTGGTGCTGCACAACGACCGTCGGCCCGTCGCCCTGAAACAGGGCCGCGTGTCCCATCACGTACCTCGCTAGGAAAGGTCCTGGGAGCGGTGGCATGCGGCTCCGCGTGTCCGAAGAGTGACCGGCCACGGGACCCGCACCCGGACGACCGGGGTCCCGCGGTCGCCCCGGCCGGGCCGGCTCTGCCGTCCGCCCGGCCACGGAGTGTCGGGCAGGCGGCCGGGCGGACGGCGCGGAGCGGGCCGCCGCACTGTACGAGGGGGAGCCGGCGGCCCGGCCGGCCTCTTGCGAGGCATTTCAGTCAACCGGTACGAAACTCTCCGCGACAGCGCGCGTACAGCGCGGATACGGGCATTCCCATCACACCCCGTGTGAAAGGGGACGCACTACTCTCTCTGGTGCGGTCGGGCGCGGTCGGGCACGACCGGCGCCGTCGGCAACGAGCTACTCGGGGGGCCTCCCATGCAGCCCAATACTCTGCTCGACGCGATCCTCGACGAGGCAGGCATCTCGCACGCGGGACTCGCCGCCCACGTCAACCAGGCGGGGCGGGCGCGCGGTCTCGCGCTGCGCTACGAACACACCGCCGTGGCACGGTGGTTGAAGGGCCAGCGGCCGCGCGGCCAGGTGCCCGACCTGATCTGCGAGGTGCTCGCGGGACGACTGCACCGGCCCGTCACGCTCGACGACATCGGCCTCGGGGTTCCCGGCGAACCCTCCACCCCGCACGCCGGCACGCTCTCCGGTTTCGTCGAACGCGCCACCGCCCTGTGGCGCTCCGACGAACAGCAGCGCCCGCACATCCTCGGCGCCCCGGCCGTCACCGGCACCCCCGCGGTGATGCCCGTGTGGGAGTGGGAGAACCCGCCCGAGGACGTGGACGTCTCACGCGGCGGCCGCCATCGCGTCAGCATGGCCGACATCGAGATGCTGCGCGCGGCACGGGCCCACTACGAGCAGATGTACCGCAAGGCCGGGGGCATCGCGACCCGCACCCGGATCGTAGGCTTCCTCAACTCCGAGACCGCCCCGCTGCTGCGAGGCAGCTACACCGACGCCACCGGCCGCCAACTCCACCGCGCGACCGGCGGGTTGGTGGCCATCGCGGGCATCTGCGCCTACGACTCCGACGCGCACGGACTCGCCCAGCGCTACTTCCACCAGGCGCTGCGCCTGGCGAAGGCCAGCGGGGACAGGGGACTTGGCGCGTACGTCATAGCCCTGCTCGTCAACCAGTCGCTGTTCATGCGCGAGTACCGGCAGGCGGTCGCCTTCGCCGAGGCCGCGCTGCGCGCCGCGGGACGCCACATCACCCCGGCGCTCGCCTCGGACCTGTACGCGATGCAGGCCAAGGCGTACGCACACCTCGGCGACGGCAGCAGCGCGCTGTCCTGCATACGGCGTGCCGAGCAGGCCGCCGAGCGCATCCGGCGCGGTTACGAGCCGGACGAGACCGGCTATGTCCAGCCGGGACTGGTCAACGTACAGGTGGCGGAGGCACTGCTCAGCCTCGGCGATCTGGTGGCCGCCGCGGAGCACGCCGTGGCAGCCGTCGACACTCCGGCGCACGACCGGGGGCGCGTGCACCGGCTGGCCATGCTCAGCCAGATCGAACTGCGCCAGGGCAATGCCGACAAGGCGGTGGCGACGGCCGTCCAAATGGCGGAGCAGGCACGGGGGATGGAGTCCCAGCGGCTGCGCGACAGACTTCGCGCGGTACGCGAGCATCTGGTGCGCAGCGGTTGTGCGGGCACGACCGAGGCCGCCGAACTCATCGACGGCGCACTGCGCGTACCGCTGTAGAGAGAACCCCGGAAAGCCGCTTCACGAACTTCACCGGAATGCCGGCCACCGTTCCGCCGGACCGTGTTCACCGCCGCCGCGCGCTGCGTCCTGCCCCCTGTGAGCCCTGCTGTCAGGACGCCGCTGCTGCGATATTGCCATCTACTCGGCGGAAGGTGGCAGAACCGTGCAGTGGACGAAACAGAACGAACAAACTGTGTATGAAAACCGCTGGTTCAGCGTCAATCTCGCAGATGTGGAGCTGCCGGACGGGCGGCATCTCGATCATTTCCTGATCCGGCTGAGGCCCGTCGCCGTGGCCACGGTGGTGAACGAAGCCAACGAGGTGCTGCTCCTGTGGCGGCACCGCTTCATCACGGACAGCTGGGGATGGGAGCTCGCGGCGGGTGTCGTGGAGGACGGCGAGGACGTCGCCGCGGCGGCGGCCCGCGAACTGGAGGAGGAGACCGGGTGGCGGCCGGGACCCTTGCGGCATCTGATGAGCGTCGAGCCCTCCAGCGGGCTCACCGATGCCCGGCATCACATCTACTGGGCCGACGAGGGTGCGTACATCGGACACCCTGTGGACGACTTCGAGTCGGACCGCCGGGAATGGGTTCCCCTGAAGCTCGTTCCCGACATGGTCGCCCGCGGCGAGGTCCCGGCCGCCAACATGGCGGCCGCGTTGCTCCTCCTGCACCATCTCAGGCTCGGGCAGGACGTGTTGCCCTGATCGGTCCCCCCTCGCAGCTCCCTGGGACCTAGCGGCCCAGAGCCTGCCAGACCGCGACGGCCAGTGCGCCCACGGCCGCGACGACGGCGACGGTGGGCAGTGGCCAGCGGGTGTGTTCGAGCGCGACGATCCGTGTGCTGAGGTCATCGAGATCCTTGGCCGTCTGGTCGTCGCGCTGAGTGAGCAGTGCCAGTCCTCCCTCGATGCGGGTGAACCCCACTTCGAGAGACCGGCGTAACTCCGCGAGTTCCTTCGGTGCCACGGGATGCTCGGGGTCGGCGGTCACGAGTCCGCTCCTTTCCGTAGTCGGCACATCCCTTGTCCGTACACGGAAAGTCAACTCGCCTGGTGGGCGTGTGGGGAGCGTGTGCGCCGGGCATATGCGGGCCCGGCGCGCACACGGCGTGTGAACGGCGCGGGCCCGGCACCGGAAAGGGTGCCGGGCCCGCGCCCGCCCGAACTTGGCTGAACGGAGTCAGCGTTCCGCTATCACTGGCCGTAGGTGTAGAACCCCGAGCCGGACTTCCGGCCGAGGCGTCCCGCGTCCACCATGCGCTGGAGCAGCGGGGGAGCGGCGTACAGCGGCTCCTTGTACTCCTCGTACATCGAGTACGCGACCGAGGCCACCGTGTCGAGACCGATCAGGTCGGACAGCTTGAGCGGACCCATCGGGTGGGCGCAGCCCATCTCCATGCCGTTGTCGATGTCCTCGCGGCTCGCGATACCCGACTCGAACATCCGGATCGCGGACAGGAGATAGGGGATCAGCAGCGCGTTGACGACGAAGCCCGAGCGGTCCTGGGCGCGGATCGCGTGCTTGCCGAGCGCCTTCTCGGCGAACAGCTGGGCGCGGCCGATGGTGCCCTCGGAGGTGGTCAGCGCCGGGATCAGCTCCACGAGCTGCTGCACCGGGGCCGGGTTGAAGAAGTGGATGCCGATGACCTGGTCGGGACGCGAGGTCGCGACGGCCAGCCTCACCAGCGGGATCGAGGAGGTGTTGGAGGCGAGGATCGCGTCCGGCCTGGTCATCACCTGGTCGAGCACCTGGAAGATCTCGGTCTTCACCTGCTCGTTCTCGACGACGGCCTCGATCACCAGGTCGCGGTCGGCGAACTCGCCGAGGTCCGTGGTGAAACTCAGCCGGTCCTGAGTGGCCTTGAGCTCGTCCGCGGAGATCTTTCCGCGCTCGGCCGCCTTGGAGAGCGAAGTGAAGAGCCGGGTCCGGCCGATCTCCAGGGCTTCGCCGGTGGTCTCGGCGACCTTGACGTCCAGGCCGGCGCGGGCGCACACCTCGGCGATGCCGGCTCCCATCTGGCCGCAGCCCACCACTCCGACGCGTTCGATGTCGGTCACATCGTCCCCTTCGCTGATCCGTACGGCCCGGCAGGTCATCCGTTGTTCGGTCCCTGCTCCGAACGTGCACGTTACCCCCAAGTATCGATGATCGATCGTCGGGGTGGTGCATGCTGGGTGACGGTACGGTCCGTGACCGATCGGATCCACAGCGTAGGGGTGCGGATATGGGGCGACTGCCACGCCGGGCGTTCGCGGCGGCCGCGCTCGCGACGCTGTCGGGGTTCGGTACGGCGGGGGACGCGGCGGCCGCCCAGGGCCCGGCCCCGGCGCGCCGGTCGGCGGCCCCGCGAGCCGTACGGGGCATGTGGATCGCGACCACCTCGCACCGCGACTGGCCCTCCCGCACCGGTCTGAGCCCCGCGCGCCAGCGTGCCGAACTGCTCGACCGTCTCGACACGGCGGTGCGCCTGCGCCTCAACACCGTGATCTTCCAGGTCCGTCCCGCCGCCGACGCGCTCTGGCCCTCGCCGTACGAGCCGTGGTCCCAGTACCTGACCGGCGTCCAGGGCGAGGACCCCGGCTGGGACCCGCTGGGCACCGCGGTGCGGGAGGCGCACGCGCGTGGCCTGGAACTGCACGCCTGGTTCAACCCGTACCGCGTCTCGGGGCAGCCGGACCCCGGCAGGCTCGCCCCCTCGCACCCCGCCCGTGTCCACCCGGACTGGATCGTGCGGTACGGCGGGAAGCTCTACTACAACCCCGGGCTGCCCCCGGTCCGGACGTTCGTCCGGACCGCGATGCTCGACGCGGTGCGCCGGTACCCGGTCGACGGTGTGCACTGGGACGACTACTTCTATCCGTACCCGGTGGCCGGTGAGGACTTCGACGACGGCGCGGCGTACGCCGAACACGGCGCGGGCTTCCCGGACAGAGCGGCCTGGCGGCGCGACAACATCGACCGGCTGGTGCTGGAGATGGCGGCGGGCATCAAGAAGGTCCGGCCCGGGGTCCGCTTCGGGATCAGCCCCTTCGGGGTCTGGCGCAACGCGTCGACCGACCCGCTCGGCTCGCAGACCCGGGCCGGTATCGAGACGTACGACGATCTGTACGCCGACACCAGGAAGTGGGTCAGGGAGCGCTGGATCGACTACATCTGCCCCCAGCTCTACTGGCACATCGGCTTCGCCGCCGCCGACTACGCGAAGCTGCTGCCCTGGTGGGCGCGGGTCGCCCGGGGGACGGGCGTGCAGCTGTACGCGGGTGAGGCGCTCTACAAGGCGGGCGATCCGGCACAACCCGCGGCCTGGCAGGATCCGGCCGAACTCTCCCGGCATCTCACGCTGGCCACGAAGCATCCGGAGGTGAAGGGCCACGTCTTCTTCGCCGCCAAGGAGGCGGGCGCCGACCGCATCGGCGCCATGGCACGGGTCGTCGCCGACCACTACCGGCAGCCGGCGAAGCCCCGCGCCGAGCGCCCGCCGGCCTCCCGGCGTACGTCCCGCTCGTCCTACTGCGGCATGTCCTGGTGGCGGATCTCGGAGTCCGGGCCCGGCGAGCACACGGCCTCGTGACCGTCCTCGAACCGCACGCGGTAGGGGGGAGCGCCTTCCGCTCCCATGACCTCGGTGATCTCCGCGACCTTGTCGTGCTGGCCGACGGTCCTGCCGTGCTGCACCAGCTGGTCGCCTTTGGTTGCGTGCATCTGAACGGTCTCCTCGTCCTGTACGGGAGTATCGGTTCGTGGCCTCAAGTCTACGGCCGGGGGCGCGGGTTGGCCCGGCCCGTGCGTGCGGGTCAGCTCCGCGCCCGTTGGGTGAGAGCGATGCAGACGAGGACGGCGGCCGCCGTCAGGGGTGCCGCCGGTGTGAGCCGCTCGCCCAGGAGCAGTACCGACCACACCAGTGTGAGCAGCGGCTGGGCCAGCTGCAACTGGCTGGCCTTCGGAATCCCGATCGACGCCATCCCCCGGTACCAGACGACCAGGCCGAGGAACTGCGAACCGGCCGCGACCCACAGCAGCCCGGTCACACTGTGCGCCGTCAGCCGCACCGGCTCGTACGACAGCGCCACCAGCGCGCCGGGCACGCTGAGCGGCAGACACAGGACCAGGGCCCAGCCGATGACCTGCCAGCCCGGCATCAGCCGGGCGAGCCGGCCGCCCTCGGTGTAGCCCGCCGCGCAGATCAGCAGAGCCCCGAACAAATAGGCGTCCGCACCGGTCACTGCGCCACCGCTCTGCTGCACCGTGAACGCGATCACGGCGGCCGCACCCGCGCAGGCCGCCAGCCAGAACATCCGCGACGGCCGTGCGCCGGTGCGCAGTGACGAGAACACCGCGGTCGTGAGCGGCAGCAGCCCGACGACGACGGCGGCATGGGCGGTGGTCGATGTCCGCAGGGCGAGTGTCGTCAGCAGAGGGAAGCCGAGCACGACGCCGGCGGCGACGACGGCGAGGCCCGCCAGGTGCCGCCGGTCCGGCCGGGGGACGCGCAGGGCGAGGAGGCAGCCGCCCGCGACGACCGCCGCGAGGACGCAGCGCACGGCCACCAGCGACCAGGGGCCGAAGCCCTCCAGGCCCCAGGCGGTGGCGGGAAAGGTGAGGGAGAAAGCGGTGACGCCGAGGGCCGCCTGGAGGGTGCCCGAGCGGCGGTCGCTCGGCGCGGGGCTCCGGGGTGGAAGGCCGGCCGCGGGTTCGGTGCTGACCGCTATCCCGGTCCTATCGATAGCGCTACTCTCTGTTCTCATGCAAGAGCGTAGCAGTGTGGGAGATCTGGCAAATCAGCTACGACAGGAGCTCAACCGCTACTCTCCAGGCGGAAAGCTGCCGTCGAGCCGAGCACTCGTCGAACGGTTCCATGTGAGTCCGGTGACCGTGTCGCGGGCGCTGGCGCAGCTGGCCGCGGAGGGGCTCGTGGTCACCCGGCCCGGTGCCGGCGCCTTCCGGGCGCGGCCCCGGCCCGCCATCACGTCCACCGGCGACACGTCCTGGCAGGAGGTCGCGCTCAGCGCGGACGCCGCGACGGAGGTGGTCCCCCGCACGGTGGACGCTTCCGGCGTTCTCGCCTCGCTCGCCGCGCCACCGCCCGGTGTCGTCGAGTTCAACGGCGGCTATCTGCACCCCTCGCTCCAGCCGGAACGGGCGATGGGCACGGCCCTCTCCCGGGCGGGCCGCCGCCCCGGCGCCTGGTCCCGGCCACCCATGGAAGGTCTGCCGGAACTGCGCGAGTGGTTCGCGCGCGGGATCGGCGGGGCGATCGGCGCCGCCGAGGTACTGGTCGCGGCGGGCGGCCAGTCCGCCCTGACGACCGCGCTGCGCGCGCTCGCGCCGCCCGGCGCCCCGGTCCTGGTCGAGTCACCCACGTATCCGGGCATGCTGGCCATCGCCCGTGCCGCCGGCCTTCGCCCCGTTCCTGTCCCGGTGGATCCCGACGGGGTGAAGCCCGAGCTTCTCGCCGACGCCTTCAGGGCGACCGGTGCCCGGGTCTTCGTCTGTCAGCCGCTCTTCCAGAATCCGACCGGTGCCGTGCTCGCGCCCGAGCGGCGGGGCGAGGTGCTGCGCATCGCGCGGGACGCCGGAGCCTTCGTCGTCGAGGACGACTTCGTACGCCGCCTGGTGCACGAGGACGCGGGCCCGCTACCGCGTCCGCTGGCCGCCGAGGACCCGGACGGAGTCGTGGTGCACGTCGGTTCGCTGACCAAGGCGACCTCGCCGAGCTTCCGGGTGAGCGCACTGGCCGCGCGCGGCCCGGTGCTCGAACGACTGCGCGCCATCCAGGTCGTCGACACCTTCTTCGTACCGCGCCCGCTCCAGGAGGCCGCGCTCGAACTCGTCGGCTCGCCTGCCTGGCCGCGTCATCTGCGCGCCGTTTCGGCCGAGTTGAAGGCCCGACGCGACACCATGACCGCCGCACTGCGGCTACGGCTCCCCGAACTGGCCCTGCCCCACGTCCCGTTCGGCGGCTACCACCTGTGGGCCCGGCTGCCCGACGGCACCGACGAGTCCGCGCTCGTCGCCGCCGCCCTGCGCGCGGGCGTGGCCGTGACCCCCGGCCGCCCCTACTACAGCGCCGAACCGCCGGCCGCCCAGATCCGGTTGAGCTTCGCGGCGGTGGCGGGGACCGAGGAGATCACGGAGGGTGTACGGAGACTGGCGGCGGCGTACGACGAGGTGCGGGCCTGAGCCGGGAGGAGCCGAACTCCGCGCCCGGAGCGGCCGAACTCCGCGCCGGGCGGAGTCGAACTCCGCGCCCGGCGGAACCGAGCCCTGCGGGGCGGAACCGAGCCCTGCCGGGATGGAGCCGAACCTCGACCCGGCGGAACCGAGCCCTGCGGGGTGGAGCCGAACTCCGCGCCCGGTCGAGCCGAGCCCTGTGGGGTGGAGCCGAGCCTCGACCCCGGCGGAACCGAGCCCTGCGGGGTGGAGTCGGACTCTGCGCCCGATGGAGCCGAGCCCCAGGCGGAGTCGAGCCCCGCCTCAGGCGGAGTCGAAGCCCCGACCGGAAGATCCGGCCCCGCGTCTCTCGGGACACGCGGGATTTCGCGGGCCGCGCTCGCCGTACCTGGCCCGTTCGTCTTGGGCCGCGTCGTCGCGAAGACCGAATCCAGGGCGCCCGGACAACAGGAGCGCAGGCCGGAAGCTGATGATCCAGTGAATATTCGGATACTCTGCGTAACACCCTTGACCTGCGGAGTCCCGCGCTCCACGATCTGCGCATGCATCTTCGGGTCACGTTCGTCGCCGCCGCGCGCAGCTCCTCGCTGCTCGCGGAACGCTTCGAGGACGACCGGCCGCTGGACCAGGCGGGATGGGAGGAAGTGCAGCGCGCCGCCGCCGGGCTGCTGCCGCTGGCGGCGGCCGAGCTGCGCTACTGCGCGCCGACGCCACGCAGCCGGGCCACCGGTGACGTCCTCGGCTACGCCCCCCTGGTCCAGCTCGCCCTGCGCGACTGCGACATGGGCCGCTGGCGGGGCTTCACCCTGGGCGAGGCCATGGCACGCGAGCCCGAGGCCGTGGACTCCTGGCTGGCCGACCCACGCTCCACGCCCCATGGCGGCGAGAGCCTGCTGTCCTTCATCGCCCGCGTCGGCGCCTGGCTCGACACCAGGCCGTTCGACGACGGCGGCAGCATCGTCGCCGTGGCCGAGCCGTCGGTGGTCCGGGCCGCGCTGGTCTACGCGCTGAAGGCGCCGCCGTCGACGTACTGGAACATCGATGTCCGCCCCCTGTCGGCGATCACCGTGACGGGCCGGGCGGGTCGCTGGAATCTGCGCTTCGACGGGGCGATCGCTCAGTCCAGGCGTGTGTAGCCGGTGCTGAGCACCAGATCCTTCGAGGGCCCCCGCACCCGCCAGACGGACCGCCAGTGCCGCTCGTCCCGGACGGTGAACTCGCCCCGGTAGAGGTCCGCCGCGCAGGGATGGTCGGCGACATACCGCCCGCTCGTCAGATCCAGCTCGTGGAACGGGCGGCCGTCGGAGAACAGTACGAGAGCGGTCGCGGGGTCCTGTCCCGGCAGGAACCGCAGGGTCCGCTCGGCGGGCCGCGCGACGCCCTGCCACACGAAGGTGCCCGACTCGTGGTGGAGCAGCCCCTCGTCCTCCAGCGGTGCGAAGACCGTCGTGCCGGTGAAGCGTCCCTCCGCGTCGCTCGCGAGGTCCCGCACGGTGCGCTCCACGCGCCAGCTCCCGGTCAGGTACGTCAGTACGTCCCGCACCGGCCAGAACTCGCCCATACCGTCCCGCTCCCCGTTCAGTCCGGAGCCGCGCGACCCGGTGACGCGCTCAAGCCCCTCCCTATCCTGCCGTTCGATCTGCCGATCGAAATCCGGGATATCGGACGGCGCGTCGTCGGCTCGCCCTGAGGATCAGGCGGCGGCAGGGCCGGCCGTGGTCTGCTGCCCGGCCGGCAGCAGACCGCGCTCGCCGAAGACCTTCTTCGCGACCAGGGTCGCGTTCATCGCCTTCGGAATACCGCAGTAGACGGCGGAGTGCAGCAGCGCCTCGACGATCTGCTCGGGGGAGAGCCCCACGTTCAGCGACGCGTTGACGTGCACCTCCAGCTGGGTCTCGCAGCCGCCGAGCGCGGTGAGCATGCCGAGGGTCACCAACTGACGGTCGCGCGGGGCGAGTCCGGGCCGGTCGTAGATGTCCCCGAAACCCCAGGCGACGATCTGGTGGCCCAGCTCGGGGTTGATGTCACCGAGTGCGGCGACCACCCGCCGGCCGGCCTCGCCGTCCACCCGGTCGAGGACCTGCAGGCCGTGCTCGAAACGCTCCTCGCGCGTGGTGGACTCGGTGTTCTTCACGGCGTCGTTCATATCGGGTCGTCCGATCCCGGCCGCTCCAGCAGCCGTTCGTAGTGGTCGATCTTGTCGTCGAGCGCGGCCGCGTTCCGGCGCAGCGCGCGGATCCGCTCCTTGAGGTCGGCGCGGTGTTCCCGGAGCATCGCCAGCCGGTCGGGGACCGTCGCATCGCCCCGGGCGCGCAGCTCCGCGAACCGCTGCATGTCCGCGATCGACATGCCGGTCTCCCGCAGCCGGATCAGGAACTCCAGCCAGGCCAGGTCCGCCGCCAGGTAACGCCGCTGGTTCCCGGTGGTCCGGCCGACCCGTTCGATCAGGCCGGCCTTCTCGTAGTAGCGCAACGTGTCGTGCGAGAGGCCGGTGCGGTCGACGACCTGGGCGATCGTGAGGGTCGGTTCCGCGGCGTGCGGGAGGGGCTGTCCGCTGGTCATGGAGAAACCGTAGAACCTGGAGCGCGCTCCAGGTCAAGCACTGCCGGGGAGCGTGCTTCGTGAACCCGGCCGACGCGCCCCGGGATCACTGTTCGTGCAGCTCGGAAACGCCTCGCGCGGCCCGAACCCGAACCCGGACCGGATCAGGAGCTGCGGCGGGGCTTGCCGCGCTTGGCGCCGCCCTTCGGGCCGCCGCTACCGCTGCTGCGGGGGTTCTTGCCCGTGGCCTTGCCGCCGCCCTTGCCGGGCGCGGGCTTGCGCCGTGCGCCGCCGCCCGAGTCCGACTTCCGGGGCGTGGACCTGGCCGCGCCGCGGTCCTTCTGCTGCGCCCCGGCCGGGGGCTGCGAACGCCCTCGTGTGCTGTTCACCGTGCGGCCACGCACGATGCCGATGAAATCCTCCACCAGATCGGTGGTCCGGTCCTCCGGCCAGGCCAGCGCCACGCGTGACTCGGGGGCGTCCGTGACCGTCCGGTACGTCAGGTCCTTGCGGTGGTGGAGGCGGGCGAGCGACTGAGGAACCACCACGACCCCGATGCCCGCCGCGACGAGCTCGACGGCATCCTCCGTGCTGGCGGGCCGTTCCAGCGCGGGCTTGCCCGGCAGCCGCTCCCACTCCAGCGGGTCGTCGAGGGGGTGCAGCACGATGTCGTCGGCGAGGTCCTCACCGGAGACCTGCTCGACCGCCGACACGATGTGATCCTTGGGGACCACGACGACTGTCGTCTCGGTGTAGAGGGGGATCGCGCTGAGGTCGGCCCGGTCGACCGGCAGCCGGACGAAGCCCGCGTCGGCGTCGCCGCGCCGCAGGACGTCGTACACCTCGGCGGCGGACACCGGGACGAGGGCCAGGGGTACGTCCGGCAGCCGTTCGTTCCAGATCCGCACCCACTTCGAGGGCGTCACCCCCGGAACGTAGGCGAGCCTGAACGAGGGGGATGCTTCGGAGCCGGTCACCACGTCAGATTACCCGGCGTGGCCATGGGAGCCGCACCCGCGATGGTCGGCGGGGGCCCGAGCGCTCGATACCCTTGACCCATGAGTTCGCACCAGACCACCCAGACGATGAAGCCTGCCACCGCGGCGAAGAAGCTGGGTGTGTACCTCGAGGCCACCCCCGCCGAGTTCCAGGAGGGTGTTGTCTCCCGTGCCGAGCTGAACGCGCTGCAGACCGACCCGCCCGAGTGGCTCCAGGAGCTGCGCCGCACCGGCCCGCACCCGCGGCCGGTCGTCGCGGCCAAGCTCGGCGTCTCCATCGCGGGACTTGCCCGCGGCGGCGTCAGCGAGGCTCTCACCACCGAGCAGATCGAGGCGCTGAAGACGGAGGAGCCCACCTGGCTCCGCCGTGAGCGCGCCACCCAGGCCGAGGCCCGCAAGGAAGCGGTACGCATCAAGGAGAAGAACGAGGAGCGGGACGCCAAGCGTTCCTGATTCGGGGCGCCGCCGGGGATCTCAGCCGTCGATCCCCGGGGTGCCGCGCCCGTCGGAGCCGGGCGGGGAGGCCTGGCCGCCCGAGTGGCCGAACGCCTTGACGAGCAGGTAGATCACCGCGCCCGGCGGGATCAGGAAGATGACGACGGGGAAACGGAACGTGCCCGTCGTCTGGTGGGCGACGTACCACCCGTACCAGACGAGGAAGATCCCGCCCAGGACGGACCATGCCCGGTCCTTGACCCCTGCTCCGGGCACGAAGGCCGCTCCTGTCAGGATGATTCCCGACAGGACGGCGAAGATCTCGTATGCGCTCCAGTGCGCGGACGACGATGACAAGGTCGGTCCTCCAAGGGTTTTGGGGTGAGGGCCCTTCAGCCGTCCGTACGGCGACCGTCGGGCGTCGACCGGTGCAGACGTGCGTGCCACACCCCGCGTCTGCGGCATGATCCGAACGACAGCCCTTAGGCGTGCGGGAGCCTGGTCACGCTGGTGAGGGCCAAGGGGGCCGGGAGTGCCCCGGAGTCGAGGGTGGCGGCGAGCTGCTCGGCCGACTCCCGGGTGAAGCTTCCGGAGATGTCGGCGGTGCCGCCGCCGAGTCGCTGACTGACGGACGGGGCGGAGATCACGGTGCCGTCCAGGACGATGGCGAACTGATTCTGCGGCGCGGTGTTGCCGGACAGATTCCCCGTGAGGACGGAGAACCGCCGGGTGCCGACGGAGTCGAAGTCCAGCCGCACGATCCAGTTCCCGGTCTGCTGGTCGCGCACCGCCTTCGCCGACGCGACACGGGAGCCGTCGACGGCCGTCGGACCCAGCAGGTACTTGGTGCGCAGGGAGGACGCGCTGCCGTCCGCTCCGCAGGCGACGACGGAGTCCTGAGCGGGGTCGTCCCTCTCTGATGCGCGCCTCTTCCGATGTGGGCAGTCCAGTGCCGCGAAACGCCGCTGGAGTGCCATGTCCTGCGCGTTCCCCTCGGCCGGAACCGGCAGGGCACTGGCACTCGCCGACCCGGCGGCACGCGGGCGCAGGCCTTCGGTGACCGCTCGCCTCTGCGCCGGATCGGAACTGGCGCTGGGAGACGGTTGCGGTACCTGCGTCGCGCCGGGCGTCTCCAGCGCCAGAACGGGACGGAAACCGAGTCGGCCGGAAACGCCCAGCGTCATCAGGCGCTTCTCGTCGACGCTCGGACCGGTGACGGTGATGGCGTCCTCGTGCGCCTCGACGCGTACGTCCGTGAGCCCCAGCGCCCTGGCGCGGGCCCGCAGACGCTCCGTGGTCCGGCGCAGGTCTGCGGCCCCGGACGGCGACGCCTCGGCGAAGGTCAGCTCGGTCCGCCGGGAGTCCGCCGGGACGGAGGGCGCGGCACTGCTCCTGCGGGCTGCTCCTGCGGCGTCCGACGAGCGGTTCACGGAGCCGGAGCCGGATCCGGAGCAGCCGGTGAGCGTCGCCGCGGCGAAGCAGAGGAGGAGAGCCGTGTGTGAGGCCCGGGGGAGACGCATGCGGGGATGGTTCCAAGCAAGTGATGCCCGGCGAGGCCGATGCCAGGGTTTGACCGGAATTCCTCCGGCGGGCCCGCGCTTTTCCTTCAGGTCCGATCATGTGGTGTCGGAGTGGAGGGGCGGAATTTCTTCGCGTGGCGGGCGGACCTCAGCTCTTGACGCCCTCCGCGATCCGCAGGGCGGCCTGGGCGGGCGTGAGGTGCGTGGTGTCGACGACCTCGGCCTCGGCGTGCAGCCACGTGCGGGCCGCCTCGGCGTAGGGCTCAAGGTATTGGAGACGGAACGGGGAGTCGGGGCCCAGAACAGTGTCGCCCGCGATGCGTGCGCGGAGGGTTTCCTGGTCGGCGTGGAGGACGAAGTGCCTTACCGGAATGGCATGTTGGGCGAGGCCCGTGCTGATCTCGCGCCAGTACTGCTCGACCAGGACGGTCATGGGCATCACCAGAGTGCCGCCGGTGTGGTCGAGTACGCGGCGGGCGGTCTCGACGACGAGCTGCCGCCACGGCGGCCAGTGCTGGAAGTTGTCCGTACCGGGCCCGGGCAGCCCCGGCGTGATGTCCATGAGCGTCTCGCCGACCTTCTCGGCGTCGAGCACCCGTGAATCCGGGATCAGCTGCTGCAGGAGTGCACCGGTCGTCGTCTTGCCTGCGCCGTGGGCGCCGTTGAGCCATACGATCATGGCACCCGACGCTATCGCCGTGTGGGCCGCGGGAACGGGCCGCAGGCTCCTCGAAAGTGGTCCGGGTGGCGGTGTCGGATTGAGGCGAGGGTGTTCGTAGTACGGGTGAGAGGTCGCCCGCGAGGGGTGTCCCCAGAGCACAGGAGACGATCCGAGATGCAGTACCTGGTTTCCGTGATCCATGACAAGGCGGACCTCGCCACCCCGGACGAGATGGCCGCGATCGACGTGTTCAACGACCGGCTCGTGGCCGAGGGGTACTGGGTCTTCGCCGGCGGCCTCGGGGGGCCCGACACGGCCACGGTGATCGACAATCGCGGCGGGGAGGCGTTGTTCACCGACGGGCCCTTCCTGGAGTCGAAGGAGTACCTCGTCGGCTTCTGGGTCATCGAGGCCCCCGACCTCGACGTGGCGCTCAAGCTGGCGGCTGAGGGGTCGAAGGCCTGCAATCGGAAGGTCGAGGTGCGGCCGTTCCTGTGAGCGTGATCGACGTCCAGGAGGCGATCACCCGGGCCCACTACGAGGAGTGGGCGCGGGTGGTCGCCACCCTGGCCAGGCGTTTCGGTGACCTCGACATCGCCGAGGAGGCGGCCGCCGAGGCGTTCGCGACCGCCGTCGAGCGGTGGCCGGCCGACGGTGTACCGCCCGGTCCCGGCGCCTGGCTGACCACGACCGCCCACCGCAAGGCCATCGACCGGGTCCGGCGCGAGAACAAGCGCGGCGACAAGCAGAAGGAGGCTCAGATGTCGTACGACGACCCGCCCGAGCCTCTCGGCCCGATCGATGACGAGCGGCTCCGGCTGATCTTCATCTGCTGTCACCCGGCGCTCGCGATGGAGGCCCGTGTGGCGCTGACGCTGCGCATGGTCGGCGGTCTGACCATGGCCGAGATCGCCCGTGCCTTCCTGGTGCGGGAGAGCGCCATGGGGCAGCGGATCACCCGCGCGAAGGCCAAGATCAAGGCGGCTCGCATCCCCTATCGGGTGCCGTCCGCGGAGGATCTCCCGGGGCGCGTCTCCGGCGTACTCGCCGTTCTCTTCCTCGTCTTCAACGAGGGCTACCTGGCGACCGGGCCCGGCACCGATCCCGTACGTCACGACCTGACGGCGGAGGCGATCCGGCTCACGCGCCTGATCCGTGCCCTCATGCCGCAGGACGGGGAGGTGGCCGGACTGCTGGCACTGATGCTTCTCACCGAGGCCCGCCGTACCGCCCGGGTCTCACCGAGCGGCGAACTGGTCGCCCTCGACGAGCAGGACCGTGGGGCCTGGGACGCGGCGCTGATCGCCGAGGGCCATCGGCTGGTACGCGAGCGCCTGGCCGCCGGTGCGGCGCCGGGTCGCTACCAGATCCTCGCGGCGATCAACGCCGTGCACACCTCCGCCCGCGATGTACGCGACACCGACTGGTCGCAGGTCGCCGCCCTCTACGACCAGCTCGTCCGCATCGACCCCTCGCCGATCGTCGCCCTCAACCGAGCCATCGCGATCGCCGAGCTCGACGGCCCGGAGGTGGCGCTGGCGGCCGTCGACCGTCTCGAGGACGAGTTGGCCGGCTATCACGCCTACCACGCGACCCGCGCCGACCTGCTGCGTCGGCTGGGCTGCAGTCGGAAGTCGCGCGCGGCCTACGACAGGGCCATCGAGCTGGCGGGCAACACCGCCGAGACCGCCCACCTGACGCGCCGCCGCGACCAGCTGGGGTACCGCCCTTCCGGGTGACCCGGCGACCGGTCACAGAGAACACCAGCCGCCAACTGGAGCCGGGAACCGCCACCTCGAACCGTGGCGGCTGCGGGGTGAGGGCCGCGCCGATCGGTTGGGCGAGGACCGTCAGACCGGATCGAGGCGGCGCTTGAGCAGGCAGAACTCGTTGCCTTCTGGATCGGCGAGGACGTGCCAGGACGCCTCCGCGGGCTGGCCGATGTCGACGAGTCCGGCCCCCGCGGCCAGGAGGCGTTCGAGTTCGGCGTCCTGATCGCGGTCGGTGGGGTTGACGTCGATGTGCAGCCGGGCATGCCCGTTCTTCGGCTCGTCGTCGCGGATGAGGAAGATCGTCGGCTGCGGGCCGCCGAACCCTTCACGCGGACCTATCTCGATGCAGCCCTCCGCTTCGCGATCGAGCTCTACGAAGTCCAGGACCTCGCACCAGAACCGCGCCAGCACCTCGGGGTCGTGGCACTTGAGCACGATCTCACTGATACGACATGCCATTGACGCAACCTACTCTCGGCGTGGGGACTGCCAGGGTGGCCGCACACGGATCTCATGGGCCCCGGCAGTTGAGAACAGGCTCGCGACCGTACCGGGCGAGGCGTCCGGGGGCGAATGGATTTCAGGCACTCGCCCGGTCAAGTCGCGGGCGGAGAACCGCAGATCGCGCAGCACGGCGATCGGGTAGCTGTCACGCGGGCCGACTCCGCTGGTCGGATGGGCCGACTCGAGTGCAAAGGGACCGGATCGGCTGCTCAGCCACGGCGATGTGACTGGACGCTCCAGCCGGCGAGTTCAGCGTCGTGGTCGGCGAGCCGGTTGTCGAGGCTCCGCGTCAGGGCAGCGCGAGGACGCAGAACTCGTGGCCCTCCGGGTCGGTCAGGCACGTCCACGGGACGTCGCCCTGGCCGAGGTCGAGGTCGGTGGCGCCGAGGGCCCGCAGCCGGGCCACCTCCGCCTCTTTGTCGTCACCGGGGTACGGCAGCAGGTCGAGGTGGACGCGGTCCGGCACGGTCTTCGCGCCGGGCGTGCGGAGGAACTCGAGATACGGGCCGGCACCCTTGGCGGAGCGCAATGTCGCGTGATCGTCGGTCACCTCGTGCAGGGTCCAGTCCATCGCCCCGTCCCAGAACCGGGCCATGGCCCGCGGATCCGCGCAGTCGACCACCACCGCGGCGATCGGCCCGGTGTCCCGGTAGATCTCCCGAGGCTCCAGCACGCAGAACTCGTTGCCCTCCGGGTCGGCGAGGACCGTCCACGGCACGTTGCCCTGGCCCACGTGGGCGGGCCTCGCACCGAGATCCTTCAAGCGCGCGACCAACTCCGCCTGATGGGCCGCGGAGGTGGTGGCGAGATCGAGGTGCACACGGTTCTTCGCCGCTGTCTTGGGTTCCGGGACGGAAACGACGTCGACGCAGACGACGACCGGGTCCGGCCAGACGAAGCCGCCGACGGGTCCGACACCGGACACGACGGGTCCGACGTCGGTCACGCCGGGTCCCACGTAGGTGATCACGCCGGATCCTCCGCTGTAGGAACCCCAGCCGAGCGCCTCCGCCCAGAACCGGCCGACCGCCGAGACATCAAGAGCCTTCAGGTTCACCTGAACAGGTCGCAGCGCCATACCGGTGATCCTATGCACCCGCTCCGCAACGGCAGCCGCACAACAAAGGGCGATTGCATAAACGTGCAGCGAAACGTATAGTCATGCCATCCAAGAGGAGGGTTCCATGGCGATGCGTGCGGCGGTGGCGGGAGCGAGTGGGTACGCGGGCGGGGAACTGCTGCGTCTGCTCCTGGCACACCCCGAGATCGAGATCGGCGCCCTGACCGGAAACTCCAACGCGGGCCAGCGGCTCGGCGCGCTCCAGCCTCATCTGCCGCCGCTCGCGGACCGCGTCCTCGCGGAGACCACCCCCGAGGTGCTGGCCGGTCATGACGTGGTGTTCCTCGCGCTGCCCCACGGGCAGTCCGCCGCGGTCGCCGAGCGGCTCGGCCCCGAGGTCCTCGTGGTCGACATGGGTGCCGACTTCCGGCTGAAGGACCCGGCAGACTGGGAGCGGTTCTACGCCTCCGCGCACGCCGGGACCTGGCCGTACGGCCTCCCCGAACTGCCGGGTGCCCGCGCCGCGCTGGAGGGGTCCAAGCGCATCGCGGTGCCCGGCTGCTACCCGACGGCCGCCTCGCTGGCCCTCTTCCCGGCGTACACGGCCGGGCTGGCGGAGCCCGAGGCCGTGATCGTCGCGGCCTCAGGCACCTCGGGTGCCGGCAAGGCGCCCAAGGCGCACCTGCTCGGCAGTGAGGTCATGGGGTCGATGACCCCGTACGGCGTCGGCGGTGCCCACCGGCACACCCCCGAGATGATCCAGAACCTCAGCGCGGCCGCCGGAGAGCGCGTCACCGTCTCCTTCACCCCCACCCTGGCGCCCATGCCCCGCGGCATCCTCGCCACGTGCAGTGCCAAGGCGAAGCCCGGGGTCACCGCCGAGTCGGTCCGGGCCGCCTACGAGAAGGCCTTCGCCGACGAGCCCTTCGTCCACCTCCTCCCCGAGGGGCAGTGGCCCGCCACGGCGTCCGTCTACGGTTCCAACGCCGTTCAGGTCCAGGTCGCGTACGACGCCGCCGCGCACCGCATCATCGCGATCAGCGCCATCGACAACCTGACCAAGGGCACCGCGGGCGGTGCCGTCCAGAGCATGAACCTCGCCCTCGGCCTTCCCGAGGAGCTGGGACTTTCCACGATCGGAGTCGCACCGTGAGTGTCACGGCAGCACAGGGATTCACCGCGGCCGGGGTCGCCGCCGGGATCAAGGCCAACGGGAACCCGGACCTGGCCCTCGTGGTCAACAACGGGCCCCGCCGCGCCGCCGCGGGCGTCTTCACCTCCAACCGCGTGAAGGCCGCGCCGGTGCTGTGGTCCGAGCAGGTCCTCAAGAGCGGCGAGCTGACCGCCGTCGTCCTCAACTCCGGTGGCGCCAACGCCTGTACGGGACCCAAGGGTTTCCAGGACACGCACGCCACCGCCGAGAAGGTCGCCGAGGCGCTCGGTGACACGGGTGCGGGCAGCGTCGCCGTGTGTTCGACCGGCCTCATCGGCGTACTGCTGCCGATGGACAAGCTGCTTCCCGGCATCGACCTGGCCGTCGCCGGACTCGGCCCGCACGGCGGCGAGAAGGCCGCCATCGCCATCAAGACCACCGACACCGTGCACAAGACCTCGGTCGTGACGCGGGGAGGCTGGACCGTCGGCGGCATGGCCAAGGGCGCCGGCATGCTCGCCCCCGGCCTCGCCACCATGCTCGTCGTGCTCACCACGGACGCGGACGTGGACAGCGAGAACCTCGACCGGGCGCTGCGCGACGCCACCCGCACCACCTTCGACCGCGTCGACTCCGACGGCTGCATGTCCACCAACGACACCGTGCTGCTGCTCGCCTCCGGAGCCAGTGAAGTCGCCCCGGAGTACGCGGAGTTCGCCGAGGCCCTCCGCGCGGTCTGCGACGACCTCGGTCAGCAGTTGATCCGCGACGCCGAGGGCGCCAGCAAGGACATCAAGGTCGAGGTCGTGGGCGCCGCGACCGAGGACGACGCCGTCGAGGTGGGCCGCTCCATCGCCCGCAACAACCTCCTCAAGTGCGCGATCCACGGCGAAGACCCCAACTGGGGGCGGGTGTTGTCCGCGATCGGCACCACCGCGGCCGCCTTCGAGCCGGACCGGCTCAACGTGGCCATCAACGGCGTCTGGGTCTGCAAGAACGGCGGCGTCGGCGAGGACCGCGAACTCGTCGACATGCGCTACCGCGAGGTCCACATCGTCGCCGACCTCGCCGCGGGCGACGCGACCGCCACGATCTGGACCAACGACCTCACCGCCGACTACGTCCACGAGAACAGCGCGTACTCCTCATGAGCAATGTGACCCGCAAGCACACCGCTCTGCCCAAGGCGCAGATCCTCATCGAGGCGCTGCCCTGGCTGACCCGGCACCGGGGCAAGACCGTCGTCGTCAAGTTCGGCGGCAACGCCATGATCGACAGCGAGTTGAAGGCCGCCTTCGCCCAGGACATCGTGTTCCTGCACCACGCGGGCCTCAAGCCGGTCGTCGTGCACGGCGGCGGTCCGCAGATCAGCGCCGCCCTGGACCGGCACGGCATCGTCAGCGAGTTCAAGGCGGGGCTGCGCGTCACCACCGAGGACGCGATGGACGTCGTCCGCATGGTGCTGGCCGGACAGGTCCAGCGCGAGCTGGTCGGACTTCTCAACCAGCACGGACCGCTCGCCGTCGGCCTCACCGGCGAGGACGCGCACACCATCACCGCCACCAAGCACCAGCCCACGATCGACGGCCAGTTGGTCGACATCGGGCGGGTGGGCGAGATCACCGCGATCGACACGGGCGCGATCGAGGCGCTGCTCGCCGACGGCCGGATCCCGGTCGTCTCCTCGATCGCCCGGAGCCAGGACGACGGACATGTCTACAACGTCAATGCTGATACGGCGGCTGCGGCACTCGCTGCCGCACTGGATGCCGAAACCCTCATGGTCCTCACGGACGTCGAGGGCCTCTACGAGGACTGGCCGAACAGCGACGAGGTGATCAGCCGCCTCACCGCCACCCAGCTGGAGAAACTCCTTCCCGAGCTGGCCAGCGGCATGGTGCCGAAGATGGAGGGCTGTCTGCACGCCGTACGCAACGGCGTCACCACCGCCCGTGTCATCGACGGCCGGGTCCAGCACTCGATCCTGCTGGAGATCTTCACCGACGAAGGCATCGGCACGATGGTCGTGCCGGACGACGAGGAGACGGGGGACGTCGCATGACCGGCACCGCGACCAACGCAGAGCTCACCCAGCGCTGGCAGGGCGCGCTCATGGACAACTACGGCACCCCGCGACTGCCGCTCGTCCGCGGCGCCGGAACCAGGCTGTGGGACGCCGACGGCAACCAGTACCTCGACTTCGTCGGCGGCATCGCGGTCAACGCGCTCGGACACGGCCACCCCGCGATCGTCGAGGCCGTGAGCCGGCAGATCGCCTCCCTCGGCCATGTCTCCAACCTCTTCGTCGCCGAACCGCCCGTCGCGCTCGCCGAACGGCTGCTCCAGCTCTTCGGACGAGAGGGCCGGGTGTACTTCTGCAACTCGGGCGCCGAGGCCAACGAAGGCGCCTTCAAGATCGGCCGGCTGACCGGCCGGACCCATATGGTCGCCACCACCGGCGGCTTCCACGGCCGGACCATGGGCGCCCTCGCGCTGACCGGCCAGCCCGCCAAGCAGGAGCCCTTCCTGCCGCTGCCCGGCGACGTCACGCATGTGCCCTACGGCGACGCGCAGGCCCTCGCCGAGGCCGTCACCCAGGACACCGCGCTGGTGATCATCGAGCCGGTCCAGGGCGAGAACGGCGTGGTCGTACCGCCCCCCGGCTATCTCAAGGCCGCCCGCGCGATCACCGCGGCCAACGGCGCCCTGCTCGTCCTGGACGAGGTGCAGACCGGAATCGGCCGCACCGGCCACTGGTTCGAGTACCAGGCACACGAAGGCGTCCTGCCCGACATCGTGACGCTCGCCAAGGGCCTCGGCGGCGGACTGCCGCTCGGTGCCACCGTCGCCTTCGGCCGCGCCGCCGGGCTGCTGAAGCCCGGCCACCACGGCACGACCTTCGGCGGCAACCCGGTCGTCTGCGCCGCCGGACTCGCCGTGCTCGACACGATCGAGTCCGAAGGACTCCTGGACAACGTGAAGCGCGCCGGCGAGAAACTGCGGGACGGAATCGAGGGCGCCGGCAACGGTTCCGGCCATCCGTTGATCGACCATGTCCGGGGTGCGGGGCTGCTCCTGGGTATCGTGCTCACCGAGCCGCTCGCGCCCCAGGTGCAGCAGGCGGCTCAGGACGCCGGTTTCCTGGTGAACGCGCCCGCCCCCGATGTCGTACGGCTGATGCCGCCGCTGAACCTGGGCGATGACGAAGTGGACGCGTTCCTCCGGGCCCTTCCCGGCATCCTCGACGCAGCCAACGGGGACGGATGATCCCGGGAAATGGGACGACGACGATGAGTCAGGCGCAGGACCACGAGCACGCAGGGCCTGCCGTGCCGCAGACCCGCACCGCACGCCACCGCCGGATCGTGGACATCCTCAACCGGCAACCGGTCCGCTCACAGAGCCAGTTGGCGAAGCTTCTCGCCGACGACGGACTGAACGTCACCCAGGCGACGCTCTCCCGGGACCTCGACGAGCTGAACGCGGTGAAGATCCGCAACAACGACGGCGACCTCATCTACGCGGTGCCGAGCGAGGGCGGTTTCCGCACCCCGCGCGCACCGCTGGGGGAGTCGGCGAAGGAGGAGCGGATGCGCAGGCTCTCCTCGGAGCTGTTGATCTCCGCGGAGGCCTCGGCGAACCTCGTGGTCCTGCGCACCCCGCCCGGGGCCGCGCAGTTCCTCGCCTCGGCGATCGACCAGGCCGAGCTGCACGACATTCTCGGAACGATCGCGGGGGACGACACCCTCCTGCTGATCAGCCGGGGTCCGACGGGTGGGCAGGCGCTGGCCGATCATCTGCTGCGGCTGGCCCAGAACGATCACTGACAGGCACGACGACAGGCACGACGACAGGCACGACGGTGGAGGCGCGCCCCGGAGCGGGGTGTGCCTCCACCGTCGTATGTCCTGAAGCGGGTGCGGGTGCGGGTGCGGGTGCGGGTCCGGGTCCGGGTCCGGGCGCGGCGAGGCGGTCGGCTGTGGGACTGCGGCTGTGCGGTCGTCCGTGCTGCTGAGGGAGCGCCGGTCACCCCAGGCGCTGAGCGAGCCCTCCCGTGCATCTGACCTCGTCGCCCGCCGTGATGAGCAGCGCCTCCACGTCCGGGAGCGATTCCAGCCAGTCGAGGCCGGCTCGCGAGCCCATCGCGAAGGCCGCGGTCGCCCAGGCGTCCACCCAGGTCAGACGGGGGCCCACCACGGTCACGGCCAGGAGGTCGGTGACCGCGGACCTGCCGGTGCGCGGGTCGACGATGTGGGCGCCGCGTTCGGCGGTGCCGGAGGTCGCGACGGCCAGCTCGTCGACGCCGGCCGCGGAGACCACCGCGGCGAGGGAGCCCGGACGGAGCGGGTCGGACACGCCCACGCGCCAGGGCCGGTGCGGCCCGGGGACGCCGTACAGCTGGACGTCGCCGCCTCCGTTGACATTCACCCCGCTCGCCCCGGCCGCGGCGAGGTGCAGGGCCGCACGTTCGGCCGCCCAGCCCTTGACGATGCCCGTCGGGTCGAGCTGTCCCTCGTACCGTGTGCTGAACCAGCCGTCGCTGACCCGTTCCGCCTCGGCGCCCAGTTCGAGCACCTCGGCGACCTCGGGGTCGCACTCCTCGACCGTGAGCTCCCCGCGCACCAGCCGCGAGATCTGGCTGTCCTCGCGGTAGGTGCTGAACACCTCGTCCACACGGTGGAGTTGGGCGATCGCCTCCTCCAACGCCGTCCGCACGGCTTCGGGTTCCCCGCCGCGCACGTCGAAGGAGAAGACGGTGCCCATCACTTCCTCGGCATGACGCAGCGCCTGCGGTGTGTCCTCCGCGGGCTCAGACACCGGCCTTGTCCAGAGCCGACTGCAGAGACTTCTTGTAGCCCTCGCTCGTGTAGGTCGCGCCGGAGACGGTGTCGATCTGGGCACTGCCCGCGGCGACCGCCTCCTGGTTGAGCTTGGGCACCGCGAGCGCGGTCTTCTGGTCGCTGACACCGCCCTTGGGGGCCTGGACCGCCTCGGCCTTGGTGATCTTCTTGCCCTCGACGGTGAGCCGGACCTGGACGGGGCCGTACTGGGTGTCGGACACGGTCCCGGTGACGACGCGCGCCTGCGCGGCCGGTGCCGCCGAGGACGTCCCGGCCTTGCCCGAGGACCCGGAGGACCCCGATGTGCCGCCGGTGGCCTTCGCCTTGTCCAGGGCCGACTGCAGGGACTTCTTGTAGCCGCCGCTGGTGTAGGTCGCCCCCGAGACGGCGTCGATGTCGGCGCTCTGTGCCGTGACGGCTTCCTGGTTGAGCTTGGGCACCGAGAGGGCGGTCTTCTGGTCGCTGGTTCCGCCCTTGGGAGCCTGGACCGCGTCCGCCTTGGTTATCTTGCCGCCGCTCATGGTCAGCTGCACCTGGACCGGCCCGTACTCGGTCTGCACCACGTCACCGAGGACGGTGCCGGTACCCGACTGCTGGGCGGTGCCGCCCTGCGGCGCCCCCTGCGCGGCCGCCGTCTGCTGGGGCGCCGCACCGGCCTGCGCCGACGCGGCGGCCGGGTCGGACGCCGGTTTGAGCGCCAGCAGCAGCACGATTCCGGACACGGTGGCGGCGCTCGCCAGCACGAACCGCCGAATGGGGTGATTCTTCTTCATCGTTCCTGACTCCCGTCGCTCACATCTCGAACGACTCGTGATGGATGCGGCGGGCGGGGACCCCCGCGCCGCGCAGTGCCGCGTACACCTCCTGGGCGAACCCGGGCGGTCCGCACATGAAGACGTCGTGGTGGTCTATGTCGGGCAGCTTGCGGCGCAGGGAGTCCGCGGAGATGTCCGGCCGCTCGCCCTCGGGGCTGTTCACCGCGTACATCAGACGCGCCCCGCGCTCCTTGGAGATGGCGGCGAGCTCGTCCCACAGGGCCAGGTCCTGGGTGGTGTTGGCGCGGTAGAGCAGCGTCAGGTCACCGGAGGCGCCGGGGAGGGTCTCGAACAGCGCCCGCATCGGGGTGATGCCGACACCGCCCGCCACCAGGAGCACCTTGCCGCGACTGCGCTTGCCGGCGGTCAGCGCGCCGTACGGGCCCTCGGCCCAGACCCGGGTGCCCGGCTCCAGGTCACGCAGGGCGGCACTGTGGTCGCCGATCGCCTTCACGGTGATGCGCAGCATGTTGGGGCGGGGCGCCGCCGAGAGCGAGTACGGGTGGGAGCTGAAGCGCATCCCGGGTGCGAGGAAACGCCAGCGGAAGAACTGCCCGGCCTCCGCGCCCATCCTGTGCAGCTTGCGCCCGCTGATCAGTACCGACACGATGCCCGGCGTCTCCTCGATGACCGCCTGGACCCGCATCCGGTGCTTCAGGTTCAGCCGGATCGGAGAAAGGATTCGGTACCAGATGACCAGCGCGGTCACCGATCCGTAGAGCCCGTACCAGACGGTCTTGGCTACGGGTTCCACCGCGAAGTCGTTGCCGGTGGACAGCTGGTGCCAGAACGTCAGGAACACCGCGGCGTACGTCAGCAGGTGGACGTGGTACCAGGTGTCGTACGGGATCAGCCGGCGGAGCCAGCCGACGGAGACGAACCCGATGAGCACGAGCAGACCCGTGCCGATCGCGGCCTTGCCCATGTCGGGAAGCTGGTTGACCGAGTCGATGGTCTGCTGCACGATCTGGCCGAGCCCCTTGCCGGACTGCAGGGCGTAGCCCCACATCGTCAGGAAGAGGTGGGCGAGGACCAGGCAGATGGTGTAGCGGCCGGTCATGGCGTGCCAGCGCGCCACCCGGTCGGATCCCACCCGGCGTTCCAGGGCGGGGACGCGGGCCATCTGCAGCACCACGAGCGCCATCAGATACCCGGCGAGCAGCCCGGTGATCCGGCCGGCGTTGAGGATCCTGCTGTTGTTGTCCGCGATGGACGGGGTGTTGTTCCACCACAGCCACAGGACCGCGGCGGCGCCGGCCCAGACGGCGATCAGCAGCGGGACGGCGGGCGAGCGGCGAGGGCGGATTCGGCGCATGGTCTGGCGCCGCGCGGCGCGACCACCGGCGATCGTGGACACGGTTCCTCCGTGTTCGTCCTGGAGAGACGGGGGTGAGGGGAGTGGCCCCCTGGCCCAGAGATACGGTCCACGACGCCCGTGCGTTCAGAGGCCCGCGGAGTCGAGTGCGGACTGGAGCGACTGCATGTATCCGTCGCTGGTGTACGTGGCTCCGGACACCGAGTCGATCTGGGCGCTCTGCGCGGCCAGCGTCTCCCGCCTGAGCTGGGGAATCGCGTAACTGTTGATCTCCTGGTCCTTGGGATTGTCCGAAGGATAGGCCACCGCGGTGGCATCCGTGATCCTGCCGTCCTTCAGCGTGATCCGCACCTGGACCGGACCCCAACGGGTCTGCACCGTATCGCCGGTGACGGTCCTGGTCCCCGTGCTCTTCGAGCCCCCGGAGCTGCCCGAGGAGCTGCCCGAGGAGTCTCCTGAGGAGGGGGAGGAGGAATGACCCGCCGACGAGGAGGCCGAGGCCGGTGTCGGTGGTGTGTGCGGCTTGAGCGAGAGCAGCAGGACGACGCCGGTGACGGTGGTGGCGGCGGCCAGCGTGATCCGGCGCAGCGGACGGTTCTTCTTCAGGGCGTGCACGGCGGCCTCACAGCTCGAACGACTCGTGGTGGATACGGCGGTCGGGGACGCCCGCGGTGTGCAGCGCCCCGTAGAGATCCCGCGCCATCGCGGGTGGTCCGCAGAGGTACACGTCGTGCTCGGCGAGGTCGGGCACGGCCTCGCGCAGCGACTCGGCGGTGAGCCGCGGGCGGGTGCCGTCGGCGGCGTTGACCGCGTACAGGACGCGGGCCCCGCGCCACCGCGCGATGTCCTCCAGCTCGCCGCCCAGGGCCAGGTCCTCGGCCGTGCGCGCCCGGTAGAGGAGCGTGACCCGGCCGGGCAGCGTCTCGAACAGGGCGCGCAGCGGGGTGATGCCGACGCCGCCCGCGATCAGCAGGGACTTCGACGAGGTGCTGCGGTCGGCGGTCAGCGAGCCGTAGGGGCCCTCCGCCCACACCCGGGTGCCGGGACGCAGCAGCCCGACGGCCGCGCTGTGGTCGCCGAGCGCCTTCACGGTGATCCGCATCCGGTCCGGCCGGGGCGGTGCCGACAGCGAGTACGGCGTCGAGGTCCACCGCATCCCGTCCGCGAGGAACCGCCAGCGGAAGAACTGGCCCGCCCGCGCGTTCAGTTCGTCCAGGCCCTCCCCGCGGATCACGACGGAGAAGACCCCGGGGGACTCCCGGTACACGGACTCGACGCGCAGCCGGTGGCGCAGGTTGAGCCGTACCGGGGCGAGCAGCCGGAACCATACGACGAGCGCGGCCGTACCGAGGTAGAGCGCGTACCAGGAGGCCTGCGCCGCCCGGTTGCCGACGAGGTCGGAGCCGAGCGCGAGCTGGTGGAAGAAGGCCAGGAAGACCGCCACGTACGTCAGCAGATGCACGTAGTACCAGAACTCGTGGCTGATCCGGCGGCGGGCCAGGCGCGCCGAGGTGATCCCGACGGCGAACAGGATGATGGTGCCGGTCGTCGCCATGAGCATGTCCGGGTAGTCGAACACCACGCTCAGCGTCTCGTGCACGATGCCTGTCCCGTCCTGGGCGGCGTAGCCGAAGAGGATCAGGGTGACGTGCCCGACGAGCAGGCAGATCGTGTAGCGGCCGGCCATCGCGTGCCAGCGGGCCACCCGGTCGGAGCCGATGCGCCGCTCCAGGAGCGGGACCCGGGCCATCAGCGCCACCAGGACGGCGCAGCTGTAGCCGCACAGCAGCCCGGCGATCCGCCCGGCGTCCGTCAGCCAGCCGGCGAGGCCCACCACCGACCGTGTGTCGGTCCACCACAGGGCGAGGACCGCGGCCGCTCCCGCCCACAGCAGGGCCAGCAGCGGTCCGGCGGGTGAGGGCCGCGGTCGCCCGCGCCCTCGTGTCGTGCGCGGGTCCGCTGCCCGCTCGTACACCGTGGTCATGTTTCCGTCCTTCGTCCGGCACTCCGGGAGGAAACTGTGCGTCCGGAACCTCTGAGGAGGCTCTGAATCGGCCCGTCCGGCGTGGACTCACAGCAAACTGAGAGCGACGGGGGAGGAGACGAGAAAGGGGCAGGCAGAGGAAGCAGGGCTCTCGGGGGGAGAGGCGACTCAGAGGAAACTCAGAGGCCGCGAGGCAGAGAGCGACCGTCGCGAGGAGCGATGCTGGAAGGCGACATGAACACTCCCTCCCCAGCCCCCGGCACCCCCCGCCCCCTGACCCCCGGTACGGAAACCGGTGCCGACGTCGCCCCGGACTCCGGCGCTGTCCGGTCCCGGGGGACGGCCAGGCCGCCCTCGCTCACCCGGCCCGACGGCACCCCCGTGCGCGTCCTCGTCGTCGACGACGATCCGGACCTGGCCGAGGTCCTCTCCGGTGCCCTGCGCTACGAGGGCTGGGAGGTCCGTACCGCGGGCGACGGCGCCTCGGCGGCCGCCGAGGCGCGCGAACTGCTGCCCGACGCCGTCGTCCTCGACGTGATGCTCCCGGACACCGACGGCTTCGCCGTGCTGCGGGACCTGCACACCGTGCTGCCGGGCGTCTGCGTCCTCTTCCTCACCGCCCGGGACGCCGTGGAGGACCGCATCGCCGGCATCACCGCAGGTGGCGACGACTATGTCACCAAGCCGTTCAGCTTGGAGGAGGTCGTCGCCCGGCTGCGCGGACTGCTGCGCCGCGCCGGCATGGCCCGCCGGACCGACGAGGGCCCGCGGCTCGTCGTCGGGGACCTGGAGATGGACGAGGAGGCCCGCGAGGTGACCCGGAGCGGCGACCTGATCGAGTTGTCGCCGACCGAGTTCGAGCTGCTGCGCTTCCTGATGCGCAACCCCCGCCGTGTGCTCAGCAAGGCGCAGATCCTCGACCGCGTCTGGTCCTACGACTTCGGGGGCCAGGCTCATGTCGTCGAGCTCTACATCTCCTACCTGCGCAAGAAGGTCGACGCGGGCCGTGAGCCGATGATCCACACGGTCCGGGGTGCCGGGTACGTCATCAAGCCCGCGGCGCGCCGGTGAGCGCGAACATGCGGGCCGGGGCCGGGGCCAGGGCTACGGGCAGGCGCTGGTGGCTCCGGCTGACGGCGGCCCTGCGCGCGCTGCCGCGCCCGCGCACGATACGCGCCCGCCTCACCGCCGGGCTCGTGGTGCTGCTCGCCGTCAGCTGCGCGGCCGTCGGCGTGGCCGCCGTGTACGAACTGAACGGCTTCCTGACCGGCCGCCTCGACCAGCAGCTGCAGGATGCCGGAGCCCGGTTTCCGGCGAGCCTGGAGCACGGCTCGGCGAAGCCGTCCGACCACGACGGCGACGAACACGGCGACACCCGTCGGCAGAGCACCGGCACTTTCGGAGCGCGTCTGGTCGGCGAGGACGTCACGAACGCGGCGGTCGTGCCGCCCGGCACCAGCACGGCCGTCCGGAACGTGCGTCTGACCGCTCGTGACGAGGCGGTCCTGGCCGCGGTCCCGGCGAACGGCCGCGCCCACACCGTCTGCCTGTCGGCTCTGGGCGACTACCGCGTGCTGGCGACGCCGGGCAAGGACGGTGACGTGCTGATCACCGGACTGCCGACGGAGCCGGTCGACGCGGCCGTCCACCGCCTGGAGCTCGTCGCCTCCCTGGTCTTCGGCGTGGCCCTCGTCGTCGCCGGAGTCGCCGGGGCCCTGTGGGTGCGCTGGTCGCTCCGCCCGCTGAACCGGGTCGCCGCGACCGCCACCCGGGTCAGCGAACTCCCGCTCGCGAGCGGCGAGGTGGCACTGCCTCCACGGGCACCGGAGTCCGACCCGCGCAGTGAGGTGGGCCGCGTCGCCAGTGCCTTCAACCGCATGCTCGGCCATGTGGAGGACGCGCTCACCAAGCGGCACGCGAGTGAGGAACGGCTGCGCACCTTCGCCGCCGACGCCAGTCACGAGTTGCGCACCCCGGTCGCCTCGGTCCGCGGTCACGCCGAGCTCGCGCTGCTGCACCCCGGTCCCGTCCCCCCGAAAGTGACCCGCGCCCTCGAACGGATCGCCGCCGAGTCGGCGCGCATGGGCGAGATGGTCGACGAGCTGCTGCTGCTCGCCCGCCTGGACGCCGGCCGCCCCCTGGAACGGCTTCCCGTCGACCTCACCCACCTCGTCCTCGACTCGGTCACCGATGCCCGTGCGGCGGGCCCCGGCCACCGCTGGGTCCTGGAGCTGGCGGAGGAGCCGGTGACGGTGACGGGCGACGCCCACCGGCTCCAACAGGTGTTGGCCAACCTGTTGGCCAACGCGCGGGTGCACACGCCTGTGGGCACCCGGGTGACGGTGTCCTTGGAGGAGGTCGGCGCCGAGGCCGTGCTGAAGGTCCACGACGACGGACCCGGGGTGCCCGAGGACGTCCGGCCCGGCGTCTTCGAACGCTTCACCCGGGCGGACCGCCGCCGCGCGGACGGCGCCGGCAGCGGAGCGGGGCTCGGCCTGTCGATCGTGGCGGCCGTGGTCGAGGCGCACGACGGCACGGTCGCTCTGGAGAGCCGCCCGGGAGCGACCACGTTCACGGTCCGGCTTCCCGCGGCCTGAACAGCGGCCCGTAAGCCCGCTGCCCGTAAGTCCGCTGCCCGTAAGTCCGCCGTCCGCTGCCCGTGAGCCCGCTGCCCGTCGTCCTCTGCAGGCCGGCCTGAAGGAGCCGAGGGTCCGCCGGTCCGAGGGGCCCGAGGGTCCGCCGGTCCGAGGATCTCCCAGTTCACCGGCCCTTCAATGGCATCCGGTCCGTCAGTACCGGGTGACCGCCGTCGCCCCGTCCGCCGTGCCGATGGCGATGTGCGGCCTGCGCGCCGGATCGGCCCACGCGAGGATCCGCCGCATCGCGCCCGCCGACACGGACACGCAACCGGCCGTGGGCCCGCTCCCGTTGACGTGCAGGAAGATCCCCGCGCCACGCCCGCGCACCGGCCGGTCGTAGTTGAACCCGATGACGAAGGCGTACGCGTACTGCTTCTCGTAGGCGATCAAATGCTCGGACTCCTCGGCCCGGCAGTCCCCGGGGCGGGGCTCGGTCCACCGGTTGTACGACCGTGACGCGTTGTCCTGGCACCACCACGAGTCCTGGCCCACCCGGCGGTACGGCATCGAGGTCCCGCCCGGTGCCGCCCGGGTCCCGAACGCGTACGGCAGCTCGTACAGCCCCGTGGGTGTGGTGTTCGTGCCCTGGCGCCGCGCCCGGCCCTCGACCAGCCCGCGCGCCCCGAACCGCGCGGGGGCGGAACCGGCCCGCACCCAGCGCCCGTTCCGAAGGTCCCACCAGGTGAGCGTCCCCGACGTCGCCTCCCCGCGCGGTGCCTCAGCGGTGATCAGCTGGGTACCGCCGCCCGTGTCGGCCAGCCGCGCGGGAAGCTCGGCAAGGGGCGGCGGCCCGCCCGGGGCCAGGGCGAGCAGGGACGCGGACACGAGGGCGGCGGCTCCGAGGCGCATGGCTCAGACCGTACTGGGGGGCAACGGCAGCGGCAGCCCGGGCAGTCCGTCCAGGCTCGTCGCGATGTGCTCCTTCTTGGTGAAGTACTCGCTCAGTGAGGCGTCGTCCTCGCGCGCGAAGCGCTTGCCGTGCAGATCGCGGTCCTCGTCGTAGGACATGAAGGGCACCGCGTAGCCGCAGGAGTCGCGGACGAGTTCGGCGCTCACGACGACGATCGCGCGCAGTCCGTGCGGGGCCGGGTCGATGGCGGGGAAGTGGGTGAGGAGTTCCTTGAAGCGCGGGTCGTCGCGGAAGACCGGCTCGCCGCGCCCGTGCACCCGGACGATGTTGGGCGGGCCCTGGAAGGCGCACCACATCAGGGTGATCCGGCCGTTCTCGCGCAGATGCGCGATCGTCTCGGCGGTGCTGCCGGCGAAGTCCAGATAGGCCACGGTCCGCTCGTCGAGTACGGCGAACGATCCGCTGAGCCCTTTGGGGGACAGGTTGACCGTGCCGTCCCCGGACAGCGGGGCGGTCGCGGTGAAGAAGAGGGGCTGCGCCTCGATGAACGTACGGAGGCGGCCGTCGATGCGCTCATAAGTCTTTCCCATGTCTAACGATTATCCGGGAAAGCCTTTCGCCTGTCTAAGGAATTGCGGGTTCCGGCGGCGTTGTTCAGGGGCACCGCCGGAACCCGTGACAGGCGCCCCGGCCGCCATCGGCGAAGCGGCCGGGCGCCTGTCACGTCACTTGGTGAGCGTGCAGGCGGCGAGGGTGTCCAGTCCGGTCGGCTTGGCGGCGGTGCGGCCGATGGAGATCGCGATGCGGTCGATCGTGGAGGTCCGCTTGTCCTTCAGGGGGCCGAGGATCGCGTTCTGGACGAAGTTGGGCCCGCCCTGTCCGACGGTGTTGGCCAGCCGGGTGTTGGCCTCGGCGATCTGGGTGTTCAGCAGCGCCAGATTACGGTCGACCTCGGCCTTCGCCGAGGCCGGGACGGCGGGCAGCTGCGACGCGACGTCCGGGCAGGTGATGGTGCCGGCCGCGGTGGCGGCGCCCGTGTCGCCGGCGGCCCCGCCGGCCTGCGCGGTGGCGGTGGCGCTCGGTGCGGCGGCACCGGTGGCCGCGCCGCCCGCGCCCGCTACGCCGTTGAGCGTGCAGGGCGCGAGCGAGTCCAGCCCGGTCGGCTTGGCGGCGGTGCGCCCGATGGCCGTCGCGATGCGGTTGATGGTGGCGACGCGCTTGTCCTTGAGCGGGCCGAGGATCGCGTTCTGGACGAAGTTCGGGCCGCCCTGTCCGACCGTGTCGACCAGTCGCTTGTTCGCCTCGGCGATCTGGGTGTTCAGCAGGGTGAGGTTGCGGTCGACCTCGGCCTTCGCGGAGGCGGGGATCGCGGGCAGGCTCGGCGCGACGGCCGGGCAGTTCACCGTGCCCGCGGGGGCGGCCTTCGTCGTGGCGTTCTGCGCGCCGTTCCCGTGCGTCTCGCCCGCCAGGGCGCTGCCGGCGATCACGGCGGCGGACAGCACCACGGCGGAGGCTCCGCCGATCATCACGACGCGCCGCTTGTTGTACTTCGGAAGAGCCCTGGACATGCGGAATCCTCACTCGGGTCGGGGGCGGACGACCGCCCGGTGATCGTCCGGGCGGTCCGTTGTCCGTGTGCCTGCGTACGCGAACGCGGCGCCTGCGTTCAGCGGGAGATACGCGAAAGCGGTTTCACGTGTTCAAGCGCCCGGAAGATTCCGTCGCCAGGGCACCCGGGGGATTCCGTCGATCGAGCGTCCGGACGTTCGCGCCGCCGGGCGGGCTCGATTGACGAACCATGCAGAGTGCTGCATACTCATGCATGTCAGCGAATGCACTGTGAGGAGAATCCCGTGACCGAGCGCGTCGTACTCGCCTATTCAGGCGGTCTGGACACCTCCGTCGCCATCGGCTGGATCGCCGAGGAGACGGGCGCCGAGGTCATCGCCGTAGCGGTCGATGTCGGCCAGGGCGGCGAGGACCTGGACGTCATCCGTAAGCGCGCCCTCGCGTGCGGCGCCGTCGAGGCCGAGGTCGCGGACGCCAAGGACGAGTTCGCCGACGAGTACTGCCTCCCGGCGATCAAGGCCAACGCCCTCTACATGGACCGCTATCCGCTGGTCTCGGCCCTCTCCCGGCCGACGATCGTCAAGCACCTCGTCGCCGCCGCCCAGAAGCACGGCGCCACCACGGTCGCCCACGGCTGCACGGGCAAGGGCAACGACCAGGTGCGGTTCGAGGCCGGCATCGTCGCCCTCGCCCCCGACCTCAAGTGCATCGCCCCGGTCCGTGACTACGCGATGACCCGCGACAAGGCGATCGCCTTCTGCGAGGAGAAGCAGCTCCCGATCGCGACCACCAAGAAGTCCCCGTACTCCATCGACCAGAACGTCTTCGGGCGCGCGGTCGAGACGGGCTTCCTGGAGGACATCTGGAACGCCCCGATCGAGGACATCTACGAATACACCTCGAACCCGGCGGAGCACCGCGAGGCCGACGAGGTCGTCATCACCTTCAAGCACGGCGTCCCGGTCGCCGTCGACGGCAAGCCCGTCAGCGTGCTCCAGGCCATCCAGCAGCTCAACGAGCGCGCCGGAGCCCAGGGCATCGGCCGGATCGACATGGTCGAGGACCGGCTCGTGGGCATCAAGTCCCGTGAGGTGTACGAGGCTCCGGGCGCGATCGCGCTGATCACCGCACACCAGGAGCTGGAGAACGTCACCGTCGAGCGTGAACTCGCCCGCTACAAGCGGCAGGTCGAGCAGCGCTGGGGCGAACTGGTCTACGACGGCCAGTGGTTCTCCCCGCTCAAGCGCGCCCTGGACGGTTTCATCGACGAGGCCAACCAGCACGTCAACGGCGACATCCGGATGACCCTGCACGGCGGTCGCGCGGTCGTCACGGGCCGGCGCTCCGAGACCTCGCTCTACGACTTCGACCTCGCGACGTACGACACGGGCGACACCTTCGACCAGGCCGCGGCCAAGGGCTTCATCGACATCTACAGCCTGTCGTCGAAGATCGCCGCGAAGCGGGATCTGGCGTAACCCGTAAGGGACTTGGCGCGGGCCGTGTCGTGTCCGCCGCCTCGAAGCCTCCCGACCGCACTAGCCTGACAGCCGCCTCCTCACTCGCGCGTGGGGAGGCGGCGGCACATCCACACCTTTCGAGGAGTAACGCAAGTGAGCAGCAACAGCGGTGACGTACGGCTCTGGGGCGCACGTTTCGCCGACGGTCCCGCCGAGGCCCTGGCGAAGCTGTCCGCGTCGGTCCACTTCGACTGGCGCCTCGCGCCGTACGACATCGCCGGTTCGCGTGCCCACGCGCGTGTGCTGCACGGGGCGGGCCTGCTCACCGAGGACGAGCTCACCCGGATGACCGAGGGCCTCGACGGGCTGGAGGCCGACGTCGCCGACGGCTCCTTCGTCGGCACGATCGCCGACGAGGACGTGCACACGGCTCTCGAGCGCGGCCTCCTCGAGCGCCTCGGCCCCGACCTCGGCGGCAAGCTGCGCGCCGGCCGCTCCCGCAACGACCAGGTGGCCACGCTCTTCCGCATGTACCTGCGCGACCACGCCCGGATCATCGGCGGTCTGATCGCCGATCTCCAGGAGGCGCTGATCGGCCTGGCGGAGGCGCACCCGGGCGTGGCGATGCCCGGCCGTACGCACCTCCAGCACGCCCAGCCGGTGCTGTTCGCGCACCACGTCCTGGCTCATGTCCAGTCCTTTTCCCGGGACGCGGAGCGGCTGCGCCAGTGGGACGAGCGGACCGCCGTCTCGCCGTACGGCTCCGGCGCCCTGGCCGGTTCCTCGCTCGGTCTGGACCCGGAGGCGGTGGCCAAGGACCTCGGCTTCGAGCACGGCAGTGTCGCCAACTCCATCGACGGCACGGCCTCCCGCGACTTCGTGGCGGAGTTCGCCTTCATCACCGCGATGATCGGCGTGAACCTCTCCCGGATCGCCGAGGAGGTCATCATCTGGAACACGAAGGAGTTCTCCTTCGTCACCCTCCACGACGCGTTCTCCACCGGCTCGTCGATCATGCCGCAGAAGAAGAACCCGGACATCGCCGAGCTGGCGCGCGGCAAGTCGGGGCGTCTGATCGGCAACCTGACCGGACTGATGGCCACGCTCAAGGCGCTGCCCCTCGCGTACAACCGCGATCTCCAGGAGGACAAGGAGCCGGTCTTCGACTCCTGCGACCAGCTGGAGGTCCTCCTCCCCGCCTTCACCGGCATGATGGCCACGCTGACCGTGCACCGGGAGCGCATGGAGGAGCTGGCCCCGGCCGGCTTCTCGCTCGCCACCGACATCGCCGAGTGGCTGGTCAAGCAGGGCGTGCCGTTCCGTGTGGCGCACGAGGTCGCCGGTGAGTGCGTGAAGGTCGCCGAGGCGGACGGCAAGGAGCTGGACGAGCTGACCGACGAGCAGTTCGCGAAGATCTCGGCGCATCTGACGCCCGAGGTGCGGTCCGTCCTCAACGTCCAGGGCGCCCTCGCCTCCCGCGACGGCCGCGGCGGTACGGCGCCGAGCGCGGTCGCCGTCCAGCTCGCCGAGATCAAGACGGACGTCGCCGCCCAGCAGACCTGGGCCGTGGCGAAGCTGAAGAAGTAGCCCGCCCGGAGGGCGGACACGGTCCGCGTGCGGGGGCGGGTGCCGTACGGGGAGGGTGTCGCGGGTTACGTTGGCCGGGAGCCGTAAAGGAGCCGACCGAACGGAGCCGCGATGCCCTTCGCACGTCTCGCCTCAGCCACGACTCCCACCGCCCACCTCGGCCTGGGGCTCGCCGCCGTAGGCCGCCCCGGCTACATCAACCTCGGCCGCGAGGAGGACCTGCCGGCCGAGCGCAGTGTCGACGCCCTGCGCGAGCGCACCCACGAACTCCTCGAAGCCGCCTACGCCCAGGGTGTGCGCTACTTCGACGTGGCCCGCTCCTACGGCCGCTCCGAGGAGTTCCTCGCCGACTGGCTGGGCCGGCGCCCCGACATCGACGACATCGTCATCGGCAGCAAGTGGGGCTACAGGTACACGGCGGACTGGCGCACCGACGCCGAGGCGCACGAGGTGAAGGACCACGGCCTCGCCATGTACGAGCGGCAGCGCGCCGAGACCGCGGAGCTGCTCGGCGACCGGCTCGACCTCTACCAGATCCACTCGGTGACCCCGGACAGCCCGGCCCTCACCGACAAGGAGCTGCACGCGGCACTCGCCGAAGCGGCCGCCGGAGGCCTGTCGATCGGCTTCTCCACCAGCGGGCCCGAGCAGGCGGAGGCGATCCGTGCCGCGCTCGCCGTGACGGTCGAAGGCGAGCCGCTCTTCCGTACCGTCCAGTCGACGTACAACGTCCTGGAGACCTCGGCCGCTCCGGCGCTCGCCGAGGCTCATGACGCCGGACTCACGGTGATCGTCAAGGAGGGCGTGGCCAATGGCCGGCTCGCCGGGTCCCATGCGCCGGACGCGCTGCGCGCCGTCGCGGCGGAGACCTCCCTGGGCTGTGACGCGGTCGCCCTCGCGCTGATCCTGCGGCAGCCCTGGGCGGGTGTCGTGCTGTCGGGGGCGGCCACCGTCAACCAGCTCGCCTCGAACCTGCACTCCGCGGTCGTCGACCTCGACGACGATCAGCTGTCCCGGCTCGCCGCCCTCGCGGAGGAACCGCGGGCGTACTGGGAGCGACGCGGGCAGCTGCCCTGGCACTGAGCGCCAGGAGCTACGGAAGAAGCACTTCGAGCACCTCCGGAACCGGGAGAGCGTGAGACGCGCACGCTCCACATGAGACATCTATGTCTCATGTGGGGTACGGTTGTCTCATGGCTGTCGACCGTGACCACGTGCTGCGCAGCGCAGCCGCCCTGCTCACCCGGAAATCCACCGCGACCATGGACGAGGTCGCCAAGGCCGCCGGGATCAGCCGGGCCACGCTGCACCGCCAGTTCGCCGGCCGTGACGCGCTCGTCCGCGCGCTGGAGGCGCTCGGTATCGAGGAGTGCGAGGCCGCTCTCGACGCGGCCCGCCTCGACGACGGCACCGCCCAGGAAGCCGTGCGCCGCCTGGTACGGGAGCTGGAGAAGGTGGCCGGACTGCTCGCCTTCCTCTATACGGAGAACCAGCTCTTCGAGGGCGACGGGCAGCACGAGGGCTGGGCCCGGCTCGACGCCCGGATGGCCGCGCTGTTCCGGCGCGGCCAGCAGAGCGGCGAGTTCCGCATCGACCTCAGCCCGGCCTGGCTCACCGAGGCCCTCTACGGGCTGATGGCCTCGGCGGCCTGGGCCGTGACCGAGGGCCGGGTCGCCGCCAAGGACTTCCACCACATGATCGTCGAGCTGCTGCTCGGCGGCGCGCTCAGGAGAGAGGAACCATGACCAGCACCCTGCGGCCGGCCGTTGTGACGGAGACGCCGAAGCGCCCGGGCCGCTGGCTCGCGCTCTGCGTCCTCGTCCTCGCCGTGCTGCTGGTGGCCGTCGACGCGACCGTCCTCGGCCTCGCGACCCCGTACATCAGTGAGGATCTGAAGCCCTCCGGCACCCAGCTCCTGTGGATCGGTGACGTCTACTCCTTCGTCATCGCCGGTCTGCTCGTCTCCATGGGCAGCCTCGGCGACCGCATCGGCCGCAAGAAGCTGCTGCTCGTCGGCGCGACGGCGTTCGGCCTGATATCCGTGCTCAACGCCTATGCCACGACACCCGAGTTGATGATCCTGGCGCGGGCGCTGCTCGGTGTCGCGGGCGCGACTCTGATGCCCGCCACCCTCGCCCTGATCCGCAACATCTTCCACGACCCGCGCGAGCGCAGCCTCGCCATCGGCATCTGGGGCGCGACGGCGTCCGCGGGCACGGCGGTCGGTCCCGTCGTCGGGGGCTTCCTGCTCGAACACTTCTGGTGGGGCTCGGTCTTCCTCATCAACCTTCCGGTGATGGTGGTACTCGTCCTGGTCGGCCGGAAGCTGCTCCCTGAGTCGAAGAGCCCGAACCCCGGCCCCTGGGACCTGATCAGCGTCTCGCTCTCGCTCGTCGGCGTGATCGGCGTGGTGTACGCGGTGAAGGAGCTCGCCGCGCACGGACCGAGCGGCGAGGCACTCGCCGCGGGCCTGTTGGGCGCCGGCGCGCTCTTCTGGTTCGTGCGCCGCCAACTGACGCTTCCCATCCCGCTGTTGGACGTGCGCCTGTTCCGCAACCGGGGATTCTCCGGTGCCGTGCTCGCCGACCTGTTCACCGTGCTCGGCATGTCCGGACTCGTGTTCTTCCTCTCCCAGTACCTGCAACTCGTGCAGGGCCGGGGACCGTTCGAGGCGGGGCTCGCCGAAGTCCCCGCCGCGGTGGGTGCGGTGGCGGCTGGTCTGGTCGCGGGACGCTTCGCGCGGCGGTTCTCCGTGCGGACCGTCGTCTCCGCCGGACTCGCCGCGGTCGGCCTCGCGCTCGGCACGCTCACCGTGCTCGACCGCTCCACCGGCTATCCGCTGCTCGGCGCCGCACTGCTGGTCGTCGGCGTCGGCGCGGGCTTCTCGTTCACCGTCACCGCCGACGTGATCCTCTCCGCCGTGCCCAAGGACCAGGCGGGCGCCGCCTCCGCCGTCTCCGAGACGGCGTACGAACTCGGCGCGGCTCTCGGCATCGCCCTGCTCGGCTCCGTCGTGACCGGCGTCTACGCGGGCTTCACCGGCCCCGCGGGCACACCGGCCGAGGCACACGACTCGCTGGGCGGAGCGGTGGAGGCCGCCGGGAGTCTGCCCGAGCACACCGCCGAGACGCTGCTCACCGCGGCCAGGGAGTCCTTCGTGGACGGTCTGGCGCTCGCCTCCGGCGCGGGCGCGGCGGTCCTGCTCGCCACCGCCGTGGCGGCATGGTTCCTGCTGCGCGGTCAGAAGCTCGAGGCGTAGGCGCGCCGTTCGAACCGCCCGGGGTTCTCCCACCCGGGCTTCACCCACCCGGGGTGGGACCGCCCGGGCTTCACCCACCCAGGGTGCGACCGCCCGGGCTTCTCCCATCCTGAGTCGGATCGCCCGGGGCTTCTCGCGCCGTGGGTCGGTCGCCCGGGGTCTTTCCACCGGGGCTTCTCTCGCCCGGGGCTTCTCTCGCCCGGGGCTTCTCGCGCCCTGGGTCGGACTGACCGGGGTCCTACCGTCAGGGCTTCCCCCGCCCTGGGGCGGATCACCCGGGGCCGGACCATCCGAAGTCCCGGCCGCCGGGGCGGGGCGCCCGGTGCGGCCCTGCACGGCCCGATCCGGCGCCGACCGGGCGAAACCCGCCGGGACCGCGCGAAAGGGGTGGCTCCGACCGGCAATTGCCGTCCGGGGCCACCCCTTTTGCGCGGTCGCAGGGCGGCCGGGCGAAGAGCCGGGCACCCTGCGTGCGGCGGAAGCGCTAGGCGGCCTTCGCCTTGGTGGCGTACATGTCGACGTACTCCTGGCCGGACAGGCGCATGACCTCGGTCATCACGGAGTCGGTCACGGCGCGCAGCACGTACCGGTCGCGGTCCATGCCCTCGTAGCGCGAGAACTCCATGGCGGGACCGAAGCGGACGGTGACCTTGCCCGGCCGCGGGATGCCCGCGCCGCCCGGCTGGAGCTTGTCCGTGCCGATCATCGCGAAGGGGACCACCGGGGAGCCGGTCATCATGGTGAGCCGGGCGATGCCGGTGCGGCCGCGGTACAGGCGGCCGTCGGGGGAGCGGGTGCCCTCGGGGTAGATCCCGAAGACCTTGCCGTCCTCCAGGACGCGGCGGCCGGTCATCAGCGCGGCCACGCCACCGTTGGCGCCGTCCCGGTCCACCGGGATCATGCCGACGCCGGTGAAGAACCACGCCATCAGGCGGCCCTTGAGGCCCTTGCCCGTGACGTACTCGTCCTTGCCGATGAAGAGCACCTGCCGGTCGCAGACCAGCGGAAGGATCATCGAGTCGATGAACGTGAGGTGGTTGCCGGCCAGGATCACCGGGCCCTCGCCCGGGATGTGCTCCACGCCTTCCACCTGTGGGCGGAACATCAGGCGCATGATCGGTCCGAGCACTGCCTTGATGAGCGCGAAGCGGGACAACAGGCCCTCCGGTGTCAAGGGATCGGTATGGAGTATGTGCAGGTGAGGACGATACTCGCGGTTCCCGGATGATTGCACATCCGGTTCATCGACTGGATACGCACTGTTGACCTACGTTTACCTGCGGTTGCGTGCCTGTGAGCGGCGGACGCGGGGGCGAGTCGATGTGACGGACATCGCGCGCCGTACCGGCGAACGGGTGATCCCGCCATGAATCGCCGCCCGGTCGCCGTAGTCCCACGCCTACCCCCGACCGCCCGGCCGATGCCGACGGACCGTCAGGTTCCGCATCCCGTAGGGCATCCGGCGTCACCCACTGTTCCGCCGCGGGCCTCCCTCCCGTCACACGGGGGCACCTACGATCGACCCGCTTCGACAGGCAGGGCACCTACGGCGGGAGGAGCGCTCATGGGGGCGCAGGAGTCGAACGGTCAGGAGCGGGGTACGGCGCGGCGGACGCTGCTCGGAGCCGCGGTGCTCGGGGCGGGCGGAGCTGTCCTCGGCCTTCCCGGTGCCGCGAACGCGGACGGACGCCACGGCGGCGGCTACCGGAGCCTGCCCAGACCGACCGTCATCGGCCACCGCGGAGCCAGCGGCTACCGGCCGGAGCACACCTTCGGCTCGTACCAGCTGGCCCTCGACCTGGGCGCCGACGTCGTCGAGGCCGGCGATCTGGTGCCCACCAGGGACGGCCACCTCGTATGCCGTCACGAACCGGAAATCGGCGGGACCACGGATGTCTCGGCACGCCCCGAGTTCGCCGGCCGCAAGACGACCAAGACGCTCGACGGGGTTCCCACCACCGGCTGGTTCACCGAGGACTTCACGCTGGCCGAGCTCAAGACCCTGCGGGCGGTCGAGCGCATCCCCGCCAACCGCCCGCACAACACCCTCTACAACGGCCGCTGGGAGATTCCCACCTTCGAAGAGGTGCTCCGCTGGCAGGACGAGCAGACCCGCAAGCGAGGCAAGCAGGTCTGGATCTACCCCGAGACCAAGCACCCCACCTACTTCCGGGCGCTCGGCCTCGGCCTGGAGGAGCGGGTCGCCGAACTGCTGCGCAAGTACGGCAAGGACAGGAAGGACTCGCCGGTCATCCTCCAGTCCTTCGAGCCGAGCAGCATCCAGCGGCTGGACAAGCTCGTCGGCAACCCGCTCGTCGTCCTGCTGTCCGCCGCGAACACCCGCCCCTGGGACTTCGTCGCGGCGGGCGACCCCCGCACGGTCGCCGACCTCGTCACACCCGAGGGCCTGAAGTGGATCGCCTCGTACGCGCAGGGCATCGGCCCCACGCTCGACCTGGTCATCCCGAAGGACGCGGACGGCAACCTCACCAGTGCCACCACGCTCGTCGCCGACGCGCACCGCGCGGGCCTGATCCTGCACCCGTACACCATGCGCAACGAGAACCCCTTCCTGCCCACGAGCTTCCGCAAGGGCACCGCCGTGGACGCCTACGGGGACCCCTTCGGAGCCTTCAGGGTCTACTTCGAGACGGGCATCGACGGTGTCTTCTCCGACAACGCGGACACCGCGGTGCTGGCCCGCGCGGACTTCCTCAAGGGATGAGTCCGGCGCCCCGGGCCGTCGACGGACGAGTCCGGGGAACGAGACGGGTGTCCGCGTCCGTCAACGCGTGACCCGGTCACCCCGGATGGGATGACAACCGGCCGCCCCGGCAACCTCTCGCCGGGGCGGCCGCGTCGTGCCGCACATGACCCACGAGCTGGTTTCCACACTGCGGCCGCTGCTCGCGGCCGAGGCATCGGCGGAGGCCCACGCCTCCGGTGCCGAGCGGAACGACCTGGAACAGGCCGTCTGGCTGCGCCTGCTGGAGCGCCTGGACACGACAGGGCCGCCCGCCGACCCGCAGCGCTGGGTGCGCGGGGCCGTGCGCTCCGAGGCCCGTCGCAGCCGTCGCAGGGCACGCGTCGAGCGGCCGTACGCCATCGAACCCGCGGACGACAGCGGCCCCGGCCCCGAGGAGCGGGCGATGGCCGCCGCCCGCGGTCGCGCGCTGCACGACGCCGTACGCCGGCTTCCCGGCCGCTGCCCGCGACTGATGGCCGCCCTGCTCTCCCCGGATGACCTCACCTATCGGGAGATCGCAGGTGAGTTGGGTATCTCACAGGGCAGTCTTGGTCCGGAACGTTCCCGATGTCTTGGATGTCTGCGTCGTTTGCTGGCGACGGAGGTTGCGGCCCGCTGACGACGGGGATAGGAGTGGGGGACGACCGGTGAACAGGTGAGCGGGAGGCATGCACACATGGGCATGAGCGTGACCATCTCGGCGGCGACCGAGCAGGATGCGGAACAGATCCTGAAGCTGCAGTACCTCTGCTATCAGAGCGAGGCCGAGCTGTACGGCGACTACGGCATCGAGCCGCTCACGCAGCCGCTCGACTCGCTCAGGGCGGAACTCGCGGGCGGCACCGTACTGGTGGCCCGGCTCGGCGACGAGGTGGTGGCCTCGGTACGCGGCGCCGTCGACGCCGACGGCACGGCTCGCATCAACAAACTCATCGTGCATCCGCGCATGCAGCGGCACGGTCTCGGCGGACGTCTGCTCGACGCGATCGAGAACCGCCTCGGCGCCGAAGGAACCGCCAAGTCCTTCCAGCTGTTCACCGGCCATCGCAGCGAGCGCAATCTGCGCCTCTACCGCAAGCACGGCTACGCACCCGTCTCGCAGGAGCGGATCGGCGAGCGCATGACGCTGGTGACCCTGGCCAAGGGCGCAGACACCGGCGCGTACGCCACCAGCGCCTGAGCGCGGCCGGCTTCGGCAGCAGTCGTCAGTCGGCGGTCGTACGCGCCTTGCGCAGCCAGTACATCGCCGACAGCGGCAGCAGGACCGGGATGAAGAGATAGCCCATGCCGTAGTCCGACCACACCGTGGCGTCGGGGAAGGCGGACGGCTCGACCAGCGTCCAGGTCCCGACGGTCAGTACACCCGCGAGCTCGGCGGCGCAGCACACCAGCGCCGCCCTGCGCGCCGTCTCGCCGCCGCGCACGAGCGAGTACGTGATGAATCCGTAGACGAGACCGGCGACCGCGGAGAGCGAGTAGGCGAGCGGCGCCTTGTCGAACTCCGTGGAGATCTGCACGGCCGACCGCGAGACGGCGCCGACCACCATCACCCCGTACAGCCACAGCAGCAGGATGCCGGGGCCGCTGATGAGCCGCGTGCGCTTCTTGTCCGCGGGCAGCTCCAGCGGCTTCACGCCCTGCTCGTCCCGCTCGTCCTGCTCGTTCCGCTCGTCACGAGGCACGGTCGTGTTCTCCTCCGTGGCCGTCATCTCAGCCTCCCCAGATGTCGTAGAGCCGTACTTCGAGCACGGCGAGGACGACGCCGCCGGCCGCCACCGTTACCGAACCCCAGCGGGTGCGCTCCGCCAGCGACATGAACCCCGCGGCGGGAACGCACGCGAAGGCGCCGATCAGATACGCCACGAAGATCGTCGTGCCCTGCTCCGGCTTCTCGCCGCGCGCCAGCTGGACGACGCCGATCACCAGCTGGACCAGGGCGAGCAGCGACACCACGGCCATGCCGATGAAGTGCCAGTCCTTGGTGGGCTGGTCACGGTGGGCGGCCCAGCCGCACCAGGCGGCGAGCGCGAGCGCGGCGACGGCCGTCGCGACCGTCAGGGCATCAAACATGCCGTGACCCTATTACGGGCCAAAAGACCTGATGCGCTCGCCCCCGGGCTGCCTCGCAGGGCCGAAGGCGTGAAGATCCACGCTGAAGCCCCGTTGTTCGAGCCCCAGCTGCTCGACGCCCGCGAACCGGGCGTCGGTCCGGCCCGCTGCGTCGTCTTCGAGGACGCCCCCGCCGGGCGCCGGGCGGCCCGCGCCGCAGGGATGGCCACCGTGGCGTCGGCCACAACGCACCAGGCCGACGAGCCGGCCGCCGGCCTCGTCGTCGAGGACCTCTCCGCCCTGTCCGTACTGGTGACGGACGCCGGAGCGGAGATCTCCGTCCGGGACCGAGCGACGTCCACCGCTGTCCGCTATTCGGACAGCGGTGGCGGCCCGCGGCCCCCGGTCTGCTTTACTTCATTCCATGACCACGACGAGCAGCCGCATCCTTGCGACCGAGGCGACCACGACGCCCGGTGCTCGTTGTATGTGTCGAATGTGCGCCTGCTAGAGGGCCCCTGTTCCACCGCCTGATCCCGCGCCCCGAAGCGGGATCGCCGCGCCCTGTGTCCGTACCGCGTACGTGACCGGGCTGCCCCGCGCACACGTTCTCCTTCCGGTTCCATCGCCAACGCGAGAACCGTGCCGCGTTCCCGACCGAATGCACCCGTGCCCGGCGCACACCCACGCCCCGCACTCGACAGTGACGGAAACCCCAGTGATCACGACAACGGGCCTCACCAAGGTCTACCGCTCGCGCGGCCGTGAAGTGACCGCCCTCGACGGCGTCGATCTGCATGTCCGCGAAGGCGAGGTGTACGGCGTCATCGGCCAGTCCGGCGCCGGAAAGTCCTCGCTCATCCGCTGCGTCAACCTCCTGGAGCGTCCCACCTCCGGCACGGTCACCGTCGCCGGGCAGGACCTCACCGCCCTCGTCGGGCGCGGCCCGCGCGCCGGCCGGGAGCTCCGTCAGGCGCGCAGCCGGATCGGCATGGTCTTCCAGCACTTCAACCTGCTGTCCTCGCGGACGGTCCAGGACAACGTCGAGCTGCCGCTCGAGATCCTCGGTGCATCGGGGAAGGCGCGCAGCCGCAAGGCACTCCAACTGCTCGACCTGGTCGGCCTGTCCGACAAGGCCAAGGCGTACCCGGCCCAGCTCTCCGGCGGTCAGAAGCAGCGCGTCGGCATCGCCCGCGCGCTGGCCGGCGACCCGAAGGTGCTGCTCTCCGACGAGGCGACCAGCGCCCTCGACCCGGAGACCACCCGCTCCATCCTCCAGCTGCTGCGCGACCTGAACCGCCAGCTCGGTCTCACCGTCCTGCTCATCACCCACGAGATGGACGTCGTCAAGACGGTCTGCGACTCGGCCGCGCTGATGAACAACGGCCGCATCGTCGAGTCCGGCACCGTGAGCGAACTCCTCGCGACGCCCGGCTCCGAGCTGGCCTCCGCGCTCTTCCCGGTCAGCGGCGACGCCTCCGGCGACGACCGCACCGTCATCGACGTCACCTTCCACGGAGAGTCGGCCACCCGGCCCGTCATCTCGCAGCTCTCGCGCACCTACAACATCGACATCTCGATCCTCGGCGCCGCGATGGACACCGTCGCGGGCAGGCAGGTCGGCCGGATGCGCATCGAACTGCCCGGCCGCTACGAGGAGAACGTCGTGCCGATCGGCTTCCTGCGCGAGCAGGGCCTGCAGATCGACATCCAGGACGACCGGCCCGTGCTGGTGAAGGAAGGTGCCAAGTGAGCTGGTCGGAGATGCAGCCGCTGCTGTCCCAGGCGTGTTGGGACACGCTCTACATGGTCGGCTGGTCCACGCTCATCGCGATCGTCGGTGGTCTGCCGCTCGGCATCCTGCTCGTCCTCACCGATCGTGGCGGACTCCTGCAGAACGTCGTCGTGAACAAGGTCGTCGGGCAGGTCGTGAACGTCGCCCGCTCGCTGCCCTTCATCATCCTGATGGTCGCGCTGATGAGCTTCACGCGCACGATCACGGGAACGACCATCGGGCGCGACGCGGCGATCGTGCCGCTCGCCGTCGGCGCGATCCCGTTCTTCGCGCGACTGGTCGAGACGTCGGTCCGCGAAGTGGACGGCGGGCTCGTCGAGGCCGTGCAGGCGATGGGCGGCAACACCTGGACCGTCGTCCGCCGCGTCCTCGTACCCGAGTCGCTGCCCTCGCTGATCTCCTCCGCGACCACCACGGTCGTCGCCCTCATCGGCTACTCGGCGATGGCCGGCACCGTCGGCGCGGGCGGTCTCGGCGACATCGCGATCCGCTACGGCTACCAGCGTTTCGAGACCGGAATGATGTGGATCACGGTCGCCATCCTGGCCGTCGCCATCTCGCTCATCCAGTTCGCCGGCGACTACGCGGCCCGCGGACTGCACCGCCGCGGCGGGCACTCCGGTGGCGCCCCGAAGCTGCGGCTCCTGAAGTCCGGGGAGCCCGCCGCCGCGGAGGTCGGCAAGGTCGCCTGAAAACCTCCGCTGGCCTGCCCCAGGTCCCCGGCTCTCCCTCCCGCAGATTTCCCCGTTCACCCGCGACGGGGCAGCTCCGCCCATAAGGAAAGGCACTTTTCGTGCGTAACACCGCCAAGATCACCACCGCCGTCCTCGCCGCCGGAGCCCTCACCCTGGGGCTCTCCGCCTGCGGCTCGGACAAGGGCTCCTCCTCCTCGGCCGACACGAGCGGGCCGCTCGTCGTCGCCGCCAGCCCGGTCCCGCACGCCGAGATCCTCAACTACATCAAGGACCACCTGGCGAAGAAGGCGGGCCTCGACCTGGAGGTCAAGGAGTTCCAGGACTACATCGTGCCGAACACGGCGACCGAGGACGGCTCGGTGGACGCCAACTACTTCCAGAACCAGCCGTACCTGGACGACTTCAACCAGAAGCGCGGCACGCACATAGTGCCCGTCGTCACGGTGCACCTGGAGCCGCTCGGCCTTTACTCCCACAAGGTGAAGAGCGCCGACGCCCTGAAGAGCGGAGCGACCGTCGCGGTCCCGAACGACGCGGTCAACGAGGCACGTGCCCTGAAGCTGCTCGCGTCCAAGGGGCTCATCACCCTCAAGGACGACGCGGGTAACACGGCGACCCCGCAGGACATCTCGAAGAACCCGAAGAACCTCAAGTTCAAGGAGATCGAGGCGGCGCAGACCCCGCGCTCCCTGGACGACGTGGACGCGGCGGTCATCAACGGCAACTACGCCATCGCCGCCGACCTCAAGCCCGCCAAGGACGCCCTCGTCCTGGAGTCGGCGACGAACAACCCTTACGGCAACTTCCTCGCCGTCAAGAAGGGCAATGAGGACGACCCGCGCGTGAAGAAGCTCGCGAAGCTCCTCACCTCGCCCGAGGTGAAGAAGTTCATCGAGGACAAGTACGCCGGCTCCGTCATTCCGTCCTTCAAGTAGGCCGGGGACCGGGCCACTTACGGCCGGCGGCCCGACTCGTCACCGCACGGGGTCCACTCCATTACCCGGAGTGGACCCCGTTGTGCCGTTCGGTGGTTTCATGCTGCATGCTGGGCAGTTCAGCGGGCCCGACGGTACATCAGGTCCGAAGTCCCCGACGGTTACGGAGCGTCGCATGACGAGCACCTTCCCCGACATCTCCATCAGCACGGAGCGGTTGGTCCTGCGTGCGCTCGACGAGGACGACGTCTCTCCGCTGGCCGAGATGATGAACGACGAGATGGTGGCGGCCTGGACGTCGATCCCGCAGCCGTTCACCGAGGCCGGTGCCCGCGACTGGATCACCGACTACGCGCCCACGGAACGCACGGAGGGGCGTGGACTCGACCTCGCCGTCACCGAGTTCCTCACCCAGCGCCTGGTCGGCATCATCCAACTCGGCAAGACGAACTGGCGCGTCCGCTCCACCGAGCTCTCCTACATCATCGCCCCCTGGGCACGCGGCGAGGGCTACGCGTCCGAAGCCGCGCTCGCCACCGCCCGATGGCTCTTCCGCGACCAGAAGTTCGAGCGCATCGAACTGCGCACGGCCGCCGGCAACACCGCCTCGCAGCAGGTCGCCCAGAAGATCGGCTGCATCAGCGAGGGCGTGCTGCGCAACGCCTGCATAGCGCGCAACCGGACCGAGGACGGCGCCTGGGTCGACCTGCGCACCGACTTCATCGTGTGGAGTCTCGTGCCGGAGGACCTCGACGGCATGGGCGGGCGCCTCGCCGACACCGGCGGCTTCACGTCCTTCAACGACTGGGCCTGAGCGGGCCGGGCAGTCGTACGGCATTTCGCGCGCCGTGCCCTCGCCGACGTATCGGAACGGTCGCGGTGAGTCATGCTCGGTCGCGTCGAGTCACATGGGTGGACGGGAGTCATCTCACCGGACCCCGGCGCCCTGGACCGGACGCGACGCTTGGGCGCGGCGGGACCGCTCCCGCGCCACGCCGACCGGCACGGCGCCGCCGGGCCGCACCAGGTACCCTCACGGAGCCCGCCCGGGCTGCACCTGACGACCTGCGAAGACCTTCTGGAGACTGACGACGATGGCCGACCGGGTCACGGTGATCGGCTGGGACGGCTCGCCGCCGACCGTCGCGGCGCGCTCCGCCCTCGGTGCCGCCACGCTGGTGGCCGGCGCGGCCCACCATCTCGCACTCCCCGAAGTACCCGCGGGCGCCGAACGCATCCGGCTCGGCAGTGTCGCCCTCGCCGCCCGCCGGATCGCGAGCCACCGGGGCACCGCCGTCGTCCTCGCCGACGGGGACCCCGGATTCTTCGGCGTCGTACGCACCCTGCGCGCACCCGAGTTCGGCCTGGAGGTCGAAGTCGTGCCCGCCGTCTCCTCGGTGGCCGCCGCCTTCGCTCGTGCCGGAATGCCCTGGGACGACGCACAGGTGGTCGTCGCACACAGTCGCACGCTGCGACGCGCGGTGAATGTATGCCGAGCTCACACCAAAGTCGCCGTCCTCACCTCGCCCGGCGCCGGACCCGCCGAACTCGGGCTGCTTCTCGAAGGAGTGCACCGCACCTTCGTCATCTGCGAGGAACTCGGCACCACCCGTGAACAGGTCACGATCCTGACCTCCGACAAGGCGGCCGACCACACCTGGCGCGACCCGAATGTCGTGATCGTCATCGGTGGCTTCGTGGCCGCCGCCGAAGGAGGCGGCTGGATCGCCGGCCGGGAGCCCGGCGGCGGGCCGCGCGGCTGGGCGCTGCCCGCCGGGGCGTACGGCGGCGCACTCGGCGAAGGCGAGACGGATCTGCTGCGAGCCGCCCAACTCGCCAGGCTGGGACCCCGCGTCGGCGACCTCGTCTGGGACATCGGCTCCGGCAGCGGCGCCTTCGCCGTCGAGGCCGCCCGCACCGGTGCCGCCGTCATCGCGGTCGACCGCAGTCCGGGCTCCTGCGCCCGTACCGAGCACTCGGCCCGCCGCTTCGGCGTCCAGATGCAGATCGTGCACGGCAGCGCCCCGCACATCCTGGAGGACCTGCCCGAACCCGATGTCGTCCGTGTCGGCGGCGGGGGAGCGGCGGTCGTCTCCGCCGTCGCCGACCGCCGGCCCCAGCGGATCGTCGCGCACGCCGCCACCCGTGACGCCGCCGAACTCATCGGCCGTGATCTGACCGAGCACGGCTATGACGTCGAATGCGCCCTCATCCAGTCCGTCGAACTCGACACGAGGGCCTGGACGGAGAAGGAGCGGAGCGTCGCGTTCCTGCTCAGCGGCCGTCTGCCGGATCGCGCCCCGTGATCCTGTTGTCCTACTGCGCGCGGTAGGCTGGCCGATCGTTGTACCGCTCCCGGGGTGTCGGCCTTTCGTAGGTCAATGTCCGGAAAACCCGCCCGTTTTGAGGCGTGTGTGGTACGGCAGAACCGGAGGACGCGCAACGTGGCGCAGTCCACAGCGGGCACTCGCGGATCACGCTGTCGCGAGGGCGGGATGACCGGGACAATGCCAGTTAATGGCTTTGTCGTCTTTGTTGGCCGGTCGTTCGTGCCGCTGGGCACGCACGCTCGTTCTTCACTGTGTGGGGCGGTCGGTGCGCCGTTCCGGGCGAGCTGGACTTGGAAGCACTAACCGATGGGCGAGGGGTACGCATGACCGACACCGGCCAGGTCCCGGGCGAGGGATTGCCGGAGAACGCAGGCATGGTGGAGCAGCCGGGCGTCACCACGCCGGGCGCGTACACCTTCCTCGACCCCTCCGAGAGTCCCGTCGAGGACGACGATCTGCTCCTGATGCCGGGCGCGCCCGGTGCCCAGGGCGCCTGGGGCAACGAGGTGCCGCCGCCGGCCCCGATGCCCTTCCCCGACGAGCCCGGCCCGCACGAGACGGACGGACGGGACAGCGGAGCGATCGACCTCGCCGCCGTTCGCGCGCCGAGCCCGGCGCCCGCCCCTCAGCCCGTGCCGCCGCGCCGTCCACTGCACCTCGGGCCGCCCACGCCGGACGGCTCCTCCAGTCCGGTGCGCTCTCTCGCCGACCGCGGACCCGCGGGCTCCCGCACCGGATCCATGGCCACCCCGGTCATTCCGCTGCGCCACGCCGGCCCGCCGACCGTCGGTCCCGAGTACCTGGACGTGCCCCAGCTCGCCGAGGGGCTGCCGCAAGGTGCGGTGCCGTGGGGGACTCCGCCGGTGGAGGACGAGGCCAAGGCTGCAGAAACGGTCGTCCCGGAGGCGGCGCATATGTCCGGATCCGCGGTGAGCGCGGAGGCCGGACCGCTTCCCGAGGTGCCGCAGGCCGCGGAGTCCGAGCAGGCGCCCGGGTTCGCGGCGCCCTTCGTCCATGACCCGGCCCCGGCGCCCGACGACGCCCAGCCGCCGATGCCCGGGGTCGACGAGGTGTCGCTCCACCTCCAGAACCAGGCGGACGGACAGGCTCCCGCGGCCGCGCCCACGACGGACGGCTCGCCCGCCCCGCAGGTTCCCGACGCCCCGCAGTTCCCGGACGCCGCCCCGCACGCCTTCGACACTCCGGACGCCACGGACATCGGGGATGTCGCGGACGTCGCCGGACAGGCCGCCGTTGAGACGGAGACGTCCGCGCACGAGGCCGCACAGGTGCAGATCCCCGAGGACGCCGGGCACATCGTGCCCGTGCAGCACCTCGCTCCCGTCGAGGAGAGCCTCGCCGACGCGCAGGTCCCGCCGCAGCCCGCCGGCCAGGACGTGTACGGAGCCGACGCCGAGCCCGGAGCCCAGGTGGCCGGGTTCGCCGATCCCGGCGTCCACATGCCGGAACCGGCTGTCCAATTCGCGGACGAGGCGTCCCTGCCGGGGACCGAGCAGTCCGTCGGTGCCGCGGCCCCGCACGCTTTCGAGGTCCCGGAGTCCGCGCTGTCGGCGCTCTCCGCGCGCTCGGCGGAGGCCTCGCAGGGCGGGCAGGATCTCGGCCTCGAGGAGTTCCAGCAGTTCAACGACCAGCCCGCGTTCTCCGAGGACGGCTCTGCCGTCTCCGAGGAGGCCGCCTTCTCCCACAACGGCGTCGCCCTCTCCGGGCACAGCACCACCGAGGCCCCGCACGGCGTACCGGTGGGCGTGGCAGCGCACACGGACACCGCCCACCCCACCGAGGGTCACTCCCACGGCGACCAGCACTACGCGAGTGCCCTGGACACGGCCGGCGCCCCCGGATTCCCCGGCGCGCCCCTCGTGCCCCAGGCCGACCAGAGCCTCGGCCACCAGTTCGTGCCTGTCGACGCCGTGGTACCGACGGCCCCGCACCTGGCCCCGACCCCGCCGCACGCGATGACCGTGCCGCCGCTGCCCGTCGAGGAGCAACCGCCGGCCCAGGAGCCCGCGCCGGCCGCGGCCGTCCTGGCACCCGCCCCGGTCGAGGAGGCCCCCGGGGCAGCGGCTGAGCCGGTCGCCCAGGCGCCCGTGCCCGCCCCCCGGGAAGCGGAGGCCGCGCCCGAGGCCGTGCCCGAGCCCGCGCCCGTACCGGAACCGCTCGCCGCGGAGCCGGAACCCGTAGCCGCACAGCAAGCGGAGGACCTGCGCACCCAGGTCGCCGACCAGGAAGAGAGCACGGCCGTGGTGGAAGACGTACGAGAGTCCACCGGTCCGGCCGCCCCCGGCTACGGCGACGCCGAGCGCGAGGCCGTCCTGCGGGTGATCCGAGAGCGCCGTGACATCCGCAACGGCTTCCGCAGCGACCCGATCCCGCACGACGTGCTGCTGCGCGTCCTGGAGGCCGCGCACGACGCGCCGTCCGTCGGCCACTCCCAGCCCTGGGACTTCGTCGTCATCCGCTCCGCCGACACCCGGCGCAGCATGCACGAACTCGCCCAGCGCCAGCGCGAGGCCTACGCCAAGTCGCTTCCCAAGGGCCGTGCCAAGCAGTTCAAGGAACTGAAGATCGAGGCGATCCTCGACACCCCGGTCAACATCGTGGTCACCGCCGACCCGACCCGGGGCGGCCGCCACACCCTGGGCCGGCACACCCAGCCCCAGATGGCCCCGTACTCCTCCGCCCTCGCGGTCGAGAACCTGTGGCTCGCGGCCCGCGCCGAGGGCCTCGGCGTCGGCTGGGTCAGCTTCTTCGACGAGCGGGAGATGGTCCGCGCGCTGGGCCTGCCCGACCACCTCGACGTGGTCGCCTACCTCTGCGTCGGATACGTCGACGAGTTCCCCGACGAGCCCGAGCTGATGCAGGCCGGCTGGTCCAAGCGCCGCCCCCTGTCGTGGGTCGTGCACGAGGAGACGTACGGCCGCCGTGCGCTGCCCGGCGAGGAGCCGCACGACCTGCTCGCCGAGACCGTCTCCAACATCCGCCCGCTGGACGCCAAGGCGCTCGGCGAGGCGTGGGAGCGCCAGAAGCGGATGACCAAGCCCGCGGGCGCCCTCGGCATGCTGGAGATCATCTCCGCGCAGCTGTCGGGCCTCTCCCGGATGTGTCCGCCGCCGATCCCGGAGCCCGCCGCCGTCGCGATCTTCGCGGGCGACCACGGCGTCCACGCGCAGGGCGTCACCCCCTGGCCCCAGGAGGTCACCGGGCAGATGGTCGCCAACTTCCTGGGCGGCGGCGCGGTCTGCAACGCGTTCGCCAACCAGGTGGGCGCCGAGGTCTGCGTCGTCGACGTGGGTGTCGCCTCCGACCTGCCGGCCACGCCGGGCCTGCTGCCGCGCAAGGTCCGCGCGGGCACCGCCGACATGACGACGGGTCCCGCCATGACCCGCGAAGAGGCGATCGCGGCGCTGGAGGTGGGCATCGAGACGGCCCGCGACCTGGTGGCCGCGGGCAACAAGGCACTGCTGACCGGCGAGATGGGCATCGCCAACACGACCGCTTCGGCGGCTCTGATCTCGGTCTTCACCGGCGCCGACCCCGCCGAGGTGACGGGCCGCGGTACCGGCATCAACGACGAGACCCTGGCCCGCAAGACCGAGGTCGTCCGCCGTGCCATCGACTTCCACCAGCCGGATCCGGCCGACCCGATCGGCGTCCTCGCCGCGATCGGTGGCCTCGAACACGCCGCCATGGTCGGCCTCCTCCTCGGTGGCGCGTCCCTGCGGACACCGGTGATCCTGGACGGCGTCAGCGCCGGCGCCGCCGCACTGGTCGCCCGCGCCATCGCCCCCGAGGTCCTGGCCGCCTGCATCGCGGGTCACCGCAGCGCGGAGCCCGGTCACGTGGCCGCCCTGAACAAGCTGGGCCTGCGCCCCCTGATCGACCTCGACCTGCGTCTGGGCGAGGGCACCGGCGCTCTCCTGGCCCTGCCCATCGTCCAGAGCGCGGCGCGGGCGATGCACGAGGTCGCGACGTTCGACTCGGCCGGGGTGACCGAGAAGTAGGCCCGACGGCACCGGCGGGTGGGCAGGCGTCCCGAGCTGCCCACCCCGCCCCGCCGTAGGCTGGACCCCTGTCCGGGCCCACTGCCGAAGAACCCCACGTCAGGGCCGCTCCAGAGCCGCAGCGCGCCCCCACCGCACCGCCTGCCCGCACGAGGAGCCGCACCTCCATGGCCGAACACCCCGCCTACCCCGTAGGCCTCCGCCTCGCGGGCCGTCGCGTCGTCGTCCTCGGCGGTGGCCAGGTGGCCCAGCGCCGGCTTCCCGCGCTCATCGCGGCCGGCGCGGACGTCCACCTCGTGTCACCGCAGGCGACACCCTCCGTCGAGGCGATGGCGGACGCGGGCGAGATCACCTGGACGAGGCGCCCGTACGAGGAGGGCGACCTCGCCGACGCCTGGTACGCGCTGATCGCCACGAGCGACCCGCGGGCCAGTGCCGAGGCCTCGGCCGAGGCGGAGCGGGGCCGGGTCTGGTGCGTCCGCTCGGACGACGCCGACGCGGCGACCGCGTGGACCCCGGCCACCGGCCACAGCGAGGGCGTGACCGTCGCCGTCCTGACCACGAACGCCAAGGGCCGTGACCCCCGCCACACCGCCGCCATCCGCGACGCCGTGGTCGAGGGGCTGCGCGACGGCACGCTCGTCGCGCCGCACCACCGCACCCGTACCCCCGGCGTCGCCCTGGTCGGCGGAGGTCCCGGCGACCCCGACCTGATCACGGTCCGCGGCCGCCGGCTGCTCGCCGAGGCCGACGTGGTCATCGCCGACCGCCTCGGTCCCCGCGACCTGCTCGCCGAACTCCCGCCGCACGTCGAGGTGATCGACGCTGCGAAGATCCCGTACGGCAGGTTCATGGCCCAGGAGGCCATCAACAACGCACTCATCGAGCACGCGAAGCAGGGCAAGGCCGTCGTCCGGCTGAAGGGCGGCGACCCGTTCGTCTTCGGCCGGGGCATGGAGGAGGCCCAGGCGCTCGCCGAGGCGGGCATCGCCTGCACGATCGTCCCCGGCATCTCCAGCTCGATCTCGGTACCGGGCGCGGCCGGCATCCCGGTCACCCACCGGGGAGTCGCCCACGAGTTCACCGTGGTCAGCGGTCATGTCGCCCCCGACGACGAGCGCTCCCTCGTCGACTGGCCCGCGCTGGCCAAGCTGCGCGGCACCCTCGTCGTCCTCATGGGCGTCGACAAGATCGGCAGGATCGCCGACACCCTCGTGGCGCACGGCAGGCCGGCCGACACCCCCGTCGCCCTCGTCCAGGAGGGCACGACCGCGGCACAGCGCCGGGTCGACGCCACCCTGGCCACCGTCGCCGAGACCGTCCGCGCCGAGGACGTGCGGCCGCCCGCGGTCATCGTCATCGGCGAGGTCGTGAACGTCGGCTCCGGACTTCCCGAGTAACCACGGGTAACCCAACCCGTTCCCAGCCGTTGGCACCACACCCAGGACAAGGCAGTATCACCCTGTGGCCGATCTCATCACCGTCGAGAACCCCGACGACCCGCGTCTGCGCGACTACACGGGCCTGACCGACGTGGAACTGCGCCGCAAGCGCGAACCCGCCGAGGGCCTGTTCATCGCCGAGGGCGAGAAGGTCATCAGACGGGCCAAGGACGCCGGGTACGAGATGCGTTCGATGCTCCTGTCCGCCAAGTGGGTCGACGTCATGCGCGACGTCATCGACGAGCTCCCGGCTCCCGTCTACGCGGTCAGCCCGGAGCTCGCCGAGCAGGTCACCGGCTATCACGTGCACCGCGGAGCGCTGGCCTCGATGCAGCGCAAGCCGCTGCCGACGGCGGACGAACTGCTGCGGTCCGCCCGCCGGGTCGTCGTCATGGAGTCGGTCAACGACCACACCAACATCGGCGCCATCTTCCGCTCCGCCGCCGCCCTCGGCATGGACGCCGTGCTGCTCTCCCCGGACTGTGCCGACCCCCTCTACCGCCGCTCGGTGAAGGTCTCGATGGGCGCGGTCTTCTCGGTCCCGTACGCCCGGCTCGACACCTGGCCCAAGGGCCTGGAATCGGTGCGCGACGCCGGATTCAACCTGCTCGCCCTCACGCCGGACGAGAAGGCCAGGTCCCTCGACGAGGCCGCCCCGCACCGGATGGACCGGGTCGCGCTGATGCTCGGCGCGGAGGGCGACGGTCTGTCCACCCGGGCCCTCATGGCGGCCGACGAATGGGTCCGCATCCCGATGGCCCACGGTGTCGACTCCCTGAACGTCGGCGCGGCCGCGGCGGTCGCCTTCTACGCGGTGGCGACGGGCCGCCCCGAGAGCTGAGGGCCACCCGCGGGACCGCCCGGGCTCCGGTCCGCCACCGGTTCTCCGGTGTCCTTACGGACCGTCACGTCCCCAGGCGCCCCTGAGCTCTCTGTTCCTGGTGTACGCCGCCGCGCGGGCCGTCGTCGAGCCCGCGGGACGGACCCTGGCACCCCTGGGCCGCCGCGATACCGAGCGCGACCAGCAGCGTCACCACCACGAACACGAAGAGCCGCTGGCGCAGCAGCCGGGGATTGGCGGGCCGCCTGCCGGTCCCGGTGGTGCGCGGACCGGGCCGTCCGGTGCCGCTGCGGGGAGCGGGCCTGTTCCCGGTGCGGCCGGTGTTGCGGGCGGGCGCCGGTCGCGATCCCGACCGGGATCCGCCGTTCGTCCCGCCGGTGCGCGGCGGGGGAGTGGTCCCCGGGCGCCGCTGGGTGCGCTGCTCGGCGTACTGCTCGGCCAGGCGCCCCGTCGGCCGGTCCGGATCCGTACGCGGCGCGGGCGGCCGCGCGTCCGCCATGCCCTGGGCCTCGCGGGCCGCGATCTCCTTGAGCCGCAAGGACAGTTGGAGGGTGCTGGGCCGCTCCTCGGGGTCCTTCGCCAGACAGGCCCGCACGAGCGGTGCGAGCGCGTCCGGAACCCCGTGCAGATGCGGCTCCTCGTGCACCACCCGGTAGAGCATCACCTCGGAACTGCCCTGCCCGAAGGGCGAGTCCTGGGTGGCCGCGTACGCGAGCGTGGCCCCGAGCGCGAAGACGTCCGTGGCCGGGGTGACGGCGGCACCGCGCACCTGCTCCGGCGCCAGGAAGCCGGGGGACCCGACCGCCGTGCCCACGTGCGTGAGTGTGCTCGCCCCGGTCGCCCACGCGATACCGAAGTCGATGATCCGCGGCCCCTTCGGGGACAGCAGGATGTTGGACGGCTTGAGGTCACGGTGGACCACCCCGGCCTCGTGCACCGCGACCAGACCCTCGGAGAGGGCGGCACCGACGGCGGCCACGTCGGCGGCCGACAGCGGCCCCGCCTCGGCGACCTTGTCGTGCAGGGAGGGGCCGGGCACGTACTGCGTGGCGAACCACGGCCGGTCCGCCTCCAGGTCGGCGGCGACGAGCCGGGCCGTGCAGCCGCCTCTGATCCGCCGTGCCGCCGAGACCTCGCGTGCGAACCGCGAGCGGAACTCCTGATCCTCCGCCAGATCCGGCCGGATCACCTTCAGTGCGACCCGCTGGCCACGCCGGTCGGAGCCCAGGTAGACAACACCCATACCGCCCGCGCCGAGCCGTCGGTGAAGCCTGAACGAGCCGACGACACGCGGGTCCTCGCGCCTCAGGCGCATCATCGCCATGTCCATCCCCGCTGCCCGGTCCGTTTGACGAGCCACAGCTTACGTTTCCGCGGCCGGGTGCGCGCAGAGGCCGCGCCCTCTCGTTCCGATCGATTGTCAGTGCCGGGTGGGAAACTTGAGAGGTGGTCAGAGAGCGTGCGAACAGGGCCTCTTTGGACTGCCTGTGATCCCAACCATCCATCGCAGAAGGGGGATTGAACCCGTGAAGGGTGACCGCGTGGAGATAGTCGTGGACGCAGGGGACACGACGCGGACGTACGAGGTGGTGGCGAGCAGGGCGGGCCGCCGGGTGGAGACGGCGGTGCGCCGAGGTGTCGTAGAAGTGAGCGAAGTCACTCGAAACGGAACAGTGGTACGGACCGCCCGCTTCATGGCGACTCGGGTGCTGGCGCTGGTCGAGCAGCCGGTTCCCCGGGAGGACAGCTCGGAACAGTAGGGGCACATCGGGCGGCCCCTCCGGGAAGACCCTGAGACCTGGGTCCGCGTCTCCACCCACGGTAGTACTCCGCAGGTCATCGCTCATCCTCCGGGAGGCCCGGCAATCGGTACGAGGGCATGACGCCCCGATGTCGCCACGCGCCTAGATTTGATGTCAAGCGGCGGGTGCAGCACTCGTCCCCCGAGGTCAGACACCCGCCGCTGCCAGGCACAACAGAAGCTCGGTCAGGAGAGGGACCATGGCCCAGACGGCACCGCGGACAGAGCTCCGCACGCAGGGACGCAGGGCGTACGTAGCCGCGTTCGGCACTCGCCAGGGTCAGCGCCACCCCTTGGTGGCGACAGCGATGGTCCTTCCTCTGGCGGCCCTGCTCGTAGTCGTCTTCGGCGGCTGGGACGCGGTGGTCACACAGGCGTCGTCCGTGGGCGTGATGCTGGGGCGCTGAGCGGCGCCCCAGGCCCGGAAGAGCGGTCCGGGCGGGGACATCCGGCCATGAAACCCCGTGGGGACGGGGGTGCGGCGGACGGCACAAAGATGCCCGCGCAGCTGGGGAGCTGCGCGGGCATCTTTTTTGCCGCGTGCGCGGTGTCGCGATGCGGAGTCGTCGCGGTGCCCGGTGTGCCGGGGTCCCGCACCCACCTGCGTACCCTCACCGGCAGATGTCGTACAGGCCCGTAGTACAGCCCCAGGGGGACCCGTGACCGCAGACAGCCTGCTGCCCGCACTCGGCGCCGCTGTGCGCCACGCGGCTCACCCGGCGAGGGCCGTGCCCGGACCCCGTGGCGCCTGCCCCTGCGGTGCCGAGGACACGCTCCTCGCGGACCGCGACGACGGCACTGTGGTCCGCCACGGCGACTTCGTCGCCAAGGCCCACGCCCCGGACACGGACCCCACCGCGCTCGCCCCCCGGCTCGCCGTGGCCGCGAGCCTCCCCGGCATCCTCCTGCCGCCGCTGAACCCCACCCCCGCCGACCTCCTCGGCCGCCGGGTGACCCTCTGGCCGTACGGCGGTCCCGTCGACCCCGACACACCCGACGCCGCCCCCTGGGAGGCGGCCGCGACCCTGCTGGCCCGCCTGCACCGGGCTCCCGCACCGCAGGGGCTGCCGTCCATGCGGGGACCCGTCAAGGCGGCCCGCGCGATGGCCCGGCTGCGTGCGGCCGGCCCGCACCCGGCCGCCGCCCCGGTCCTGCGCGCCTGGGCCGCCCTGCCCGGCTGGGCGCGGGCCGAGGCCCCGATGCCGGACGCCACGACCCTGTGCCACGGTGACCTGCATCTCGGCCAGCTCGTACGCCACCCCGCGCCGGACGGTCCCTGGGTCCTCATCGACGTCGACGACCTGGGTGTCGGCGACCCGACCTGGGACCTGGCCCGTCCCGCCGCCTGGTACGCCTGCGGGCTGCTGCCGCCCGACGAGTGGTTCCGCTTCCTGACCGCCTACCGGGACGCGGACGGCCCGGCCGTTCCCGCCGACGGCGATCCCTGGCCCGCCCTGGACGTCGCGGCCCGCGCCCTCACCGTCCAGACCGCGGCCCTGGCCGTCGCCAAGTCCGCCGCCGCGGACCGGCCGTTGGACGAGGTGCAGCAGGCCGTGGTCGACGCCTGTGACCGAATGAGTGCGGTCCCGCCCGAGTTGGCCCAAGGTTTCGCGACGTAGGGTGCAACCGACCGAAGCAGGGCAGTGTCTGTCCTGGCGGAAGCAGTACCGACCGGCGAGGAGTTGAGCCGAGCATGCAGTGTCCGAAATGCCATGCGCCGATGCACACGTACAACCGCAATGGCGTCCAGATCGAGCAGTGCAGCGGCTGCCGTGGGATATTTCTCGACTACGGCGAGCTGGAGTCGCTGACCCGCGTGGAGTCGCAGTGGTCCCAGCCCGCGCCGCCGCCCCCGAGCACCCCGCAGGCGTACCCGTCCGCCCCGGCGCCCGCCTGGGGCGCCCCGCAGCACGGCGGGCACGGCGGCGGCCACTACGGCGGTCACGGCGGCCACCACCGGCACAAGAGCTTCGGCCACATGCTCTTCTCGTCCTGAACGACCGAAGGGGCCTCCTCCTCGGCGGAGGGGCCCCTTCGGCGTGTTCCGGACACTCGTGTTCCGGACGGCGGACATGGCCCGCCGCGACCGGAACACGACGAAGCCCCCGACCGTACGAGACGGCCGGGGGCTTTGCTGGTGCGCGATACTGGGATTGAACCAGTGACCTCTTCCGTGTCAGGGAAGCGCTCTCCCGCTGAGCTAATCGCGCAGGTCGCGCGGCCGGAGCCACGTTTGCTGCTGGTACTGCGTGCGCGATACTGGGATTGAACCAGTGACCTCTTCCGTGTCAGGGAAGCGCTCTCCCGCTGAGCTAATCGCGCGGGGATCCTCGCGGACCGGGTCCTTGCGGACCAGTGGACGATACTGGGATTGAACCAGTGACCTCTTCCGTGTCAGGGAAGCGCTCTCCCGCTGAGCTAATCGTCCTTGGAGGTGGAGACGGGATTTGAACCCGTGTAGACGGCTTTGCAGGCCGTTGCCTCGCCTCTCGGCCACTCCACCAGGAGTGCGGGTTCGGGAAGAATCCCCCACTTCCTGCGAGCGGACGACCAGGTTCGAACTGGCGACCTCAACCTTGGCAAGGTTGCGCTCTACCAACTGAGCTACGTCCGCTTGTCGTTTCCGTTGCGCTTGCGCGTCCCGGCGACGAGTTGAACTCTAGCGGATTCCCGGGCCAGCACAAAAACGCGTTTGCGCAGCGTGCTGCGGTCTGTCCGCCCGAGGACATGGTCAGGGCACCCGCAGGACACCCGCCCTAGACTCGTCTGCGTGCTCGACCTCCCTCCTCTCGCCCGCTTCGGTGGCCTCGTGGCGACCGGTCTCCTCGATGTCACCAGCGACCCCGCAGCTCTGGACTCGACCGGCTTCTGGGCCGTCTCGGCCGACTTCGACGGGCGTCTGACCTGCGCCCGCTTCCGGGACGTACGAGAGGAGCCGGTGCCCGCGCCGGTGCCCGGACGGTGGCACGGACCGTCGGCCGGTGACTGGAAGTCGTCCCTCGACCGCGCCGCGTACACCGCCGGTGTGCGACGCATCCGCGAACACATCGCGGCCGGCGAGGTCTACCAGGCGAACCTCTGCCGGGTGCTCTCCGCGCCCGTCCCGCCCGACGCGGACGTCGACGCGTTGACCGCTCTGCTGGCCCGCGGCAACCCGGCACCGTACGCGGGAACGATTCGGCTGCCCGGCCACGGCGTCGAGATAGCCACCGCCTCCCCGGAACTCTTCGTGCGCCGCGCGGGTCGCTCCGTCGAGTCGGGCCCGATCAAGGGCACCGGGCGCACCGAGGCGGACCTCCTGGACAAGGACTACGCCGAGAACGTGATGATCGTGGACCTCGTCCGCAACGACATCGGCCAGGTCTGTGCCACCGGCACCGTGACCGTGCCCGATCTGTGCGTAGTCGAGAAGCACCCGGGGCTCGTGCACCTCGTCTCCACCGTCAGCGGCGAACTGCGCGAGGATGTCGGCTGGCCCGGACTCCTGGCCGCCGCCTTCCCGCCCGGCTCCGTCACCGGCGCCCCCAAATCCAGCGCGCTGCGGATCATCGACGCCCTGGAGACCGCGCCGCGCGGCCCCTACTGCGGAGGCATCGGCTGGGTCGACGCCGACCGCGGCACCGGTGAGCTGGCCGTGGGCATCCGTACGTTCTGGATCGACCGTGCCGACGGCGTCCTGCGCTTCGGTACGGGGGCGGGCATCACCTGGGGGTCCGACCCCGAGGGGGAGTGGCGGGAGACCGAGCTGAAGGCGTCCCGGCTGCTCGCGGTAGCGTCGGGAGCGTACGACGCGGGTGACGGGACTCCCACGGATTGACCACGGACGGATCCGGTTTCCGGGGGCAAGCCGCGAACCCGGGCCGGAACGCCACGCCGGACGACACGTCCGGCACATTCACGCATGCGAGGTAGGGACCAGTGAAGCTTTGGCTCGACGGCGGGCTGCAGGACATCGAGGCCGCCCGCGTCTCCGTCTTCGACCACGGACTGACCGTGGGTGACGGCATCTTCGAGACCGTGAAGGCGGTCGACGGCCGCCCCTTCGCGCTGACCCGGCACCTCGACCGGCTGGCCCGCTCGGCCCGCGGTCTCGGTCTGCCCGAGCCCGACGCCGACGAGGTGCGCCGCGCCTGCGCCGCCGTCCTCGACGCCAATCCGATGCCGCTCGGCCGGCTCCGCATCACCTACACCGGCGGCCACGGCCCGCTCGGCTCCGACCGCGGCGAGCACGGTCCGACCCTCGTCGTCGCGCTCGGCACCTCCGCCCCGCGCCCCGACTCCACGGCCGCCGTCACCGTCCCCTGGACCCGCAACGAGCGCGGCGCCCTGACCGGCCTCAAGACCACCTCGTACGCCGAGAACGTGGTCGCCCTGGCCCGCGCGCGTGAACACGGAGCCTCCGAGGCGCTGTTCGCCAACACGGTGGGCCAACTCTGCGAGGGCACCGGGTCGAACGTCTTCGTCGTCCTCGGCGGCGAGATCCACACCCCGCCGGTCACCTCCGGCTGCCTCGCCGGCATCACCCGCGCCCTCACGGTCGAATGGACCGGCGCCAAGGAGACCGACCTGCCGCTGGACGTCCTGGAGCGCGCCGACGAGATCTTCCTGACCTCCACGCTGCGCGATGTGCAGGCCGTGCACCGGGTCGACGACCGTGAACTGCCGGGCGCACCGGGCCCGGTGACCGCCAAGGCGATGCGCGTCTTCGACGAGCGCGCCGGGGACGACCTCGATCCCTGACAGTCTCCGGGGGCCATCGGCCCCTGATCGAGAGGTAATTCGGCTGACCTCGCACGCATCAACGGGTACAACGTCCCTGATGACCACGACCCTGCGGCCGACCGAGCCGCTTCAGCGCGCCGCCGACGGGACGCGTTCACGCCGCTATCAGGTGTGCGTGAACAGCCGTCCCGTGGGCCAGGTGCACCTCGCGACGGACCCCGGCTTCGGACCGGCCGTCGCCAAGATCCACGAGCTCCGTATCGAGGAACCGGACCGTGGGCGCGGCCGGGGCACCGTGGCCGCGCTGGCCGCCGAGGAGGTGGCGCGCGGCTGGGGCTGCCGACAGATCGAGGTGACCGTTCCCGGCACCGCCGCCGCGGCCCTGGAGCTCACCAGGGCGCTCGGTTACGTCCTGCGCAACCGGCTGATGGAGAAGGTGCTCGACGGCCCCGTGCCCGTACTGCCCCCGGGCGGCGCCGACCGTCCCATGACTCGCGACGAGTACGAGATCTGGGACCGGGCGGGCAGGCAGCAGTACGCCGAGGACTGGATCCGGCGCGGGGTGCCGGAGGCCGACGCGCTCGCCAAGGCGAGCCGTGACTTCGGCGGCGCGCTGCCGCAGGGCCCGGCCACCGCGAACATGTGGCTCAGCGTCCTGGAGCACGAGGGCGTCCCCGTGGGCGATCTCTGGCTGGGGCGCAGGGGCGGGCGCGCCTTCGTCTACGACGTCGGGGTCAACGCCGAAGAGCGCGGGCGCGGCCACGGTCGGACGCTCATGCGGCTCGCCGAGGCACAGGCGATGGCCGCCGGACTCGACCGCATCGCTCTGAACGTCTTCGCGGGGAACACCCCGGCCGAACGGCTCTACGAGTCGCTCGGCTACGGGACGACGGAGTACTGCCTGTACAAGACGCTGTTGTAGCCGGGCCCGAGCTCTTCAAAGAGTCCTGAGGTCTTCGAGGAGTCCTGAGGTCTTCGGGGAACCGTCGGCTCCGCGCGGATCCTCGGCGGAACCCTGGGCTCCGCAAAGATCCTCGGCTTCTCGACACGAACCCGCGCGGCAGGTCGGTCGTGCGGCCCGGCAGTGTGTCAGGCCTGTTCGGCGAGCAGTCGGTCGGCGATCTCCTCGATCCGCTCGCGCAGTCCCTCCTGGCTCTTGCCGCCGTCCAGGCGTTCACCGCCGATGACGTACGTCGGGGTACCGGTGACGCCGATCGCCTTGCCCTCGGCCTGGTCGGCGTCGACGATCAGGATGTGCCGGCCGTCGATGAGGGCCGTGTCGAACTCCTCGGCGTCCAGGCCGAGTTCCCGCGCGACCTCGATCAGGAAGGCTTCGCCCTTGCGGTCCAGCTCCTCGACACGACCGAGTACGGCCTCGATGTACGGCCATGCGCCGCCCTGCTCGGCGGCCTCCTCGGCGGCCTGCGCCGCGGCGAAGGCGTGCTTGTGCTTCTCCAGGGGGAAGTGCCGCAGCCGCAGCTCCAGCCGGTCGCCGTAGCGGGCGCGCAGCGCGCTCAGGTCGGCGAGGGCGCCACGGCAGTCGGTGCACTGGAGCTCGCACCAGACGTCCAGGACGACGGGGGCCGGGCGTGCGGTGGAGGAGTCGGAGGAGTCGTTCATGGGATCCAGTCTCCCAGTCCGGTGAGGGGGCGGCTCAACCGGGACCTGGGGAGGACGGCGACCCCGAGATGTCCCTGAGGTCTGCCCGGACCGTGGCATACCGGGCATGTGGCGGTGCAGGATGGAAGGGACGAACGAGACCCCGTCCCACCGAGCCCTGCCTGGAGGACCGGAATGATCGCAGAGACCGTCTGCTCCGCCGTTTCCGTCGCCGGCCTGGGCATCGCCGCGGTGACGGCCTACCGCAAGCGTTTCCTGAGGGCCGCTCGCATAGCCGCCTACTCGCTGGTGCCGATCGGCCTGGTAATGACCGGAGTGGTCGGCTGGCTGGCCGACACCGCGTTCAGCCCGACCGCGTGGGCCGGATTCGTGGTGCTCGGCGGCGCCTGGGCGCTGTTCATGATCACCCGCGCCGTGGAGCGTCGCGGCGGCGGGACACGCAAGGAACGCAAGGCCGCGAAGGCCGCCTCCGAGCGTGAGGCGGTGGCTCCCGCGGCTTCGGCCCCGTCACTGGGCCAGGGCGGCGGCCTCGCCGCCCGGCCGGCCGCGACACCGCGGGCGAAGGACTCCGGCGACGACTTCAGCGACATCGAGGCGATCCTGAAGAAGCACGGCATATGACCGGCTGAGGCGACACGAGATCGCACGCGTGTCGCAGGGAACGCGCGAAACCGTTCACGTTCGAGCGCGCTCGTCACATGATCCAGCGAACTCCCGTATATTCCGGGCGTGTTGATCGCGAAGCCGGTGCCCACTGCGTCATCATCGCCCGCGAGATGCTGGACACAACAACGAGCGACACCGCTGCTCCGCCCGAGGAGCGGCGTGGTTGTCTCTTCGCGCTCTCCCAGCCGCCGCTGATGATCTTCCTTGCGGTGATCGGCTGTCTGCTGCTCATGGCTTCGCTGCACGACCTGCTGCTGCTCTGAGCTGTACACGGAGCCCCTGGCGTCACCCGCCGAGGGCTCCGTCGGTCCGGCCTCTCCGGAGAATCGGCCGGCATCTCGTCCACGACCCGCAGTGAAACGCATCGAACGGCCCGCAGGGGCCGTGTCGCGCGACTGGCATGGGCGGACTGTCGCACTGCCCTTCACGGAGGAGGGTCACGCGCCCCTCTTCGGGTCGCGCAGGCAGACGTGCTCTGAGCCTGGCCGTCCGCCGGCTCGGCTGCCTCAGCTGTTCCCGGTGATCACTGCGATCCCTGTGATGTCGGTGGTGTGAGCCCGTCAGCCCGCGGCTTCCTTGCGGCGCGCCCGGTAGGCGGCCACGTGGAGCCGGTTCCCGCAGGTGCGGCTGTCGCAGTAGCGGCGGGAGCGGTTGCGGGAGAGATCGACGAAGGCCCGTCGGCAGTCCGGGGCCTCGCAGCGGCGCAGCCGCTCGTGCTCTCCGGCGACCACGAAGAAGGCCAGTGCCATCCCGCAGTCGGCCGCGAGGTGGTCGGCGACGGAGGCGCCCGGCGCGAAGTAGTGGACATGCCAGTCGTAGCCGTCGTGGTCCGTCAGCCGAGGCGTGGTGCCGGCTGCGGCGACCAGTTCGTTGATGAGCGAGGCGGCGACACGCGGATCGTCGGCGGCGAAGATCCTGGCGAACAGGCCGCGAACGCCGCGTACGGCCGCGAGATCGCGCTCCGACAGCACGCCGACATCGCTGATCTCGTGCTTTCGCACGAAATCGGCGAGGGACGGCACGTCGGCGAGCCCGTCCGCCGTCTCGTCCTCCGGCGCGGTGTTCACCAGATCCACCACGGCGTCGAGTGCGCACCGGGTGTCGTGGGTGATCAGCACGTTTCGCTCCCTGGCCTGGGGGTCGGGCGAGGGCGCCCGCCCGATGCTGGCCGATGGTAGTGGCTTCCCGGCGCGGCGGAGACGGGCGCGGGGTCGCGGGAGGGGGGAGCCCGCGCCCGGAAGGGTTCCCGGGGCGAGCGGCCGAGATCCCGGGGCGGCCCGGAGGGCGGTGCGGGAGGGGGTGTGCTGCCTGAGCGTGAGTGAGGGGCGGTACGTGCCCGCCGGCGGAGCCGCGTGCTGTGCCCGGCGGCGGGTCAGGTGGGCGGAGGGGTGTCCGGTCAGGGGGCAGGTCAGCGGAGGGGGTGTCCGGCTGTGGGGTCAGGTCGGTGGGCGGAGGTGCCCGGCCGTTGGTGAGGTGGATGGAGGGGGTGTCCGGCTGTGGGGTCACGGCGGACTGGGGTCCCTGGCCGTTGGACAGGCCGGTTGAGGGAGGTGTCCGGCTGTGGGTCAGGTGGGTGGAGTGAGGTGCCCGGCTCTGGGGGCCGGTCGGCGGACCGAGGTGCCGGCCATTGGCCGGGCGGGCGGACGTGCCCGACCTTGGGGCACGTCGGTGGACGCGCACCGGCGCCGCCGCCGCGGACTTTCCGCGACGTCGGCGCCGGTGCCTTCCCTGTGCGATTGTCTGAGCCCGAGCCGTCTCCCCGAGTGGACGGCGCCGGGCGGCTCTGTGTGACGCGTCAGCTCTCGGCCAGGATGTGTGAGAGCTCCGTGTCGAGATCGAAGTGCCGGTGTTCCGTGCCGGGCGGCACGGCTGCGTCCGTTCGCTTCAGGAATGACTCCAGGGCCCTCGCAGGGGCTTCGAGCAGGGCTTCACCCTCCGGAGAGCTCAGGGCGATGCATACGACGCCCTGGCCGTGGCTTCGGGACGGCCAGACTCGGACGTCGCCGGTACCGGTGGGCCGGTGCAGGCCCTCGGCGAGGAGGTCGCGGGCGAACACCCACTCGACGGTTTCCTCGGCTCCGGTGTGGAAGGTGGCGTGCACGGCGTAGGGATCGGCCGTGTCATACCGCAGTCCTGCGGGTACAGGCAGTGAGGACTCGCTCGACACAACGAGGCGCAGGTGCAGCTCGCAGCTGACCGTGGTGTTCATAAGCGCCAGGGCCTTTCGCTCAGTGTGCGCTCGGGGATTCGCACGTCGGCGAAATCGACATGCCACCTACGGTGCCGTTGTAAACCCCTCTGAGTGTTTTGCGTGTCTTTATGTAACTCATCCGGCCGAGGGCGCGTTCTCCGGATAGGGCCATTCCGGTGACTGGTTTCTCTCGGGTAGGGTTTGGTCGTATGAATACGGGGAGTGACGAGCTGGGCGAGGTCGCCATGGCGGACGACGAGGCGAAGAATGAGCGAGCGCTCGGTTCGAGGGCGCCGCAATTCATCAAGGCGCGCCGCGCGCTGCACGTGAGCTGGCAGGTGGGCGTTTTCGTCGTCGGACTCGCGGTGGTCGCCGCCGGCGTGGTCATGCTTCCGCTGCCGGGTCCCGGCTGGCTGGTGATCTTCGGCGGCATGGCGATCTGGGCGACCGAGTTCGTCTGGGCCCAGCTGGTGCTCCGCTGGACGAAGCGCAAGGTCACGGAGGCCACGCAGCGGGCGCTCGACCCCAAGGTCCGGCGTCGCAACATCATCCTCACCACGGTCGGACTCGTGATCGTCGCCGTCCTCGTCGGTGTCTACCTCTGGAAGTTCGGCCTCGCGATGCCGTGGAACATCAACGAATGACAAGCCCGGCTCGGGCTTCCTCCGAGCCGTCTCCGCTGGTCGAAGCCACCCTCTGACATGGGGTAATGTTCTCCCTGCGCCCGGGCGATTAGCTCAGCGGGAGAGCGCTTCGTTCACACCGAAGAGGTCACTGGTTCGAACCCAGTATCGCCCACACATACGACAGACGGCTCCGGCCCACGACACCGTGGACCGGGGCCGTTTTCGTCGTCGCGGGGCCGGGGTGGGCTGGTCGAAGGTCCAGCTCCGGGCTGGGGGGACCGGTCGAGGGGCCGGCACCCGGGGGTGGCGCGTGACACTCGCAGGCTGCTGCCGCCGGCCCCCCAACTGCACAGGCGTAGCCCCTGGCATGCTCAGGGTGAGTGCGTTGTCCCAGGTCTCGGTGATGGGTGCGCCGGCCTGGTCCGGTCCGGCCTTCGGTCCGGGGTGCGAGCATTGCCGCCGGCATCCAGGTCGTGGGAGAGGGTGGCGCGGACCGCCAGGGGCGCCGAAGCCGACGCCGTCGCTTCGGGGACGGGCGCGTGGACCGTCGTCCGGCCTGCGGGCATCGGCGTGGAGTGCGGGCGCCTCTGTGTGGCACGCGGACGTTGGCGTGGGGGCGTGGGCAACTCGGTACGACATGCAGACATTGGCCTGGGGCGCGGATGGCCCGGTGCGGGGTCAGGCGTCGGGGCGCGGCGCACGAGTGCTGCCGTACGGTGGCGGATTCGTGGTCCGGATCTGGGCGGCGCCGACCGGACCGGGGGTGATCCAGGCCGGCGCGCCGACTTGGTTCGTTCCGCCCCGACTTGACCTCCTCCCTCCGGCCGACCCGGATGCAGGTGTGAGCCCACTCGACCTGGGGCTCACGTGGGGCTCACCTGGGGCTGACCTGGGGCCGAGCGGATCTGGGGGATCCCGCCGAGCCCGTCGAGTCGCCCTTGCCTGCATTGAGCCGACGGACTCGAACGGCCTCAGGTCGAGCCGGCGAAGTCGGGCTGACCCGGACGGGGCTGACCCGGGGCCGGGCACCCCGGGCCGAGCGGACCCGGTTCGTCCGTCCCGAGTCCCACCTGACGGTGCCGACTTGGACCGAGGCCGATCGACCAGCCGGACCCGGATGCCGACTTGGGCCGAGCTGTCTGAGACGTCGACGTGCCCCGGATGCCGACTTGGGCCGAGCCGTCCCGGACGCCGACTGTGTCGGGCCGCCTCAGGCCCAGGCCCAGGACCAGACCCCAACCTCAGCAGCCCTCGTCGCAGACCAAAGTGGCTGACCCGGACGCCGACTTGAACCGAGCCACCCCAGACGCAACCAAGAGCGGGGCCCACCCCAAACGCAACCAAGAGCGGGGCCCACCCCGGACACGAACAAGAGTCGGCCCACCCCCAGACACAACCAAGACCGGCCCGCCCCGGACACCGACATGAGCCGTCCCGGAGCCGACCACCCCTCACGCTCTGTTTCCCCGCCCCCGCCAACACCCCGTCAGCACCCCTGAGAGCAGTACATTTTCAGCCGCGCGCCCCTCCCGCCCCGTCGCCCAAAGGACGTTCGACAGGTCGACCGCGTACGCCCGACCTGTGTACTCCCCGCCGTGCGCGCCGGACCGGCCGCGGAGGGCTGCGCGACGGGATCCGAGCGCCGCACACCAATTCCTGTCCGAATCATTGACGCGCCCGGAACCCCTCCGTACCTTGTGCCAGCAAGCGCTTACTTGAAACGATTCATGCAGGCGGCGTCGACGGTGCGGGGAGGCCCGACGGTGGGAAACAACGGGAGTGTCGAGAGGCGGACGGTCCTCAAAGCGGCCGGAGCTTCGCTGGCCACGCTGGGGCTGGCCACGATGGCGGGCTGTGGTGGAGGCAACGGCGGCGCCGGGGACGGGACGGTGACAATCCGTTACGCCTGGTGGGGTGCGGACGAGCGGGCGAAGCGGATCAACCAGTCCATCGCGCTCTTCGAGAAGAAGTATCCGAAGATCAAGGTGCAGACGGACTTCCAGGATTATGTGGCCTTCTGGGAGAAGTTCCAGACCCAGGCCGCAGGCGGAAATCCGCCGGACGTATTCCAGAACGCGGTCGGATTTCTGCGGAAGTACGACAAGCGCGGGATCCTGCTCGACCTCAAGTCCCAGATAGACGCCGGAAATCTCAGTCTGAAAAACTTCCGCGCCGGAGTCGAGAAGGTCGGCCAGGTCGACGGAAAGCAGCTCGGTATTCCCGTCGGATCCAACACCATGTCACTTGTCATCGACGAGAAGGTGTTCGAGAAGGCGGGTGTGAAGCCGAAGCAGGGATGGACCTGGGACGAGTACTTCGCCGCGCTGAAGAAGATTCACGACACCCAGAAGGTGGCGGGCGACACAGGCTACTTCAGCATCATGTACCTGTACGACCTCTACCTCCGGCAGAACGGCAAGGCGTTCTTCACCAAGGACGGACTCGGTTTCGACGAGGCCGATCTGACGGAGTGGTGGACGGACGGCTACAACCGCGTCAAGGCCGGCATCATCACCGATCCCAAGCGGGTCGAGCAGGACAAGCCCAAGTCCTCGCTCTCGGCGGGCCACGCCGCCTCGGAGTTCACGTGGGACAACTTCACGGTCCGTTACACCGCCGAGGGTGACAGCAGTTACGGCCTGGCGCCGATCCCGACGACCGACGGCAAGCAGACCGGCCAGTACCTCGCCTCCCTGATGCTCAGCGCCTCCGCGCACACCAAGCACCCCAAGGAAGCAGCCCAGTTCATCGACTTCATGGTCCACGACCCGGAGGTCGGCAAGATCATGGGCTACGACCGCGGGATCCTCGCCACAACGGAGCAGTTCGACGCGTTCCAGCCGGCCGATGCCCCCAGCAAGGCCATCGCGCAGTACGAGCAGGATGTCGCCGCCGCCGGTGTGCTGGGCACGATCACCCCGCACCCGGCGGGTGCCGACACCGTCGAATCCGCTTTCCTGCGCATCGGCGGTGACATGTCGCAGGGCAGCACCAAAGTCTCCGACGCGGTGAAGCAGTTCTTCTCCGAGGCGAAGACCGCCCTCGCCGCCTGATGGGAACCGCCGTGACGCTCGTCAAGGACTCTCCGCCCGACGCTCCGCGGACGCGCCCCGCGGCCCCCGCCGCCGAAAGGCGTCGGGGGCGCCGGGAGAATCTCGCCGGCTATCTCTTCATGTCGCCGTGGATCGCGGGCTTCCTGCTGCTGACCGCGGGCCCGATGGCAGCATCGCTCTACTTCGCCTTCACCGACTACAACCTCTTCGATTCGCCGCGGTGGATCGGCTTCGACAACTTCACCACCATGTTCGACGATCCCCGGTGGCAGAAGTCGGTCGAGGTGACGGCCAAGTACGTCGTCATCGGCACACCGCTCAAGCTGTTGCTGGCACTCGGGGTGGCCCTGCTCCTCGCGCAGAGCCGTCGCGGCCAGGCTTTCTACCGGGCCGCGTTCTACGCCCCGTCGCTGATCGGCGCGAGCGTCTCGGTCGGCTTCGTCTGGCGTGCGCTGTTCTCCGACGACGCCGTCGTGGACCGTACGCAGTCGTTCCTCGGCTTCCACGCCGGAGGCTGGGTCGGCGACCCGGACTGGGTGCTCTACAGCCTGGTCGCGCTCACCGTCTGGCAGTTCGGCGCCCCCATGGTCATCTTCCTGGCCGGGCTCAAACAGGTACCGAGGGAGCTGTACGAGGCGGCGGAGGTGGACGGCGCGGGACCGCTGCGCAGGTTCTGGAGCATCACGCTGCCGATGATTTCCCCGGTGCTGTTCTTCAACGTGCTCCTGGAGACCATCCACTCGTTCCAGATCTTCGGATCGGCGTACGTGGTCTCCAACACCACCTGCGGTCCGGCCGACGCCACGCTCGTCTACACCTGCTACCTCTACCAAAAGGGCTTCAAGGAGTCCCAGATGGGCTTCGCCTCCGCCATGGCCTGGATGCTGCTGCTCGCCGTCGCGCTGGTGACGGCCGTCCTCTTCTGGTCGCAGAAGCGCTGGGTGCACTACGAGGAGGACGCCCGATGAGCGGCATCACCGGCAAGGCGTTCGGCTCCGGCGCCGCGACCGCCCCGGGACGCGCACGGACGCCGGGACGCAAACGCACCGGGTCGCTCGCCTGGCACGTAGGGGCCCTGCTGGTCCTCGCAGTCGTCCTCTACCCCGTGCTCTGGGTCCTCGGTGCCTCGTTCAAGCCGAGCCGCGAGATCATCGGCAGCCTGGACCTGTTCCCGACCAGCCCGATCCTCGCCAACTTCAAGGGGCTGGCCGACGGCATCGCCGACATCTCGATCGCCACCTTTTTCCAGAACTCCCTCTTCTACGCGCTCGGTTCGGTCGTCGGCATCCTGATCTCCTGCTCGCTGACCGCGTACGCCTTCGCCAAGATCCGGTTCGCCGGACGGAACCTGCTCTTCTCGCTGATGATCGGCACGCTCCTGCTGCCCTATCACGTGCTGCTCATCCCGCAGTATGTGATGTTCCAGAAGCTGGAGCTGGTCAACACCTATGTGCCGCTGCTGATCGGCAAGTACCTGGCCACCGAGGCGTTCTTCGTCTTCCTCATGGTGCAGTTCATGCGGAACCTGCCGCGCGAGCTGGACGAGGCGGCGCGGCTCGACGGCTGCGGGCATCTGCGGATCTACTGGTCGATCGTGCTGCCACTGTGCCGCCCGGCCCTCATCACCAGCGCGATCTTCACCTTCATCAACGCCTGGAACGACTTCATGGGCCCGCTGATCTATCTCAACGAGCCCGGCAAGTACACCGTCTCGCTCGGCATGATGATGTTCCGCGACCAGGAGGGGGTGGCCAACTACGGCGGCATGATCGCGATGTCGCTGGTGGCGCTGCTGCCGGTGCTCCTCTTCTTCCTGGCCTTCCAGCGGTATCTGATCGACGGTATGGCGACGTCGGGATTGAAAGGCTGAGATGACCGTCACCCAGCCGGGATCCCGAGCGGGGGTCCGGACGGCCGCGCGAGGCAGCGCGATGCGGCGGGCCAGGGCGGCCAAGGCCCGCAGGACGCCCCGGGAATCCGTCCTCGCCGAGAGGTTCGCCGTCTTCGCGGAGTGTCTGCTGACCGGTGTGTGGATCGCGGTGGCCTCGCTGCCCCTCGTCACCGTTCCCGCCGCGTTCGCGGCCGGCGCGCGGCATCTGCGCCGACGCACGGCCCATATGGGCGGCGGTTGGCGGGAGTTCATGGCCGACTTCCGGGCGGCCGTACGGGGCGGCTGGCTCGTCGGAGTCGCCGGATGGGCCGGGGCGGCGGCGGTCTGGGTGGACGTCCAGGCCGTGCGCGCCGGAATACCGGGTGGTCCCCTCGTGGGCGCCGTCGGGCTCTTCGCGCTGATCGGGGGAGCCGTCGCGGGACTGCGCGCGGCCGCGGTCTGGGAGCCGGGGTCGGCCTGGCGCGAACTGCTCGCGGATGCCGGGCGCCGTACCGTCCTCGATCCCGCCGGGTCCTTCCTGCTCGTCGGCGGGCTCGTCATGGTGGTCTGCTCCGCCTTGCTCGTCGCGCCGTTGGCGGTACCCGTCCTCGGGGCCGTGGCCGCGGCGGCCGTCGCCGTGGAGGAGCGCCGGCGCCGCCGCTGAGTCCGCACGCCCACAGGCCGGAGCACCGAGCGCCCGGCCCAGCTCCGTCATGCCCCTGACCATCCCGTAAGGAAAGGAAAGGCCATGTCTCCCATCCCTCGCAGGTCCCTTCTCAAGGCGGCCGCCGTCGCCGGGGCCGCCGCGCAGTTCAGCTGGGCCCTCGGAGCCACGAACGCGCAGGCCGCCCCGAGAACCGCGGCCGCCGACGCGGACCCGGTGCCCCTGGACTGGCTGGAGGACGGCGGCCTCGGCGCCGCCCCCGGTTCCACCGTCGGCGTTCCCTGGCCGAGGGGGACCTACCAGCAGGACCAGACGTTCGCGCTGACGGACGCCGACGGCGACGCCGTCCCCGTGCAGTCCTGGCCGATCGCCTACTGGCCGGACGGCTCCCTCAAGTGGACAGCGCACGCGGTGAGCTCGGACGCGGGCAAGCTCACGCTGACCGCGGGCGAACCCGCCGCGCCGGAGCGGAAGGTCACCGTCGACAAGAGCGGCGGCACCATCGACATATCGACCGGGGTCATCACCGCGAAGATCGGCAAGAGCGGCTCCACGCTGGTCAAGTCCGTGACGCGCGGGACGACCGAGATCGCCAGGAACGGGCGCCTCGTCCTCATCCGCCAGCCGGAGATCGAGGACGAGGACCAGGGAGCCGAGAAGTTCGAGCGCTTCGAGAGCGCGATCTCCGAGGTCGAGGTCGAACAGGAGGGCCCGGTGCGGGCTGTCGTCCGCATCGACGGCAAGCACCGCAAGGGCGAACGGAGTTGGCTGCCGTTCTCGGTCCGCCTGTACTTCTACGCGGGCGCCGACTCCTTCCGTATGGTGCACACGATCACCTTCGACGGGAAGCAGGAGCCCGGGAAGAGCAGCGGCGACTTCGTCCGCGGGCTCGGCGTCCGCTTCACCGTGCCGATGCGGGACGCCGCCTACGACCGGCACATCCGGATCGGCGGCGACGGCACCGGCCTGCTCCGCGAAGCCGTCAAGGGCATCACCGGGCTGCGCCGCGACCCCGGAGCCGCGGTCCAGGCCGCCCAGTTCGCGGGCGAGAAGCTCGCCGACCCGTCCACCTGGGACCAACGGGTCACCACCCGGCTCCAGTACATCCCCGAGTGGGGCGACTACACCCTCTCCCAGCTCTCCGCCGACGGCTTCACCCTGCGCAAGCGCACCAAGAAGGGATACGGCTGGATCGGCGCCGGCGGCGGCCGTCGCGCCTCCGGCTTCGGCTACGTCGGCGGGCCGAGCGGCGGATTCTCCTTCGGGCTGCGGGACTTCTGGGAGAAGTTCCCCGCCCAGCTCGACATCCGGGACGCCCACACCGACGAGGCCGAGGTCACCCTCTGGCTCTGGTCGCCCGAGGCGCGGCCCATGGACCTGCGCTTCTACCACGACGGCATGGGCCAGGACACGTACGCCGAACAGCTCGAAGGCCTCAACATCACCTACGAGGACTACGAGCCGGGCTTCGGCACCCCCTACGGCATCGCCCGCACGTCCGAACTGCTCTTCTGGGCCAACGAGTCGACACCCACGCCCGAGAAACTCGCCGAACAGGTCGACGCCGTACGCGTGTTGCCGCAGCTCGCCGCCCCGCCCAAGCAACTGATCAAGGCGCAGGTCTTCGGCCCCGGTCTCTACGCGGAGCCCGACCGGTCCACACCCGCCAAGGCGAAGATCGAGGATCACCTCGACTTCCTCTTCACCTATTACAAGGACCAGGTGGAGATGCGCCGTTGGTACGGCTTCTGGGACTACGGCGACATCATGCACTCGTACGACCCGGTCCGGCACCAGTGGCGCTACGACATCGGCGGCTACGCCTGGGACAACTCCGAGCTGTCGCCGGACCTCTGGCTGTGGTTCGCGTATCTCCGCAGCGGCCGCGCGGACATCTTCCGCTTCGCCGAGGCGATGACCCGGCACACCGGCGAGGTCGACGTCTACCACCTCGGCCAGTGGGCGGGTCTCGGCACCCGGCACGGGGTGCAGCACTACGCCGACAGCGCCAAACAACAGCGCATCGCCAACACCACCTACCGGCGCTACTACTACTTCCTCACCGCCGACGAACGGGTCGGCGACCTCATGCACGCCAACGTCGACTCCGACGAGACCTTCCTCGTCCTCGACCCGATCCGCAAGATCCGCACCGAGCCGTACACGCCGGACCGGCACGCGCTGTCGATCGGCTTCGGCACGGACTGGAGCGGGCTCGTCTCCGCTTGGCTGACCGAGTGGGAACGCAAGGGCCCCAAGTGGGAGAAGGCCAAGGCGCGCGTGCTGTCGACGATGGAGACCATCGCCGCGCAGCCCAACGGATTCGTCCAGGGCACCGGTCTGTACGACCTCGACACCGGCCGGTTCGCCGTCGCCACGGAGCCCGTGGTCGGCGTCTCGCACCTCTCCGCGGTCTTCGGCCTGAACGAACTGTGCGCCGAGCTCATCGATCTCGTCGACCTGCCCGCCTTCAAGGAGGCGTACCTCGACTACTGCCGCTACTTCAACGCCACCAAGGCCGAGCAGGCGGCCCGTTACGGCACCAACTTCGGCACCCTGCTGCTCTTCCAGGGCCACTCACGTCTCGACGCGTACGCCGCCGTGCAGACCGGCGACGCGGCCCTCGCCACCCGCGCCTGGGCGAAGTTCTACAGCTCCGACGGCTACACCGAGTCCTCGCCCTGGAAGACGGAGAAGCTGAGCGGTCCGGTCACGCTGGTGCCGGGCAGCGAGGCCAACTGGGTCTACACGAACGACACGGCGCTCTACGGCCTCGCCGCCATCGAGAACCTGGCACTCCTCGGTGACAGGATGCCTTCGTGACCGCTCCCGTGTGACCGGTCCCTAGTCCATCCTCCCCAGCACCTCCCGCACCCGCCGCGCGTCGCGGATCCGCTGTTCGTACGTGGCACCCAGCGTGATCAGCAGCAGACCGGCGAGTGCGGGAGGCGTCCAACGGGGGAGCGCGTCCACCACCTGCACGATGTACGGGGCGAGTTCGTGCAGGGCGTCCAGGACGAGCACGGTGCCGCCCAGCACCAGCGGAGCCTGCAGGCGGTGCCGGGCACCCAGCAGGGTGACGGCGAGCGCCGCCGCGCCCAGCAGCAGCGGACGCGACCAGTGCGCGTCGCCCCAAGCCGCGAACAGGCTCGGCACGAGCGTCACGGACAGGCCCGGCGCGTACGCGGTCCACGACGACACCGTCGTGTCCGCGCGGCGCCTGAACGTGCCCACGAGCAGGGCCGGAGCGGTCACCGGCAGTGTGTACGCCTCCGGGGAGCCGACTCCCCAGGCCGCCAGGCGCACCCAGGCGGCCAGGACGAACAGGGCCCCGGCCGCGTATCCGACGGCGCGCCGGTCCTCCCGTACGGCCGTGCCGGCGGCGATCACTCCGCACAGGGCCAGGACCGTGGCGAGCACGGCCGGTTCGGTCACCGTGAGTGCGATGGCGAGCAGCCCCGCGAGGGCACCGGTGACCTCGATCGACACGGTCGTCGCTCCGTCCTCGACGCGCGCGGCCAGCAGGGCCGCGGTCACGGGCACGATCAGCACGAGGAGCGCGGTGTGCTGGGGCTGCAGGCCGAGGGAGGCGCCCGCCGCACAGGCGAGGGCCGTCGCGTATCCGAGGGCCGCGGGTGCCGCTACCGGGCCGAGGCCGGGCCGCGGGGCGGCCGCCGCGAACAGGACGGCCAGTGCGGCGAGCACGGCCAGGGTCGCGGTCTCGGAGGCCAGTGCGAGGAACGCGAGGCTGAGGGAGGTGAGGAGGGCGAGCACCGGCGCGGTGACCGAGGGGTGCGCCCGACGGGCGGACACGAGCAGCGCCAGCGTGGTGAGCCCGTGCACCGACAGCCCTGCCACGTAAGGGAGTTCGAGGGCAGCCGGGAGGACGAACACCGTCGCCCACGTCAGTGTCAGCGCGCAGGCCAGGGCGTGCGAACGCCACGCGGCGGCGCGGACGGCCGGCACCAGGACCGCGGCGACGAGCGCGAGGACGAGGGGTGCCGTGACGGCGTCCGAGGGCCAGGGCAGGCCGCCCGTCACCGCGTCCCGCGCGTTCGCCGGAGCACCGGACCAGACCGAGCCCGCCCGGCCGACCGGTCCCAGCAGGGTGATCACGACCACGGGCAGTGCCCATGCCACGGCGAGGGCTCCCACGCAGCCGGAGGCCAGGGCGAGCCCACGGCGTACGGGTGCCGGAAGTCCCGGCCTCGCGACGGCCAACAGAGCGATCCCGCACGCCAGATGACCGGGAACCGTCCACTCGCCCGGAAGGCACGTGCGCAGCACACCGCCGAAGGCGACGACGGTGATCAGGCCCCCGGCCGTCGCGGTGCCCGTCGCGACGCCCGGCTTCGGGGTGCCCCACGCCGCTGTCAGCGCGATCGACGCGGCAAGGAGGAGGAGCGCCGCCGCACGGGCGGCGGCGCTCGGGCCGACGGCCGTCCAGGACAGCCAGCCGGCGGCGAGGGTGCCCCAGCCGCCCAGACCGTAGGCCCCGGCGGCGGCGACGACGCGGACGGACTTCAGGGGCGTGCGGAGCGCGAGCACCGCGTCGAAGGCCGCCGTGACCAGCAGGGCGGCCGTGACGGCGTGCGCACCCGCGACGGTGGCCACCGCCCAGAGGAGCAGCGGCAGCTGTGCGGCGACCACGGCGGCGGGCAGCGGCAGCCGCAGCGACGGACGGACAGCGGGGGTGGCCCGCTGCCGACCGGCACCGCTGCTGGTGCCGGAGCCCATTCCGGTGCCGGTAGCGGTGTCGATGTCGGTGTCGGCGCTGATGTCGCGGTCCGGGCGGGAGTCCGGGGCGGCTTCCCGCGGTCCCGTCCCGCTCGTGGCCGGGTGCTCTCCCGTGCCCGCGACGGACGGCTCCGAGGTGCCCGGGATGCCCGGGATGCCCGAGGCGGCTGCGGTGGCCGTCCGCGGTTCAGGCGTCCGGCGCGGCGCGCCCATCGCGAGTTCGTACGCCGCCCACACCGCGGCCAGCACCGCCGACGCGAGCGCCGCGTAGGCCACGCCGTCCGTGCGGGGGAGCGCGACGGCGTACAGCGCGTACGCGTCCAGGACCGTCAGCGCGAGACCGAGCCCCGCGAGCGATTCGGCGGTCGAGCGCAGCCCGCGCCGCAGCAGGGGCACCGGCGCGCCCAGCGTGGCCAGCGTCACCGCGCCGAGCACCAGCGACCGCCCCGTGATCCCCAAGTGTCCCCAGCCGACGAGGGTGAACGCGACGGCGGCAACGGTCAGCAGGATGCCGCCCAGGAGCAGCAGCGCGTTCTGCACACCGGGTGCGGTGGTCTCCGGCCGGAGGGCCGGGAATGCGGGGGGTGCGGACCGTGCGGGCGGCGGCTGGAGCGCGCGGACCAGCCAGGCGCGTCGGGTCAGCAGCACGGCCCGGCGCGCGTCGAGTCGGCGCAGCTCGCTGTCGAGGAGCCGCAACTCCTCGGCCGGGGACGGGATCTGGGACATACACCGGAGTGTGGTGCCGGTCACGTCTTCGGGCATGAGTGCGCGTACTCACGCCGTACTCAGATCGGCGGACGGGCACGGCCGGTACATCCGCTGCGTCGGGGCGCGGCCGGTACATCCGGTACGGCGGTGGGCACACTCGGTCCATGGACTGGAGCCACTACCGTTTTCACAGTGTGTGGGAGCTGCCCGCGCGGCCGGCGGACGTGTACGCGGTTCTGGAGCGGGCCGAGAACTACCCGCGCTGGTGGCCCCAGGTGCGCGAGGTGACCCCCGTCGACGACCGCAGCGGCGTCATCCGGATCCGTTCGGTCCTGCCGTACGACATCACCATCACCGCCCGCGCGGCGCGCCGGGACCCGGCGGCCGGCGTCCTGGAGATGGCGATGTCCGGCGACCTGGAGGGCTGGGCGCGCTGGACCTTCGACGCCGCCGGCCCGGGAACCCGCGCCCGCTACGACCAGGAAGTGCGTGTGACCACGCCGCTGCTGCGGCGGCTCGCCGTGCCGGGGCGCCCCTTCTTCCGAGCCAACCACGCCCTGATGATGCGCGCGGGACGGCGCGGACTGAGGGCCTATCTCGAAGCGGTTTGAACCCCACCCGCCGGGACCTGTATTGTTCAGTCCGTTCCCGGGCGATTAGCTCAGTGGGAGAGCGCTTCGTTCACACCGAAGAGGTCACTGGTTCGAACCCAGTATCGCCCACCCGGAGAAGACCGGTCCGTCATCGACGGACCGGTTTTTCGTTGTGCTCGCGGGCATCGTGCCCGGTCAGGCCGCCGCCGGCAGATCCGGGCGCAGTGGCCAGGCCGGATCCACCACCTCCGGTGCACCGCTGCGCGCGAACCAGGCCTGCAGCCCGCGCGCCTGTGCCGCGTGCCACACCGCCTGGAGCGTGTGCAGTTCGGACGGCGACAGCCGCTCCAGACGGGCCGAGAAACGACGCCCCACCGCACGGACGACCTCCATCGAGGCCAGCGCGTCGGCCGCCGCGTCGTGCGCGCCCTCCAGCACCACGTCGTAGTGCGCGCACAGATCAGTCAGGGTGCGGCGACCCTTGCGGTAGCGGTCCAGATGCTTGTCGAGGACTCGGGGGTCGAGCACGCGCAGCGAAGTCGCCTCGAACCAGTGGTCGAGGGACGAGGCGCGATGCCTGCGCAACTCCCGGTCCAGCAGCGTCAGATCGAACGGGGCGTTCATCACCACCAGCGGCCGGCCGGCCGCGGCCTGTTCACTCAGCTCTCGGGCTATCTCCTCCATCACGGGCGACGGCCAGCGGCCGTTGCGCTGCAGATGTTCGTCCGTGAGCCCGTGCACCGCCGTCGCCCCAGCGGGCACCGGCACTCCCGGGTTCACCAGCCATCGGGTCACCCGCGGACGGGAACCCGGGGCGTCCTGGACGACGACGGCGGCCGACACGATCCTGTCGGTCTCGACGTCCACGCCCGTGGTCTCCGTGTCGAACGCGGCCAAAGGGCCCTCGTACCAGCACGTCATACGTACACAACTCCTCGTTCACCCACGGCAGCTGACGCACCGTCTTCTGCCTGTTTGGTGATACCCGGGCTGTTTGCGCCGTACGCCGGTAGGAGACAACAGAGGTACGGGTCTTTGCAGTTCAGCGACCCGTCGCGGGGATACACCAAGCCTGGAAGGCTGTTGGACTCATGGCACTCGCGCAGCCCGAACGGGGCGGGCTGCTGCCCCAGCGGACGGCACCCCATCGCGGATCGCTCGCCACCACCGCCTGCATGGAGACCTTGCAGGTCGGCTACCTGCACGCCGTCGCGGCCGCGGCGGGCTGTTCGCTGTCCCAGCCGTTTCCCGACAACGGCATCGACTGGCACGTCAGCCACAGCGCCCCCGGGCACACGGTCGACGACGAAGTCACCATCAAGGTGCAGCTCAAGTGCACGTACCAGATCCCGCCGAACCCTGCGGGCCCCGCCTTCTCCTTCACGCTCGACAACGAGCACCTGGCGAAGCTCGCCCGCACCCCGGTCTCGGTGCACAAGATCCTGGTCGTGATGCTGGTGCCCAGATCCCAGGACGACTGGCTGCGCGCCAGCCACGACCGGCTCGACCTGCGGCACTGCTGCTACTGGATCAACCTCGCCGGGCACGCCATCACGGGCCGGCGCCGGACCACCGTCCGTATCCCGACGGCCCGGATCTTCGACGACCGGGCCCTCTGCGAGATCATGACGAGGGTCGGGACGGGAGGCAGACCATGACACACCGCCCCACCGACGAGGTGCTGAGGCCGGTGAGGCCGCACCCCGCCGAAGCGTTCTGGAACGATCCGCCGACCCCCGACCAGGTCGACCCCGCCGTTTTCGGCGCGCTGCTGCGCCGGCACGGCTGGCAGCGCCGCGGTGGAGCGGCCGGACGGTACGGCCGGTGGACCCCACCGGGGCCCGGGGGCGGCGGCACCAGCCTGCTGGTGCCGGAGAACCGGGCCTTTCCCGACAGCGACGACCTGCTCGGCGAGGCTCTCGTCGCGCTCGCCCGCAGCGGTTCACCGTCCGCGCGCGACATACTCGTCGGCCTCGCCGTGCCGAGCGACGAGATCCGCTGGTGGCGGGAGGTGCCGACCGGTCCCGTGGGCGCGGCGCCCTGGACCGTCGAGGAGCAGCTGCGCGGGGCCGCCCGCCAGATGCTGCTCGCGGGCTCGCTCGCCACCCGCGCGCGGGCCGGCTATTACGGCGCCCGCCACCGCAGGTCCGCCGGCGCCGCCCTGGACAACGTCCTGGTCGGCGCCGAACCGGGCGGCCGCGGCCTCACCGCCTTCGTACCGGTCACCACCGGCCGGCCGCTCGCCGTACGACTGCACGAGGCGCTGTGCGCCGCCCGTGAGGCCATCGACTACCAGCGGGCCACCGGCGGCATGGAGGCCTTCGACGCGGCCGTCGAGGCGGGCGTCAGCCATGAACTGATGGAAGCCCTGGTGGCCCTCGTCCGCGGCACCGAGGGCGCCCGGATCACCGTCGGCTGGTCGCCCGCCGCGGGCGTTCCCGAGGGCGGCGCGAACCCCGCCGAGCCCGTCGAGTTCTCGCCCGGCGACCTGCCCGTGCTGCGCGAGGCCGGGGCCCGCTATCTGCGCGAGGAGCCGTCCGTGCCCGTACGGATCACCGGCGCCGTGGTCCGGATGCGCAGGTCGGGACCGCGCGGGGAGGGGACCGTACGGCTGCGGGTCATCGCGGGCGCCGAGGTCCCGCACGTCCGGATGACCCTCGACGAGGAGGCGTACCGGATAGCGGGCCAGGCCCATCTGGTCGGGCTGCCGGTACGGGTGCACGGGAGGCTGGAGAGCCGCGGCGGATTCCGCAGGCTCACGGACGCCTCCGGCGTCGTACCCGTACAGGTGGACGAGGCCGAGCGGGACCGGCTGATGAAGTCGCTCCAGGAGAATCTGGACTTCTTCGAGGAGGCGTGCAGCGAGGACTGAGGCGCGCGTACGGGAAGGACCGAGGCGCGCGTACGGGGAGGACCGAGGCGCGCGTACGGGAAGGACCGAGGCGCACTGTCCACAACCGTTTCGCGGAGGGGACCCCGGGCTCGGTAGGATTCGGGGCATTGCCATGCCATGCCGTATGTGGTGTGGAGTCGCCTTCAGTCAGGAGAGTCCGGTGTCAGACGTCCGTGTGATCATCCAACGCGATTCCGAGCGGGAAGAGCGCGTGGTGACGACGGGCACTACGGCCGCCGACCTCTTCACCGGCGAGCGCACCATCGTCGCGGCCCGCGTGGCCGGCGAGCTGAGGGACCTCGCGTACGAGGTGCAGGACGGCGAGGAGGTCGAGCCCGTCGAGATCTCCTCCGAGGACGGCCTGAACATCCTGCGCCACTCCACCGCGCACGTGATGGCCCAGGCCGTGCAGGAGCTCTTCCCCGACGCCAAGCTGGGCATCGGCCCGCCGGTCAAGGACGGCTTCTACTACGACTTCGACGTCGAGAAGCCGTTCACGCCCGAGGACCTCAAGGCCGTCGAGAAGAAGATGCAGGAGATCCAGAAGCGCGGGCAGCGCTTCTCCCGCCGCGTCGTCACCGACGAGGACGCCCGCGAGGAGCTGGCCGCGGAGCCGTACAAGCTGGAGCTCATCGGCATCAAGGGCCCCGCCTCCTCGGACGACGGCGCGAACGTCGAGGTGGGCGGCGGCGAGCTGACCATCTACGACAACCTCGACGCCAAGACCGGCGAGCTGTGCTGGAAGGACCTCTGCCGCGGTCCCCACCTGCCCACCACCCGCAACATCCCGGCCTTCAAGCTGATGCGCAACGCCGCCGCGTACTGGCGCGGCAGCGAGAAGAACCCCATGCTCCAGCGCATCTACGGCACCGCCTGGCCCTCCAAGGAGGAGCTGAAGGCGCACCTCGACTTCCTCGCCGAGGCCGAGAAGCGCGACCACCGCAAGCTGGGCAACGAGCTGGACCTGTTCTCCATCCCGGACCAGATCGGCTCCGGCCTCGCCGTCTTCCACCCCAAGGGCGGCGTCATCCGCCGGGTCATGGAGGACTACTCGCGCCGCCGGCACGAGGAAGAGGGCTACGAGTTCGTCTACACCCCGCACGCCACCAAGGGGAAGCTCTTCGAGACCTCGGGCCACCTGGACTGGTACGCCGACGGCATGTACCCGCCCATGCAGCTCGACGAGGGCGTGGACTACTACCTCAAGCCCATGAACTGCCCGATGCACAACCTGATCTTCGACGCGCGCGGCCGTTCGTACCGTGAACTGCCGCTGCGTCTCTTCGAGTTCGGCACCGTGTACCGGTACGAGAAGTCGGGCGTCGTGCACGGCCTGACCCGCGCCCGGGGCTTCACGCAGGACGACGCGCACATCTACTGCACCAAGGAGCAGATGGCGGAGGAGCTCGACAAGACGCTCACCTTCGTCCTGAACCTGCTGCGCGACTACGGCCTCACCGACTTCTACCTGGAGCTGTCCACCAAGGACCCGGAGAAGTTCGTCGGCTCGGACGAGGTCTGGGAAGAGGCCACCGAGACGCTGCGCCAGGTCGCCGAGAAGCAGGGCCTCCCGCTGGTCCCGGACCCGGGCGGCGCCGCGTTCTACGGCCCGAAGATCTCCGTGCAGACCAAGGACGCCATCGGCCGCACCTGGCAGATGTCGACCGTGCAGCTCGACTTCAACCTGCCCGAGCGCTTCGACCTGGAGTACACCGGCCCCGACGGCTCCAAGCAGCGCCCGGTCATGATCCACCGTGCGCTCTTCGGCTCCATCGAGCGTTTCTTCGCCGTGCTCCTGGAGCACTACGCGGGCGCGTTCCCGGCGTGGCTGGCGCCCGTCCAGGCGATCGGTATCCCGATCGGCGACGCGCACGTGGAGTACCTCCAGAAGTTCGCCGCCGAGGCCCGCAAGAAGGGCCTGCGCGTCGAGGTCGACGCGTCCTCGGACCGTATGCAGAAGAAGATCCGCAACGCGCAGAAGCAGAAGGTGCCCTTCATGGTCATCGCGGGCGACGAGGACATGACGGCCGGCGCCGTCTCCTTCCGCTACCGCGACGGCTCGCAGGAGAACGGCATCCCCCTCGACGAGGCCATCGCCAAGATCGCGAAGGTCGTCGAGGAGCGCGTGCAGGTCTGACCGGCGCAGGTCTGACGGGCGGGCCCTGCCGGCTCATGTCAAGAAGCCCCCGGGAAGCTCAGCTCCCCGGGGGCTTCTCGTCGCCCTCGCGCGCGAACACCTGCAGCAGCCACGAGGAGAACGAGCCCGTCACCGCGCCGAGCAGCGCCAGACCGCAGACCATCATGGCGACGGCGATCGTGCGGCCCCGAGGGGTCACCGGTGTCACGTCCCCGTACCCGACCGTCGAGAGGGTGGAGGCGGCCCACCACACCGAGTCGCCGAACGTGACGATCGTCGCGTGCGGCGCCTGGTACTCCGCCTGATAGACGGCGAGGGAACCCGAGAAGCCGAGCAGCAGGACCGCGATGCCCGCGTAGAACATCACCCGCGCGTACAGCGGGAGCCGTGGCTCTCCGTGGCGCCGCAGCACGGCGTCGTAGAGTTTGACGACCCGCAGGGGACGCAGGAGGGGCAGGACGAGCACCACGGTGTCCAGCAGGTGACGGTGGACGAACCGGAGGCCCTGGCCGCTCAGCCGCCAGAGCACCAGGTAGTCCACGAGGAACGCCGCCCAGGTGACCGCGATCACCGCGAGGCAGACATCCCGTCCCGCCTGGGGCAGGCCGTGTGCCAGCACATGGACCGCGTAAGCGGCGAGGAACAGCAGCGACGCGACCCCCAGCGGTACCTCGGTGCACTGCTCCCAGCGGGTCATCGGGCTGTCGTCGTCCATGGCCACAGCTTCGCCGGAGGTGTCTTTGCGCGGCACCCGCCGACACGCCGCGAACGGGCGAAGCAATATGCTGCAACACATGACGAGTGAGCCGGAGCAGCAGATCGGAGTGGGAACGCGGGACGCGTTCCAGCGCCTTTGGACGCCCCACCGGATGGCTTACATCCAGGGCGAGAACAAGCCCACCGGCCCGGGGGCCGAGGACGGTTGTCCCTTCTGCTCGATTCCGGCCAAGTCCGACGAGGACGGGCTGATCGTGAGGCGCGGGGAGCACGTGTACGCGGTGCTCAACCTCTACCCGTACAACGGCGGGCACCTGATGGTCGTGCCCTACCGGCACGTCGCCGACTACACGGACCTCACCGGGCCGGAGACCGCCGAACTCGGCGAGCTGACGAAGCAGGCCATGACCGCCCTGCGGACCGCCTCCGGTGCCCACGGCTTCAACATCGGCATGAACCAGGGCACGGTCGCGGGCGCCGGCATCGCCGCCCATCTGCATCAGCACATCGTGCCCCGCTGGGGTGGCGACACCAACTTCATGCCGGTCGTCGGACACACCAAGGTCCTGCCCCAACTCCTCGCGGACACCCGCAAGATGCTCGCCGAGGCCTGGCCCACCGCGTAGTGCGGCCCGGGGCGCCCTCTCCGGGCGCCCCGTCCTGTGCCGGACCGACGGCGTACGGTCGACCCTCGGCCCCGCTGCCGCGCGTCTACGCGTCGTACAGGTCGGCCTTGCGCGGCGAGGCATCCTGCACCGACGTGCTGAGGAAGGCCGAGCGGTTGCCGAACTTCTCCGTGTCGACGCCGTTCTCCTCAAGGACTTTGAGCGCCGCCGAGTGCACCACGCGCAGCACGGGTGTAGCGGCCCGCAGCGCGTCGTCCGCCATGAAACGGTGCCGCCACGGCTGATCGGCCCAGGCGTGCCGCACCCCGAACGGCTCCGGCAGTTCCAGACTCCCGCCGAGCCAGTTCAGCAGCGGCGGATACCAGGTGAGGGGCGCCCGCGCGGCGAGCCGTACGACCTCGTCCGCGGTGACCAGCGGCAGACTCACCTTGCGGGTCTCCCAGAACTTGACGGCCTTCGCGACCTCCTTGGTCGGGGCCTCCGGCTTGCTGGTGAACAGCGGGTTCACCGGCCCCAGCGCGTGCCCGGTCACCTCGATGCGCAGCGTCTGGTGCAGCACCGTCACCGTGATCATCATGGTGATGATCAACTGGCCGTCCCAGAGCGTCCACTGGACCCCGAGATAGTGCCGGTCGCCGCTGCCGAACTGCTGCTTGTTGCAGATGTCCTGCACGGCGTGCGTCTTGATCGTGTATGCGTCGACGTCCGTGCCGCCCGGCCGGGCCACCGCCTTCGCGTTCTCGCCGATCGGTGTGACGATCCAGTGCTTTATCGAAGGCGCCGGAAAACCACCGGTGTTGAGCGGACCGCGTTCCAGCATGCGCAGCTTGTCGTGGACGTTGCGGATGACGTCCCAGCTGCGGAACGGGTGGATCTCCTTGTTCGCGTCCCGCGCCACCAGGTCCTCGGCGAGCTGCCAGCTGCCCCAGCGGGTGCCCATGCCTAGTATGCCCTTGGGGCCCGCGTAGAAGACCGAGTTGGACTGCTGCTCCGCGGTGAGCCGGGCGAGCGCCTGACGCAGCCGCTCCGCCGCCGACTCACCGGGGCTGCCGGGGACCGCCTCGGGAATCTTGGCGCCGATGCCGCCGCCCGACAGCAGGCTGTCCCAGCGGGCCCGCAGATCCTTGGCGGTGCGCTCGCAGATCTGCTTCGCCCACAGCCAGCCGACGACGGGGAGGACCACCGAGGCGCGCGCGTACCAGGCCCAGAAGCCCGTGAACGGCATGCGGACGAGGAAGAGGACGGCCAGCGCGCCGACGGCGACCAGGAGTGTCGTGCCGAGCGCGGAACCGCGCTTGTCCGCGCGCTTGGCGATCTGCGTACGGATCTGGAAGACCAGCAGCCACACCAGCAGTCCGGGCAGGAACAGCACCCCGCACAGCATCATGACGGCCGACAGCCAGTTGTCGCGGTCCCGGCGGATGTTGGTCGCCGCGAGACAGTGCTCCACGATGACCTGCGGCTCGGTACCGAAGGACTGGATGAGCGGTTTGCGGCCCGCGCCCAGCATGCGGGCCGTGACGGCCCCCGCGAAGGCCTCGCCGAGATTCGGCGCGAACAGCTTGATCCGTCCGGCCTTGACCGTGGACTGATGCCATTCGTTGTCGGCCTTGAGGATCTCCTGCACCGGACTGTCGCGGTACGCCGCCGAGGCCAGGGCGAAGGTCGCCGCAGTCTGCCCCGCGGTGCCCGTGAGCGGCACTTGCGCCCCGGGAGTGAAATCGAAACCGTCGAACGCCACTTCCGCCCCCATCGCCGCCGCACCCGCTCCTGCGGCTTTCCCGACTTCGGTGTCCCGCACACCTGTTGATCAGGTCTTCGTCTTGATCAGGTTCTCAGAGTATCGGCCGGGGCCGACATTCGTCGGCGGACGGCGGAAGCCGCCCGCCGACGAACGGAGTCACCTGATGAAGTCCCCCAACCTTCAGGTACCCGGGGCCTGTTCGCGGAGCCGTTCGGCGATCTGCTGCGGCATCGGCTCGTGCCGCGCGTAACGCCGGTCGAAGCGCGCGGTGCCGTGCGAGACGGACCGCAGATCCACGGCGTACCGCCCGATCTCGTTCTCCGGCACCTCGGCCCGGACGAGCGTGCGCCCGCCGGCCGCCTGCTCGGTGCCGACCACCCGGCCGCGCCGTCCCGACAGATCGCTCATCACCGGGCCCACGTAGTCGTCGCCGACCAGGACGGTCACCTCCGCCACCGGCTCCAGGAGATGGATCGTGGCGTCACGGGCCGCCTCGCGCAGCGCGAGCGCGCCCGCCGTCTGGAACGCGGCATCGGAGGAGTCCACCGAGTGCGCCTTGCCGTCGAGCAGCGTGACCCGTACGTCGATGAGGGGATATCCCGCGGCCACGCCCTTGGCGGCCTGGGCGCGCACACCCTTCTCGACGGACGGGATGAACTGCCGGGGCACGGCGCCGCCGACGACCTTGTCGACGAACTCGATACCCGAGCCGCCGGGCAGCGGTTCGACCTCGATCTCGCAGATCGCGAACTGGCCGTGCCCGCCGGACTGCTTCACATGGCGACCACGCCCGGTGGACCGGTCGGCGAACGTCTCCCGCAGCGAGACCTTGTGCGGGACCACGTCGACCTGCACGCCGTACCGGTTGCGCAGCCGTTCCAGGGCGACGTCCGCGTGCGCCTCGCCCAGGCACCACAGGACGACCTGATGGGTGTTCGGATTCTGCTCCAGACGCATCGTGGGGTCCTCGGCCACCAGCCGGCCCAGCCCCTGCGAGAGCTTGTCCTCGTCCGCCTTGCTGTGTGCCTCGATGGCGAGCGGGAGCAGAGGGTCGGGCATCTGCCACGGCTGCATGAGCAGCGGGTCGCCCTTGGCCGAAAGGGTGTCTCCCGTCTCGGCGCGGTTCAGCTTCGCGACACAGGCGAGGTCGCCCGCGATGCAGTGGGTGAGGGCGCGCTGCTGCTTGCCGAACGGCCCGGACAGGGCGCCGATCCGCTCGTCGACGTCGTGGTCCTCGTGTCCGCGGTCGGTCAGCCCGTGCCCGGAGACGTGCACCGTCTCGTCGGGGCGCAGGGTTCCGGAGAAGACCCGGACCAGGGAGATGCGGCCCACGTACGGGTCGGACGCGGTCTTGACGACCTCCGCGACCAGCGGCCCGTCCGGGTCGCAGGCCTTCACCTCGCGCGTGGCGCCGTCCGGCGTGGTCACCGCCGGCGCCGGGCGCTCCAGCGGGGTGGGGAAGCCGCCGGTGATCAGTTCGAGGAGCTCGACCGTGCCGAGCCCCTGCCGGGCTCCCTCGGCGGCGGGTGCCGCGGCCAGCACCGGGAAGAAACTCCCGCGCGCCACGGCCCGTTCCAGGTCCTGCACGAGTGTCTTGAGGTCGATCTCCTCACCGCCGAGGTAGCGGTCCATGAGCGTCTCGTCCTCGCTCTCGGCGATGATCCCCTCGATCAGCCGGTTGCGGGCCGCCTCGATGAGCGATTGCTGCTCGGGTCCCGGCTCCGCCTCCTTGCGCTCCCCCGAGGAGTAGTCGAACAACTGCCGGGTGAGCAGCCCGATCAGGCCGGTCACGGGCGCGTGCCCGTCCGGTGCCTCGGCGCCGTGCAGCGGCAGATACAGCGGCAGTACGGCGTCGGGGTCGTCCCCGCCGAACGCCTGCGCGCAGGTGCGGGTCATCCCCTCGAAGTCCGACCGGGCCGATTCGAGGTGGGTGACCACGATGGCCCGGGGCATGCCGACGGCCGCGCACTCCTCCCACAGCATCCGGGTCGAGCCGTCCACCCCGTCCGAGGCCGAGACGACGAAAAGGGCCGCGTCCGCCGCTCGCAGACCGGCCCTCAGTTCCCCGACGAAATCGGCGTACCCGGGAGTGTCCAGAATGTTGATCTTGTATCCGTCCCAGTCGACGGGTACCAGGGAGAGCTGCACCGAACGCTGCTGCCGGTGCTCGATCTCGTCGTAGTCGGATACGGTGCCGCCGTCCTCCACGCGGCCCGCCCGGTTCACCGCTCCCGCCGTCAGCGCGAGAGCCTCCACCAATGTCGTCTTGCCCGATCCGCTGTGGCCGACCAGCACCACATTCCGTACGGACGCGGGGTGGTCGGCCGCCGTAGCCCTGCCGGCGGCTCCGGGGTGTGCGTTCGCCTTGTCGCCCATGGCCTTGCCTCCCGTGCACGGTGAGGTCTCTGTGGGCGCGGGACATGCCGAAGCCTCCCCCGGACTCCGTCCCGGGGCACCCCCTGCGGTGCGGCTCCGGTGACGCCCCGCGGTGTCTTCGAGCTTTGCACTCGCGTCACGGTGCGTCCATACAGCGGACGCGATCGCGCCGTGACACCGGCGGCATCGGGTCGTGACACGGGGTGCGGGTGCCCGACCATCGCACAAGCGCACGCGTGACTACGATGGGCCAGCCGACGGCCAGCAGGGGCCGCCCGGCGACACCGACCCTCGGGAAGGCCATGCTGAACAAGTACGCGCGTGCATTCTTCACGCGTGTCCTCACACCGTTCGCCGCGTTTCTCATCCGCCGGGGGGTAAGCCCCGACACGGTCACCCTCCTGGGCACGGCCGGAGTCATGGCGGGCGCGCTGGTCTTCTACCCCCGGGGAGAGTTCTTCTGGGGAACGATCGTCATCACGCTCTTCGTGTTCTCCGACCTGGTCGACGGGAACATGGCGCGCCAGCTCGGCCGCTCCAGCCGCTGGGGCGCCTTCCTGGACTCCACCCTCGACCGGGTCGCCGACGGCGCGATCTTCGGCGGCTTCGCGCTCTGGTACGCGGGCAACGGCGACGACAACGTCCTGTGCGCCGTCTCGATCTTCTGCCTCGCCAGCGGCCAGGTCGTGTCGTACACCAAGGCCCGCGGCGAGTCGATCGGTCTGCCGGTCGCGGTCAACGGTCTCGTCGAGCGCGCCGAGCGGCTGGTGATCTCCCTGGTCGCGGCGGGTCTGGCGGGCCTGCACACGTTCGGTGTGCCCGGCATCCAGGTGTTGCTGCCCATCGCGCTGTGGATCGTCGCCGTCGGCAGCCTCGTCACGCTGATCCAGCGTGTGGTCACCGTCCGCCGGGAGGCGGCCGAGGCGGACGCCGCGGCCGGCGCAGCCCAGAACAGCGAGGCCACCTCGTGACCAGCCTCCGGGACAGGCTGGTCGACGGGGCCTACGCGCTCGGCTGGAGCACCGTCAAGAAGCTCCCCGAGCCGGTCGCCGTGCGCCTCGGCCGCGCGATCGCCGACGTCGCCTGGAAGAAGCGCGGCAAGGGGGTCCAGCGCCTGGAGAGCAACTACGCGCGCGTGGTGCCGGACGCGACACCCGAGCGGCTCGCCGAGCTCTCCAGGGCCGGCATGCGCTCGTACCTGCGGTACTGGATGGAGTCCTTCCGGCTTCCCGCGTGGAGCGAGGAGCGGGTGGCCAACGGGTTCGAGATCAAGGACGGACACCGCCTCACGGACGGGATCGCCTCCGACCGGGGTGTCATCCTGGCCCTTCCGCACATGGCGAACTGGGATCTGGCGGGCGCCTGGGTCACCACCGGACTGAAGACGCCGTTCACGACCGTCGCCGAGCGCCTCAAGCCCGAATCGCTGTACGACCGTTTCGTCGCCTACCGCGAGGGCCTCGGCATGGAGGTCCTGCCGCACAGCGGCGGTGCCGCGTTCGCGACCCTGGCCCGGCGTCTGCGCGACGGCGGACTGATCTGCCTGGTCGCCGAACGGGACCTGTCCGCGTCGGGGGTCGAGGTGGAGTTCTTCGGCGAGGCGACCCGGATGCCCGCGGGACCGGCCCTGCTCGCCCAGCAGACCGGCGCCATCCTCCTGCCCGTGACCCTCTGGTACGACGACTCGCCAGTGATGCGGGGCCGGGTGCATCCGCCCGTCGAGGTCCCCGAGTCAGGTACCCGTGCCGAAAAGACGTCTGTCATGACACAGGCGCTGGCCGACGCCTTCGCCAGCGGCATCGCCGACCACCCGGAGGACTGGCACATGTTGCAGCGTTTGTGGCTCAAGGACCTCGACCCCGGGAAGGCTCCTCAGGAGGAGTCCGGCGCGCAGGATCCCGAGAAGAGGACCCCATGAGGATCGGCATCGTCTGCCCGTACTCATGGGACGTTCCGGGCGGCGTCCAGTTCCACATCCGCGACCTGGCCGAGCACCTCATCGGTCTGGGGCACGAGGTCTCCGTCCTCGCCCCCGCGGACGACGACACGCCCCTGCCGCCGTACGTCGTCTCGGCGGGCCGTGCGGTCCCGGTGCCGTACAACGGCTCGGTGGCGCGGCTCAACTTCGGCTTCCTGTCGGCGGCCCGCGTGCGGCGCTGGCTGCACGACGGCACCTTCGACGTGATCCACATCCACGAGCCGACCTCGCCGTCGCTCGGCCTGCTCGCGTGCTGGGCCGCGCAAGGGCCCATCGTCGCCACCTTCCACACCTCCAACCCGCGCTCCCGGGCGATGGTCGCCGCGTACTCCATCCTCCAGGCCGCCCTGGAGAAGATCAGCGCGCGGATCGCCGTGAGCGAGTACGCCCGGCGCACCCTCGTCGAGCACCTCGGCGGTGACGCGGTCGTCATCCCGAACGGCGTCGACGTCGACTTCTTCGCCCGCGCCAAGCCCAAGCCCGAATGGCAGGGCGACACCATCGGTTTCATCGGCCGCATCGACGAGCCCCGCAAGGGCCTGCCGGTGCTCATGAAGGCCCTGCCGAAGATCCTGGCCGAGCGCCCGCAGACGCGACTGCTGGTCGCCGGACGCGGTGACGAGAAGGAGGCCGTGGAGTCGCTGCCCGCCGAGATGCGCTCGCGCGTCGAGTTCCTCGGCATGATCAGCGACGAGGACAAGGCCCGCTTCCTGCGCAGCATCGACCTCTACGTCGCTCCCAACACGGGCGGCGAGAGCTTCGGGATCATCCTGGTCGAGGCGATGTCCGCCGGAGCGCCGGTGCTCGCCGCGGATCTCGACGCGTTCGCCCAGGTCCTCGACCAGGGCTCCGCCGGTGAGCTGTTCGCCAACGAGGACGCGGACGCCCTGGCCACAGCCGCGGTGCGGTTGCTCGCCGACCCGGAGCGCCGGGCCGGACTGCGCGAGCGGGGGAGTGCCCACGTACGGCGTTTCGACTGGTCGACGGTCGGCGCGGACATCCTCTCCGTGTACGAGACCGTCACGGACGGCGCGGCCGCGGTGGCCACCGACGAACGCACGGGACTCCGCGCCCGCTTCGGCCTGGCCCGGGACTGAACGAGCCCGGACCCGCCTGCCCGGACCCGCCTGCCCGGACCCGCCTGCCCGGACCCGCCCGGACAGGGCAGGCCGCGCACCGAACTCCCGGGCGGGGGAGGACCGTTCGTCCCGCGTGCGGCCCGGCACACGGCACAACCGCCACTCCGCGCGCGGGAGTGGCGGCCCGGCTTCCCGGCGGGAAGCAGCCGGCCCACCGAACCGGCCCCGTGCCGTACTCCCGTGCTGGGCTCGTGGTGCTTTGGAGCCGTACTCCCGCGCGCGGGAGGGCCGGTCCGCTTCCCCGACGGGACGCCGCCGGCCCCGGGTCGAGAACGGCCTGAATCCGACCGCCCGGCCCACGTGGGCCGGGCGGCTGCTCCGCGGACGCCGCTGTCCCTCGCGCCACGCGCTTGCGTCGCACGGCGTCCGCCCGTCCGGGTGCGTGGACCGGCCGTTCACGGCTCCTCCTGACCCGGGCAACGGGGTGCGGTTCTCCCGGACCCGGGCAACGGGGTGCGGCGGCCGATGCCTCCGGCGCGCCGCCCCACGCGGCAGACCCCGCGTCGCGACCCGGCCGGGACCCGTCCGACTCTTCGCCCCGACCGGGCGGCTCATGTGACGCACGGGAGCCGAGGGGCCCGCGCGCCCACACGGGTAGCCTTGCCGCCCGTGACCGCAACCCTCATCTGGATCCTCGTCGGCCTCGTCGCGATCGGCCTCTACCTGAGCTGGACCGCGGGGCGTCTCGACCGGCTGCACGCCCGCATCGACGCCGCCCGCGCCGCCCTCGACGCGCAGCTGCTGCGCCGGGCCTCCGTGACCCAGGAGCTGGCCACCTCCGGGGTCCTCGACCCGGCCGCCTCGATCGTGCTCTACGAAGCGGCCCACGCCGCTCGGCAGGCCGAGGAGGAGCAGCGGGAGGTGGCCGAGAGCGAGCTGAGCCAGGCCCTGCGGGCGGTCTTCGGGGAGACACAGCAGGTCGAGGTGGTCCGCCAGGTGCCCGGCGGCGAGGAGGCGGCCGGCGAGCTGGCCCAGGCCGTGCGCCGGGTGCCGATGGCGCGGCGCTTCCACAACGACGCCGTACGCGCCGCCCGGGCCCTGCGCCGCCACCGCAAGGTCCGCTGGTTCCGCCTCGCGGGCCATGCCCCGTTCCCGATGGCCTTCGAGATGGACGACGAGCCCCCGACGGCCCTGGCGGACCGCCCGACGACCTGATGCCCAGGGGTGGGCGGGCACCCACAGGGGTGGGCGGGAACGAAAACGATCCACCGCCTCCCCATTGGCCCTTGCAGTGGCCTGGTCGCCTCGCGTTTCCTCGAAGAGCTCAAATCCTCTTTCACCGAGTGAGGTCAACCCGTGTCCAGCATGCTCTCCAACTCCGCCCAGCCCGCTGAGAACTCCGCGATCGGCACCGCCCGCGTCAAGCGCGGCATGGCCGAGCAGCTCAAGGGCGGCGTGATCATGGACGTGGTCAACGCCGAGCAGGCGAAGATCGCCGAGGACGCAGGCGCCGTGGCCGTCATGGCCCTGGAGCGGGTCCCCGCCGACATCCGCAAGGACGGCGGCGTCGCCCGGATGTCGGACCCGAACATGATCGAGGAGATCATCGAAGCGGTCTCCATCCCGGTGATGGCCAAGTCCCGCATCGGCCACTTCGTCGAGGCCCAGATCCTGCAGTCCCTCGGCGTCGACTACATCGACGAGTCCGAGGTCCTCACTCCGGCCGACGAGGTCAACCACTCCGACAAGTGGGCGTTCACCACCCCCTTCGTCTGCGGTGCCACCAACCTGGGCGAGGCCCTGCGCCGTATCGCCGAGGGCGCGGCCATGATCCGCTCCAAGGGCGAGGCCGGCACCGGCAACGTCGTCGAGGCCGTCCGCCACCTGCGCCAGATCAAGAACGAGATCGCCAGGCTGCGCGGCTTCGACAACAACGAGCTGTACGCCGCCGCCAAGGAACTGCGCGCCCCGTACGAGATCGTCAAGGAGGTCGCCGAGCTCGGCAAGCTCCCGGTCGTCCTGTTCTCCGCCGGTGGTGTCGCCACCCCCGCCGACGCCGCGCTCATGCGCCAGCTCGGCGCCGAGGGCGTCTTCGTCGGCTCCGGCATCTTCAAGTCCGGCGACCCGGCCAAGCGCGCCGCCGCCATCGTGAAGGCCACCACCTTCTACGACGACCCGAAGATCATCGCGGACGCGTCCCGCAACCTCGGCGAGGCCATGGTCGGCATCAACTGCGACACCCTCCCCGAGACCGAGCGCTACGCCAACCGCGGCTGGTAGTCACATGAGCACTCCTGTGATTGGCGTCCTGGCCCTCCAGGGCGACGTACGGGAGCACCTGATCGCCCTGGCCGCGGCGGACGCCGTGGCCAGGCCGGTAAGGCGCCCCGAGGAGCTCGCCGAGATCGACGGTCTGGTCATTCCCGGCGGCGAGTCCACCACCATCTCCAAGCTGGCCGTCCTCTTCGGAATGATGGAGCCGCTGCGCGCGCGGGTCCGTGACGGCATGCCCGTGTACGGCACCTGCGCCGGCATGATCATGCTCGCCGACAAGATCCTCGACCCGCGCTCGGGTCAGGAGACCATCGGCGGCATCGACATGATCGTGCGCCGCAACGCCTTCGGGCGGCAGAACGAGTCCTTCGAGGCGGCTATCGACGTCCGCGGCGTCGAGGGCGATCCCGTGGAGGGCGTCTTCATCCGCGCACCCTGGGTCGAGTCCGTGGGTGCCGAGGCCGAGGTGCTCGCCGAGCACGAGGGCCACATCGTCGCGGTACGCCAGGGAAACGCGCTCGCCACGTCGTTCCACCCGGAGCTGACGGGCGACCACCGTGTTCACGGTTTGTTCGTCGACATGGTGCGCGCGAACCGGACACCGGCGTCCTTGTAGGATCTGTGGGGTCTTCCCAGGCTCCCAATGTCTGGGGGAGTCCGTACAGGTTGGGTTACGCGAAGGAGACAGGCAGATGTCCGGCCACTCTAAATGGGCTACGACGAAGCACAAGAAGGCCGTGATCGACGCCAAGCGCGGCAAGCTCTTCGCGAAGATGATCAAGAACATCGAGGTCGCGGCCCGCACGGGCGGCGCCGACGTGTCCGGCAATCCGACGCTGTTCGACGCCATCCAGAAGGCCAAGAAGAGCTCGGTCCCGAACAAGAACATCGACTCCGCGGTCAAGCGCGGCGCCGGTCTCGAGGCCGGTGGCGCGGACTACGAGACGATCATGTACGAGGGTTACGGCCCGAACGGTGTCGCCGTGCTCATCGAGTGCCTCACCGACAACCGCAACCGCGCGGCCTCGGACGTCCGCGTCGCCATGACCCGCAACGGCGGGAACATGGCCGACCCCGGCTCCGTCTCGTACCTGTTCAACCGCAAGGGCGTCGTCATCGTCCCCAAGGGCGAGCTGGCCGAGGACGACGTCCTCGGTGCCGTGCTCGACGCGGGTGCCGAGGAGGTCAACGACCTCGGTGAGTCCTTCGAGGTCCTGTCCGAGGCCACCGACCTGGTCGCGGTGCGCACCGCGCTCCAGGAAGCCGGCATCGACTACGACTCCGCCGACGCCAACTTCGTCCCGACCATGCAGGTCGAGCTCGACGAGGAGGGCGCCCGGAAGATCTTCAAGCTGATCGACGCCCTGGAGGACAGCGACGACGTGCAGAACGTCTTCGCCAACTTCGACGTCAGCGACGAAGTCATGGAGAAGGTCGACGCCTGATCGAGGGCTTGCAAGGAGCGACGGGCCGACGGGACACCCCCGTCGGCCCGTCGCTCTGTCAGTGGCACCCGATAGCCTGCACGAACTGGGGATACCTCCAGTGGTGGCCAGGGAAATCGAAGGAGAGCTCGGTTGCGGGTGCTGGGTGTTGACCCCGGGTTGACCCGGTGCGGTGTCGGGGTGGTCGAGGGAGTCGCGGGCCGGCCGCTGACCATGCGCGGCGTCGGAGTCGTCCGTACCCCCGCGGACGCCGAGCTGGGCCTGCGCCTGGTCGCCATCGAGCAGGGCATCGAGCAGTGGCTCGACGAGTACGAGCCCGAATTCGTCGCCGTGGAGCGGGTGTTCAGCCAGCACAACGTCCGGACCGTGATGGGAACCGCCCAGGCCAGCGCCGTCGCCATGCTCTGCGCGGCCCGGCGCGGCATCCCCGTCGCCCTGCACACCCCGAGCGAGGTCAAGGCCGCCGTCACCGGCAACGGACGCGCCGACAAGGCCCAGGTCGGCGCGATGGTCACCCGTCTGCTCCGGCTCGCCGAGCCCCCCAGACCCGCGGACGCGGCGGACGCCCTCGCCCTCGCCATCTGCCACATCTGGCGCGCCCCCGCCCAGACCAGACTCCAGCAGGCCGCCGCGCGGATCGGGCCCGACCGGGCCGTCGCGCAGAACAGACTTCAGCAGGCCGCAGCCGCGCACGCCTCGCACCAAGCATCGAAAGGCCGTACCGCATGATCGCCTTCGTCAGCGGCCCGGTCGCCGCCCTCGCCCCCGACTCGGCGGTGGTCGAGGTCGGCGGCATCGGCATCGCCGTCCAGTGCACGCCGGGCACGCTCTCCGGGCTCCGCACCGGACAGCAGGCCAGGCTCGCCACCTCCCTCGTCGTCCGGGAAGACTCGCTCACCCTCTACGGCTTCGCCGACGACGACGAGCGCCAGGTCTTCGAGCTGCTCCAGACCGCGAGCGGAGTCGGCCCCCGCCTCGCCCAGGCGATGCTCGCCGTGCACACCCCGGACGCCCTGCGCCGCGCCGTGTCCAGCGGGGACGAGAAGGCGCTCATCGCCGTCCCCGGCATCGGCAAGAAGGGCGCCCAGAAGCTGCTGCTGGACCTCAAGGACCGGCTCGGCGAGCCCCTCGGCCCCGGCGGCCCGGCCATCGGCACGGGGGTCACCGCCGGCTGGCGCGACCAGCTTCACGCCGCGCTCGTCGGCCTCGGGTACGCGACCCGCGAGGCCGACGAGGCGGTCTCCGCCGTCGCCCCGCAGGCCGAGGCAGCCGAGGGAACCCCACAGGTCGGCCAGCTCCTCAGGGCCGCTCTGCAGACCCTGAACCGAGCCCGCTGAACGGCCCCGGCCCCCGGGCCGGGCGCGCGCCCCGGTGCGGTTCGCGCCCGGCGCACCGCCGACCGCCCCACCACCACGAGACCACGAGGCACCACCGATGAACTGGGACGACACGAGAGACGAAGCCGCCGACGAGCGGCTCGTCGGCGCCGCCGCGGAGCGGCTGGTGGGATCGGTCGCCGACGGCGAGGACCAGGCCGTCGAGGCCGCTCTGCGCCCCAAGGACCTGGACGAGTTCATCGGCCAGGAGAAGGTCCGCGAGCAGCTCGACCTGGTCCTGCGAGCCGCACGCGCGCGCGGTGCCACCGCCGACCATGTGCTGCTCTCCGGCGCTCCCGGGCTCGGCAAGACCACCCTCTCCATGATCATCGCGGCCGAGATGGGCGCTCCCATCCGGATCACCAGCGGCCCCGCCATCCAGCACGCCGGAGACCTCGCCGCGATCCTCTCCTCGCTCCAGGAGGGCGAGGTCCTGTTCCTCGACGAGATCCACCGCATGTCCCGGCCCGCCGAGGAGATGCTCTACATGGCGATGGAGGACTTCCGCGTCGACGTCATCGTCGGCAAGGGCCCCGGCGCCACCGCCATCCCGCTGGAGCTGCCTCCGTTCACGCTGGTCGGCGCCACCACGCGCGCGGGACTGCTGCCGCCGCCCCTGCGCGACCGCTTCGGCTTCACCGCGCACATGGAGTTCTACGAGCCGGCCGAACTGGAGCGCGTCATCCACCGCTCCGCCGGCCTCCTCGACGTCGAGATCGACGCCGAGGGAGCCGAGGAGATCGCCGGCCGCTCCCGCGGCACGCCCCGCATCGCCAACCGCCTGCTGCGCCGCGTACGTGATTACGCGCAGGTCAGAGCGGACGGGATCGTCACCCGGGAGATCGCCGGGGCGGCGCTGAAGGTCTACGAGGTCGACGCGCGGGGCCTGGACCGACTCGACCGCGGTGTTCTCGAAGCCCTGATCAAGCTTTTCGGCGGTGGCCCTGTCGGATTGTCCACACTTGCTGTCGCTGTGGGGGAGGAGCGTGAGACGGTGGAGGAGGTCGCCGAGCCCTTCCTCGTAAGAGAGGGACTCCTCGCCCGTACTCCCCGTGGCCGGGTGGCGACACCCGCGGCATGGGCACATCTCGGCCTCACGCCGCCGAGCCGCTCAGCAGGCGGAAACGGACAACAGGACCTGTTCGGGGCGTGACGGCGTGCGCACGTACCGGGGCAGGAACCCCGGTGCCATGCTGAGCGTTGTTCCCTGAGTGCGGACTCGCTTAGACTCCGCCGATGCCGCGTATGTCGACGGCATACATACCCCCATCCAGCAAACCGCTCACCAGGTGCGGTCGAAGAAGGAAGTCCCGACCCGTGAGTACCTACACCCTCCTCCCGTTCATCGTGCTCATCGGGGCCATGTTCCTGATGACCCGGTCGGCCAAGAAGAAGCAGCAGCAGGCGGCCTCCATGCGCAACGAGCTGCAGCCCGGCTCCGGCGTGCGCACGATCGGCGGCATGTACGCCACCGTCAAGGAGGTCAGCGAGGACACCGTCCTCCTCGACGCGGCGCCGGGTGTCGACCTGCTCTTCGCGAAGAACGCGATCGGTGCGGTCCTCACGGACGACGAGTACAACCGCATCGTCCACGGCATTGAGCACGACCTGAAGGCCGACGGCACCGTCGTGCCGGACGACGCCTCCTCCCTCACCGAGACCGACGAGCCCGCCGCCGACGCCTCTTCCGACGCCTCCGACGACAAGCCCCTCGACCTCGGCAAGAAGGACGCGGCGGACAAGCCGGCCGACGAGGTCGTCGAGGCGAAGGCCGACAAGGCCTTGGACGTCGACGAAGCAGAGCCGAAGAAGACCGACGGCGAGGCCGACGCGAAGTAGTCACGACCCGGGAGCGCGGCGCGATCCGCTCGCGCCCAGTACCTCCCGGGACGTGCTGTTCTCGCACGGAGTCCCGACACCATGGCATGGCCGTTCACGCGCTCACCCGGCGCAGGGCGGCCCGAGAGGGAGTACGAGAAGGTGGCAGCACCGAAGAAGGGCCGGAGCGCGAGCGCCCAGAGCAGGCCGGGGCGCTCGCTGGCCCTGATCCTGATCGCCATCGCGGCGCTCACCGGGGGGATGTTCGCCTCCGGGCACACCACTCCGCGTCTCGGCATCGATCTCGCCGGCGGCACGAGCATCACGCTCACGGCGAAGAACGAGCCGGGCCAGCCCAACGCGATCAACAAGACCAACATGAACACCGCGGTCGACATCATGAACCGCCGTGTCAACGGTCTCGGTGTCTCCGAGGCCGAGGTTCAGACCCAGGGATCCGACAACATCATTGTCAACATCCCCAAGGGCACGAACTCCAAGCAGGCCCGCGACCAGGTCGGCACCACCGCCAAGCTCTACTTCCGTCCCGTGATCGCCACCGAGGTCACCGCGGCCGAAGCGACGGGCACCCCGTCGCCGAGCGCCTCCAGCAGTGCCTCCGGCAAGTCCACGGACAAGGCGACCCCGTCCTCCTCGTCCTCCGTGACGCCGTCGGCCTCCGCCACCACCCAGGGCCGCGTCGTCACCGACGCGCTGAAGGCGGGCTCCTCACCGTCGGCGAGCAGCACCCCGAGCTCCTCGGCCTCCTCCAGCGCGGCTCCCTCGGCCAGCGCCAGCGTGGACCCCGCGACCGCCAAACTGCAGTCCGAGTACGCCGCGCTCAACTGCGCCGACCCGGCGGCCCGCGCCAAGGCCGGTGCCGGCGCCAAGTCGACCGAGCCGACCGTGGCCTGTGGCAACTCCTCCGGCCAGTGGCAGAAGTACGTGCTCGGCCCGGCCGCGGTGTCCGGCACGGACATCAGCAAGGCCGCCGCTGTCTTCGACACGCAGAACGCCTCGGGCTGGAAGGTCACCATGGACTTCACGTCCGGTGGCTCCAAGAAGTTCGCCGCCATCACAGGCAAGCTCGCCCAGAACCAGCGCCCGCAGAACCAGTTCGCCGTCGTCCTCGACGGTGAGGTCGTCTCCGACCCGTCCGTCGGCCAGGAGCTGAGCGGCTCCGCGGAGATCTCCGGAAGCTTCACGCAGACCGAGGCGCAGGACCTGGCCAACATGCTGAAGTACGGCGCGCTGCCGCTCACCTTCAAGGAGTCCAGCGTCACCACGGTGACCGCCGCGCTCGGTGGCGAGCAGCTGCACGCCGGACTGATCGCCGGCGCCATCGGCCTTGCCCTGGTCATCATCTACCTGGTGCTCTACTACCGCGGCCTGTCGGTCATCGCCATCGCCTCCCTGGGGGTCTCCGCGATCCTCACCTACGTGCTCATGGCGCTGCTCGGCCCGGCCATCGGCTTCGCGCTGAACCTGCCGGCCGTGTGTGGCGCGATCGTCGCGATCGGTATCACAGCGGACTCGTTCATCGTCTTCTTCGAACGCATCCGGGACGAGATCCGCGAGGGCCGCTCCCTGCGGCCCGCCGTCGAGCGCGCCTGGCCGCGTGCCCGGCGCACCATCCTGGTCTCCGACTTCGTGTCGTTCCTCGCCGCCGCGGTGCTCTTCATCGTCACCGTCGGCAAGGTCCAGGGCTTCGCGTTCACCCTCGGTCTGACCACGGTGCTCGACGTTGTCGTCGTGTTCTTCTTCACCAAGCCGCTGATGACGCTCATGGCCCGCAGGAAGTTCTTCGCGGAGGGCCACAGCTGGTCCGGCCTCGACCCGAAGCGACTGGGCGCCAAGCCGCCGCTGCGCCGCACCCGTCGCGCGTCCGCCCCCGTCGACACGAAGGAGGCGTGAGATGTCGAAACTCGGCACCCTCGGCGCCCGGCTCCACCGCGGCGAGATCGGCTACGACTTCGTCGGCAAGCGCAAGATCTGGTACGGCATCTCGATCCTGATCACCATCACGGCCATCCTCGGCCTGACGGTGCGCGGCCTGAACATGGGCATCGAGTTCCAGGGCGGTGCCGTCTTCACCACCGGCAAGTCCAGTGTCTCGGTGAGCCAGGCGGAGACCTTCGCGCGAGAGGCCTCCGGCCACGACGCGGTCGTCCAGAAGCTCGGCAACGGCGGCCTGCGCGTCCAGATCGCCGGTATCGACACCGGCAAGTCGGACGCGATCAAGGACAAGCTCGCCGCGGACCTGAAGGTCAACTCCGAGCAGATCAACGCCGACCTGGTCGGCCCCAGCTGGGGTGACCAGATCGCCAACAAGGCCTGGGAGGGCCTGGCGATCTTCATGGTCCTGGTCGTGATCTACCTGGCCATCGCCTTCGAGTGGCGTATGGCGATCGCCGCGCTGGTCGCCCTGATCCACGACATCACCATCACGGTCGGCATCTACGCCCTGGTCGGCTTCGAGGTCACCCCGGGCACCGTGATCGGTCTGCTCACGATCCTCGGTTACTCGCTCTACGACACGGTCGTCGTCTTCGACAGCCTCAAGGAGCAGACCAAGGACATCACCAAGCAGACCCGCTGGACCTACAGCGACGTCGCCGACCGCTCGATCAACAGCACCCTGGTGCGTTCGATCAACACCACGGTGGTCGCGCTGCTGCCGGTCGCCGGCCTGCTGTTCATCGGTGGCGGCGTGCTCGGCGCGGGCACGCTCAACGACATCTCGCTGTCGCTGTTCGTCGGCCTCGCGGCCGGCGCGTACTCCTCGATCTTCATCGCCACGCCGCTGGTCGCCGACCTCAAGGAGCGCGAGCCGCAGATGAAGGCCCTGCGCAAGCGGGTCCTCGCCAAGCGGGCCCAGGCGGCCGCCCAGGGCGAGTCCCTGGAGCCGCGGGGCAACGAGTCGTACGAGGACGACGAGCCGGATGACGTCACGCCGGCGGTCGTCGGTCCCCGCAACCAGCCCGCGTCCCGCACCCGCGGCCGCGGCCGGCCCTCGGGGAAGCGCCGATGACCGGCATCGAAGAGCTGCTGTTCAGCCGTATCCGTGACGTGGCCGACTATCCGGAGCCGGGGGTGATGTTCAAGGACATCACCCCGCTCCTGGCCGACCCGGCCGCGTTCGGCGCGCTGACCGGCGCCCTGGCGGACATCGCCGTGCGCAACGGAGCCACCAAGATCGTCGGCCTGGAGGCCCGTGGCTTCATTCTCGGAGCGCCGGTCGCCGTCCAGGCGGGGCTCGGCTTCATCCCCGTGCGCAAGGCGGGCAAGCTTCCCGGAGCGACCCTGTCGCAGGCGTACGACCTGGAGTACGGCTCCGCCGAGATCGAGGTGCACGCCGAGGACCTGAGTGCGGCCGACCGCGTGCTGGTCGTCGACGACGTCCTCGCCACCGGCGGCACCGCCGAGGCCTCGCTCCAGCTCATCCGCCGGGCGGGCGCCGAGGTCGCGGGCGTCGCCGTGCTGATGGAGCTCGGCTTCCTGGGCGGCCGCGGCCGTCTGGAGCCGGCTCTGGCCGGCGCTCCCCTGCAGGCGCTCCTCACGATCTGAGGCCCGTCCGCTCACCACCCGGGAGACAGTCCCGGGAGAGGCCCCCGAAAGGCCTGAGACACCCGTAGGACACCGTGGAGGCGGGCCCGGAGGAATCCGGCGCCCGCCTCTGGCGTTCCTTCTGTACGAGGCCGCCCCCGGCGGCCGACAGCGAGTCCGGCGCGAAGGATCGCTACCATGGGGTTTCCGGAGCCTGACCGGGGGACCCGGATCGCGCACGAGGAGCCCTCTTGCCAGACGAGGCCCAGCCACTCGCCCCCAGCGCGGAACGCCTGGGGCGAACCGCCTCCACCCAGCCCGAGCCCGCCTCGGGCCCCGCGGAGACGCCCGCACGGAACGTCGCGAGCGGGCCGGTCGAGCACGCCCAGGCCGCGCCCGACGACACGGCGGCCGAGGAGCCACGTCCCAAGCCGGCCTCGTCCGAGCGCCCCGCGAACACCCCGGCGGTCCGTCCCGCGGCAGGTCAGCCCACACGCTCCGGCGGATCCTCCAACCGCGTCCGCGCCCGGCTCGCCCGTCTCGGCGTCCAGCGCTCGAACCCGTACAACCCGGTTCTGGAGCCCCTGCTGCGGATAGTGCGCAGCAACGACCCCAAGATCGAGACGGCGACGCTCCGGCAGATCGAGAAGGCCTACCAGGTCGCCGAGCGCTGGCACCGAGGCCAGAAGCGCAAGAGCGGCGACCCGTACATCACGCACCCGCTCGCCGTCACCACCATCCTGGCCGAGCTGGGCATGGACCCGGCGACGCTCATGGCCGGTCTCCTGCACGACACCGTCGAGGACACCGAGTACGGCCTCGACACCCTGCGCCGCGACTTCGGCGACCAGGTCGGCCTGCTCGTCGACGGCGTCACCAAGCTGGACAAGGTCAAGTTCGGCGAGGCGGCCCAGGCCGAGACCGTGCGCAAGATGGTCGTCGCCATGGCCAAGGACCCCCGCGTCCTGGTCATCAAGCTCGCCGACCGCCTGCACAACATGCGCACCATGCGCTACCTCAAGCGCGAGAAGCAGGAGAAGAAGGCGCGCGAGACCCTGGAGATCTACGCGCCGCTCGCCCACCGCCTGGGCATGAACACCATCAAGTGGGAGCTGGAGGACCTCGCCTTCGCGATCCTCTACCCCAAGATGTACGACGAGATCGTGCGCCTGGTCGCCGAGCGTGCCCCCAAGCGCGACGAGTACCTCGCCATAGTGACCGACGAGGTCCAGTCCGACCTGCGCGCGGCCCGGATCAAGGCGACCGTCACCGGCCGCCCGAAGCACTACTACAGCGTCTACCAGAAGATGATCGTCCGCGGCCGTGACTTCGCGGAGATCTACGACCTGGTGGGCATCCGCGTCCTCGTGGACACCGTCCGCGACTGCTACGCGGCGCTCGGCACCGTGCACGCGCGATGGAACCCGGTCCCCGGCCGGTTCAAGGACTACATCGCGATGCCGAAGTTCAACATGTACCAGTCGCTGCACACGACGGTCATCGGCCCCAACGGCAAGCCCGTCGAACTCCAGATCCGTACGTTCGACATGCACCGCCGGGCCGAGTACGGCATCGCCGCGCACTGGAAGTACAAGCAGGAGACCGTCGCCGGCTCCTCCAAGATCCGCACCGACGTGCCCCGGGCGGCCAAGGGCAGCGCGGGCCAGGACACCGTCAACGACATGGCGTGGCTGCGCCAGTTGCTCGACTGGCAGAAGGAGACCGAGGACCCCAGCGAGTTCCTGGAGTCGCTGCGCTTCGACCTGTCGCGCAACGAGGTCTTCGTCTTCACTCCCAAGGGCGACGTCATAGCGCTTCCGGCCGGTGCGACACCGGTGGACTTCGCGTACGCGGTCCACACGGAGGTCGGCCACCGGACGATAGGAGCACGGGTCAACGGACGCCTGGTGCCCCTCGAATCGACCCTGGACAACGGCGACCTGGTGGAGGTCTTCACCTCCAAGGCGGCCGGCGCGGGCCCCTCCCGCGACTGGCTCGGCTTCGTGAAGTCGCCGCGCGCCCGCAACAAGATCCGCGCCTGGTTCTCCAAGGAACGCCGCGACGAGGCGATCGAGCACGGCAAGGACGCCATCGCCCGCGCGATGCGCAAGCAGAACCTGCCGATCCAGCGCATCCTCACCGGCGACTCCCTGGTCACCCTCGCGCACGAGATGCGCTACCCCGACATCTCGTCGCTGTACGCGGCGATCGGCGAGGGGCATGTCACCGCCCAGAGCGTCGTCCAGAAACTCGTCCAGGCGCTCGGCGGCGAGGAGGCGGCCTCCGAGGAGATCGACGAGTCGGTACCGCCCGCGCGGGGCCGCGGCCGCAAACGGCGCAGCAACAACGACCCCGGTGTGGTCGTCAAGGGCGTCGACGACGTGTGGGTCAAGCTCGCCCGGTGCTGTACGCCGGTACCGGGTGACCCGATCATCGGTTTCGTCACCCGCGGAAGCGGCGTATCGGTTCACCGCAGCGACTGCGTCAACGTCGACTCGCTGTCGCGTGAACCCGAACGCATCCTCGAGGTCGAGTGGGCGCCCACCCAGTCCTCGGTCTTCCTGGTCGCCATACAGGTCGAGGCCCTGGACCGGTCCCGGCTCCTGTCGGACGTCACCCGTGTCCTGTCCGACCAGCACGTCAACATCCTGTCCGCGGCCGTCCAGACCTCACGCGACCGTGTCGCCACCTCCCGGTTCACCTTCGAGATGGGCGACCCCAAGCACCTGGGACACGTCCTGAAGGCCGTACGGGGCGTGGAGGGCGTCTACGACGTGTATCGCGTGACATCGGCCCGCAGGCCCTCCGAGGCCTGACACCCGCCGTCCGCCCCGGCAGTCCCGCCGGGGCGGACGCTCCGGTGCCAAGGCCCGGCACACACCGGCGCCACCGCGCGAAGGGGCTCCCGTACGGTTCGTACGGGAGCCCCTTCGCGCGGTGTCCGACGGTTCAGCCGTCAAACTGTTGTCCGATCAGCCGCCGAACTCCTGAAGACCCTTCAGAGCCTGGTCCAGCAGTGCCTGACGGCCGTCCAGCTCCTTCTGGAGCTTGTCGGCCTTCGAGGTGTTGCCCGCGGAGCGCGCCGCCTCGATCTGGCCCTGGAGCTTGTCCACGGCGGCCTGCAGCTGACCGGTCAGACCCTCGGCACGCGCGCGTGCCTCCGGGTTCGTCCGGCGCCACTCGGTCTCCTCCGACTCCTGGAGGGCCCGCTCCACCGCGTGCATCCGGCCCTCGACCTTCGGGCGGGCGTCGCGCGGCACGTGGCCGATGGCCTCCCAGCGCTCGTTGAGGGAACGGAAGGTCGCACGGGCGGCCTTCAGGTCCTGCACCGGGACGAGCTTCTCGGCCTCCTCGGCCAGCTCCTCCTTGAGCTTCAGGTTCTCCGTCTGCTCCACGTCGCGCTCGGCGAAGACCGAGCTGCGCGCCGCGAAGAACACGTCCTGGGCGCCGCGGAAGCGGTTCCACAGGTCGTCCTCGTGCTCGCGCTGGGCGCGGCCCGCGGCCTTCCAGTCCGCCATCAGTTCGCGGTAACGGGCCGCCGTCGGGCCCCAGTCCGACGAGCCGGACAGCGACTCGGCCTCGGCGACCAGCTTCTCCTTGGTCTTGCGGGCCTCCTCGCGCTGCGCGTCCAGCGAGGCGAAGTGCGCCTTGCGCCGCTTGGAGAACGCCGAGCGGGCATGCGAGAAGCGGTGCCACAGCTCGTCGTCCGACTTGCGGTCGAGTCGTGGCAGCCCCTTCCACGTGTCCACCAGCGCGCGCAGCCGCTCACCGGCCGACCGCCACTGGTCGCTCTGCGCCAGCTCCTCGGCCTCGACGACCAGCGCCTCCTTGGCGTGCCGCGCCTCGTCGGACTGCTTGGCCCGCTGGACCTTGCGTTCCTCACGGCGCGCGTCGACCGTCTCCACGAGCTTGTCCAGCCGCACCCTCAGCGCGTCCAGATCGCCGACCGCGTGGTGGGCGACCACCTGCTCGCGGAGGTGATCGATGGCGGTCTGGGCGTCCTTCGCCGACAGGTCGGTGGTCTTCACTCGCTTTTCGAGGAGGCCGATCTCGACAACCAGGCCCTCGTACTTGCGCTCGAAGTAGGCCAGCGCCTCATCGGGGGAGCCGGCCTGCCAGGAACCGACGACCTGCTCGCCGTCGGCCGTACGCACGTACACGGTCCCCGTCTCGTCGACGCGTCCCCACGGGTCGCTGCTCACAGCGCCTCCTCCACATGATGCCTGTGAGGGGCGTCAGCGCCCCCTGGCATCGTCCACAGTTTCGTCACGGCCAACATAGGCGACCGGCGGGGCGGCTGTCCGCATCCCGCGCGACCGAAATTCAGCAGCTGACGGTCAGGATTTCGTCACGGTCAGCTTGTTGATGGCGACGGTCGCGTTGGGCGCGGTGTTGCCGGTCTGGGGATCGGCGGCCTGCGCACCGGCGGCGGCAATCTTCTTGAGGGCCTTCATTCCCGCATCGGAAATTGTTCCGAACGGTGCGTAGTCGGGCGGCAGCTGACTGTCCTGGTAGACGAGGAAGAACTGGCTGCCGCCCGTGTTGCGGCCCTGCTGCGTCTGGGCGTTGTACTGGTTCGCCATCGCAACGGTGCCCGCGGGGTACACGTTGCCCTTGAGGCTTTTGTCCTTGAGGTTCTCGTCCGGGATCGTGTAGCCGGGGCCCCCCGCGCCGGTGCCCTGCGGGTCACCGCACTGCAGCACGTAGATGCCGTCGGTGGTGAGCCGGTGGCACTTGGTGTGGTCGAAGTAGCCCTTGCCGGCGAGGAACGCGAACGAGTTGACCGTGTGCGGGGCGGCGGACGCCTTGAGCGCGATGTCTATGTCACCGCACGTCGTCGCCATCTTCATCGTGTAGTCCGCGGACTTGTCGATGGTGACCGCCGGCTCCTTCTTCCAGGTGAGCGACTTCACCTTGCCCGCGGCGGGCTTCTCGCAAGGATCCGGCGCCTTGCTCGTCGGCGAGGCGCTCGGCGTCACCTCGGCGCCCGCGTTGGCCTTCTTGTCGTCGCTCTTGAAGGCCCCGGTCAAGTACGACAGCGCACCGCCCGCGACGACCACGCCGACGACCGCCGCGATCACCGCGTTGCGTGTATGGGTCTTGCGTCGCGCCGATGTGCGGCGCTGCTGCTGCCGCAAGAACTTCTCCCGGGCGAGCTGACGCCGCCGCTGTTCCTGGCTGACCACCGGGTTTCTCCTCGTGCGTCTCGTACGTCGGTTGGGACGCGTGCGTCTCGTGAGCCGACCGCCTGCGTGTGACCCGTACCGTATATGGGTTCGCTGAGGAATCGGCAGCGCCGGTAGGCTCTGATCCACAGCCACCCGCCCCGTACGACACCAGCGCGTACACCACCACGAAGGACGATCGTGCTCATTGCCGGGTTCCCCGCCGGGGCCTGGGGGACCAACTGTTATCTGGTCGCCCCCGCCGCGGGTGAGGAGTGCGTGATCATCGACCCGGGCCATCAGGCCGCCCAGGGAGTCGAGGACGCGCTCAAGAAACATCGGCTCAAGCCCGTCGCGGTCATCCTCACCCATGGCCACATCGACCACGTCGCCTCGGTCGTCCCGGTGTGCGGAGCGCACGACGTGCCGGCCTGGATCCACCCCGAGGACCGGTACATGATGAGCGACCCCGAGCGGGCGCTCGGCCGGTCCATCGGAATGCCGCTGATGGGCGAGCTGACCGTGGGGGAGCCCGACGACGTGCGGACGCTGACCGACGGCGCGGAGCTGAAGCTGGCGGGCCTCGACCTCTCCGTCGCGCACGCGCCGGGCCATACGAAGGGGTCGGTGACGTTCCGGATGCCCGAGAGCGCGGACATCCCGTCCGTGTTCTTCTCCGGGGATCTGCTCTTCGCCGGCTCCATCGGACGCACCGACCTGCCGGGCGGCGACATGGACGAGATGCTCGACTCGCTGGGCCGTGTGTGCCTGCCGCTCGACGACTCGACCGTGGTGCTGTCCGGCCACGGCGCCCAGACGACGATCGGCCAGGAGCGCGCCACCAACCCGTATCTGCGGCAAGTGGCGGCGAGCCGCCAAGAACGCGGAGCGGACAAGACCTCCGCTCCTCGACGAGGAATGTGACGAGAGACTTCCGTGAGTACTTTCCAGGCCCCCAAGGGCACGTACGACCTCATTCCGCCGGACAGCGCCAAGTACCTCGCCGTGCGCGAGGCCATCGCCGCGCCGCTGCGCAACTCCGGCTACGGCTACATCGAGACGCCCGGTTTCGAGAACGTCGAGCTGTTCGCGCGCGGTGTCGGTGAGTCCACCGACATCGTGACCAAGGAGATGTACGCCTTCGAGACCAAGGGCGGCGACAGGCTGGCCCTGCGTCCCGAGGGCACCGCCTCGGTGCTGCGCGCGGCTCTGGAGGCCAACCTGCACAAGGCGGGCAACCTCCCCGTCAAGCTCTGGTACTCGGGCTCGTACTACCGTTACGAGCGTCCCCAGAAGGGCCGTTACCGCCACTTCTCCCAGGTGGGCGCCGAGGCGATCGGAGCCGAGGACCCGGCGCTCGACGCGGAGCTGATCATCCTGGCGGACCAGGCGTACCGCTCACTGGGCCTGCGGAACTTCCGCATCCTGCTGAACAGCCTGGGCGACAAGGAGTGCCGCCCCGTCTACCGGACCGCGCTGCAGGACTTCCTGCGCGGCCTGGACCTCGACGAGGAGACCCTCCGGCGGGCGGAGATCAACCCGCTGCGCGTGCTCGACGACAAGCGCCCGGACGTCCAGAAGCAGCTGGGCGGGGCGCCGTTGCTGCGTGACTACCTCTGTGACGCCTGCAAGGCGTACCACGAGGAGGTGCGCGACCTGATCACGGCCGCGGGTGTCTCCTTCGAGGACGACCCGAAGCTGGTGCGCGGGCTCGACTACTACACGCGTACCACGTTCGAGTTCGTGCACGACGGTCTCGGCTCGCAGTCCGCCGTCGGCGGCGGTGGCCGTTACGACGGGCTGTCCGAGATGATCGGCGGCCCCGCGCTGCCGTCCGTCGGCTGGGCGCTGGGCGTCGACCGTACGGTGCTGGCACTGGAGGCGGAAGGCGTGGAGCTCGAACTCCCCGCGGCCACCAGTGTGTTCGCGGTGCCGCTCGGGGAGGAGGCCCGCCGGGTGCTCTTCGGTGTCGTCACGCAGCTGCGCAAGGCCGGTGTCGCCGCCGACTTCTCGTACGGCGCGAAGGGGCTCAAGGGCGCGATGAAGAACGCGAACCGCAGCGGGGCCCGGTACACGGTCGTCGCCGGTGAGCGTGATCTCGCCGAGGGCGTCGTGCAGCTCAAGGACATGGAGTCCGGGGAGCAGACGGCGGTCGGCGTCACCGAGATCGTGGCCGACCTGCGGTCCCGCCTGGGCTGAGGCGGGTCCTCCCGCCTCGGCGGACGCCACGATCCGGTGCGCCCGCCGTCGCCTCCTCCGCCCGTCCCGCCCGGGGGCTCCGCCCCTGCACCGCTCCGCGAACGACCGGAGAGGCTGAAGGATTTCAGCCTCTCCGGCGTCGGGGGCGCGGCAGGACAGGGGGCGGGAGCCCCGGTTCAGCAGCCCGAAGCCTCACTTGGCGATCCGAACCCCACGCCGGTGATCCGAAGCCTCATTCCAGCAACCCGAAGCGCATCGCGCTCGTCACCGCGGCCGTCCGGTCGTCCACCCCCAACTTCCCGAAGACCCGCAGCAGATGGGTTTTCACGGTGGACTCGCCGATGAAGAGCCGACGGCCGATCTCCGCGTTCGTACAGCCCTCGGCGACCAGCCGCAGCACCGCGGTCTCCCGCTGGGAGAGCCGTGGCCGCTCCGGCTTGCTGCGGAGCCGGTCGACCAGACGGGCGGCCACGGACGGGGCCAGCACGGTCTCGCCCCGTGCCGCGGCCCGTACGGCGTCCGCGAGTTCGGCGCGCGGCAGATCCTTCAGCAGATACCCCGCGGCTCCGGCCTCCACCGCCCGCAGGATGTCCCGGTCCGTCTCGTACGTCGTCAGCACGACGACCCGGCAGGGCAGCCCGGCACGCGTCATCCGTTCGATCGCGTCGACGCCCCCGCCCTCGGGCATCCGCAGGTCCATGAGCACGATGTCGGGCCGGAGTTCGGCGGCCAGCGCCTCCGCGCGCGGCCCGCTGGACGCGTCGGCGATCACCTCGAGATCGGGTTCGGCGCTGAGCATCGCGCGCAGCCCTTCGCGTACGACGGGATGGTCGTCGGCGAGGATGATCCGGATCACGCGTCACTCCTGGGGACGGGCAGGAACACGGTGACGGTCGTCCCGTCGCCCGGCGCACTGCGGATCAGAGCCGTACCACCCACCTCGGCGGCCCGCGCGCGCAGCCCCGCGAGACCGTACCCGGCGACCGGCACGGCGGGGTCGAAACCGCGGCCGTCGTCGCGTACGCGGAGGGCCAGCGAATCGGCGGCGTACGTCAGCGCGACCGCGACCGCGGGTGAACTCCCGGCGTGCTTGCGGGCGTTGGTCAGCGCCTCCTGACACGAGCGGAGGATCACCACCTCGGGGCCCGTCGGCAGCGGCCGTACCGGCCCGGTCACGTCGACGGTCGCGTCGTGGCGGGCCGCCAGCCGGCGCAGCGCGTCGGGCAGTGTGGCGCCGTCCAGGTCGGCGGGTGTGCCCCCGGTGACCAGGGCCCGCGCCTCGGCGAGGTTCTGCCGGGCGGTCTCGTCCATCAGGGCAAGATGGCGGCGGGCCTGCGGCAGATCGTGTTCGAGTTCGGCCTCGACGGCCTGGACCAGCATCAGCAGGCTGGTGAAACCCTGCGCGAGGGTGTCGTGGATCTCCCGGGAGAACCGCTCGCGCTCGGCCAGCGCGCCGTGCGCGGCCGAGAGCCGGGAGATCTCGTGGCGGCTGGCGTCCAACTCGGTGATCAGTTCGGCCCGTTCCCGGCTCTGTTCCATGATGCGGATGATCCAGCTGCCCAGCGCCGCCGAGAAGACGAGCGTGACCACGGCGAAGACCGTGTTGAAGAACAGGACCTGTCCCTCGGGCCGCCAGAGCAGAGCCCAGCCCGCCACCGGCGCGATGTTGATGGCGGTCGTGGCGGTCAGCGCCCGGCGCAGCCGCAGCCCGATGAAGCACTGGGGGATGAGCGCGAAGGTCATCAGACGGGTCTCGCCGACCAGCACCCCGGGCGGCAGGAACAGCACGACCGCGCCCACGATGTAGCCGAGGGCGCGGCGTTCGTCGGGGACATCGGCCGTGAGGACGGGGCGTCCGACCAGCAGATACCAGGGGATCAGCAGCAGGAGCAGTCCGCCGGCCGCGAGACGGATGTGCCACCCCGGGTGCGCCGTGCCGAGCACGAACACCAGGGTGGCCACCCACACGATCGCGAAGTACGAGTCCCAGAGCCGGAACGAGAGCTCCCAGGTGTTCGACGCGCGGGCCCCGCCCGGTGCCGGACCTGTTCGGGTCCGGTCCGGCACCGGACCCGTTCGGGCCTCGTCCGGCACCGGACCCGACCGAGCCTCTCCTGATAGCGGCCCCGGCCTGGTTCCGCCCGGCGCGGGACCCACGGAGGCCCCGTCCGGCACCAGATCCGAAAGCGCCCCGTCCTGCACCGGGTCGGGGCGCGCGGCCGAAGTCGTCATCCGTCGCGCCGGCCCTTCCAGCGGAAGGTCAGCAGACACAGCAGCAGTCCTCCGACGCACCACGCCCCGAGCACCAGGGCGATCCGTCCGAACTCCCAGTCGCCCGCCTGCTCGAGAACCTTGGCGGAGTCGGGCAGGAACACCCCGCGCAGCCCCTGGCACATCCACTTGAGGGGGAACAGCGCGCCGATGTTCAGCATCCAGTCCGGGATGGTGTCGACGGAGATGTAGACGCCGGAGATGAACTGGAGGACCAGGAAGGGCAGGACGACCACCGACGTGGCGCTCCTGCCCGTCTTCGGGACCGAACTGATCGCGATGCCGAGCAGGGCGCAGGCCGTGAGGCCCAGGACGAAGATCCAGCCGAAGTCCGCCCACTTGCCGAGGTCCGAGGGCAGGTCGACGTCGTACAGCGTGGTGCCGACGACGAGCAGGATCGCCGTCTCCAGGGCGCCGGTCACTAGGACCAGCCATATCTTGCCGAAGAAGTACGCGGCCGGCGGCATCGGTGTGCCGCGCAGCCGGCGCAGCACCTTCTCGTCCCGTTCGATCGCGATCGAGATGCCGAGGGACTGAAAGCTGGTCGACATGATGCCAGCGGCCATCATCGCCGGGACGTACAGCTGGGAGGCGGTGATGCCCGCGCCCTTCACGTCGTTGCTGAAGATCGACGCGAACAGGAACAGGAAGACGACCGGGAAGGCGAACGTGAACACCACCTGGTCGCGCTGGCGGAAGAACTGTCTGATCTCCAGAGCGCCGCGCCGCAGCCCCAGTCCCCAGGCGCCGGGCAGCCGGCCGTTCGCGGTCGTCGTACGCGGGCGTACGCCGGTCGTGGTCATCGCGCGTCCTCCAGGCCGGTCAGTCGCAGATAGACGTCCTCCAGGGTGGGGCGGCTCACCCGGAGTCCCGGGATCTCCCCGTCGAAGCGCTGCGTGAGCCCGGCGACCGTCCTGGTGGGGGTGTCCGTGCGTTCGCTGCGCGGGCTGCCGTCGGCCTCCGTCCATTCGACCGTGGCCTCGGTACCGAAGCGCTCGCGCAGCGCGGCCGGTTCGCCCTCCGCGACGACCCGGCCCCGGGCGATGACCGCCAGCCGGTCCGCGAGGGCTTCCGCCTCCTCCAGGTAGTGCGTGGTCAGCAGGATGGTGGTGCCCTCGTCGGCCAGCCTGCGGATCAGCTCCCAGAACTGCCGTCGTGCCGCCGGGTCGAAGCCCGTGGTCGGCTCGTCCAGGAGCAGCAGTTCGGGACCGCCGATCACACCGAGGGCCACATCGAGCCGGCGGCGCTGACCGCCCGACAGCGACTTGATCCTGCTGCCCGCCTTCTCCTCGAGACCGACCAGGCCGATGACCTCCTCGGGATCACGGGGATTCGGGTAATAACAGGAGAAATGTCGTACGGTCTCGCCCACCGTCAACTCGGCGGGCGCGGATTCGTCCTGCCAGACGATTCCGACGCGTGAACGCCACGCGCGCGTGCCCGTCGCCGGGTCCGAGCCGAGCACCGAGACCTCGCCCGCGTCCCGCCGGCGATTGCCCTGGAGGATCTCCACGGTGGTGCTCTTGCCCGCGCCGTTCGGTCCGAGCAGGCCGAACACCTCGCCCTGCCTGATCCCGAGATCGATGCCGTCGACGGCGGTGACGTCCCCGTACTGCTTGCGCAGCCCCCGTACGTCCACCGCGAGTTGGTCCGCGTGTGTTGTCATGCCGAGAGCTTCCCCCCTGAACCGAACGCTCCGGGACGGCCGTGCGTACCTTCTTATGTCCACCGAACGGTGGACAGGCGGGCGTGTGCGGCACAATGAGCCTGCCCGCGAGCCCCTTCGAAGCTACGGAAACGGCGTGATGAGCAAGACGACAGTCAAGGACATCCCGACCGACCTGGAACGCCCCGCCGCTCCGCGGACGGTCGGCGGCAGCCGTGCCCTCGCCCTGCTGCTGGTGATCACAGGCGCGGCCGGTCTCCTTGCCGCGTGGGTCATCACGATCGACAAGTTCAAGCTGCTGGAGAACCCGAACTTCGTCCCGGGATGCAGCCTGAACCCGGTCGTCTCCTGCGGCAACATCATGAAGAGCGCCCAGGCCTCGGCCTTCGGCTTCCCGAACCCCATGATGGGGCTCGTCGCCTACGGCATCGTGATCTGCGTCGGGGTGAGCCTGCTCGCGCGGGCCACCTTCCCGCGCTGGTACTGGCTGACCTTCAACGCGGGCACGCTCTTCGGGGTCGCGTTCTGCACCTGGCTCCAGTTCCAGTCGCTGTACCGGATCAACTCGCTGTGCCTGTGGTGCAGCCTGGCCTGGGTCGCCACGATCACCATGTTCTGGTACCTGACGTCCTTCAACGTCCGCAACGGCTTCCTGCCCGCCCCGCGCTGGATGAAGAGCTTCTTCGGCGAGTTCACCTGGGTCCTGCCGACCCTGCACATCGGCATCATCGGCATGCTGATCCTGACCCGCTGGTGGGACTTCTGGACCAGCTGACGGGCCCGGGGATCGCCGGACCGGCTGACCGACGGCCCCGCGGGGATTGTCAGTGGCCCCCGGTAGGGTTCTTGACGTGGAGCCCGACCTGTTCACTGCCGCGGCAGAAGAACGCCAGGAGAAGGACCCGTCCAGCAGTCCCCTGGCGGTGCGGATGCGTCCGCGCACCCTCGACGAGGTCGTGGGGCAGCAGCATCTGCTGAAGCCGGGCTCACCCCTGCGCAGACTCGTCGCCGAGGGGAGCGGCGGTCCGGCCGGACCGTCCTCGGTGATCCTCTGGGGCCCGCCGGGCACGGGCAAGACGACCCTCGCGTACGTCGTCTCCAAAGCCACCGACAAGCGCTTCGTGGAGCTTTCCGCGATCACCGCGGGCGTCAAGGAAGTGCGCGCGGTCATCGACGGCGCCCGCCGCGCCACCGGCGGCTTCGGCAAGGAGACCGTCCTCTTCCTGGACGAGATCCACCGCTTCAGCAAGGCCCAGCAGGACTCCCTGCTCCCGGCCGTGGAGAACCGCTGGGTGACGCTGATCGCCGCGACCACCGAGAACCCGTACTTCTCGGTGATCTCGCCGCTGCTCTCCCGCTCCCTCCTGCTCACCCTCGAACCGCTCACCGACGACGACCTGCGCGGCCTGCTGCGCCGGGCCCTCGCCTCCGAGCGCGGTCTCAAGGAAGCCGTCACCCTGCCCGGGGACGCCGAGGAGCATCTGCTGCGGATCGCGGGCGGCGACGCCCGCCGTGCCCTGACCGCCCTGGAGGCCGCGGCCGGCGCGGCCCTCGACAAGGGCGAGCCGGAGATCACCCTCCAGACGCTGGAGGAGACGGTCGACCGCGCCGCGGTGAAGTACGACCGCGACGGCGATCAGCACTACGACGTGGCCAGCGCGCTCATCAAGTCCATCCGCGGCTCCGACGTGGACGCCGCCCTGCACTACCTGGCCCGGATGATCGAGGCGGGCGAGGACCCCCGCTTCATCGCCCGACGCCTGATGATCTCCGCCAGCGAGGACATCGGCCTCGCCGACCCGAACGCGCTGCCCATAGCCGTGGCAGCCGCCCAGGCCGTCGCGATGATCGGTTTCCCCGAAGCCGCGCTCACCCTCAGCCACGCCACGATCGCGCTCGCCCTGGCACCGAAGTCCAACGCCGCGACCATGGCCATCGGCGCCGCCATGGAGGACGTGCGCAAGGGCCACGCGGGTCCGGTGCCGACGCATCTGCGCGACGGGCACTACAAGGGCGCGGCCAAGCTCGGACACGCCCAGGGCTACGTGTATCCGCACGACCTGCCCGAAGGCATCGCCGCCCAGCAGTACGCGCCCGAGGAGCTCACCGACCGGGAGTACTACACACCGACCCGGCACGGCGCCGAGGCGCGTTACGCCGACGCGGTGGAGTGGACCAGGAAACACCTCGGTAGAGGGCGGTCCTGAGCACCCTGTACGATGGCTCGAAGCGCTGCGTCCCGTGTCCGGCTCCGGTCGGCACCACCAGAACGGGACATTCAGCCGGAGCCCCTGCCTCCACGGGGGGATTCCAGGAGCGTCGCGCACCGTCGAAGGTGTCGCGGGCAACCCACCACCACCCGGATCTCCGGGACCGGTCGGTGGGTCACTCGCGTGCTGCACGTATGTGCCCAGACCCAGGAGCGGCTGCCCGCCCCGCCCACGTGGATCCTCACGTCGACGGGAAGGGTTTCCCGGGCTGCGGATTGCGACCTCCCCTAACCCTGGTGAAGCCGTATTCGCATCCGAAACATGAGGTGTTTGGTTCATGCCGAACCAGTCCCGCCCCAAGGTCAAGAAGTCGCGTGCCCTCGGCATCGCGCTGACCCCGAAGGCCGTCAAGTACTTCGAGGCCCGCCCCTACCCGCCGGGCGAGCACGGCCGCGGCCGCAAGCAGAACTCGGACTACAAGGTCCGTCTGCTGGAGAAGCAGCGTCTGCGCGCGCAGTACGACGTGTCCGAGCGTCAGCTCGTCCGCGCCTACGAGCGTGCCGCCAAGACGCAGGGCAAGACCGGTGAGGCCCTGGTCATCGAGCTCGAGCGCCGTCTCGACGCGCTGGTGCTGCGTTCGGGCATCGCCCGCACGATCTACCAGGCCCGCCAGATGGTCGTCCACGGCCACATCGAGGTCAACGGCGGCAAGGTCGACAAGCCGTCGTTCCGTGTCCGTCCCGACGACGTCGTGATGGTCCGCGAGCGCAGCCGCAGCAAGACGCTGTTCGAGGTTTCCCGCGCGGGCGGCTTCGCCCCCGACGGTGAGACCCCGCGCTACCTCCAGGTGAACCTCCCGGCCCTGGCGTTCCGCCTGGACCGTGAGCCGAACCGCAAGGAGATCCCGGTGATCTGCGACGAGCAGCTCGTCGTCGAGTACTACGCCCGCTGATCTTCTTACAGCGGACGCGGTACCACCTGCGCGTCAGCGTCAGCCCGTCGTCTCCCCGCCCTTCGAGGTGGGCGAGACGGCGGGCTTTCGCATCTCCGGGGGCCACTTGCGCGGCGACGGCACCGCCCCGAGCGGCGGAGCCCCGGCCCCCTTGAGAGCACGGGCGACCGCCGCGTCCTGCCCGAGCAGCTCTCCCGCCCGCAGGCACTCCTCGTACCGCTCGTCGCCCAGCCGCTGCCGGGCCAGGGCCGCACAGCGCTCGTGCGGCGCGTTGTAGTACGCCGAACCGAACAGCGGCAGGCCCACCGACGGCCACATCCGCGACGCCGCCCCCTGGAGCAGGGCGGCCTCGGCCGGATCGCCCTCGACCGCCGTGACCAGGGCGAGGAGCTCGACCGCGAGAACGGCGCCGAGCAGATCGTGGAAGCTGTGCGCGATACCCAGGCCCTGCTCCAGGAGATCCCGGGCCCGTGCCTGATCGCCCTCGACCTGGGCCTGGTACGCCAGGACGTACAGCGCGTACGCCAGCGCCCAGCGTTCCCCGTGGTCCTCGCAGACCCTGCGCACGTCCTCGCACAGCTTCGCCGCGCCCGTCAGATCGCCCTGGAAGGCGAGCGCCATCGCCAGCTCGACCTGACCCATCAGCACATTGCTGTTCAGCTCGCCGATCTCGTGATAGCGGTCCAGCGCCGAGCGCAGCAGGGCTTCGGCGCGCGCCATGTCGTCCGTGACCAGGGCCAGACAGCCGGTGCGATGTTCGGCGTAGGCGACCGCGACGGCGTTCCCGGAGCGCTCAGCCTCCTCGCGGCACTCCTGGAGCGCGGACAGCGCGGGCACCGAGTCCCCCTGGAGGACCGCCACATAACCGAGCACCCACAGGGCCTTCAGCCGCGACTGGTCACGGTCGCCGTCGAGCTCGACACTGCGCTCCAGCCAGTGCCGGCCCTCGGAGAGCCGGCCGCAGCCGACCCAGTAGAACCACAGGGCGCCCGCCAGATACTGGCCCAGATGCGCATCGTTCGGTTCGGTGAGCGAGTACTCCAGCGCGCAGCGCAGATTCGGCAGCTCCGTCTCGACACGCGCCGCCACCTCGCCCTGCCGCGGCGAGAACCAGTCCAGCTCGCACCAGGTGGCCAGGCCCATGTACCAGTCGCGGTGCCGGCGTCGCAGCCGCTCCGCGTCGCCCGTCGCCTCCAGCCAGTCCGCGCCGTAGGCCCTGACGGTGTCCAGCATCCGGTAGCGCACACCCGCCGCCGCCTCCTCGCGCGCGAGCACCGACTGAGCGAGCAGTGCGCCGAGCACATCGAGGATGTCGTCGGCGTGCAGTCCGTCCCCGCTGCACACGTACTCGGCGGCCTCCAGGTCGAACTGCCCGGCGAACACCGACAACCGCGACCACAGCAGCCGTTCCCCCGGCGTGCACAGCTCGTGGCTCCAGCCGATCGCCGTCCGCAACGTCTGGTGCCGGGGCGGTGTGTCGCGCCCGCCGCCGGTCAGCAGCCGGAACCGGTCCTCCAGGCGGGCGAGCAGCTGCGCGGGCGACAGTGCGCTGAGGCGGCCCGCCGCCAGCTCGACGGCCAGCGGGATTCCGTCCAGGCGCCGGCACAACTCCTCGACGTCGGACCGGTTCCCCTCGTCCAGTGCGAAGCCGGGCACCCGGGCCGCCGCCCGGTCCGCGAACAGCTCCACCGCCTCCGCCGCGGCCAGCGGAGCCAGCCGGAACACCCGCTCGCCCCCGACGTCCAGCGGCCTGCGGCCCACGGCCAGCACCCGCAGTCCGGACGCCCGCCGCAGCAACTCGCCCACCAGCGAGGCGCTCACGTCCACCAGGTGCTCGAAACCGTCCAGGACCAGGAGGAGCCGGCGTCCGGCGAAGTGGTCCAGCAGCACCTGCCGCGGCGGCTTCGCCGTGTGGTCCGTCAGTCCGAGGGCCTCGGCCACCGCGTACTCGACGAGGTCCGGATCGTGCACCGCGGACAGGTCCACGCGCCACACCCCGTCGGGTGCGTCCGCCCGTGCCGCCGCGTGCGCCGCGAACCGCGTCTTGCCGACGCCTCCCACGCCGGTCACGGTGACCAGGCGGACCGTCTCCAGCACCTCGGCCAGCCGCGCGAGTTCGGTGGCGCGCCCCACGAACGCGTCGAGTTCCAGGGGCAGATTGCCGGGTGTCGCAGGACCGGAGCGCCGGGCGCGGTGAGAACGCTGCATGAAATACGGAGCGTACTGAACCATAAGCACTCCGTACAATCGCTTCGCGCAACTCCAACGCTCCGGAGCCGCTAAATGCGGTACGGAGCCCCGGCCCCGGCGCGATAGGCTCGGGTGACGACTTTTCGATGTTCAGGCACACAGTCAGGGAGCGGGTGCAACAGTGTCCGGTGGTGAGGTGGCCGGGATCCTGGTGGCCGTGTTCTGGGCGATCCTGGTGTCCTTCCTCGCCGTCGCGCTGGTGAGGCTGGCCCAGACACTCAGGGCGACCACCAAGCTGGTGGCGGACGTGACCGACCAGGCCGTCCCGCTCCTGGCGGACGCCTCCGCGGCGGTGCGCTCCGCGCAGACGCAGATCGACCGGGTCGACGCCATCGCGTCGGACGTCCAGGAGGTCACGTCGAACGCGTCGGCGCTGTCGACGACCGTCGCCTCCACGTTCGGCGGCCCGTTGGTCAAGGTCGCGGCGTTCGGCTACGGCGTGCGCCGGGCCATCGGAGGCCGTCGAGAGAATGTGCCCGACAAAGCGTCCCGGCGTACCGTGATCGTGGGCCGCACCGTCCCGTCCGCGCGGCGGGGAAAGCGGAAGAAGGACTGACGCAGCGATGTTCCGCCGTACGTTCTGGTTCACCGCAGGCGCAGCCGCGGGTGTATGGGCCACCACCAAGGTCAACCGCAAGCTCAAGAAGCTGACTCCCGAGAGCCTCGCGGCACAGGCCGCCAACAAGGCGATCGACGCGGGTCACCGGCTCAAGGAGTTCGCGCTCGACGTCCGCGACGGGATGGCCCAACGAGAGGCCGAACTCGGCGAGGTGCTCGGTCTGAACGAGCGCCCGGACCCCGAACTGCCCCCGCAGCGCCGTGTCGCCGCGATCGGCGACACCAAGCGGTCCGGCACAGAGCAGCTCGGCAATGGCAAGCAGATCAAGTACATCGAGAACACGACGTACACGTACAACCGGAATGAGGACCACTGATGGAGTCGGCTGAAATCCGCCGCCGCTGGCTGAGCTTCTACGAGGAGCGCGGTCACACCGTCGTCCCTTCGGCGTCGCTCATCGCGGACGACCCGACTCTGCTCCTGGTCCCCGCCGGCATGGTCCCCTTCAAGCCGTACTTCCTCGGCGAGGTCAAGCCGCCGTGGTCGCGCGCCACCAGCGTGCAGAAGTGCGTGCGTACGCCCGACATCGAAGAGGTCGGCAAGACCACCCGGCACGGCACGTTCTTCCAGATGTGCGGCAACTTCTCCTTCGGCGACTACTTCAAGGAAGGCGCCATCACCTACGCCTGGGAGCTGCTCACCTCGCCCCAGGACAAGGGTGGTTACGGGCTCGACCCCGAGCGCCTGTGGATCACGGTCTACCTCGACGACGACGAGGCCGAGTCCATCTGGCGCGACAAGATCGGTGTCCCGGCCGAGCGCATCCAGCGCCTGGGCAAGAAGGACAACTACTGGTCCATGGGCGTCCCGGGTCCCTGCGGCCCGTGTTCCGAGATCAACTACGACCGCGGCCCCGAGTTCGGTGTCGAGGGCGGCCCGGCCGTCAACGACGAGCGCTACGTGGAGATCTGGAACCTGGTCTTCATGCAGTACGAGCGCGGCGAGGGCACCTCGAAGGACGACTTCGAGATCCTCGGCGACCTGCCCAGCAAGAACATCGACACCGGCCTCGGCATGGAACGTCTCGCCATGATTCTGCAGGGTGTGCAGAACATGTACGAGATCGACACCTCCATGGCCGTCATCAACAAGGCCACCGAGCTGACGGGTGTCGAGTACGGCGCCGCCCACGGCTCCGACGTCTCGCTGCGCGTGGTCACCGACCACATGCGCACCTCCGTGATGCTCATCGGCGACGGCGTGAGCCCCGGCAACGAGGGCCGCGGCTATGTGCTGCGCCGCATCATGCGCCGCGCCATCCGCAACATGCGCCTGCTCGGCGCCACCGGACCGGTCGTCAAGGACCTCATCGACGTCGTGATCGCGATGATGGGCCAGCAGTACCCGGAGCTGGTCACCGACCGGCAGCGGATCGAGACCGTGGCCCTCGCCGAGGAGGCCGCCTTCCTCAAGACGCTGAAGGCCGGCACGAACATCCTCGACACGGCCATCACCGACACCAAGGACTCCGGCGGCACGGTCCTCGCCGGCGACAAGGCCTTCCTGCTCCACGACACCTGGGGCTTCCCGATCGACCTCACCCTCGAAATGGCCGCCGAACAGGGCCTCTCCGTGGACGAGGACGGCTTCCGCCGCCTGATGAAGGAGCAGCGGGACAAGGCCAAGGCCGACGCCCGCGCCAAGAAGACCGGCCACGCCGACCTCGGCGCCTACCGTCAGATCGCCGACGCCGCCGGAGAGACCGACTTCATCGGCTACGACCGCACCGAGGCCGAGTCGACGGTCGTCGGCATCCTCGTCGACGGTGTCTCCTCCCCGGCCGCCACCGAGGGCGACGAGGTGGAGATCGTCCTCGACCGCACCCCGTTCTACGCCGAGGGCGGCGGCCAGATCGGTGACACGGGCCGCATCCGCGTCGACACCGGTGCCGTCATCGAGATCCGCGACTGCCAGAAGCCCGTCCCGGGTGTGTACGTCCACAAGGGCGTCGTGCAGGTCGGCGAGGTCACCGTCGGCGCCAAGGCCCAGGCCACCATCGACGTACGCCGTCGCACGGCCATCGCCCGCGCCCACTCGGCCACGCACCTCACGCACCAGGCGCTGCGCGACGCCCTCGGCCCGACGGCCGCCCAGGCCGGTTCCGAGAACCAGCCCGGCCGCTTCCGCTTCGACTTCGGTTCCCCGTCCGCCGTCCCGACGGTCGTGATGACGGACGTCGAGCAGCAGATCAACGAGGTGCTCGCCCGCGACCTGGACGTGCACGCCGAGATCCTGAGCCTCGACGAGGCCAAGAAGCAGGGCGCCATCGCCGAGTTCGGCGAGAAGTACGGCGAGCGCGTCCGCGTCGTGACCATCGGCGACTTCTCCAAGGAGCTGTGCGGCGGCACGCACGTGCACAACACCTCCCAGCTCGGCCTGGTCAAGCTGCTCGGAGAGTCGTCCATCGGCTCCGGGGTGCGGCGCATCGAGGCCCTCGTCGGCGTGGACGCGTACAACTTCCTGGCCCGTGAGCACACGGTCGTCGCCCAGCTCCAGGAGCTGGTCAAGGGCCGCCCCGAGGAGCTTCCGGAGAAGATCTCCGCCATGCTCGGCAAGCTGAAGGACGCCGAGAAGGAGATCGAGAAGTTCCGCGCGGAGAAGGTCCTGCAGGCCGCCGCCGGTCTCGTCGAGTCCGCCAAGGACGTGAACGGCGTCGCCCTGGTCACCGGTCAGGTGCCGGACGGCACCGGCGCCGACGACCTTCGCAGGCTGGTCCTCGACGTGCGCGGCCGGATCCAGGGCGGCCGGGCCGCCGTCGTGGCCCTGTTCACGGTCTCGGGCGGCAAGCCGCTGACGGTCATCGCCACCAACGAGGCCGCCCGCGAGCGCGGTCTGAAGGCCGGCGAGCTGGTCCGCGCCGCCGCCAAGACCCTCGGCGGCGGCGGTGGCGGCAAGCCGGACGTCGCCCAGGGCGGCGGCCAGAACCCCGCCGCCGTCGGCGAGGCCATCGACGCGGTCCAGCGCCTCGTCGCCGAGACGGCCAAGTAAGGGCCGCGGCCATGCGCAGAGGACGTCGGCTCGCGATCGATGTCGGGGACGCCCGGATCGGGGTCGCCTCGTGCGACCCCGACGGGATCCTCGCGACACCGGTGGAGACCGTCCCGGGACGTGACATCCCGGCCGCCCACCGCCGGCTGAGGCAGCTCGTCGAGGAGTACGAGCCGATCGAGGTCGTCGTCGGGCTCCCTCGCTCCCTCAAAGGGGGCGAGGGCCCCGCCGCGGTGAAGGTCCGTGCCTTCGCCCAGGAGCTCGCGGGCGGGATCACTCCCGTTCCGGTGCGGCTCGTGGATGAGAGGATGACCACAGTGACCGCCGGTCAGGGACTGCGCGCCGCGGGCGTGAAATCGAAGAAGGGCCGGTCGGTCATCGACCAGGCGGCCGCCGTCATCATCCTGCAGCAGGCGCTGGAATCCGAACGGGTGTCAGGCAAGTCGCCCGGCGAGGGCGTCGAAGTGGTCATGTGATCGCGATACGGTAACGTTCCGCCCGATGCGGTGGTGTTCGAACAGCCTTCGCACAGTAAAGAGGCGGACGGGAGCCGAGCCACACGAGCCGGCAGCTGCCGGCTCGCGGCCTGTAGGGGATCGATGACTGAGTATGGCCGGGGCCCTGGCTCCGAACCGTGGCATCCGGAGGACCCGTTGTACGGGGACAGCGGATGGGGCGGACAGGCCGCCGACGGCCAGTCCGCCTACGACGGCGGCCAGCCGCAGCACTATCCGCAGCAGCAGGCGCAGCAGGGCGACTGGAGCCAGGGCCAGTACCCGCCGCAGGGCCAGCCGGGGCAGTACCAGGACCAGCAGCAGTACCAGGGGCAGCAGTTTCAGGGTCAGCAGCAGTACGGCGACCAGGGCCAGCAGCAGTACCCGGGCCAGGGGCAGCAGCAGTTCAACGGCCAGAGCCAGCAGCAGTACCCCGGCCAAGGGCAGCAGTACGGCGACCAGGGGCAGCAGCAGTTCAACGGCCAGGGCCAGCAGCAGTACCCGGGGCAGGGGCAGCAGCAATACGGCGACCAGGGACAGCAGCAGTTCAACGGGCAGGGGCAGCAGTACCCCGATGGCGCCCGGAACGCCGGGGCGCAGTCCCAGGTGCCCTACGCGGCCGACCCCGCCGACCCCTACGCCGGCCAGTACACGGGTGAGCAGCCCGACTTCTACGGCACCCCGGACGCCTATCCGCCGCCCGAGCCGCCCGCCCGGCGCCGCGCCGAACCCGAACCGGAGCCCGACTGGGACCCGGGACCGGACCAGGGCGAGCACGCCTTCTTCGCCGGTGGCGACGATGACGACGACCTCGACGACGACGATGACGACCCGAAGGGCCGAAAGGGCCGCGGTGACCGAAAGGGCCGTGGCGGCGGCACGGGCAAGAAGAAGCGCCGCAGCGGCTGCGCCTGCCTGGTGGTCGTCATGGTCTTCGGAGGCGGTCTCGCCGGAGCCGGGTACTTCGGTTATCACTACTACCAGAATCGTTTCGGCTCGGCTCCCGACTTTTCGGGTGAGGGTTCGGGACAGGTCGCCGTCGTGATTTCCAAGGGCGAGGGTGGCTACGTAATCGGCCAGAAGCTCAAGGCGCTCGGTGTCGTCAAGAGCGTGGACGCGTTCGTGTCCGCTCAGGCGGAGAATCCCAAGGGCAAGTCGATTCAGGCGGGTGCCTATCTCCTGCGGAAGGAGATGTCGGCCGCGAGCGCCGTCGAGCTGTTGCTCGACCCCAAGAGCCAGAACAATGTGACCGTGCCTCCCGGTTTCCGTAATGCCCAGGTGTACGCGGCGATCGACAAGAAGCTCGGACTCGCCGACGGCACCACCAGTGGCGTCGCGAAGAAGGAATACAAGAGCCTGGGGCTCCCGAGCTGGGCGAACACCGGCAAGGACATAAAGGACCCGCTGGAAGGGTTCCTCTACCCGCTCACGTATCCCGCCGCCAAGGGCATGAAGCCCGAGACCGTGCTGAAGAGCATGGTCGCGCAGGCCAACAAGAAGTACGTCGCGCTGGGACTCGTGGCGAAGGCGAAGACCCTCAAGCTCGACAATCCTTTGCAGGTGGTCACCGTCGCGAGCCTGGTCCAGGCCGAGGGCAAGACGCACGACGACTACCGGAAGATGGCCGAGGTCATCTACAACCGGCTGAAGCGCACCAACACCGAGACCAATCAGAAGCTGCAGTTCGACTCGACCTTCAATTATTTGAAGGGCCAGAGTAAGATTCACATCAGTGAGTCCGAGATCAACAGCAATCCGGACCCGTACAACACGTATTACCACAGGGGTCTGCCGCCCGGTCCGATCGGTAACCCGGGTGACGACGCCTTCAGGGCGGTGTTCAATCCCACGAAGGACGGCTGGCTGTATTTCGTGGCGACAGACGGTCAGAACAACACCGAATTTGCCAAGACATTGGCCCAATTCGAGAAACTCAAGGACAAGTTCAATGCCAGCTCGGGCGACTGATGCCCGCCGGGCCGCGGTGCTCGGTTCCCCGATCGCCCACTCCCTCTCCCCGGTGCTGCACCGTGCCGCGTACCGCGAACTGGGCCTCGGGGACTGGTCGTACGACCGCTTCGAGGTCGACGAAGAGGCGCTGCCCGGATTCTTCGAGGGCCTTGGACCGGAGTGGGCCGGACTGTCGCTGACCATGCCGCTCAAGCGGGCCGTGATGCCGCTGGTCGACGAGATCAGCGAGACGGCGGCCTCCGTCGAGGCGGTCAACACCGTCGTGTTCACCGAGGACGGTCGGCGCGTCGGCGACAACACCGACATCCCCGGGATGGTCGCCGCGCTGCGTGAGCGGGGGATCGAGCAGGTCGACTCGGCCGCCGTTCTCGGTGCCGGCGCCACCGCCTCCTCCGCGCTGGCCGCCTTGGCGCGGATCTGCACCGGCGAGGTCGTCGCGTACGTCCGCAGCAAGGAGCGGGCCGCCGAGATGCGGCAGTGGGGCGAGCGGCTCGGCATCGAGGTGCGCACCGAGGACTGGGCCGACGCCGAACAGGCGCTGCGGGCGCCGCTGGTGATCGCCACGACCCCGGCGGGGACCACGGACGCGCTGGCCGCCGCCGTCCCGGAGCGCCCCGCGACCCTCTTCGACGTGCTGTACGACCCCTGGCCGACCGACCTCGCGGCGCGCTGGTCGGCGTACGGCGGAGCCGTGGTCGGCGGCCTCGATCTGCTCGTGCACCAGGCGGTGCTCCAGGTCGAGCAGATGACCGGGCGGGCGCCCGCGCCGCTCGGCGCCATGCGCAAGGCGGGCGAACACGCGCTCGCCGCCCGGTAGGCGATCCGGTCGAGGCCGGTGGGGTGCCGTGTCCACGGGCCTCTCTCCGGTGCGGGGCACCCTGTGGTGCGGTGAACCCTGTGGTGCGGTGAACCCTGTGGTGCGGTGAACCCTGACGCAGCCGGGGAGACGGCTGCCGAGACGGCCCGGCACAGGCCCGCTCCGGTGCCCCTGGGGCGTGCACGGGGCCGTGCGCCCCGGCCGGATGCGTCCGCCTGATGGACCTGCGGCCGGTTCCCGGCCCCGGACGTGGGAGGATCGGAGACGGCGGGCCAGGGCCGCGCACCCGGTCGCGCCGTCGCCGTACGCGAGGACGCGTGTACGCAGCAGCAGTACCAGGGCGCGAGCATGAGGAGCACCGTTGAGCAGGTTGCGCTGGCTGACCGCGGGGGAGTCCCACGGTCCCGCACTTGTCGCGACGCTGGAGGGCCTTCCCGCCGGCGTCCCGATCACCACGGAGATGGTGGCGGACCACCTCGCCCGGCGGCGCCTGGGCTATGGACGCGGTGCCCGGATGAAGTTCGAGCGCGACGAGGTCACCTTCCTCGGCGGCGTCCGGCACGGTCTCACCCTCGGCTCCCCGGTCGCCGTCATGGTCGGCAACACCGAGTGGCCCAAGTGGGAGCAGGTCATGGCGGCCGACCCGGTCGCCCCGGAGATCCTCGCCGACCTCGCCCGCAACGCCCCGCTGACCCGCCCCCGGCCCGGCCACGCGGACCTCGCCGGCATGCAGAAGTACGGCTTCGACGAGGCCCGGCCGATCCTGGAGCGCGCCTCCGCCCGCGAGACCGCGGCCCGCGTCGCGCTCGGCGCGGTCGCCCGCTCCTACCTGAAGGAGACGGCCGGGATCGAGATCGTCTCCCACGTCGTCGAACTCGCCGCGGCCAAGGCGCCGTACGGTGTCTACCCGAAGCCCTCCGACGTGGAGAAGCTGGACGCCGACCCGGTGCGCTGCCTCGACGCCGACGCCTCCAAGGCGATGGTCGCCGAGATCGACCAGGCCCACAAGGACGGCGACACGCTCGGCGGCGTCGTCGAGGTGCTCGCGTACGGCGTACCGGTGGGCCTCGGCTCGCACGTGCACTGGGACCGGCGCCTCGACGCACGGCTCGCGGCCGCGCTCATGGGCATCCAGGCCATCAAGGGCGTCGAGGTCGGCGACGGCTTCGACCTGGCCCGCGTGCCCGGCTCCCAGGCCCACGACGAGATCGTCCACACCGAGGACGGCATCCGGCGCACCACCGGCCGCTCCGGCGGCACCGAGGGCGGTCTGACCACCGGCGAACTGCTGCGCGTCCGCGCAGCGATGAAGCCGATCGCCACCGTGCCGCGCGCGCTGGCCACCATCGACGTCGCCACCGGCGAGGCCGCCAAGGCCCACCACCAGCGCTCCGACGTCTGCGCGGTCCCGGCCGCCGGCATCGTCGCCGAAGCCATGGTCGCCCTCGTCCTCGCCGACGCAGTGGGCGAGAAGTTCGGCGGCGACAGCGTCCCGGAGACGCGTCGGAACGTGCGGAGCTACCTCGAGAACCTGGTCATCCGGTGACCGCCCCACGGCTGGTCCTGGTCGGCCCCATGGGGGTCGGCAAGTCCACGGTGGGCGCGCTCGTCGCCGAACGGCTGGGCTGCGCCTACCGGGACACGGACGACGACATCGTGGCCGCCGAGGGCCGCACCATCGCCGACATCTTCGTCGACGAGGGCGAGTCCGCCTTCCGCGCCATCGAGAAGCGGGCGGTGCGCGAGGCACTCGCCGGGCACGACGGTGTGCTGGCGCTGGGCGGCGGTTCGATCCTCGACGAGGACACCCGCGCGCTGCTCGCCGGCCACCAGGTCGTCTACCTCTCGATGGACGTGGAGGAGGCGGTCCAGCGCACCGGCCTGAACGCAGCCCGGCCGCTGCTCGCCGTCAACCCCCGCAGGCAGTGGCGCGAGCTGATGGAGGCACGCCGCCACCTGTACACCGAAGTCGCCCGCGCGGTCGTGGCGACCGACGGCCGTACCCCCCAAGAGGTTGCCCAAGAGGTCCTCGACGCACTGGAGTTGAAGGAAGCATGAGCGAGGCAGTGACCCGCGTCCAGGTCGGCGGCACCGCGGGCACCGACCCCTACGAGGTCCTGATCGGCCGTCAACTCCTCGGTGAGCTCGGCGGGTTGATCGGCGGCAAGGCCAAGCGCGTCGCCGTGATCCACCCCGAGGCGCTCGCCGGCACCGGCGAGGCGCTGCGCGCCGACCTGGCGGAGCAGGGCTTCGAGACCGTCGCCATCCAGGTGCCGAACGCCGAGGAGGCCAAGACCGCCGAGGTCGCGGCCTACTGCTGGAAGGCGCTGGGCCAGTCCGGCTTCACCCGCACCGACGTCATCGTCGGCGTCGGCGGCGGCGCCACCACCGACCTGGCCGGTTTCGTGGCGGCGACCTGGCTGCGCGGGGTGCGCTGGATCGCCGTCCCCACCACCGTGCTCGCCATGGTCGACGCGGCGGTCGGCGGCAAGACCGGCATCAACACCGCCGAGGGCAAGAACCTCGTCGGCGCCTTCCACCCGCCCGCGGGCGTGCTCTGCGACCTGGCCGCGCTCGACTCGCTGCCGGTCAACGACTACGTCTCCGGGCTCGCGGAGATCATCAAGGCCGGCTTCATCGCCGACCCGGTGATTCTGGAGCTCATCGAGTCCGACCCCGAGGCGGCCCGGACGCCCGCGGGCCCGCACACCGCCGAGCTCATCGAGCGCTCCATCAAGGTCAAGGCCGAGGTCGTCTCCGGCGACCTCAAGGAGTCGGGGCTGCGCGAGATCCTCAACTACGGCCACACCCTCGCGCACGCCATCGAGAAGAACGAGCGCTACAAATGGCGGCACGGCGCGGCCGTCTCCGTCGGCATGCACTTCGCCGCCGAACTCGGCCGCCTCGCGGGCCGGCTGGACGACGCGACCGCCGACCGGCACCGCACGATCCTTCAGTCCGTCGGTCTCCCGCTGAGCTACCGCTACGACCAGTGGCCGAAGCTCGTGGAGAACATGAAGGTCGACAAGAAGTCGCGGGGCGACATGCTGCGCTTCATCGTCCTCGACGGGCTGGCCAAACCGACCGTCCTGGAGGGCCCGGATCCGGCCGTCCTGCTCGCCGCGTACGGCGAGGTCGGCGAGTAACGGGCGGCGCCCCGCGCGGCCGTATATTCCGAAGGACCCCTGCTCAACCCGTTTTGCCTCTCCCTCCCGGGCACTTCGCACCGTCCCCGGCCGTTCACACAACGGCGGCCGGGGAAGGTACCGTTCGGTAGCGACGGGACCGGCGTCCCGCCCGCCAGCGCACATCGCCTGTACGAGACGGAGTGGCACCGGATGCAGCACGCAGTGGGGGCTCCGCTGCCGCCGCCCCACCAGCCGGGGCAAGGACGGGCCACCGGATGGTCGCCGGCCGGACAGTACCCGGGGCAGCAGGGTCCCGCGCCCGCTCCGGGTTTCGCCGGAGCGCCGGTGCCGCCCGGCGCCCCACCCACCCAGGCCCCGCAGCATCACCTGCCGCCGCACCAGGTGCCCCCGCAGCCTCCGCAGCACCCATCGGCACAGCCCCCGCAGTACCCGTCTGCGCAGCCCCCGCAGCGCCCTCCCGTCCCGCACGCGCCGGACACCACCGGGCATGTGCAGCTGCCTCCGGGCGTTTCGGTGGCCATGCCGAGCCCGCCGCCCGCCACGGGCGCGCCCGATCCGGCGGCGACCACGCTCGCGATCCTGCTGATCGGCCCCGCGGGCGCCGGGAAGACCAGCGTCGCCAAGTACTGGGCGGACCACCGCCGGGTGCCCACGGCCCACATCAGCCTCGACGACGTACGCGAGTGGGTGCGCTCGGGCTTCGCCGATCCGCAGTCGGGATGGAACGACCATTCCGAGGCGCAGTATCGTCTCGCCCGCCGCACCTGCGGCTTCGCCGCCCGCAACTTCCTGGCCAACGGCATCTCGTGCATCCTCGACGACGCCGTCTTCCCGGACCGCCCGGTCGTCGGCCTCGGCGGCTGGAAGCGGCACGTGGGCCCCGGGCTGCTGCCGGTCGTGCTTCTGCCCGGCCTGGAAGTGGTGCTGGAGCGCAACGCCGAGCGGTCCGGGAACCGCAGGCTCAGCGACGAGGAGGTCGCGCGCATCCACGGCCGGATGGCCGGCTGGTACGGCTCCGGGCTCCCGATCATCGACAACTCGCAGCTCGACGTGGCGGCCACGGCCCGCGTCCTGGACGACGTCCTCGCACGGTCGATCGCCAGCCCGCCGCAGTGGTGAGCGGGCCGCAGGACTGAGCGGGCCCCGCGTCCGCCTGTCCGGGCCCCGAGTCCGCCTGTTCGGGCGCCGGGCTACCCATCCGGCCCTCTGGACCGGCGACATCCGGCCACCACTCGTACGCTCGGTTCATGTCAGAGGTGTACGCGACCCGCAGAGAGCGGCTCCGGGAACGCAGTACGGCGGGCGGCAGCGCGAGTGCGCTGGTGACCCGCCCCGCCAATGTGAGGTATCTCGCCGGGGCGGCGCCGCACGGCTCCGTGCTGCTGCTCGGCAGCAGTGAGGACGTGCTGCTGTGCGGCGGCCCGCCGACCGGTGAGGCCATGGAAGGGCGCCCCGACGAGGCGCTGAACGTGCAGGTGCTGCCGCGAGCCGGCGGTGATCCCGCCGTAGCGGCCGCCGGTATGGCGGCAGGACAGGGTGCCGAGTCCCTCGCGGTCGAGGAACACCACCTGACCGTGACCCGGCACCGCGCCCTCGGCTCGGTCGCTCCGCGGCTGCGGCTGGCCGACCTGGGCGGCGCGGTGGAACAGCTGCGCGTGATCAAGGACGAGGAGGAGATCTCCTGTCTGCGGATCGGCGCCGAGATCGCCGACCAGGCGCTCGGCGAACTCCTCGAATCCATTCTCGTCGGCCGCACGGAACGCCATCTGGCCCTGGAGCTGGAGCGTCGGCTCGTCGACCACGGCGCGGACGGACCGGCCTTCGCGACCTCGGTCGGCGCCGGCCCGAACTCGGGACGGCGCGGCCACCGGCCCACCGACCGGCGCGTCGAGGAGGGTGACTTCCTCTCCGTCTGTCTCGGCGCGACCTATCGCGGCTACCGGTGTGAGATCGGTCGTACGTTCGTGATCGGCACCTCGCCCGCCGACTGGCAGATCGAGCTGTACGACCTGGTCTTCGCCGCCCAGCGCGCCGGACGGGAGGCGCTGGCACCAGGCGCCGCCTACCGCGACGTGGACCGCGCGGCCCGTCAGGTACTGGGCTCCGGGGGCCATACCGAAGGCCTTCCGCCGCTGACGGGGCACGGTGTCGGGCTCGAAATCGACGAGGACCCGCAGCTTGCCCCCGCGGCCATGGGTAAACTGGACGCTTGCGTGCCGGTCACCGTCGAACCGGGGGTCCACCTTCCGGGCCGGGGCGGTGTCAGGATCGATGACACGCTCGTCGTGCGCCCTGAGGCGGACGGCGGACCCGAGCTACTCACCATTACGACCAAGGAGCTGCTCGCGCTCTAGCTCTTCGAGCTGTGCGCCTGCGCCGGGGTCGTCCACGTCAGTCCAGGAGATTCCGCAACCGTGGCTTCCACGAACGACCTCAAGAACGGCCTGGTGCTCAAGCTCGACGGAGGCCAGCTCTGGTCCGTCGTCGAGTTCCAGCACGTCAAGCCCGGCAAGGGCCCGGCCTTCGTGCGCACCAAGCTGAAGAACGTGCTCTCCGGCAAGGTCGTCGACAAGACGTTCAACGCCGGCGTCAAGGTCGAGACGGCCACGATCGACAAGCGCGACATGCAGTTCTCCTACATGGACGGCGAGTACTTCGTCTTCATGGACATGGAGACGTACGACCAGCTCATGGTCGACCGCAAGGCCGTCGCCGACGCTGCCAACTTCCTGATCGAGGGCTTCACGGCCAGCGTCGCCCAGCACGAGGGCGAGGTGCTCTTCGTCGAGCTGCCGGCCGCCGTCGAGCTGGTCATCCAGGAGACCGAGCCGGGCGTCCAGGGCGACCGCTCCACCGGTGGCACCAAGCCCGCCACCCTGGAGACCGGTCACCAGATCCAGGTCCCGCTCTTCATCACCACCGGTGAGAAGATCAAGGTCGACACCCGCACCAGCGACTACCTCGGCCGGGTGAACAGCTAACCGTGGCTGCCCGCAACACGGCCCGCAAGCGCGCCTTCCAGATCCTCTTCGAGGGCGACCAGCGCGGCGTGGACGTCCTGACGGTCCTCGCGGACTGGATCCGGCACTCCCGGTCCGACACCCGGCAGCCGCCGGTCAGCGAGTACACGATGCAGCTGGTCGAGGGTTACGCCACCAAGGTGAGGCGGATCGACGAGCTCATCGCGCAGTACGCCGTCAGCTGGACGCTGGACAGGATGCCGGTCGTCGACCGCAACATCCTGCGCCTCGGTGCCTACGAGCTGATCTGGGTCGACGAGACCCCGGACGCCGTGGTGCTCGACGAGGCGGTCCAGCTGGCGAAGGAGTTCTCCACGGACGAGTCGCCCTCGTTCGTGAACGGCCTGCTGGGCCGGCTGAAGGACCTGAAGCCGTCGCTCCGCCGCGACGAGGACTGACCGGCAGCCGTAGCCGTACGGTCCCGAGGGGGCGTACGGAACGCCGGAGGGCCCGCAGCACGATCGCTGCGGGCCCTCCGGCGTTCCCGTGCCTCGAAGGCTCCCGAGGCCCGCAGACGGCCGCCGGGGTGGCCGGAACCATCAGGTTCCGGCCACCCCGGCGGCACGTTTCTGCTGAGCTGTCCTAAGGGATTCAGCCCTCGTCGTGGGCGACCGCGCGGCGCGCGTCCGCGTCCAGGACGCCCCAGCTGATCAGCTGCTCGGTCAGGACCGAGGGGGACTGGTCGTAGATCACGGCGAGAGTGCGCAGGTCGTCCTGGCGGATCGACAGCACCTTGCCGTTGTAGTCGCCGCGCTGCGACTGGATCGTCGCCGCGTAGCGCTGGAGGGGGCCCGCCTTCTCGGCCGGCACGTGCGCCAGCCGCTCCAGGTCGAGGACCAGCTTCGGCGGCGGCTCGGCGGCCCCGCCCGGCGTGGTCCCGGGCAGCAGCTCCTGGACCGGAACCCCGTAGAAGTCCGCCAGCTCGGCGAGGCGCTGTACGGTGACGGCGCGGTCGCCGCGCTCGTACGAACCGACCACGACCGCCTTCCAGCGTCCCTGTGACTTCTCCTCCACGCCATGGAGGGAAAGGCCCTGCTGGGTGCGGATGGCGCGGAGCTTGGCCCCGAGCTGTTTGGCGTATTCGCTGGACATATAGCTCCCCGGACGCTGTATCAACGTGCGGCTCCGCCGCGCGGCTGGTGACTCACTGTGAGGTTACGCAGCGTTACTCTCCCCCGTCAAGCCGAAGGATTTTCGACCGGCTCCCGCACGGGTGTCACACGGGGGTGGCTCAAAGCGATGTGATCAGGTGCGTTGCCGGGCTGGTACCGTTGATGGCGCAAATCCGACGTCCTTTAATGATCCGTCCCGTGAGGCGGAGAAGGAGGTCCGTTTCCTATGGACACCCAGCACGACAAGCAGCAGTACGAAGCCGATGCGCGGCCCGTTCTCGAGGCGCCCGACATCGCGCGGGTGCTGACCCGCATCGCCCACGAGATCGTCGAACGCGCCAAGGGCGCCGACGACGTGGTGCTCCTCGGCATTCCGACCAGGGGCGTCTTCCTGGCCCGCAGACTGGCCGAGAAGCTCCAGGAGATCACCGACCGCAAGATCCCGGTCGGCTCCCTCGACATCACCATGTACCGCGACGACCTGCGCATGCACCCGCCGCGTGCGCTGGCCCGCACCGAGATCCCCGGTGACGGCATCGACGGCCGCCTCGTCGTCCTCGTCGACGACGTGCTCTTCTCCGGCCGCACCATCCGCGCCGCGCTCGACGCGCTGAACGACATCGGCCGCCCGCGCGCCGTGCAGCTCGCCGTCCTCGTCGACCGGGGCCACCGCGAACTGCCCATCCGCGCCGACTACGTCGGCAAGAACCTCCCCACGTCGTTGCGGGAGACGGTCAAGGTCCAGCTCGCCGAGGAGGACGGTCGCGACACCGTGCTGCTCGGTGCCAAGCGGACCTCCCCGGGCGAGCCGCAGTAGCACTCCGGCCCCCGCCGCCGAGTGCGCTCCCGCGCGCCCGCATGCCCGAATCCTCCCTGAATTTCCTTACGGAGCCTGACAGATGCAGCGTCATCTCATCTCGGCCGCCGACCTCACCCGCGACGACGCCGTCCTGATCCTCGACACCGCCGAGGAGATGGCCCGGGTCGCCGACCGGCCGATCAAGAAACTGCCGACCCTGCGCGGCCGCACGATTGTCAACCTCTTCTTCGAGGACTCGACCCGCACCCGGATCTCCTTCGAGGCCGCCGAGAAGCGCCTCTCCGCGGACGTCATCAACTTCACCGCCAAGGGGTCGAGCGTCTCCAAGGGCGAGTCCCTCAAGGACACCGCCCAGACCCTGGAGGCGATGGGCGTCGACGCCGTCGTCATCCGGCACGGCGCCTCCGGCGCCCCGTACCGCCTGGCCACCTCGGACTGGATCGACGCCGTCGTCATCAACGCGGGCGACGGCACCCACCAGCACCCCACGCAGGCCCTGCTCGACGCCTTCACCATGCGCCGCCGCCTCGTCGGCCGGGACGCCGGGATCGGCCAGGACCTGGCCGGCAAGCGCATCACGATCGTCGGCGACGTCCTGCACAGCCGGGTCGCGCGCTCCAACGTCGACCTGCTGCACACCCTCGGCGCCGAGGTCACCCTCGTCGCGCCGCCCACCCTGGTGCCGGTCGGCGTGGAAGCCTGGCCCTGCGAGATCTCGTACGACCTCGACAGCACCCTCTCCAAGTCCGACGCGGTGATGATGCTGCGCGTACAGCGCGAGCGGATGAACGCGGCGTTCTTCCCGACCGAGCGCGAGTACTCGCGTCGCTACGGGCTCGACGGCGACCGCATGGCGAAAATGCCGGAGCACGCGATCGTGATGCACCCCGGCCCGATGGTCCGCGGCATGGAGATCACCGCCGAGGTCGCCGACTCCGACCGCTGCACCGTCGTCGAGCAGGTCGCCAACGGTGTCTCCATCCGCATGGCCGTGCTCTATCTGCTGCTGGGCGGCAACGAGCCCGCCGTCACCCACACCCGTACCGAGGAGAAGTAAGACGATGAGCAAGATCCTGATCCGTGGTGCGAAGGTGCTCGGCGGCGAGCCGCAGGACGTGCTGATCGACGGCGACACGATCGCCTCGGTCGGCACCGGACTGTCCGGCGAGGCCGTGGAGGGCGCTGAGATCGTCGAGGCCGACGGCAAGGTGCTGCTGCCGGGCCTCGTCGACCTGCACACCCATCTGCGCGAGCCCGGCCGCGAGGACTCCGAGACCGTGCTGACCGGCACCCGCGCCGCGGCGAGCGGTGGCTTCACGGCCGTGTTCGCCATGGCCAACACCTTCCCCGTCGCCGACACCGCCGGTGTGGTCGAGCAGGTCTACCGGCTCGGCCAGGAGCACGGCTACTGCGACGTGCAGCCCATCGGCGCCGTCACCGTCGGCCTGGAGGGCAAGAAGCTCGCCGAGCTGGGAGCCATGCACGAGTCCGCCGCCGGTGTCACGGTCTTCTCCGACGACGGCAAGTGCGTCGACGACGCGGTGATCATGCGGCGCGCGCTGGAGTACGTGAAGGCCTTCGGCGGCGTGGTCGCCCAGCACGCCCAGGAGCCCCGCCTCACCGAGGGCGCCCAGATGAACGAGGGCGTCGTCTCCGCCGAACTCGGTCTCGGCGGCTGGCCCGCGGTGGCCGAGGAGTCGATCATCGCCCGGGACGTCCTGCTCGCCGAGCACGTCGGTTCCCGCGTCCACATCTGCCATCTGTCGACCGCCGGGTCCGTCGAGATCGTCCGCTGGGCCAAGTCCCGGGGCATCGACGTCACCGCCGAGGTCACCCCGCACCACCTGCTCCTCACCGACGAGCTGGTGCGGTCGTACAACCCGGTCTACAAGGTCAACCCGCCGCTGCGCACCGAGCGGGACGTCATGGCGCTGCGCGAGGCCCTCGCCGACGGCACGATCGACATCGTCGCCACCGACCACGCGCCGCACCCGCACGAGGACAAGGACTGCGAGTGGGCCGCCGCCGCCATGGGCATGGTCGGCCTGGAGACCGCGCTGTCCGTCGTCCAGCAGACGATGGTCGAGACCGGACTGCTCGACTGGGCCGGCGTCGCCGACCGCATGTCCGTCAAGCCGGCCGCGATCGGCCGGGCGGCGGGTCACGGACGTCCCGTCTCGGCAGGTGAGCCCGCCAACCTCACGCTGGTCGACACGGCATACCGTGGGACGGTGGACCCCGCTGGCTTCGCCTCGCGCAGCCGCAACACCCCCTACGAGGGCCGTGAGCTGCCGGGCCGGGTCACCCACACCTGGCTGCGGGGCAAGGCCACCCTCGTCGACGGGAAGCTCGCGTGACACCTCTCATCTCCTTGGCCGCCGCCGGACAGAAGTCGGCGGAAGTGACCGACTGGTCCGCCCGGATCGGCTGGCTCGTCGGCCTCGCCCTCTTCGTCGCGCTCGTCTACTGGCTGATGCGCGAGGGCTGGAAGTGGCGCGGCACCCTCCAGGGCGACCTGCCCGAGCTGCCCGGCGCGCCGGAAGACCCCGGCCCGGTGAAACTGAGCATGAGCGGCCGCTACCACGGCTCCACCACCGCCGGGCAGTGGCTCGACCGCATCGTGGCGCACGGCCTGGGCACCCGCAGCCGGGCCGAGCTCACCCTGACGGACGCGGGACTGGACGTCGTACGCCCCGGAGCGGACGACTTCTTCGTCCCGGCCTCGCAGCTGCGCGAGGCCCGGCTCGACAAGGGCATCGCGGGCAAGGTCCTCACCGAGGGCGGACTCCTCGTCGTCACCTGGGCGCACGGCGACAGGCTCCTCGACTCCGGTTTCCGCTCGGACCGCGCGGCCGAGCACAACGAATGGGTCGACACCCTGAACGACATGATCAACAAGACGGAAACGGAAGGCGCACGATGACGACCTCCACTCAGGGGAACGCCTCGCAGAGGGAAAAGGCGCTTCCCGCCGTACTCGTCCTGGAGGACGGCCGGGTCTTCCGCGGCCGCGCCTACGGGGCCGTGGGGGAGACCTTCGGCGAAGCGGTGTTCTCCACCGGCATGACCGGCTACCAGGAGACCCTCACCGACCCGTCCTACCACCGCCAGGTCGTCGTGATGACCGCCCCGCACGTCGGCAACACGGGCGTCAACGACGAGGACCCCGAGTCGAAGCGGATCTGGGTCGCCGGATACGTCGTCCGCGACCCCGCGCGCGTGCCCTCCAACTGGCGCTCGCGGCGCTCGCTGGACGAGGAACTGCGCAACCAGGGTGTCGTCGGCATCAGCGGCATCGACACCCGCGCCCTCACCCGCCATCTGCGCGAGCGCGGCGCCATGCGCGTCGGCATCTTCTCCGGCAACGCGCTGCCCGACGCGGGCACCATGCTCGCCGAGGTGCGCCAGGCGCCCGAGATGAAGGGCGCGAACCTCGCCGCCGAGGTCGCCACCAAGGAGGCGTACGTCGTCCCCGCGATCGGCCCCGACGGCGAAGCCGTCCCGATCGGCACGGCGAAGTTCACCGTCGCAGCCGTCGACCTGGGCATCAAGGGCATGACCCCGCACCGGATGGCCGAACGCGGCATCGAGGTGCACGTGCTGCCCGCGACGGCCACCGCCGAGGACATCTACGCCGTGAACCCCGACGGCGTCTTCTTCTCCAACGGCCCCGGCGACCCGGCGACCGCCGACGGACCGGTGTCCGTCATGCAGGAGGTCCTCGCCCGCAAGACGCCGCTCTTCGGCATCTGCTTCGGCAATCAGATCCTCGGCCGCGCCCTCGGCTTCGGCACGTACAAGCTGAAGTACGGCCACCGCGGCATCAACCAGCCCGTGCAGGACCGTACGACCGGCAAGGTCGAGGTCACCGCGCACAACCACGGCTTCGCCGTCGACGCCCCGCTCGACGAGGTCTCCGAGACCCCCTACGGCCGCGCCGAGGTCTCCCACGTCTGCCTCAACGACAACGTGGTGGAGGGCCTCCAGCTGCTCGACCAGCCGGCCTTCAGCGTCCAGTACCACCCCGAAGCGGCGGCAGGACCGCACGACGCCGCCTACCTGTTCGACCGCTTCGTATCTCTGATGGAGGGCCAGCGTGCCTAAGCGCACCGATATCCAGTCCGTCCTGGTCATCGGCTCCGGCCCGATCGTCATCGGCCAGGCCGCCGAGTTCGACTACTCCGGCACCCAGGCGTGCCGCGTCCTGCGCGCCGAGGGCCTGCGGGTCATCCTGGTCAACTCCAACCCGGCGACGATCATGACCGACCCGGAGATCGCCGACGCCACCTACGTCGAGCCGATCACCCCCGAGTTCGTCGAGAAGATCATCGCCAAGGAGCGCCCCGACGTCCTGCTGCCGACGCTGGGCGGCCAGACGGCCCTCAACACCGCGATCTCCATGCACGAGCAGGGTGTGCTGGAGAAGTACGGCGTCGAACTCATCGGCGCCAACATCGAGGCGATCAACAAGGGCGAGGACCGCGACCTCTTCAAGGGTGTCGTCGAGGCCGTGCGCCAGAAGATCGGATACGGCGAGTCCGCCCGCTCCGTCATCTGCCACACCATGGACGACGTCATCAAGGGCGTCGGGACGCTCGGCGGGTACCCCGTCGTCGTCCGCCCCTCCTTCACCATGGGCGGCGCCGGCTCCGGCTTCGCGCACGACGAGGAGGAGCTGCGCCGCATCGCCGGTCAGGGCCTCACGCTCTCCCCGACCACCGAGGTGCTCCTGGAGGAGTCCATCCTCGGCTGGAAGGAGTACGAGCTGGAGCTGATGCGCGACAAGAACGACAACGTCGTGGTCGTCTGCTCCATCGAGAACTTCGACCCCATGGGCGTCCACACCGGCGACTCCATCACCGTCGCGCCGGCCATGACGCTGACCGACCGCGAGTACCAGCGACTGCGCGACATCGGCATCGCGATCATCCGCGAGGTCGGCGTCGACACCGGCGGCTGCAACATCCAGTTCGCGGTCGACCCCGAGGACGGCCGCGTGATCGTCATCGAGATGAACCCGCGCGTCTCGCGGTCCTCGGCGCTCGCCTCCAAGGCGACCGGCTTCCCCATCGCCAAGATCGCGGCCAAGCTCGCCGTCGGCTACACGCTCGACGAGATCCCGAACGACATCACCGAGAAGACCCCGGCGTCCTTCGAGCCGACCCTCGACTACGTCGTCGTGAAGGCCCCGCGCTTCGCCTTCGAGAAGTTCCCGTCCGCCGACTCCACCCTGACGACCACCATGAAGTCGGTCGGCGAGGCCATGGCGATCGGCCGCAACTTCACCGAGGCGCTGCAGAAGGCGCTGCGCTCGCTGGAGAAGAAGGGCAGCCAGTTCACCTTCGTGGGTGACCCCGGTGACAAGGACGAGCTGCTGCGCGAGGCCGTCCGGCCCACCGACGGCCGCATCAACACCGTCATGCAGGCCATCCGCGCGGGCGCCACGCAGGAGGAGGTCTTCGAGTCCACGAAGATCGACCCGTGGTTCGTCGACCAGCTGTTCCTGATCAAGGAGATCGCGGACGACCTGGCCGCCGCGGCCAAGCTCGACCCCGAGCTGCTCGCCGAGGCCAAGCGGCACGGCTTCTCCGACGCCCAGATCGCCGAGATCCGCGGGCTGCGCGAGGACGTCGTCCGCGAGGTGCGGCACGCGCTCGGTGTGCGCCCGGTCTACAAGACGGTCGACACCTGCGCCGCCGAGTTCGCCGCGAATACCCCGTACTTCTACTCCTCCTACGACGAGGAGACCGAGGTCGCGCAGCGCGAGAAGCCCGCGGTGATCATCCTGGGCTCCGGGCCGAACCGCATCGGGCAGGGCATCGAGTTCGACTACTCCTGCGTCCACGCCTCCTTCGCGCTCAGCGACGCGGGCTACGAGACCGTGATGGTCAACTGCAACCCCGAGACCGTCTCCACGGACTACGACACCTCCGACCGCCTGTACTTCGAGCCGCTGACGCTGGAGGACGTGCTGGAGATCGTGCACGCGGAGTCGCTGGCCGGTCCGGTCGCCGGTGTGATCGTGCAGCTCGGCGGCCAGACCCCGCTCGGCCTGTCGCAGGCGCTCAAGGACAACGGCGTGCCGATCGTGGGCACCCCGCCCGAGGCGATCCACGCCGCCGAGGACCGCGGCGCCTTCGGACGGGTCCTCGCGGAGGCGGGTCTGCCGGCCCCCAAGCACGGCACCGCCACCACCTTCACCGAGGCCAAGGCCATCGCCGACGAGATCGGCTACCCCGTCCTCGTCCGCCCCTCCTACGTCCTCGGCGGGCGCGGCATGGAGATCGTGTACGACGAGACGCGGCTGTCCTCGTACATCGCCGAGTCCACCGAGATCAGCCCCTCCCGGCCGGTGCTGGTCGACCGGTTCCTCGACGACGCGATCGAGATCGACGTCGACGCGCTGTACGACGGCGAGGAGCTCTACCTCGGCGGCGTCATGGAGCACATCGAGGAGGCCGGCATCCACTCCGGCGACTCGGCGTGCGCCCTGCCCCCGATCACCCTCGGCGGGTTCGACATCAAGCGGCTGCGCGCCTCGACCGAGGCCATCGCCAAGGGCGTCGGCGTCCGCGGCCTGATCAACATCCAGTTCGCGATGGCCGGCGACATCCTCTACGTCCTCGAAGCCAACCCGCGCGCCTCGCGCACCGTCCCCTTCACCTCGAAGGCGACCGCGGTGCCGCTCGCGAAGGCCGCCGCCCGCATCTCGCTGGGCGCGACCGTCGCCGAGCTGCGGGCCGAGGGCCTGCTCCCGGCGAACGGCGACGGCGGCACCCTGCCGCTCGACGCGCCGATCTCCGTCAAGGAGGCCGTCATGCCGTGGTCGCGCTTCCGCGACATCCACGGACGCGGCGTCGACACGGTGCTCGGCCCGGAGATGCGCTCCACCGGCGAGGTCATGGGCATCGACTCGGTGTTCGGCACCGCGTACGCCAAGTCGCAGGCCGGCGCCTACGGCCCGCTGCCCACCAAGGGCCGCGCCTTCATCTCGGTCGCCAACCGCGACAAGCGCTCGATGATCTTCCCGGCGCGCGAACTCGTGGCCCACGGCTTCGAGCTCATGGCCACCTCCGGCACGGCCGAGGTCCTCAAGCGCAACGGCATCCACGCCACGGTCGTGCGCAAGCAGAGCGAGGGCGAGGGCCCGAACGGCGAGAAGACCATCGTCCAGCTCATCCACGACGGCGAGGTCGACCTCATCGTCAACACGCCGTACGGCACCGGCGGCCGCCTCGACGGCTACGAGATCCGCACGGCGGCCGTGGCCCGCTCGGTCCCGTGCCTGACGACGGTGCAGGCGCTCGCCGCCGCCGTCCAGGGCATCGACGCGCTCAACCACGGCGACGTGGGCGTGCGCTCGCTCCAGGAACACGCCGAGCATCTGACGGCGGCGCGCGACTAGCAGCCCTGAGGGGGACACCGGAAACGGTGTCCCCCTCTTCATGAGGCCCCCTGCCCCTTCAAGAGGCGCCCTTCACCGGGCTCTTTCGAGGACATGATCATGTACAAGCTCTTCTTCGCCCTCGTCTTCAAGCGGATGGACCCGGAGCAGGCCCACCACCTCGCCTTCCGCTGGATCCGGCTCATCGCCCGCGTCCCCGTGCTGCGCACCTTCGTCGCCGCCGCGCTCGCGCCCCGGCACAAGGAGCTGCGCACCGAGGCACTCGGGCTGCGCATGCACGGCCCCTTCGGACTCGCGGCGGGCTTCGACAAGAACGCCGTGGCCGTCGACGGGATGTCGATGCTCGGCTTCGACCACATCGAGATCGGCACGGTCACCGGGGAGCCGCAGCCGGGCAACCCCAAGAAGCGGCTGTTCCGCCTCGTGCCGGACCGCGCGCTGATCAACCGCATGGGATTCAACAACGAGGGCTCCGCGGCCGTCTCCGAGCGCCTGGCGGCCCGTACGCCCGTGTTCAGGACCGTCGTGGGCGTCAACATCGGCAAGACCAAGGCCGTCCCCGAGGCGGAGGCCGTCGGTGACTACGTGAAGTCGACCGAGCGCCTCGCCCGGCACGCCGACTACCTCGTCGTGAACGTGTCCTCCCCGAACACCCCCGGCCTGCGCAACCTCCAGGCCACCGAGGCGCTGCGCCCGCTGCTCAGCGCCGTCCGCGAGGCCGCCGACCGCGCCGTCACCGACCGGCGCGTCCCGCTCCTCGTCAAGATCGCGCCCGACCTCGCCGACGAGGACGTCGACGCGGTCGCCGATCTCGCCGTCGAACTCGGCCTCGACGGGATCATCGCCACGAACACGACCATCGCGCGCGAGGGGCTCGGTCTGACCGCCGATCCCTCCCTGGTGAAGGAGACCGGCGGCCTCTCGGGCGCGCCGCTCAAGGCGCGCTCCCTGGAGGTGCTGCGACGCCTCTACGCGCGCGTGGGCGACCGCATCACCCTGGTGGGCGTCGGCGGCATCGAGAACGCCGAGGACGCCTGGCAGCGCATCCTGGCCGGCGCCACGCTGGTCCAGGGCTACAGCGCCTTCATCTACGAGGGTCCCTTCTGGGGCCGCGCCATCCACAAGGGGCTCGCCGCCCGCCTGCGGACGAGCCCGTACACCACCCTCGCCGACGCGGTCGGCGCCGACGTGAGGAAATCCGTATGAGCCTGGAACCCTTCGGCGCGCGCCTTCGCCGCGCCATGGACGAGCGCGGTCCCCTGTGCGTGGGCATCGACCCGCACGCGTCCCTGCTCGCCGACTGGGGACTCGGTGACGACATCGCGGGTCTGGAGCGGTTCAGCCGCACGGTCGTAGAGGCGCTCGCCGAGCGGGTCGCCGTCCTGAAGCCGCAGAGCGCGTTCTTCGAGCGGTTCGGGTCGCGCGGGATCGCCGTCCTGGAGAAGTCGGTCGAACAGGCGCGGGCGGCCGGGGCGCTGGTCGTGATGGACGCCAAGCGCGGCGACATCGGATCGACCATGGCCGCGTACGCCGAGACCTTCCTGCGCAAGGACGCGCCGCTCTTCTCGGACGCGCTGACCGTGTCGCCGTACCTGGGCTACGGCTCGCTGAGGCCCGCGGTGGAGCTGGCGCGAGAGAGCGGTGCCGGGCTCTTCGTCCTCGCGCTCACCTCGAACCCGGAGGGCGGGGAGGTGCAGCACGCCGTCCGCGCGGACGGACGCAGCGTCGGAGCGACGATGCTCGGCCATCTGGCCGCCGAGAACGCGGACGAGCGGCCGCTCGGCTCCTTCGGCGCGGTCGTCGGCGCCACTCTGGGCGATCTCTCCTCCTACGATCTGGACATCAACGGCCCGCTCCTCGCGCCCGGCATCGGTGCCCAGGGAGCGACCGCGGCCGATCTGGCGGGGGTCTTCGGGTCCGCCGTGCGCAATGTCGTCCCGAACGTGAGCCGGGGTGTTCTGCGTCACGGTCCCGACGTGATGGCCCTGCGCGAGTCGGCCGAGGGGTTCGCGGAGGAGATCAGGGCGGCCGTGGCGGCGGCCTGAGACCTCCGACAGCCGTTCGAGAGTCCTCCGAGGAGTGCCTTCCGAGGGTCCCGAGTCTGAATACATTCTCAAATCCGGGGAGTTATGTCGGAAATGTCGGGCCCCAGGGAGGCTGACCAGGACTTTTCCTCTGTTCTCGCTGACTCCGGCGCACTTGCCCGCTAGTCTCCGTCGAGTGGGGGCAGCTCCCACCGCCACAAGGCAGTGGGAGGAGAACGGGCGAGCGTGTTGCCCGTAGCTCCCAGGTGTGGGGCGACTAGGTTCCTCACCGGTCCGTATCCGACAGTTCGACATCCGAGGTGACGTAGGCGTGGCTCTTCCGCCCCTTACCCCTGAACAGCGCGCAGCCGCGCTCGAAAAGGCCGCCGCGGCTCGCCGGGAGCGGGCCGAGGTCAAGAATCGACTCAAGCACTCCGGCGCCTCGCTTCACGAGGTCATCAAGCAGGGTCAGGAGAACGACGTCATCGGCAAGATGAAGGTCTCCGCTCTCCTGGAGTCCCTGCCGGGCGTGGGCAAGGTCCGCGCCAAGCAGATCATGGAGCGACTCGGGATCTCCGAGAGCCGCCGTGTGCGTGGTCTCGGCTCGAATCAGATCGCCTCTTTGGAGCGCGAGTTCGGTGGTTCCGGCGCCTGAGTCCTGGACACCCCGGGATTGCTGGAATAATCGCTGCATGAGTGAACGTCCGCGGCTGACCGTGCTCTCCGGCCCCTCAGGGGTCGGCAAGAGCACGGTCGTCGCTCATATGCGCAAGGAATACCCCGAGGTCTGGCTCTCGGTGTCGGCGACGACCCGCAAGCCGCGCCCCGGTGAGAAGCACGGTGTCCACTACTTCTTCGTCTCCGACGACGAGATGGACAAGCTGATCGCCAACGGCGAACTCCTGGAGTGGGCCGAATTCGCCGGCAACCGTTACGGGACTCCGCGCGCCGCCGTCCTGGAGCACCTGGAGTCGGGTGCGCCGCTCCTTCTGGAGATCGATCTGCAGGGCGCCCGGCAGGTTCGCGAGTCCATGGAGGACGCGCTGCTCGTGTTCCTGGCCCCGCCCTCCTGGGAGGAGCTGGTGCGCAGGCTCACCGGGCGGGGTACCGAGCCGCCCGAGGTGATCGAGCGCCGGCTGGACGCGGCCAAGATCGAACTGGCGGCCGAGCCGGAGTTCGACGTCACCCTGGTCAACACCTCCGTCGAGGACGTGGCGCGCGAGCTGCTAGCCTTGGTGGAAGTTGTTTGATCTTTCAGGTCAATTTCCACCTTTCGGAAGGCAGAGCGTGTCCTCTTCCATCACTGCTCCCGAGGGCATCATCAACCCTCCGATCGACGAGCTTCTCGAGGCCACCGACTCGAAGTACAGCCTGGTGATCTACGCGGCCAAGCGTGCCCGCCAGATCAACGCGTACTACTCGCAGCTCGGCGAGGGCCTCCTCGAGTACGTCGGTCCGCTCGTCGACACCCACGTCCACGAGAAGCCGCTGTCGATCGCCCTGCGCGAGATCAACGCGGGTCTGCTGACCTCCGAGGCCGTCGAAGGCCCCGCTCAGTAGTCGTTCATCTGCTCATCCCAGGCCCGGCGGCGCGACTGCCGGGCCTGTGGTGTGTCATGAGAGTCGTATGTTTCCGAGCCGGGGAGAGACGGTGGACAAGCCGAGGGTCGTTCTGGGCGTCAGCGGTGGCATCGCCGCGTACAAGGCCTGTGAGCTGCTGCGACGACTGACGGAGTCGGGCCATGACGTGCGGGTCGTGCCCACCGCGTCCGCACTGCACTTCGTCGGCGCCGCCACCTGGTCCGCGCTGTCGGGCCACCCCGTCTCCACCGAGGTCTGGTCGGACGTCCACGAGGTCCCGCACGTCCGCATCGGGCAGCACGCCGACCTCGTGGTGGTCGCCCCCGCGACCGCCGACATGCTCGCCAAGGCCGCCCACGGACTGGCCGACGACCTCCTCACCAACACCCTGCTCACCGCCCGCTGCCCGGTCGTCTTCGCGCCCGCCATGCACACCGAGATGTGGGAGCACCCGGCGACCCAGGAGAACGTGGCGACCCTGCGGCGGCGTGGTGCCGTGGTCGTCGAGCCCGCCGTGGGGCGCCTGACCGGCGTCGACACCGGCAAGGGACGCCTGCCCGACCCCGGGGAGATCTTCGAGGTCTGCCGTCGCGTGCTCGCCAGGGGTGTCACCGAGCCGGATCTCGCCGGCCGCCATGTCGTCGTCAGCGCGGGCGGCACCCGTGAGCCCCTCGACCCCGTCCGCTTCCTCGGCAACCGTTCCTCGGGCAAGCAGGGGTACGCGCTCGCCCGCACCGCCGCCGCGCGCGGCGCCAGGGTCACGCTGATCGCGGCGAACACGGGCCTCGCGGACCCGGCCGGGGTCGACGTGGTCCAGGTCGGCACAGCCGTGCAGATGCGGGAGGCCGTGCTGAAGGCGGCCCCGGACGCCGACGCGGTGGTGATGGCGGCCGCGGTGGCGGACTTCCGCCCGCAGTCGTACGCGACCGGGAAGATCAAGAAGAAGGACGGCCTGGAGCCGGAGCCGATCGTCCTCGTCCGCAACCCGGACATCCTCGCGGAGATCTCCGCGGACCGTGCGCGCGCCGGCCAGGTGGTCGTCGGATTCGCCGCCGAGACCGACGACGTCCTCGCCAACGGACGGACGAAGCTGGAGCGCAAGGGCTGCGATCTGCTGGTGGTGAACGAGGTGGGGGAACGCAAGACTTTCGGCTCGGAGGAGAACGAGGCGGTGGTGCTCGGAGCCGACGGAAGTGAGACCCCGGTGCCCCACGGACCCAAGGAAGCGCTGGCCGAGACCGTGTGGGACCTGGTGACACGCCGACTGGTGTGAAACCTCACCCATCACGCCTGTCACCGCAAAGCCCGCAAAAACGGGCGTGGCGACCCTGGCGAAGAGCTATGGCAATGGCGCAGAATGCCCGTGCCGCAGGTCACAGGGGTTTCGAGAGGCGAGACAGGGGTCCCGCGGCTGAGCGCGACCGATAAACTGTTCTCGGACGACGCCGGGCGCAGCCCCCGTCCCGTCCACCAATGATCAGCCAGCAGCCGCTGCAACCACAGGGAGCGTTGTGTCCCGTCGCCTGTTCACCTCGGAGTCCGTGACCGAGGGTCACCCCGACAAGATCGCTGACCAGATCAGCGACACCATTCTCGATGCCCTCCTGCGTGAGGACCCGACGTCCCGGGTCGCCGTGGAGACGCTCATCACGACCGGCCTGGTGCATGTGGCCGGAGAGGTCACGACCAAGGCGTACGCGCCGATCGCCCAGCTGGTCCGAGACAAGATCCTGGAGATCGGCTACGACTCGTCGAAGAAGGGCTTCGACGGAGCGTCCTGTGGCGTGTCGGTCTCGATCGGCTCCCAGTCCCCGGACATCGCGCAGGGTGTCGACACGGCCTACGAGTCCCGTGTCGAGGGTGACGAGGACGAGCTGGACAGGCAGGGCGCCGGCGACCAGGGCCTGATGTTCGGGTACGCGACGGACGAGACCCCGAACCTGATGCCGCTCCCGATCCACCTCGCGCACCGGCTCGCGCGCCGGCTGTCCGAGGTCCGCAAGAACGGGACCATCCCGTACCTGCGCCCCGACGGCAAGACCCAGGTCACCATCGAGTACGACGGCGACAAGGCGGTCCGTCTGGACACCGTCGTCGTCTCCTCGCAGCACGCGTCGGACATCGACCTCGACTCCCTGCTCGCTCCCGACATCCGCGAGTTCGTGGTGGAGCCGGAGCTGAGGGCCCTGCTCGACGACGGCATCAAGCTGGAGACCGAGGGCTACCGCCTGCTGGTGAACCCGACCGGCCGTTTCGAGATCGGCGGCCCGATGGGCGACGCCGGCCTCACCGGCCGCAAGATCATCATCGACACGTACGGCGGCATGGCCCGCCACGGCGGCGGCGCCTTCTCCGGCAAGGACCCGTCCAAGGTCGACCGCTCCGCCGCGTACGCGATGCGCTGGGTCGCGAAGAACGTCGTCGCCGCGGGCCTCGCCTCGCGCTGCGAGGTCCAGGTCGCCTACGCCATCGGCAAGGCCGAGCCGGTCGGTCTGTTCGTCGAGACCTTCGGCACCGCCAAGGTCGACGCCGAGAAGATCGAGACCGCCATCACGGACGTCTTCGACCTCCGTCCGGCGGCGATCATCCGCGACCTCGACCTGCTCCGCCCGATCTACGCCCAGACCGCCGCCTACGGGCACTTCGGCCGCGAGCTGCCCGACTTCACGTGGGAGCGGACGGACCGGGTGGACGCGCTGCGCAAGGCAGCGGGCCTGTAGTCCGCGAACGCTTCGTCACAGCCGTGAGGCCCGGCCCCCCTCGGGGGGCCGGGCCTCACGGCTGTGCGGGAGAAAAAAGAGTGGTTCCGGCGGGCCGGTATTCATAGGCTGGTGATCTCCCGGTGCGATGGCCGCGGTTACTTCGGTGGAGTACGCCCACGGCGTGCGGTGAATCTGGATCACGTTCCGCTGCCGCCTGGATCTCGGGAGAACCGACGTTGTCCCGCCCGGTGCGATGTCCGCGGATACTTCTGGGGCCGAAGGCCCCTCGCAGGTTCGAATCCTGCTGCCGGTCCCTGACCGGTATGGCCGAGCGGTCCATGGCAGAAGCGCCCTCAGGGCGTTCGCGATCCGCGGCCGGCCTGATCTCGGGCAGGCGGCGCTGTCAGTGCGGTCTGGTAGGAATACTGCTGTGAGCAGCGCGAACGGGCGACCCGACGACAGCGCGCGCGGCGCGGACGGCGCGGACGGTGCTCCGCCCGAGCAGCTTGCCCTGATCCGGGAGGTCGTGCGACAGGCCAAGGGGCCGAAGGCGAAGCCGCGGACCTGGCGGGGAGCCGCGCTCGCCAAGGAGCTGCCCGTCGCGCGGGTGCTCGTCGACAAAGGGGTGCTGCACCTCGACCGCTACTTCGACTACGCCGTGCCCGAGGACCTCGACGAGGCCGCGCAGCCGGGCGTGCGGGTTCGGGTTCGGTTCGGCGCCGGTGGACGCAATGTTCGGGAGGGGCGGCGCGAGGGCGGCGGTCTGATCGACGGATATCTGGTCGAGCGGGTCGCCGAGTCCGACTACTCGGGGCCGCTGGCAGCCCTCGCCCAGGTCGTCTCGCCCGAGCCCGTCCTCGGGCCCGAACTGCTGGGACTCGCCCGCGCCGTCGCCGACCGGTACGCGGGATCGCTCGCCGACGTGCTGCAGCTGGCCGTGCCGCCCCGGCACGCCCGCGCCGAGGCACGGGAGTCGCCGGTGCCTCCGCCGCTGCCCAGTGCACCCGACCCCGGCACCTGGCGGCGGTACGGGAGAGGGGCGGACCTCCTCGCCTCGCTCGCCTCCGGTGGTGCCCCGCGCGCGGTGTGGACCGCGCTGCCCGGTCCCGAGTGGGCCGAGGAGATCGCCCGCGCGGTGCAGGCGACGCTCGCCTCCGGGCGCGGCGCGCTCGTCGTCGTACCGGCCGGGCGGCCCGCGGCCCGCGTCGACACCGCCCTGAAGGCCCTGCTGGGGGAGGGGCAGCACGCCGTGCTGACCGCCGACGCCGGACCGGAGCGGCGCTACCGTGACTGGCTCGCCGTACGACGGGGGTCCGTACGGGCCGTGGTCGGCACCCGGGCCGCCATGTTCGCGCCCGTACGGAATCTGGGACTTGTCGTCGTCTGGGACGACGGCGACGACGGACACAGCGACGAGAACGCTCCCTTCCCGCATGTCCGGGAGGTGCTGGAGCTGCGTGCCTCGCGCGACAAGTGCGGCTTCCTGCTGGGGAGTTGGACCTGCACCGTGGAGGCGGCGCAACTGGTCGAGAGCGGCTGGGCGCTGCCGCTGGCCGCCGACCGGGACCAGGTGCGCGCAGCCGCGCCGCTGGTACGGACCGTCGGGGACGGCGATCTCGCGCGCGACGAGGCCGCTCGGGCCGCCCGGCTGCCCACGCTCGCCTGGCGGATCGTCAGGGAGGGTCTGCGGCAGGGGCCCGTGCTGGTCCAGGTGCCCAGGCGGGGATATGTGCCCCGGATGGCGTGTGCCCAGTGCCGGGCGCCCGCGCGGTGCCGGCACTGCGCGGGGCCGTTGGAGGCGCAGGACGCCCAGGCCCTGCGCTGCGCGTGGTGCGGGCGGGACGAGACGGCCTGGCACTGCCAGGAGTGCGGAGGGTTCCGGCTGCGGGCGCAGGTCGTCGGCGCCCGCAGGACCGCCGAGGAACTGGGACGGGCGTTCCCGGCCGTGCCGGTGCGCACGTCCGGGCGGGAGCAGGTGCTGGACACGGTGTCCTCGGCGCCCGCCCTGGTGGTGAGCACGCCGGGAGCCGAACCCGTCGCCGAGGGCGGGTACGCGGCGGCCCTGCTGCTCGACGGCTGGGCGATGCTCGGACGGCCCGATCTGCGGGCCGGTGAGGACGCGTTGCGCCGGTGGACGGGGGCCGCCGCGCTGGTCCGTCCGCAGGGGGCGGGCGGCACGGTCGTGGTCGTTGCCGAACCGACCCTGCGGCCCGTGCAGGCGCTCGTACGGTGGGATCCCGTCGGGCACGCGGTGCGTGAGCTCGCCGAGCGGGCCGAGCTGGGATTTCCGCCGGTCTCCCGGATGGCGGCGGTGTCCGGGGCGCCCGAGGCGCTCGCCGGGTTCCTCGCCGCCGCCGAACTGCCGTCCGACGCCGAGGTGTTGGGGCCTGTACCGCTGCCGATGGCCGAGGCGGGCCGGCCCCGGCGACCCGGTGGGCCGCCCGCTGGGGACCCCGGGGAGCGGGTACTCATCCGGGTGCCCCCGGGGAGCGGCGCTGCCCTGGCGGCCGCTCTGAAGGGCGCGCAGGCGGCACGCATGGCCCGCGGGAGCAGCGAGCCCGTACGGATCCGGATCGATCCGCCCGACATCGGGTGAGATCCCATGCGATCCCATGCGATTCCGTGAGGCCGCGTCAGGTCCCGTGAGGGCCCGTGCGATCCGGTGAGGTCGCTTGAGCGGACGTCGCGGAGCACATGATGTGCGGGTGTCGTCGTGGACTGTGGGCGTGAGCAGTGGGCGTGGGCTGCGGCGCGGGACGCGGGCGTGAACGGTCGGCGGGGAACTGGGAGCTGGGGGTCGGGGTGTGGGCATGGGACTGCCCCCCGGGTCTTGGCGCCGGGAGGCAGCTGTCGTCTCGGGGGGTCGGTCAGCCGTTGCGCGGGCCCGGGAAGGCCGTGGGCCTGACCTCGTCGCGGAGTGTGGGGCTGCCGGCCGTCGGCTGGGTCGGCATGGAGCGGGCGGCGGGGGCGATCGGCACCGAGGGGAGACCGCTGTTGACGGCGACCGTGCGCGTGTCGGCCGTCTCCGTGGCACGCTCCGCCTCGGCGGCGGCCTGGGCGGTGGCGCGCCGCGCGCCGTAACGACGGTGGACCGCCTGCTTGGTGACCCCGAGGGCCGAGCCCACCGCGTCCCACGAGAAGCCGAGTGAGCGGTCGAAGTCCACGGCGGCCGTGACCAGGGTCTCGACACTGTCCCGCAGCTCCTGGGCGAGACGAACGGTCGGGGCGGGAGCGCGTCCGTAGACGACGAAGCCCGTGGAGGGGCCGGAGCGGCGCGGGCGGTAGACGTTGCCCAACTGGGCGGTGAGCGTGCGCAGTGCGTCCACCTGCCGGCGGACCCGCTCGATGTCCCGCACCAGCAAGTGCAGGCTGGCCCGAGCCTGGGCGTCGTGGGTTGCGTGGTCGGCCATGAACAAGCCTCTCGAACCGGCGTTGAAAAGGATCGGGCCGCGAATGTGCAGCCCGCTGTGGTCAACTCTTTCTTGACCAACGCGTAGACGGGTGAGTGGTCACGCTGCAGGGGCGCAAGGGCATACGTACGGGGCGCGTCCCGTCCCGTACGCCCCCCGTTGTGTGGTGAACGCGCCCCACTTGGCGACGAGCAGGCCGCGTCACCGGTGCCGATGCCATGGGCAACACCGTTCGTGCCGATGCGCAGGCGACACCGCCCGTGCGGGCCCGAGGACATGGCCCCCGAAGAACCCCCGAGCCGTTGAGCCCCGCGCGGCATAGACTGGTGCGCTGCCCCGTGCTTCGCCGGTATCCGGCACGCGCGCGGGGGATGGAAGAGCTCCCGCCCGAGAGGCCAACCGCCACCCATGAAGCTCGTCTTCGCAGGTACCCCCGAGGTCGCCGTTCCCGCCCTGGACGCCCTGATCGCCTCCGGGCGGCACGAGGTGGCCGCCGTCGTGACCCGGCCGGACGCGCCGGCCGGACGGGGGCGACGGCTCGTCGCGAGTCCGGTCGCCGTGCGGGCGGAGGAAGCCGGGATCGAGGTGCTCAAGCCCGCCAAGCCCCGGGACGAGGAATTCCTGGCCAGGCTGCGGGAGATCGGCCCTGACTGCTGTCCCGTCGTCGCGTACGGGGCGCTGCTGCCCCGGGTCGCCCTCGACATCCCCGCCCAGGGCTGGGTCAACCTGCACTTCTCGCTGCTGCCGGCCTGGCGCGGCGCCGCCCCCGTCCAGCACGCGATCATGGCCGGCGACGAGATCACCGGCGCCACCACCTTCCTGATCGAGGAGGGCCTCGACTCGGGACCGGTGTACGGGACCGTCACCGAGGAGATCCGCCCCACCGACACCAGCGGGGACCTGCTGACGCGGCTCGCCTTCGCCGGCTCCGGACTGCTCGCCGCGACGATGGACGGGATCGAGGACGGCACGCTCAAGGCCGTACCGCAGCCCGCCGACGGCATCAGCACGGCGTCGAAGATCACCGTCGAGAACGCCCACATCGACTGGGCCGCCCCGGCGCTGCGGGTCGACCGCATGGTGCGCGGGTGCACCCCGGCCCCCGGCGCCTGGACCGTCTTCCGCGCCGAGCGGCTCAAGCTCATCCAGGTCGCGACGGTGCCCGACCGCACGGACCTCGCCCCGGGCGAGCTGTCCGTCGCCAAGAACAACGTGTACGTGGGCACCGGTTCCTACGCCGTCGAGCTGCTCTGGGTGCAGGCCCAGGGCAAGAAGCCGATGCGCGCGGCGGACTGGGCCCGCGGGGTGCGGATTCCCTCCGGGGAGCGCCTCGGCGTCTGACGTCGGCCCTGCGGCGTACGCTGATAAGCGCATCTTTTTTCCTGGATCCGGAGCACCTTTTTCGTGAGTGAGCAGCCCCGTCGGCCGCAGAAGCCCGGCAAGCCCTACCGCCGCCCCCAGAAGGACCCGGTCCGCATGCTCGCCTTCGAGGCGCTGCGGGCCGTGGACGAGCGGGACGCGTACGCGAACCTCGTTCTGCCGCCGCTGCTGCGCAAGGCGCGGGAGAAGGGCGACTTCGACACACGGGACGCCGCGCTCGCCACCGAGCTGGTGTACGGCACGCTGCGCCGCCAGGGGACGTACGACGCCGTCATCTCGGCCTGTGTCGACCGGCCGCTGCGGGAGGTCGACCCGCCGGTCCTCGATGTGCTCAGCCTCGGTGCCCACCAGCTGCTCGGCACCCGCATCCCGACGCACGCCGCCGTCTCCGCCTCCGTCGAGCTGGCCCGGGTGGTGCTCGGCGACGGGCGGGCCAAGTTCGTGAACGCCGTGCTGCGCAAGGTCGCTCGGCAGGACCTCGACGCCTGGCTGGAACAGGTCGCGCCGCCCTACGAGGACGACCCCGAGGATCATCTCGCCGTCGTGCACTCGCACCCGCGCTGGGTCGTCTCCGCGCTGTGGGACTCGCTGGGCGGCGGCCGGGCCGGCATCGAGGACCTGCTGGAGGCCGACAACGAGCGGCCCGAGGTGACCCTCGTGGCCCGGCCCGGACGCTCCACCTCCGAGGAACTCCTCGACGCCCTCGACGAGGACTCGGCGCTTCCCGGGCGCTGGTCGCCGTATGCCGTGCGGCTCACCGAGGGCGGCGAGCCGGGCGCCATCGACGCCGTACGCGAGGGCCGTGCGGGCGTCCAGGACGAGGGCAGCCAGCTGGTCGCGATCGCCCTCGCGAACGCGCCGATCGACGGGCCCGACCGGGTCTGGCTGGACGGCTGCGCCGGACCCGGCGGCAAGGCCGCGATGCTGGCGGGCCTCGCCGCCCAGCGCGGCGCGACACTGCTCGCCTCCGAGAAGCAGCCGCACCGGGCGGGGCTCGTCGCCAAGGCGCTCGCCGGGAACCCCGGCCCGTACCAGGTCATCGCCGCCGACGGCACCCGCCCGCCGTGGCGGCCCGGCACCTTCGACCGGGTGCTCATGGACGTGCCCTGCACGGGCCTGGGCGCGCTGCGCCGCCGTCCCGAGGCCCGCTGGCGGCGTCGCCCCGAGGACCTCGACGGCTTCGCGACGCTCCAGCGCGGGCTGCTGCGCACGGCGCTCGAATCGGTGCGGGTCGGCGGTGTCGTCGGGTACGCGACCTGTTCGCCGCACCTCGCCGAGACCCGCGCGGTCGTGAACGACGTCCTGAAGCACTTCGAGGACGGCTCCGCCGAACTGCTCGACGCCCGTCCGCTGCTGCCCGGCGTGCCCGCCCTGGGGGACGGCCCCGACGTACAGCTGTGGCCGCATCTGCACGGGACGGACGCGATGTACCTGGCCCTGATCCGCCGAACCGGCTGACCGCCCGGCACACTCGGCACGGCCGGCCCATCCGGTTGAGCCGCGCTGCCCAGCTCTGCTGAGCCGCGCTGCCCAGCTCTGCTGAGCCGCGCTGCCCAGCTCTGCTGAGCCGCGCTGCCCAGCTCTGCTGAGCCGCGCTGCCCAGCTCTGCTGAGCCGCGCTGCCCAGCTTCGGCCGGCCGTGCCGCCCAGCTTCGGCCGGCCGTGCCGCCCACCTCTGCTGAGCCGCGCCGTCCAGCTTCGGCCGACTGCGCTGCCCAGCTCTGCCGGGCCGCGCCCCCGGCTTCGTTCAGCCCGCGGTGAGGGGTCGGCGCCGCTCTGCCCTGCCCACGCTGCGTGGGCGTGCTTCGGTTCGCTTCGTCAGCCGGGAGGCGGAGCCGGGTTCGAGGACTCCCTGGATCCTCCGGGTTCCCCGGAATCGTCCGGCTCGGCGGAATCGGCGGGCTCGGCGGGCCGCGTCCCGCCGTCCTCGTGCGCGAGCCGGTGTGGCCACCACACCTTCGGGCCCACGTCGAGGAAGAGCGCGGTGACCAGCACCGAGCGCACCACGAAGGTGTCCAGGAGCACGCCCAGGGCGACCGCGAAGCCGATCTCCGCGAACCCCACGATCGGCAGGGTGCCGAGTGCCGCGAACGTGCCCGCGAGGACGAGACCGGCCGAGGTGATCACCGCCCCGGTGGTGGCGAGCCCTGTCACCACACCGGCGCGGGTGCCCTTGTGCGTCGCTTCCTCGCGGATACGGGTGGTCAGGAAGATGTTGTAGTCGATACCGAGTGCCACCAGGAACACGAAGACGAACAGCGGGAAGGCCACGTCCTCGCCCGCGTAGTCGAAGACGTGCCGGAAGGCCAGTGCGCTCACGCCGAGGGCGGTGGCCAGCGACAGCACCACGGTCCCGATCAGCAGGAGCGGGGCGACCAGAGCCCGCAGCAGGATGCTCAGGACCAGCAGGACCACCACCAGGACGAGCGGGATGACCAGGTAGTTGTCGTGCGTCTGGGCGTTCTCCATGTCGAGCAGGGCCGCCGAGCCGCCGCCCACCTTCGCGTCGGCGCCGGGGACGGCGTGCACCGCGTCGCGCACCCGCTCCACGGTGGCCTTCGCCGCCGCGCTGTCGGCGGGGGCGCGGGTGGTCGCCTCGAACAGCACCTTGCCGTCGTGCACGGGCGCGGTGCCCGGCGGCACACCGATGCTCGCCTGCACGACACCCGGGTCCGCGGCCACGGCATGGCCGACCTCCCTGCCCTGGGCCGCGTTGGACACGATGACCAGGGGATCCCCGTCACCCGCGGGGAAGTAGCGGGCCGACACCTGCTGGCCGACGATCGAGTCCGGCTTCCCGGTGAACTGGTCGGCGTTGGAGATGCCCGCGGCCCGCAGCTGGATCAGGCCGAGGGACAGCAGCCCGAGCGCCAGCGCCGTGGCCACCCAGAAGGTCCGCGGGCGGCGGGCGATCCGGCGGCCCATGCGCGCCCAGACGCCGCTCTTGGTCGGATCGGCCGAGCCGAGGTGCGGGACGGAGGGCCAGAAGATCCAGCGCCCGAAGACCAGCAGCAGGGCGGGGAAGAGCGTGAGCATGGTGAGCAGGCCGACGCCCACGCCGATCGCCGCGACCGGGCCGAGGCCCCGCGTCGAGTTCATCTCGGCGACCAGGAGCACCAGCATGCTCAGCACGACCGTCGCGCCCGAGGCGAGGATGGCCGGACCGGCCCGGTTCATGGCGAGGGCCATCGCCTCGTGGCGGTCCTCGTGGCGGCGCAGCTCCTCGCGGTAGCGGGCGACCAGCAGCAGCGCGTAGTCGGTCCCCGCGCCGAACACGAGCACGGTGAGAATGCCCGCGCTCTGGCCGTTGACCGTCAGACCGGCGTGTTTCGCCAGCAGATAGATCAGCGCCTGGGCCGTGAACAGGGCGACGACCACGCCGAGCAGCGGGACGAACAGCAGGGTCGGGCTGCGGAAGGTGATCAGCAGCATCACGACGACGACGGCCATCGCGGAGTAGAGCAGGGTCGAGTCGATGCCCTTGAAGGCATCGGAGGAGTCCGCGGCGGTACCGCCGGGCCCGGTGATGTGCACGGAGAGCTCGTCGGCACCCTTGCCCACCTGGTGCCGGATGGAGTCGACGGCGGGGCCGATCCGCTGCCAGCCGGACGCGTTCATGGTGATGGGGATGTAGATCTGGGCCGCGCGCGGATCGGTCGGCCGGTCGAAGACCGGTCCCCGGGTCTCCGCGCCGCGGATGCCGTGCTCCCGCAGCGCCTTCACCTGCTGGACGTCCTCGGCGATCTGCCGGCGGTCCTGCGGCGTCAGGCCGTCCGGGCGCGCGTAGACGACGACCGCGGGAATCTGCTCGGGCCGGAACTCATTCGAGATGTCGAGGACTTGGGTCGACTCGGCCGAGCCCGGCAGCCAGGACTGGGCGTCGTTGTCCTGGGCGTCGCTGAGCTTGGCTCCGAGAGGTGCCACGAAGACGAGCACCAGCAGCCACAGGGCCAGGACCAGCCACTTGGACCGGCGTCCGCACACGACCCCGATGGCCGCGCGCTTCCAGGCGTCGAGCCTCTTCATGCCCACCCCCGAGGTCGGACGCAGCGCCGCTGGGCCGCCCAGCATGGCATGCCGGACCGTCGCAGGACATCCGCGGAACAACCCAGGTCCGGACCGGGGCGGGCAACCGGCCCGGGGCATGGCAGTCTTGGGGCATGGCCGTGCAGATCAACCCCAGCATCCTGTCCGCCGACTTCGCCCGTCTTGCCGAGGAGGCAAAGGCGGTGGAAGGCGCGGACTGGCTCCATGTCGACGTCATGGACAACCATTTCGTACCGAACCTCACGCTCGGGGTGCCGGTCGTAGAGTCTTTGGCCCGTGCGACGGACACTCCGCTGGACTGCCATCTGATGATCGAGGACGCCGATCGGTGGGCGCCCCAGTACGTGGAAGCCGGTGCCGGCTCCGTCACCTTCCACGTGGAGGCGGCCGCCGCGCCCGTCCGGCTGGCCCGTGAGATCCGGGCCATGGGCGCTCGCGCCTCCATGGCACTCAAGCCCGCGACCCCCATCGAGCCGTACGAGGATCTGCTGCCCGAGCTCGACATGCTGCTGATCATGACGGTCGAACCCGGATTTGGCGGCCAGGCTTTTCTTGACATCATGCTCCCCAAGATCCGCCGCACGCGCGAGTTGATCAGCAAGCACGGCCTGGAACTGTGGCTCCAGGTCGACGGCGGTGTCTCGGCGTCGACCATCGAGCGGTGCGCGGAGGCGGGCGCCGACGTGTTCGTCGCCGGTTCGGCGGTGTACGGGGCGGCGGACCCGGCCCAGGCGGTACGTGCACTGCGCACCCAGGCACAGGAGGCGACGGCCCATGCATCCTGGGCGTGCGACCACTGAGCCAAGGGAACGTGAACGCCGCCCATCAGGGCGGATCAAGTGCGCCGGATCTGCAAGGATGAACGGCGAATCCAGAGTGTGAACAGAAGTGAGGAGATCGCCGTGTCGGGTATGTCGGCGGGCCGGTCAGCCATGCGGATGGGACCCGCTGAGCTGGTCCAGGCGGCGGCCATGGCCCGCCGCTTCTACCTAGAGGGCAAATCCAAGATCCAGATCGCCGAGGAGTTCGGCGTCAGCCGCTTCAAGGTGGCCCGGGTCCTGGAGACCGCTCTCGAACGGGATCTCGTGAGGATCGAGATCCGCGTCCCCGCCGAGCTGGACGCGGAGCGCTCGGACGCGCTGCGTGCCCGCTACGGTCTGCGGCATGCCGTGGTCGTCGAGTCCCCGGCCGAGGCCGAGGAGTCGCCCGACCCGGAGAACCTCGGTGAGGTGGCCGCCGACCTGCTCGGCGAGCTCGTCAACGAGGGCGATGTGCTCGGCCTCGCCTGGGGCCGCTCCACGATCCACATGGCGGCGGCGCTGGACCGGCTCCCGCCGTGCACCGTGGTGCAGCTGACGGGCGTGTACGACGCCGGGACCGCCGAACGCGGCTCCGTCGAGGCGGTCCGGCGCGCCGCGCAGGTGTCGGGCGGCGACGCCCACCCCATCTACGCGCCGATGCTGCTGCCCGACGCGGCCACCGCGGCGGCGCTGCGCAACCAGACGGGGATCGCCCGCGCCTTCGAGTACTTCGACAAGGTGACGGTCGCCTGCGTCTCCATCGGCTCCTGGGAGCCCGGCATCTCCACGGTGCACGACATGCTCAGCGACGAGGAGCGCGCCCACTACGCGTCCCTCGGTGTCGCCGCCGAGATGTCCGCGCACCTCTTCGACGCCGAGGGCCGGCGGGTCGGGCGTGACCTGGGCGAGCGCTGCATCACGGTCGAGGCCGACCGGCTGCGCCGTATCCCCGAGGTCGTCGCCATAGCGGGCGGTCAGCGCAAGGCGGCCGCCATCGACGCGGTGCTGCGGTCCGGGCTCGTCACCAGCCTGGTGACGGACACCTCGGCCGCGGACGCGCTGATGACGGCGGGACCGCCCCCGCGTCCGGCGCTGAACCGGGCGGACCCGGACGGGCCCTGAGGTCGACACCCAGCGCGCGCCGCGGGGGGACGGCCGTGGCAGCATCGACGTCATGCTGCTGCGGCCGTCCCCCCGCGCGTTCGCGGGCCGCCTGTTCGCCGGACTGCTGGTCTGTCTGACGGTCCTGCTGACGGGCTGCTCGTCCACGGGCACCACCGGCTCGGGCGACCCCGCGGCCACGGCCGCGAGCGGTGCCACGGCGGTCCCGTCCTGGGCCGGTGGCCTGCCGGTCGTCCCCGCGGCCGCGCTCCCCGCCGAAGCGCGGGCGACCCTCGTCCTCATCGACCGGGGCGGCCCCTTCCCGTACGCCAAGGACGGCGCCGTCTTCGGCAACTTCGAGCGGGAACTGCCGGGGCACGCCAGGGGGTACTACCACGAGTACACGGTGCGGACCCCGGGCGAACGCGACCGGGGGGCCCGGCGCATCGTCGCCGGACAGCACGGGGAGATCTTCTACACCGACGATCACTACAACTCGTTCAAGGCGGTGCTGAGATGACGCACGGTCCGCTCGCGGAGGTGTGCCGCTCGGCCGGGTGGCAGGTCACCGAGCTCGATCTCACCGGGGTTCTCGACAAGCCCGGGTTCATGGAGCGCTGTGTCCGCGCCCTCGACCTGCCGGAGTGGTTCGGGCGGAACTGGGACGCGCTCGCCGACGTCCTCGGCGACCCCGACTGGGGACCGGCCAGTCCGGGCAGGCTGCTCGTGGTGACCGGCTGGCGCCCCTACGCGCGGACGCGGCCCGACGAGTGGGAGACCGCCCAGGAGGTCCTCCAGTCGGCCTCCGGCCACTACCAGCAGTTCGACGCCACCCTGTCGGTCGTCCTCATCCTTGGAGGATCCGACCAATTGCCCCCTGACCAGCCTGGATGATCCGTCCGGGGACCGCACGGGGGCTGTCATGGGACAATGAAGTACGTGCTCTTCCCCCTGGCTGACCTGTCCGGGGGCCACCTCTGATCGACTGGGATGTGCAGCACGTGCGTTTCCTCAACGACATCCAGCCCCCGTACGACCTGACGTACGACGACGTCTTCATGGTGCCCAGCCGCTCCGCGGTCGGCTCGCGTCAGGGCGTGGACCTCAGCTCTCCGGACGGCACGGGCACCACCATCCCGCTCGTCGTCGCCAACATGACGGCGATCGCGGGCCGCCGGATGGCCGAGACCGTCGCCCGCCGCGGGGGCCTTGTCGTCATTCCGCAGGACATCCCGATCGACGTCATCACCGAGGTCGTCTCCTGGGTCAAGGGGCGCCACCTGGTGCTCGACACCCCGATCCGCCTCGAGCCCCACCAGACCGTCGCCGACGCACTGGCGCTGCTGCCCAAGCGCGCGCACAACGCGGGCGTCGTCGTCGACGAGGAGGGCCGCCCGGTCGGTGTGGTCACCGACACCGACCTCACCGGCGTGGACCGCTTCACCCAGCTGTCCGAGGTCATGTCCAGGGACCTGCTGCTCCTCGACGCGGACATCGAGCCCCGCGAGGCGTTCAACCGGCTCGACGGCGCCAACCGCCGCTACGCCCCCGCCGTGGACGCGGACGGCAAGCTGGCCGGCATCCTCACCCGCAAGGGCGCCCTGCGCGCCACCCTGTACACGCCGGCCACCGACGCGGGCGGCCGGCTGCGCATCGCCGCCGCCGTCGGCATCAACGGCGATGTGGCGGGCAAGGCCAAGCAGCTCCTGGACGCGGGCGTCGACACGCTCGTCATCGACACGGCGCACGGTCACCAGGAGTCGATGATCAGCGCCGTCCGGACGGTCCGCGCGCTCGACCCGCAGGTGCCGATCGTCGCGGGGAACATCGTCGCCGCCGAGGGCGTCAAGGACCTCGTCGACGCGGGCGCCGACATCATCAAGGTCGGCGTCGGCCCCGGCGCCATGTGCACCACCCGCATGATGACCGGCGTCGGCCGGCCGCAGTTCTCCGCGGTCCTGGAGTGCGCGGCCGAGGCCAAGAAGTACGGCAAGCACGTGTGGGCCGACGGCGGTGTCCGCCACCCCCGTGACGTCGCGATGGCGCTGGCCGCCGGCGCGTCGAACGTCATGATCGGCTCCTGGTTCGCCGGCACGTACGAGTCCCCGGGCGACCTTCAGCAGGATGCCGACGGACGTCTGTACAAGGAGTCTTTCGGCATGGCGTCCGCGCGCGCCGTCAAGAACCGCACCAGCGAGGAGTCCGCGTACGACCGGGCCCGCAAGGCGCTGTTCGAGGAGGGCATCTCCACCTCGCGGATGTTCCTCGACCCGTCCCGTCCGGGCGTCGAGGACCTGATCGACTCGGTCATCGCCGGCGTCCGTTCCTCCTGCACCTACGCGGGCGCGAACTCCCTGGAGGAGTTCGCCGAGAAGGCGATCGTCGGCATCCAGAGCGCGGCCGGCTACGCCGAGGGCAAGCCCCTGCACGCCAGCTGGAGCTGACCCGCCCCTGTTTCCCCGTACGGCCTCTGTTCCCCTCCCGGGAGCAGGGGCCGTACGCGTGTCCCGAGCAGGCGGAGGGGGCGGACGGGCGCCCCCGTGAGGGGAACTGACGCCCTGTCGGACGGGATGTTCGAAGGGCCGCTCCGTCAGCGAAAAGGCGCCTCGCGCAACCATCGAAAGGCCCCGCGCAACGAACATGCGCCGGAATGCGATGAACGCAACGATCTTGCGGAGACGCGCAAGGTTGCCGCATTACGCCCGTGAAGCCCGGACTCATAGGGTCAAGCGCTGTACACAGGCGTGGCGGGGACCCCGCTCGGTGGGTCCCTCCTGTCAGGGGTGCCGCCGGTTCCCGTCCTCTTCGACCGGCAGCGATGAAGGAGCCAGCGCGTGCTCGACCAAGGCGCACCCCCGCAGTCCCCACCCACGTCCGCCCCACCGTCCCCGGGGGTCGGCGCGCGTCTCATGCGCCGCAAGCCGGTGGAACGCCTGGTGGAGGAGGGTGGCCAGGGCGAGGGGGGCTCGCTGCGGCGCTCCCTCGGCCTGTGGCAGCTCACCATGATCAGCATCGGTGCCACGCTCGGCACCGGCATCTTCGTCGTCCTCGGCCAGGCCGTCCCCAAGGCCGGGCCCGCGGTCACCCTGTCCTTCGTGATCGCCGGTCTCACGGCGCTCTTCTCCGCCCTCTCCTACGCCGAACTGGCCGGCACCATCCCGGTCGCCGGATCCTCGTACTCGTACGCGTACGCAACGATGGGCGAGCTCATCGCCTGGATCTGCGGCTGGTGCCTGGTCCTGGAGTACGGCGTCTCGGTCGCGGCCGTCGCGGTCGGCTGGGGCGAGTACCTGAACGAACTGCTCGACGGCACCATCGGCGTCACCATCCCGGACGCACTGTCCGCGCCGCCCGGTGACGGGGGCATCTTCAACCTGCCCGCGCTCATCGTGGTGATGCTCGCGATGGCGTTCCTGCTCGGCGGAGCGCGGGAGTCGGCGCGCGCCAACACCATCATGGTGGCCGTGAAGATCGCCGCGCTGGTGCTGTTCTGCGCGATCGGCGTCCAGGGCTTCCGCTCCGGCAACTACGACCACTTCATGCCCCTCGGCATGGCGGGCGTCAGCGCCGCCGGCGCCACCCTGTTCTTCTCCTACATCGGCTTCGACGCCGCCTCCACCGCCGGTGAGGAGGCCAAGGACCCCCAGCGCGACCTGCCGCGCGCGATCATGCTCTCGCTGGTCATCGTGACCGCCCTGTACGTCCTCGTCGCCGCTGTCGCCGTCGGCGCGAAGCCCTGGCGGCAGTTCAACGACTCGGAGGCCGCGCTCGCCGGGATCATGAAGGACGTCACCGGGCAGACCTTCTGGGGCACGTTGCTGGCCGCCTGCGCGGTCATCGCCATCGCGAGTGTCGTGCTGACCGTGCTCTACGGCCAGACCCGCATCCTGTTCGCGATGGGCCGGGACGGCCTGGTGCCCAAGGTGTTCGCCAAGGTCCACCCGAAGACCGGCACGCCCCGCGCCAACACGGTCATCGTCTCGCTGTTCTGCGGTGTCCTCGCCGCCGCGATCCCGCTCGGCCAGCTCGCCGACGCCACCAGCATCGGCACGCTCTTCGCCTTCGGGCTGGTCAATGTCGCCGTCGTCGTGCTGCGCAGGACGCGCCCGGCCATGCGCCGCACTTTCCGGGTTCCGCTCGCGCCGGTGCTGCCCGCGATCGGCTTCCTGCTGTGCGTGTGGATGATGGCCAGTCTCTCCGCCGTCACCTGGGTCGTCTTCGGCGTCTGGATGGCTGTCGGGCTCGTGTTCTACTTCAGTTACGGCTACCGCAGGTCCCGGATGGCGACCGTGGAACCCGTCGCCGAGCAACCGTAGAAACCCTCGCAGAAAAGTGAACCACCCGCAGTGCTGAACGATCTCGACGAACGCATCGTGCACGCCCTCGCCGAGGATGCCCGCCGCTCCTACGCGGACATCGGGCAACTGGTCGGCCTGTCCGCGCCCGCCGTGAAGCGGCGCGTCGACCGGCTGCGGGCCACCGGGGCCATCACCGGGTTCACCGTACGGGTGGACCCGGCGGCGCTCGGCTGGGAGACGGAGGGCTTCGTCGAGATCTACTGCCGGCGGAACACCTCGCCGGAGACCATCCAGCGCGGTCTGGAGCGCTATCAGGAAGTCGTGGCCGCCTCCACCGTCACCGGGGAGGCGGACGCGGTGGTACAGGTCTTCGCCTCGGACATGCGGCACTTCGAGCGGGTCCTCGAGCGGATCGCGGGGGAGCCGTTCGTGGAGCGGACGAAGTCCGTGCTGGTGCTTTCGCCGCTGCTGCGGAGGTTTTCCTCGGGGTCGCCTACGTAGTCGGCGCCCCCATAAGGGCTGGTGCGCCCCGGGGGTGGGGGATCCGCCTCTGGGCGGCTGCGGGCTCGTGGGGGCTGGGCGCGCAGTTCCCCGCGCCCCTGACGGGGCGCTGCGGCGCCCGCCCTCTCGCTCGGCGTCCGTCCGCGCCCGTCCGTCCGTCCGTCCGCCCGCCCGTCCGGCGTCCGCCCGTTCGGCGTCCGGTGCTCGATAAGGGCCGTCACCTGATGGCTACTCCGCCGTCTTTCTTGCCAGGGCGTTGTTGCCGATGGAGTTGTGGACGCTGAAGCTCACGGCGTCCGAGCGGTAGCGGTCGTCGGACCATTCCACCGGGCGGCCTTCACGGGTGGTGGTGACGCGGCGGACGCGCAGCAGGGGGCTGGTGCGGCGGACTCCGAGGAGGTCGGCGTCCTGGGCGCCCGCCGCGACGGCGTCGATGACGTGCTCGCCGTACGCGAAGACCAGGCCGGTGTCCTCGAAGAGCCGCTGGGTGACGGAGGGGCACCCGGGCTCGATCGCCGCCACGGCGGGGGAGATCCAGTCCGCGTACACGGTGCGCTCCAGCAGGACCGGTTCACCGTCCAGTCCGCGCACCCGCAGCACGTGCAGCACCGGTGTCTTCTCCCGCAGTTGGAGACGGACGGCGTCCTCCGCCGCCGCCGGGCGGTAATCCTGCGCCACCACGTGTCCCGTCGCTTCGCGCCCCATCGCGCGCGCCCACTGGGCGAAGCTGCGCAGTTCGGCGAAGCTCTGGCTGCGGCGGCCGGCGAGGACGACGCGGCGGGCGCCCTGGCGTGAGCCGATGAGCCCCTCGGCGGTCAGGGCCGCGACGGCCTGGCGGACCGTGCCGCGCGAGACGCCGTAGTGGGCCGCGAGGTCGGTCTCCGCCGGCAGCAGACTGCCCACGGTGTACTCCTCGCGGTCGATCGCCCGCCGCAGCTCCTCGGCGATCTCCTCGTGTCGCGCCGCCATTCTTCCCCTCTGATTCGACCGCTGTGCACAGCGTGATCAGCCTAATCGACATCGGACGGGGATCCCCGTCGGCCGGGATTGTGCAGGGAACAAGGGGTCACGGTTTCACCAAAGTTTACGAACAAGACACCATCGGCGGGCCTACTGGGGCCAACTTGTTCAGACAAGTTCTCCGTCCCACCCCACCCTCGTGCGTCACCCTGGAGAGACCGTGACCGTGTTCCTGCCGAGGACCGCCCTCCTCACCGGCGGCCTCGCCGTCGCCGCAGCCCTCACCCTGAGCGCCTGCGGCGCCGCACCCGACGACAAGGCGACCACCGCCGACGGCAAGAGCGCGGCCACCGCGACCTCCGCCGCGGACTTCGGCGGTCTCGACGCCCTGGTCGAGGCGGCCAAGAAGGAGGGCACGCTGCACGCGATCGCCCTTCCCCGCGACTGGGCCAACTACGGCGCCCTCATAGACGGCTTCACCAAGAAGTACGGCATCAAGATCGACGTCGAGAGCCCGGACGGCTCCAGTCAGGACGAGATCAACGCCGTCACCTCGCGCAAGGGCCAGGACCGGGCCCCCGACGTCCTCGACCTCGGCAGCTCCTTCGCGCTGAGCGCGGCCCAGCAGGGGCTGCTCGCCCCGTACAAGGTGACCGCTTTCGGTGACCTCCCCGAGGGACAGAAGGACGCGGCGGGCCGCTGGTACAACGACTACGGCGGCTACATCTCCATCGGCTGCGACGCCAAGAAGGTCAAGGAGTGCCCGACGACCTTCAAGGACCTGCTCAAGCCGCAGTACAAGGGCCAGGTCGCGCTCAACGGCAACCCCACCAAGTCCGGTTCGGCCTTCGGCGGTGTGTACGCGGCCTCGCTGGCGAGCGGCGGCTCCTTCGACGACATCCAGCCCGGCCTCGACTTCTTCGCCAAGCTGAAGAAGAACGGCAACTACACGCCCGTCGAGTCGACCCCGGCCACCGTCGAGAAGGGCGAGACGCCCATCAGCATCGACTGGGACTACCTGAACGCCGGTTACGCCGACGAGTTCAAGTCCAAGGGCGTCGACTGGAAAGTCTCCGTGCCGTCCGACGGCCAGTTCTCCCAGTACTACTCCCAGGCCGTCAACAAGGACGCCCCGCACCCGGCGGCCGCCCGCCTGTGGCAGGAGTACCTCTACAGCGCCGAGGGCCAGAACCTCTGGCTCAAGGGATACGCCCGCCCGGCCCTGATGACCGCGCTGGAGAAGGCCGGCACGCTCGACAAGGCCGCCGCCGCGAAGCTCCCCGCGGTCTCGGGCACCCCGAGCTTCCCGACCGAGGCCCAGCAGAGCAAGGCCAAGACCGTGCTCGGCCAGGGCTGGGGCAAGGCCGTCTCCGGATGACCACCGCTCTCACCGAGGCCCCGGCCGACGTGGTGCCCGCCGCTGCCCACCGGCAGCGGCGGCGCCGCCGCGCTACCGGCCCGCTCGCCGTCCTCCCGCTGCTCGTCTTCGTGGCGATCTCCTTCGGCGTCCCCGCGCTCGCCATGCTCAACGGCGCCTTCACCGTCAAGGACCAGACCACCGGCGCCAGTTCGTACACCACGGCCAACCTGACCGGCTCCTTCCAGGGCGCTTACCTGACCGCCCTGATCGGCAGCGTCAAGCTGTCCGCCGTCGCCGCGGGCCTCGCGACCGTCCTCGGACTGCCGCTCGCCCAGGCCGTGGTCACCTCCCGCTTCCGCGCGCTGCGCGAGGCCGTGCTCACCGCCTCCGGGGTCCTCGCCAACTTCGGCGGCGTCCCGCTGGCCTTCGCCTTCGTCGCCACCCTCGGCAACTCCGGTGTGCTGACACGGCACTTGAGCCTCACTGAAAAGGGCTGGAACCTCTACAGCTTCTGGGGCCTGGTCGTCGTCTACCTGTACTTCCTGATCCCGCTCATGGTCCTCACCATCACGCCCGCCCTCGACGGCCTGCGCTCCCAGTGGCGCGAGGCGGCGCAGAACAACGGCGCCACCTCCGTCCAGTACTGGCGGCACGTGGCGCTGCCCGTCCTCGCGCCCTCGCTCCTCGGCGGACTCGTGCTCCTCTTCGGCAGCGCCTTCGCCGCGTACGCCACCGCCGCCGCCATGGTCGGCAGCGCGGTGCCGCTGGTCACCCTGCAGATCGCCGACGCCATCTCCGGCAACGTGCTGGTCGGCCAGGAGAACGTGGCGCTCGCCCTCAGCCTCGACATGGTCCTCATCGCGGGCCTGGTCATGGCCGTGTACCTGCCCCTGCAACGACGGAGCGCGCGATGGCTCGCCTGAACCTGTGGCGCTGGGTGGTTCTCGCCCTCGCCGCGCTGTACTTCCTGGTGCCCATGGCCGCTTCCGTGATCTTCACGGTCGACGTGCCGGGGCAGGGCGTCACCTTCGACGCCTACAGCCAGATCGTGTCCGCCGACGGATTCGTCTCCAGCCTGCTGCTCTCGCTGGAACTCGCCGCCGCGACCATCGTCGTGGTGCTGCTCCTGATGGTGCCCGCCACGGTCGCGCTGCGGCTCGGCTCCCCCCGGCTGCGGCCCATCGTCGAGGTGGTGTGCTCCCTGCCGCTGGTCGTCCCGCCGATCGCGTTCGTCGCCGGTATCGCCACCGTCCTGAAGTGGGGGCCCGAACATCTTTCGCGCACCCCGCTGTTCCAGACGTTCGTGGCGATCCAGGACCCGGGCTTCCCGGTCGTCCTCGTCCTCGCGTACGTCGTGATGGCGCTGCCGTTCGTGTACCGGGCCCTGGACGCGGGACTGCGCGCCGTCGACGTGCGCACTCTCGTCGAGGCGGCCCGCAGCTGCGGCGCGAGCCGGCCGCAGGCGCTCGTGCGCGCAGTGCTGCCCAATCTGCGCGGCGCGCTGCTCAACGCCTCCTTCCTCACCCTGGCCCTGGTGCTCGGCGAGTTCACGGTCGCGCGCCTGCTCGGCTACCAGCCGTTCGCCGTGTGGATCTACAACGTCGGCGGCTCGCAGGCCCAGATGTCCGTCGCCGTCTCCGTGCTCAGCCTGTTCCTCACCTGGGCACTGCTTCTCGCGCTCGCCGTCTTCGGCGGCCGCTCCCGTACCGCTTCCGCCTCCCGGGGATGAACCATGACCGTCGCCACGCTCGACAAAGCCGCCACCGTCGAATTCCGGGGGCTCCGGCGGGAGTTCGGTCCGACCGTCGCCCTCGACGGCCTGGACCTCACCGTCCGGCCCGGTGAACTTCTCGCTCTGCTCGGCCCCTCGGGCTGCGGCAAGACCACCGCGCTGCGCATGCTCGCCGGCTTCGAACATCCCGATTCCGGTGAGGTGCTGGTCGACGGCGAGGACATCACACGGGTACCGGCACACCGCCGCGACGCCGGGATGGTCTTCCAGTCGTACAGCCTCTTCCCGCATCTGAGCGCCCTGGACAACGTGGCCTTCGGGCTGCGGATGCGCAAGGTGCGGACGGCCGAACGGCGTTCCCGCGCGGCCGAGTTGCTCGATCTCGTGGGTCTCGGGGACAAGGGCGAGCGGTACCCGCACCAGCTCTCCGGCGGCCAGCAGCAGCGCGTCGCACTGGCCCGTGCGCTCGCCCTGCGGCCTCGCGTCCTGCTCCTCGACGAACCACTGTCCGCGCTGGACGCCAAGGTCAGGCTCTCGCTGCGGGAGGAGATCCGCCGCCTTCAGCTGGAACTCGGCATCACCACCCTGTTCGTGACCCACGACCAGGAGGAGGCGTTGTCCATGGCGGACCGGGTCGCGGTGATGCGGGCCGGCCGGCTCGAACAGTGCGCGTCGCCCGCCGACTTGTACGGGCGTCCCGCCACCGCCTTCGTCGCCGAGTTCGTGGGCACGATGAGCCGGATCCCGGGGACCCTCGACGGCGACCGGGTCGAGGTGCTCGGCCGGCGGCTGCCGGTGGACGGGGACGCGCCCGCACCGGGGGAGGTGGATGTGCTGGTACGGCCCGAGGCGGTCCGGGTGAGCGCCGACGACGCGGGGGACGCGCGGGTCGTGGCCACCGCGTTCCTCGGCGCGGCCACCCGCGTGACCGTGCGGCTCGCCGACGGCACCGAGGTCAAGGCCGACCTGCCCACGTACGAGGCCGCGACGCTCACATCGGGCGCCGCCGTGACCGTCACCCTGCCGGACCGTCCGGTCCTGGTCGCCGAGCGCACGAGCTGAGGCACCCGGTATCGCCCTCCCCGCGAGGCCGCCGAGTGTCCTGCCCCGCGCGGGGGGCGGGGCTTCGGGTACCGCGCCGGGTGCGGCATCCGGGGATGCGACATCCGGGGGCGCGGCCCGCGAGGACCGGCCGAGTCGCGGAGGTCTCTGTGGGGGGTGGGCTGCCGCGGCCCACGGAGCGGGCGGACCCCGCAGCTCGCAGCTCCGGGCGCCGATGCCGGACCCCGCGCGACGGCCGGCCCGTCGTGTATGGCGCCGGGCGCCGTACTCCGCGCGGCGCCCGGACCGTCCCGCGAGGTGTGTCCGCCCGGCACTCCGCGACGCGGACGGGTTCGCACCGCGGGCGTCCTGGTGCCGTGCCCCGCGTCCGGCCCTCCGGTCGGGCATCGCACGGCCAGGGCGTGTCCGTCCCGGCCCCCGCCGGGTGGACGGCTTCGAGCAGTCGGCGTCCCGGTGCCCTCCCTGCCGCGCGCCACGCGGTCAGGTCGGTACCGCACGGCCAGGGGCCGGGCCAATAGAACCCGCGGAGTCCCCGGCACCGTACGCACCGCACCGTCGGCGCGTGGCCCGCAGGGCTCCCTCCATATCCGACCCTGACCACTTCGCCGCCCGGACAACCCCCACTCACCCTCTCCGGACAACTCCCCCCACTCACCCCCACCGAAGAAAGAGAACACCGTGACCCACCGCACCACCGACCGACTTCCTCTCCAGGCCGTTCTGTTCGACATGGACGGCACGCTCGTGGACACCGAGCGGCTGTGGTGGGAGGCGGTGGAGCAGGTGGCCGACGGGTTGGGGCACGCGCTGACGGGCGCGGACCAGCCGCAGGTGCTCGGGCGGCCCGTCGAGTACACCGCCGCCTGGCTGGCCGGGGTCACCGGCGCACCGGCGGAGGGGATCGCCGCCGAGCTGCACCAGCAGTTCGCGGACCGGGTCCGTACGGGCATCGTGCCTCGCCCCGGGGCGAGGGAACTGCTCGACGCGCTCGCCCGTGAAGGCGTCCCCACCGCCCTCGTGACCGCCTCCCCGCGCACGGTCGCCGACACCGTCCTGGAAGCGCTCGGCGCCGAACGCTTCGCCGTCTCCGTCACCGCCGACGACACCGAACGCACCAAGCCCGCCCCCGACCCCTACCTCGCCGCCTGCCGCGCTCTCGGCGTCGACCCCGCCGCCTGCGTCGCCGTCGAGGACACCCAGACCGGCGTCACCTCCGCCGAGTCGGCGGGCTGCGCCGTCCTCGCGGTGCCCTCGCTCGCGCCGATCGCGCCCGCGGCCGGCCGCACCGTGCTCGGCAGCCTGGAGGGGGTGTCCCCGGCCCGGCTGCGTGCGATGGTCGCCCCCGGCGAGCTGCGGGTGATGAGCTGGAACCTCTGGTTCGGCGGCACCAAGGTCGACGGCCACCGCGAGAAGCAGCTCAGGGTCATCACCGAGACGGGCGTGGACGTGATCGGGCTCCAGGAGACGTACGGGAACGCGGCGCGGGAACTCGCCGACGCCCTCGGCTGGCACCACCACGGTGCGGGCGACAACCTCGGCGTCATCAGCCGCCACCCGATCGTCGCCGTGCTCGGCGACCCTGACGCAGGTTTCTACGGGGGGACCGGCGTCCGGATCGAACTGGACGGCGGGCAGCGGGTGGACGTCTGGAGCGCTCACCTCGACTGCGCGCCGTACGGCCCGTACGAGGCCCGGTTCGACGGACTTCCGGCGGCCGAGCTCATCGCGCACGAGAGCGGGCGGCTCGCCCGGATGCGCGAGATCCTGGGGCGGATCGGCGACACCTCCGACGGCTCCGTTCCGGTCGTCCTGACCGGCGACTTCAACGTGCCCTCGCACCTGGACTGGCCGGATGTCGACTGGCCGGTGACGCGGGCCGCCGAGGAGACGGGCCTGCGCGACTCCTACCGCGAGGCCCACCCCGACCCGGTACGGGATCCCGGACACACCTGGTCGCCCGTCCACACCGAGCACGAGGACGGCAGCGGGCGCCCGGAACCGCAGGACCGGATCGACTTCGTCCTGCACCGGGGTCTGACCGTGCTCGATTCCCGCACGCTCGTCAGCGGCACCCCGCGTCCCTGGCCGGATGTCGCGGGCAATGACTGGCCCTCAGACCACGCGGCGGTCGTCACCGTCTTCGCCGTGCCCCGCGGGGACTGACAAGGCGGAACGGGCGGTGGCGTGCCGCGCGCGTTGAACGGTGAGTCAGTCCGGACCATTGCGGTCCGGGCACGTCATCCACTAGTTTTGAGCCGCGATCGCTACCCGCGAGTAATAGCCGATGGGTTACCAAACGTCACCCGGCCACCCGACCGTCCTGTCGTCCTGGGGAGACCATGCGCTGGCCCTTCGGTCGTCCGTCCACGGTCCGTTCGCGGATCGTGGCCCTCTCGATCGCTCCGGTGATCGCCCTCATGACACTGTGGAGTTTCGCCATGGTGTCCGTCACCGGCGAACTGCGCGCGCTCGTCCGCCTCCAGAGTGTCTACACCACCTTCGGCACGCCGGTCGACACGGCGATCGGCCAGATCCAGATCGAACGGCGCCTCGCCGCCGCGTACTTGGGCACGAAGCACGGGACGACGGCGGGCGTCGGGCTGCTGGCCCAGGAGCGCCGCACCGACCGCGCCGTGACGGCCCTGCGCGCGGCGGTCCGGAACGGGGACCGAAGCCGGCTCTCCGGCCAGCAACGGCAGGCGCTCGACACCATGCTCCACTCCGTCGACGGACTGGAGGGGCTGCGCGACCGAGTGCTCTCCCACGCCGTCACCTGGGACCGGGCCGTGGCCGAATACAGCGCCCTGGTGGAACCCGGTTTCGACGTCGAGTCCGCGCTCACCTCGCTCCAGGCGGGACAACTGGCCCGAGAGGCGCAGGTCGTCGTCGAGCTGGTGCGGGTGCGGGAGTTCGTGTCGCGCGAGGACGCGCTCGTCGCCGGGGCGCGGGTGGCCGGAACGCTCACCGACCAGCAGTACGACACCCTCACCGCGACCATCGAGGACCGCCGGGTCTTCGAGCGGACCTACGTGCCCGACCTGCCGGCCGACTCGCGCGCCCTCTTCGAGGCCTTCCAGCGCGAGGACCTGCACAAGGAGCTCACCCGGGACGAGGACGCCCTGCTCCGGGCGGGCGCGCAGCGCGCGGGCGAGGCCGTCGCGGCCGGCTCCTGGCGCACCACCACCGACCGCGCCGTCAAGCGGTACATGCGGCTGTGCACCCGATCGGCGATCAACTCCGCCGCACGCGGACGTGCGTTCGCCTACCAGGAGCTGACCAAGGCCGCGATCGTCGGCGTGCTCGGACTCGCCGCCGTGGGACTGTCCCTCTGGCTGGCGGTGCGCGGCGCCCGGCGCATCTCGCGCCGCCTGGAGTCGCTGCGGGACGCCGCCGACCTGCTGACCAACCGTCAGCTCCCGCACGTCATGGAGCGGTTGAGCGCCGGCGAAGAGGTCGACGCCGCCGCCGAGGCGCCGCCCCTGGCCGACGTGGAGGCGGTGGCCGACGAGATCGGCCAGGTCGGCCGGTCCTTCAACACCGCCCGGCTCGCCGCCGTCGAGGCCGCCGTCAAGCAAGCCACCCTGCGCCGCGGGCTGTTCGCGGTGCTCCTGAACATCGCCCGCCGCAACCAGGCGCTCGTGCACCGCCAGCTCAAGCTCGTCGACACGCTGGAGCGGCGCACCGACGACCCGGACGTCCTGGACGACCTGTTCCGGATCGATCACCTCACCACGCGCATGCGGCGCCACGCGGAGAGTCTGATCATCCTCTCCGGCTCGGCCCCGGGCCGCCGTTGGCGGCGGCCGGTACCCGTCGCGGAGGTGGTGTCCTCCGCGGTGAGCGAGATCGAGCACTACACACGCGTGGTGGTCCCCCCGATGCCCGAGGTGGGCATCGCGGCGGACGCCGTCGCCGACATCGTCCATCTGATCGCCGAACTCGTCGAGAACGCCACCGTGTTCTCACCGCCCCGCACCCAGGTCACCCTGCGCACCGGGCGGGCCGGGAGCGGGTTCGTCCTGGAGATCGACGACCGGGGCCTCGGTCTCGCGCCCGAACAGATCGAGGAGGCCCAGCGCACCCTCACCACGCCGGACGACTTCGACCCGACCCGGCACGACCGGCTCGGGCTGTACGTGGTGGGCCGGCTCGCCGCACGGCACGGCATCAAGGTCACGCTGTGCCGCTCCCCGTACGGCGGTACGACGGCGGTGGTGCTGCTGCCCGAGGCGGTTCTCGCACCGGTGGAATCGGCGCGTGGAGCGGTGGAGGCGGACCCGGTCCCGGCGGCGCTTCCCTCACGGACGGCCACCGTGGTCCTCCCCGGGCAACGGAGGACGCGGCGGGAGGAGGCCGGCTTCGTGCCGCCGGACACTTCGGTTCCGGACCCGCCCGAGCTGCCCACCCGGATCCGCCAGCGGGCCCTCGCCCCCGAGCTGCGCACCGCGGGACCGGTGGCCGACGAGACGCCGGAGCGCGAGGTCACTCCGGAGGAGATGCGCGCGGTCTTCGGGGCCTTCCAGCGCGGCCTCGACCGCGGCCGCAAGGGCCTGCCCACGCAGCCGGGCACCAGCGGGTCCGGCTCCGCGCAGCCCGGCCCCGCGCAGCGAACCGACACAGAGGAAGGGACGGACGCCGACGATGCGCCCTGACCAGCTCCCAGAGCACCCTGCCCAGACCATCGAGGCCCAGCACCCGGAGACGGCTGGTGGTGCCTTTGGGGCCGAGGGCGACTCCGACCGGCCCGGCACCGACCTCGGGTGGCTGCTCGACGACCTGGTGGCCAGGACCGACCACGTCCGCCAGGCCGTGCTCCTCACCGCCGACGGACTGCCGCTGAGCTCCTCGGAGGGCATGGGCAGACGGGACATCGAACACCTCGCCGCGGTCTGCTCCGGCTTCCACAGCCTCGCCCGTTCGGCGGGCGAACGCTTCGCCGCGGGCGGGGTCCGCCAGACCATGGTGATGCTCGACGACGCCTACCTCTTCATCACCCCGGCGGGTGACGGAAGCCGGCTGGCCGTGCTCAGCGAGGTGCAGACGGACGTCGGACAGCTCGCCCACGAGATGGAACTGCTCGTCCGCCGCGTCGGCCGCCACATGGCCGCCGCCGTACGTTCGGCGGCTGACCCCGCGGGCCACTGATCCGCTCGTGACCGACGACCACTGGTACGAGGACGAGACCGGGCCGATGGTGCGGCCCTACACCGTGACCGGGGGCCGGACCCGGCCCTCGGACCGGCACGTCATCGATCTGATGTCGCAGGTCACGGTCCTGGAGACGGACGCCGGGCAGCCCGGTGTCGATCATGCCGCGGCGGCCCTGCTCGACCTGGCCCGCCGCGGCCCCCGGCCCGTCGTCGAGCTCGCCGCGGACGCCGACCTGCCGCTGACCGTCGTACGGGTCCTGCTCGGCGACCTGGCCGAGGCCGGTCTGCTGCGCATCGACGAGCCGTACCGGCTGCCGCACGGCGGTCCGGCGGCCGACCCGGAGCTGCTGCGCGAGATCGTGGAGCGGCTGCGCGAGCTGTGAGCGCAGGGAGATCCGGACGCGGGGGGACCGCGGCGGCCGGACATCCAGGGCGTCGCCCCGCTTCCGTGCCGTCTCCGCTCCCTCGACGCCTCCCAGGGGGCGGAACCCGTCTGTGACCTGCGTCTCCAGGGGATCGGGGCCATGACGGGTGAGCGCGGCGAGGTACGCAACGAATCGCCGCCGGGGGCCGGGCGCACGCAATGAATCGTTCGGTGGCGCGCAACGGGTCCTTCTTGTCCCCCCGAGCCGGCCGACCGTACCGTCTTATTGGCCCCCGAACCCCCCTCGTACCGGTGGAGAACCCGCATGCGCACAGCCCTGCTCCAGAGCTCCGGCCGCCCCGGCTCGATCGTCGAGAACCTCAAGGTGCTCGACGAGGCCGCGGGCCGCGCCGCCGCAGCGGGCGCCGGGCTGATCGTGACGCCGGAGATGTTCCTGACCGGCTACGCCATCGGTGACGACATCGCGCGCCTCGCGGAGCCCGCCGACGGCGACTCCGCCGACGCGGTGGCGGAGATCGCCACCCGGCACGGCCTGGCCGTCGCCTACGGGTACCCCGAGCGCGAAGCGGGCCACGGCGAAGGCTCCCCGGCGGATGCCGGAGCGGACGTCTTCAACTCCGCGCAGCTGATCTCCGCCGACGGCACCCGGCTCGCGAACTACCGCAAGACCCACCTCTTCGGCTGCTTCGAGCACGACCACTTCACGCCCGGCGACCAGCCCGTCGTCCAGGCGGAACTGAACGGCCTCCGGGTCGGCCTCATGATCTGCTACGACGTCGAGTTCCCGGAGAACGTCCGCGCGCACGCCCTCGCCGGCACCGATCTGCTGCTCGTGCCGACCGCGCAGATGCACCCGTTCCAGTTCGTCGCCGAATCCGTCGTCCCGGTGCGCGCCTTCGAGAACCAGATGTACGTCGCCTACGTCAACCGCACCGGTCCTGAAGGGGAGTTCGAGTTCGTCGGACTGTCCACGCTGGCCTCGCCCGACGGCATCGCCCGGGCCCGGGCGGGCCGTGGCGAGGAACTGGTCCTGGCGGACGCCGACCCCGTCCTCCTCGCGGCCTCGCGCGAGACCAACCCGTATCTGAAGGACCGCCGCCCCGGTCTCTACGGGTCCCTCGTCTGACCTCGTCCGACCTCCGCCCGGTCCGACAAGCCTTCCCCTCACCAGTTTTCGCGCAAGGAGTCCGTACCCCATGACGTCCACCGTGCCCAACGCCGTCCAGCACGCCGACGTGCAGCAGCCGCCGATCACCATGTTCGGCCCGGACTTCCCCTACGCCTACGACGACTTCCTCGCGCACCCCGCGGGCCTCGGGCAGATACCCGCGACCGAGCACGGCACCGAGGTCGCGGTCATCGGCGGCGGACTGTCCGGCATCGTGGCCGCGTACGAGCTGATGAAGATGGGCCTCAAGCCCGTCGTGTACGAGGCCGACGAGATCGGCGGCCGGCTGCGCACGGTCGGATTCGAGGGCTGCGACCCCTCGCTCACCGCCGAGATGGGCGCGATGCGCTTCCCGCCGTCCTCCACCGCCCTCCAGCACTACATCGACCTGGTGGGCCTCGAGACCCGGCCGTTCCCCAACCCCCTCGCCGAGTCCACGCCCTCCACGGTCGTCGACCTCAAGGGCGAGTCGCACTACGCGACCTCCGTCGACGACCTGCCGCAGGTCTACCGCGACGTGATGAACGCCTGGAACGCCTGTCTCGAGGACGGCGCCGACTTCTCCGACATGAACCAGGCGATGCGGGAGCGCGACGTTCCGCGCATCCGGGAGATCTGGTCGAAGCTCGTCGAGAAGCTCGACAACCAGACCTTCTACGGCTTCCTCTGCGAGTCGGAGTCCTTCAAGTCCTTCCGGCACCGCGAGATCTTCGGCCAGGTCGGCTTCGGCACCGGCGGCTGGGACACCGACTTCCCGAACTCCATCCTGGAGATCCTGCGCGTCGTCTACACCGAGGCCGACGACCACCACCGCGGCATCGTCGGCGGCTCCCAGCAGCTTCCGCTGCGCCTGTGGGAGCGCGAGCCGGAGAAGATCGTCCACTGGGCGTACGGCACCTCGCTGTCGACACTGCACGACGGCGCCCCGCGCCCGGCCGTGACCCGGCTGAACCGCACCGCGGGCAACGGCATCACGGTGACGGACGCGAACGGCGACATCCGTACGTTCAAGGCGGCGATCTTCACCGCCCAGTCCTGGATGCTGCTCTCCAAGGTCGCCTGCGACGACTCGCTCTTCCCGATCGACCACTGGACGGCGATCGAGCGCACCCACTACATGGAGAGCTCCAAGCTCTTCGTGCCCGTCGACCGGCCGTTCTGGCTGGACAAGGACGAGGAGACCGGCCGTGACGTCATGTCGATGACGCTGACCGACCGGATGACGCGCGGGACCTACCTCCTCGACGAGGGCCCGGACAAGCCCGCCGTCATCTGCCTCTCGTACACGTGGTGCGACGACAGCCTGAAGTGGCTGCCGCTGTCCGCGAGCGAGCGCATGGAGGTCATGCTGAAGTCGCTCGGCGAGATCTACCCGAAGGTCGACATCCGCAAGCACATCATCGGCAACCCGGTGACCGTGTCCTGGGAGAACGAGCCCTACTTCATGGGCGCGTTCAAGGCCAACCTGCCGGGTCACTACCGCTACCAGCGCCGCCTGTTCACGCACTTCATGCAGGAGTCGCTGCCCGAGGACAAGCGGGGCATCTTCCTCGCTGGTGACGACATCTCCTGGACGGCCGGCTGGGCCGAGGGTGCCGTCCAGACCGCGCTGAACGCGGTCTGGGGCGTCATGCACCAGCTCGGCGGGACGACCGACCCGACCAACCCCGGGCCCGGCGACGTCTACGACGAGATCGCGCCGGTGGAACTGCCCGAGGACTGATCCTTCCTCGCGGGGCGCGCGGCGGGCGGGTCAGACCCCGGCCGCCCGCGCCGCCTCGTACACCTCGGCGGCCACGTCCTTCAGCTCCTGGGCGTCCCGCACCGAGCTCTGCAGGTCGAGGAAGATCTCGTCGAGGCCGACCTCGGCGTGGGCGACCAGGTCCTCGACGATCTGGTCGACGCCGCCCTGGAAGGGCTGACGGTCGTCGCCCGCGTAGGCCTTGGGTGTGTAGCGCGGGTTGGTGCGCAGCACGGTCCGCAGCGGGTCCGTGCGGCCGCGCTCGGCGGCCAGGTCCTGCAACTGGGTCCATTGCGCCGTCAGTTGCTCGACGCCCATGCCGATCGGCATCCACCCGTCGGCGTGGTCGACGAGCCGGCGCCGTGCCTTTCCGGTGTTGGCGGCCAGCAGGATCGGGATCGGCCGGGCGGGCTTGGGGCCGACAGCGGCCGACGCGATCCTGGTGAGCGTGCCGTCGTAGACCACCGGGTCGGGACCCCACACCGCGCGGCACACCCCGATCACCTCGTCGAGGGACTGGCCGCGCTCCTCGAAGGGCCGCGGGGAGGCCGCCGCGTACTCGTCGAGCGACCAGCCCGAGCCGAAGCCCGCGACGACCCGGCCGCCGCTCGCCGCGTCGAGCGAGGCGAGGGCCTTGGCGAGCTGGAAAGGCACGTGCAGCGGGGCCACCAGGACGCTGGTTCCGAGCTCGGCGCGCCCGGTGACCGCGGCCGCGAGAGTCAAGGTCACCAGGGGGTCGGCGACACCGCGGTACCCCTCCGGCCACGCCAGTCCCTCGATGCCGTACAGCCCCTGCGTCGGGGGATCCGGGAACAGGGCCCGCTCGAAGACCCACAGGCTGTCGTACCCGATCGCCTCGGCGGCGCGTGCCACGTCGGGCACGTCCCGTCCGAGGTCGTACTGCTTCATCTGCGGGAGGGTGAGGCCGAGTCGCGTCGTCATACCTGTGTACTCCTTCGCATCAGGGTGTGCCGACCGTTCAACGTACAGTGATCCGCCCGGGGTTCCGGTGAGGACCGCACCGCGTGGCCGGATCAGTCAGACAGGGGCGTGAGCAGCATCCGGCCGGCCAGTCCCACCGCCGCGTCGAGGCGCTCGCCGAACTCCTCGGCCAGGTCGGGGAGTCCGCGCAGCGCCCACAGGGTCCGCGCCGCCGCCCAGGTGGCCTCGCGCGCCCGCTCCAGGCTCCAGGAGCCGAGCAGATGGGTGAGCGGATCGGCGATCTGGAGCAGGTCGGGGCCCGGCATCAGTTCTTCGCGGATGTGCTCCTCCAGCGAGACGAGGAGATCGCCCACACGGTCGAACTCGTCCTCCAGGTCGGCCGGTTCGCACGCGAGCGTACGACAGGTGTCCACCACGGCGAGCGCCAGATCGTGCCCGATGTGCGCGTTGATGCCCGCGAGCGCGAACTGCAGCGGACGTACCCCCGGATGGCGGCGGAAGCGCAGCAGCGGCCGCCAGCAGGCGGGCGCCCGGCCCTCCTCGGCCACCGCCAGATAGCGGTGCGCGAACCGCACGTCCAGCGTCATCGCGGCCAAGCGGTCCGGGAAGGCCCCGGCGTCCAGATGCCGGTCGAACTCCTCGGTGACGGTGAGGTAGACGCGGTTGAAGACGGCGAGACCGTCGCGCTCGGGGAGCCTCGCGTCCAGGGCGCGCATACGGGAGACGACCGTGTCAACGGGAGTGGTGAACTGTGCCGACTGCGCCATGAGGGCAGCGTCCCAGTCCTAGGGTGGCCGACGTGCCGCCGGGCCGAAGGCTTCCCCAGAACGGGGGAACGCGGCCGTGGCGGGAGTGGGGGGAACAGTACGTGTCAGGCTTACGTGCGCAGCGGCCGGTCCAGAGCGGGACCGAACACGGCCGGTCCGCCGCACGCGGTGTCATGGTCGCCGTGGCCTCGGTCGTGGTGGCGGTCGGCACCGTGACGGGGACGGTGTCCGCGCTCGACGACGGGCACCCCGCGAAGGGCGCGCAACCGCTGGTCACCCACGCGTCAGCCCTGGGGCCGCCGTCGGATGTGCCGACGCCGTCGCACGGCTCGGCCGCGCCGTCCCCGTCGGGGCGGGCCACCCCAAAACCGGTTCCAGACCCCTCGCCGACGGTGAGGAGGTCACGGACCGCGGCAGCCCCCGCGCTCCTCTACCGCCACTTCGACTCCCAGGTACGCGACTGGCTCGACGCCCATCCCGGTGACGCCCGGCGCGCGGTCATCGAGTCCCGGATCGCCGACCGCCCGGCCGCCGTGTGGTTCGCGGACTTCACACCGGCCACCGTCACCGCGCGGGTCAGGGCCGTGACGTCGGCGGCCGCCGCGCGGGGCCGGGTGCCCGTCCTCGTGCCCTACACGATCCCGCAACGCGACTGCGACGGCGCCTCGGAGGGCGGGGCGCCCGACCTCGCCGCCTACGACGGCTGGATCGACGGCTTCGCGGCGGGGCTCGGCTCCGGCGAGGTCGTCGTCGTCCTGGAGCCCGACTCGGTCGCCCAGTCCGACTGCCTCACCGAGGGCGGGCGGGCCGACCGCTTCGCCTCCCTGGCCCGCGCCGGCCGCGTCCTGAAGGCGGCGAACCCCAGGGCCCGGGTCTACTACGACGCGGGCAACTCCGACTGGAACCCGGCGGCCGCACAGGCCGCGCTGCTCCGCCGGGCGGGCGCGGCCTCACCCGCCTCCTCCGACGGCGTCTTCACCAATGTCTCCAACTTCAACCGGACGAGTGACGAGATCGCCTATGCCCGGCGCGTGCTGTCCGCGCTCGGCGGACCCGCGGGCCTGGGCGCCGTCATCGACACCAGCCGCAACGGCAACGGCGCCGCCCCCGGCGGCGCGTGGTGCGATCCGCCGGGCCGCAGGATCGGACCGGCGCCGACCCTGAACACGGGGGAGGAGGGGATCGACGCCTATCTGTGGGTGAAGCCGCCGGGTGAGTCGGACGGCTGCCGGGGCACACCCGGGACCTTCTCGGCGGATTACGCCTATGAGCTGGCGGGCTGATCCCCGGGATCGTCGTACGCGGACGTCCCGGAGTCGAGCAGCGGCTCCTGCTTGAGGTGGGGCGGGGCCATCGCCCGCAGCGCGTGGTAGCCGGTGATCACGACGATGGTGCCGAGCGCGATGCCGTTCAGCGAGAAGTTGTCGGTGAACTTCAGGGTGACACCGCCGATGCCGATGATGATGCCCGCGGCGGCCGGCACCAGGTTCAGCGGATTGCGCAGGTCCACCCGGGCGTTGAGCCAGATCTGGGCGCCGAGCAGCCCGATCATCCCGTACAGGATGACGGTGATGCCGCCGAGGACGCCGCCCGGGACGGCCGCCACCACCGCGCCGAACTTGGGGCACACGCCGAAGAGCAGGGCGAAGCCGGCGGCGGCCCAGTAGGCGGCCGTGGAGTAGACCCGGGTCGCGGCCATCACGCCGATGTTCTCGGAGTACGTGGTGTTGGGCGGGCCGCCGACCGCGGTGGAGAGCATGGAGGCGGCGCCGTCCGCGGAGATCGCGGTGCCCAGCTTGTCGTCCAGCGGGTCGCCGGTCATCTCGCCGACGGCCTTGACGTGCCCGGCGTTCTCGGCGACCAGCGCGATCACCACCGGCAGCGCGACGAGGACCGCCGACCACTGGAACGAGGGTCCGTGGAAGGACGGCAGTCCGATCCAGTCGGCCTTCTCGACCCCGGAGAGGTCCAGACGCCAGTGGTCGGTGACCTTGCCGCTCGCGTCGACCGAGTGGATCCGGCCGAAGATCCGGTCGAAGGCCCAGGAGATGACGTAGCCGAAGACCAGCCCGAGGAAGATCGCGATGCGTGACCAGAAGCCGCGCAGGCACACCACGGCCGCGCCGGTGGCCAGCATGGTGAGCAGGGCCGTCCACTGGTCCTGCGGCCAGTAGGCGGACGCGGTCACCGGCGCCAGGTTGAAGCCGATCAGCATGACGACCGCGCCGGTCACGATCGGCGGCATCGCGGCATGGATGATCCGGGCCCCGAACCGCTGGACGGCCAGACCCGCCAGGAACAGCACGACGCCGACCACGAAGCACGCGCCGGTCACCGTCGCGCTGGTGCCGCCCTGCGCGCGGATCACGGCGGCGACGCCCACGAAGGAGAGCGAACAGCCCAGGTAGCTGGGCACGCGGCCGCGGGTGGCGAGCAGGAAGATGACGGTCGCGACACCGGACATCATGATCGCGAGGTTGGGGTCGAGTCCCATCAGGACGGGTGCCACGAAGGACGCCCCGAACATGGCCACCACGTGCTGGGCGCCGAGCCCGAGGGTCCGGGGCCAGGTGAGGCGTTCATCGGGGCGGACGACCGCTCCCGGGGCGGGTGTCCGCCCGTCGCCGTGCAGTTTCCAGCGCACGCCGAGGTCCATGGTGAGGATTCGCTTTCTCTGTACGTGAATCTGTCCGGACCATTGTCAGGGTCGATCAGCGGCCTCTACGCTCGCACGGCCCCACTCGTGAACATCGTTCATATGCCTGATCGGAGTGTTCCGTGAGTGCACGATCCAGACTGGGCGTGGTGGTCGCCGCGGCCGCCGTCGCCCTCGCGTCCGTCGTCGTCCCCTCGGCGTCCGCCGGTACGGCATCCGTGGCCGCCGCCCCGGCATCCGCTCGTACCGCGTCCGTGGACTTCCTCCCGGCGTCCGCTCGCACCGCGCCCGGAATCCCGAGGACCGCGGTCCTCGACGGCGGCCGGCTCCGGCGGACCCGCCTCCGCCTGGACCACGGCGACCGCCGACTCGCCCACTCGCTGCGGGCGTTGACGGCCCGCGCCGACAACTGGCTGGACCAGGGCCCCTGGACGGTCGTCGACAAGCCGAAACCGGCCCCCGGCGGCGATGTCCACGACTACCTCAGCCAAGCCCCGTACTGGTGGCCCTCGCAGCCCGCCACGGCCGACAACCCCTGGGGCTGCCCGTACGTCCAGCGCGACGGACAGCGCAACCCCGAGGTGGACACCGGCACCGACCGCCAGGACGTCGAGAAGGTCTTCGACTCGACGTACGACCTCGCGCTCGCCTGGTACTACACCGGCAGGAAGCAGTACGCGGAGAAGGCCTCCCAGGTCCTGCGCACCTGGTTCCTCGACCCGGCGACGCGGATGAACCCGAACCTCGACCACGGCCAGTTCATCCCCTGCAAGTACGACGGCCGGGCCATCGGTGTCATCGACTTCTCGCAGTCCTACACCAGCGTCCTCGACGCGATCGCCGTCCTGGACACCGGCGCCCCCGGCTGGTCCCGGCAGGACCGGGCCGCCATGCTCGACTGGAACACCGGCTTCCGGGACTGGCTGACGGACAGCGCCTTCGGCAAGGAGGAGGGCGCCGCCCGGAACAACCACGGCACGTTCTACGACATGCAGCTCGCCGCCCTCGCGTACGCGACCGGCGACCGGGCCCTCGCCCGGCGGACCGTGCTCGCCGCGCGCGCCCTGCGCATCGACCCGCAGATCGCCGCCGACGGGAGCCAGCCCCAGGAGCTGGCCCGCACCCGCAGCTGGCACTACTCGACCTTCGACCTGGTCGCGTACACCCGGCTCGCGGCCATCGGCCGGCATGTCGGCGTGGACCTCTGGAAGTATCAAGGGCCGGACGGTCAGAGCCTGTTCAAGGCCGTCGACTACCTGCTGCCCGCGGCGACCGGCGCCGAGCCGTGGGACCGTCCCGAGCTGGAGTTCTACCGCTTCGCGGCGAGCGACGTGGTGCACGCGGCCGCCGATGCAGGGGACCGGGCCGCGCGATCCGCCCTGCCGAAGCTCGAAGCACCGCCCGGCGGCGATCTGTGGGAGCTGCGGCCGGCCGCCGAGCAACTGGACTCGATCACGGGGTGATCCCGGCGGGAGAGGACTCCTGAGCGTTTGCTTAGGATGGGGGTGGCGTTTCAGCCATGCCTGCCCCATCCGTACGCCGTACGTCCCAGGAGTCCCGCCCGTGACCGCCGAAGCCCCCGTCGCCCCCGCCATCCCGTACGGACGGCTCCTGCCCGTCACCGTCCACTTCGACGACCTCGACGCGCTCGGACTGCTGCACAACGCCCGCTACCCCGTCATGGTCGAGCGGGCCTGGACCGCTCTGTGGAACGAGCGCGGCTTCGGGTTCGAGGGCGACTGGGAGGCGGCGGGCGACTCGTGCAACGCCGTCAAGGAACTGCGGATCACCTACGAGGCCCCGGTCAGCCGTCCCGGCGCGTACGCCGTCCACCTCTGGCTGGAACGGCTCGGGAACACCGGGCTGACGTACGGCTTCCGCTTCTGCTCCCTCGACGGCGCGGTCACCTACGCGCACGGAACCCGGGTGCTCGTCCGGCTCGACGCCGGGACCCTGCGCCCGACGCCGTGGAGCGAGCGGTTCAGGGCCGTGGGTCGGGAACTGCTGCGCTCGGGGGACTGATCCTCGGACGGTCGCGGTCCCCGGCGCGCAGCACGCCCGCGAGCACGGTGAGCCCGAACGCCAGGACCGTGACCAGTCCGAACGACACCATCAGGCTCGTCGCCTGTGCCACCGACCCGATCAGGCTCGGCGCGATCAGCCCCGAGGTGTACGTGATGGTCGCGACGCCCGCGATGGCCTGACTGGGGTTCGGGCCGCTGCGTCCGGCCGCCGCGAAGCAGAGCGGGACGACGACCGCGATGCCGAGGCCGAGCAGCGCGAAGCCGCCCATCGCCACGGCCGGATGCTCCGCGACGACGATCAGCAGTCCGCCGAGCACGGCCAGCACACCGCCCGCCCGCACGGTGCGCACGGCGCCGAACCGGTTCACCACCGAGTCGCCGACCAGTCGGGCCACCGCCATGGTCAGCATGAAGCCGGTGGTCGAGGCCGCGGCGAGACCGGCCGAGGTGTCCAGCTGGTCGCGCAGGTAGACCGCCGACCAGTCCAGGCTCGCGCCCTCCGCGAACACCGCGCAGAAGCCGATCGTGCCGATGAGCAGCGCCGACCGGGGAGGCAGCGCGAAGCGCGGCGGCGGCTCCTCGTCCTCGGTGGGCCGCAGATCGAGCACCCAGCGACAGGCGACCAGTCCGACGAGGGTGAGGGCCGCCGCGGCCAGAGCGTGGTGCAGGCGCGCGTCCGCGCCCAGTTGGGCGGCGAGGGTGCCGGCCGCCGCGCCGATCAGTGCGCCGGCGCTCCACATCCCGTGCAGCCCGGACATGATCGACTTGTCGAGCCGGTTCTCGACCTCGACACCCAGCGCGTTCATGGCGACATCCGCCATCCCCGCCGTGGCGCCGTAGACGAACATCGCGAGGCACAGGGTGAGCAGGTTCGGCGCGAGGGACGGGAGGACCAGTGCCAGCGTCCACAGCGTCATGAGCCCGCGCAGCGCCGTACGGCTGCCGAAGTGGTGGGTGATCCGGCCGGCCAGCGGCATCGAGCAGGACGCGCCGAGGGCGGTGAAGGCGAGGGCGAAACCGAGCTGCCCCGCGCTGACCGACGCATGGTCCTGGATCCACGGCACACGGGTCGCGAAGGATCCGGTGACGGCTCCGTGCACGGCGAAGACGGCCGCCACGGCGTACCGGGCGCGCTTCACCTCGCGCTGGTCGCAGACCACTTCACTCATGCTCCGACCCCTCCCCGGGTGATGGTTCCACGTTCTGCCGCAGTAAACTATCAGGAACCCTGCCTGATAGATAGACGATCGCTCGTCGCCCGCCCGCCGGGCGACCCCGCCGATCTGGGAGGATTCCCGGCATGCCCGCATCCCCGAGCACCGCACGGGCCATCAACGACCGGCTCGCCCTGCGGCTGTTGCAGCAGGAAGGCCCGTTGACGGCAGGGCGGTTGAAGCAGCTCACCGGACTGTCCCGGCCGACCGTCGCCGACCTCGTCGAACGCCTCACGGCCTCCGGCCTCATCACGGTCGTCGGCGAATCGGGGGAGCAGCGGCGCGGCCCGAACGCCCGGGTCTACGGGATCGTCGCGGACCGCGCCCACCTGGCCGCGCTGGACGTCCGTACGGAAGGAGTCTCCGTCGTCGTCTCCGACCTGGTCGGTCACGTCCTGGCCGAGGCGTCCGTGCCGATCGGCGGGGACACCGGGACCGCACCGGCGGTGGAGCAGGCCGTCGCGCTGGTCGAGAGGGTGGCCAAGGAGGCGGGCGCCCTCGGGGCCCCGCCCCCGCGCGAACTCGCCCAGGGGTGGGGCAGGCTGCACACCGTGGGCATCGGCGCGCCCGGCCTGATCGACCCCGCCACCGGCGAACTCCGCGACTCCTCCGCCCTGCCCGCATGGCACCGGCGCCTGGTCGCGGCCCTCCAGGAACGGCTCCCCGAGGCCCGCGTCCTCGTCGAGAACGAGACCAACCTCGCCGCCCTCGCCGAACAACGTGACGGCATCGCCCGCGACCGCGACACCTTCGTCCTGCTGTGGCTGGGCCACGGAACCGGCGCCGCCGTGGTCCTCGACGGCGCCCTGCGCCGCGGTGCCTCGGGAGGCACCGGGGAGATCGGTTTCCTTCCGGTGCCGGGCACCACGAGTCTCCCCTCGGCGACCGACTGCGGGGGCGGCTTCCACTCGCTGGTCGGGTCCGCGGCGATCGCGGAGCTGGCGGCGGAGCACGGTGTCCCGGCGCGGCCCGAGGGCTACGAACCGCACGCCGCGGCGCTGGTGCGGCAGGCGCTGGCGACCTCCGGCTCGCCGGCCGCCGACGGCTTCCTCGACGCCCTCGCCGACCGCCTCGCCATCGGGGCGGCCTCCGTCATCGCCGTACTGGACCCCGGCTGCGTGGTCCTCGGCGGCGAGGTCGGCCAGGCGGGCGGCGCAGCGCTCGCCGCCCGGGTCGAGCGGCGGCTCGTCCGGATGTCGCCGCTCCCGACGGAGGTGCGCGCGAGCACGCTGGGCGGAGTCGCGGTGCTGCGCGGCGCCCTGCTGACCGCGCGCGACGGCGCGCAGGACGAGCTGTTCGCTCCGCCGTCGTCGCGGTAGGCCCCGGGGTCAGCGGAACCCGGGCGGTGTGCCGGGTCGAGCCGGGGGCCGGCGGACCCGGTGGGGTGCTGGTGCCGGGTCCGGGTTCCGCCGATCCCCGGGCGGGGATCGGCAGGGGCTGCCGAGGCCGGCGGCCCCCGAGGCGACCGGGCGAGTCAGCGCGTGTTCTGGGAGCGTGCCTTCAAGAAGTCCTCGAACGTTCCCTTCCCCACGGCGCGCCTCGGTGTGAGGTGGTGCCCCTCCCGGAACGCCCGGTAGGCCCGGCCCGGCAGGCGTACGTCGAGCAGCGGGCGTCGCTTCCCGGTGGCCCGCAGGTGGGCTGCGGCCAGCGAACGGAGCGTGCGCACCTGGGGCCCGCCCATGTCCTCGACGCGCCCCGCGGGCGCACCGGCAGCCAGTCCGGCCAGCCGGTCGGCGACCTCGGCGACCTCGATCGGCTGGTCGGAGACCCCGGCGGGGAGGATCAGTACGGGCAGCTTCGCGAGCCCCGCGAGGACCTGGGCGACGAGGTCGTGGAACTGGGTGGTGCGCAGGATCGTCCACCCGATCCCGGACTCCTCGATCAGCTTCTCCACGGCCCGCTTGCTCTTGTAGTAGCCGAACGGGACCCTGTCCACGCCGACGATCGAGATGTAGACCAGATGCGGGACGGCCGCCCGGCGCGCGGCCGCGATCAGCTGCGCGGCCGCCCGTTCGTCGCCCCCTCGGGGTGAGGTCGCGCAGTGGACGATCGCGTCCACTCCCGTGACGGCCGCGTCCAGGCCGATGCCGCCCTCGCGCAGATCGACGGCGTACACCTGCGCGTGCCGGCTGAGCACCCGCACCTCGTGCCCGTCGGCCCGCAGCCGCTCGGTGACGAGCCGGCCGAGGGTTCCGGTACCGCCGGTCACCAGGATCCTGGTCATGGGGTTCAGTCCTTTCGACGCCCGGACGCTCCAGGCCGGAGCATCCTTCACCAACTGAGACCGGACAGCCCCCGCGGATGTGACAACACGCCGAGCGGGGCCATGTCCTCGTTCCGCGTGGGGTCACTTCCCTGTCCTGTACGGGTTCAGGTTCGCGCCTCGCACGGGCCGGCGTCCGCGTCCTGCGCGGGGCCGTGCCCGTGTCCTGCACCGGATCACCTTTCCGCCCCGCACGGGAGCCGATTCGCGTGGCGGGCGGGACCGCGGCCGCGCCCGGTGCCGTCGGGTGGGTCGAAGAGGTCCTGCGTGTGGCGGCCGGGCCCGGACGGGCGCGGGCGATACGGCTCGGAGTCGTCGGTGAGGCTCGTCGCCACGCCTCCGGCCTCGCGGAGGCCGCGAGCCCGCGGACCGCACAGGTTCCGGCGGGCCGCCTGTGCCGGCTGGGGGACCCGGCGGCGGGGCAAGGGCCTTCGTCACCGCCGCCGGGTCGATCGTGGGGGGACCGGCGATGAACGATCACTCAGTCTTGATCGAGGACACTAAGAGGACTAGACCATAGCGTCAATAGGTATGGACCAATTTTGGGGTCGCGTGGTACGGCCCAAGGGTGCGCGGCGCGCCGGAAGTTGACCGGAGAAGCACTGTCGTGGAAGTCCAGGCCGATCAGTTGTGAGCCACCCCACAGGGCTGCCGCCGCATGGCCGTCGGCCGGGCGTGGCAGACTGGCCCTGTACCAGAAGCAGCGCACTCCGGGGTCGGTGTAATTCCGAACCGGCGGTTACAGTCCGCGACCCGGTCGCTTCCAGCGGCCGGTTGACCAGGTGAAATTCCTGGACCGACGGTTAAAGTCCGGATGGGAGGCAGTGCGCGGCGGGCGGGCATCTGTGCGCGCTGCCGTTTGTCGCTTCTCGTCCTGAGGGACGAGTGACCTTTCGGCGTCGCTCCCGGTTGCTGCTGTCCGCTCATTCTGTCGTCATCGACAGCCCCGGAGTCCGTGCCCTATGAGGCAGGAGGACCCGGGAAGTGTTCACCGGAATCGTCGAAGAGCTGGGTGAGGTCACCGCCGTCGAGACGCTCGACGACGCCTCGCGTTTCCGGCTGCGTGGCCCCGTCGTCACGCAGGGCGCGCAGCACGGCGACTCCATCGCCGTCAACGGAGTCTGTCTCACCGTCGTCGAGCACGAGGGTGACGAGTTCACCGCCGACGTCATGGCCGAAACCCTGAACCGCTCCAGCCTCGGCGCCCTCACCGTGGGCTCCCGCGTCAACCTGGAACGGCCGATGGCCGTGGGTGAGCGCCTCGGCGGCCACATCGTGCAGGGACACGTCGACGGCACCGGCGCGGTCATCGAGCGCAAGCCGTCCGACAACTGGGAGATCGTCAAGATCTCGCTGCCCGCCGACCTTTCGCGCTATGTGGTCGAGAAGGGCTCCATCACGGTCGACGGCATCAGCCTGACCGTCGTCGACGCAGGCCCGGACTACTTCACCGTCAGCCTCATCCCCACCACCCTCGACCTGACCACCCTGGGCCGCAAGCAGCCCGGAGATCCGGTCAACCTCGAGGTCGACGTCATCGCCAAGTACGTCGAGCGGCTGCTCGGCGCCCGGGGCGAGCAGCCCGCCGGTCTGCCCGGAGTCCAGGGGGCCGGGCAGTGAACTGGCTCAACTCCGAGGCCTTCGTCCTCCTCGACCAGCACATCATGTGGTCGGACATGATCGGCAACGTCATCGGCCTGATCGCCCTCGCGCTCGGCTGGCGACGCTCCCTCTGGAGCTGGCCCGTCCAGTTCCTGTCCGGCGTCATCCTCTTCGCGGCCTTCTTCGGCCACCTCACCGGCAGCGCCGGCAAGCAGGTCGTGGTCATGGCCGTCGCCCTGTGGGGCTGGTGGCAGTGGAACCGCGGCGAGGGCAAGGACGGACGCATCTCCGTACGGTTCGCCACCTGGCGCGAGCGCGCGTACATGGTGGGCGCCGCGGCCGTGGGCACCCTCGCGGTCAGCGCTCTGTTCCACGCGTACCCGACGCTGTCCTGGGACCCCTGGCCCGACGCCTACATCTTCGTCGGCACGATCGTCGCCATGTACGCGCAGGCCCGCGGCATGGTCGAGTTCTGGTTCGCCTGGCTGCTGGTCGACCTGGTGGGCGTCCCGCTCAACTTCGCCAACGGCTACGCCTTCTCCGGTTTCGTCTACGTCCTGTACGGCGCGCTCGTCCTGTGGGGCCTGCGCGACTGGTGGCTGCGCTCCCGTGAGGCCGGGCAGCCCGTCCTGGAAGGAGCCCCGGCATGACAACGGCGCCGGTTTGGTACAGCACCGGGCACGATCAAGATGCCTCGGACTTCGCGCTCGACCCGGTCGAGCAGGCCATCGCCGACATCGCGGCCGGCCGTCCCATCGTGGTCGTCGACGACGAGGACCGGGAGAACGAGGGCGACCTCGTCGTCGCCGCCGAGATGGCGACCCCCGAGATCGTCGCCTTCATGATGAGCGAGTGCCGCGGGCTGATCTGCGCCCCCATGGAGGGCGACGAGCTCGACCGGCTGCGCCTGCCGCAGATGGTCGACGACAACACCGAGTCGATGAAGACGGCGTTCACGGTGTCGGTGGACGCGTCCGCCGCGCACGGGGTGACCACCGGTATCTCGGCGGCCGACCGCGCCGCCACCCTGCGGCTCCTCGCGGACGGTGTCTCGGGGGCCGACGACTTCGTGCGCCCCGGCCACATCTTCCCGCTCCGCGCGCGGAGCGGCGGCGTGCTGGTCCGCAACGGCCACACCGAGGCCGCCGTCGACCTGGCCCGGCTGGCCGGTCTGCGCCCGGCCGGAGCGATCGTCGAGATCGCCGGCGAGGACGGCCGGATGCTCCGGCTGCCCGAGCTGATCCCCTTCGCCCGCAAGCACGGTCTGACGATCATCTCCATCGAGGACCTGATCGCCTACCGCCGCTCCACCGAGCTCACAACGTCGGCCGAGTCCGGAGCGGCCCCTGCCGCGCCGACCGTCCGCCGCGAGGCCGAGGTCCATCTCCCCACCGCCTTCGGCGAGTTCACCGCGTACGGCTACCGCTCCACCGCCGACGGGGTCGAGCACGTCGCCCTCGTCCACGGAGAGATCGGCGACGGCGAGGACGTCCTCGTCCGTGTCCACTCCGAGTGCCTCACCGGCGACGTCTTCCATTCGCAGCGCTGCGACTGCGGCCCCCAGCTCCAGACGTCCATGGAGCTCATCCGGACCGAGGGCCGCGGCATCGTGGTCTACCTGCGCGGCCACGAGGGGCGCGGCATCGGCCTGCTCTCCAAGCTCCGCGCGTACGAACTCCAGGAGCGCGGCCGGGACACCCTCGACGCCAACCTGGAACTCGGCCTGCCCGCCGACGCCCGTGACTACGGCGCCAGCGCGCGGATCCTGGAGGACCTCGGCGTCAGCAGCCTGCGGCTGCTGACCAACAACCCCGACAAGACCGACGCCCTCGTCCGGTACGGCCTGCGGGTCACCGGGCGGGAGCCGATGCCCGTGCAGGCGGGCGAGCACAACCTGCGCTACCTGCAGACCAAGCGGGACCGGATGGGACACGACCTGCCCTGGCTCGACACGACCACCGTGTCGGCCTGCGGGAGCCAGTGACCCCGCGCGAGCGGCACCATCGGTAGGACACAGCAGTACCGGCACCACAGCAGTACCGGCACCACAGCACCATCGGTACGACAGCACAACCGGTGCGGCACAGCACCGGCCACACAGCACTATCGGCAACACGGCACAGCGGGACTGAAGGAGAGACGTGAGCGGCAAGGGTGCACCTGAACTGTCCGTACGCAACTGCGGCGACCTGCGGGTCGCGGTCATCGCGGCACAGTGGCACGACAAGGTGATGGACGGTCTCGTCGACGGCGCGCTGCGCGCCCTGCACGAGCTGGGAATCGACGAGCCGACCCTGCTGCGGGTCCCCGGCAGCTTCGAGCTGCCGGTCGCCGCCAAGGTGCTGGCGGGCCGCGGCTACGACGCGATCGTCGCGCTCGGCGTCGTCATCCGGGGTGGAACGCCCCACTTCGAGTATGTGTGCCAGGGCGTCACCCAGGGCCTCACCCAGGTCTCCATCGACACCGGTGTCCCCATCGGCTTCGGGGTGCTGACCTGTGACACCGAGGAGCAGGCCCTGGACCGCGCGGGCATCGAGGGGTCCAACGAGGACAAGGGGCACGAGGCGGTGACGGCCGCCGTGGCGACGGCGGTCACCCTCCGCTCAGTATCCGAACCCTGGCACTGAGGTACGGCACCGAGCGCGTAGGCTGAGGACCACCATGTCCAAGAAGACGTTCGAGGAGCTCTTCACCGAGCTCCAGCACAAGGCCGCCACGGGCGACCCCGCCACTTCACGCACCGCCGAGCTGGTCGGCAAGGGCGTTCATGCCATCGGCAAGAAGGTCGTCGAAGAGGCCGCAGAGGTCTGGATGGCCGCCGAGTACGAGGGCAAGGACGCCGCCGCCGAGGAAATCTCGCAGCTGCTCTACCACGTCCAGGTGATGATGGTCGCGCGCGGGATCTCCCTCGACGACGTGTACGCGCATCTGTAGGGGCCGGTCTCCGCATCGCCCCCACCGAGCACGTCCACCTGTCCCACCCACCTCCTGAACAACCTCGAGCAAAGGAAGCCGACCTCATGCTGCGCATCGCCGTCCCCAACAAGGGTTCCCTCTCAGGACCTGCGGCGGACATGCTGCATGAGGCCGGCTACCTGCAGCGCCGGGAGTCCAAGGAACTGCGGATCGTCGACCCGAACAACGAGGTCGAGTTCTTCTACCTCCGCCCCCGGGACATCGCGATCTACGTCTCGTCCGGCCGTCTCGACATCGGCATCACCGGCCGCGACCTCCTGATCGACTCCGGAGCCAACGCCGAGGAGATCCTCCCGCTCGGCTTCGCCCGCTCCACCTTCCGCTTCGCCGCCAAGCCGGGCACCGCGAACGGCGTCGCGGACCTGAACGGCACGACGGTCGCCACCTCCTACGAGGGCATCGTCGCCAAGCACCTCGCCGAGCAAGGCGTCGACGCCTCCGTCGTGCACCTCGACGGCGCCGTCGAGACCGCCATCGAGCTCGGCGTCGCCGAGGTCATCGCGGACGTCGTCGAGACCGGCACCTCGCTGCGCAACGCCGGTCTGGAGATCTTCGGCGACCCGATCATGAAGTCCGAGGCGATCGTCATCCGCCGCGTCGGAGCCGACCGCACCGAGGACGCCGAGCCCAAGGTGCAGCAGTTCCTGCGTCGGCTCCAGGGCGTCCTGGTCGCGCGGACGTACGTGATGATGGACTACGACTGCCGCGCCGAGCACCTGGAGAAGGCCGTCGCGCTCACTCCCGGCCTGGAGTCGCCGACCATCTCGCCGCTGCACAACGAGGGCTGGGTCGCCGTCCGCGCCATGGTCCCCTCCAAGGAGGCCCAGCGGATCATGGACGACCTGTACGCGCTCGGTGCGCGGGCCATCCTGACCACGGCCATCCACGCCTGCCGGCTCTGACGGGACCCACGGACATGTCGGACCTTCCCTCCCTTCCCATAACTTTCCGCCCGGCCCGCACCCGGGCCGTGCTGCTCACCGCGGGTGCCTCGATCCTCGTGGTCATCACCACGGTCGCGATGCTTCTGGAGCAACTCGGCCCGGGGGAGAAGCTCAGCTTCATCTTCACCGCGGCGCTGCTCTTCGGAGTGCTCCTGCTGCTCTCGCGGCCCAAGGTCGTCGCCGACGAGAGCGGTGTCACCGTCGTCAACATCGTGAGCCGCCGGCACCTGGACTGGGCGGAGATCCTCCAGGTCAACCTGCGTCCCGGCGACCCCTGGGTGTTCCTCGACCTCAGTGACGGCACCAGCCTGCCGGCGCTCGGCATTCAGCCGGGCATCGCCAAACAGCGTGCCATCGAGGACGCCCGCACCCTGCGTGCACTTGCTTCGGCCCGTGGCATCCGCGAGCCCGAAGGGCACCGCGACGAACATCAGGGCTGACTCTCGGTCTTTCACTCTGCCCTGAGGGCCCATGTCTTGATTAATCTGTTGGCGGAGGCGTTTTTCATCGCGCCTCCGCCTCCGATGTGCTCCAGCCCTCAGAGGCCCCCTGCTACCCGAGGAGTGATTCCCTCCAGCGATGGACGGATCGTCCTGTAGTACCTGCGCCGCCCCCTTCCGACATAGCAAGGCGGCGGCATGACCATCCCCCTGTTGCTCCTTGGCGCGGCGTTCCTGCTGATTCTCGCCAACGGCTTCTTCGTGGCCGCGGAGTTCGGCCTCGTCACGGTCGAGCGCCCCGACGCCGAGAAGGCCGCCGCCGACGGCGACAAGCGCGCCGGTACGGTCGTGGAGTCGCTCAAGGAGCTGTCCTTCCAGCTCTCCGGCACCCAGCTCGGCATCACCATCACTTCCCTGGTCGTCGGCATGCTCGCCGAACCGGCGCTCGCCCAGCTGCTGGACGGCCCGTTCAGGGCGGTCGGACTGCCCGAGGGCGCGGTGCCCGGCTTCGCCGTGGTGACCGGCATGCTGCTGGCCTCAGCCGTGCAGATGGTGATCGGTGAACTCGTGCCCAAGAACTGGGCGGTGTCCAAGCCGCTCCAGGTGGCCCGTTTCGTCGCCGGCCCGCAGCACGTCTTCTCCCGTCTCTTCCGGCCGGTGATCGCCGCGCTCAACACGGTCGCCAACCGGCTCGTCCGGGCCCTGGGCGTGGAACCCGCCGAGGAGCTGGCCTCCGCCCGCACCCCCGGCGAACTCGTCTCCCTCGCCCGCCACTCGGCCCGGGCCGGCGCCCTGGAGCAGGACACCGCGGACCTCTTCGTCCGCACCATGTCGCTCGCCGACCTCACCGCGCAGCACGTCATGACGCCCCGGGTGAAGGTCAGTGCCCTCCAGTCGTCGGCCACCGCCGAGGACGTGGTCAACCTCACCCGTGCCACCGGTCTGTCCCGCTTCCCCGTCTACCGGGAGCGGATCGACGAGATCGTCGGCATGGTGCACCTCAAGGACGCCCTCGCGATCCCCTCGCGCGACCGGCTGCGCACCCCCGTCGGCCGGATCGCCCAGATCCCGCTGCTCGTCCCGGAGACGCTGCCCGTGCAGCCCCTCCTGGAGCGGCTGCGCAGTGAGCAGCCGATCGCCGTCGTCGTCGACGAGTACGGCGGCACGGCCGGCGTCGTCACGCTGGAGGACATCGTCGAGGAACTCGTCGGCGAGGTCCGCGACGAGCACGACGACGTGCTGGGCGAACCGCCCGAGCTCGCGGCCGCTCCTCCCGAGGACGGCAGGCCGGCCTGGGACGCCGACGGCAGTTGCCGTGTGGACATCCTGCAGCGCATAGGCCTCGACGTGCCCGAGGGACCGTACGAGACCGTGGCCGGCCTCGTCGCCGACCTGCTCGGCAGGATCCCGGCCCCCGGCGACAAGGCCGAGCTCCCGGGCTGGCGCCTCGTGGTGCGGCAGGTCGGGCACTACCGTGCCGAACGCGTCCGCCTGGTGCGGACCGTGCTCGCCCCGGAGGCCGTCCGATGAGCATGCTCCAACTCCTGTTCGCGGGCCTGCTGGTGCTCGCCAACGGCTTCTTCGTCGGCGCCGAGTTCGCGCTCGTGTCCGTACGGCGCAGCCAGATCGAACCGCTGGGCACCGCACGCTCCCGGCAGGTGCTGTACGGCCTGGAGCGCCTCCCGCAGATGATGGCGGCGGCACAGTTCGGCATCACCATGTGCTCGCTGACGCTCGGCGCGGTCGCCGAGCCCACCGTCGCCCGTCTGCTGGAGCCGCTCTTCGCGGCGGTCCGGCTGCCGGACTCGGTGATCCACCCCCTCGGCTATGTGATCGCGCTCGCCCTCGTCGTCTTCTTCCACCTCGTCATCGGCGAGATGGTCCCGAAGAACCTGGCGATGGCCGCGCCCGAGAAGACGGCCCTGTGGCTCAGTCCCGGACTGGTCGCCTTCGCGCGGGTGTGCCGGCCCGTCACGGTGGGCCTCGGCGCCTGCGCGCGGCTGATCCTCAAGCTGTTCAGGGTCGAGCCCAGGGACGAGGTCGAAGCGGTCTTCACCAGCGAGCAGCTCAACCGGCTGGTCGAGGACTCCGGACAGGCGGGCCTTCTCGACCCCGAGGAGCAGGAGCGCCTCGAGGACGCCCTGGAGCTCGGCTCCCGCCCGGTCACCGACGTCCTGCTCGACAGCGGCTCGCTGGTCACCGTGGACCCCTCGGTCACCCCGGGTCAGGTCGTCGCGCTCACCGCGCGTACCGGGTACTCCCGGTTCCCGGTGGTCGCGGAGAACGGCGCCTTCATGGGCTGCTATCTGCATGTGAAGGACGTTCTCGACCTGGAGGAGTCCGAGCGTGCGGTCCCGCAGCAGATGTGGCGCCCGATGACCACCCTGCGGTCCGAACTCCCCCTGGACGACGCCCTCACCGTGATGCGCCGCGCCGCCACCCACCTGGCCCAGGTCGCCGACGCCTCCGGCAAGGTCCTCGGCCTCGTGACGCTTGAGGACGTGCTGGAACTGCTGGTCGGGGAGGTACGCGACCCGGCGCACCGCAATGTCGCGCCGGCGCCGGCGCGGGTCGCGGAGCCGCGCCCCAGCCAGGCCCCCGAGGAGGCGCTGGCGAGCTGATCGTGCGCGTGGGCCCCGGCTTCCCGGCGGCCGTGCGACCGTGTGGCGGTCGTACGGTTTCCGGTGGGACCGGGGCCTTCTCACATCGCGGACGGATCCTGCGGTCCGCGTCCCGACAGGACCTCCCCGTAGGCCTGCATGAGGTCCGGCAGCCGCAACGTCGACAGGTCGTCGCGCGAGGGTGTGCCGGGGTATCCCGACAGCCGCAGATCGCGGTACGCGCAGCTCTTCTCGTACAGGGTGCGCAGGAAGCGGCCGTTGCCGAGTTCGTCGATCCAGCCCTGGTCGACGACGTGTCCGGCGATCGAGCGCAGTTCGTCCAGCGCCTCCTCGTCCCAGATGTCGCCGTTCTCGGCGGCCAGCACCTCACCGATGGAGGTCAGTTCGAGGGGGCGGTAGGAGGGGAAGTCCACGCGGCTGGTGAAGCGCGAGGAGAGACCGGGGTTGGCGGCGAGCAGGCGGTCCATGCCCTCGGGGTAGCCGGCGAGGATGACCACCAGGTGGTCGCGGTTGTCCTCGGCCCGCTTCAGCAGGACCTGGAGGGCTTCGTCGCCGTACGCGTCGCCCTTGCCGTAGCCGGAGTTGGACAGGGAGTACGCCTCGTCCACGAACAGGACGCCTCCGATGGCCGAGTCGATCAGCTCGTTGGCCTTCACGGCGGTCTGGCCGAGGTACTCGCCGACCAGATCGGCTCGCTGGGCCTCGACCAGATGGTCGCCGCCGAGCAGCCCGAGTGCGTAGAAGACCCGGCCGAGAATGCGGGCCACTGTGGTCTTGCCGGTACCGGAGGGGCCGGAAAAGACGAAGTGCCGTTTCGGCGGCTGCACCGGCAGGCCCTGCCCGGTGCGCAGCCTGGCCATGTTCAACTGTGCCGACAGCGCCTTGACCTGTCGTTTCACGGGCTCCAGGCCCACCATGCGCTCCAGTTCGGCGAGCGCCTCCTCGAGTAAGGCGGGGTCGGTCGGTCCCGCGGGCATCGGCTGCACCGGGATCACCGCCTTCTCCCGGAAGCCGTCGGCCTGGACCGGCAGGGCGCCGGGCGGCGAAGGATCGGGCTCCGGGAGCCTCAGGTCGCGCCCCTCGGAGCCGAACAGCGGATCCATGCCGTCCGGGCCCTCCAGCACGTCCTGCCCGATCCCGGCGAGGGTGATCGCCGCGAGATCGGCCGCGGCGTCGTCGTACCCGTCACCCTCGGAAATGGCCGCGAGGCGCGCAGAGGTGTCCATGAAGGAGGGGTCGACCCGGTGCACCGCCCGGTACAGGGGCAGCGCGGCGGCGGAGCGTCCGGTGCCCTCGTGGGCGCGGGCCAGCCAGTACCGCAGTTCCTTGCGCTGCGGCTGCTCGCTGCGGCAGCGCATCAGGGCGGACGACAGCAGTGGCTCGGCCTGTCCGTACATCTCCAGCCGGACCCGCGCCATGCCGCCGAACAGGCCGGCCTCTATGCCGAGCATGGGGTCGTTGATCAGCGGATCGGTGTGCCGCACCAACTGATCCCAGTCCTTGACCAGATAGGCGCGGCACGCGTGCAGGAACCGCACCTGGTGGTCCGCGTCGACCGGCGGCAGGCCGGCCAACGCCCGGTCCAGTTCGGGGACATGACGTCCGTCGAGCCAGTGCGAGGCGTGCGCGAGCAGCAGGTCGCGCGGACTCTCCAGCACCGGCTGGACCCACCAGCCCAGCCAGTACCAGGAGTTGAGGGTGCGCCGGTGGCGGGAGCGCTGTTCGCCGAAGCGGTCCCGGTGCCGGAACATCCGCAGCAGCGCGGTCGTCGTGTCCACCCGTAGCGCGTGCAGTCCGAGCCAGCCGTCCGCCATACCGGGGTCCATCCGGACCGCGGCGCGGAACTCCTCCTCCGCCTGCGGGTAGGCGCCCATCGTGTAGGCGTCCACACCTCGCAGCCAGGCGAGGTCGGCCGGGGCCTCGGGGCCCTGCGTGCCGAAGTCCATCACGTCCCCCACAAACCGTGCCCCCGATGGTCGGGGAGTGCCTCGCGGATCAGGACACCCCCCTTGCCGCCGGGCCGGTGCCCGTCGGCAGCTCTGGTCGAACGACTGTGCCGCGGACGGGAGTTGAAGCGGTGCGGCAGAGCAGCCGTCCGAAGGTCGCACCGAGAGGCATCGTACCTGCGGTTCATGGGCCTGCCGAAGGGTGCCGCACACCCCGTTCCACGAGGTGGGAGCAGATGGGGCGCACTGAGGGCGGTGACCCAGGGTGAGCGAATCACGCCGGGTGGCGTCCGGAAAGAGAGGATGTGGGCAGAACGAAGCCCCCGATCACGGGGGAACAACCGGGGGCTTCGCGACTGCGGGGCGGCTCCCGAAGGCCGCTCCTTCAGAACGTAAGACCTGTACGACCCCCTGGTCAAGCAGAGTTGGGGCACTGAGGCAACTTCTCTGGAGTGGCTCTTCGCGACTTCAGCAGGCTGCGGATGGTCCATCACGGTGAGTGATGAATAGGTCCGGTCCAGACGTCTCAACAGGCCCCGGCAGCACCTCGTATCCCTCAGGACGCTGCCGCACCACATGGTCCGCGAACGGCCGCGTGGGGTCCTCGGTGAAGTGCCGACGCTCGGCGCGGACCCACTCGGCCCAGAAGGCGCTCTGCGCCTCACCGTCCCGTCGCCGCCCCCGCGCCCAGGCCTCCTCGTGCGGCAACTCCATCCACAGCAGTCGCGCGAGCCACGGGCGCAGCGCGCGGCGTCCCGCGCCGACGCCCTCGAGCAGGACCACGGGCGCGGCCGGCAGCTCACGGACCGGTCCGAACTCCCGGGCGGTCCAGTCGTACGGGGCGTAGCGCGCCGGCTCGCCGCGCCCGAACGGCTCGATCACCCGGCTCAGCAGGCGCCCGGTCCAGCCGAAGAGCTCCTCGTGGGTGGCGATGTCGTCGAGGTGCAGTACGGGTGCGCCGCCCAGAGCCGTCGCCAGCCCCCCGGCGAACGTGGTCTTCCCGGAGCCCGCGTGGCCGTCCACGCCGATCAGACGGACGGGACCGCAGGACGGCGGCAGCCGGCGCAGCCGCGAGGCGAGGTCGTGAATGGGATTTCCCGGGGTGAGGTGCGAGGTGGGCATAGTCCTGGGGAACATTCTATCGAGGCGCCGTTCACAGCGGATCCATGGGCTCAGGGTAGTGCCGCATTGAACCATTCATTGAACAATCCTCAAGACGGTCGACGGCCTGCTCCAAAAATTCCCGACCCTGCGGAACCAGGTATTTCAGATAGGGCGTTCCGGTACTCCGGGATGCTGAGTAGGGTTCCTGTTGCGCAACGGCGAGGCGTCGTACGGGGATGGACAGGGGAAGATGGCCGCGGGCTTATTCGAGGGGCAGTATGTGTGGCATCCGGCGGCCGACGACCGCAGACTCGCGAGCGTCTGCATGGATGTCCGGGCCGGCCGCTATCTGAGCGCCGACGAAGCCCTGTCGGAGACCGGCGCGGACTTCGGATTACGGGCCCATCGCTCCCTGGTCCTCGCCTCCGAGGCCGCCGACTCCGACCTGGCCGAACGCTGGCTGGCCGAGGAGCAGACCCCCGAGGCCGCGCTGATGTGGGCCCGCGTGGCCGTGCTGCGGGCGTTACGAGCGGCCGACGCCAAGGACGACCGGGCCGAGGCCCTGGAACGCATAGCGCTGACCGCCTGCGACCGGGCCGCGGTGATGGACCGGACCGATCCCACGCCCTGGGTCGCCCGGCTGTCCATGGCCCGGCTGCACGACCTGCGTGACCCCGCCCCGCAGGGGCTGCTGACCCAGCCGCCCGGCCCCTGGCGCCTGTTCTCGCACATCCTCCGCCTCGACCCGTGGAACCGCGAGGGTCATCACCGGTTCCTGGCGTTCTTCTTCACGCGGTACGGCGGCTCCGTGAACGCCGCCTGGGACGTCGCCGCCTTCCTGAGCCAGCGCGCCCCCGCCACCTCGGCGCTGCGGCTGCTGCCGCTGGTGGCCCTGGTGGAGAGCTACAACCCCACGCAACTGCTGGTCGACCGCACCTGGGAGCAGCCGCAGTGGCGCTCCACAGCGCTCGCGATCTATCAGAACTGGCTGCCGGCGGCGTCCGGGTACCGCTTCACGCCCGTGCTCGACCTGGCGTATCTGGCGCACGCGCTGTTCATGGCGCAGCGCGAGTTCGAGGCGCGCGCGGTCCTGATGGCCATGGGGCCGTACGCCTGCCGCATGCCGTGGAGCGTCTTCGGCGAACCCGAGGAACAGCTATCCCGCGCCCGCCGCGCCTGCGGCCTTCCCGTGCCGGGGGCCGGCTGACCGGCCGCCCTCCCTGAGGTCCTGAACCACCCCGAGAGAAAGGTCAGTTGTGTCAGAACGGATATCGGCCCCACGCGAGAGAACCGGCGCCGGAAAGGATTCCGTCGCCTTCGACGACGACGCGACGCTTCACGCGATGGGGTATCCGCGAAAACTCACCCGCCGATTCCAGGCGTTCGACAATTTCGCGATCTCCTTCACGATCATCAACATCATTTCGGGTATTTTCTCGTCCTTCGGATTCGGATTGAATGCCGGTGGTCCGCGCATTCTCGTGTTCGGCTGGATCGGCGTCTCCGTGATGGTGCTCTTCATTGGCGCCGCGATGGCGGAAGTCGCCTCCGCCTATCCGACCAGCGGGGCGCTCTATTTCTCCGCCGGTAAGCTCGCCAAGCGGCACAAGGGTGCCTGGTCCTGGTACACGGGGTGGCTGAATTTCGTGGGTCAGGTGGGCGGCACGGCCGCCACCGGATACGCGGCCGCCACCTTCATCCAGGCGTTCGTCGCCCTGCAGTGGCACTCGTACGAACCGACCGCCGAGCAGACGGTCCTGATCACGGCGCTCATCATCGTGCTCCAGGGTTTGGCCAATACCTACACCGTCCAGCTGGTCGCCCTGCTCAACCGGATCTCCGTGTGGTGGCTGCTGATCGGGCTCGTAGTGATCGTGAGCACACTCATCGTGATGCCCGACGACCACCAGTCGCCTTCGTTCGTCACGCATTTCGCGAACAACACCGGTTTCACGAACGGGATTTACGGAGGGATGCTCGGTCTGCTGGTCACCAGCTGGACCTTCACCGGCTTCGACGGCAGCTTCCACATGTCCGAGGAAACGGTGCGGGCCACGGTCAACGCGCCGAAGGGGATCACTCGTTCGATCGGCTATTCGGCGATCACTGGGCTCATCCTGATGCTCGCCCTTGTGTACAGCATTCATGATTATGACCAGGTCGCCGGCTCCTCGGCGCCGCCCGTGCAGATTCTCATCGACGGGCTTGGCATGGGCATGGCGAAGTTCATTCTGCTCATCGTGATCGGGTCCATGCTCTTCTGCGGTCTGGCCAACCTGACCAGCAACACCCGGCAGATCTTCGCCTTCTCCCGGGACGGCGCGATGCCGGGCTCCCGCTGGTGGCACTCCGTCTCGCCGCGCACCCGTACGCCCGTCAAGGCCGTCTGGCTGGCCGTCGCCTGCTCGCTGGCCCTCGTCCTGCCGGCCTGGTGGTCGCACACCGCCTTCACCGCCATCGTCAGCGTCAACGTCGTCGGACTCTTCCTGGCCTACGCCGTGCCGATCTTCCTGCGGCTGCGGCTCGGCGACGAGTTCCAGCCCGGCCCCTGGAACCTGGGCCGCTGGAGCAAGCCCGTGGGCTGGGTGGCCGTGACCTGGATCCTCGCCAGCAGTGTGCTCTTCATGCTGCCCCAGTTCTCCCCGATCACCGGGGACAACTTCAACTACGCCGGAATCGCCCTGGCCGTGGTGCTGATCGTCGCGACGGTGTGGTGGTTCGCCACGGCGCGCCGCCGTTTCCAGGGCCCCGTCAGCTACGGCCGCCCCGACGAGGTCGCCGCCATGGACCTGGTCTGATCTTCCGTCCGCCTCGGCCCCGGCATCCGCCGGGGCCGAGGCGTCCCAGGTCATGCCAGTGGTCCCGACCAATATTGGTAGGCGTGGCACGGGCCGAAGTGCTGGCAGAAGTCGGCCCCCGGCGTACATAGTTGGCGCACGACAGAGCATTGGGCCCGCCCGTTCCGGACACCTGGGGGTTCTCCACCCATGAGCAGAGCCGAACAGCCGTCCCGCA